>NZ_JBTOLK010000001.1:0-57475 GCF_054551755.1 Rathayibacter sp. CAU 1779
ACCAACTCAGCCACATCGTCTACGACACAAGCCCCACCGCAGAAGAAGGCCTCTGGACCCGATCAGGACACGTCCACTAAACGAACACGCCCGAACCCATCCACTCTTTTTGGCCGATAAGCCGCAAACACACCCGCCGCAGAGACGACAACACCCCGAGTTCCCATGTGTGTACTGGGTTCTCGGGGTGTTGGATGCGGTGGCAGGTGAGGGATTCGAACCCCCGAAGGCTAAGCCGGCTGATTTACAGTCAGATCCCTTTGGCCGCTTGGGTAACCTGCCTTGGCGCTCCCGACCACATGTGATCACCTGACCGAAGGCGCTCACTAAGAATACCTACGCACCGGCATCCGGTGAAATCGAGGCATCCGTCAAGCATCCACGCCGTGCCGGCGACGTTGATGACACGGCGGAACGGCGTCAGATCCGGGGCGGTTCTCCGTCGGTCGGTGGTTCAGACGACGGGGGCTCCGGGGCCGGCGGTTCAGACGACGGCTCCGCGGCCGGTGGTGCTGCCGCCGGCGGTGCGGTGTCGGCGGGAGCGGCATCCGCTCCGTTCAGGTCTGCAGCCTCGTCGAGGATCGTCTCGTCGGATGCCGGCGCATTGGGGTCCGGCTCGGGCAGCGTGCCGCCCGCGTCGGCCACCGCTTCGGCGGCGTTCTCGACCTGGCGCTCGGCGCGGCGTGAGCGAATGATGCCCGCCACGACGAGCGCGATCACGCCGAGCAACACGATGATGCCGGCGACGATGAGCCAGGGGGTCACGTCGGATCCGGTCGCGGCGAGGACGCCGAAGTCGTGGGTCACGCGGCCAGCATAGGGGGCGCGGGGTGTCACCGGCGCGTGGCGCCCCGTCCGTGAGGCTTCGACCGCGAAGAGCCGACGTCTTAAACTCGCTTGCAGACAAACCCACCACTCGAGGGAGCGCAGGTCATGGCAGATTCGTCGTTCGACGTCGTCAGCAAGGTCGACAAGATGGAGGCCGACAACGCGGTCAACCAGGCGCGCAAAGAGGTCGACCAGCGTTACGACTTCAAGAACGTCGGGGCGTCCGTGGAGTGGAGCGGCGAGAAGATCCTGCTGAAGGCGAACAGCGAGGAACGGGTGAAGGCGATCCTCGACGTTCTTGAGTCGAAGTTCATCAAGCGCGGCATCTCGCTGAAGAGCCTGGATGCCGGCGATCCGTATGCCAGCGGCAAGGAGTTCCGCCTGGAGATCGCCCTCAAGCAGGGCATCGACCAGGAGGCGGGCAAGAAGATCAACAAGCTGATCCGCGATGAGGCACCCAAGTCGGTGAAGAGCCAGATCCAGGGCGACGAGGTGCGCGTCTCCTCGAAGAGCCGCGACGACCTCCAGTCCACGATCGCGCTGCTGAAGAAGGCCGACGTCGACGTCGACCTGCAGTTCGTGAACTTCCGCTGATCGGATGCCGCTGCCTTCGACCGACACGGTCGTCCTGTATCCCACAGCAAACGCGGAGTCGTTGCGCGCCGGCGCCGTCGTGCTGCACGTTCAGCCGTACGGCGACGGGCATGAGGTGGTCCTTCTGGATCGCACGCCGGCGCATCCCATCGATCGTGCATGGCCCGATCAGGGGCCGGATCGCGGCACGATCCTCGTCGACGAGCGGGAGCTGCCCCTGCTCGACGTCGTCGTGGCAGCGACGGACGGAACGGGCCTGTTCATCGGGGACGAGATCCCCGTGCGCCGCGGCACGGAGGGTTGGGCGTTCGTGGTCGCGCATGTTCTCGAGACACCCAGCCGCATCGCCGTCGGCGACGAGGCGGTGGTCGCCGTCGACGAACGCCACCGTCGTGCGCTGTCCGTCGGACACACCCTCTGCCACCTGGCGTCGCTCGCGCTGAACGCCGCGCTGGCCGATCGGTGGAGCAAACCGGCCCGCGAGGATGCCCTCGGCCGGCCGGACTTCGACCACGAGGCCATCCAGTCGTCGACGATCGTGCCGAACGGATCCGTTGACGTGTTCCGTCTCAACAAGTCGCTGCGGCGCAAGGGATTCGCCACGGATGGCCTTGCAGAGTCGCTGACCGCACTCACGGAGATCACGGCCGCCGCGCTCGCCCAGTGGGTGGCGACGGATGCCGCGGTGCACATCGAGCGGGACGGCGACGGTCTCGGGGACCCGAGGTACTGGGTGTGCGAGCTGCCGGAGGCATCCGCTCGCATCGCCTGCGGCGGAACGCACGTCTCGCGGCTGGGTGAGCTCGGATCCGTCTCGGTCCAGTTCGAGCTCGGCGACGATGCAGGAACCCTGATGCTCACGATGCGCTGCGCCGCCGCGCCGGTCTGACGAAGCGCGCGTCACGAATCAGGACAGGGTGCCATTGGCGGCGGACATCCGCTCGGCGTTCCGAATGTCCCGTATCGCGTTCGGGTCGCGCATCGCACGTCAGCGCAGCGCGTAGCCGAGCCAGTGCTCGAGCGCGGTGTAGGCATCCTGCCGGATCGATTTCTGCGACAGCAGGATGTCGTGCAGTGCGCCATCGAAGCGACGCACGGTGACCGCCGACCCGAGTCTCGTCGCCCGCTCGGCGATCTCGTTGACGTCGAGCACGACGTCGCTGTGCAGCATCGCCTCACTCCACGTCGGTGAGATGGCCGAGCGCGCGGACAGCATCGTGAACACGGGGATCTCGAGCTGCAGACCGTTGGCGACGCGTCCGTGACCGGCGAGCACCGCGCGCAGCCAGGCGGGATGCAGCGCGAAGCCTCGTTCGGGGCGCCAGTCGAGGTTGTACGTCCACTCGCCCTGCTCGGTCGCCGAGACCGAACGCGTGTAGAAGCCGAGGTCGACAACGGGCATGCGTCCACGGGGCGAGACTTTGGCGTGCAGTTCGATCAGCGGCTGGATCATGTCACGCCCCAAGGCCCCGGTCTGGAACTCGAGCCACGGGCTGTTGAGCACGAGAGCGGATGCCGCGCCTCGGTGCCGCGCCGCCCACAGGCTGAGCGTGAGTCCGCCCGTTGAGTGCCCCATGAGCAGGAGGCGCCGGCGGGAGCGGTCGGACGGATCCAGCGTGTGGCCCATCGCCGCGAGTGCGGCCGCGATGTCCTGATCGTAGGTCTCGAGGTCGGTGACGTATCCGGGGGTCTGACCCTCGCGCAGGCTGCGGCCGTACCTTCGCAGGTCGAGCGCGAAGAACCGGGCGCCCTGCCGCCACCAGAACTCGGCGAGCTCCGTCTGGAAGAAGTAGTCCGACCATCCGTGCACGTAGAGCACGTCGACACCGCGCGCGGGTGCAAACGGCACGATCCGTGGCGGTCTGCGGTATCGCACGATCGTGGCGACGAGCTCACGACGACCCACGCCGCCGGCCTCCGCTCCGAGCGGCAGTGTTCGCTGCTCGAACGGGCGGCCGAGGACGTCCGGCACCCACTCCCCCATGCGGAAAGCCTAGGCGCGACCGGGTACCCAGCGATTGCGCCACCCTTCGGCTTCTGCGCCGGGAAAGGTGGCGCACAAGCCGAAACTCCGCGCAGTTATCGATCGCGGGCGAAGCGGGAGTGCCGAACTCTGGCGCTTGTCGATCGCGGATGAAGCGGGAGCGCCGAGCGTCCGGCGCGGTCAGTTCGCGACCGACACCTCTGGGTGGTTGGAGGCGCGGACCATTTCGTCGCGCGGCACCACCTTGATGCGAGCGCGGCCCTGCTCCGCTCCGAGCGCCTGCTCGAACGCGTCGAGGTTGTGCCATCCGTCGAGGTTCGTGTACTCGACGCCGCGCGACTTCAGCAGCTCGACGACCGATTGCTCGGACGGATCCGCCGGCGTCCACCAGTTGCCGAGATCGTTGATGAGGTGCGAGACCGTCTCCATGGCGTCCGACTTGGTGTGGCCGATGAGGCCGACGGGACCGCGCTTGATCCATCCGGTGGCGTACACGCCGTAGAACTGCGTGTTGTCCTCGGTGTGCAGCACCTGGCCCTCGTGGTTCGGAATCACTCCGTGGTGCTCGTCGAACGGGACGCCGTCCAGCGGCGACCCGAAGTATCCGACGGCGCGGTACGCGGCCTGCACCGGGATCTCGCGGATCTCGCCCGTGCCGACGACGCCGCCCTGCCCGTCGGGAGCCGTGCGCTCGTAGCGGATGGCTGCCACCCGGCCATTGCCGTCGTCGACGAACTCGACCGGACGAGCATAGAAGTGCAGATGGAGGCGACGGGATGCCTGCCCCACCTCCCGCTGCCGCCACTGCTGCAGCACACGGTCGATGACCAGCACCTGCTTGTTGCCGGCGATCACTTCGCGTGCATGGTCGTCGTAGTCGAAGTCCTCCTCGTAGAGGATCATGTCCACGTCGCGCAGCTCACCCAGCTCGCGCAACTCCAGCGGTGTGAACTTGACCGAGGTCGGTCCGCGACGGCCGAAGACGTGTACATCCGTGACCGGGGACTCCTTCAGGCCCTCGTAGACGTTGGCGGGGATCTCGGTGGGGAGCAGGTCGTCGGCGTGCTTCGCGAGGATGCGCGCGACATCCAGCGCCACATTGCCGTTGCCGATGACCGCGACGGATTCGGCGTCGAGCGGCCAGGTGCGCGGAAAGTCGGGGTGGCCGTCGTACCAGCTGACGAAGTCGGCCGCGCCGTACGACGCCTCGAGGCCGATACCCGGGAGATCGAGGCCGGCATCGCGGATGGCACCCGTCGCGAAGATGACCGCGTTGTAGTGGTGCTTGAGGTCGTCGAGCGTGATGTCGGTGCCGAAACGCACGTTGCCGAAGATGCGGATGTCGCCACGGTCGAGCACCTCGCGCAGCGCGGTGATGATGCCCTTGATGCGCGGGTGGTCGGGCGCGACGCCGTAACGCACGAGGCCGTAGGGCGCGGGCAACTGGTCGAACAGGTCGATCGACACGTCGAACTCGCGCTCCGCCTTGAGCAGGATGTCTGCCGCGTAGATGCCGGCAGGACCGGCTCCCACGATGGCCAGGCGGAGTTTGGTCATGACGGTATCCCCTTCGTCGTACTCGTGGTCGCTGTGCTGATCCGATGCGTCGTCCCGGCGCGCCGAGCGCCCGTGCAGTGCGCTGCTGTAGTGCATGCCGGCATCCGTTCAGTTCGGGGCGCGGGTCAGCTGGATCGCTCCACGATGGTATCCGCGAATCTGGTCAGAGCATTCTTGACCGACCCTTGAGGTAACGGAGCGATCGCCTCGACCGCCTCGCGGGCCCAGCGGTGCGCCTCGTCGAGGGTCTCCTGGGTGACAGGATGCTCCCGCAGCGCGGCGACCGCGCCACTCACATCCTTGTCGTCCGGTGCTCCGAGCACCTCGGTCTCGAGCCGTTCGAGCAGGGCCGTCGCGTCGGCGTCACCCTCGGATGCCCGCTTCCGCAGCTTGAGCAGAGGGAGGGTCGCCACGCCGGCGCGCAGGTCCGTTCCCGGCGTCTTGCCCGTCTCGGCATCCGTGCCGGAAAGGTCGATCACGTCGTCGACGAGCTGGAATCCGACGCCCACCTTCTCGCCGAACTCCATCACGGGGGCGATGTACTCGGCGGGAGCCCCCGAGAACATCACGCCCATCTGGGCTGCGGCCGCGATGAGCGACCCTGTCTTGTCGGCGAGCACGCCGATGTAGTGCTCGATCGGATCATCGGTCTCGTTCGGGCCGACCGTCTCGTGCAGCTGGCCCAGGCAGAGGCGTTCGAACGTGTCTGCCTGGATGCGGATGGCGCCCTCGCCGAGGCTCGCGACGAGCTGGCTGGCGCGCGCGAACAGCAGATCACCCGTGAGCACGGCGACGGAGTTGCCCCACACGTGCTGAGCGCTCGGCACCCCGCGCCTGGTCTGCGCGTCGTCCATCACGTCGTCGTGATAGAGCGATGCAAGGTGCGTGATCTCCACTGCCTGCGCAGCCGTGATCACCTCCGGCGTCGCGCCATCACCGAGCTGCGCGGTGAGCAGCGTGAGCATGGGGCGCACGCGCTTGCCGCCGGCGTTCAGGAGGTAGCGGGCCGTGACATCCGCGAGCTCATCGGCGTACTTCACCTGCTCGCGCAGGCCGTCTTCGACGAGGTCCAGGCCGGCGTCGATGCGCGCGGCCATCCGCTTGTCCTTGCCGGAGGCGAAGAGTCGTTCGGTGAAGCCGATCTGGCTCGACAGCGTGGTACCGCGTCGCACGAGAGGCAGCGAAGGCACTACTGGTCACCCTTCGGTTCGGAGTCCGACGTGCGGACGCTCGCCGGCTCTGCGCCCGTTGGGACGCGGGTCGGCTCCGGCACGAAGCCGCGGTGCAGCGCGACGATCCCTGCCGTGAGGTTGCGGTACGCGACGCGCTCGAACCCCGCGCTGCTGATCATGTGCGCCAACGTCTGCTGGTCCGGCCAGTCGCGGATCGACTCCATGAGGTACGCGTACGCGACCGGGTTCGACGAAGCGAGCCGGGCGAACACCGGCATGCCGTAGCGCAGGTAGGAGTAGTAGGCGGAGCGGATGACGGATGCCGGCGGCCGCGAGAACTCGCAGACCACGACCCTGCCCCCCGGCTTCGTCACGCGGAAGAATTCGGCGAGCGCTGCATCCGGATCGACGATGTTGCGCAGCCCGAACGAGATGGTGACGGCGTCGAAGCTGTCGTCGTCGAACGGGAGCTGTATGGCGTCGGCCTGCACGAACTCGATGTTCGGATTGCCGGCCTGACGATGCTTGCCGACGGCGATCATGCCAGGCGAGAAGTCTGCGGCGACAACGCGAGCCCCCGAACGGGCGAGGGAAGCGCTGGATGTTCCGGTTCCCGCTGCGACGTCGAGGATGAGCTGGCCGGGCCTCGGGTCGACGGCACGCGTGGTGGCGATGCGCCACAGAGTCGCGTTGCCGACGGAGAGCACCGTGTTCGTACGGTCGTAGGCGACGGAGACCTCGTCGAACATCGCGGCGACGTCCGACGGCTGCTTGCTCAGGTCGGCCCTTCTCACCCGGTCAAGCTTACGGACTCCTACCAGCGGTTGTGCACGTCCTCCGCCCAGCCGAGGAGGCCGTCGATGGACTGGCGGCGTCCGTCGTCGGTGGCGATCCAGCCCGAGTAGTGACCGAAGCACTGGTGGGTGTTCGAGGCGATGATCCCGAGCTGCGTCGCCGACTGCTTCAGGTGGAACGGGGTGAAGGTGGCATCCACCCGTTCTCCGTGGATGCGCCACTGCCGCATCCAGTCATCCGTCGAGTACTCCCAGACCAGTTCCTCGCTGAGCTTGTGCACGCGCCCGTCGACGGTCAGCGCGTTCTCCGTCGACCCCGTGCCGTCGGTCCATTTCGCGCCGAGCTGCACTCCGACACGTCGGCGCTCGGATCCCTCGCCCACGTACCCGGATGCCGCGCCCCAGTTCCACGCGACGCTGTACGGCCAGCGTCCGCGACCGTGATCCAGCACGGCCCATGACTCGCCTGGCGGCACCGGATGCTCAACGTCGTCGACCGTGATCGTGCCGATCGCCGGACGGTCGACATCCTTCACCGTGTATTGGAACAGTCGCTTGCTCCACGGCACGACGACGCCCATCGCCTCGTGATCGGCCAGCGTGCGCCCGTCGGGCCTGGTCGCAACGACGTCGATCGACACCCGAGGAGCGGATGCCGTCAGTCGCGTTCCGCTCTCCTCCTCGCGGATGTCGATCCGCAGCTCGCCGCCGCGCACCTTCGCAACGGCGCGTGCGGGGCCGGCACCCAGTGTTCCGGGAAGCTCGGCGCCTCGCCCGAACGGCACGACCGCGTTCGTCGGGATCGCCTCCCCCGTCGTGCGATCGAAGACCCACAGCTCGTGCACTCCGGCGTAGTCGATGGCGGAGACGGTGAGACCGACGAGGTGCGTCGACGTGGTGATCCCCCAGTACTCCCAGCGCTTGTTGCGACCCCAGGCGTAGCCGCCGCGGCCGATGCCGTCCGTGTTCAGAAGGGGGATGCGGGACCAGCCGACGGCATCCGGATTGAGGCGGCCGTTGCGAAGACAGAGGTCGGTCGCGGTCGTGAGCTCCCGCTCCGGAACGTGCCTGGAGCGAACGGATTCGGGTGCCACAGGACTCTCCTTCGAGTCGCGGGTCGGGTCGGGTCGGGTCGTGCACACCCTACCGGCGGCTCGGCCCATGACCGGCACGCCGCGAGCGACGGCCGCCGCTCGGCGATCTCGCGTCGTGGTGAGCAGACGTCCAGTGTGCGATAAGGCCGTGCCCAGGGCGCGGTCGTACGCTTGAGACGTGACCGTAACCGCGACCCGAGTACAGGCGTTGACGGTCGAGACCACCCCACTCGACGACGTCCGACACATCCTCCCCTTCACCGACGCGCACACTCCTCTGGTGTGGCTGCGCAAGGGAGAAGGCATCGCAGGCGTCGGGGAGGCCCTGCGTCTTCAGTTCCACGGGCCGGGACGCATCGCCCAGGCATCCGCGGCATGGAAGCAGCTCGCCGCCGCATCCACCGTCGCCGACTCCGTACGGATGCCGGGCACAGGCCTCGTCGCGTTCGGCACGTTCGCGTTCGACGACGAGAGTGCGGCGACGAGCGTTCTGATCGTGCCGGAGGTCGTGATCGGACGCCGGAGCGGACGCGCCTGGATCACGCGCATCCGGCCCTCCGGGTCTCAGACGCTTCCCGGGGTGCCGCATCCGCAGCCGTTCGGCGCCGAATACCGCCTCACGATGCTGCCCGGTGCATTGACCCGCGAGGCGTACAAGCGCGCGGTAGCGGTGGCCGTTCAGCGCATTCAGAGCGGCGACCTGGAGAAGGTCGTGCTGGCACGCGATCTGCGCGCCCACCTGCCCGTCGAATCCGATGTGCGTCGCGCGCTGGTGGAGCTCGCGCTCGGATATCCCGAGTGCTGGACATATGCCGTCGACGGCATGCTCGGATCGAGTCCCGAGACACTCGTGCGTGTGCACAACGGAACGCTGGATGCACGCGTGCTCGCCGGAACCGGCGAGCGCGGACGGGACGCGGCATCCGACCGTGAGTCCGCCGACGGCCTTCTCGCCAGCCGCAAGGATCTCGAGGAACATGCGGTGGCCGTTCGCAGCGTGCTCACGGCGCTGACGCCGCACACCTCGGCGCTCGAGTCGAGCCGCAGCCCGTTCACGCTCAAGCTCCCCAACCTCTGGCACCTCGCGACGGACGTGTCCGGCACGCTCGGAGACGGATCCGGATCCCTCGACCTCGTCGCCGCCCTTCACCCGACGGCAGCTGTCGCCGGAACGCCGACGGATGCCGCGCTGCAGCTCATCCGCGAGCTCGAGCCCTTCGACCGCGAGCGCTATGCAGGTCCCGTCGGATGGATCGGAGCGGATGGCGACGGCGAGTGGGCGATCGCACTGCGCGGTGCCCAGGTCAAGGCGACCGGCGACATCACCGCGTATGCCGGATGCGGCATCATGGGCGACTCCGTCCCCGAGCGTGAACTGGCCGAGACGAAGATGAAGTTCCGGCCGATCACCGAAGCGTTCGGATAGCTCGTCCGCGACCGGACTCCGCCTCCTACACCAGGATCGGGTAGCTGAACATCAGCACGATTCCGGCGATGGCGGCGATGCCGCCCAGCCCGAGCAGCGTCAGGCTCCCCCACTTGGTGATGTCGCGTTGGGACATGGCCGTGAGGAAGAGCACGAGCGCGAAGAGCACGGTCAGAAGCGAATACTGATCACCCCTGGCGTTGTCGGTCAACGCCTGGTCGTACCTGGTGTCGGCGACTCGACTCCAGTGCGCCGCCTGTGCCGTCCCCGGCGGAATGTAGGCCTTGTTCGTCAGCGGTGAGTTCTCCTTCATGCCCTCTTTCGTCCAGGCGTCGAACGCGAGGGCGAACTGAGTCGAGAAGCGCTCCTGGATGTACTCGGCGAGCGCGGTCTCCCCATTCGCCTTCGCCAGCACCCACTGGGTGTAGACCGAGAGATCGAACTGCCGGGCATCCCGCGCCTCACTGGCGTACTCGGAGGACTTGACCCTGGCGCTGGACGCCTGGCTGAAGGATATGGACATCGCGCCGCTCCACTTGGAGGACTCGAATCCACACCACGCCGTGGCGACAGCCATGATCGACAGCATGAAGACCGCGACGATCTCCTGAACACGATCCCGCCTGGATCTCCGGTCGACGGTCTCCGGCACGGGTGCCTGCGCGACGGGCGCCTCTCGCTCAGCCACGGGCCATCCGCTTCTACGGAATCACGATGTTGAACGCAGGGTCGCCCTGAGTGAGCACCGACGTCAGCGACGTCAGCACTCCGGAGTCGCCCGAGATCGCGACACCGGGACTCTGCTGGTCGCCTCCGACCAGCGCGAGCAGCCGCGGCTTGGTCAGCTCGAGCGTGACGCCGGCTGTTGAAGGATCCGCCGTCGTCTCCAGATACACGAGCGCACCGTTGTGCAGTGTCACGCGGAAGTTGCGCGACTCGTCCGTGAGCGTGATGTCGAGGACGAGGTCGAGATCCCACGCCTTCGGGCCGTCCACCGAGATCGCGATCGAGTCGAGCAGCTGCTCGGGTGTGAGCTGTGCGAGGATCTCCGGCGCGTTCGTCTGGGTCGGCGTGCCGAAGTTCCCTTCGCGCAGCTCGGTCGCGCCCGACAGGAAGAAGTTGCGCCACGTGCCGTTCTCCGCGCCGTAGGCGAGCTGTTCCAGCGTGTCCGCGTACAGTGTCCGCGCCGCCGTGTTCTCGGTGTCGGCGAACACAGCGTGGTCGAGCAGTGTCGCCGCCCAGCGGAAGTCGCCTGAGTCGTAGGCCGTCTGCGCGAGCTCCACGACGCGATCCACGCCGCCGATCGCCGCCACGTACCGTTCGGCGAGAGCCTTCGGCGGGTGCGGCCAGAGCCGGGCAGGGTTGCCGTCGAACCAGCCCATGTACCGCTGGTAGATGGCCTTCACGTTGTGGCTCACGCTGCCGTAGTATCCGCGCGCGTGCCAGGCGTTCTCGAGCGCGGGCGGCAACGTGATCTCCTCGGCGATCTCGGCGCCGGTCATGCCCTGGTTGAGCATCCGCAGCGTCTGGTCGTGCAGGTACGCGTAGAGATCGCGCTGCAACCCGAGGAACTCGCGGATCTCCGCGTTGCCCCACGTCGGCCAGTGGTGCGACGTGAACACCACGTCGGTGCTGTCGCCGTACCGGGCGATGGCTTCCGTGAGATACCTGGACCACACGTGCGGGTCGCGCACCAGCGCACCGCGAAGGGTGAGCAGGTTGTGCAGCGTGTGCGTGGCGTTCTCGGCCATGCACAGTGCCCGGTACTTCGGGAACAGGAAGTGCATTTCGGCGGGTGCCTCGGTGCCCGGCGCCATCTGGAACTCGATCTCGAGCCCGTCGACGGTGTGCTTCTCGCCGGTCTTCGAGACCTCGATGGTCGGCGGCACGATGCCGGCGTGACCGGTCGAGGTCGTCTGACCGAGTCCGGCACCGACTGCTCCCCTCGGCCCCCGATCCAGCGCTGCGCCGTACATGTAGCCCGCGCGACGCCCCATCGCGGTGCCCGCGTACACGTTCTCTGCGACGGCCTGCGCAACCGTGTGCTCTGGTGCGATCACCTGGACGGCGCCCGAGGCGAGCTCCTCTTTGGTGATGATCCCGAGCACACCGCCGAAGTGGTCGATGTGGCTGTGCGTGAAGATGACTGCCTTCACGGGGCGCTCTCCGCGGTGCTCTCGATAGAGCGCCAGCGCGGCCGCTGCGGTCTCCTTCGAGATCAGCGGATCGATGACGATCACACCGTTGTCCGTCTCGACGAAGCTGACGTTCGAGAGATCCAGTCCGCGCACCTGGTAGATGCCGGGGACGACCTCGAACAGACCGTGTTTCGCGACCAGCGACGACTGTCGCCACAGGCTCGGGTTCACCGTCTCGGGACCGTCACCCTGCAGGAAGTCGTAGCTGTCGGCATCCCAGACGACCTTGCCGTCGTCGTCCTTGACCACGGCCGGGCTCAGTGTGCCGAGGAAGCCGCGGCTCACAGCTTCGAAGTCCTTGGTGTCGTCGAACGGCAGCACGTCGCGCAAGGATGCCTGCTGCCCGCGGATCGCCTCTGTCGCGTCGTTCTGTTGCATGTTTCTGCCTCCTGTGGCGCCGTCGATGATCGCGTGATCGAGCCGTGCGAACGTGCCGGCACGACGCGTGAACGTCTCATCAGCCTCACGCCGGAGAGGAGGATCCACCGCGCTGAGCGGGACTTTCACCCTGTGCGGGGGACACCACAGCCAGGTTCCGGGGAAGTCAGGATAGATCGAGCTGGTTTCGACAAGCTCAACCAGCGGCCGGTGCTGAACCGGCGGTAGCGATGGTCAGCGCACCGTCAGGCTCTGCAGGCGCTCGCGCTGCGCATCCACGTCGAACCGAGCGGGCGGCCAGCCGAGGTGCAGCCCGTGCAGGGCGTCGATGAGCAGCTGCTGCACGGCGAGGCGTGCGTACCACTTGTGGTCCGACGGCACGACGTACCACGGGGCGTGATCCGTCGACGTGCGCTCGATGGCCGCCTGGTAGGCGTGCTGGTACTCGGGCCACAGCGCCCGCTCGTCGACGTCTGCCGGGTTGAACTTCCAATACTTGTCGGGCCGGTCGAGTCGGTGCATCAGGCGACGCTTCTGCTCGTCGAATCCGACGTGCAGCATCACCTTGACGATGCGTGTTCCGCCCTCGACCAGCTCACGTTCGAACTCGTTGATCGCGCCGTAGCGGCGCTCGATCTCCTCGGGCGATGCGAGGCCGCGCACGCGTCCGATCAGCACGTCTTCGTAGTGCGACCGGTCGAAGACGCCGATGATCCCCGGGCCGGGAACGTGCGGACGGATGCGCCACAAGAAGTCGTGCGCCAGCTCGTCGTCCGTGGGCTTCTTGAACGCCGTGTAGTGCACGCCCTGCGGATTCACCGCGCCGACGACGTGCCCGACGATGCCGCCCTTCCCCGCCGTGTCCATTCCCTGCAGCACCAGCAGCACGGCGTCGCGTCCGCCGTCGACGCCCGACGCGTACAGCCGTTCCTGCAGCTCGGCGAGCTCCGCGGATGCTCCGCGCAGCGCCCGCTTGCCGGACTTGCGGGATCCCTCGAAGCCGGGTCGGGCATCCGTCGCCCACCGCGACAACTCGAAGCCGTCACGGGCGGCGAGCCGGAGGGACGGATCGACGATCCACAGGTTGCGGTGATGCACGCCGTTGTGGGCCACGATGCTCCTCGTGTCGTTCGGGACGCCGTGGCGCATCCGCGTCACCGGGGCAGCGGCACCTCGAGGATGCTCGTTCCGGCCGGCGGTGCCGACAGCGCCTGGTCCAGTTCGCCGCGGGTCCCCGCCCGACGGTAGCTCCAACCATAGGCCTCGGCGAGAGCCTGGAGCTCGACGTTCTGCGGTGTCGTGAGCACGCGGCGGAGGGCGGCCGGCGGTGCGGTCTGCGCCACCTCGAGCGAGTCGAAGATGGTTCCGCCGCCGTCGTTGCCGACGACGACCTGCACGGTGGGGCGCCGCTCACCCTCGCCGAACAGGAGCGACCCCGCGTCGTGCAGCAGCGCGAGGTCGCCGAGCAGCACGCGCGTCGTTCCGGCCGGCACCTCGGAGCCGACGGGCTGGGCGGCCAGCGCAATGCCGATCGCCGTGCCGATCGTGCCGTCGATGCCCGCGAGCCCGCGGTTGGAGTGCACGCGGATCTTCTTGCCAGGCACGACGGAATCGAGATCGCGGATCAGCCGCGACGCCCCCAGCACGAGTCGGTCGTGCGGCCACGTGAAGCGCCAGAGCGCCTCGGCGAGCATGCGCCGCGTGATGGGAGCGCGTACTGCAGCGAACTCCGTCTTCGCGAACGCGAGTCGCTGCTCAGGCGAGTGCGAGCGTCCGGCCTCGACGTCGGGCGCGACGTGATCCGCGGATGCCTGTGCCTCCTCCTCGAGGAGCGCTCTGCTGGCGAAGACCCAGCGTCCGACCCACGCTCTGGCGTCCCGGTCGCGCGGGTCCGCGTTCCTCGCGTCGACGGATCCGACGATCCGCGCGGATCGCGCCGGGTCGTACACGTCCTCACCGATCGGCGCGACGACGACGACCTCGACATCCCCACGTTTCAGCAGTGCTGGCACCTCGCGACTGAGCGTCGGATGCCCGAACACGACGGCGCGTTCGACGGCACCACCGAACTCCGCTTCACGCAGCAGGTCCCGGTAGCGCACCACGAGATTCGGACCGAACCTCGCGCCGCTCGACGCCTCGGCTAGCAGCGGCCAGCCGCCATCGCGCGCGAGCTCCTCGGCCTCGGGTCCGGCCGCGTTGCCCGCGATCACGACGGTGCGGACGCCGGGTGCCAGCGAGAGGTGCTGACGGTCGGACGAGACGGCGGTCGGCGCGCTCGGGCAAGTCCCGGCCGCTTCCGTTCCTGCACGCTCGGCGGTCATCACGGCGACCGCAGCGGACAGGTCGGGCACCGCAACGGACAGCGGTTCGCGGAAGGCGAGGTTGAGGTGCACCGGCCCGGACTCGTCGACCGCAGCGGACCACGCCTGTGCGGCGAGGTCGGCGTAGGCATCCGCTTCGCCCTCGGCGCTGGTGGGTGCATCGACGTCGAGCGCCCTGCGCACCGCGCCTCCGTACATGCCGGCCTGCACGGTGGTCTGGTTGGAGCGGATGCCGCGCAGCTCGCTCGGCCGATCCGCCGTCAGCACGAGCATGGGCAGGTTGGAGTGGTGCGCTTCGAGCACGGCGGGGAGCAGATTCGCCGTCGCCGTGCCGCTCGTCGTCACGATCGCGGCCGGGAGCCCGGATTCCGCCGCCAGCCCGAGCGCGAGGAAACCGGCGACGCGCTCATCCAGACGCACGTGGAGCTCGATCGCGCCGATCCGTTCGAGCTCGGCGGCGACGAGCGCAAGCGCCTGGGATCGGGATCCGGGAGCCAGCACGACGTGCCGCAGCCCAACCGCGACGAGACGGATGAGCAGGGAGACGGCGGCGTCAGTCGCGGGATTGCCGGTCGGGATGGGTTCCGCGCGTCGCTGGGCGGACTCAGGCATCCCGGCGGCCGTCGGAATCGCCTGGGCGCTTCTTCGTGTCGTCGAGGTCGGCGAGCTCCTGCTCGAGCCGACGGATGCGCTCCTGATCGCGCCTGTCGCGTTCCACTTTGCGCAGGAAGTCGGGATCGTCGTCAGGGGCGACGATCCGGCGACCGGATGCCGTTCCGCGGCGAGGCCGTCCGATCAGGAACCACAGGATTCCGCCGATCAGCGGGAACACGATGACGATCGGGATCCACGCCGCCTTCGGCAGTCCTCGCACGCGTTCGCGTTCCGCCAGCGCGCAATCCACGATCGAGAAGATGTAGAAGAGCGCGGCGATGACTCCGACGACGAGCCACACGCGAATCATGTGGCCATGTTAACCCGGCGGCACCGGGTCGGTCCTGTGAGGTGCCGCCGAGACCTCGGTCCGAGGGCGTCGGCATCCACTCGGCCGTGTCGTGCCGGCCCGTTCCTTCCCTGCGATTCCTCCGCGCGCGATCCCGGTCCTCCCGGCACGTTCCGGGCGGGCGCCGTGCGCTTCACAGCGCCCTCACCGCGTCCGCGTCCCTACACTTGAACGGTGAAACGCATTCCGGCCTGGCTCACCTACACCGTGTTGCGGCTGCTCTTCATCGCCGTTCCGCTGGTGGTGCTGCTGCTCGTGCTGCCGGCGGATTTGTGGATCGTCTCGGCAGTGGCATCCGTCGTCATCGGATTCTGCCTGTCGTACCTGTTCCTGCGCGGTCCCCGGGAGAGCGTCGCCGAGCAGCTGGCTGCCGCACGCAAGCGTGAGCGCACCGAGGCGAAGCCGACTCTCGACGACGAGGTGGAGGACGCCGCGGTCGACGCCGCGAACGATGCGGCGGACAAGCCGAAATAGTCACGGCGATACCGCGCCTACCGTTCCCTCACCAACGCAACACGCTCCACGTCGCGGCGGCGTGCACGCCGCGACAAACGCAACCATTCATCAAGCCGACTGCGGCGCGCCGGGCGGGCGCGCTGGAGCTGAGAGCGGAGGCCATTTCTGGCCTCCGCCGCGACGCCAGCGCCGACGGTCGTCTCGACCGTCGGTCCTCCGGCG
Organism: Rathayibacter sp. CAU 1779; assembly: GCF_054551755.1. Taxonomy (NCBI): domain Bacteria; kingdom Bacillati; phylum Actinomycetota; class Actinomycetes; order Micrococcales; family Microbacteriaceae; genus Rathayibacter; species Rathayibacter sp. CAU 1779. The sequence goes on from NZ_JBTOLK010000001.1 coordinate 16,031, forward strand.
CGCAAAAATCACAGTGGCGAGAGCGCCAGCGCCATCCCGAAGAACGCCGCGTAGAGAAGTGCACTGATCGAGGTGAGCTGCAGCGCGATGATCAGCTCCCGAGGCGTGCGCGCGAAGATCGTGATGACGATCGCGGGCAGTGCGGCGATGAGCGTGAAGAATCCGAGCCAGCCGAGCGTGTAGAGCAGGCTGACCAGGGCGAGGATCAGGAACGGCACGACCACGAAGATCGTGTAGAGGACTCGTCCCCAGGTGCGTCCGACGAGCACGGCGAGGGTGCGCTTGCCCGCCTGGCGGTCGGCATCGATGTCGCGGATGTTGTTGACCATCAGCACGGCGCAGGCGAAGAGCCCGACACCGACTGCGCCGAGCCAGGCAACCTGCGACACGTTGAGGACCTGCACGAACATGGTGCCGGCCGTGGCGACGAGGCCGAAGAAGACGAAGACGAACACCTCGCCGAGGCCGTAGTAGCCGTACGGATGCTTGCCGCCGGTGTAGAACCACGCTGCAGCGATCGCGACCGCGCCCACGATGAGCAGCCACCATTGCTGCGAGGCGACGACGAGCAGGATCCCCGCGATCGCGCCGAGGCCGAAGAAGACGAGGGCAACAGCAAGCACGCGGTGCGGCTTGGCCTTGCCGGATCCGGTGAGGCGGCTCGGGCCGACGCGGTAGGCATCCGCTCCGCGGATGCCGTCGGAGTAGTCGTTCGCGTAGTTCACGCCGATCTGCAGGCACAGGGCGACGGCGAGACAGAGCAGCGCGCGGATCCAGTGGAACACCTCGGGGCTGGTCGCCGTGACGGCAGCACCGGTGCCCACGAGCACGGGTGCGATCGCGAGCGGCAGGGTCCGAAGGCGCGCGCCGCCGACCCAGTCACGGAATGTCGCCGGTGCGACGGCCCCACGTCGGCCCGCCGGATGCCCGCCCTTGCGCTTGGACTTGGGCTTCGGTCGATTGCGCGCGCTGCTACTCACAAGGCGGAATGATATCGATCGTGGTTATGCCCGTCACAGCCATGCACCGCAACTCGTGCACCGCACTGTGTCGTCGGACGCAGAATCGGCATGGGGTCAGCCGCCGGCGAGCGCGGTGAGTGTGATTCTGTCCGGTTTGCCTGATGCCAGCAACGGCAGAGTCTCCACCGCGATGACACGTGCCGGTGCAGCCGCGTGACCGAGACCCGCCTGCACGGCGGATCGGAGTTCGGCGAGCGAGAGCGCGGGCTCGCCGGCGACGACGACAACGGGAACCTGGCCCCATTCCACGCTCGGCGCGGCGACCACGACGGCCTCCCCGAATCCCGGATGCGCGCGAACGGCTCGCTCGACGGCATCCAGAGACACCTTCTCTCCGCCGGAGATGATCACGTTGTCGGCACGACCTGTGACGGACAGCCGGCCGTCGGCATCCACCGATCCGAGGTCGCCGGTGCGGTACCAGCGCAGGCCGTCAGCGGTGTGGAACGCGGCATCCGTGCGGTCGCGGTCGAGGGTGCCGTCGGCATCCAGGTATCCCTCGGCCAGCACGGGTCCGGCAAGCTCGATGCGACCGTCGACCTCGCGAGCGACGACCGTGCCGATCGGGACTCCGTCGTAGACGCATCCGCCGCCTGTCTCGCTGGACCCGTAGGTGCGCACTATCCGCAGGCCGGCATCCAGGGCGCGTTCGCGGAGCGCCGGCTGAAGCGCCTGCCCGCCGATGAGAAGTGCGTCGAAGCGCCGCAGGGTCGTCAGCATGGCGTGGTCGCCGCGGGAGGCGGCATCCGTCGCGGCGTCGAGAAGGCGTGCGAGCTGCACGGGCACGAGCGACGTGAAGCACTGGTCGGCGGCGAGCGTGTCGGCGGCGACGCAGAACGCGGCGGGATCGAAATGGCCGGGCGGCAGAATGATCGGGTCGGTCCCCGCCGTGATGGATCGCACGAGCACGTTCGCACCGGCGATGTAGTGCGCGGGCAGGGCGAGCAGCCACTGCGCGGTACCCGGCTGCTGTCCGCCGATGGCGCCTGCGGATGCCGCGGCGCTGGCGAGCAGCGCATCCGCACCGAGTGCGACCCGCTTCGGGGCGCCGGTGGAGCCGGACGTCTCGACGACGAGGGCCACATTGCGCGGCACGGATGTCGGGACCCGGGCTTCCGGCATTTCATGCGCCGCCCTGGGCGCCGGCTTCTGTTCTGCAGCCCGCCCACCCGGGGCACCCGCCGCGACCGTGTGCTGACGGGGGAGCACCGCCGGACCGTCGCCGGTCAGCGCGTCACGCAGGGCCAGATACACCGCATGCGGATCGCCGGCATCGATCACGGAGAGGGCGCGGGTCACGGTTCAACGCTAGTCCGGCCCGCGAACGCCTGCTCTGCAGCACAGTCCGAGCCCCCTGCTGTTTTCACCACGCACCCGTGGCGGAAACGCGGCGGTCAGTACTGCCAGGGGAACGGCGCCCAGTCCGGATCGCGCTTCTGGAGGAAGGCGTCGCGACCCTCGACGGCCTCGTCCGTGCCGTATGCCAGCCGGGTCGCCTCTCCTGCGAACACCTGCTGGCCGACCATGCCGTCATCGACGGCGTTGAACGCGAACTTGAGCATGCGGATGGCCGTTGGCGACTTGCCGAGGATGGTCCGCGCCCAGGTCAGTGCCGTCTTCTCCAGCTCGGCGTGCGGCACGACAGCGTTGACCGCACCCATCTCGTACGCCCGCTGCGCCGAGTACTCCTGAGCCAGGAAGAACACTTCCCTAGCGAACTTCTGGCCGATCTGACGGGCGAAGTACGCGCTGCCGTAACCGGCGTCGAAGGAGCCGACGTCGGCATCCGTCTGCTTGAACTTGCCATGCTCGGCGCTCGCGATGGTGAGGTCGCAGACCACGTGCAATGAGTGACCGCCGCCCGCTGCCCAGCCGGGAACGACGGCGATGACGACCTTGGGCATGAACCGGATGAGCCGCTGCACCTCGAGGATGTGCAGGCGACCGACGGCCGCGTGGGATCCCGACCGGTCGGCAGTGCCCCCTGCACCGTCCACGATCGATGTCTCCGAGTCGCTGTACTTGTAGCCGTCGCGCCCTCGGATGCGCTGGTCGCCACCGGAGCAGAAGGCCCAGCCGCCGTCCTTCGGGCTGGGGCCGTTGCCGGTGAGCAGCACGACGCCGATCCGCGGATTCTGACGGGCGTCGTCGAGCGCCGTGTACAGCTCGTCGACAGTGTGCGGACGGAACGCGTTGCGCACCTCGGGACGGTTGAATGCGATGCGGGCGATGCGTCCGTCGTTCGACAGGTGGTACGTGATGTCGGTGAACGCGGCACCGACGGGTGCCTGCACCCACTCGTTCGCGTCGAACAGCTCGGAAATCTGCTGCTGCTGGGTCATGGCTTCAAGCCTAGGAGTGCGCGCTACCCCAGCCACTCCCTCGCCGCAACGACCAGCGCCTGGACACCCACCTCGAGCGTCGGATGGATCAGCGGCGCGAAGTGCGGCGAGTGGTTCGACGGGACGTCGGCATCCGTCGTCCCGTTCGCCAGTCCCTTGGTGAAAAGCGAGGGGTCAAGCCCGCCGAGGATCCAGTACACGATGGGTGCATCGGCCGCGGTGGCGAGTGCACCGACGTCTTCGCTTCCGGTGACCCGACCAGGGTCGAGCACACGCTCGGCGCCGAACGCCGTGCGGAAGGCCCCGAGCGTGCGTTCCGTCGCCGCCTCGTCGTTGTACAGCACGGGGAACGAGTCGGTCGTCTCGACGTCCGGCGCCTTCGGTGCTCCGGATGCCGCAGCCTCCGCATTCGCGATCCGCGTGATCGCGGACACGACGCGGTCTCGCACGTCGGTGTCGTAGGTGCGGATGTTGATGCCGAGCGTGGCATCCGGCGGGATGATGTTGACCTTCGTGCCGGCATGCATCGTTCCGACCGTGACCACCGCCGTCTCACCCCCTGCGACCTCGCGGGACACGATGGTCTGCAGCCGCATCACCGTCGCTGCCGCCATCACCACCGGATCCACGGTCGCCTCCGGACGTGACCCGTGTCCGCCCTCCCCGTGAAGAGTGATCTTCACGTCGTCAGTGGCCGCAAACGCGGGACCGGCGTGGACGCCGACGATTCCGGCAGGAGCGGGGCCGACGTGCTGGCCGAGAACGATGTCGGGCTTCGGAACGCGATCGTAGAGTCCGTCCGCGATCATCTCGAGTGCACCGGATCCGAGTTCTTCGGCCGGCTGGAACAGGAAGACCGCGGTGCCACTCCACTCGGACCGCGAGCCGACGAGCGCCTCCGCGGCACCGAGCAGGCAGGTGACGTGCACATCGTGTCCGCACGCGTGCATTACGGGGACCTCGTGGCCGTCCGGATCGGTTCCGCGCTCCGTGCTCGCGTATTCGAGACCGGTCTCCTCGGCAACGGGCAGCGCGTCCATGTCGGCACGCAGCAGCACCACCGGACCGTCGCCGTTCGCGAGAACTCCGACGACACCGGTGCGTCCGATGCCCTCCGTCACCTCTGCACCGAGCCCGCGGAGCGCATCGGCGACGATCGAGGCCGTGCGATGCTCCTGATACGACAGCTCCGGATGCCGGTGCAGGTCCGTGTAGATCGCTTCAAGGTCGAGTGCCATCGTCATTCCTCCGCGACGGGTAGAGAGGGGTGGACCGCCCATCGTCTCGGCGACCACACTCAGTCTGCCGTGCAACACCAAGTCGTGACACCCTGCGGCCGTCGTCTCTCCGTCCCCATTCCTGCTCTCCCTGGTCCTTTCAGCGCAGGCTCGGTGCGGACGCCGCCGCGCGGCTCCGTCCGGATAGCCTCACTGGCAGTTCCGCAACCCTACGGGGAGAATGGAGACATGTACGTGTCCGTCGAGACGCTCACAACGGTGATCAGCTTCGCCGGGCTGCTGATCGCGCTCGCCGGCGGGTTCGGTTGGATGATCCGTCGCTCGGACGCGCAGTTCCGGGAGCTGGGCGCCAGGATCGACGCACAGGGCGTTCGACTGGACACCAAGATCGATCAACAGACCGCCCGACTCGACGCCAAGATCGAGGAGCAGGGTCGCGCGCTCGAGTCGAAGATCGAAGCCCAGACGCGGGAACTCATCGAGGTGAAGATCGCCGTGGCTCGGCTCGAGGGTCCGCGGCCTCACATCATCCCCGCCCGCTGACAACGCCCGTGCCGGCACCCGCCGCTGACACGGCACGCTCGGACCGGCACACTGGTACCCATGCACCACGCGCGCTCAGCACTTCCCGACGCCGACCTTCCACCGCTGGCCGATGTTCTCGCGGAGGCGAGGGTGGTGGCACTTCCGATGGTCACGAAGTTCCGCGGAATCATCGTGCGCGAGGCCCTGTTGACCCGCGGACCACGCGGATGGACGGAGTTCTCGCCGTTCGTCGAATACGACGACGAGGAGGCGGCCGCTTGGCTCGCCGCCGCTCTCGACTTCGGATGGGGCGACGATCCGCACGTCCTGCGTGACAGCATCCCGGTCAACGCCACTGTCCCGTCCGTTGCCGCGGCGGACGTCGCGGCCGTGCTGGCCCGCTACCCTGGCTGCCGCACGGCGAAGGTCAAGGTCGCAGAACCCGGGCAGCAGCTCGCGGATGACGTCGACCGCGTCGCGGCCGTTCGCGAGGTGCTCGGACCGGAGGGACGCATCCGGGTCGACGCGAACACGCTGTGGAACGTGGACGAGGCCGAGCACGCCATCCACGCCCTGGCGCCGTACGATCTCGAATACGTTGAGCAACCGTGCCCGACCGTGGAGGATCTCGCCGAGGTGCGCCGCCGCGTGAAGTACATGGGCATCCCGATCGCGGCGGACGAGAGCGTGCGCAAGGCGTCCGATCCGCTGGCCGTTGCGCGGGCCGGTGCTGCGGACGTGCTGATCGTGAAGGCGCAGCCGCTGGGCGGCATCCGTTCTGCGCTCGAGATCACCGCGTTGGCCGGGCTGCCCGTCGTGGTGTCGAGCGCGATCGACACCTCGGTGGGGCTCGCCATGGGAGCCATGCTGGCGGCATCCGTTCCGCGGCTCGACTACGACTGCGGACTCGGCACCGCCGCGTTGCTGGGAGCGGATGTCACGCGAGAGCCGCTCACGCCGGTCGACGGCGCGATCCCCGTGCGTCGCGTCGACATCGACGAAGCGCTCCTCGCCGAGCACTCAGCGGAGGCCGACCGCAGGGACTGGTGGCTGGCCCGCCTCGAGCGCACGTATCGCGTGCTCGAGTCTCACGCGGCGTCCGACCGCAGGGCCTGACCTTCCGCTCCAGGGAATGTCGGCGGTGTGTGGGAGGTTGTCCAGCACACGCGGCAACGGCGCCGGTCGATCACGGCGGGACGAGATCCCGCCTTCGAAGGGACCAGCGCATGACCGCAGTCGACGCCACACCCCGCACCACCGGCATCCCCGCAGAGGATGCACGCGCCCGCCGCCGTACGTCGCTCGCGTTCTGGACTGCCGCCGCCGTCATCGTCGTCGCGCTGTGGGCAAGCGGGTCGCCGGCCATGGTCTATCCACTGTACGAACACGTGTGGCAGCTCTCCCCCGCTGTCACGACGTCGGTCTTCGCGGTATATCCGGTGGTGCTCATCGTGGCCTTGCTGCTGTTCGGAGACCTCTCGGATCACATCGGCCGGCGTACGGCCATCCTCGCCGGACTCGCCTCCATCTTCATCGGTGTGCTCGTGTTCGCCCTCGCACCGAGCGTGGAGTGGTTGTTCGTCGGGCGCGTCTTCCAGGGCCTGGGCGTTGGACTCTCGCTCAGCCCGGCCGGCGCCGCCCTCGTCGAGCTCGACCGAACCGGCAAGCGTGCGAGCAGCGTCAACACGGTGGCGATCGCGATCGGTCTCACGCTGGCCACGGTCGTCGGCGGGCTGCTCGTGCAGTACGGTCCAGCGCCTCGCGCGCTCACCTTCTGGGTGCTGCTCGGAGTCGTCGTGCTCGTCGCGGCTGCGGCGCTCTTCCTGCCCCGGCACGCGCGCGACGAGTCGCTCGCGCCGTGGCGACCGCGTCCCATCCGCGTACCGAAGGCGATCCGTGGCATCCTCGCCATCGCGGCGTTCGCGATCACGTTGAACTTCGCCGTCGGGTCGGTGTTCATCTCGCTGGGCGCGCAGATCGCCAAGGACGTGCTGCACACCGACAACGCGCTGGTCGCCGGCGCGGTGCTCGCCATCGGCTCGGCCGTCAGCGGCGTCGTCTCCATCGCGCTGCGACGGATACCGGCACGCACTGCGGCGGTCATCGGAGGCATCGTCGGGGCGTTGGCGGTGATCGCTCTCGTTGCCAGTGCCTACGAATCCTCGCTGCCGCTCTTCATCGTGGCCTCACTGCTGTTCGGCGGGGCGAGCGCCCTGCTGTTCCTCGGCGGTCTCGGACTGATCGCGGCGAATGCCGCACCGCACCATCGGGCGGGAACGCTATCGATGGCGTATCTGTTCGCGTATGTCGGGCAGGTGGTGACATCCGTCGGGCTCGGCGTGCTCGCCACCGCGCTCGGACTGCGACGAGGACTCGACATCGTGGGGCCGGTTCTGCTGGTGCTCGCGGTCGTGACGATCGTGGTGGCCGCCGTCGCAGGTCGGCGCGGAGCAGGGCGCGAGCCGTCGGATGCTGCGGCCACGAAGGTGGACCTCGCGACTTCTCCCACCCCGGTCGTCGACTAGCACGACGATCCACAAACCGTAAGGACTAGTGAGTACCTCGAGTTAGCCTGCCGGGCTACGACGTGAGGCCGCTGTACGAGTGCAGGCCGTGGAAGAAGACGTTCACGACGCCGAAGTTGAACATCACGGCGCTGAAGCCGACGAGCGCCAGCCACGCCGACCGCGTGCCGCGCCATCCGCGGGTGGCACGGGCGTGGATGTAGCCGGCGTAGATGACCCAGATGATGAAGGTCCAGACCTCTTTGGTGTCCCAGCCCCAGTAGCGGCCCCACGCCTTCTCCGCCCAGATGGCGCCGGCGATGAGCGTGAACGTCCAGAAGATGAAGCCGACGATGTTGATGCGGTAGGCCAGGTTCTCCAGCGTGTCCGACTTGGGCAGCGTTGCCAGGAAGCGGAACTGCGTCGGCTTGTCGTGGGCGACCTGGTGCTCACGCCGCACCTGCAGGAGCTGCGCGGCCGAGAGCGCGAATCCGAGCGCGAAGAACGCTGTCGCCAGCAGCGCCACCATGATGTGGATGACGAGCCAGTACGACTGCAGCGCAGGCGGGAGGGGCACGACGGGCACGTAGTACTTCGTCGTCGCGATCATCAGCAGGATGCAGACGAGGAAGAGAACGAACGTGCCAAGGTAGCGCACGTCGAACCGCAGGTTGGCCACGAGGAAGATCCCGACGATGATGAGCGTTCCCGTCATCGAGAACTCCCACATGTTGGCCCACGGCACACGACCGGCCGCAAGGCCGCGGAAGAGATCCGCGAAGAGGTGGGTCGCGAAGCCCACGACGGTGACGACCATCGCCACTCGAAGGCTCGTGGAGGTGACACGGTCGCCGTGCACGTCGTCTTCGATCCGCGCTGTCAGGCGCGAAGTCACGCCGCCAAGGGTGCCGGATCCGTTCGATCCGCCCGACCGCTGCCTCGATGTCGTGACTGTCGTGGTCGAGGTCGGGTTCAGGACTGCGGTCGCCGTGACGGCGGCAGACGCGGAAACTGCGGCATCCGCTTCCCCGCTTCCCGCCTCGACGAAGACCACGTCTTCGGCCCCGGCGGAACGACGTGACACTGCACTCGGCACGGATGCCGGGATCGTGGCGCGCGCGCTGCGACGGGCGAGGTCGAGCGCGAAGAAGATGAACGCCACGGCGTAGAGGCCCATGGCCACATAGATGAAGATCTGCGAGAGAGTGTCGAGCACGATGTGAAGAATCCTACGTCGTCTGATGCGTTCGCTGACCGGCCGGTTTACCGGTCAGCTGCGCGATGTGCTTGTCCGCGATGGATGCCACGGCGTCGTCAAGTCGTGGATCCTCACCGCGGGCGAGTCCCGCGTACTCCAGCCGCAGCGATCCGTCCGGCTGGTTGATGACCTTGACCCAGAGCCGCCGACGCGGCACGAACAGCGAGGTGAGCAGGCCGCCGAGCACGAGCACGGCGAACAGGAGCACCCACAGCTGAGTCGGATCGTGGTGGATGTCGAGGCTCGCGAACCGCTTGACGCCGTCGAACGTGACGGTGCCGAGCCCGTTCGGCAGCTGCTTGGTGTCGCCGGGCTTCAGATCTATCGCCGCCGTCTTGGCGCCCGGCCCGGCGAGCTCCTTCATCTTGTCGATGTCGAGCGTGTAGACCGACACCGGCTGGCCCTTGTCGAGCCCGAGGTCGCCCTCATAGACGGTGAGGCCGAGCATGGGGTTCTTCGTGTCGGGGAAGCTCGAGGCGTATGCACCCGTCGACAGCTTCGTGGCTGTCGGATAGAAGAAGCCGATCATGCCCAGCTGCGCCCCCAGCCCGTCCGGCACCTTGATGACGCCCTGCGAGGTCATGTTGGCGTCCTGAGACGGGAAGGGGATCGCGTCGTGGAAGACGGCCTTGCCCTTGGCATTCCGCACCGTGATGACGGGCGCGTAGCCATTGCCGAGCAGGTAGACATTGGTGCCGCCGATGCCGAGCGGATCGTTCACCTTGATGGTGCGTGACGTGGACGAGCCGTTCTCCGTCGCGGTCATGTGGGCGGTGTAGTCCAGCGGCGATCCGAGGGCGTTCTTGTTCGTCGTGTCGTATGTGACGTCGAGACTGTTCAACCGGAGGGAGTACGGAGCCAGCGTGTCTGTGTTCACGAATCGGCCGGGGTTGAACGAGTCGTAGGTGCCCAGCGAGTTCACGAAGCTCTGGCCGTCCACCACGATGCGCTGACCCGTGAATCCGAAGCCGCCGCCGACGCCGACCGCGAGCAGGATGCCGACCAGCGCGGCGTGGAACACGATGTTGCCGGTCTCGCGCAGGTATCCGCGCTCGGCCGACACCGATGCGTCCTTTCCCGTCTCGAGCACGACGGTGCGGTATCCGGATGCCTTGAGCAGCTTCTGCGCCGAGCTCACCGCCGCCTGCCGCGCAGCCAGCGTGTCCACCGGGGTTCCGTCGGATGTCGCTGCGCCCTTCAGCACGCGCACCCGGTATCCGGCCATGCGCTGCAGACGCGCGGGAGTTCGCGGCGGCTTCGCCTTCAGCGCCTCGAAGTGGTGCTTGATGCGCGGCAGAACGCAACCGACGAGTGAGACGAACAGCAGAAGGTAGATGGCCGAGAACCACACCGACGTGTATGTGTCGAAGACCTGGAGCTTGTCCAGGATGGGATACAGCGTCGGATGCTTCTGCTGCCACTCCACGACGCCATTCGGGTCGGAGAGGTGCTGCGGCACGAGGGATCCGGGCACGGCCGCGACGGCCAGCAGGAGCAGCAGGAACAGCGCGGTCCGCATGCTCGTCAACTGCCGCCAGAACCAGCGCATCCAGCCGACGAAGCCGAGCTTCGGCTGGGTCAGGTCGTCGGCATCCGGGGTGTCGACGTGGCCGGATGGTCGGCTGTCTCGCCGCGCCTGTGCGCGCTTGTCCTTGGCGCGCTCTGCGCGAGCCGCATTCTTGATGCCATCAGCGGATGTCGTGCCCTTCGCTTCGGCGCCGCCGCGCGTCCCTCCCTCGGCGGTGTCGCGCTCCGCGTCCGGCAGCGTTCCGGTGTCAGAGTGCTGTTCCAAAGCTCGGGATCACCGCCCCCAGCGCGCTGATCCACTGGTTCCAGACCCCGGTGACCATGAGGATGCCGATGGCGATGAGCAGCGCACCGCCGATGATGTTGATGACCCGGATGTGCCGGCGCAGGAACCCGACGGCTCCGGACGCCCAGCCCAGCCCGAGCGCGATGAGCACGAAGGGCACGCCGAGGCCGAGCGCGTAGAAGAGGGCGAGCACGGCGCCCTGCCACGCGGATCCGCTCGAGTAGCTCATGCTCGTGATGGCAACCAGCGTCGGTCCGGTGCACGGGCTCCAGCCGATCGCGAAGATGATGCCGAGCAACGGCGCGCCTGCGAGGCCCGTGATCGGACGCCACTGCGGCTTGAACGTACGCTGCAGGAACGTGAACTGACCGACGAACACGAGTCCGAGCAAGATCAGCACGACACCGGCGATCCGCGTGATGAGATCGCGCAACGGGATCATCCAGAAGCCGAGCGCGCCGAACACGAATCCGGTGAGCACGAACACGGCGGCGAAGCCGAGAACGAACAGCGTCACGCCGAGCACGAGCCGGTTGCGGCCGGTGTGGTCGACCGCCGTCTTGGTCGTCGTGCCGGTGGCTCGGCCGCCCGCGGCACCGGCGACCGTCGCCGCCGCGGCCGTTTCACCCGTGAAACCGCCGATGTAGGCGAGGTATCCCGGCACGAGCGGCAGGATGCAGGGCGATGCGAACGAGATGAAGCCTGCCAGCAGCGCAACGGGCACCGTCAGCAGCAGGGGTGCAGACACGATGAAGTTCTCGATGCCCATCAGTTGCCTTCGGCCAGCGCGGAGTCGATCAACGTCGTCAGCGTGGACGGTTGCGAGTCGATGTTGCCGTCGATGCGAGCGGCGATGCGACCCTTCTTATCGATCACGAAGGTCGTCGGCGTGGCGTTCGGACGCATGGATCCGCTGAACGCGAGCTGAACGGCCCCGGTGTCCGCATCGATGATCGAGGGGTAGTCCACCTTGAACTGCGCGTCGAACGATTGCGCGGTCGTTGCGGAGTCCCGGGTGTTCACGCCGACGAACTGCACGCCCTTCGACTTGTACTCCGCCGAGATCTTCGTGAGATCGGATGCCTCGGCGCGGCATGGCGCGCACGCCGCCCACCAGAAGTTCACGACGAGAACGTCGCCCATCTCGGACTTCGAGGAGAACGTGCCGCCGCTCGCCGTCGTGCCCGAGAAGTCGACGGGGGCGCCGCGATCCGCCGCCTTCACCTCGGTGACGCCGCTGCCGGCGATGTAGTTCTTGTCGTCGCCCGACGTGTACTGCTTGGCGAGGGCATCGTTGCTGCATCCGGCGAGTGCCGCACCAACGGCGAGCATCGCAGCGGCCACCGAAAGGATGCGACGTGCTCGAGCACCGTTCGTTCGAACGTTCACACCGCACCCACATCCGTCGACGCCACCGCAAGGGCGAACGCAGGATCGGCGTAGCCGACCTCGACGAGCTCACCGCGACGGCGCTCGAACGTGGTGATGCTGGAGAGCGTGCAGCGGCGGGTGCGGGGATCGTGCACGAAGCGCTCGCCCGCGACGGACAGGTGGGTGATCCAGATGGGCAGCTGATGGCTGACCAGCACGGCGTCGGCACCGAGATCGGTGGCGACATCGGGCTCTCCGGACGAGACCGGGATGCGCTCGACGCGATCGAAGGCGGCGTGGATGGCTGCGAGCATCCGCTCCTCGATGGACCGGTAGGACTCGCCCCAGCTGGGCCGGAGCGGGTTGATCAGCCACGGCCAGTTGAGCGGATTGCGCAGCGCGTCGGACATGACCTTGCCCTCGAAGTGGTTCGCCGGTTCGATGAGGCGAGCGTCCGTGTCGATGGTGCGGCTGTAGATCGCCGCGATCGGTGCGGCGGACTCCTGGGTGCGCTGCAGCGGGGAGGCGATCACCGCGGCGACGGGACGGCGACGAGCGACGAGATCGTCGGCTGCGGTCTGCGCCATGCTGCGCCCGAGGCCGGAGAGGTGGAAGCCCGGCATCCTGCCATAGAGGATGCGATCGGGATTGTGCACCTCGCCGTGACGGACGAGATGCACCTGGGAAGCTGCCACGGAACCCAAGTTTACGGATCGGACGTCGGTGAATTCGCTGAAGGCGCTGGCGGGGGCGCGGAGCGACTGCGGCACGACCGAGTGTGGCCCCACCAGGTGGGCGGATGCGACTCTGCCAGGTAAGCGGATGCGACTCTGCGGCGGATGCGGATGCCACTCCCCTGCGAACACGGATCCGACGATGTGACGCGCGCGGAGCCTCCCCCCTGGGCTCCGCGCCGTGATCGCGAATCTAGCGCCTCGGACCGTCGGCGCGGGATGGGGAGGACTCCCCATTCCGGGTGGGGGTGCGATGGATGCCCGTAGAATCTTCTGGTGACTTCCCGCATCCTCGTCAAGAACCTCGCCGCCCTTCCCGACGGCCCCGTCACCGTTTCCGGATGGGTCGAGACCGTGCGGGATCAGAAGAAGGTGCAGTTCGTCATCCTGCGTGACGAGTCGGGTGATGTGCAGCTCGTTCACCCGCGCGCGGCGGCACCCTCGACCGAGGTGGTGGAGACATCCGGTGACGTGCCCGTCGGTGTGAGCGTGACGGATGACGTGGCCGAGACGATCTCCTCGCTCACCCTCGGCTCGTTCATCACCGTGACCGGCGAGCTCAAGCACGACGAGCGTGTGAAGCTCGGCGGCATCGAGGTGAAGATCGAGTCGCTCACGGTCGAGACGTACGCACATCCCGAACTGCCGATCGCTGCGGATTCCGCGCTCGACAAGCGTCTCGACTACCGCTTCATCGACCTTCGTCAGCCGAAGAACAACCTCATCTTCCGCATTCAGACCACGCTCGAGCACGCGTGGCGTACGTGGTGGATCGACAACGGCTACGTGGAGGTGCACACCCCGACCTTCATGGCGACGCCGTCGGAGTCGCGCGCCGAGCTGTTCCAGCTCGACTACTTCGACATGGGCACCGCCTACCTGGCGCAGAGCCCGCAGCACTTCAAGCAGATGGCGCAGGCCGCCGGTTTCGGCAAAGTGTTCGCCATCACGCCCGTGTTCCGTGCCGACCCGTCGTTCACGTCGCGGCACGCCACCGAGTACACCAGTGTCGATGCGGAGCTGAGCTGGATCGACTCGCATGAAGACGTCATGGCCATGCAGGAGCAGTTGCTCGTGGCCGGCATCGCGGCTGTCAAGGACAAGCACGGCGAGGAGATCAAGGCACTGTTCGACATCGATGTCGAGGTGCCGGCGGTGCCGTTCCCGCGCATCCCGCTCGGCGAAGCCCTCGAGATCGTAAAGCAGCGTGGCTACACCGTGCCGCGCGAAGACGGCGACATGGACCCGGAGGGCGAGCGCCAGATCGCCGCCTACGTCAAGGAGACGTACGGCAACGACTTCGTGTTCCTCACCGACTATCCGCTGTCGATCCGGCCGTTCTACCACATGGTCGACGAGGAGACCGGGCTGACGAGGAGCTACGACCTCATCATGGGCGGCGTCGAGATCACCACCGGCGCTCAGCGCGAGCACCGGCTCGACGTGCTCGAGGCCCAGGCCGTCAAGAAGGGGCTCGAGCTCGAGGGCCTCGAGTCCTATCTCGACTTCTTCCGCTATGGGATCGCGCCGCACGGAGGCTTCGGCATGGGCCTCGCGCGCGTCATGATGCAGCTGCTCGGCGAGCAGTCGATCCGCGAGGTGACCTACCTGTTCCGCGGGCCGACGCGCCTCAAGCCGTAGCGCGGCTCGGTGCGTCAGGCGAAGGCGTCCGCGTCGTAGTACGTCACCTTCGACGCCCATCCGCCGGGAAGCAGCAGCGGTCCCCACTCCTCGCGCGCCGCATCCGAGTCGAAGCTCACGTCGACTCGCTCGCGCCACCGGCCGTCCGCCATCCGCTGCAGTGTCCCCTCCCACGTCACGCCTGGCGTGCGCTTGGCCTGCAGGCGCAGGTGGAGGCCGATCCCGCGTTCCCTGGCGAGCAGCGTGAGCAGTCCGCGGTACACGGATGCCCGTCCCACCTCCTGGAACCACGGCCGGAGGCTGCGCACGAGCACGTCCGCGCTCCACAGGATGGCAGTCGGAAAGCCCGTGCGCGACTGGTAGATGTCCACGGCGATCACGCCGGGGACGCGCCGAAGCGTGATCCTCAGCTCGTCTCGTGTCACGCCGTCATCGACGGTCGAGTGAAAGTAGACGGGGACCGCCGGCCGCGGCACGTCGAATCCGATCCGGCGTGCGGCAAAGTCCGAGATCTGCTGGGCGCCGGAGAAGAACGGGCGGATGTCGTCAACATAGTCCGCGACGACCCGCGCGGGAGGCTCTGTCTCGATGGATCCAGCGGTCTCGGCGTAGCTCGGCGAGTGGTGCGTCGCCGCGATGCGATAGCCGCGCGGCAGGGGCGGACCGGCTTTCACGGTGATCCATTCGCCGGCATCCGGTCCGGATCGGTGCACGACCCCGTCCCGCGGCACGACGATCGGGTTCTCCCGCGCCTCGAGCCGCGGCACGGTGTCGAGGATGTGTTCCAGCGACAGCACCTTGACCGTGCGCGGCAGCCGGTAGCGGCCGATCGGCGATCCCGCCGTCACCAGGTGTGTCACGGTGAAGTGCTCGCGCTCGGCGAGATCCGCGATCTGTGTCGCGACCATGCCGCCGAGGCTGAATCCCGCCACGAGCACCGGTTCACCGGAGCGGATGCCTGCCTGCCGCATCGCCTGCACCGCCGCACGTGTGAGCGTCGTCTCGTGCATCGACAGCGCGACGAAGTCCGCCGTGAGGTCGTTCGGAGCTCGACCGGCCCGCGGATGCCACGTCTGGGTGCTCGGAAGCTGCACGATCCAGCGCACGCCGGCGCGCGCATCCGTCCCACCCGATTCGGGCGCAGCACCGCCCGGCAGGTCTGACGGCACGGCCTGGTCTTCGCCCTCACCGCGGGTCGCGGACGACGCGCCCTGCGAGGCACCTGCGGCGTCGATCACGTCGTCCACCCGCACGATGCGGATCACGGCCACGTCCGCGCGGTCGTCGAGATCCGGATCGCCGAGGTCGTCGATCTCGCGCTGCGAGATGAAGAGCTCGCGCAGGCCGCCGATCCGGGTGCGTCGCATGGCCGTCAGCGCCAGCCCAGGCAGCCCGAGCACATCGGGGAACGGGCCGAGGGTGAGCCCCGAGAAGTGCCGGGGCGTGCTCCATTTGGCCTCGGCGGGACGGAACGGACCCGAATCGCTCTCGTCCCGCCACCACACCAGGAAGTCGGCGCGCTGGGGGAACGTCTCGTGCAGGAACTGGTCGTACGGCATCACGGAGACCGCGCGGCCGTCGTCGAAGTAGCCGAGGTTGCGGCCGAGCCCGACGAGCTTGGTCTCCAGCGACGGCACGTTGAACACGGCGATGTAGGGACGCGCACGCAGACGTGGCTGAAAGATCCCGACGAGCGACGCCAGAAGGGCGAGGGGCGCGAACAGGAATCCTGCCGTCCGAGCCGCGAGTCCGATCGTCCTCGGCAGCGTGGACACCCAGGCGTCGTTCACGACCGTCGCGCGTGCGGCTGCGCCGAACGGAGGGCGCAACGCGAACGGATACGGCCGAGCTCGCAGTCCGCGCAGCAGGTACCACGCGAGGTCCGCGACGGTCATCACGATCCAGAGGAGTCCGCGCACAGCCCACGCGACGATCGCGACCGCTGCCGCGGCCAGCCCCAGTGCAAGCATCACGACGGATGCCACGGCGACCGTCACCGCCAGCCCGATCCATCCGAGCGGCGTGCGGGGCCGGCGCAGCCAGGGCGGCAGCTGCGGTGCAGGAGTCTGTTCCGCGTCGGGCTCGGGTGCGCTCATGCGGTGGTGCGCGACGTGCGGACAGTCCCGGATCCGGCGGAACACAGCGTGCGGACGAGGGAACGGATGCCGCCACTCGAGGGGCTGGGTGCGGCATCCGGGATCATGGCACCAGCATAGGGACGACCTACGACCCGCCCACGGTGGCCGGATGTCGCGTCTCACCCCTTCGGGCAACCCGCCCTTCGTGTCCGCTGGCTAGCATCGACGCATGCCGACGCCGACCGACCTGATGCTCATCCCCGCTGGCGACTACCTGATGGGCTCCGACCGCTTCTACGCGGACGAGGGACCCGTGCACCGTGTGCACGTCGAGGAGTTCGAGCTCGACCGTCATCCGGTGACCAACGCCCAGTTCGCCGAGTTCGTCGCCGACACCGGCTACGTCACGGTTGCCGAGCGTCCGCTGGATCCGGCCGACTTCCCTGGCGCGGATCCCGCCGACCTCGTGCCGGGCGGCCTCGTCTTCACGCCGAGCCGCGGCCCGGTGAACCTCGGCGACTGGCGGCAGTGGTGGGCATGGGGTGCTGGAGCGAGTTGGCGTCATCCGTTCGGGGCATCGTCGTCGGTCGAAGGCCGGGAGGAGCATCCGGTCGTTCAGGTCGCGTACGAGGATGCCCTCGCGTACGCCGCGTGGGCCGGCAAGCGTCTGCCCACGGAGGAGGAGTGGGAGTTCGCCGCCCGCGGCGGCGGCCCTGACGGCCTGACCTACGCGTGGGGCGACGACCCGAAGCCGGACGGACGGCTCATGGCCAACAGCTGGCAGGGCCGCTTCCCGTACCTCAACACCGGCGCGGACGGCTGGGTCGGCACGTCGCCGGTCGGCACGTTCCCCGCGAACGGCTACGGACTCGTCGACATGATCGGGAACGTCTGGGAGTGGACGTCCACGTACTACTCGCCGCGGCACAACGTCGCGGCGTCGCGATCCCTTGGCCTCACGGACGTGAGCGACGCTCACGGCGCCCACGGGCACTGTGATGGCGGCCACGACGCCCACCACGGGCACGGCGACGGCCACGACCACGGCGGTCACGAGCACGGCCACGACCACGGCGGTCACGAGCACGACCACGACCACGGCGGTCACGAGCACGACCACCCGACGACGGATGCCGCCCACGACGCCGAATGCGCGTGCGGGCCGAGCGGCTCGATGCGCCCCCAGGCGGCCGCCCAACCGGAGTCGACGCGGAGTCTGGCCGCAGCATCCGCCGAGGAGGATGCCCGTAAGGAGGCCAGCGCGGAGCCCGGAACCGGTGTCCCGCGCCGCACGCTCAAGGGCGGATCGCACCTGTGCGCACCGGAGTACTGCCTGCGCTACCGGCCGGCCGCCCGCTCACCCGAGACCGAGGACTCCTCGACCACGCACATCGGATTCCGCTGCGCCAGCTGAGCCGCTGAGCAAGCCCCTCGACGCGCAGGTTCAGAGCGTGTAGTCGACTCCGGCGCGACCGATCGTGTTCGCGCGTACGAACCGGACGACTTCCTGGTGAACGGGATGCTGGATGTACTGCTGGAGGGCATCCTCGTCGGCGAACTCCGAGACCAGCACGACGTCGAAGTTGTCGGCAGCACCGGCGTCGTTGAGCCCGACCTCGAACGACCGGATCACGTCGATCTGGGGCGGAAGCGACAGCAGCCGGTCGCGGAATTCGGACTTGATCGCGTCCCGTTCCTGCTCGGTGTCGCCTGCGACCTTCCAGGTCACCACGTGACGAAGGGTCATCGTTCCTCCAGGTTCTTCGTGATGGCGGCGGTGAGCCGCTCCTTGTCCACGCGCCAGTAGGTGTGCTGGCGGCCGTCGATGAGCACGACAGGGATCTCCTCCGCATAGCGGTCGAACAGCTCCGGCTCGTCGAGGATCGAGCGTTCCCCGATACCGACGCGGGACGGATCCGGAAGCGCCTCGATCACCTGACGGATCGCCTCTCGCGCGTCGTCGCAGAGGTGGCATCCTGGCTTGCCGATGAGGGTGAGCTGCACGTCGGGCACGGCGTCCAGCCTAGGACGGGATCCGCATCGTCACTGCTTGTGAATCGTGCGGTCGCGGGCGCGCCAGCGACCACGGGCACACGCAAAAGCGCCGGGTCGGAACCCGGCGCTGAGGCGCGAAAAAGCGCCGGGCGTGCCCGGCGCTCGTTCGTGCTACTTCTTGTTGCGACGCTGGTGGCGAGTCTTGCGAAGCAGCTTGCGGTGCTTCTTCTTCGCCATGCGCTTGCGGCGCTTCTTGATAACCGAACCCACAAAGACCTCACAAAGTATTTCGGGATGCTGCGCGGCACACGGCAGCACGATCGCCTAGTCTACCATCCGGCAGAAGCACGGCTAGCGCTTGCGCTTCGGGCGCACGCGACCGACCACGTTCGAGACCCGATGGCTGGTGTCGGCGAACACCTTGCCCACCTGTTCCGCGAACTCCTTGGTCTCGTCCTTCAGTCCCGCCACGACGGCGCTCACGTCGATGTCGGAGATGTCGAACTCGCCGCTGACGAACGGCATGAGCCAGTCCTCGATCTCCTCGAGCGGCGTGACGTCGATGCGGTAGTAGCGGTGCTGACCCTCTTCCCGCACGGAGACGAGGCCCGCCTCGCGCAGCACCTTGAGGTGCTTCGACACGGTCGGCTGGCTGAGCTCCAGTTCCCCGACGATCTGGGAGACGCTGATCTCTCCGTCGTCCGTGTCCTCTGAGGCATCGAGGAGCACACGCAGAATGTCGCGCCGTGTGGCATCCGCGACGATGTCAAAGATGTCCGGCATCACCCCAGGCTACTGGTCGGATGCCGGTGGCACCATGCCCGCAGCGGCATCCGTCACCGAGATGCATGCCGCGCGCGGCACGCGGTGCACGACCCGGGCGGCCGCAATGGCAGAGGTACCATCGACCGCGAGCAGTTCGCGAGGAGGGCGGCCGATGCGCGATACGGCACAGGCGTCGCGGCACCTCATACCCTCCACGTGGTGGGGACGCGTGCAGCTGAGGGTGAACGAATTCGCCGGATCGAGCCCGTCTCGCTTCGCGCTCATCGTGTTCGCGACACTGATCCTGCTGTTCACACTGCTGCTGTCGCTTCCGTTCTCGGCCGCCCGAAGCACGGGCACGCCTCTCGCCGACGCGTTCTTCACGGCGGTCTCCGTCATCTGCGTGACGGGACTGTCGACGGTAGACATGGCGTCGCACTGGTCGGCCTTCGGACACGTGATCATCTACGTCGGCGTGCAGATCGGCGGCATCGGCGTGCTGACATTGGCATCCATCCTGGGCATGGTCATCTCACGCAAGCTCGGGCTGCGCGCCAAGCTGATCGCCGCCAGCGACAGCAACCCTCTGCGCGTGCATGCCGGCCCGGTCGCCGAGGGTCAGGCGATCCGTCTGGGCGAGATCGGCAGCCTGCTGCGCACGGTGGCGCTCAGCGCCGTGCTCATCGAGCTCGTCGTCGCCTGCGTGCTCTTCCCGCGGATGCTCGCCCACGGCTTCAGCCTGTACGACAGCTCCCTGAACTCCCTCTACTACTCGGCCATGGCGTTCACGAACACCGGATTCACCCCGAACGAGGCGGGGCTCGCCCCCTTCGCCACCGATGACGTGTTCCTCACGGCGTTGATGGTGGGCGTCGTCGCGGGAGCCATCGGATTCCCGGTAATCTACGCGATCGCGCAGAACCTCCGTCGTCGTGTTCGACGTCGCTTCTGGACCCTGCACGTCAAGCTGACCATCGTCACGTTCGCGCTGCTGCTCGTTGCGGGCTGGGTGCTCTACTTCGCCCTCGAGGCAGGGAACCCGCGCACTCTCGGTCCGGGCGGCCCAGGCGACGCTGCCTTCCAATCCCTCTTCATGTCGGTGATGGCACGCTCGGGTGGGTTCTCGGTCGTCGGCATCGACCACCTGCACACGTCGTCACTCATGGTCACCGACATGCTCATGTTCGTGGGTGGCGGATCCGCGTCGACGGCCGGCGGCATCAAGGTGACGACGCTCGCGGTGCTCTTCCTCGCCGCGCTCGCCGAGGCGCGAGGCGTCGACTCGATGGAGGCGTTCCGGCGTCGCATCCCGACGGACGTGCTGCGCGTTGCCGTCAGCGTGGTGCTCTGGGGAGCGACGATCGTCGCCGTCTCAACCGTGACCGTGCTCGCGATCACGAAGGACTCGCTGGATCACGCGCTGTTCGACGTGATCAGCGCGTTCGCGACGTGCGGGCTCTCCACCGGGCTGACGCAGCACGCGCCGACGGCCGCCGTCTACGTGCTCGCCATCACGATGTTCCTCGGCCGCGTGGGTACAGTGACCCTCGCCGCAGCGCTCGCGCAATCGCAGCGCGGACAGTACTACCAGCATCCGGAAGAAAGGCCGATCGTTGGCTGATCGCATCAGGCACGACGCACCAGTACTCGTCATCGGCCTCGGCCGGTTCGGGGCCGCCACCGCCGGGCAGCTCGACCGGCTCGACCGCGAAGTGCTCGCCGTCGACACGGATCAGAACCTCGTGCAGAAGTGGTCGGAGCGCATCACGCACACCGTCCAGGCGGACGCCCGCTCCATCGACGCCCTGCGCCAGATCGGCGCCCAGGACTTCTCGATAGCCGTGGTCGCGGTCGGATCGTCGGTGGAGGCATCCGTTCTCATCACCGCGAATCTCGTCGACCTCGGCATCCCGCAGATCTGGGCCAAGGCCATCTCGAAGTCGCACGGCACGATCCTGCAGCGCATCGGCGCCAACCACGTGATCTATCCGGAAGCCGAGGCCGGCGAGCGGATCGCGCACCTGCTGGCGGGACGGATGCTCGACTTCATCGAATTCGACGACGACTTCGTGCTCGTGAAGATGTATCCGCCGAAGGTCATCAGGGGCGTTTCGCTGACCGAATCCCAGGTGCGACGCAAGTACGACATCACCGTCGTCGGCGTGAAGACGCCCGGCCAGCCGTTCACGTACGCCACCCCGGACACGGTGGTCAGCGACCACGACCTCATCATCGTGTCCGGAGCCAGCTCGGACGTGGAGCGGTTCGCGGCCCTGGAGTGAATGCAGCCCTGCAGTGAACGCTGCCCTGCAGGATCGCGCCCGGTTCTCGCACACGGCCGCCTTCGAGCGTGTCGCTGTGCCCTCTTCGAGCGTGTCGCCGTGCCGCCTTCGAGCGCGTCGCCGTGCCGTCTTCAGGCGCACGAGCGATCGGCACGCGATATGCGCTCCGATCGCTCGTGCGCCTGAAGAAGGAACATGCCGACAGCGTGGCAGCACGAAAGGAACGCGCTGACAGCCGCAAGGCACGACGGAACGCGCTGAGAGCCGGACAGCACGACGCAACCGAGTCTGCTTCGACGCAACCGAGTCTGCTTCGACGCAACCGAGTCGCGTCGACGCAACCGAGTCTGCTTCGACGCAACCGAGTCGCGTCGACGCAACCGAGACTGCGCCGACGCAACCGAGACTGCGCCGACGCAACCGAGACTGCGCCGACTCAGCCGGCAGCGAGTTCGCGCGCCCTGGCGAGCGCGGCATCCGTCGCCCGGTCGAAGACCGCCTTCAGGTCGGCCTCCTGCAGCACAGCGACGGCGCGCTCGGTCGTGCCCTTCGGGCTGGTCACCTGGATGCGCAGCTCGGTCGGTGTCGCATCCGACGCCTCCAGCAGGTGCGCAGCACCGATGAACGTGCCGTTCACGAGCTCGGCCGCCTGCTCCGGAGTGAACCCCTTGTCGATCGCCGTCGCGGTGAGCTGCTCGATGAGCAGGTAGACGTAGGCGGGACCCGAGCCCGAGATGGTGCTGAGCGCATCCAGCTGCGACTCCGGCACCTCCACCACGGTTCCGACCGTCTCGAACAGCGCGCGCACGGTCGCGACCTGGTCCGGCGTCGATCGGGTGCCGGCGCTGACACCGGTGACAGCCCTGCCGACGATGGCCGGGGTGTTGGGCATCGACCTGACCACGGCGACGGATGCCGGCAGCAACTCCTCGAAGCGCGCGACGGTCACGCCCGCCGCCACGCTCACGACGATCGCGTCCGGCTCGATGGCGTCGGCGATCTCGGCGAGGAGGTCGGGCACCATGGCCGGCTTCACCGCGACGAGCACGATGCCGGCGCCGGCGACGGCCTTGCGGTTCGCCTCCGAATCCTCCTCGGTGGCCAGCGCCTGCACGCCGTCCTTGTGCTCGAGGGACGCGGCGCGCGCCGTGCTCCTGTTGGTCACCACGATGTCGCCATCGACGCGGACCCCCGGCTGCAGCAGTCCGCTGAGGATGGCTCGGCCCATGGATCCCGCGCCCAGGATCGCGATCTTCGGCAGTTCGACGACGTTCTCGCTCATGGGCTCAAGCCTAGGGTTCGGTCGCCCAACTGGTTGAGGGTCGGCCGGCTGCTCACGCTCGTCGAAACGAGCCCAGCATGCGATAGGGCTGGAGTCGACGACGACAGAGCTGGTTTCGACAAGCTCAACCAGCAAGTGGCCGGCCGGCTTCGCTCCCCGGCTCAACCGGTGGGTCAGGCTCCAGCGCGTCAATAGGATTGAGCGCATGAGCGAGGCGGATCGTACGGCGGCGGCACAGGACGCGGACATTCCGGATCACGCCGAAGGCAGCACCAAGGCGATCCTCGCGGCATTCGCCGCGAACCTCGGCATCGCACTCACGAAGTTCATCGCGTGGGCGTTCTCCGGATCCTCGTCCATGCTCGCCGAGGGCGTCCATTCGCTCGCCGACTCCTGCAACCAGGTGCTGCTGATGATCGGCGGACGGCGAGCGAAGCGACGGGCCGACACCGAGCATCCGTTCGGATACGGCCGCGAGCGGTTCGTGTATGCGTTCGTGGTGTCGATCATCCTGTTCTCCGTCGGTGGCGTGTTCTCCATCTACGAGGGCATCGAGAAGATCACGCATCCACATCCGATCGAGGTGTGGTGGCTGCCGCTGCTCGTGCTGGTCATCTCGATCTGCCTTGAGAGCTTCTCGCTGCGCACGGCCATCCGCGAGTCGCGCCCGCACAAGACCACACGGTCGTGGTTCGCGTTCGTGCGCCGCGCGAAGGCACCGGAGCTGCCGATCGTGCTGCTCGAGGACGTCGCTGCGCTCACCGGCCTCACGTTCGCGCTGATCGGCGTCGGCCTCGCGATCCTCACCGGCAACGGCGTCTGGGACGGCATCGGCACCGTGTTCATCGGCGCTCTTCTCGTGGTCGTGGCCGTTGTGCTCGGCATGGAGACCAAGAGCCTGCTCGTGGGCGAAGGGGCGAGTGAAGCGGATGTCGCGGCCATCCAGAACGCGATCCTTTCCGGCGGCGAGACCGACCGGGTGATCCACTTGAAGACCCTGTACCTCGGACCGGACGAGCTCATGGTCGCGGCCAAGATCGCTCAACCGGCATCACGCACACTCCGCGATGTCGCCGCCTCGATCGACGCGATCGAGGCGCGCATCCGCGATGCCGTACCCGTGTCCGGCGTCATCTACCTGGAGCCGGATGTATTCCACGACGACCAGCCGGCCCCGCCGACGGAGACGATCGTGATCAAGGGCGAGGACTGAGGCCAAGCCTCCCGAACTCGGCGGACGTTCCCAGGGTTCTCGCCAGGTATCGGTACCGCGCCCGGTATTGGGTACCGCGCCAGAAAAGGTGGCGCAGTCGCGCAAGGCCGGCGCGATCGCGGGGCACGCAGTGACGAACAGTGGTTGTCACTTCACGTCGGCCGGCAGCACTGCCGCGACGAGGGCGCGCGCCGTCGCGCGCGGACGCTTGACGGAGTCACGTCCGTCGAAGACCGCGAGAAACGCGGTGTGCAATGCTGCGCCCGTGAGAAGCGTGGCCACGGCGTCGGTGTCGAGCTCGGCCGGCAGTCGTCCCGCCGCTTGCTGCCGCTCGAGGTAGGCCCGCACGGATCGCTGCGGGGCCGCGGGCCCTGCGCCCGTCGCGTCGGCCATCCGACGCTGCGCGGCAAGCAGGTCAGGCGTGCTGAAGACGGAGACCGAGATCGGGAACGACGCGACGTAGAAGCGCATCATGGCAGCCACCAGCCGTTCCAGCGCGCGGCGCACGTTCACCTCGTCGTCCTCGATCGCCGCCCGGAACGATGGCAGCCGTTCCTCGAGCACCGCGACGAACAGTCGGGACTTGTCATCGAAGTACTTGTAGAGCATGGCCTCCGAGTAGCCGGCCGCCCGTGCGATCTCCTTCGTCGTCGCGGCGCCGATGCCCTTCTCGGTGAGAACCGCGGCAGCGGCATCGAGGATCCGGTCGCGCGGACCACGCGTCTCGTGCCCGTTCTCGGCCATGTCCGCCCCTTCGACCGCGAAACCCTTGACAGGTGAGTGTTCACTCACCTTACACTCAGGCATGGTGAGTAAACATTTACTCACCCACGATCGAGCCTCGTGTCGGGAGCGACCGGATTCACGCGCGCCGACAGCACGCGATTCGAACCAGGTCCATTCGCCTCGGGTCGATCCGACCCCACGACCATGAAGGAGACCGCAGATGCGCATCGCCGTCATCGGAGCCAACGGCCGCACCGGCCGCCTCGTCACGGAATCCCTGCTGGCCAGGGGCCACGAAGTGACAGCCGTCGTGCGCTCCCCCGAGAAGTTGGGCGACCTCGCGGCGCGAGTCCGCGTGGTGACAGCATCCGCGGACGACATCGACGGCATCGCGAGTGGAATCGCGGACGCGGATGCCGTGATCAGCGCCCTCGGGCACGGCCCGTCTAGCGGCGAGCAGGTGCTGGCCGACGGCATCCGCACCGATCTCGTCGCGATGGACCGCACCGGACGCCGCCGTCTCGTGATGATCTCCGCTGCCGGGATCACGACGGATGGCGACGGCTGGTTCACGCGCACGATCGTCAAGCCGCTGCTCGGCCTCTTCCTCCGCAAGTCGTTCGCGGACACCAGGAACGCGGAGGCTCTGCTTCAGGCGTCGGATGCGGACTGGATCATCGTGCGCCCGCCCATGCTCCGCGACGGCGCGCCCAGCGGATACGTGTCTCGCGAGGGCCTCAACGTGCGCGGCCTGTTCACGATGAACCGCGCCGATCTGGCGGAAGCACTCGTCGACCTCGCCATCGACGCTCCGCCGCGCACGGTGTTCGCCGTCGCGAGCAAGAAGCCCGCACGGGCGGCGGAGCGGCAGAAGCTCGACGCCTGATCCGATCCGGGGGCGGAGGGTCGCACGTCGACTCGCTTCCCTCGTTCAACGAGCTCGTCGAACGCTCAGCGCTCTCATCGGACCCGCACCGAGCTCGCCGGAGGAGTTCAGCGGCGCGACTCGAAGAATTCCTCGAGGAGGGCGGCACAGGCATCCGCTTCAACACCGCCGTACACCTCGACTCGATGGTTCAGGCGACGGTCGCGCAGCACGTCGTACACACTGCCGGCGGCACCGGCCTTCTCGTCCCACGCGCCGAAGACGACGGTGGGCACGCGAGCCGACAGGATGGCGCCGGCGCACATCACGCACGGCTCGAGCGTGACGACGAGCGTGGCATCCGTCAGATGCCAATCACGTGTCGTCTCGGATGCTGCCCGGAGCGCCAGGATCTCGGCGTGAGCCGTCGGATCCTGCCGGGCCTCGCGCTCGTTGCGGCCCGCGCCCAGTACCGTGCCATCCCGGTCGAGCACGATCGCGGCCACCGGCACGTCGCCCGTCGCGAGGGCGAGACGGGCGTCGGCGATGGCCCGATGCATCCATCCCGGCTGGTCGATGGTGGGCACTGCTTCCCTTCGGTCGTGCTGCTGGATCCGTGCGCCGAGCGAACGAATCGAGACGGCCGTCGGCAATCCGCCGGGCACAGCCTAGGGTTGAGCCTATGCGAGTGCACGTTGCCGACCACCCCCTCGTCACCCACAAATTGACGGTGCTCCGCAACCGCGAGACGCCCGCCGTGACCTTCCGTGCGTTGGTCGAGGAGCTCGTGACGCTGCTCGCCTACGAAGCGACCCGCTCGGTGCGCGTCGAGCCGATCGACATCCAGACTCCGGTGGCGCCGACGACCGGCGTGACGCTGGCGGATCCGAAGCCCCTCGTCGTGCCGATCCTGCGCGCCGGACTCGGCATGCTCGAGGGCATGGTGAAGCTCGTCCCCTCTGCCGAGGTCGGTTTCCTCGGGATGGTGCGCAACGAGGAGACGCTGCAACCCACGACGTATGCCGAGCGGCTCCCTGAGGATCTCTCCAACCGTCAGTGCTTCGTGCTCGACCCGATGCTCGCCACCGGCGGATCGCTGAGCGCTGCGATCGAGTTCCTGTTCAAGCGCGGAGCCGTGGATGTCACGGCCATCTGCATCCTCGCCGCCCCCGAGGGCCTCGAGGCCGTCGAGCGCCTCACCGAGGGCCGCAATGTGACGCTCGTCGTCGGAGCGGTCGACGAGCGACTCAACGAGCACGGATACATCATCCCCGGCCTCGGCGACGCCGGCGATCGGCTCTACGGACTGGTGTAAGTCACGTGCAATGAAGGAGGGGCCCGTCCGCCCGGACGGGCCCCTCCTTCATTGCGGTGTGGCTATTGCTCGCCTGCGGTGCGGCGACGGCGGATCAGTGCGAAGGCGAGCACCGCGCCGCCGAGCACGATGATGGCGCCTCCGCCCACGAGCGGGAACACGAGGTTCGAGCCGGTGTCAGCGAGCCCGTTCGACGCATCCGTCGTGGCCGCGGCCCCGACAGCGGTCGGCTTGGAGTCGAACGTGAAGGTCTGGCATCCGACGGTGATCGAGACGATCTCGGCCGAGCCCTTCTCGTCCGCGCCGAGCTGGAAGCCGACGCTCACGATCGTGGCCTTCGGGTTCTTCGCCAGGTAGTCCTGCAGCGTGCCGAGGCTCGCGAAGCCGGAGCCTGCCGCGACGCCGAAGTCATGGGCGTCCGTTGCCCACTGACCCGCTCCCTGATACACGAGGTCTCCGTCGGAAGTGCCCTCGCCGTTCAGGTGGATGCCGAGCCTGAGGCCGGGCGCGACGCCGCTCACGTTCGTGAGGTCGATCGCGGGCGAACCGGCGTCCTGCAGCGGGATGTCCACCGTGTGGGTCCCCGCCACGAGGGCGTTACCGGAGGCGTCATCCGTCCACACCTTCAGCGTCGTCGGCGTGTAGTCGTAGTGACCGGCGGACCGGACCGTGTAGTCCCAGCCGGCGTTGTCCAGATTCGATGCCAGGATCACCGGAAGCTGGGTGTCGCACGCCGTGATCGTCGGCGGCACGTAGCACTCGGCCTGCGGGTTCGTGCTCTGGTTCGTCTTGATCGGGCTGAACGACACATCCTGCTCGAACGGCTGCGCCAACGAATATCCCGCCGCCGCCGTGGCGGTGATCACGTTCGGACCGCCGGCGTTCATCGGATACGTGCCGGGTGCCTGATCGGTCGCCGGGTTGTTCACGTGCCAGACGACGCCTTCGACGGCAGGAAGGGTGAGCGTGGCATTCGATGTGCCATTGCCACAGACGTTGTCGGTGTACGTGACGTGGGGCTCCACCACCTGCTTGCAGTCGGGGTTGATCACGAACTTCCACGCCGTGTTGAGGCCGCCGGGAGAAAGGGACTCCGCCGGATGGCCCGGTGACGTGAGGTTCGTGCCGTTCTTCGCCGCCGCGAGCAGAGCCTGCGTCGTCGCGTTGTCGATGTAGCTATCCACCTGGTAGTACGTGCCGCAGGTGTCGGGCACGGGAACGTCGAGCGTCTCGGTCGTCTCGGGGGTGGCGCTCACGAACGTCTGCGGCCAGGTCGCCGAGTTGCTGTCCGCCGGCTTCGTGGGCATCTGCCAGACGACCGTCTGGTAGCTGGTGGGCGTGCAGTTGCCACCCTTCAGCTCGTCTTGCACCTCATAGGTCACCGTCGTCGTGTTCTTCCCGTTCGAGAACAGGTGGCCGTCGGTTGCCGTCGCCGCACGCGAGTGCGTTCCAACCGCTGTGGAGTACGAGTCCGAATCCCACGAGGCGTTCTCGATGGCGAACTGCACCGTGGACGTGCTGGTGCATGTCGGCGGGGTCACCGTCGCCTGCGCGACCGCATCGTGGCCGGGCGCGACGACACAGTCGCCGCCGAGCTGGACCGTGCCGCCATTGTCGACGCTGCGCCAGCGCTGCCAGTCGGTCTGCACGGTGACCTCAGCGGCCTTCGCGCTCCCCTTGATACCCGCCTGGGTGAAGGTCGTGGTCCAGTTGCCCGTTCGTGTCGGGATGCCGGACTGCCCACCCGATTTCCGGTGAGCGTCGACGGCGTTCAGCCACAACTGTCCGTCCACGGGCCCGGAGACCCCCACCCCCGCCGCGTACAGGGTGCTCGGCTCAGGCGTGTGCGCGATCACCTTGACGTCGGCATGGTCGCCATCCGGTGTCTGGGTCTGGGTGTAGGTCCAGGTGACCGTGTACGTGCCGTCGTTCTGACACTGGGCGGTTCCCGCCACTGCGCCGGTGTGCGCGCTCGCGGGCGCGGCGATGCCGACCACTGCGCCTGCTGCCAGCAGAGCTGCCGCGCCGATCACCGCCCCGATTCTCTTCAGATTCATTCGCTGTGGCTCTCCAGATACAGGGTTGCTTGCGCCCAAAGGTGAGTTATACTCGACTTCTGCGTCACAGCGGCATCGAGGCCTCCGGGAGCTGTCGAAAAAGGGCGCGCGAAGCCCTGAGGGTGCAGGGAAGCGGCGCGTGCCGAGGGTCGGAATCTCGACGAGCGTTCGGGGTGGCTCGGGGGTGCGGGTGAAGCTCGAGTGGTGCTGGGGGCGCTTCGCGCGACTCACGACAAGGCGCGCGGTTGCGCCAGTTTAGCGGCACGGCGACCCTGAAAATCAACAAATCCGCAGCAGCGCATCGGCGGCTTGCCGACCGTGCTCCGACGAGCAGATCCGGTGCATGCCCACACCGCTTCGGAGGACGGGATGACCGCGTCTTCCGAAGGATCGACCGCCGTCGCAACGCGAGTTTCGTGTTTGACAGAGACTCGAGCATCCGCTTTACTTGCACACATGACTGCACCCACGCGCACCCTGACCTCCTTCGAGGCCCTTGGGCACGCCGGCATGATGATGCCCGGCCGCGCTGCCGTCATGTGCTGTCGAATGTGTCGCTGATCTGACGACCATCCGCCGAGCCGTCGTCGACCGAGTTGCATCGCAGATCACGGAGAGACCACTTCGTGCATCGCGACACAACCGGCCAAGCAGGAACAGGATCTGCGCCACGCAGACTCGATCCGCTCGATGACACTCCCGCGAAGCCTCGCTCGCGATCCTCGCAGGCTTCCGCACCGGCCGATTCAACGGCCCGAAACAGTACCGAACCCGCTCCACCGGACCAGCTCTCTCCGGCAGCAACTGCAGGTTCCCCGCATCATCATCTCGAGGACTCGATTCCCATGTCTCTTGCCACCGTCACCCCGCTGACCGACACCACCGCCATCGCCGCCCGCCCTGTGGCGGTGCGCACCACAGCCTCCCCCGCCGTCACCCCCGTCGCACAGACGACGGTGGTGCCCACCCGCACCGCCCACCCGCGTCGTGTGGATCCCGCGAACCCGCAGCCCGTGCAGCCGCTGCCCGTGCAGCAGCGCGCCGCACGTCCCGCGACCACCGCGCCTGCGCAGGATGCTTCCGCGTCGGTGCGCATCCGCGCCGTTCCGAACGGCACCCGTGCCCGCGGATTCGCGCTCTACGTCGGCTTCGACGAGGACAAGGCAGGAGCCGCGGGAACGGATCTCGGACACGTGGTCGAGGCGCTCAAGCGCCTCGCTGCCGAGATCGCACCCGGATCCGAGACGTACGCCGCCGTCGCGCTCGCGCCCGAGGCCGCCGGGGGCCGCGACATCGACGTGGTGCGCCTTGCGCTCCAGGATCCCGCCGCGATCGCCAAGAACCGTCAGACCGCCGATCCGTCGCAGGATCGCGCCACCGGCGTCGTCGTCGACATCTCGCGCAAGCGCCTCCTGCTCGACAACGAGAACGTCGCCCTCACCTACAAGGAGTTCGAGCTGCTGCAGTACCTCGTGCTTCGCGAGGGACGCACCATCGACCGCAGCGAGCTCATCGCCTCGCTGTGGGAGGCCGGCGACGATGAGGTGCCGAACGAGCGCACCATCGACGTGCACGTGCGACGTCTGCGCTCCAAGCTCGGCACCTACGAGGACATCGTGCGCACTGTGCGCGGCATCGGATATCGATTCGACCGCCACGCGGACGTCACCATCCGCCACGCGGGTGCCCCGAGCCCCGACCTGTTCTGAGCTGTCTGAATCCCGGCGGCCGAGACGGCCGCCGGCGCCGGCGTCGCGGCGACAACCGCTACATAACGGTTGCCGATTCAAATGCCAAGGAGCTTCTGCTTCGCTGCCGCGAACTCCTCGTCGGTGAGCACGCCCTGCTGGTGCAGTGTCGCGAGACGCTGAAGCTCGCTGGTGACGTCGCCGGCGGCGGGCGCTGCCGGTGCCGGCTGCTGCTGTGCGACGGCTTGCTGCGCAGCGGCTTCCATCTGCGCCTGTTGCTGCTGGGCCTCGTACTGCTGCTGCTCGTACTCGGACTCGGCCTTGCGCTGCTGGTGGGCCATCATGCCGCCGCTGACTGCGGTGGCGGTCCCTGCGACGACGGCGGTACGGGCGGCGAGGCCGACAAGGCCCGGGCGTCCGATTCGGCGAACGAATGGCATTTTCTGTTACTCCGATCCTTTTCGACGAGAAGACGGCGCGATCACTCGGCGCGAGCCAGCGACACGACCTCGTTCACGATGGGTGCCGGGATGCGCTCGCTGGCCAGGACTGCGCCACCTGAGGCGGCGAGACGAGACGCGAGCTTCTTCGCCCAGAGGAGCTCGACGACCAGCAGTTCGGCGCTCGCGCCCGGCTCCAACGCCTCGGCGAAGTACGCGATGTCCTCGTCGGCGGCCAGACCGGAGAGGTCGAGTTCCGCGTCCTCCAGGCCGTAGGCATCCGAGGCATCCTCCACCTCGACCGTCTCCACGTCGCCGGCGACGCTCTTGCTCACGAGGATCGCGTCGATGACACGAACTGCGCCGTCGTGGATGAGCTCGCGGATCGCCTCGACGACACCCGGATCCGGCGCCTCGCCGGAGAATCCGACGAGCACGAATTCGACCGGCCCGTATTCCAAATCGCTCATGTCGTTCCTCTCGCTGTGCGATGACCTACCCAGCATGCGCTTCGGACCCCCGGATGCCGTCACCCCCGCCGGGTGAAGGGGCCAGGCCCAGGCACCCGGTCTCACCGTCACGCCCACCGTTCACCCGGATGACATCGACCGGCGATACCGTGATGCCCACGCGGCGACGCCGGCGGGTGTCGGCAGGTCGAGAGTCGAGGACACGCTCGACGGCGGTCCGCGCGACAGCTCGACCGCGATCGATGCGACAGGCGGATGCGACAGTGGATGCGACGGAGGATGCGATGGCCACGCAGTACGACGTTCAGCGGATCATCGACGAGCGACTGAACGCGTTCGCTGCGCCAGGTGTGCTGGGCGTGCGCCCCGGATTCCTGCTGCGCGACGGCTGGATCACGAGCGAGCGCGCGATCGTGGTCACGGTGGCCGCGGGGACCGAACCGACCCTTCCCGCCGAGGTCGACGGCGTGCCCGTCGACCTGCGCATCGCGTCGCCGGCGAAGGCCGCGCAACTGGCGGCGCTCGCGCGGCCGGAGGCCATCCGTGCCGTGCTCGGCATCGCTCCCGACTCGGGCGCCGTGCCCGTGTTCGCGGACGAACGGGTGATCACGCCGGAGGTGCTGGAGCGGGCGGGCGTGTCATCCGGACCCGCGGAGGATCACGCACTGGTGCTGGGTGCGGCCACGCCGACCGGGGCGGGTGCCGCGACGGTGGCGACGCATCCGGATCAGGCAGCGGCGAAGCCGGCCAAGCCGCAGCTGCCGTACACCGCACCGACCGGCGTGACGCTGGCTCCTGTCTCCGGCGTCATCGAACTCGAGCTCAGCGCGAGCCCCGACTCCGGCTGGCCCGTGCTGAAGAAGTTCCTGCACGGGACGACGAGGTCGCTCACGGTCGGCCTCTACGATTTCACGTCGGCTCACGTGCTGAGCGACTTCGAGAGCGCGGCAGCCGGCACGACCGTGACGTTCGTGCTCGACCGCCCGGCCAAGAATCCGACGGCGGATCAGACCGACGACCAGACGATCGCCGCGCTGCAGAAGGCGCTCGGATCGCGCTTCGACCAGGCGTGGGCGCTGGAACGCGCGGATCCGCACGCGGCGGCCTGGATCTTTCCGTCGGCGTACCACATCAAGGTCGCGGTGCGGGATTCGAGCGCCGTCTGGCTCTCCAGCGGCAACTGGAACAACTCGAACCAGCCCGACATCGACCCGGTGAACGACCCGTCGGATGCCGCGCAGGCCAGGTCGCGCGACCGCGACTGGCACGTGGTGATCCATGACGCCGAGCTCGCGAAGGTGTTCGAGGCGTACCTGAAGAACGACCATGACGTCGCCGAACAGCACCAGGTCGACCTGTCGGGCGCCGCCGGCGGCACGGGCGCGAACGGCGTCGGGGCCGCGGACTCGATGCTCCTGCTACAGCCGCTTGCCGAGACGCCGCCGTTCCGCACGTTCACGGCATCCGAGACGCTACGCGAGCAGGTGTCCATCACGCCGGTGCTCACACCGGACCCCGGGGTGTATGCGGATGCCGTACGTGCGCTGATCGCGTCGGCGACGGCATCCCTCCACCTGCAGTTCCAGTACATCGAGCCGCCATCGACCGCGACGGACGCGAACGCCGCCTTCCGTGACCTCATCGAGGCCGTCGTCGAGCGCCAGAAGGCGGGCGTCGACGTGCGGATCATCATGAGCCAGTTCGAGACGGCCGGTTACCTCGAGCAGCTGCAGGAGCTCGGACTCGACGTGGTCGACAACGTGAAGCTGCAGAACAACGTGCACAACAAGGGCATCGTGGTCGACGGTGCTCGCACGCTCGTCAGCAGTCAGAACTGGTCGACGGCCGGCACGCTGCAGAACCGCGACGCCGGCGTGATCATCGACAGCACGCGCGTCGCCGCATACTTCGACGCCATCTTCCAGCACGACTGGGAGAACCTCGCGGAACAGAAGACCCACACGGACTGACATCCATCGCGCACCCTCGTAGAGTCGCCTCATGGGGGGATTCACAGATCGAATGCGTTCCGTGCTGCACTGGCCGTCGCGGAAAAAGCCGGTCACACCGGCGCAGCGCAAGCAGGAGAACCGCTGGGAAGGCGAAGGCGGGGCGCTGCATCCCACGGACGACCACGACGAGACGCACGGCGACTCGCCCGAGCGGTAGCGCGACGAGCCGCTGAGTCCGGCGACACACGCGAGCCTTCCGAGCGAACCAGCTGCTCTGGCTACGTCTACGGGATGAGGATGATCTTGCCGCGCACCTCGCCGGCTTCGCCCACGCGGTGCGCCTCGGCTGCCTGCGTCAGCGGATAGGTCGCGCCGATCTCGACCTGGAACGTGCCGTCCGCGAGACCGGCGAGCGCCACCTCGACACCCTCGGCCCGCAGCGCCTCCTCCTCAGGGGTGAGCGGCACCGGGCTTCCGCCGGACCACGCCTTGATCCCCAGTTCCGCCGCTTTGAACCCCACAACGATGGTTCCGATGTGGGAGCGATCGGCGACCAGGTCGAAGGAGGCCTGCAGTGCGGCATCCGTTCCGGCCATGTCGAGCACGTAGTCCACGCCCTGCGGAACCGCGGCACGCACGCGTTCCACCAGGCCGTCCCCGTACTCGAGTGCGAGGGCGCCGAGCTCACGGAGGCGGTCCAGGTTGTGTGCGCTCGCCGTGCCGACGACCGTGACGCCGCGGGCTCGGGCGAACTGCACCGCGGCCTGTCCGACAGCGCCCGACGCGCCGTGGATGAGCAGCACGTCGCCCTCGCCCGGGCCGAGCGAGACGACCACTTGATAGGCGGTGCCCGCCGGGACGCCGACGGCCGCGGCATCCTCGAACGACACGTCGGCGGGCTTGCGCACGAGCTTGCCCTCGGATGCCACGACCTCGCTCGCGTACGCCCCCGACGCTCCCCGCACGACGACCTCGTCTCCCACCGTCCAGTCGGACACGCCGGGTCCCAGCGCGGAGATCACGCCCGAGACGTCGGATCCCAGCCGCCGTGGCGTCTCGATCGGCGCCGACGGACGGATGCCGCGCCGCAGCTTCCAGTCGATCGGATTCACGCCGATGGCCCTCGACTCGATCAGCACCTTCCCCTCACCCGGCACCGGATCGGGCTTCTCGGCCACCTCGAGAACCTCAGGGCCGCCGAGGCGGGTGTACTGGATCACCGTCTGCATGGGAACTCCTCGCGTCGTCGTCTCTCACGATAGGCGAGGCGCCCGCACCGCACGTTGAGGCCGTCAGATCCCGCCGCAGGTGGAGCTTGTTGCCGCTGGTTGAGCTGGTCGAAACCAGCACCACATCAGAGGCTGGTTTCGACAAGCTCAACCACCGGCAGGGGGCTCAGTCGGCGGGAGCGGACCCGTGAG
Organism: Rathayibacter sp. CAU 1779; assembly: GCF_054551755.1. NCBI lineage: Bacteria > Bacillati > Actinomycetota > Actinomycetes > Micrococcales > Microbacteriaceae > Rathayibacter > Rathayibacter sp. CAU 1779. The sequence continues at coordinate 51,028 of NZ_JBTOLK010000001.1, forward strand.
GTAACGCTGCACGGTCGGGGCGATGTGGTCGACGACCCAGGACGGATCCGCGGAGGCCAACGGCTCCCAGCGCAGCACGTAACGGGTCAGGATGACGCCGGTCAGCTGGCTGGCGAGCAGGGCGGAACGCGTGTCGACCTCCGCCTCATCCGGCGAGAACCGCGCCACGACGGGGTGCACCGCCCGATCCAGGATGAACGATCGCATCTGCGCGGCCATCGTCTTGTTGCGCGCAGCGCTGCGCAGCAGGGCCGAGACCACGGAGGAGTGCGCATCCCACACCTCAACCAGACGTGTGACGAGCTGGCGTGCTGCCTCGTCCGCATCCACCTCGAGCACGGGTGCGATGACGTCGCGCGGGTCGAGCTGCAGGGAGGTGACCGCGTCGAAGAGACCGCCCTTCGATCCGAAATAGTGGGCGATCATCGCCGGGTCGACTCCCGCGCGCTGAGCGATCTCGCGTGTCGTCGCGCCGTCGACACCGCGGTCCGCGAAGACCTCGCGTGCGGCATCCATCAACTCCTGACGGGTGGTGGACGGCCCGCGACGGCGGCCGCTCACGACGCCTTCCCATCGCGATCCAGCAGCACCATGGTCTCCTCGAGCGTCGCCGGCACCGGAGCCACCTCGGCGCGGATGCCGCCCAGCGCTTCTGTCACCCGGTCCCGCAGCGCATCCGCGCTGCCGCGTCCCGCCACGCGGATGCTCCGCCCGCTGAGCATGATGGGCAGGCCGGAGCGGTCCAAGACCTCGAACGCACGCTGCCAGTCCTCGCTCGTGACGAGCACCGCTGCAGCACCCCGGACCAGGTCGGACACCGTCCCGGACCCGACCAGCCGCCCCTGCGCGAGCAACGCCAGCCGGGTGCATTGCTCGGCCTCCTGCAGGTAGTGGGTGGTCACGATGACGGCGCGGCCGGCATCCGCCTGCGCGTGGATGACATCCCAGAGCCGAGCCCGGCCGAGCGGATCGACGCCCGAGGTGGGCTCGTCGAGCACGAGCAGTTCCGGGCCGTGGCTGAGTGCGAGCGCGAAGGCCAGCTGCCGTTGCCGGCCCAGTCCGATGTCGGCGACGATGTCGCGGCTCACCTCGCGCAGAGTGTCCGGCAGGACCGGCTTCGGCACGCCGTACACGCGGGAGAGGAACGCGACGTTCTCGCGCACGCTCAGCGTCGTGTAGAGCCCGAGGCCCTGGGGGACGTATCCGAGGCGGCGCCGGGACGCGTTGCTCGGCGGCGCCCCGAACAACGTCGCGTCGCCCTCGTCGGCGCGCTCGAGTCCGAGGAGGATGCGCAGCAGCGTCGTCTTGCCTGCGCCGTTCGCGCCGATCAGGCCGACGACTTCGCCCGGACGCACCTCGAGGCTCACGCCGTCGACGGCCGTGGCGTGGCCGAAGCGCTTCACGATCCGGCGAGCGGATGCAGTGGGTTGCTGCGACCGCTCGCCATCGCTCGGCGACGCGCCGGAACCGGCGGCGGGAACCCCTGGCTCAAGCGGTGGTGCCGACGGAGGGTCGGATTCGACGGGCTCACGCGGCGGTGCCGAAGGCGAGCGGGTCTCGAAGGGCTCGGCCCGCGAGAGCGAGAGGGCGATGAGGGCGTCCTCGAAGTCCGGTGTCGCGATCCGGGTGCCCGTCGTGGCCTCCCCCGGTGGCGACCACACGTGTCGTTCCGTACCACGGCGCCAGACGCGGGCGGCGATCGAGTCGGGAGGCATGGCATCCGGATCGTCCAGACGGGCGATCACGCCGGGAACCGACGCGACGATCTCGTCGGGCGTGCCGGAGGCGAGCATCCGTCCGGAGTCGAGTGCCACGACGGATGCCGCGCGCTGCGCCTCGTCCAGATACGTGGTCGCCATGATCACCGTCGTGCCCTCGGACGCGACGCCCCCGTCAGCGCCGGCCGGCCTGGCGACAGCACTGATCAGGCGCCAGAGTTCGACTCGGCTCACCGGGTCGACGCCCGTGCTCGGCTCGTCGAGCAGCACGAGCGTCGGCTCATGCAGGATGGCGAGCACGAAGCCGAGCTTCTGCCTCATGCCGCCGGACAGGTCATGTCCGAGGCGACGGCGAGCGGAGTCGAGTCCCGCGCGTTCGAGAAGCTCTGCAGAGCGCTCGCGGATGCGTGCGGCAGACATACCGTACGACCGTCCGACGAACTCGACGTTCTCCTCCACGGTGAGCGTCGGCCAGACTCCGGAGGTGGCCGGCTGATATCCGAGGCGTTCGCGCTCGACCGTGCTGAGCTCGCCGGCATCCGCCCGCACCCGGTGAGCGAGCACCCGCAGCAGCGTGGACTTGCCGGCGCCGTCCCCGCCGACGACGGCCGTGACCTCGCCGGGGCGGGCATCCAGGGTCACGTCATCGAGCGCGGTCGTTGATCCGAATCGGACGGTCAGGCCCGCGACGCCGAACGACTGGCGCCCGACCGGCGGCGCTGTGGGCGCCGGGGATGCCGGCGACGCCGGGGCGGGCATCACGCGACCTCCGTCGCACGCTGCTGCACGGCATCCGTCTGTTCCGGATGTCGCGGTGGCTTCACGGGAGAGATGCTGCGGCTGAGCCGGACCACGGCGAGCCCGAAGATGATGACCGCCATGATCGCGAGGATCACCAGCGGGAACCACAGGGAGTCCCAGTCGGCGCCGCGGATCATCACGCCCTGCGAGATCATCGTGAACCAGGTGAGCGGCAGCAGATACCCGATCCAGCGGACTCCGGCCGCCATCGCCGAGAGCGGGAAGATCATGCCGGAGAGCAGAATCTGCGGCAGCAGCACCATGAACGCGAGCTGGATGGCCTGCCCCGTCGTGCGCGACACGGACGAGATCAGCACCCCCAGGCCGAGCACGACGAAGAGGAACAACGCCGCCCCGACGATGAAGATGAGCGGATTCCCGTTGAACGGCACGCCGAAGAGCAGCAGCCCGAGCACCGTGATGAGCGCCATGTCGAAGCACGCGAGAAGGAAGTACGGCGTGATCTTGCCGAGCACGACGGCGCCCGCCCGCAGCGGCATGACGGCGAGCTGCTCCAGCGTGCCTGCCTCCCGCTCGCGGACCAGCCCGATCGACGTGATGATCGTGCCGATGAACGTGAGGATGAGACCGATGATGGCCGGAATCATCACCCACGAGGTCTTCAGGTCGGGGTTGAACAGGGTCGTCACGGTCAACGTGGGCGCCTGCGGAGCGGATGCCTGCGCCTGGCTCGACCCGCTGCTCGATGTTCCGGATCCGGACGGGCTCTGCCCCTGCCCGACCTGCGCTTGAGCCTGGGCCGCCGCCTGCGCTGCCTGTGCTTGTGCCTGTGCCGCTTGCTGCGCGAGCTGCTGCTGCACCTGCGCGAAGATCGTCTTCGCCGATTGCGCGGCGAAGAGATTCGATCCGTCGATGAGGACGGTCGCGCTCAAGGCCGGGCTTCCCTGCGGTCCTGGCGTGCTCGACAGGTTCTGTGCGTAGATCGCCACGTCGGCGCGGTCGTCGCGCAGTTCGGTGGTCGCGTCATCCTTAGAGCCGTGCTCGTCGGTGAGGACGACGTTCAGGTGATCCTTCAGCTTCGAGTTGTCGTCGATGAGCTTGACGACGTCGCTCGCCCCGGATCCGTACACCGCGACCGTCAGGTGATCGACGGTGAAGTTGGCCGCGTACCCGAAGATGATCAGCAGCAGGAGCGGCATCACGATGAGCAGGGCGAGCGTGCGGCGATCGCGCCGCAACTCCTGGAACTCCTTCAGCACGATCGCGCGCATGGCGGGCCTCCCGGTCGACGTCGTCCCGGCCGGATTTCCGACCGGTTCCATAATTCATCGCCTGGTGAATTACGTCAACATCCGGCCCGCCCATCGCCCCGATTCGGGAACAGCAGGGTCGGTCGGAAACAGCAGCTATCCCGCTGTTCTCAGTGCGAGAGCGCGATCTCTGCTGTTTCGGCGCCGCGGACAGAACCTTCAGCCCAGGTTGGCGGGGCGCCTCCAGTCATCACCGAGCACGTGCTGGCCGAGGAATGCGAACACCGTCTCGTACCAGACCACCGCGTGTTGCGGCTTCAGCACCCAATGGTTCTCGTCCGGGAAGTAGAGGAATCGATGCGGCAGCGTGCCGTCCGGCTCGGCGAAGCGGGCATTCAGCTCCGACCAGAGTCGCAGCCCCTCGCCGATCGGCACACGGTAGTCACTATCGCCATGCACGACGAGCATCGGCGTGACGATGTTGTCGATGTGGCGGTGCGGCGAGTTCGCCTCGAGTCCGTCCTGCGTGAAGATGCTCGCCCAGTACGCGGAGTCGTCCGTGGTCGGAACGAACTGATCGAGTGCCCAGAGGCTGGCGTGGGTGACGATCGCGCGAAAGCGATCCGTGTGACCGGCCACCCAGTTGGCCATGTAGCCGCCGAAGGAGCCGCCCATGGCCGCCGTGCGCGTCTCGTCGATGTCGTCGCGGGCGACGACCGCATCCGTGATCGACATGAGATCGGTGAACGGCGCGCCACCCCAGGCGTTCCAGCCCCTGGCGACGAAGTCGAGACCGTAGCCCGTGGAGAGAGCGGGATCCGGCAGGAGCACCGCATAGCCACGGGCCACGGCTAGCTGCGGGTTCCACCGCCAGCTCCACGCGTTCCAACTGTTCAGCGGGCCTCCGTGGATCCACAACAGCAGCGGCGCCGGAGCCCCGGCGCGCGCCGTCGCCGGCAGGAGCAGCCAGCCGCGCACCCGGGCTCCGTCGGCTGCCGCCGTCTCCACCTCTTCCATGTGCGCTGGAACGTCGGGCGCACCGCCCGGCACTGCCAACGGTGTGACCGTTCCGTCGCGTGCAATGCGGACCGGATGCGGCGCCGCCATCCACGAGGACCGCAGCGCGACCACGTCGCCGGTCCTCAGATCGAGCCCCACGTCCGAATACGTGAAGTCGTCGTCGGTGAGCTGCTGCACAGATCCGCCGCCCAGCGGGATCCGGAACACCGGGCCCCTGCCGTCCTGGTCAGCCGTCACGATGAGCGATCGGTCGTCGACATCGAACTGGAGGCTGGACGGCCAGCGGTCCCAGTCGGCGGCGAGACGACGTGGATCGATCAGTGTCGCCTCGACGGCGCCGTCCGCCTCCGTGCGGGCGACGCCCGCCACCCAGAGTTCTTGCTGCGTCGGAGCCTGCGGTGTTGCGCGGACCGTTCGCAGGTAGGCAATGACACGTCCGTCATGCGAGAGGCTGGGCATCTCGAGGTCGACCCGTGACTCATCGAGCAGCACGCCGTGTCTGCCGGATTCGACATCGATGGCTACCAGGCGATGATGCCGGTCATACCCGTCCGGGACCGGCAGCGACGCGATCACGGTCGTGCCATCCGGCGTGACCGCGACCCCCTCTGCCCCGCCCCGCCCCGGATGCGGCGTGAGGTCTTTCGGCCGCGGAAGCGATGCTGGATAGGGCTCGGGCACATCCTCCTTCGCCGTACTCGCCGGCTCCGCACCGCGTGCGGTGTCCGAGCGATCCGTGGATGCGGCGCCCCGAATATCCGCGTCGCCTACGGCGTCCGCTGCGCGCTCGACGCCGACCTGGTCGACGAGATCACCGGTGTCGAGGACGAGCAGGTGCGGCTCATCCGGGCCGAGATCGGCATCCCAATACCGCACGGGATACCCCTCGTGCAGGATCGCCGACACCTTGGACTTCTTCCGGGCAGCCCGCAATTTCGCGTCGTCCTCGAGCGTCTCGGCGCTCGGCAGCAGGTCGGCACCGAACACGACGCGGTCGACGCCTTCCGCCGACGCCTGGATTCCTGAGACACCGCCGGCGAGACGCGTGACGGGACGCGCTTCCCCACCCGCCGCGGGGAGCAACCAGAGCTGGCCGGTCTCGTCGTCGGCGTCGGCATCCGGACGCGTGGAGGTGAAGAGCAGGTCGCCGGATGCCGTGAACACCGGCGCCGACTCGCCCTTCGCCGACCGGGTGAGCCGCCGCGCACCCGGCGCACCGTCTGCCGGAATGGACCAGAGGGCCCGCTCGTATTTCGTGCCGTCCTTCGACAGTGTGGCGACCGAGAGCACGACGCGCGTGCCGTCGGGCGACAGTGCGAGGGATTCGACGCGGGGCAGGGCGATGTAGTCCGGGAGGGACTCGAACGACGACTTCGGCATTCCTCCAACGTACGCGGTACGGTCTCCACCATGACCGTGGTGCTGTGCGTGACCCTGTGGCCGAATCCAGGGTTCGAGGAGGAGCTTGTCGCCTACGAAGACGGGGTGCTCGCGTTGCTGCCCGAACACGGATCGCGGGTCGTCGCACGCGTGCGCACCCTCCCCGGTGGCGCGGCATCCGAGGGCGTGGTGCCGCCGTTCGAGACGCAGATCATCGAGCTTCCCGACGACGCCGCGCTCGAGTCGTACATGCGGGATCCGCGACGTCTTGCTGGAGCCGACGTGGGGGGGGGGGGGGGGGGGGGAGGGGGGGGGGAG
>NZ_JBTOLK010000001.1:57485-284799 GCF_054551755.1 Rathayibacter sp. CAU 1779
GATCGCGCGATCGCGCGCACGGAGATCCAGCGCGTCGGCCTGGTCTGAGCGCAGCGCTCGCCCCGAGCCCACTGTCTGTCCCAGCCTGCAGACCGACTCACGCCCGCCGTCTGGCCCGTGCCCGCCGGTCAACCTGCACCCGCCGTCTGGCCCGAGGCCCCCATCGCCCCCAAGCGCACCGTTGCGAAAACAGGACAGATCGCGCTCTCGCGCCGAAAACAGGACAGTTCGGCCTGTTGTCGACCGAATGTCCTGTTTTCGCAACCCATGGCGTCCATACGGACTCCTGGGAACAAGCGGGCGGCGTGGTGTGGACGTGCGGCGCAAACCTGCGAGCCAGCCGCTACTCGGCGACCTGCCGTGCGTCGTACGCGGCGCGCGAAGCCTCGATCGCCGGATGATGCGCCGTCGCCCAGTCCCCGAGCGCGATCGCGAGTTCGACGAGCGTGCGTCCGAGTTCGGTGAGCTCGTACTCCACACGAGGTGGCACCTCGGCGTAGACCGAACGCACCACGAGACCGTCGCGCTCCAGTTGGCGGAGGGTGAGGGTGAGCATCCGGTGCGAGATGCCAGGGATGTGACGCCGCAGCTCCGTGAACCGCAAGCGTCCGGCACGCAGCGTGGCGACCACCAGGAGCGACCACTTGTCGCCGATGCGGTTGAGCACGTCGCGCACCGCGCGGCCCGCCGACTCGTCGCCGGCGCACGAGTGCTCGTACGAACTGAGCTCGGCGGCGGCTGCGGACGGGCTGACTGCGCGTGCGGACGGTGCCGAGGCGGCCTCGGACAGTCCGGCGCGACTCGCGCGTGGCCCGACGGCGACACGTGGCTCGACGGCGGCATCCGCAGACGGATGCGCGACATCCGTCGTCCCTCGCCCGCCACTCACGCCGGTTACCTCCGTGTGCCTTTTGTACGTCACCCTCCGGTAACGCATCATGTCATTGATTACGCATCGTAACCGGCTTAGCCGAGTGATCCCCCTGCACCGGGGGCCACCTCGGAGCGCCTGCCTTCAGCACGCTCGTGGTCCCCCGTCCCGAGCAGACCCGAAACGAAAGACACCCATGACCATCGCACTCTGGATCGTCAACATCCTTCTCGCCCTCGCGTTCCTCGCCGCAGGCGGTACGAAGCTGCTGCAGCCGAAGGCCAAGCTCGCACCCGCAATGGGCTGGGTCGAGGACTTCGCCACGCCATCGGTCAAACTCATCGCTGCGGCCGAGGTGGTCGGCGCGCTCGGACTGGTGCTGCCGCTGTTCACCGGCATCGCGACGATCCTGGCCCCGATCGCCGCCGTGTGCCTTGCGATCATCATGGTCGGAGCCGTCGTCGTGCACATCCGGCGCAAGGAGCCGGTGCTTCCGGCGCTCGTGCTGGGAATCGTGTCGATCGCGAGCGCTGTGCTGGGGTTCGCAGCGATCTGAGGCGAGGCGAGTCACGGCTCCGGCGACGAGCATCCCCCGCCGGAGCCGATTGGCAGGTCAACGCCCGATGGGCCTGTATCCAATCCAGCCGAGCACCAGAGACAGCTCGGACGATCAGGCGGCCCGTAGGCACCTAACGGTTGCGTGTACAGCGGCAGATAACGCCCTCGCCATCCTCGTCGGAACCCTCAAGCCGGGGCTGCGGACGTCGGCGCAGAGTTCTTCAACGGCTCGGTCGCCGTCCACCTCGCGCACCGGCAGCACCACCCGGTCATCGTCATCCCGCTCAATCCGGCGTCCCCGGGCGATCCGCTCCCGTGGGAATGAGACAGCCTCGCCCTAGTCTCGCGTTCACTTCGCGCGCGGCTGAAGCGGAACGCTGCGCGGTGGCACCGGGGGGGACACTGTCACGGCTGTGACCGTCTGCCCGTAAAGCAGAAAGCTGTCGAGGATCTCCTCGAGGTCGGCAACCGTCGGCGCGTGCACGTGCATCAGAAAGCAGTCCTCACCGGTAGTGCGATGGCACTCGGTGACGGCTGGGGTCTTCTGCGCCAATTCGGCCACCCGTGGCAGCTGTCCGGTTGCCGGGCGTACCCGCACCCACGCGCTGACGGGCAGCCCGAGCGCGGCCGGGTCGATCACCGCCTGATATCCGCTGATGACACCGGCTGCCTCCAGTTTGCGCAGCCGCTCGGCGGCGGTGGGTGCCGAGACGCCGACGCGTCTCGCCACCTCGCTCATGGGCAGGCGTGCGTCTGAGATGAGCTCGGCCAGGATGGCCCGATCGACCGCATCGAGCGGATTCGCTGAAGCAGTGTCCATTCGACTCTTTCGCTTTCAGATCATCAGGAATTGAATCGATGACCCTCAGGCTCACCATAGCGAGATCGCTACCAGGTTTACAGACTGGGGTTGATGAGAACGAAAGGTACGCGTTCGGTCAAGCTGCGGGCATCCGGCTACTTCCTGGGCAGCGCGATCTTCCACTACCTCGGCCCGTCGCTGGCGGTTCTGCTCTTCACGTCCGTCGCCCCCGCCGGGGTGGCCTGGCTGCGCGTGGCATCTGCCGCGCTCGTGTTCGCGCTCTGGCGCCGGCCCTGGCGCGTGTGGGCGCGATCCACCCGGCAGGAGAAGGCGGTGTACCTCGCACTCGGTGTGTGGTGCTGGCAGGCATGAACACCGTGTTCTATCTTGCGATCGCGCGCCTGGATCTTGCGACGGTCGGCACCATCGAGTTTCTCGGTGTGATCGCGATCGCCGCCTACGGCGCCCGCTCCGGAAGAAACGCCCTTGCCCTGCTCGTCGTGATCGCAGGGGTCGCCGCGCTCTCCGTCCATGCCTTCGCGACAGACCCACTCGGCCTGGTGCTGGCATTCGCGAATGCGGTCGGCTTCGCCGCGTACATCGTGCTCGGACACCGCATCGCCCATCAAGCGGCACCGGATGCCGGCAACAGGGCATCCGCACTGCTCGCGGGAGTCGACAGGCTCGGCATCGCCATGCTGATCGCCGTCGTGCCGACCTCGATCTGGGGCCTTGCGCCAGCACTCACCGCCTTCGCACATCCGCTCTGGCTGGCCTGGGGCATCGGCGTCGGACTCTGCTCCTCGGTCATCCCCTACGTCACCGATCAGCTGGCGATGGCCATGCTCGACAGAGCCGCCTACGCGCTGATGATGGCACTGCTGCCGGCGTCGGCCGCGATCATCGGCGCCGTCGTGCTCGACCAGGTGCCGACGCCGCTCGAGGGCATCGGGATCGCCCTGGTCATCATCGGCATCGTCCTGCACACCGACTCCACGCAAACACGCTCCCCGTCACCGGCCGGCACACCGCAGAAGTGACCGTAGGACCAGACGCCGCCCCGGCACGCATCGAACGATGAACCGGTCGTGTGGATCCGGCCCGCTTCAGGCCTCCCTCGCGGCGAGTGCCGCGTCAGGAGCGGCCGGACGGTGGGCGGCCCTGATAGCCGGGATGCACATCGGCGTCCAAGCCGAGACGCGTGCTCAACGTGGCGAGCAGCTCATAGAGGTCGGCGCGCTGTTCGGCGCTGAGCCCCCCGGTGACGGTCGCTTCCTGCGACTCCGCGGCCTTCCGAAGCTCTGCGAGGAGATCGCGTCCGGAGTCGGTGAGGTCGAGATACTGCGCACGGCGATCCGTCTGGCCACGGGTTCGTCGCGCGAGCCCCTTGCGCTCCAGACCGTCGACGAGTGCGACGACGCGGCTCGGCACGGTGCCGAGCCGGTCGGCGAGTTCACGCTGGGTGAGTTCGGATGTGCGGCCGATGATCCGGATGACGCCGGCCTCCGACGGCGTGATCCCGAGCTCGCGCACCCGCTCTGCGAAGAGTGCGGACGCGTACGAGCCGAGTTGGGAGAGCAGGAAGCCGATCCGAGCTGGGCGTCCGGCGGGCGACATGGTGTCAGATTACTGCATTGACAGGATGATTCACTAGATGAATAATTACAGCCATGACTGACTTGCCCACGGAAGACACAACGCGTCGCCGCCCCGACGGACCGCCTGCCGGGGTGCTCGGGATCATCGTGCTCGCCTTCACCATCGCCTCGGTCGTCGCTTACGCCCTCGACTCCGGCTTCTGGACCGGGTTCTTCACCTTCGCCGCGTCGATACCGCTCGGCATTTACGCGGCCACTGTGTACGCGCGCCAGCTGAGGCTCGGCATCCGCGTTCCAGGTCCGGGCATCAGCTTCTTCGGCGGCGTTTCGGCGTCGGTACTGCTCGGGCTCTCTGGGCTGCTCGGCTGGGCGCAGGCGCAGGTCAGCGCACTCCCCGCCTCGGTGACGAAGCTCCTGACCGAGACCGTCTTCGTTCTCGGCGGAGTCGGCTTCGTCTGCGGGCTCGGGCTGCTCATCGCCGGGATCGCGGTTCCGGCCGTGATCCTCCGCCTCGTTCCTCGTTGGCTCGGCTGGGTGGGTCTCGTGCTGGGCGCGCTCGGTGAGATCGCCTTCCTCGCCCTCCTCTGGGACGGTCTCGACGTGCTGCTGCCGATCGTGCGCTTCGGCGGGCTGATCTGGCTCGCGGTCATCGGATTCCTGTTGCCGCGCAACCGACACGACGTCGACCGGAGCGCTCGCCGATGATCCGATCGCGGCGGACGACCGGCGGCCGGCGCGATGTGTTCGGAACCATTGCGCTCTGACCGCCACCGTCTGCATCATCGCGGCCTGAGACACCGGGTCATCCCCCATCGTCGACTACCGGAACGAGTCGCTGCCGTGATGGCGCTCGGCGCCGCCGAGATCGCATGCCATACGTGGCGTTCTTCGTTCCGTCGAACTCGTCGATCATTCAGACGCCGAGCATCCCGATGCACCCATCAGCTCGGGGCTAGAGCGTCAGGCCGTGTTCGAGGTACGAGAAGGCTTGGTCGATGAGATCGGACATCTCGGCGTGCGGGTCGTCGGCGAACTGCGCGAGGACAGCGAACATGCAGCCGACGATCGCGCCGGCCATCGTACGCACCCGAAAGTCGTCAGCTTCTCGATTCGCACGCTCAGCGATCGCGTCCGAGAGCAAGAGCACTGCCTGGGAGAACTGGTCGAGCATCGCTGCGCGCAGTGCCGGAACGCCCAGCACGAGGGCGAGCCGTTCGCGCTGCTGTTCGCGCTGTTCCTCGGTCAGGCCGACAAATGCTTTCCGAAGTGCCACCCGCATCGCCGCAAGATGTCCGATTTCGGCCGGTTGAGCTTCGTAGGCAGCCACGATCCGGGGGTCGAAGTCGTCGAAGAAGACCACCGATTCCTTGGTCGGGAAGTAGCGGAAGAACGTGCTCTCAGAGACGTCCGCAGCGTCGATGATCTGGTCGATCGTCGTGGCGTCGTAGCCCTGCTGGGCGAACAGGCGAAGCGCATGCGACTGGATGGATGCCCGGGTGCGTGCCTTCTTGCGCTCACGGAGGCCGGGCCTCGGCGCGTCATCCGTTGGGTTCGGCATGTTCAGCCCTTCGACTCTGGGAATTCAACGGCGACGTGGCCGACTCGGCGCGGGCCGATCGCGGAAGAATCATCAGTGCCATGATGGCCCCTGCGACAGCGATGCTTGCCGAGACCAGCAGAGACACGCTCATGCCGTGCGTGAAGGCATCGCGGACCGCGTCGGCCGCCGCAGCCGAGTGCAGCTTCGCCGCGACCGCTGCTCCCGCGTAGACACTCGTCTTCGCCTCGGATGCCACGGCCGACGGAAGGGACGCGAGCGTTGACGTCAGTTGTGCGGAGTACACCGCGGCGACGACGCTGCCGAGGATGGCGGTGCCCAGTGGCGCGCTCGTCTTCTGTATCGCCTGCACCACGCCGGAGCCGACCCCGCTGCGCTCGGGGGTGAGCTGGGACACTGCAGCAGACATGGATGCCGTCAGCGCGAGCCCGGCGCCGGCACACACGATCGCCATCCAGACCGCAATATATGGCTCCCCAGTCGAGCGGACGGTGAACGATCCGAGCCAGGAACCGATGGCGATCACAACGAAACCGATCGTCACGGTCACCTTGAACCCGATCGTCGTACTCAGCCGACTGGAGGTGAGTGCTCCGATGAGCATGCCGCCCACGAAGGGGAGGAGCCGGACCCCGGACGTGAACACGTCGACGTCCTGAACGGCCTGGAAAAACTGCGGCATCACGAACAGCAACCCGACCATGCCGATGCCTGCCACCCCGGCCAGCACTGCTCCGCCGGTGAACGCTCGGGAACGGAACAGCCGGGTGTCGATCAGCGAGGAATGACCACGTCGAGTGAGGACGATCTCCCAGAAGACGAAACCGACCATGATGACCAGCCCTATTCCGAGCGAGACAAGCGCTGTGGCATCCGCCCACCCCTGCTGTCCCACCTCGATGACGCCGTAGGTGAACACCACCAGCCCCGCCACCGACGTCACGATGCCAACGACGTCCAACCCGGGCCGTTCTTCGGCACGAGACTCCGGAATAAGCACCAGTGCAGCGACCAACCCGATCACCACGATCGGCACATTGAGCAAGAACACCCAACCCCACCACACGTTCGCGAGCATCCACCCGCCGAGGATCGGCCCCAACGGCAGGGACAGGAAGTTCGCCGCAGAGAACACGCCGACGGCCTTTGGCCGAGATACGTCATCGAAGAAGACCGTGAGAGCGGACAGCGCCATCACCACGATCCCCGCACCCGCAGCGCCCATCAGGAGCCGCGCGAGCAAGAACACCTCAGGCGTGGTCGCGAGCGCGCACAACGCTGATCCCGCACCGAACACCACAAGAGAAACGATCAGCACCTTCTTGCGACCGAAACGGTCACCGATCAAACCCACGGGCAACACCGCTGCCGCGAGCGTCAGCAGGTAGCCCGACGAAAACCACTCCAGCTGTGACTCCGTGGCGTGCAACACGCGCGCAAGCGTCGGCAGCGCCACCGAGAGCACCGTCCCATCGACGCCCACCGCCAGCACGCTCAGGCTCACCGCGGCAAGCGCCCACCACTTGCGCCGTTGACTCAACATGACAGTTACCTCCTTTTCAAGGATAGCTGCCAACTGATAGAAACAGTCGCGATTGCTCGCCGACCAGGCTGAGCCTGGATCTGCGCTGTGTGGCCTGTGGTTCGGGAGCGCAAGATCGCACGTTGTTGCTCTGCATGCCACGGGCACGCAGAGCTACCCCGGTGGAAGAAGACCGCAATACTCGAACCCGCTGAGGCAACAACTCGCAGCCCGCCCGAAGCCGCCTACGAAGTCCGATCTATACAGTCCGGAACGTCGGCTTCCGTCCGATTCATCGCGACGAGACGACGATCGGATCACGGCACTCCGGGCGGCTCATGCGAAACTCACAAGAAAATAACGAACAGGTAACTAGCGCCCCGTTACCTGTTCGTTATAGAGTTCAAGAGCACCGGCTGTTTGCTGTGGCGGTCGGTGCGGAATGTGATTGCAGGACACTCTTGGTGCAAGGGAGAGGGCCGGTCGTAAGCCTCTACGACCGGCCCTCAATTCTGTCTCCGGTCCGGTCTGTCTCCGGTCCGACGTCGGACGGCGCCGAGATCCACATCCCATCCACACGTTCTGGCCGATGACCCACGCCGGATTTCTCGCTTTCGCATCCCGTCCGTTGTCGTCCGAACGTCTCGGATCCCGTCCGTGACTGGTTCGTTCGTCGCCGACGCCTCGAACACCGCCGACAACGGTCACTCGCAGAGTCGGACATGTTGCCCCTGGTGGGGCCGCTGTAGCCTGATGCTTGCTGTTCCCTCGAGGCGGAGGCACATGTCGTGGATGAGCGGCGACGCTTGCTTGAACGAGCATTCTCACGCGAGGGCGCACACGAGACTCCTCAGCAGTACCGGGACCCGTCCACCGGTCGCACGGTACGCATGACGCCGAGCCATTGGGCTCTCGTGGAATACGATCAGCGACATCGCGACACATACTGTCTGGTCGCGGTGACCGGAACGAACCGAGCAGCCGAAACATGCGGCACGGCGGACGACATCGCCCGCACAGGTCTCGCTCTCTCGAAAGAGGCAGTGGACGGCGAGGCTGTCACCGTGACAGTGAACTGGCAGCGTGACGGCACGATCAGCTGGACCGAGCTGCCGTCCGCCGGCTGAGGTGGAGGTCGAGCGGATCAGACTCCGCTGATCGCCACCGTGACGATGAATCCGATGACGCCCGCGACCGCGATGACGAACGCGGTCCAGACCAGAACGCCTGCGGCACCGGTGCGGGCGGGATAAGTGGGGTGACGATCCTCCATCCCTCGATGCTATGCCCGTCCCGCGCGTCGTGCCTTGTCGCCGAGCATCGGCCTCGTCGCACGAAGGGGCCTGGGTTGTCCATCCGTCCGCCCGGAACGGCGCCCACCCCCGTACGCTGGATCGCGACGTTTCTTCAGTCGGGTCGGTCCGCGACCCGGCAGTCATTCGTGTCGGATCGTGCGACGATCCGTGTTCGGCGCCCCGGGAGGAGTCGCAGCGTGGCCACGAAGTCCGCCATCAGTGCATGGGAATCGCTGTTCCGAGCCCAGGTGACCGTCATGCGCGCGCTCACTGCGGAGTTCCCGCGCGACGCCGACCTCAGTCTCACCGAGTACGACGTGCTCTTCACCATCTCGAAACAGGAGGGGCGCAGCATCCGCATGCGCGATCTGCGCACCCAGGTGCTGCTGACCCAACCGAGTGTGAGCAGACTCGTCGACCGGCTCGTCGACCGCGGTCTGGTGTCGAAGTGTCCGGAACCGGATGACGCGCGCGGCTCCCTCGTGCGCCTCACCGAAGACGGTTACCACCTGTATCGCACGTGCGCCGTGCAGCACGGCCGGTCGATCATCGACCACGTCGGCGGCGCACTCTCGAGTGAGGAACTCGCCCAGTTGGAAGCCCTGTGCGACAAGCTGCGTCGGAGCGTCGAGGGCGACGCATCCGTGCCGGCCACGCCCGCGTAGCCGCACCACCGCCCTCACTCCTGTCCGCGTCCGGTTCGCCTGTGCGGACGTCATCCCACCGTCACGAGAAGGAAGCCACCATGCAGCAACGACCCATCGGCAACCGCACCGTCAGTGCGATCGGACTCGGCGGCATGCCGATGTCCATCGAGGGGCGCCCGGACGAGAAGCGTTCGATCGCCGCCATCCACGCGGCGCTGGATGCGGGTGTCACGCTCATCGACACGGCCAACGCGTACCACATCCACGCCGACGAAGTCGGTCACAACGAGGCGCTGATCGCCAAGGCTCTGCGCGTGTACGACGGCGACGCATCCGAGGTGCTCGTCGCGACCAAGGGCGGCCACATCCGCCCGGGCGACGGCACGTGGATCGTCAACGGCAATCCGGACTACATCCGCGGTGCCGCCGAGGAGTCGCGCCGCAGGCTCGGCGTCGAACGGATCGGTCTCTACCAGTTCCATCGGCCGGACCCCGCAGTGCCGTACGCCGAATCCGTCACGGCGCTGCGCGACCTGCTCAACGACGGTGTGATCGAGATGGCAGGCATCTCGAACGCGAGCGTGGAGCAGATCGACATCGCGCAGGACGTGCTGGGCGGCCGGCTCGTCTCGGTGCAGAACCAGTACTCGCCGCGGTTCCGGTCCAGTCAGTCGGAGCTCGACTACTGCACGGAGCTGAAGATCGCATTCCTGCCGTGGAGCCCGCTCGGTGGCATCGGACGCAACGGTGCAGGCGCCGGATTCGAGGCGTTCCAGGACATCGCTGATGCCCGTGGCGTAAGCCCGCAGGTGATCACGCTCGCGTGGGAGCTCGCCAAGGGACCGGGTGTGATCCCCATCCCCGGGTCGTCGCGGCCGGAGAGCATCCTGGACTCGATCACCGCCGTCGACATCGAGCTCACCCCTGAGGAACTCGACCGACTCGGGTAGTCGAGCGGCGACAGCCGGAGCGGCGTGTCGGCCGGACTCTGTGCCGCACGCCGCGCCGTCGCCCGTCGGGTGCGGCCGCACTCTAGGGTGTGAGCCATGACGGACGCCTCGGGCACCACCGGTTCCGAATCAGATCCTCACGCGACAGCAGGTGCGCCCGGCTCACCCGGCGCGGCCGACGCCGCCGGGACGAGCGAGGCTACGACCGCGGACGCCGGGCCTGCAGGTGCCACGGCTGCTGGCGTCACCCCTGCTGGCGTCACCCCTGCTGACGTCACAGCGGATGCCGTGAGCGACTCGAGCGCAGACGCCGCGGCCATCCGCTCCCACGAAGCGCCACCGTCACGCACGTTCTGGGCCAACCTCAACCATCCGTTCGTGCTCGGCTTCACTCTGACGATCGGCGGACTCGCCGCGATCCTCCTCGGGCTCGCCGTCTCGAATCTGTCGACGATCATCATCTACGTCGTCTTCGCGTTGTTCGCCGCGCTCGGCCTGGATCCCATCGTGCGCACGCTCGAGCGGCACAAGGTGGCAAGGCCCTGGGGCATCGTCATCGTGTATGCGGCGTTCGCGCTGATCCTTGTCGGGGTGCTCTGGCTCATCGTTCCGACCGCGGTGGACCAGATCACGCAGTTCGTCAAGGACGTGCCGAGCATCATCACGAAGTTCCAGCACTCCGACTTCTACGACTGGCTGCAGACCAACTTCGGCGACGAGGTCGGATCCATCACCGACCAGATCCGGTCGTTCCTCTCCAACCCATCGAACATCGCGGCGATCGGCGGCGGCGTCGTCAAGGTCGGCTTCACGATCGGCACGGTCATCTCCGGCATCATCATCGTGCTCGTGCTCAGCCTGTACTTCCTCGCGTCGCTGCCCCTGATCAAGACCTCGTTCACGCGTCTCACGCCGGCCCGCAGCCGTCGGACCGTGTCGGAGATGATCGAGCAGATCTCCGGTGGCATCGGCAGCTACCTCGGCGGGATGGTCGTGCTCGCCTTCTTCAACTCGATCGTCGCCGGGCTGCTGTACCTTTTCCTCGGCCTGCCATTCCCGCTGCTGATGGCGGTCGCGGCGTTCTGCATCACGCTCATCCCGCTCGTCGGATCCGTTCTCTTCTGGATCGCCGGAACGGTCATCGCGCTGTTCAGCAGCCCGCTCGGCGCTCTCGTGTTCGCGATCATCTACATCGTGTATATGCAGATCGAGGCATACGTGCTCACGCCGCGGGTCATGAACCGGGCCATCTCGGTACCGGGATCCCTCGTCGTGATCGGCGCCCTTGTCGGCGGGACGCTGCTGGGACTTCTCGGCGCGCTCGTCGCGATTCCGGTGACGGCGAGCATCCTGCTGATCATCAAGAAGATCTTCATACCCCGGCAAGACGCCAAGCTCTGAGCCACGACCCTCTCTGGACAGCGCGGATGCCCGCGGCGAGGCTTGTGCACATGCCCCTTTCCCGGAAGGCATTCGTGTGAAGGCCAGCAGTGCGGCGCCCTCGCGCGGACGCGTCTCCGACTGGCTGAACAGACACGATCCGGATCTCGCCGCCCTGCGCCGAGCAGGACGCACGGCCATCGTCATGCCGCTTCTCTTCGCTTTCGGCGACTACGTGGTGGGCAACGCCGATTACGCCACGTTCTGCGCCTTCGGCTCGTTCGCCATGCTGCTGCTCGTGGGTTTCGGCGGAACGATCCGGGAGCGCCTGCAGGCACAGCTCGCGCTGGCGGTGACAGGCGCCGTGTTCGTCGTGCTCGGCACGCTGGCTGCGACACCGATCTGGCTGGCCGCGCTGACCATGGCCGTCGTCGCGTTCGCCGTGCTCTTCGTGGGAACCGTCAGCTCCGTGCTGGCGTCGGCGAGCACCTCGTTGCTTCTCGCCTTCATCCTCCCCGTCACGCTGCCAGGCGACGTGGCATCCGTGCTGCCGCGGCTCGCCGGATGGGGCACGGCGTCGGTCGTGGGGTTCGCCGCGATCGCGTTGCTCTGGCCGGCGCCGGTCCGGATGCCGCTGCGCACGAGCGCCGCACACGCCTGCCTGGCGCTCGCCGCACGATTGCGCGCCGACGCGGCCCTCGTGCTGAGCGGTCGCGATGCCGCATCGGAGGCCGCACGGGATGCCGCCGCCGCCCAGGCGGACGACGCCGTCGCGGCGCTTCGGGCGCTGTTCCTCGCCACGCCGTACCGTCCGACCGGTCTCAGCACACCCGATCGGACGGTCGTGCGGCTCGTGGACGAGATCAGCTGGCTCCAGGCCATCGCGGCGCAGGCGGCGTTCATCACGCATCCCGTCTTCCCGGCATCCGATTCCGTCTACAGGGAGGCCTGCGATGCGAAGATCGCGGGCGCCGACGCGCTCGAGCGTGGTGCTGACGTCCTGATGACCAGCGGGGCAGAGACGACCGAGCTCGAGGCGGCGATGGGTCGGCTGGCGCGGGCGCGTTCCGCCCTGGCATCCCGCACGATGACGCGCCTTCCGAACGCGACGGAGCGCGCATCGGCGGGTGGCAAGGGCCATTCGGTCGACGCGTTCGTCTCAGCACTGGATCCCGCGTTCCGCGCCCAGGAGCTGAGCTACGCCGTCTCGCAGGTCGCCGACAACATCGCACTGACCGCCGAGGCGGAGCGGCGCTCGTGGTGGGACAAAGCCCTGGGGCGGCAGCCGGGTGACCTGCGAGGCGCCTTCGGCGCCGGGCTGGAGCGGGCGAGCGGGCAGTTCAGCTGGCGCTCGGTGTGGCTGCACAACAGCCTGCGGGGCGCCGCGGCCCTGGCCATCGCCGTGCTGCTGGCCGACCTCACGGGCGTGCAGCACTCCTTCTGGGTCGTGCTCGGCACGTTGTCGGTGCTGCGATCGAACGCGCTGAGCACGGGACAGAACGTGCTGAGAGGCGTGATCGGCACCGCGGTCGGTGTGATCGCCGGCGCCTTGCTTCTCATACTGATCGGCGACAACACCGTCGCCCTGTGGATCCTGCTGCCGCTCGCGATCCTCGTCGCGGGCTTCGCTCCCACAGCGATCTCGTTCGCCGCGGGCCAGGCCGGGTTCACGATCATCCTGGTGCTGCTCTTCAACATCATCGAGCCGACGGGATGGACCGTCGGGCTCGTGCGCATCGAGGACGTCGCCCTCGGCTGCCTGGTGAGCCTGGTGGTCGGTCTGCTGTTCTGGCCGCGCGGGGCCGCGGCAGCGCTGCGCGTTGCGCTGGCGGATGCCTACAGTGCGCTGGCCGACTACCTCGCGGCGGCCGTGGCGTTCGGCGTCGACCGGTGCGACGCGACGGCTCAGGGGCATCAGGAGCCGACCGCGGAGTCGCGCCGCGCGGCCGCGGCATCACGACGGCTGGACGACACCTTTCGCACGTATCTCACCGAGCACTCGCCGCGCCGCGTGCCGCTGTCCGTTGCGGCATCGTCGGTGGCGGGTGTGGCGGGCATCCGCCTGATCAGCGATGCCATCGTGGACATGTGGCGCGAGGAGGACGGCGTTGCGCAAGGCGATCGGGCGAGGGCTCGTCGAGCGCTCCAGTCGTCGGTCGACCTGCTGGGCGACTGGTGCGTGCGTTTCGGAACGCGACTCGTCAGCGGGGACGAGCTTCCGCTGCCGCCGCTGCGCGATCCCCGTCTGACGGCCGAACTGCTGGATGCGGTGCGGTTCGATCTCAGCGACGAGATGGGCACGAGCACGCCGACGGCGGTGCGGCTGGTGTGGACGGGCGACTACCTGGATGCGGTGCGCCACCTTCAGGCGCAGGTCGTGGGATCGGCGGCGCCCGCGACCGCGGCGCTGAGCGTCACGCCGTAGCCAGCTCGAACGCCCTCCACATCGCGGCGTAGGCGCCGTCCTGCTCCAGGAGCTCCTCGTGGGATCCGACCTCGATGACGCGTCCGTGGTCGAGCATGACGATGCGGTGCGCACCCATCGCCGTCTGCAGACGGTGGGCGATCAGCACGGTCGTGCGGTCGCGGGCGAGGCGGTGCATGGCATCCGTGACGCGGGATTCCGTCGCGAGGTCGAGGTTCGAGGTGGCCTCGTCGAGCAGCAGGATGGACGGCTGCACGAGCTCCGCGCGCGCCAGCGCGATGAGCTGCCGCTGGCCGGCGCTCAGCGACTTGCCACGTTCGGCGATCTCGGTGTCGTATGCGTATGGCAGCGCCTCGATCATGTCGTGGGCGCCGACAGCCCGCGCGGCGTTCTCGATGTCGGAGGCGCTGGCATCCGGTCGTCCGTACGCGATGTTGTCGGCGATGGTGCCGGTGAACAGGAACGATTCCTGTGGCACGTAGCCGAGGTTGCGGCGGAAGCCGGGGAGGTCCAGCCTGCGCAGGTCCCGTCCGTCAGCGAGCACCGCTCCGCGATCAGGGTCGTAGAAGCGCGCCAGCAGCTTCATGACCGTCGACTTGCCAGCACCGGTCTCGCCGACGAGCGCGACCGTCTCGCCCGGACGGATGCCGAGCACGATCCCCGCGAGCGCCTCCTGCGGACGTCGGGCTGCCGCGTCGCGCGAGCGGGGGTCCCTGGCATCCTTCGGGCCGCGCAGCTGCACGCTGGAGACCGGAGCCGTCGGATACGCGAAGTGCACGTCGTCGAGCGCCACATCGCCGGTGAGCTCGCCGACGGCGATCGGATGCTCCGCCTGCGGAGTCAGCGTCTCGAGCCGCATCAGCTCCGAGATGCGCGACACGGACACCCTGGTCTGCTGCCAGGCGTCGAACACCTGCGACAGCTGCTGGATGGGCGAGAAGAACATATCGATGTAGAGCAGGAACGCGATCAGCGCACCCGCGGTGAGCTGTCCCTGCGCGATCAGCGCGGCGCCGAGTCCGAGCACGATGACGTCGGCGATGGCCGACAGGAACTGCACGAACGGGAAGTAGATCGCCACCAGCCGCTGCGCGGCGACACGGGATCGCAGGTACGCGCTGCCGTGTCCGTGGAACCGGCGCATCGTCGCCTGCTCGTGCGTGAACGCCTGCGACTCGCGCACACCGGAGAGGCTCTCCTGGAACGCCGCGTTGACGATGGCGATGCGCTCCCGCGACAGGTCGTACAGCTTGGACGATCGGCGCCGGAACCACAGCGTCGCCAGCGCCAGCGGGATCACGATGGTCAGCACGGCCAGGCCGAGCGGGGCATCCACGATGACGAGCGCGACACCGACGCCGACGAACGTGACGAACGCGACGAGCGCACCGAGCAGGCCGTTCTGCAGCAGCGACTCGAATTGGTCGATGTCGGTCGTCATGCGCGTCATGATGCGACCGGCCATCTCGCGCTCGTAGTAGTCGAGCGACAGCCTCTGCAGCTGGGCGAACACACGGATGCGCAGCGACAGCATGATCCGCTGGGCCACACGGCCGGTGACGAACGACTCCGCCATGCCGTTGAACAGGTCGGCGATCGTGATGACGAGGTAGACGGCGGATGCCGCGAACAGCACGGATGCCACCCCCGTCGTCACGCCCTGGTCGATGCCCGTCTTCACGACGGCCGGACCGAGAAGTCCCACCAGCGCGTCGACCACGACGAACACGAGCGCCAGCAGCAGCGGACGACGGAACTCGCGCAGCACCTTGCCGAGGGAGAAGTCCCGGTCGTGGCGGGATTCGGTGTCGAGATCGATCTGCGGGAAGTCCTTCACCGGTGGCAAGGCGGCAACTCGGGCGAGGAGCTCCGGTGTCGGCGCGAGTCCGGCGCTCATGCCGCGCATGCCGCCACCCCCGCCGCCGAGACCCATGCCGATGCCGGTGGGTCCCGCCGCCCGGCGGGCTCCCGTCCGCGCTGCCGGCCGCCGTCGTGAGCCCGCCGACGAAGGGCTGGCCTCATCCGCCTCCGCGACCACGCCGGCCTCCGCTGCCGGCGCAAGGGCATCGACGTCGCCGCGGCGGGCGGCATCCGTGGCACCGAAGAGCGCCTGGTACGTCTCGCTGCGGTCGATGAGCTCGTCGTGCGTGCCCTGGTCGACGATGCGTCCGTGCTCAAGCACCACGATGCGGTCGGCGAGGTGCAACGTGGAGTGCCTGTGAGCGACGAGCAGCACCGTGCGGTTCTCCATCACGCTGCGCAGCGCGTCGTGGATGCTCTGCTC
Source organism: Rathayibacter sp. CAU 1779 (assembly GCF_054551755.1). Lineage (NCBI taxonomy): Bacteria > Bacillati > Actinomycetota > Actinomycetes > Micrococcales > Microbacteriaceae > Rathayibacter > Rathayibacter sp. CAU 1779. Next base: position 73,376 of record NZ_JBTOLK010000001.1, read on the forward strand.
CGTTCGCGCGTCGATGGCGCTCGTTGCGTCGTCGAGCACGAGGATCGCCGGGTCCCGCAGGATGGCCCTGGCCAGCGCGACCCGCTGTCGTTGTCCGCCCGACAGGCTGAGTCCGCGCTCCCCGACCACCGTGTCGTATCCGCGAGGCAGCTCCATGATGAAGTCGTGCGCCTGGGCGGCGCGGGCGGCCGCCTCGATCTCGTCGTCCGTGGCATCCGGTGCGCCGTAGGCGATGTTGTCGTGCACCGACTCGGAGAACAGGAACGCGTCCTCGAACGCCATGCCGATGGTCTTGCGAAGCGAGGAGAGGCGCACGTCGCGCACGCTCGTGCCGCCGATCGTGACGTCGCCGGAGTCCGGATCGTAGTAGCGCACGAGCAGACGCCCGACGGTGGACTTGCCGCTTCCGCTGGCGCCGACGAGCGCGACGCGCTCCCCCGGCTGCACGGTGAGCGAGAAGTCCTCGAGCACTGTCGCGTGTTCGTCGTAGCCGAACGACACGTCGTGGAACTCGATGGTGCCGGGCTTCTCTGCGAGGTCGACGGCATCCGCTGCGTCCCGGATGGCGGGCGTGAGGTCGAGCAGCTGGAAGATGCGTTCGAGGCCCGCCCTCGCCTGCTGGCCGATGGTCAGGATGCCCGCCAGCTGCCTGGCAGGCGCCATGAGCTGGGCGATGTACGTGGAGAACGCGAGGAACGTGCCGAGCGTGATGTTGCCGCTGAGGGCGAGCCATCCGCCGAGCGCCAGGATGCCGACCTGGCCGAGCACCGGGACGGCCTCCAGCAGCGGCTGGTACTTGGACTGGATGCGCACGGCACGCATCTGGGATCCGTACAGGCTCGACGCGGTGCCGGTGAGACGTTCCAGCTCGCGGTGCTCCTGGCCGAAGGCCTTCACGACGCGCACTCCGCCCACGTCTTCGTCGACGATCTCGGCGAGGTCGCCCTCCTTCTGCTGACCGTCCCAGGTTGCGGGGAAGACGCGGCGGCGCATCCGGTAGCTGATGATCAGCAGCGCGGGCAGCACGGCCAGGCTGATGACGGCGAGCAGCGGCGACAGGATGAACATGACCACGAGCGACAGCACGAGCATGAGCACGTTGCCGGTCACCAGCGGGAGGAAGTTCAGCAGGCCCTGCACGAGCGCCGAATCGGAGTTGGCGCGCGCCACGAGCTGGCCGGCCGGCATGGTGTCGAGGGTGGCGGCATCCAGGCGCTGCAGCTGGTCGTGCATCTCGTTGCGCAGGTCGTTCTGCACGTCGAGCGCGACGCGGCCGCCGCGATACCGCCGCAGGTACGCGAAGCCGAATGCGATGAGCGCCAGCACGATGAGGAGCGTGAGCCACGGCAGCAACGGGGCGGTCTTCGCCACGATGACGCCGTCCACGATCTGGCGGGCGATCAGCGGGGTGGCCACCTGGCACGCCGACCCGAGAATCGACGCGACCACGGCGATGGTCACGTTCCGCCGATGGCGCCACAGGTAGCCGCCGAGGCGGCGGAGCCATCCCTGCCGGCCAGGCTGAGTCGTCGGATCCTGCTGCGGAGCGGATGCCCGTGCCTCCCCCGCTCCCTCGTCCTGCGTGGCGGACGTCGGCGTCCGATCGCTCCTCGTGCTGTTCGCTGCGGTCGGCCCCGTCACCGGCTCGCCCCTTCCCGAGCCGTGTCCGGCGCCTTGTCTGCGGATGCCGCATGCCCGGCGGCGAAGGCCGCCTGCCGTCGTTCGATGGCGTCGCCCAGAGCGGCGAGCGCCGCGAGCGTCGCCTCGGGATCATCGGTGTCGCCTGCGAGTCCGACCGCTACCGCCGCGAGTGCGGACTCGGCCTCTTCGCGTGCGGTCTCGCCTTCCTCGGTCAGCACGAGGTCGATCGCGCGCTGATCGGATCCGTGCGCCTCACGTCTCAGCAGACCGCGCCGCACGAGGGACTCGACGGTGGAGCTGATCGCCGGCTTGCCGAGCGCGAGCCGTTGCGCCAGACGCGACGCGCGCGCCTCGCCCTCGGCGACGGCGGAGAGCACCCGGAAGTCGGCGAGGCTCAACTGCGGCAGCGACCGCTCGAGGATTCGGGAAGCCCTGGTCAGCGCGTGGACCGCGGCGCGGGCATCCGCTGGGATGCTCCTCGATGACGCGGATGTCGCAGCGACGACTCCGTCAGATAGTTCGACCACCGAACCATCGTATGCCCCGTGTCGCTCGAGGATGCACGCCTGCGGCGCCGGCCCGCCAACCCGCCGAAGCGGCGAATCCCGCCACGGCGTCAGACCCGCTAGACCCATCAGTCCACGGTCAAAGTAGACTGATCCTCATGTCTCATGAAACGCCGCAGTCTGTCGCGGACGTCTTGGACACGCACAAGGTCGACTTCTCGGCCTTTGCGAACGACATCTCGCCCGACGACTGGTCGAAACTCATCACGGTTCGTCCACCCGTCTTCTTTCCTTCGCCCATCGACACGTTGTCGGTGACGCACCCGGTCGGCCTCGGCCGCACCAACACCACGCTCATCCAGGCGACCATCGTGCAGACGGATGCTCCATCCGCCTACGCCAGCTTCGACCGGTCCGTGAATCCGGCGCGCAATCCCGCCGTTTCCCTTCATTTCGAACCGGACGCATACGGCATCACCACGACGCGGGACTACGTCGTGACGTTCTATCTGAACGCGGCGGCAGCCTGCACCTTCTCGGCTACCCAGGGCGGTGCCCCGAGCGCCGGCGGACTCGGCAACCGCACGATCAGTGGCCAACAGACCATCTCGATCGTGCTCAACGACCTGCCGGCAGGCCAGCAGTGCTACGCGGCGCTCGAGGAGATCTCCGGACAGTCCTGGAGTTGGTACAAGACCGTGATCGCCCCGCCACCGCTGGTCTTCCAGCTCTGACGAGCTCGGATTCGTCGTGCCCGTCTGTTTCGACGCGCCTGTTCGTCTCCGTGAGCGACCCGCTGCCGTATTCAACGCATACGTCGATTGATCGACATGTCGACAAGCGGCGACCTGTCCTGAATACGGCAGCGGGCTCCTTGTCCACAACGAGTCGGGCGACACGACAGCCAGAAGGCCGTGCCGGAGGCACTACGGCAGCGTGTGTCCCGCCGCCGTGAACAGGCGGTACCACTCGGGGCGGGTGAGGGGCAGGTCGGAGCCGGCCGCGGCATCCGCGACCCGCTGCGGGTTCGTCGTGCCGAGCACGACCTGCATGTTCGCCGGATGCCGGGTGATCCACGCCACGGCGACGGCAGTGGGCGTCACGCCGTACGACGCGGCGATGTCGTCGATGGCGTCGTTGAGCTCTGCGTAGTTCTCGCGGTCGCCGAGGAAGACGCCGTCGAAGAATCCCTTCTGGAACGGCGACCACGCCTGCAGCGTGATGTTGTTGAGTCGCGAGTAATCGAGGATGCCGTTGTCGCGGTCGATCGACTGGTCGAGACCGTTCATGTTGGCGGCGACGCCCTGGGCAAGCACGTTCGCGTGCGTGATGCTGAGCTGCACCTGGTTCGCGACGATCGGCTGGTTCAGCGAACGGCGCAGCAGCTCCGTCTGGCCGGGCGTCTGGTTCGAGACTCCGAAATTGCGAACCTTGCCCGCCGCGTGCAGCGCGTCGAACGCCTCCGCGATCTCGTCGGGCTCCATCAGCGTGTCGGGGCGGTGCAGCAGCAGGATGTCGAGGTAGTCGGTGCGCAGAGCCTTCAGCGACTCGTCGACGGACTCGAGGATGTGCTCCTTCGAGAAGTCCCAGTACCCGTTGCGGATGCCCACCTTCGACTGCAGGTAGACCTGCTCTCGCTCGGCGCCGGTGAACCGCATGGCGTCGCCGAAGCGTCGCTCGCAGCCGTGGTCGCCGCCGTAGACGTCGGCGTGGTCGAAGAAGTCGATGCCGGCGTCGCGCGCGGTGTAGACGAGGTTCCGGATCTGCTCGTCGCTGAGTTCCAGGATGCGCATCAGACCGAGCACGACGTTGCTCGCCTCGATCGCGGCGGTGGTGTCGGTGGCGCTGTTCGGCAGGGTGATTCGTTTCATGACATCCATCATGGAACCTGGAGCGCGCTCCGGGTCCAGCGCGCTGGCGTCTCGACGGTCGGTTCCCAGCATGCATAAGGGCTCCTCAGGACCGTTCAACCTCCAGTCGCGCCAGCTCGTCAGGCGTCAGCGTCGGCGCCTCGTAGCCGGCCGGAAGGTCGGGCACCGTCATCCGCTCGTCGCCGGCATGCACGGACACTGCCTCGAGGTCGCCGTCGTCGATCCAGACGTCGAGTGCGTCGGTCTCCACCACGTCGACGAGCTGGATGCGCCGGGCACCGACCGTTGAGCCGCTCGCGACCACACGGCCGGCGATGCGCACCTCGTGCCGCCCGATCCGCTGCCCGTCGTCGAGCCGCTCGACGAGGTCGACGTGCCGGACGGCGACCGGATGCGGCAACGCGACGTGCACGACACCCGGCTCGGTGCCTCGTGCCAACGTGCCAGCCACCGGTGCGCCGAACCGTCGATCACGCTCTGCAGCGAAGACGTGAAGCGACGCGATGTCCGCATCGTCGAGGGCGCCGGCAGGTGTCGGCGGCACGTTCAGCAGCAGGTTCGCGCCGCGCCCGACCGAGCGATACCAGACCGCCAGCAGATGGTCCGGCGTCTTCGACGCGTCGCTCGGACTGTGGAACCACTTGCGACGGATCGACACGTCGCACTCCGGCGGCAGGTACACCGGCTCGGCGAGCTCCGTCGAGGACTGCGTGTACTGGCTGTCGTCGGTGCTGTCGACTGCGTAGAGCACGGGCTCGTCGACGATCCCGTCCTCGTTGCCCGCCCACCGGATGCTGGGCCGCCCCATGTTGAACACCATCGCGTTCGGCTGCCATTCGTCGATCACCGCCATGTAGCGGTCCCAGTCGTAGACGCGCCCCTCCGAACCCGCGCCGTCGAGCCAGATCTCGGCGAGGGCGCCATATGAGGTGCACAACTCGGTGAGCTGGCGCACAGAGAAGTCGTCGTACGCCGCGGGATCCGCATACGTCGGCTCGTGCCGATCCCACGGCGACAGATACACGCCGAAGCGGATGCCCTCTGCCGCACACGCATCCGCGACCTCGCGCACGAGATCCCCTTCTCCGTCCCGCCACGGCGAGGATGCCACCGAGTAGTCGGTCGTCGCGGTCGGCCAGAGGCAGAATCCGTCGTGGTGCTTCGCGGTGAGCACCACGTACCGCGCGCCGGCGGCGGCGATCTCGTGCAGCCAGGCGTCGGCATCCAGGTCGGTCGGATCGAAGGTGCTCGCCGGGAGCGTGCCGTCGCTCCACTCCACGTCGGCGAACGTGTTCACGCCGACGTGGAGGAAGACGCCGAGCCCCCAGCGCTGCCACTCGCGCTGGGCGGGGCTGGGCGCTGGGCTCCGGGTGTTCTTTGCGGACGGGTGCATGAGTCAACGGTAGGGCCGAACTGCGGCCACTTCGGGCGGAGAAACGGGCACCCTCGCGAGGAGAAACGGGCACTTTCGGGCGGAGAAACAGGCACCTTCGGGAGGAGGAACGGGCACTTTCGGGGACTGGGGGGGGAGAGAGAGACGCGGGTCAGACCAGGGTGACCTCGTGGCCGGAGGAGGCTGAGCGGTAGCACGCGTCGATGACGGCGGCGCGCTTGAGGCCGAGGGATCCGTCGTGCTTCCCCCACTCGGATTCTCCGGCCTCGATCGCCTCGACGAACTCCCGCACGACGCGGTCGTGTCCGCCGTTCTCGCCGGGCGTCGCCCTGTAGTCCGCGTTCGCGCCGTCCTTGTTGCGGAACACCGTGAACTCGCTGGTCTCGTAGTCGATGACGCGCAGCTCCGCGCCGCCCTCGGTGCCGTACACGGTCATCCAGTACTCGTTGTTGTCGGCGCGGTAGGTGTCCCAGCTCGCCTCGAGCGTGACCGTCGCGCCGTTCGACAGGCGCACGAACGCGATCGCGATGTCCTCCACGTCGAATCCCTCGATGGCCTTCGCGCCGAGCTCCGCATACGTCGACGCGGAGACCGTTGCCACCTCCGGCTCGCCGAGCAGGTGCAGCACGTAGTCGATCACGTGCACGCCGAGATCCAGCAGCGGACCACCGCCGGAGAGCTGCTTCTGCGCGAACCAGCTGGATCCGGGGATGCCGGCGCGCCGCAGCCATCCGGCCTTCGCGATGTACGGCGTGCCGAGCTGACCGGAGTCGATGATGCGGCCCAGCTCCGCGATGTCCCCGCGCAGCCGGTGGTTGAACACGACCTGCAGCACGCGACCGGATGCCCGCGCCGCCTCGACCATGCGCCTCGCGTCCTCGATATCCGCAGCGATCGGCTTCTCGGTGAGAACGTGGATGCCGCGTTCGAGCGCCGCGATCGCGATCGGCGCGTGCAGGAACGTCGGGGTCGCGATGCTGATCGCGTCGAGTTCGAGGGAGTCCAGCATGTCCCCCCAGCGCTCAAAAGTCGCGGGGATCTCGTACTCGCCCTGCAGCTGAGCGACGAGTTCGGTCTCCATGCCGGCGAGGCCGGCGATCTCGACGCCGTCGAGGGCGTCGTATCCCTTGAGGTGCTGCTGTCCGGCCCACCCGGCTCCGACCACCCCGACCTTGATGGCGCTCATGCCTGTGCTCCCTCGGCAGCGGATGCCTGCGCCGACGCCGTCGCGGACGTCGCGCTCGAACCCACGTCAGCGGGTGCCTGGAACCAGTCGCGGCCGGGGTTGGAGACCTCGGGGATCCGTCCGTATCCGCGTACCGGTGCCGCCCAGCGCACCGCGTTGGCGAGCACGTTGCGCACGTCGTCGTGATAGAAGACCGGATACTCCTGGTCGCCAGGGCTGAAGTAGAACACCTTGCCGTGCCCGCGCCGGTATGTCATGCCCGAGCGGAACACCTCCCCACCGGAGAACGAACTCACGAACACCAACTCGTCGGGCGTCGGCACGTCGAAGAACTCGCCGTACATCTCCTGCTGGCCGATGATGAGCGGCGACGGAATGCCCTCGGCGATCGGATGCGTCGGGTTCACCGTCCACACCAGCTCGCGCTCGGCCTCGTTGCGCCACTTCAGCGAGCACGTCGTGCCCATCAGCTTCTTGAAGATCTTCGAGAAGTGGCCGGAGTGCAGCACGATGAGGCCCATCCCGGCCAGCACGCGCTCGTGCACCCGCTCCACCACCTCATCCGCCACGTCCTCATGCTTCATGTGGCCCCACCACAACAGAACGTCGGTCGCCTCGAGCGTCGCCGCATCGAGGCCGTGCTCCGGCTGGTCGAGCGTCGCGGTGCGGATCTCCGCATCCGGCAGCCGGGACGCGAGTCCCTGCGCGATCGCGCCGTGGATGCCGTTCGGATAGATCGCCGCGATGTCGCTCTGGTGGGTCTCGTGGAAATTCTCGTTCCACACGGTGATGCGCATGGGTCTCCTCAGGTGACGGTCGTCTGGGTCTGTGCGTGGAGGGTCATGGTTCGAATCGATTCGAGAGCCGTCGATACGCTACGCGTCACGATCGGGGTGTGCAAGGAGGCGGCACCGACTGACGCCATGGCAGGCGCACCGGCGACCTCTCCGAGCTCCTCCTCCTCGTGTGACGCCGCACCACGCCAGGGTTTCCAGGTGTGGTTGACTCGCGTTCGTGACGAGCGCGGCGCCGGGGCAGCATCCATCCGACACGGACGGGCGAAGGGGCGGTTCCCGGCGGCGATCGCAGCTGTTGTTCCTGCGCGATCTGGCGATCATCGTGGTGGTCGCGTTGCTGGCGTCGTTCCTGATCAAGACGTTCCTGGTGCGGTCGTTCTACATCCCGTCCGGGTCGATGGAGAACACCCTTCAGATCAACGACCTGATCCTCGTCAACGAGCTCGAACCCGGTCTGGTTCCGATCCACCGCGGCGACGTCGTCGTGTTCACGGATCCGGGCGGATGGCTGCCCGCCACACAGGAGAAGCCGAACACCAACCCCATCGTGTGGGCGCTGTCCCTCATCGGACTGGCCGCGCCGGACAGCGACGACCACCTCGTGAAACGGGTCATCGGACTTCCCGGCGACCATGTGACGTGCTGCAACGCGCTCGGGCAGCTCACCGTCAACGGATCGCCGCTGGTCGAGCCTTACGCCGTCATCCCGGTGGGTGACACGGATGCGGGAGCCGTGCACTTCGACGTCACCGTCCCGAAGGGCGAGCTGTGGGTGATGGGCGACAATCGCTACAACTCGAAGGACTCCTCCCTGAACCAGAACCTGCCCGGCCATGGTTTCGTCCCCGAGTCGGATGTCGTCGGCCGCGCCATCATCATCAGCTGGCCCATCAGCCACTGGAGCTGGCTCACGGACTACCCGGACACCTTCAAAGCCGTGTCGACGCCGGCGTCATCATCGGGGTAAGCCGGTCGCACGGGGATGCCCCGGAGCAACGAACACGGAAGCGAGCCGAAGTGCGGCATGACGCACTTCGGCTCGCTTCGCTCGCTCAGTGAGCTCGGTTGATGTTTCTCAAGGTCAGAGCAGTCGGCTCAGCCAGTTGCCGACCTGCTGGATGATCCACTTCACGGCGTCCACGATCGAGACACCCGGGTGTCCCGATCCGCCGCCGTTGTTGCCGCCCTGGTTCCCGTTTCCGTTGCCATGGCCGTTCCCGTTGCCGTTTCCGTTCCCGTTGCCGTTGCCGTTGCCGCCGTCGCCGGACACGTGCACGGGCACGACCTTCGCCACCGAACCGTCCGATGCCAGCAGTACCGCGCGCTGCTGCGGGTGGTTGAAGTCGAAGAACCCGTCCAGAGATCCGGCGCGAGCGTCGAACGAGGAGTCGCCGATCTGGCCGGTCGACCAGTTCTGCTCGATGAACTTGGTGATCGACGTCTGCTCGGTGGCGGTGTGGTCGATGTAGTTCTGCTTCGAGAAGGGCGAGATCACCAGGAGCGGAAGGCGCTGGCTGGGACCGCAGCGGTCCGCGTAGCCGCCAGCCGCCTTCGCGGTCGCGGTGGTGCAGATCGTCGAGTCGTTCGCGCTGTCCGTCGACCCGTTCAGGATGGTCGGTGCGACGTGGTCGTACCATCCGTCCGAGTCGTCGTAGTTGATGACGATGGCCGTGCTCTTCCACGACGGCGACTTCTGGATGGCGTTGATCTCGTTCACGAGGAACTTCTGCTCGTCCAGTGGGTCGGAGTAGGCGGCGTGGCCGTCCTGCGCCTCCGGGGCCTTGAGGAACGACACCGCAGGCAGGTTGTCCTCCTTGAGCGCGGTGTCGAACGACGTCAGGTCGTACTGGTGGTTGGCCTGGTCGGTGTGGCCGATCATCTTGTCGCTGGAGGGAGCCAGGTGGTGCGGGTTCGACGTCGACTTGTAGTACGCGAACGGGTTGTGGTGCGGCGAGTAGTCCACGGATGCCGCGCCTGCCACGTTCGTCGTCGTCGAACCGCAGACGGCGTAGGAGCCCGACTGGCCGTTCCACGTGGTGGTCGGCGTGAAGCCGCCCTGGAACCAGCCCCACGTCACGTTCTTGGCGTTGAGCAGGTCGCCGATGTTCTTGCCCGACATCGAGCCGAGCGCGTTGGTCGACGTGTGGTTGTTGTCCGCGCAGTCGTCGTACGCCGGGTCAGGGTCGTTGATGACCGTGCCGACACCGTTCGCGTCAGGCGAGGCGACCGTGTAGGCATCCGGAGTCGCGGTCTTCTGACCGGTCTTGGAGTCGACGGAGGTGACGCCGTGCGTCTGACCCGAGATCAGGTTCAGGGCTCCGGGAGTCGAGGGTCCGAACACGGTGTCCCAGGAGTTGTCGCTCATGGCGTAGTTCTGGGCGTAGTTCCACAGACCGGTGACGGTGTTTCCGTCGTAGTAGTCCATGGCGAGACCCGGCGAGCCGTACATGCCGGTGCAGGTGTCCTTGCTCGTGTTCTGCACGAACTGATCCATCGCGCCGTTGTTCTCGGCCTTCTGCTCTGGGCCGTATCCGTGGTTCTGGTCGCACGTGACGGCCTCGTCGGGCGTGAGCCGCTGCGGCGTGTACTCGTTCGGGTTCGACGCGATCAGGCCGGCCTTCTGCATGGTGTTGGCGGAAGGCGTGTTCGCGGCGGCGGTGAACGTGGTGCCGTCGGTGTTCGCCGCGTTCGGGTAGGTGCCGAAGTAGTGGTCGAACGAGATGTTCTCGTCGAACAGCACGACGAGGTGCTTGATCGGCGTCTTCGTGGTTCCGGAATTGTCCGGCTGGTTGGCGGACGCCGGAGCCGCAAGGGCTACCGTCGTCGCGATCGCGGCGAGCGCGACCGGGATGGCAGCGAAGCGCACAGCGCGCCGCCCCCAGGAAGCGGGGGCAGGGTCCGTCGGCATTCGTGATCCTTTCGTCGGGAAGGTGTGCTGCTGTCGGTCGAAAGGCATGCCGGGCATCCGTTCAGGCCAACAGCCCGCTGGCGAACCAGTCGGCTTGGTGACGCACGCCCGGCAGCGCGAAGAAGTAACCGCCGCCGGTCGGCGAGATGTAATCGACGAGCGGCTCGTCGATGAGTCGCTTCTGCACCGTGACGAACTGGCGCTCGAGATCCTGGTTGAAGCAGTTGAAGATCAGGCCGTTGTCGAGGTTGCCGTTCACGTCGACGCCGGAGTCGTAGTTGTATCCGCGGCGCAGCATCTGCTGCTGCTTCTGCTCGGGCGAGCGGTTGTTCGCGAGGCGGATGTGCGCATCCATCTGGATGACGTCTCCCGTCGGGTCCGTCTCGTAGCGCGGGTCGTCGAACTCGTGGCTGGCGGTGAGCGGGGCACCCGAGTCGCGGCGACGACCGATCATGTTCTCCTGCTCGTGCAGCGAGACCCGATCCCAGAACTCCACGAGCATGCGGATGATCCGCACCACGTGATACGAACCACCCTCGACCCAGCTCGGTTCCTTGGCACCGGCGTGCGTCCACACCAGCTCATTGGGCGCCTTCGAGCTGTCGAGCGCCGGATGCGCCGTGCCGTCTTTGAACCCGAGCAAGTTGCGCGGCGTGCCCGACGGACGCGGCGGCGAGACGAATCCGTCCTTGCGCCAGCGCACCTGCATGGCGCCGCGCGTTGCGCGCGCGATGTCGCGCAGGGCATGCGTCACCGTGTCGGGGTTGTGCGCGCAGATCTGCAGCAGCAGGTCGCCGTCGCACGTCGCACGGTCGAGGTCGTCGTTCGGGAAGTCCTCCATGGTGCGCAGCCTGTGCGGTTTCCGCGCGGCGAGCCCGAACCTGTCGTCGAACAGGGATGCTCCGAGAGATGCCGTCACGGTGAGCCCATCCGAGGGAACCTCGGGGCCGAGCACGCCCGAGTCGGACGGCGATGCCGTGATCCCCACGTCCTGCGGCGCTCCGCCTCCCGTGAGGAACCGGACCCGATCCGTGAGCTCCCGCATCATGGCCGTGAGCTCTGAGCGGTCGGTCGCCGTCACGTCGAACGACACGAACGCGGCGTTCCGCTGCGTGGGCGTCAGGATCCCGGCCTGGTGCGCGCCGTGGAAGGCGTACGACGCGTCGGCGCCGGACGCCGGGCTCGAGGTCGCCGCGACTGCGGCGGCCGGCGCCGCAGCGACGGCGGCGAGCGGTGCCGCGATGCCTGCACCGACGAGCCCGTGCAGGAATCCGCGGCGCGTGGCGCCTGCACCCGCGCGAACCCCGGCCGGCTCGGAGACCCGGCGCTCGGAGCCATGGCGCACGGAGAGCTGAGACTCAGGGAACTGCAACTCAGGGGCCCGAGACTCGGAGAGCTGAGAGTCGGGGAGCTGAGAGTCGGGGACTCCGTGATCGTGGAAGGGACACCGGTTCACGACGCCGACCTCCGCACGTCGCAGATGGCGGCGATCGGGGCGAGCAGCTCGATGGTCGTGTCGATCTGCGCATTCACCCGTTCGCGCTGGGTCCTGCTGAGGCTCTGCAGCGGCGTCCACGATCCGTCGGCGGCACGGAACGACTCGACAAGCTTCTGGGACGCGGCGATGGCGGCATCCGTCTTGGCGAGATCCGGGTAGCGGGACTTCAGGATGCCGCGCAGCGGCTCCAGCGCCTGCACCGTCCCTGTCAGGTTGGCGTCGACCGTCGCGAGGTTGGTGTGGCTGCCGGCATCCGTCTTGCCGGTGAGTTCGAACTGCAGGGCGTTCTCCAAGATCTCGTGGGCACGCAGCCCGATGTCGAGCGGATCGATCCGCGCGTTCGAGAAGTCGGTGCGGAGGTGATCGATGTCGTCCACGAGTTGCGCGGCGACGGGAGCGATGTCGGCCGCCGGGGCGCCCGACCAGAGCAGGGCCTCGATCTTGTGGAATCCGGTCAGGTCCGGATCGTCGAGGGCGGTCCGTCCCGAGACGGGCGTGCCGTTGATGGCGGTGTCCGCATCGCCGAACGCACCGTAGGCTGCACCGAGCGATTCGTACTCGAGGTGCGCGGTCAGCCAGTCGGTCCTGGCCTTGCCGAGGTCGCCGGATGCCGCATCCGCGCTGAGCGCCTGGGCGTCGGCTTCGAGCGTGGGGAGCCTGCTCTGAATCCAGGCGCCGTACTGCTTCGAGGCCGGAATGAGGTCGTTCTGCGTCACAGGGACGATGCCCGGCGTCGCATCCGCGACATGCACGGCGCCCGCCACGGAGACGACGGGCCCGGCGATCGGATCCTCGTCGGCCGGAAGACAGATGAACCGGTACTTCCCCGCGCCGACGGTGACGTGGGCACGGGTGGTGGTCCCTGCGCCGAGCGATTCGAGATCCAGGTAGACGGACTTGCTGGAGGCGGACTGCAGGTAGACGTCCATGCCCGCGATCGAGGTGTTCTTCACGTCGAACGTCTGGGTCCCCGCCCTCGCGTCGGACCAGCCCGTTCCACAGCCGGAGATGGCGGCGGTGACAGTGTAGGCATCCGGATGCTCGCCCGCGCTCGACCCGCTCCTGGTCGTCACGGTCACGACGACGCCCGCCGCAATGACCACGGCGAGCGCACCCGCCAGCACCCCGTATTTCGTTGCTGTCCGCACCACTCGCCTCGTCGTCACACCGCCTCGACGCGCCGACCGCCTGTGATCGCATCCCGTGCCATGACGGCATGGAAGACGGAGGTGTCAGCGCTCGCCGGGCCGATCCCGGCCCCGAACGGATGCCAGCCTGGCACCGGATTCGGGCGCGTTCACCGGCCGTTCACCGAGTTCACGCACTGTTCAGCGAGTGCTCGCCAGGAGACCCACAAGCGCGGGTAGACCGCGCGGTTCGCGCGCCGCGCAACGGCCCGGTCGCGCGAGGTCGCGGAGTGCGTTTCGACTCGCGAGTTCGCGGGCCTCGTGCACGCTCCCCCAGCGGACTCGAGGGTGCCGGTGCGCTCGGCGCGCTCGAGGGTGCAGTGCGCGTGACGCGCTCGTGCTCAGCGACCGGCGGTTGCGGTCTGCGGGGCGGAGGAAACAACATCCGCCTTGCCGCGGAAGGTGAAGAACACGAAGATCAGCGCGAGCACCTCGGCCGCGATGCCGAGGAACAGGCCGAAGGCGAGCGGGCCCGGTGCGTGACCGGACGCGAACGTCGTGAAGTCCCAGAGGCCGTGCAGCACCATCGCCCAGATGAGGCTCCCCGTGACGCGACGCACGATGTAGAAGCCCGTTCCGCCGAGGAACGCCAGCCCGATCTGCTGCAGGGTGCCCGGCAGCGGAGCACCGAACGCGAGGTTGCCGGCGTGCATCAGTCCGAACAGGGCGCTCGTGATGAACCACACCCATGGCTCGCGCAGGTTCGCGCGGAGGCCGACGAGCAGCAGACCGCGGGTGGTGAACTCCTCGTTGAAGCCGACCATGACGCCCAGCAGCAGGAGCGGCACGATGTAGGCGAGGTCGATCCCGCCCCAGTCGATGCCGAACGCCAGGGTGAGCAGTGCGGCGAACGCCATGAGCGCCGGCGCGACGATGGGCCACCTGTGCTTCGATGTGGACTTCTCGAACAACGCGGGACGCCACCAGCCCAGGGCGCTCGCGATGACGATCAGCACCACGGCGCCGCAGACGAGGAAGAGGTCTGCGCCTCTCCAGAGATTCGAGGCGCTGTCCCCGATGGCGGTATACGGCACTCCGGCGACCGTCCCGACGACGAGCACGACGACGACGTAGGCGAGCCAGACGAGAAGCCCGATCCACCAGCGAGCAGCAACGCGCATGCGCTGATCCCTTCCCCCAAGAGACGACAGTCGAGTCATTCTCGCAGACCCATGCGGATGCCCGGCGACGCGCCACAGACCGCGGAGCGTGTCGGAATTTCAGCGCTCGGCGTCGAACAGCGGACGCGCGAGCGCGAAGTATCCGCTCCTGTCGAATCCGTCTATGAGGGTCTCCTGCACGACGGCCCCCTGCAACACCCCGATCAGCAGCGGGGCAAGCTCTGCCGCGCGTGCCTCGGATGCCGCAGCCGACACCTCGCGCACCTCACGCAGCCACAGCGCGAACTGGTCGGCGATGGCCGACATCAAAAGCGGGAAGACCCGCCGGAACGACTCCCTCAGCTCGGGGTCGACGGATGCCTGACCCCACACCTGCAGCGGCATCGCGGTGCCGCCCACCTGGTCGACGATGGCATCGAGCAGCCCGCTCATCGCGTCGAGCGGATGCAGCGGCACGCCGTGCGCGTCGCGCGCGTTCCGCAGAGAAGCGGGTCCGGCCTCGAGCACCCGATCGGTGACGGCGGCGACGATCTCGCCCTTGCCGGTGAAGTGCCCGTAGATCGCTCCGGCCGAGAGCCCGGACTCGGCGATGATGTCGCTCATCGAGCTCTCCTTGAAGCCGCGGCGCAGGAAGCTCCGCACCGCGGCGTCGAGGATCTGTTGACGGCGCGCCTCGCGGTGTTCGTCACTCACCTTCGGCATCGATCGCCCCTCATCCGCCGTCCACCGGACCGGCTCTGTTCGTCGTTCCATTCTCTTCGACGAGGATCGACAAGGTTCGCCGCCGGTCGTCGGTGCCGGTCCTGGTGCCGGTCCTGGTGCCGGTCCTGGTGCCGGTCGCGATCCGCTCCGATGTCGGATCTCCTGACCCGTGTTGTCACTTTCGCCCTCTGTAGCGACAACAGACGCCAGGAAGTTGGGCCGCGTTGCGCCTCCCCCGGTACGCCCTGCGGAACTGCTGGCTCATGGTGTCGCTTCCGCGCGGCGATGCGACACAAGGCGCCAGGGATTTCGAGGTTGGAGTGCCGAGCAGGTCTCGCCGGTCCGGATGGCGGGTATCCGGGCAGGCGCGGAATCGGTCACGCCGGTTGACATGTGACTGCATCACACTCACAATAAAGAACGAACATTCGTTTTTCTAGATGATCCACCAATCCGAGTCAAGGCCCATCCGCATTCGGCAGGGGACTACTCGGCGCGGCACGGGACCACTCGCGCGTGGCACGCACCGCGGCGCCACGGGGTGCGGAGCCGACCGAGGCGCCCGGCGCCCGCCCGGCTGCTCCGCCCCGCGCGGCCCGACAAGGCCCATCGCCCTGCGCGGCCCGCCCTGCCCTCCGCCCCTGCAACTGCATCGCTTCACTCCTGACAACTGCATCCCCTCACTCCTGACAACTGCATCCCTTCACTCCTGATTGGAGTCCGTCATGACCGAACGCATCGCCCACACCACGTGGTCGCGCACCCTGCTCATCGGAGTCGGCGCAGCGATCGCCATCGGCGTCGTCGTGCTGGCCTTCCTCTGGCCCACCGTCACGTCCTCGCCCAAAGACCTGCCGCTGGCCGTCACCGGTCCGAGCGCTCAGGTGACCGCCGTGGAAACCGCACTGCACAAGGCCCAGCCCGATCTCTTCGACGTCACGACGGTCGACAGCCGTGGCGACATCGTGTCTGGACTGAAGGACCGCACCTACTTCGGCGGGATCGTCGTGGGGAGCTCGCCCGAAGTGCTCACGGCATCCGCGGAGGGTCCCGTCGCCAGTCAGGTGATGACGCAGGTGCAGGGCATCCTTCAGGCACAGGCGAGCGCCGCCGTCCAGCAGGCCGTTCAGCAGGGGGCGGCTGCGGCTGCCGCGAAGGGCGCGTCCGCTCAGCAGGTGCTGCAGGTGATCGGCTCTGCACCGAAGGTGACCGTGAAGCTCACGGATGTCGTGCCGCTCGCGAGCACCGACTCCCGCGGATCCGGCATCACCGCCGCAGCCTTTCCGCTCGCGCTCGGCGGGATGATCGGCGGCGTGATCATCTCGCTCCTCGTCTCCGGCGTGTGGCGTCGGCTGACGGCATCCGTGCTGTACGCGGTGGCGGCCGGCTTCGTCGTGGTGAGCATCATGCAGCCCTGGTTCGGCGTGCTGCAGGGGTCGTACCTGCTCAACGTGGGCGCCATGGCGCTGTCGGTGTTCGCGACCGCATCCTTCATCATCGGGATGTCATCGCTGATCGGTCCGGCCGGCATCGCGGTCGGCGCCGTGGTCACGATCCTGATCGGGAACCCGCTGGCGGGCGCAGCGCAGCCGTCGCAGTTCCTCCCCGGATCGTGGGGCGAGGTCGGCCAGTGGTTCGTTCCCGGCGCGGCGAACACGCTGCTGCGCAACCTCTCGTACTTCCCGGATGCCTCATCGGCGTTCCCGCTGCTCGTGCTGGCCGGTTGGTCGGTCCTGGGAATCGTGGCGCAGTTCGCCGGGCACTTCCGCTCGCGCGAGGTCGTGCACGTGCCGGGAGCCGACGACGAGGATGCGGTGGCCGTCGCAGCGTAGGACGCATCACTCCGTCGCGCAGACGCCGGTCGCGACCGGCGTGCTGCCGGCGCCGGCCACCACCGGCTCGAGCTCGTCGAGGGTGAGGGCGTAGCCGGTGTCGGCATCCGTCGTCGAACGCGCGAACACCATGCCGACGACCTCACCCTGATCGTCGAAGAGCGGACCACCCGAGTTGCCCGGACGCACCGTCGCGCGCAGCGAGTAGATGTCGCGCAGGACGGCGTCGTGCTGGTAGATGTCCGTTCCGGCGGCGTTGAGCTCGCCGCGGATGCGGGCCGATCCCAGGGTGTACGGTCCGCCGCCCGGATACCCGGCCACCACTGCACCGTCACCAGCCGTCAGCGTGCCACCGGTGGAAAGCGCAGGGGCCGTGAGGTCCGGCACGCTGAGCACCGCGACGTCGCGCTGCGGGTCGAACGCCACCACCGTGGCGGAGTAGCCACGGCCATCCTGCCCGATCACGCCGACGGAGGATGCCCCCGCCACGACGTGCGCATTCGTCACGACCACGCCCTGAGCTTCGACCCACCCGCTTCCCGTGGACTCCATGGAACAGCTGGCCTGCACGGCATCCACCTTCACCACGCTCGCGGACTCCGCCTGCACGGCTGCCGGGATGCTCGGGTCGGGGGCCGCGATGCTCGGGATCGTCTCCCCGCCCGAGAACACCTCGGGAAGCCCGGCGCCGGCGAGCGCGTCATCCAGGGCGCCCAGCGCCGTCGATGGGGGTACCGGCGCGATGTCGTCCAGCATCGTGACGATGCGCGATGCGGATGCCAGTTGCGACGCCGGGTAGATCGACGACGACTGTGCGAACCCGGCAAGCAGCCAGACGACCGCGGCCCACGCGACGACACCGATCACGGCCCCGCCGGTCGAGTCGACGTTGTTGAGGGGACCGCGGTGGCCGATCCGCCCGCGGAGCATCACGCCGACGGTGGATGCGACGCCGTACAGCACGGATCCGCAGACCAGCACGACGGCCGCCGCGAGGATCGTGCGCGCGATGGTGCTGCCGTGCCCCTGCGGCATCACCCAGCCGACGATCGGGGCCGCCAGCAGCAAGCCGATCCAGAGCCCGGCGACCAGCCCCACCATGGACAGCGCCGTCACCAGGGCGCCTCGGCGCCATCCGACGGCGATCGCTGCGACCGCTGCGAGAGCGAGCACGATGTCGACGGGGAGCTCCACCCGACTACTGTGGCGGGCGTTGCTGTGCGGGTGCTGGAGCGCGGGTGGAGGCCGCCTGTGGTGAAGCGCCGAGTCTGCTGCGGGTGTTCTGGTGTCGGCGCCAGCACGGTCCCGGCCATAGGGTCGACGAATGGCAGACGAAAGATCCGGCATCCGAACGAATGCGAGTCCCTCTGGCGTACCCGGCGTCATCGTCGTGGGATCGATCAACACCGACCTGGTGGTGACCGCCGAGCGCATCGTGGAGCCCGGCGAGACGATCGCCGGCACGGGATTCGACGTCGGACAGGGTGGCAAAGGTGCGAATCAGGCATCCGCCGCAGCAGCAGCGGGTGCCGCAGCCGGTACTCGCGTGGCGATGATCGGATGTGTCGGCGACGACGCCAACGGACGCGACGCGGTCGCCGCCCTGCGCGACTGCGGCGTCGACGTGTCGCACATCACGACGGCGGATGCTCCGACCGGCGTCGCCCTGATCCAGGTCGCCTCCGACGGTGAGAACGCCATCACGGTGGTGGCCGGCGCGAACGCCCGGCTCTCCCCTGCCGCGGTGGACGCGGCGTTCGCCGAGCTGGACACCGCGCTTCACCAGGAAACGGACCCGCCGGACGACGAGCGCGTCGAGCGCGACCCGGACGCGCAGCCCGATCCGGACGTCTCGCATCGCGGCAGCCCTGCCGCACCGGTCGTCGTGCTCTGCCTCGAGATACCCCTGGAGACGGTGACGCACGCCGCGGTCTCGGCGCGTGCGCGCGGCTGGACGGTCGTGCTGAATCCGACACCGGTGCCGCACAACCCGTTGCCTCGGGAGCTTCTGGCCGCGCTGGATGTGCTCGTTCCGAATGAGCAGGAGGCCACGGCCCTTGGGCGCGCCGGGGCGATGTCCGTGCCTGCGCACTGCGCCGTCGTCGTGACGCGCGGCGAGGCCGGAGCCGTGCTGTTCCGCGAGCGCGACGACCTCGTGGTGCCGGCACCCGCGGTGGATCCGGTGGACACGACGGGTGCCGGGGATGCGTTCATCGGCGTGCTGGCGGCATCCCTCGCCGAAGGCCGGGACCTCGCCGAAGCGGTGCGACGCGCCGTGGCCGGCGGGGCCATCGCGACGCTGGGGGCGGGGGCGCGGGGATCGCTGCCCACGGCATCCGCAATCGAGGATCTCCTGCAGCCCTGAGCCGCGCACGGGCGCCCACCGCGATGGGCCGAACCGTTCACCGCTGCAGTGCGGTCACTGCTGGGGTGCGGTCACCGTGCAGTCCGGTCACTGCTGGGGTGCGGTCACCGTTGTGGTGCCTCCCTGCTGTGATGCCTCACTGCTGTGGGCGCTCACGGTTGAAGTGCGCTCCAGCGGCATTCCGGGGCGACACGCCGTTGGGCGCGTGCAACGCGCCGGGGTGATGCTCGGAGTGCCGCTGGAGCACACGCCCCGACCCGGCCACCGCCGCGCATGGCAGTTCGACGACCGCTCAGCCGAGGTGGGCGAGCTTCGACATGAGGTCGACCATGCTCACGGTCGGGTCCGTGCAGACGGCGATCGGCTGGCCCTGTTCCTCGTTGTCCATGCCGACGAGATCGTCGAGGTGACCGGAGACTTTGCAGTGCTCGAAGTACTGCTCGGCGCGCGGATACTCCGCCCCGACGAACACCACCTGTTTCGTCGAATCGGGTGGGGGCGGGAGCGTCGCGAGGGCGTTGTGTCCGCTGTAGACGCCGGGCGATCCGGCCGGGAGATACCGCTCGAGGGCTCCCGCCTCGCCGTAGTTCGTCGTGACGATGGCGGTGTCGTCCTCTGACGCGAGCCGGTGCACGACGTGATCCACTTCGTCGACGTACTGCGGCCATCCGACCTGGTCCCGGATCGCCTGGTCGATCGCGCCGATCGGCGTCTTCGCCTCGGTCTGCACGGGAAGGATCGGAAGCGACAGCAGGATGCTCCCCAGCGAGCTGACGACGATGGCCGCGATCACCAGCGCGAGGCGGCCGCCGTGTCCGCGTGCCCAGTCGGCGGCGGGGACGCATCCGATCGCGAAGACCGTCGCCAGGAGTCCGTATCCGTAGTAGACCTGCGATCCGGCGAGGAAGACCAGCGCCATCACGACGAGCAGAGCGATCGGGATCCATCTCAGCGGACGCCACGCCGTGCGTCGGAGCAACGCGACGATTCCGGCGATCCAGATCGGCACCAGGAACGGTCCCAGCTCGATGAGGATGAACGGCACGAGCAGCGGACGCACGTCGCCGCTCTTCTCCGCCGCGAGCGCCGCACCCATCTGGAGCTGCGGCCATCCGTTCAGCACCTGGTAGACGAGGTTGGGCGCGCCGACGACGAGTGCGACTCCGATGCCGGCGTACGGCCACCAGGTCGCCAGCGCCTTGCGTGGCCCGAGCACGAGCATCCCGATCGCAATGCCCACGAGGAGCATGGCGACCAGCAGCTTGTTGTACATGCTGAGGCCGACGACGAGCCCCGCGACGATCCACCACCAGGGCTGATCGCGCGTGAAGACCCGGATGACCAACAGCATCACCAGCGGCCAGACGATGAGATCGAGGGATGCCGTGAACAACGAGTGACCCATGATCAGTGTCACCGCGCCGAACGCGTACCCCCACGCGGCGAGCCCCTGCGCCAGCATGCCGCCGCCCACCTCGCGCGCGATGAGCGCCACGATCGCGACGGATGCCACGGCGAACAGGATCGACGGCACGTGCAGCGACCACGGCTGGTCGCCGAACACCAGGGTGGCGTGCGCGATCAACGGAGTCAGCGGCGGCTGGTCGACGTACCCCCACGCCGGCGGCAGCATGCGGAAGTACAGCTCGTCGCGGTGATAGCCGTACACATTCGACGTGGCACCGAGCAGGAGCAGCAGCGTGCCCATCGCGGTGAACACGGGCAGCCACGCGAACCCGGGCAGCGCGCGGTCGCGGTGAAGGAAGGATGGTGCGGCGACAGTCGCCGTCATGGGATCAGGGTAGCGGGAGGCCCGTGTCCTCCGATCGGACGACACGGACCCCGCCCGGTCGTCGGTGCCGCGACGGCGAGCGGATGACGAACCTGGGAAGTGGCATCCGATCGGGCGCCGAATCCTCGGGAAGGAACCTCATGTCACACGCAGCGGGCAGCGGTATGGCAGCCGGGTCGACAGTGGGCACGGCCGGTGCCGGCACTGGCACGAAGGGCAACGTCACGGCGCTCGTCGGCCTGATCATCGCCGTGTCGATGACCACCATCGACCAGACGATCGTCGCGCTGTCGGCGCCGACGATCGAACGCGACCTGAACCTCACGCACGATGCGATGCAGTGGGCGGTCAACGCGTACCTCGTCGCGACGGCCGCGTTCTTCCTGCTCGGCGGGCGTCTCGCCGACGTGATCGGCCACAAGCGCATGGCGCTGATCGGCATCGCGGGCTTCGGCGTGACCTCCGTGCTGTGCGGGCTCGCACCGGAGGGCGACCTCGCGGCACCGTGGCTGATCACGGCCAGGGCGCTGCAGGGCATCGCGGGAGCGTTCATGTTCCCGGCCGCGATCGGACTCGTCGTGCAGGACTTTCCGCGCGAGTCACGCGGTCGTGCGATGGCGATCTTCTTCGCGATCACCGGCGCCATGACCGCCCTCGGGCCGATCGCAGGCGGATTCCTCAGCGAGTGGACCTGGCGGGCGATCTTCTTCGTGAACGTTCCGCTCGCGATCGTCGCGTTCGTCATCGTCGCGCTGGCCGCCGCACCGTCCGCTCGGCGTCGTGAACGAATCGACGTGCTGGGGGCTCTCGTGGCAGCGGCCGGGCTCGGACTCATCGTGTTCGGCCTCCAGCAGGCCGGCTCGTGGGGCTGGGACAGCCCGGCGGTGATCGGCGCACTCGTGGCGGGCATCCTGCTCGTCGGAGTCTTCGTGCTGATCGAGTCGCGCAGCGCTCAGCCGCTCGTGAAGCTCCGCGTGTTCCGCGACCGCGGGTTCACGCTCGCCACGCTCGCGACGATGTTCGCCTCGATCGCCTTCATCTCGACCTTCTTCTTCCTGAGCGTCTACGGCCAGGTGTCACTCGAGCTCTCTGCGCTGTCGACAGGCCTGCTGTTCCTCAAGTTCTTCATCGGGTTCGTCGTCGCCTCCCGTCTCGGATCCGTACGCTTCGACCGCAGCGGCGCCAAGGGCGTGCTGATCCTCGGCGGACTCGCCGGTGCTGCCGGCTTCGCCTGGCTCGCGTACGCGGTGACGAACATCCCGGCTGACGCCGACTCCTTCTTCAACGCGCAGACCTGGCCGATCATGCTGGCCGGCGCAGGCATCGGCTTCATGTTCAGCGCCGCCAGCACGGATGCCGTCAATCGCGCCATCGGCGCCTCCTACGGCGAGGTGACCGCCGTGTCGCAGACGATGCGCAACTTCGGCGGAGCGCTCGGCATCGCCGTGCTCGGCACGATCGTCACCGGCGCGGTGAGCGACAAGGTGACGGCCTCGTTCACGAAACTCGGCGCGAGCGCGCAGGATGCCGCGGATGCCGTCGCCCGCATCGGCGGTGCCGCCTCGGCCGGCACGGAGAGCAGTCTGTCTCACCTGAGCGACTCGGTCCGCGAGCAGTTCCTCCGCGCCGTGCACCAGGGATACGCGGACTCCGTCGCCTGGGCGTTCGCCGGCATGGCAGTCGCGATGCTCGTTGTCGCGGTGCTCGGCGTGCTGTACCCGAAGGGTCAGGTCTCGGCGAAGTTCGACGAGACCTCCAGCGATGCGTCCGGCGAGGCTCCCGAAGAGTCATCTGCCGCGGCACCCGCGGACACTACAGTCTGAACGATGGACACCTCGGATCCAGCCGCGGTACCGCCGGCTGAGCCTGTCGAAGCCAAGCCTGTCGAGACCACGTCGGTTGACGGGTTTCGGCCGGCTCAACCCTCGGGGACGGCTCAACCCTCGGTGGCGGGCCGCCCCTCAGACGCGGACTTCCGTGACTGGCTGATCTTCGCCGCCCTCGCCACGGTCGGCACGGCCGTGGTGGTGCTGGCGAATCCGATCACGATGACGAGCGCTGCGATCTCCGCGGCGCTCGTCATCGCGCTGCAGGTCCTCTACTGGTTCCTGGCGCGGCCGAGCGTGGCGGGCATCCGTCAGGATTCGTGGCGAGCCTGGACGTTCGGCGCCATCGCGCTCGTCGCGTTCACAGCCGCCGTCATCCTCAACCCCTGGGCGTCGCTGGCGCTGTTCGCGCTCTGCCCCGAGATCTTCCTGCTGCTCACGCCGGCAGCCGCGGCGATCGCGGTGGTGCTGATCAACGCCATCCCGCTGGTCTTCCGCCTCACGATCAACACCGTTCCGCTGCCCGACGCCGTGCAGCTGATCGGCACCACGGTGTTCATCATCGCGTTCTCCATCTTCTTCTCGGGACGGATGCTCGCAGTCACCGCTCAGAACGAGGAACGTCGGCGGCTGATCGACGAGCTCCACGAGCGCGAGGCCCAGGTGGCGGCGCTCTCTGCTGAGCGCGGAGCCGGAGCCGAGCGCGCCAGAATCGCCCGCGAGATGCACGACACCCTCGCCCAGGGGTTCACGTCGATCATCACGCTCGGCCACGCTGTGGAGCACGAGCTCGACACGGATCCGGATGCCGTGCGCCGCCACGTCGCCCTCATCACCGAGACCGCGCGGGAGAACCTCGACGAGTCCCGTCGCATCATCGCGGCACTGACGCCGTCGCGCCTGGAGGATGCGTCTCTCGCCGAGGCGCTCCGCCGTCTGGTCGACCGGTTCCAGGCGGAAACGGGGGTTGCCGCCGAGTTCGTCCTGAACGGAACCGAACATCCCGAGCCGCCCGCCATCGAGGTGGTGATCCTCCGAGTCGCGCAGGAGTGCCTGGCGAACGTGCGCAAGCACGCCTCCGCCGGCAACGTCGACGTGGTGCTCAGCTACTCAGCGGACTCCCTCTCGCTGTCCGTGCTGGACGACGGGGTCGGATTCGATCCGGAATCCGTGGGCTCGGAGCGCGTGAATGCGACGCCGTCGCGAGCGGAACTGTCGCGAACAGAGCCGTCGCGAACAGGGTCGTCGCGAACAGGGTCGTCGCGACGAGAGTCCGTTCTCTCCGGACGTGACGGCGGCTACGGTCTTCGCGGAATGCACGAGCGTGTGAACGAAGCCGGCGGCTCGCTCGAGGTGAGGTCGGATGCCGGGGCGGGCACGGGCATCCGTGTCACGGTTCCTCTGCCGGTCGAGCCCCTGAGCGCGGATGCCGCCGACCGCGAGACCGGACCCGCCCCGCTCGTGGACGCCGCGCACCTGAGCGACACGACGTCAAGCGACACGACGTCAAGCGACACAGCGCAGAGCGACACAGCGCAGAGCGACGAGACCGAGCGCGGCCGGTCCTCCGACACGAAGGAGCTGCCGTGATACGCATCGTGCTCGTGGACGATCATCCGATCGTGCGAGAGGGAATCCGCGCCATGCTGTCGGCGTTCGACGACGTGGAGATCGTGGGGCAGGCATCCGCGGGGCCGGAGGCGGTCGAGCTGGCCGCACGGCTGCGTCCGGATCTCGTGCTCATGGACCTGCGGATGCCGGGCGGCGACGGCGTCGACGCCTCCCGCGCCATCACCGCTGCCGGCACGGCGCGGGTCGTCGTGCTCACGACGTACGAGACGGATCGCGACATCCTGCGCGCGATCGAGGCCGGAGCATCCGGATACCTGCTCAAGGACATCGAACCGGATGCCCTCGCCCGGGCCGTGCGCGCCGCCTCTCGCGGCGAGACCGTGCTGACGCCCTCGGCGCAGACCGCCCTGATCGGCAGCATGCAGAACCGCGCCACTGCAGCACCCGCATTGTCACCGCAGGAGGTGAACGTGCTGCGGCTTGCGGCTCAGGGACGCACCAACGCCGCCATCGGCGCCGAACTCTTCGTCAGCGAGACCACGGTGAAGACGTACCTGAGCCGGGCGTACGAGAAGCTCGGCGTCGCCGACCGCACGTCCGCGGTGCGGAAGGCGATCGAGCTGGGTGTGATCAGCTGAGGCCAGGTCCTCGGCAACAGCCGCGACTTGCCCCCTCGGCGCCCGCTCGCCCCCTTGCTTCTGGGCGCAAAGGGGCGAGTCGGCGCTAGAGGGGCGAGTCGGTGTGGAGTCCTCGCCGCGAGCGCAGGCCGACACCCTATTCCGAACCGTCGTCGTCTTCCGGCTTGACGCCATCGGGCGTGGTGCTCACGAAGGAGACGGCCGCCCACGCAGACCGCTCCTCGTCCTCCCGCAGCGCTCGGCGGGATGCTCCCCACCAGCCGAGCGGGACGGCGACGGCGCTCGCCGGCGCGTAGGCACACGTGAACACCGACAGTCCGAAGTACCACGGCGCCACGCCAGTAACCAAACCCCAGCCGAGCCCGAATAGTAGGGCGGTGAGAACGCCCGCACCTAAGCCGAAGACCGTGAAGGCGACCACGTGCACCCGGTCGCGACCGATGTGCTGCAGCCTCCGTCCGAGACCATAGGCGAACGGTGAGAAGACGATCGCTGCTCCGACGGAGGTCGGTATGCCTGAGAGGGCGCCGACGAATAGGAACATCGGAAGCAATGCGAACTCCGTGGGGTCGATCGCACAGACAACCAGACCGATGAGAAGCGACGTCGTGGCACCGAACAGTTGGAACCACAACCATGCTCGCGCCGCGCCGCCGATGAACTCCTGCAACGTGAACGTGCGTGGCGACTCCGGCGTGCGGGGTGATCCGTGGCCGGCGGTTCCGTATCTGGGCGGCACGCCATCCTGCCGTTCCGCGTCGATCCTCGAGCCGGCGTCGCCGGACATCCCACCGTGCGCTGCTTCCGCATCGTTCAGGCCCGCGCCCCGATCGCTCTGACCTGCAGCACTCTCGCCCACACCCGCTGCACTCTCGCTCACACGGGCATCCTCATCGCTCGGCTCCGCGTCCCCATCGCTCGGCTCCGCATCCCTCTCGCTCATGCTCCCGCCTCCGCGACCAGGTCGAGGAGCGAGCGGAGCGGGGACCGGAGCACCGGCATCCGCGTCAGGGGAAGCGCCAGCCGCAGCAGGCCGAGTCCTTGGTCGAGGAGTCGCTGCGTGCGGCGTTGCCCCTCCGAGCGGTCGTACGTCCAGTAGAGCGCGAGCAGCAGGTAGGCGAGCCAGAGGGCGGTGGGCATCCGAGGCAGGAATTCGGCGGGCAGCGACTTCTTCGCGCCGGCCAACGCGTCGCGGAAGATGCCGACCGTGATGTCCCTGGCCGGTCCGGACTCCGGCGACAGCGGGTTCAGTGGCGAGTCGGGCGACACCATGGCCGCCAGGAATCCGGGCGCGAACGCGTGGAACGGCGCGAGTTGCGCCAGTCCTGTGCGGAACACGATGCCCACCCTCTCGACGAGATCGTCGGCGGATGCCAGCAGCGGCTCCGCTGCATCCCGGTGCGCCTCCTGCACCTCGAGATACAGCTCCTGCACCAGATGGTTCTTCGTCGGGAAGTAGTAGTACGCGTTCCCGAGCGAGACGCCCGCCTCCTCGGCGATGGACCGCATGGTCGTCGCGTCGAATCCGATTTCACGGAACGACCGCAGCGCCACGTCGCGGATGGATGCGCGCGTGCGCTCCGCCTTCGACGTCGCCTTCGCCGACGTTTGCGTCGTCGCCTTGGTCGTCGCGTAGGTCGTCGCTTCGATGGCCGTCGCGGGCTCCTCATCCTCATTTTTGAACACGTTCAGAATCTAGGACGACGATGCCGGAATGTCCACCCCGCCGATCGGGTTGAATCCGTTCGTGCACGCGGATGAGACGAACCGGACCGAACGGGCGAAGCCCGAAGAGACGCTCGGCCGCAGCGCCGAGCAGCGGCTCGAGGCCGACGCGCGGGAGGTCGAAGGGGAGTTCGCGAATCCTGCTCCGACGCGGTCCCCGCGTCTCGTCACCGTTGTCACCGCTGTCGTGGTCGCCGCGCTCGGCGGAGGGCTGATCACGATCCAGGCGAGAGTGAACGGCGAGCTGGCGCTCGAACTCGGCGACGGGTACACCGCAGCCCTCATCTCGTTCTTCGTCGGGCTCGTCGTCATCGCCGTCACGACGGCCGTGTCACCGAAGGCGAGGCGTGGCATCCGCATGATCCCGTCGGCAGTGCACAGCGGACAGCTCCCCTGGTGGATGCTGCTCGGCGGCCTGGCCGGCGCACTTCTGGTGCTGTCGCAGGGACTCGCCGTGGCGATCATCGGCGTCGCGCTCTTCACCGTCGCCGTCGTCGCCGGTCAGACCATCGGGAGCCTCGTCATCGACGCACGCGGCATGGGACGGGTTCCGCCGAAGCCCGTCACGCTCACTCGCGTGGTCGGCACGGTCATCGTGATCGGATCCGTCGCGCTGTCGGTCTCCCCGCAGATCAACGCGAACGCCCCGTTCCTCGTGCTCCTTCTGCCGCTCATCGCCGGATGCCTCACCGGATGGCAGCAGGCGGTCAACGGGCAGGTGCGCACCACTGTCGGCTCCCCCGTCGCCGCCACGCTCGTGAACTTCATCGGCGGGACGCTCCTGCTCGGGATCATCGCGATCGTGCACGTGTCGATCGCAGGGCTTCCGCACTCGTTGCCCGGCAATCCGCTGCTCTACCTCGGCGGGGTGTTCGGCGTGATCTTCATCACGATCGCCGCCGTCACCGTTCCTCTCGTCGGCGTGCTGCTGCAGGGCCTCGCGGCCGTGACCGGGCAGCTCGTTGCCGCCCTTGTGATCGAGGCGTTCTTCCCTGCTCCCGGCACGACGCTGCAGCTGGTCACGGTACTCGGAACCGTTCTCACCATCGTCGGCCTGGCTATCAGTGTCGTCCCGAGGCGGAGGCGTGCGGCACCGACGGAGGCATAAGGCACCCCCGCGGGTCGGGAGGCCACCGCCGCACGGGTGTACCCGGATGCTCCGATCGACCTGGTAGACAGGAACGTTCGGGTGCAAACGCCGGCCGCCAGGGTGCACAGTGAACCTAGGCAGGGGGCACACATGACCGACACCACTCACCCGAACAGCACCGGATCCAGCGACCGCTACGGACAGCCGGAACGCACCGGATACAGCGACCGCACGGGCGCGTTCCATCCGTTCGGCGACACCGCCGACGAGGAGCGGGTGCGCGCCGACGATCGCCGTCACGTGTTCCACTCGTGGAGCGCGCAGGCGCAGATCCACCCCACGCCGGTCGCCGCGGGAGAAGGCGCCACATTCTGGGACTACGAGGGCAGCGCATACCTCGACTTCAGCTCGCAGCTGGTGAACCTGAATCTGGGGCATCAGCATCCGGATCTCGTGCGCGCCATCCAGGAGCAGGCGGGCCGGCTCGCGACGATCCAGCCGGCCATGGCGAACGACGTGCGCGGCGAACTCGCCCGACGCGTCGCCGAGGTCGCACCAGGCGACCTGAACAGCGTCTTCTTCACCAACGGCGGAGCGGATGCCGTCGAGAACGCCGTGCGCATCGCCCGCCGCATCACGGGGCGCCGCAAGGTGCTGTCGATGTACCGCTCGTACCACGGCAACACGTCCACCGCGATCGCGCTCACCGGCGAACCGCGTCGCTGGGCGAACGAGCCGACGGAAGGATCCGTCGCCCACTTCTTCGGGCCGTATCCGTACCGGTCGGCGTTCCACGCGACATCCGTCGAAGAAGAAGGCGTGCGTGCGCTCGAGCACCTGCAGAGCGTCATCGCGCTCGAAGGGCCGGAGACGATCGCCGCCGTCATCATCGAGACGATCGTGGGCACCAACGGCGTGCTCGTTCCGCCGCCCGGGTATCTGCATGGCGTGCGCAAGCTGTGCGACGAGCACGGCATCGTCTACATCGCCGACGAGGTGATGGTGGGCTTCGGACGCATCGGCGAATGGTTCGCGGTCGACGCGTACGGCGTCACGCCCGACCTCATCACCTTCGCGAAGGGCATCAACTCCGGCTACGTGCCGCTCGGCGGCGTCATCATCTCGGATGCCATCGCGCACTTCTTCGACGACGTCCCGTTCAACGGCGGGCTGACGTACTCCGGGCATCCGCTGGCGTGCGCTGCGGGGATCGCGACGTTCGAGGTGTTCGAGAGGGACCGCATCCTGGAGCGGGTACGCGACCTCGGATCGCGCGTCGTCGAGCCGACGATCACCGCGTGGCTCGACACGCATCCGTCGCTGGGCGAGGTGCGCGGTCGCGGTCTGTTCTGGGCGCTCGAGCTGGTGCGCGACCGCGAGACGCGCGAACCCCTTGTGCCGTTCAACGCATCCGGAGCGGATGCCGCCCCCATGAATGAGGTCGCCGCGGCATGCAAGGCGGCCGGCGTCTGGCCGTTCACGCACTTCAACCGGATGCACATCGCCCCGCCGCTCATCATCGACGAGGCGGATCTGCGCCGCGGCCTCGACGCCTACGACGCGGCGCTCACCGTCGCCGACAGGTACTACGTCGGGTAGGGCGGTCCGCCGCCCTACCCGCTACCTGGGCTGGCTTCGACAAACTCAACCAGCGGAAGCGGGACCTGGGGCTGGCTTCGCTCCCCAGTGCGCACGGCCGTCACGTCGCTTCGCGACGCGCCGAAACCGGCGGCCTGGCCCCAAGCCCAACCACCGGAAGCGGTGTCGCAGCGTCGCCGGTCGCCGCTACCGTTGTCACGTGGCGGGCATACGGTACGAGTTCGAATCCGTGCTCGTGCCGTGGGAGGCGCGGCGCGAGCTCTGGGTGTTCGCGCACGTGCCGGTCGAGATCGCCGAGGAGCTGGACGACGCACCACTCCCCCGCGGCGGATTCAACTCCATCAAGGTGACGGCAACGCTCGGCTCATCCAGGTGGTCGACGTCGATTTTCCCGGAATCGAATGGCACATACGCGCTCGCCATCAAGAAGGCGATCCGCAACCGCGAGGGTGTCGACCTCGGCGACACGGTGCGGATCGGCATCGAGACGGAGATCTGAGCCGGAGACGGATACGGCCGGCACGTCGACTCGCTCCGCTCGTCCAACGGAAGCTCCGCGCGACCTCCGTCGCTGTCGCTCGGCGTGCCTGATACGGCCTCAGTCGTTCGGCTTGATCAGGCAGAACGGATGGCCCGAGGGATCCAGATACACCCGGAACGTCTCGTGATCCGACCCGGTCCTCGTGGCGCCGAGCGCGAGGACCTGCTGCTCGGCGACATCCATGTCGTCGACGCGCACGTCGATGTGCATCTGCTGCGGCACATCCTGTCCCGGCCATTGCGGCGGCCCGTAGTCTCCCTCCACCTGCTGGAACGCGAGGAGCGGACGCGCATCCGGTCCGGACGCCAGCATCACCCACCCCTCGCTCTCCTCGACGATCTGCATCGGCAGCAGTTCCTCGTAGAATCGCGCGAGCGACAGGGCGTCGGGACAATCGATCACGAGCACATCCCAGGTTCCGATCATGCGCTGACCCTAGGCCGACCCACCGACGCCGCGCACGATCGGCACAGAACGTTCCCCGTTCAGAACTGAACGGTCGTGGTTCTGCAGAGGCTGAGCGCTTTCCTGCAATGGCCTGGAGCGTAGTGATCCCGCACAGTTCATCCTGCAGAAAAGGCTCCATAAGGCGTCGGGAAGGACCGCCTCTGCAGGATGAAGCACCCCGGGGCGGATGAACCCTGCGGCAGATGAAGCACCCGGGGCAGATGAAGCACCCCGGGGCGGATGTCCCCTACGCGGCGACCGCCACCTGCGCCTGCTCGTCGTAGAGGCGGGCGTACTGGCCGCCGAGGGCCAGGAGCTCGCCGTGGGTGCCCTGCTCGACGACACGTCCGTGGTCGATGACGAAGATGACGTCCGCACCGACGATCGTGGAGAGCCGATGGGCGATGGCAAGCGTCGTGCGTCCGGTGGACGCCGAGTCCAGCGCCTGCTGCACGACACGCTCGGAGATGGTGTCCAGGGCGCTCGTCGCCTCGTCGAGGATGAGCACCTCCGGATCCTTCAGCAGCACTCGCGCGATGGCGATCCGCTGCTTCTCGCCGCCGGAGAGACGGTATCCGCGTTCGCCGACGATCGTGTCGTAACCGTCGGGGAACCCGACGATCGTGTCGTGGATGTTCGCGGCGCGGGCGGCCGCCTCGAGTTGCTGCTGCGTGGCATCCGGTGCCGCGTATCGCAGGTTCTCGGCGATGGACGCGTGGAACAGGTACGTCTCCTGACTCACGATGCCGATGTGGTCGATGAGCGATTCGTGCTGCAGCTCGCGCACGTCCGCGCCCGCGAAACGCACCGATCCGCCCGTCGCCTCATACAGTCTCGGCAGAAGGTACGAGACCGTCGTCTTGCCGGCGCCGCTCGGCCCGACGAAGGCCGCGAACTGGCCGGGCTCGATGGTGAACGACACGTCGTCGAGCGTCGGGCGTTCGCCTTCGCGGGCGTCCGGATACCGGAACGTCACGTCGCGGAACTCGATCCTGCCGACCTCGTCGCCCTTCGCGACGGCCACGGCGTCGGTGCGATCGGCGATCGCGGGCTTCAGGTCGAGGTACTCGAAGATGCGGGCGAACAGCGCACCTGACGTCTGCAGGTTGAGCGCGGTCTGCATGATGCCCATCAGCGGGAACAGCAGGCGCGCCTGCACTGTCGTGAACGCGACGATCGTGCCTGCCGTGATGTCGGCCGCGCCTCGGCCGAGCAGCCACGCGGAGACGAGGTAGACGACCGCGGGGATCGACGACAGGAAGATGTGCACCATCGCGAAGAACCACTGGCCGCTCATGGTCTCCTTCACCTGGAGCGCGACCTGGGTCTCGTTCTCGTCCGAGTAACGGGCGGTCTCGAAGCGCTGACGGTTGAAGCTCTTGGAGAGCAGGATGCCCGACACGCTCAGCGTCTCCTGCGTGATCGCCGTCATGTCGGAGAGCGACTCCTGGGTCGCCGTCGCGATACGTGCGCGCACCTGCCCCACGCGTCGCTGGGCGATCACGAGGAACGGCATGAGCACGACGGCGATGAGCGTGAGCTGCCAGTTGAGCAGCAGCATCGCCACGAAGGCCGCGATCACCGTGACGATGTTGCCGAGAACACTGGAGACGGTGTTCGACAGCACTCCGGCGACGCCGCCGACGTCGTTCTGCAGCCGGGACTGGATGACGCCGGTCTTCGTTCGCGTGAAGAAGTTGAGTTCCATGGACTGCAGGTGGCGGAAGAGCTTCACCCGGAGTCCGCCCATCACCTTGTTGCCGACGGTGGCCGTCAGGTAGGTCTGCCAGACACCGAGCCCGCTCGACGCCAGGTAGACGATGATGATGGCGACGACCAGAGTGGCGGTCACGGCCATGTCCGGATGCCCCGCCTTGGGGAACAGCCCGTCGTCGAACACCTGCTGGGTGAGCAGCGGCGGCACGACGGAGAGCGCCGCCGACACGAGGACGAGCGCGACCGTCACCGACAGCGCGACCTTGTACGGCGCGAACAGCTGCGCGACCCTGCGCATCAGGTGCGGGATCTTCGGCGCCTGGGCGTTCCTGGCCTTCTGCGCGGCGATGTCGCCGCGTGCGGCACCGCGGCCGTGACCGTCACCACCGTGTCCGCCGGCGTGGCCGCCGCGTGGACCGCCTCCGCCCGGGCCGCGTCCCGGTCCCATTCCGCTCATGCGTGACTCCTCGATCTGCGGATGCCTGTTGCGCGTGGATCCGGCGACCACCGGCTCATCCGTCCGCGCAATAGACTATCAACGATATATCGCTTGCAGCTATTCCGTGTCGTGCGCGGCTCGCGACGGACACCGCCTCGCCGAGTCGACGGTTCGCTGCACCGACATCATCGGCCCCTGCACCGACATCCGCCGGCCGGGCTTCGGCCGGACCCTCTCGTCCGGCGACCACCTCCGCGGCCCAACCCACGACTCCGGCAACGAGGTACACGACCTCCGCCACCGACATCCGCAGCCCGGTCCACCGGCATCCGAGGAGCGATGATGCGATTCGGCGGTCTGCGTGGTCCACTTGTCCAGTGACGGACAACTCACCCCAGGCACCCACCGGCCGCGCCGGTTCGTTCTCCCTCTCGCCCGATCCCTCAGGGACCACCGTGAGCAAGCGTGCCTGGTGGGCACTGGTCGTGCTGCTCGCCGGCATGGCCATGGCACTGCTCGACACGAGCATCGTCAACGTCGCGCTGCAGACGATCCGCACAAGCCTCGACGCCGACGAAGCGACCCTGTCGTGGGTCATCTCCGGATACGCGCTCGCCTTCGGCCTCTTGCTCATCCCCGCCGGACGATTCGGCGATCGCTTCGGCCACAAGTGGATCTTCATCGTCGGCGTCGCGGTGTTCACGCTCGCCAGCGTCTGGTGCGGCTTCGCGCAATCGAGCACCGAGCTCGTCGTCGCTCGCGTGGTGCAGGGAATCGGCGGCGGCATCTACGTGCCGGCCGTGGCATCCCTGATCCAGCTGATGTTCCCGCCGCGCATCCGCGGGCGGGCCTTCGGCGTGATGGGCGCCGTGATCGGCATCTCGACGGCGCTCGGCCCGCTCGTCGGCGGTCTGCTGATCCAGGCCTTCGGCGAGACCGAGGGATGGCGTTCCATCTTCTTCGTGAACGCACCGATCGGCGTGCTCACCGTGATCGCCGCGTTCCTGCTCGTACCGCGCGGGGCGGAGGGCAAGCGCCTGTCGACGGATGTCGTCGGCCTCCTCCTCGCGATCGCCGGCCTCGTCGCGCTCCTTGTGCCATTGATCGAGGGAGAGGACCAGGGCTGGCCGCTCTGGACCTGGCTCAGCCTCGCCGGCGGCATCGTGCTGCTGGTGCTGTTCGCCTTCTGGGAGCGGCACGTCGCCACCACGAAGACGGAGCCGCTCGTTCCGCCGCACCTGTTCTCGCATCCGCAGTTCACGGGCGGGGTGCTGCTCGCATTCGTCTATTTCGCGGCGTTCACCAGCATCTTCTTCACCATCTCGCTGCTCTGGCAGGCGGGTCTGCAGCACACTGCGCTCGAGTCAGGCCTGGTATCACTCCCGTTCTCGATCGGCAGCATCGTCGGAGCCGCGCTGAGCGACCCATTCGCGCAACGGCTCGGACGCAACGTGCTCAGCCTCGGCACCGGACTCGTCGCGCTCGGCCTCATCACGTTGTGGCTGATCTTCTGGCTCGCGCCGACCCAGGATCTCGTCAACTGGGATCTCCTCCCGCCGCTCCTCGTCGCCGGCTTCGGCAGCGGTCTCTTCATCGCACCGAACGCGCGCTTCATCGTCGCCACCGTGGACAACTCGGAGGCCGGAGCCGCGAGCGGCGTCATCCAGACCATGCAGCGCATCGGATCCGCGGTCGGCATCGCCATCATCGGCAGCGTGCTTTTCGCACAGTTGCCGTCGTCGTTCGCGCCGAGCAAGGCCAAGGCCGCCGAGATCGCGCAACAGCATGCCGCCGGCGGCTCTGACGCCATCAAACACGCGATCCAGCAATACGTCGACCACGGCCTGGCCGTCGCGTTCGGCGACGGGGCGGCTCTGGCCATGCTGACGAGCTCGGCCTTCGCCGTCGCGGCGTTCCTGCTCGTGTTCGCCCTTCCGAAGAAGGTCAGCCTGCACTGAGCTTTTCGCGCGCCGCTCCCCGCGCGGCGCGCCGCAGTCGACACCGCGCGTGGCTGCGATCGGTGCGACGTACACGCCGCCGCACCGGCGAGCGTGTCACCTCCCCGGGAACTCGACCCGCTCCAGTACCGGCCGTATCAACCAACCACGCCGATACTGCGCGCGCCCGACTGACGGC
This sequence comes from Rathayibacter sp. CAU 1779, assembly GCF_054551755.1. Taxonomy (NCBI): domain Bacteria; kingdom Bacillati; phylum Actinomycetota; class Actinomycetes; order Micrococcales; family Microbacteriaceae; genus Rathayibacter; species Rathayibacter sp. CAU 1779. The sequence goes on from NZ_JBTOLK010000001.1 coordinate 107,904, forward strand.
CGAGACGGCCGTCAGCGCCGGGGTCGCGGCTGATCGCTGAGCTTCACCCCCCGGAGGCAACGCCGTGCGCTCCAGCGTCCACCGCGCGCGGCGCCGAGGTGCCCACCGCGGACGCCCGCCGGGTTCGATAGCCAAGGAGGAACAGCGCCAAGGCGATCACGCTGACCACCGCGCCGGCGATCGGAACCAGCCACGGGCCGGCGACGTCGAGCGAGAGGTTTCCGAGCGGAGGCGCGATCGCGATCCCGAGGTACATCGCGGTCGAGTACCACGCCATGGTCTGCTGGGCGCTCTGCGGATCGATCGTGACCAGCCGGTGCTGCACCGGAATCGTCAGCCCGGCGACGACGATGCCCCACACCGCGAACACCACGACGGATGCCGCGAACGACCACTCGAAGCACGCCAGCGTCACCAGTGCGACCGTCTGCACGAGCAACGCGACCGTCGCACTGACCCGACTGCCGTACCGGTCCGTCACACGACCGGCGAACGCGTTGCCGATGACGCCTGCGACACCGTAGACGAGAAGGAGAACAGCCAGCAGCGAGCCGGATCCGCCCGTCGCAGCGCGCACGACCTGCGCAGAGAAGATGTAGACGATGTTGAAGCTGGCGGTCACGAAGAGTGTCGTCCCCAGGGCTGCGAGCACGCGCAGGTCGGACAACGGTCGCAGCCGGCGGAGGAGCGGGATCGGAGCGGGGTGCGGAACCGCACGGAACATCGGCAGGATCAGCACGGTGACGACCGCGCCGATGACGGCCAGCGCCCACATCGGAGCGCGCCATCCGGCGATGCTGCCCAGCGCCGTGCCGAGCGGAGCACCGAGCGCGACCGCGAGCGTGAAGCCCGCCCCCACCATGGCGAGCGCCCGTCCTCGACGCTCTGGCGACACGATCGTCGCGGCGACCGCGCTCGCCGTCGGCACCAGTGCGGCTCCGCCGAGGGCGGCGATCACACGTGCGACTACGAACCCGGTCAGTGAGGTGCTGAGCGCCGCGATGACGACGCCGACCGTGAACAGCAGCGCTCCGCCCGCCATCAGGAACCCGCGCGGCATGCGGGACAACACGATCGCCACGACGGGCGACGCGAGCGCTACGAGGAGCGCGTAGACGGTGATCGAGTAGCTGACAGATGCCTGGCTCGTGCCGAGCCCGCCCGCGATGCGCGGCAGAAGTCCGGCGATCACGAAGGCGTTCGTTCCGACCGCGAACAGACCGACCATAAGGACGATGAGTCGAAGGGTCGAACCGCGATATGATTGTTCGATGACGGTCATACCGTCAAGATAGACCAACTGTTCGATGGATGTCGAACTATTTTTCGGAGAGTGACGTGCCAGAACACGAACCCGACGGATCCGGCAGGCCCGAGCAGGAGCCCCCTGCGTTCCGGCTCGAGAACGGGATCGAGCACTATCCCGTCCCCGACCTGGCCGACGTGCAGCTCGTGGACGTGCTGCGTGCGTTGGGTGATCCGATCCGACTGGAGATCGTCCGTCGACTGGCGGATGGCACGCCGCGTCCGAAGTCCGAGGTCGTCGGCGAGTTCAGCGTGCAGAAGTCCACGCTGTCGCACCACTTCAAGACGTTGCGCGAGTCCGGGCTGACGAAGTGGGCGGTCAACGGTCGCACGCACGAGATCGAGCTGCGCCGCGCCGAGCTCGACGAGCGGTTCCCCGGCCTGATCGAGTCGCTCCTCACCGACTGATCACGCGGTGCGCCGATCGCGTGCACCGCGGGGAAGCGCCTACGCGCGTGACCCGGCTGCGACCTCCGCCAGGAACCGGGCGACTGCGTCCGCGCGACCCGAGTCCTCGCATCCGTCGCCGCCTGCGCAGTGGCCGTGCGGCAGCACGTGCACCCAGGTCGGTCCGCCGAGCGCGTTGGCGACTGCGAACTGTCCCTGCGGCGGAACGCTCGGGTCTGCCAGTGCCGGCAGCACGAGCACGGGCACGGTCACGCGCAGGGCGGCGCTGGCGGCATCCGCATAGCGAAGCGTCTCCATGACCTCCGGATGCTCCACGACATACTCGCGCACCACAGCTGCCGAGCCTGTGCTCGGCACGGCGACCCGTAACGGATGGTTCCCGAAGCTCGGCACCTCGAGCACACCGGCCGAGAATCGGTCCCCGAAGGCGAGGGCGAGTGCACCGATGCCGCCGCCGAAGCTTCCGCCGATGTAGACCGGCAGGTCGATGCCGGGGAACAGCATCCGCAGCACTCTGGCGGCGATCCACGTGTCGACGACCGATCCGACGTGGCTGTACTCGCGCGGCGAGCGGATGCCCCACAGCACGTGATGCAGACCCGTCGCGCCGCCAACCCCCTCGACCTCGCTCCTGGTCGGAAGCCCGCGCGCGACGGGGAACACGGCCACCGCATCCGTCGGGATGCCGGACACGTCGGGTGCGTCGCGCCCGCCGTATCCGTGTCCGATGACGAAACCCCGCGCCGGCGCGACGCCGCCGCGCGGACGGGTCAGCCAGCCGCCGATCCAGCGCCCGTCGAGGCTGCGAAACTGCAGGTCGGCGACCTCGACTCCCGGCGCGTCGGGAAGCGGCGACCACGCGCCCATCCCGATCGCGAGCTCGATGGCATCCGCCTCAGGGGAGATGCCGGCCCAGAACGCGTCGAAGTCGTCCGGTTCCTCCGGAGTGCCGATCTCGAGCAGCTCCGTCAGCGCGTAGCCGTGCGTCGGGTCGAATCCGAACCGCTCTGCCATGGGCGGCGCGACTGTCGCACCTGTTCGTCGTCTGTCGTTCACGTGTCGTGCCTCCTTCGTCGCGGGCGAGCGTCCGACCCGCCACCCTAGCCACCCAGCCGATACCAGTCGGCTGCCGTGCCCCCGCGCGTCCGATCTGCGACGACGACCGAGCGATCGGACGCTGCCCCTTCCACGCTGTTCGGACGCTCGGCCGACACCGATCCCCTGCCGTCTTGACGGTCGGTCGACGTCGGCCCCGTTCCCGCCCAGTCGGCGACGAGGCCGTCAATCGTTCCGATCGCGCCGACGTATCCGCCGACCGGTTCGCAGAGGGGCCAGTCGGATCCGATCATCACCCGGTCGGGCCCGAAGTCCTCGAGCACCGCGTCGACGTAGGGACGCAGGTCGTCGATCCCTTGGCGATCCGAATCGAGCTGGGTGAGCAGCCCGGACAGCTTGACCGCCACGGAGCCGTGTCGGGCGAACGCCTTCAGGTGCGCACGCCAGGACTCGAGGTCGTTGCGGGCGACATCCGGTTTCGCGAGGTGGTCGATCACGAATCGGAGGTCGGGCACCGCCTCGACGAGCGCCAGCGCGTCCGGAAGGCGTTCGGGCGTGAGGAGCAGGTCGAGCGTGAGGTCGCGGGCGGCGAGGGCGCGCATTCCGTCCGCGAGCGGCGAGGCCGCACGGTCGTCCGCCCGTCGCGCGTCCCCTGGGTGTGGAATCGCGAGCTGTCGAGTCGCGATGCGCGGGACCATCGAGCGGATGCCCACCAGCCGCTCGCCTCCTGCTGAGCCGAGCATGCGGTCGAGGCGTCCCTCGACATCCGGTGCCGCAAGATCGACCCAGCCCACCACGCCCGCCACCAGCGGGTCGGAGCCGGCAAGGGCGAGAAGCTCCTCGCTCTCGGTCTCGCTGCCGATGGTCTGCACGAGCACCACGCGATCGACACCGGCTTCCGCGGCGAGGGGCCGGAGCCGGTCGAGCGTGTCGCGCGGTTCGACGGCACGCGCGCCGGTGCGCCGGCCGGTGTCGGCCAGCGCGTCGGTCCACACGTGCACGTGTGCGTCGGTTCTCATCGCTTCTTTCGTGTCGTTCGCTCGAGTGCCCGGTCCGAACGCCCGAGCGCCCCGGGCGAGGCGAAGCCGAGTCGGGGGCCTGCCGACCGGCCTGCCCTCCGACTCGCTCCGCTCGCTCAGGGAACTCGGCGTTTGTCGCCTAGCGGCGAGTGGCGCCGGCCGTCCACCTCGGGGCGCCGTACTGGTAGGCGCCGAGGCTGGGCGTGGCATCCGTCGATCCGTCGTTGATGCCGGGCAGCGGGATGGCCGCATTGCGTGCCGGCGAGCCGGGCTGCAAGGTGTAGTCGTTGTTCGCCGCATCGGTGAACAACGGATCAACGGTGGAATCCATATTGTCGGTCAGCACCATGCCTCCCAGGGTCGCATCCGTCGTTCCGACCATCGCCCCGATGTTGTTCTCCACCACGGTTCCGGTGGACTGGTTCGCGCCCTTGACGTACATCATGTAGACGCCGCCGGTGTTGTTGGCGACGAGGTTGTTGTACGAGCCAGAGCCGAGTCCGTTGAGCATGACGGTCTGCGTCGGGTTGTTCCAGCCCACGTTGTTCACGACCCGCACGTCGCTCTGCCCGTTGTCGAGGTAGACGCCTGCCATGGCGAACTTCTCGGTCGTGCCGATGGCGGGTGTGGCGTCGTGCAACACGTTGTGGTCGATCGACGTTCCCTGCATCGACCCGCCGCAGCAGCCGTAGATCGCCGCGGTGTCGAGGTTGAGGTTTCCATACTCCGAGATGTCGTTGTACGCGATGCGATCCGGCGCCTCGATGCCGCTCGCCGGCTGGATCCACTGCAGGTTGATGCCGCTTCGTCCCACCCGCGAGATGGTGTTGTGCGTGACAGTCTCGCCGGATCCCTGCACGGCGATACCTGCCGCATACGTTCCCGCATAGTCGACGTCGGTGATCACGTTCTCCGTCGCCGTATTGCCGTTTCCGAGCAGCGCGATGCCGTTGCCGGCGCTCAGCGAGAGCGTGCTGTCACGCACGACGTTCCCCGTGCCCTTGATGACGATGCCGCTGTCGACGATGCCCCTGTTGACCGTCGTGCCGCAGTTCGTGGCGCCCTGCGTGACATCCGTGTAATGCGAGAGGTACTTGCCGACGATGCCGTCGAGCGTGATGCCCGTGCTGTTGTCACCGGTCGCGATCGACGTGCCGAACAGGTGGATGCCCTGTACCGTCGTGTTGCTCGCGCTCGTGAGGTCGAACCCGAGCTGCCGCTGCTTCGTCTCGATCAGCTGGGTCGACGGCGGCCTCTGGCTCACCAGGTAGAGCTGCTTGGCGGACGTGTCGTAGAACCACTCCCCGTTGTGCGAGAGCTCGGCGATCTGACCGGCCAGCGTGTAGCGCGTCTGGCCGGGCGTGATGGTGTGCACGCACGCGGGTGCGACGTCGAGAGTGAGGGATCCGGTCGCCGAGTCGACGATGGTCCCGGTCTCGGTGGCGTACCAGTAGCTGGTGAGCACGCGGGCGCCGTTCCAGTAGCCGGCCGGTTGCGTGAGGGCGGGATCCACGAGCGTCGCGCCCGTGCTGCCCGCCTGCGCACGCTCGACGGTGAGCGGATGGATCGGGTCGCTGCCCGGATACGGCCACTGCGCCTCGACATCCATCGCGCCATCCGTGAAGACCTGCACGGGGCTGACGTCGTCGCCAAGGTCGATCGGCACCGAGTAGACGTCTCCGGCGTCGACGGCCTGGCTGAACGCGGAGCCGACGACGAACGGATCGGATGCCGCCAAGGCCGTGACATCCCGCCCCTTGACGTGCTTCCAGTGGCTCACCGGATCCGCACCTGAGACGGTGACCGTCGCCCCGCGCGCCGCCCGGTACGTGATGGGTGCTTGCGCGGTGCCGGACGCCTTGGGCGTGACGGTCTCGCGATACGTGCCGCCCGCGATCTCACAGGTGTCGCCCGCGATCATCACATCCGCGCAGCGCTGGATCGTCGCGAACGCGTGGTTCGGGCTGCGACCGTCCTTGTGGTCGTTGCCGTGCGTGGAGACGTAGTACGTGGTGCCGTGAGACGGCGTGGCAGCGGCTGCTGCGGGGATCGCCAGCGCGACAGCCGCGACAGCCGCGACCGCGAGCGCGGCAACGCGCCTGCCCGGCGGCGTCGACTGTACGGATCGTCGGTCCGTGAGCGCCTTCGGTGACCGATCGCCGGGACGGCGGTTGTTGACAGCAAGCATCCTCGCTCCTATCGATAGGGTATAATCGATGAAACTAGCGGGATATCTGGACGCCCGTCAACGCCGATCTGCAGGATTATCGATAGATAGACTCATGCCCGTGTCGAACACTTCGGCTTCCCACTCCGAGACGAACGCCTTCTCCGGCGCCTCGGATGCCGCCACGATGAACTCCGAGCCCGGGTCGCGTGACGCCCTGCGCCGCAGCCTGGAGGCCGAGCGCGGCAACTTCGGCCGCGACTTGCTCTCCGATCAGGTGTACGACCTCGTGCGCCGACTCGTCATGGAGCAGGCACTGAAGCCAGGCGACCGCGTCGTCGAGCTCGAACTGTCGCAGCGGCTCGGCATCAGCCAGGCGCCGGTGCGCGATGCCGTCAAACGTCTCGCCTACGAGGGAGTGCTCACCCACGTTCCGCGCCGCGGCCACTTCGTGACCGTCGCCCAGGAGGACGACCTCGAGCACGCCGTCGTCGCCCGCACCATGATCGAGCGCACGTCGGCCAGGCTCGCCGCCGAGGTGATGTCGGACGATGCGAAGGCCGTGCTCGAGTCGGTCGTGGAGCGGATGCGCGAAGCCGCCGCGATCGAAGACGTTGCCGCCTTCCGCGTGCTCGACTTCCAGTTCCATCGCGAGGTGTGCACCGCGGGCGGCAACCCGCTCATCGTCAAGTGCTGGGACGTCATCGAGCCCGCGCTGCGCTCGTCCCGTGCGGTCGGCGATCCGCTGTTCAAGGGCGACTGGGCGAAGATCGCCGACGAGCACGCCAAGCTCCTGAAGCTGCTGCGCCCCGACAAGGCGGATGCCGCGGCCGACGCCTTCGCGCGCCACGCGTCCCTGCAGAGCCCGTAGACCGCCCCGCCCCCTCCCCACCCCGAGGGTGCCCGTTTCCCCTCCCGAACGTGCCCGTTTCCCCTCCCGAACGTGCCCGTTCCTCCTCCCGAGGGTGCCCGTTTCTACGCGCGAAAGTGCGAGTTTCTACGCTCGAAAGTGCCCGTTTCGACGCTCGAACGTTCGCGTCTCTACACTCCAACCTGCGAAGAAGTGCGCACCCTCGCAACAGGGAGATTCGCGCACTCGAGCGGGGGAATGGGCACTCTCGAGCGTAGAGACCCGCACTTTCGCGCGGAGATTCGCGCACTTTCGAGCGTAGAAACTCGCACTTTCGAGCATAGAAACTCGCACTTTCGTGCGGAGGAACGGGCACTCTCGGGGGGTTGTGCGCCGTCGCGGGATGCGCCCGGTGCGGCGCGGAGGCCGCACCGGGACGAGAGGGGGCTCAGGCGACGTCGAGCTCCACCGTCGCGAACGTGTGCGGCGGCAGCTCGACGACGAGCGTCGATCCGGTCAGCTCCACCGTCAGCTCGACGGGCGAGACGGCGTCCGGATTCTCGGACGTGTTGTGCGCCGTCGCCGTCTCGGCCGTCAGCATGCGGCCGTACGCCGCGGTCGCTGAGCCGCCGCGGAGCTCGACGGTGATGCGCGCAGGGGCATCCGCGTCGAGATTGCTGAGCGACAGGAGCGCCGCACCATCCGTCCGACTCGCGGATGCCGACACCAGCGGAACACTGCGCCCGTCGGCCTCGACCTCTGGCACATCGGTCATCCGCAGGCGCAGGGAATCGGCATCCTGGTGTCCCTTGCTCATCTCGAACACCCAGTACGTGGGCGTGCGGATGAGCGTCCCGCCGTCGGTGAGCAGCATCGCCTGCAGCACGTTGACCGTCTGGGCGATGTTCGCCATGACGAGACGGTCGGCGTGCCGGTGGAACTCGTCGAGGTGCATGGATGCGACGAGCGCGTCCCGCACGCTGTTCTGCTGATACAGGAATCCCGGGTTCGTTCCGGGCTCCGTGTCGAGCCAGATGCCCCACTCGTCGAGCACGAGGCCGACCGTGCGGTCCGGATCGTAGGCGTCCATGATCGCCGCGTGCCGCTGCAGCTGCTCGCCCACCTGGGATGCTCGGGCCAGCGTGCGGTAGTACTCGTCGGTGCCGAACTCGGTCGCGCTGCCCTTCGCGCCCCACGTGCCGGGAATCGTGTAGGAGTGGAACGAGATGGCCTGGTAGGCGCCGACGCCCTCGCCCTCCGGCGTGGAGTGGCCGAGCCGGAATCCGAGCGCCCGCATGAGGGTCTCGGTCCATCCGTACGCGTCCGCGTTCGCGCCTGCTGCGATCCGGTAGAGCTTGTTGCCGCCGTGGTCGCGGCTGTACGTGCCGAACGTGCGCGCGGTGAGGGCGTAGGCCTTCGCATCCATGCGGCCGCCGCATCCCCACGGTTCGTTGCCGAGGCCCCAGAAGCGCACCTTCCACGGTTCGTCGCGGCCGTTCTCCCTGCGCAGTCCCGACATCGGGCTGTCGTCGCCGCGGGTCAGGTACTCGACCCACTCGGCGGCCTCGCGGACCGTCCCGCTGCCCACGTTGGCCGAGATGTACGGCTCGGTGCCGAGGAGTTCGCACAGGGCGAGGAACTCGTGCGTCCCGAACGAGTTGTCCTCGACGACGTCGCCCCAGTGCGAGTTGACCATGCGCGGCCGCGTCGCCTGGGCGCCGATGCCGTCACGCCAGTGGTACTCGTCGGCGAAGCATCCGCCCGGCCAACGCAGGTTCGGGATGCGGATGGCGCGCAGCGCCTCGATCACGTCGAGCCGCAGCCCGCCCACGTTCGGGATGTCCGAGTCCGCTCCGACCCAGAATCCGCCGTAGATGCCGTGGCCGAGGTGCTCGGCGAACTGTCCGTAGAGGTGGCGGCTGATCACCGGTCCGCGGTCGTCGAGGTCGACGACGGCACGCGCGTCGCTCACGCGGCGCACCTCCTGGCTGTTCCAACGTGAGAATGCTGGTGCGGATCGCGGACCGGAGGGAGAAATGGAGGCACGAGAAATGAGCCTAGAGGCAACCGGACGGCGATTGTGACCGTTCTCATGCCGGGCGCGTGGGCGATCTGGCGTGATCGTGTCGAGCACGGAATCGGCTCGTCGACTACGTCGTACTGTGAGGGGGTGGCGGGTGAGTTGTCTGGCGGGTATCGGAGCATGGTGCGTCGCGCAGGCGATGTCGTGCATCGGGGACCGATGTCCGGATACGTCGTTGAACTGCTGCAGTTCCTCGACGGCCTCGGATGGCGACACGCGCCACAAGTCATCTCGACCGACGGATCGACATCCGTGGTCTCATTCATCCACGGTGACGCGGCACTCTCCTCGGCGGCGCAGCAACGGATCGGCGAAACAGAGCCTTTGGCTGCCGTGGCGAGGATGACGCGCGAACTGCACGATCTGACCGTCGGCACTCCTCTCGCGGCGGGGGCGGAAGTCGCCTGTCACAACGACTTGGACCCGCGCAACACGATCTATCGGAGTGCTTCCGGGACGGCGGTCCCCGTCGCTTTCATCGATTGGGACCTCGCCGCACCTGGCGCCCGAGTGCACGATCTCGCGCATGTGTGCTGGACGTTCACCGGGATTCGACGGGGAGCAGACGCCAACCTCGTGAAGAGCCAGATTCGAACGGTCACCGAGGCATATCGGTGGGATGGCCGGCTGCGAGAGGTCATCGATTCCATGCTCTGGTGGCAGAACCGATGCTGGGAGGGCATCGTCGCTGAAGCGCGCGCCGGCAACGCACAATCGCAAGCGATGGTCGACGACGGCATCGTCACAGCGATTCAGCGTGACTACGAATGGACCCGACGAGAACTCTCATCCCTATGACAGTGTCATGCCTTCCGTCCAGACGCTGAGCGAGTCGGGATCGGCGTCGTGTCGCGACCTGGGCCGCCGACTGTGCCGAACACGTCCTCGCGTTGTTCGAGACGGAAGCCCCAGCGGATCCCGCACCCGAATGGTTCAGCGCGCGCCTTCACGACGCTCGTGCAAGCCGTGCCCAGGTGTGCGGGCTCGATGTCCCGCACTCGCGCGCCGTCACCGGATGGTGATGTCGTTCAGTGACCAGGTGTTGTCGAAGGCCGCGGCAGTGGGTCCGTAGATGCGGAAGTAGGCGAACCATCCGCGGTCGGGAAGGGTCTGCACCCACGCATCCCCGCTGTCATCCGGCCGTTGCGGGCCGAAGGTGATGGTCGCGTGATCACCGTCGAGCTTTCCGTCGAGTTCGAACAACGATCGGACAGCGGCCGCTCCTTGTGGGGTGTCGATCTGCGAGCGGGTCTCGGCGTCATAGACGGTGAGTGACCAGAACAGTCCGGCCGGCACAGGCAACGGCACCTCGAGCCGGTAGAAGCGGCCTCCGTCCAGGTAGGTGCCGGCAGCATCACGGGCCACGAACCAGTACAACGAGCCGGTTCCCGCCTGCCGCCGGAACATCATCGGCGACGTGGCGATGGCTTGGTAGAACCAGGTCTCACGCGCGTCGACGTCGGGACGGGAGTCGATCTCGAAGTTCGCATTCTCGGGTCGCAGCGTCACCCACTCCCATTGCCGGCCTGGCCACACAACGCGGTCCGGGCGACGGTCGGCGAGCGATTGCACTCTCAGTTGCGCGTCCGCCTCGGAAGCAGCGTTGGCAAGGATCGCCGCCATCCGATCATCCGGCTCGAATGGAGCGTCTGCACGGATCCCGAGGACGGCGAGCTCACCACGATACGCGCGGTCATCGGGATGGATGGGTTCGCTGCTGATGTACTCGTGCAGCAGCCGCCAATACTCGAGCGTGCCCTGCACACTCTGTGGGGTGGTGTCTTGCGGCTTGCCGGTCAGATCGATCCAGGTGGGCTGCTCCCAGTCGGTATCCTCCAGAACCGGCACGACCCGCACCGAACGCAGCAGCTCAACCGCCCCGTCGACATCCCCGTTCTGCGGGATCGCGCGCAAACCCACCACCACCCGGTTGCCAAGAGCCTGGTGCGCGAATCCGTCTTCCGGGAGCGCCGTGTCGTCACCGGCAGCGACGAACACATGCCGGGCGCCTCGTCCCTCTTCCGGGCCAGGGATGCCCATGTCGCTGATCCAGCTCTGGTCCACGTTCAACGCTGCGCCCACGATCGGGCCGGGAGGAACGATCACCACCAACGGTCCGTCCGTGAGATCCAGCAACACCGGCGCGTACGGGGTGTCCGAGTTCAGCGTGAACCCCACCTGTCCCGGGCGAGTGTCCATTGTGCCGAACACACGATTCGGTTCGATCCCCACCGCTTCTGTGCCGGCGAAGATCGCCATCCCGGAGACCGCGGCGAAGAAGTGCTTGTAGCAGACCACCGCCCGCGCGAAATCCGCTGCGTCATACGCCGACGAGACCGTCACGTCGGTCGGGAAGCCACCTTTGAACTCATACCCACCCACACGAGCCATCCGACCCACCCTCCCCAAGGCTCATCGCGCGACAATCCGCACAACGCTCACCCTCTCACGCGACCTCAGACGGCACCATCACCCAGAGTATGCGTGTGTGTGTGAGAGAGACCGCGGAGAGCGCGCCCGCAAGTGGTCCCCACCCGCCTGCACGATCCATGTGCCGAGCCGAACCGCATGCTCGTGCGACGGGATGCCCTGGGCCCCGCACGAAGATGCCCGACCCCATGGCGCAACACCGCGCCCAACACCCTCAGCGCAGATGCGCCGCTCCGGCGTGCAGGTCCAGCGCGAGCGTGACCCGAACGCGGGTTCCGGGCGCCAGGCGCACGACGATCCGCGACCCGTCCTCGATCGGCAGGTCAGACTCCTCATCGGTACCGACAGCCCGAAGCACGGCACGACGGATGACGTGCTCGCCGAATCCGCCCGCCTGAAGCACCAGCTCCGCAGCATCCTCTCCGAGGTTGACGAGCTGCACGACCGACCGCTCCGGGTCGATCGACTCCACGAGAGCGGCCACCCTCGCCGGCAGGCCGGGGCGCCCGGTGACCGGATCCAGATACCGCACGAACGCGTGCTGCAGCCCTCCGTTGTAGAGCGACTGCGGGGCTCCGAGCGCCGTCATCACGAGCGCCTCGGTCACCACCGGGTTCACACGCTGCCACCTGTCCTGGTCGAAACCGGATGCGACGTCATCCGCGCGCAAAGCGGCCAGCCGCTCGTCCACCTGCCGGTGCGCCACGGCGAGGAACGCGGCCGCGAACTGCTCGACGTCACCGTCGTCGAGGGCGGCGAACCAGGCATCCTCGTGCCCGGCCTCCTCCTTGTCGCGGAACTGCCGCACGCGCGTCCAGTCCCAGCCGCCGCCCGCGCGCAGGGCGTCGAGGCGCTCGCGATCCGCGCGCTGCCCGGAATGCCACCACAGCCACACCGGGAACGCGACCTGCGGCGGCTGGTAGTCGAACCAGCCGTCCGCGGCGAGACGAGTCGGCCACAACTCGAGCTCATGCTCGTACTCGTCGCCGAAGTGCGTCATCCAGCGGCGCTTCAGCGTCAACGCACGGTCCGCGGTGCAGTCGTGGACCGCCTCGGATGCGACGGCGTCAAGGATGCCACGCACCAGCTCGAACCCCGCCTCACCGCCTCCGACGGCGCGGAGTCCGGCTGCCGCGTTGAGCGCGGCCGGCAGCAGGCTGTGGGTGCCGTGGGGCCAGGTCCATCCGTACAGGCCGCCGAACCAGGATCCGACCGGATCCCCACGGCCGTCACCGGATCCGTTCCCGACGATGCCGTCCGCGCCGACGTTGTCGGGCAGGAGACCGTCATTCTCGGCGGCGCGCTGGACCCATCCGGCCACGTAGCGCTCCACCCAGTCGCGCCAGCGCTGCTCCCCTGTCAGGAGCCACGCGAGTGAGACCAGCGAGACGACATTGAGGTTCACGGCGACATCACCTGAGCCGAACTGCCGCTGCATGGCAGCGGCCATCCGCTCCGGATTGCCGGGCTCGGCGAGGTCGTCCCACGTGTCGATGCCCTGCAGCCCGCGCACCGGAAGCCCGTACGGACGCATCTCGACTCGCTCGGGTCCGAACCTCGGCAGCTCGTCCTCCAGGCCGGCCCGTGGTCCGCCCGCACCGTTGTGCGGAGCACGGATGGTGTTCCGCTCGCCGTCGTAGTTACCGGCCGGCGAGTCGGGCAGGTATAGGCCGGCGAAGCGGGTGACGGCATCCACGAGCTCGGGATTGCGCGGATCGGCAAGGCACAGCCCGTAGAAGAGTTCGAGGCCCTCGCCGATGTGGAACCAGTCGTAACCGACCTCGAAGCCGTCGCGGAAGAGGCCGAGCTCCTCCAGCTGCTCCCCGACACCACGCCAGACGCGGAGGCTGCACTCCAGCAGCTCGGGGCTACCGCCCACGGCGTAGAGCGTCGGCCAGTTGAAGATCGCCTCGAGGAAGTCGTCGGCCCCGTCGCGGCCGACCGGCCGACCCCCTGGGAGGAGCCGACCGTCGGCGTCGACGTACTTGGCGGCGAATTCGCGCCACGCCTCTTCGAGGCGCGCGCGCAGGCTCACCTGAAGCAGCGCCCACTCGGGGTGCCCCATACCGTTCCTCGCTCTGTTCTGCTCTGTGTTCATGTCGGGTTGCCGCCCGCGATTGCGCCGGCTTTTCTCGTCCGCGCCCGAAATCCTGGCGCAGTCGGGCATTCCTGGCGCAAGAGGCGGGGTGCGCTCTGGCGCTTGGACCGGGCGTGCTCTGGCGCTCTCGACCGCGAGCGCCAGGGAGTCATCCCTTCGTGGCGCCGACCGTGAGGCCGCTGATGATGTGGCGCTGCATGTAGATGAAGAAGATGATCACCGGTGCGATCGCCAGCAGCAGGTTCGGGAACACCTTGGTGAGATCCGTCGTGTACTGACTGATGCCGGTGTAGATCGCCGTCGTCACCGTGTACTGCTCGGATGACGGCCCGAGCAGGATCTGCGGACTGACGAAGTCGTTCCAGAGGCCGATCGAGTTGAGGATCAGGATCGTGACCACCGCCGGCCGCAACAGCGGGAAGATGATGGTCCAGAACGTGCGAAGCCGCCCTGCGCCGTCGATCGATGCGGCCTGGTCGATGTCGTTCGGCACGGTCGAGATATAGCCGACCATGAGGAAGATGCTCACCGGCAGTGTCGTCGCCGAGTCGTACAGCACGAGCCCGGCGAAGCTGTTCACCAGACCGAGCGAGCGCAGCACGTAGATGGCCGGGATGACCATGGCGGCGCCCGGGATGAACGTTCCGGCCAGGAAGTACAGCATCAGCAGTCGGGTCTTACGACTTGTGCTGCGGGCGATGACGTACGCAGCGGGCCCCGCGAGTGCGATGCAGATGATGTCGACGACGATCACGATCGATGCCGTGAACCCGTATGACGCCACCACGTTGTACTCGGGAGACGTGATCGCCGCGAGCAGGGGCTGCAGCGTGAGCCTGCCGAACGGGATCCCGAACGGCTGCGTCTGGATGTCCTGCTGCGTCTTGAACGCGTTGACCAGAAGGATGTACGCCGGTCCGCCCATGAGCGGCACGAGCAGCGCGAGCATGACGATGCGCACCACGTTGGGGCGCTCGCGCTTTCGTCGGCGCTGCCGCGGCGGCTTCTTCGCGACGGTCCTGGTGGTCACGGCCTCTGCCGTCGCCGCCTCTACGAGCACGGTCTCCGCGCTCATGCGTCACCTCCTGCAGCCCTGTCGCTGCGGTTGCGCAGCGCCGTCACGAGCAGCGCGAGCGCTGCGGACACGATCATGAGGAACACCGCCTGTGCGTTGGCGTAGCCGATCTTCGTGCTGCCGAAGGACTGCGCGAGGATGACATACGCGTAGGTCGACGTGGCGCCGGCCGGTCCGCCTCCGGTGAGGCTGACGACGATGTCGTAGGCGCGCAGCAGACCTATCAAGTTGAGTATCAAGGCCACCGTGACCACCGGCGCGATCATCGGGATCACGATGTGTCGGTTGATCTTCCAGCGGCTGGCGCCGTCGATCTCCGCCGCCTCGATGAGTTCGAGCGGAACCGTCTGCAGCGCCGCCACGAAGAGCACGACGTTGAAGCCGAATCCGGCCCAGACGATGACGGCGATCAGCGAGATGAGGGCGAGGTCCTGCTCGAAGAGGAACCCGACGGGGCCGATGCCGAACGCAGCCAGCAGGGTGTTCAGGGCTCCCTTGGTGCCAAGGATGGCGTTCCACAGGAATCCGAGGATCAGCGCGCTGATCACGTGCGGGTAATAGGTCAGGGCCCTGAACACCGAGTTGGTGCGGGACTTCTGGCGCAGCGCAAGGGCGTAGGCGAGACCGAGCCCGATCTCGAACGCCGATCCGAAGATCACGATGAGCACGGTGACCCACATGGAGTGCGTGGTGTTCGGATCCGTGAAGAGGTGCGTGTAGTTCTGGATGCCGAGGAAGTTCGCCTCGGAGAATCCGTCCCAGTCGGTGAAGCTCAGGTAGATCGCGACGATCACCGGCACCACCATGAGCACGGAGTAGAGCAGCACGGCGGGGCCGGCCATGCCCAGGGAGATCGCCGTGTCCTTGAGCCTTCTGTTGCGTTTGCGCGCCGCAGCGCTCTCCCCGGAACGGGTCCGGGGAGAGCGTGCGTCGGCCATCACTGCGCCTGCGAGTCCCACCACTTGTCCAAGTTCTCCGCCACCTGCTGCGGGGTCGATCCCGAGAACAGCGACTGGATCTGGCTGTTGAGCTGGGTCGAGTACCCGGGAACCGGCTGCTCGTCAGCGGCCTCGACGAATCCGCCTGGCGACGCGTCGATGATCTTCTGGACGCCCTCGCCGAGGCTGGACATCGAGTACGTGTAGCCCTTGCGGAAGTTGCCGTCGGCCGCGAGTTCGCTTGCGACAGCCTTCTTGTCCGTGGTCAGCCACTTCACGAGGTTGATCGCGGCCTGCTGGTTCTTCGACTGCTTCACCACGACGTACGGGTCGGCGATGTTGCTGTACTGCTTCGTCGGGTACTTGCCCGTGGTCGGCATCGAGAACACGCCGATCTCGTCGCTCTTGCTCGCCTGGTCGGCGGCGGGCACGAAGAACGATCCCATCATGTACATGGCCGACTTGCCCTCGAGGAAGTTGGTCTGACCGTCGGCGTACGCGAGGCCCAGATCGCTCTTCTCCAGGTAGCCCTTGTCCACCCACGACTTGTAGGACTTCAGCGAGTTCATGTAGTCCTTGTCGCCCGCGAAGGTGACGTCGCCTGCCCGGCGCTGCTTGATCCAGTCCGGCGTCTTGGTCATGGTCGTCGAGTCGTTGAACATGGTGAACTGCCCGCCGGTGACCCACTGGCCTGCGGTCTGCAGGGGCTGGTAGCCGGCATCCTTCAGCTTGCCCATCGCAGAGGTGAGCTGAGCGACCGTCTTGATCGTGGATGCGTCGACACCGGCCTTCTTGAACGCGGCCTTGTTGTAGAAGACGAGCGACTGCACCTGCTGGCCGGCGCCGACCAGGTACGTCTTGCCGTCGATCTTGTAGTTGTCGACGAGCGGGGTGTCCTTCGTCCACGACTGCTTCGACAGATCCGTGAAGAGCTTCGCGGTGTCAGCGGTGGGTGTCACCTGCTGCACGATGTCCGGCGGGTCGCCGGCCGCGAGGTCCTGGTTCAGCTTGTCGCTGGCCGAGATGGTGCCCGTGCGCTCGAGGCTCACGGTCACGCCAGGGTTCGCCTTCTCGTATTTGTCGAAGAGCTTGTTCCAGTACGCGACGGTGAGGTTCGGCGAGATGTTGACGATGATGCGCAGATGCGCTGGCGCCGCCGTCGCCGTGCTGGTCGTCGATCCCGACGAGCCGTTCCCAGAACAGCCCGCCAGCACCATTGACGCTGCGCCGGCGACCACTGCGACGGCGCCTACGCGCCGCCAGATCCCCTTGCCTTTCATTCCGACTCCACTCTGATGTCCGGGTTGAGGCGGGGAAAGGGTCCCGAGCCTCGTTGCTGGATCGCTAGTTCGCTCCACCGTCCGATGCTGGCGACCAGGTCGGGTTCGCCTGGTCGATCGGACTGCTGCGGTCCTCGTCGAGCCGATGAACGACTATCGATAGTCGAAAGAATTACACGAACGGATGTCGGTCGTCAAGCCGGGCCCACGTGTCCGGTCTCGCTCGATCACTGTGCCGCGCGCTCGTGCGCTGCGCCGCACGTGAGAGCACCTCGCGTGCTCCGTCCGCGGGACGGGTCCGCAGATCCGCCCTCAC
Organism: Rathayibacter sp. CAU 1779; assembly: GCF_054551755.1. NCBI lineage: Bacteria > Bacillati > Actinomycetota > Actinomycetes > Micrococcales > Microbacteriaceae > Rathayibacter > Rathayibacter sp. CAU 1779. The sequence goes on from NZ_JBTOLK010000001.1 coordinate 124,929, forward strand.
AGGCTTTCACCCCCGTCGACCGGAAGCGAAATGCCGGTGATCATGGCCGCCTGCGACGACGCCAGGAAGACTGCGACGTTGGCGACATCGGATGCCGTCACCCACCGACCCAGCGGCTTGCGCGCGGCCTGCTCGGCGAGCTTCGCCTCGATCTCCTGCTCCGTGCCGCGCATGGTCGCCCGCAGCATCGGGGTGTCGACACCGCTCGGACACACGGCGTTGACGCGGATGCCCTTGCGCGCCAGATCCACGGCGAGCGTGCGCGTCATCCCGACCAGGCCGGCCTTGGCCGCCGCATACCATGGCGCGCCGGGATGCGCCTTCAGACCGGACGTCGATCCGGTGAAGGTGATGCTCGCGGCATCCGATCGCTCCAGGTGCGGCTGCATCGCCGCCACGACGTTGGCCGGCCCCTGCAGGTACAGCTCGAGCATCGGGCCGAGGTCCGCCTCGACGCGGCCGGCACTGAGGAAGACGGCATCCACTCCGCCGAACGCCCCGACCGTGCGCTGGGCGAGTTCCTCGAGCTCGGCGGGCACCCGGATGTCCGCTCTGGTGAAGATCGCGTCCGATCCACGCCGACGCAGCTCGTCGACCACGGCGGCGCCGCGTTCCGCGTCGAGGTCCGACACGCTCACTTTCGCACCGCGTGCCGCGAACAGCTCGGCCGTCGCCCGCCCCATGCCGGATGCCCCGCCGATCACCACGGCAACACGTCCCTCGAAATCCGCCACCATGTGCATCCTCCTCGATTTCGTGAATACTATCGTTCATCGATAGTCGTTACGGATGGTCGCTGGCCGCGTCCGTTCCGAAGCGACTCGTCCAGCGTGCCGGATGCCTGGCCGCACCGTCGACGCGCCTCCCGCCCGCCGACGTCACGACCTCGGCCCGCACGCCGCAACCGGAAAGGACACGTGAGCTCATGCCCGTGCTCGATCTGCCGCTCGATCAGCTGCGCGACTATCGCCCCGCGACGACCGCCCGCGAAGACTTCGACGCCTTCTGGGCCACCACACTGGCCGAACACGCCGGATCCGAGACAGTAATCGACATCGACCCCGTCGACACCCCGCTCGCCACCGTCGAGACGTTCGACGTGACGTTCGCCGGCTTCGACGACCAGCCGGTCAAGGCGTGGCTGCATCTCCCCCGGCACCGCAGCGGATCACTCCCCTGCGTCGTGCAGTACATGGGATACGGCACGGGCCGCGGCACACCCGTCACCCTCACGAACCTGCTCTACAGCGCAGCCGGATACGCCAACCTCATCGTCGACAACCGTGGACAGGTCGGCAGCGACACCGCGGACGGCGACGCGGAGCGGCGGGCACAGGCATCCGGATTCCTCACGCAGGGCATCCTCGATCCCGAGACGTACTACTACCGCCGCCTCATCGTGGACGCGGTGCGCGCGATCGGGGCGGCCGCCCGGCATCCGGAGATCGACGCGGAACGACTCGCGGTCGCCGGCGGAAGCCAGGGTGCCGCGCTCGCGCTCGCGGCGGCCGCGCTCGACGGCACCCCTGTCGCGGTGCTCGCCGACCTGCCGTTCCTCAGCCACCTGAGACGGGCCGCCGATGTCGCATCCGCCGGGCCATATCTCGAGCTGACCGAGTTCGGACGCGCCAGACCGGAGCTCGTCGAGCGCGCGTTCCGCACCCTCACCTACTTCGACACCATGAACTTCGCGCCGCGGTCGACAGCGGCCGCCCGCTTCTCCGCTGCGCTCATGGACGACGTCGCGCCGGCCTCCACCGTGTTCGCCGCGTACAACAACTACGCCGGCACCAAGGCCATCGACGTGTACCCGTTCAACGGGCACGAGGGCGGCGGACAGCTCGCGGCGGAGCGCCGCCTCGCGTTCCTGGGCGAGGTCTTCGGCACTGCGGATGCCACGGCATCCGTCCAGCAGGCGGCCTTGCACTCCCTCGCGTAGCAGCCGCCGCGCCACCCCGGTTCCGCGCCGCCACCACCGCTGGTCCATCGCTGGTTGAGCTCGTCGAAACCACACTCGCCGCCCACCGCCGGCCCGCCACCGCATGGCGCACGGGCACCGAATGACGGAGGGGCGCACTACGCTCGCCGCATCGGACATTCGGAGGGCCGCATGACCAAGCGCATCCCGCTGGAGGGCGCCGCCATCGAGGTCGTACCGGCTTACGGCCACTGGGACGGCTTCTACGACGTCGTCGGCGTGAAGAAGCCCGGCGGGAACGGATGCTGGTGCATGTCGTACCGCGACGCCCGATCCGGAATCGACCGCGCCGCCTACATGAGAAACGAGTGCGCGAACGAGCCCGGTCCAGGCGTCCTCGCGTACGTGAACGGCGATCCGGCCGGCTGGTGCTCCGTCGCACCGCGCTCCACGTACCGCCGTCTGATGAACTCTCGCACGATCCCGTTCGTCGATGACGAGGATGCCTGGTCCATCGTCTGCTTCGTCGTGAAGCCCGTCTACCGAAGGCAGGGACTGCTGCACACGCTCCTCGACGGCGCCGTCGCGCACGCACGCGAGAACGGCGCCGCGGTGGTGGAGGGGTATCCGGTGGAGCTCGACGCCGAGTCCGGCGATGGCCGCGTCGACGTGATCTCCGGATACGTCGGCAGCACCGTCCTCTTCGAGTCCGCCGGCTTCGAGCGGGCGGCGCCGACGTCATCCCGCAGCGGCGGACGGGATCGCTGGGTGATGCGCAAGCGACTCGACTGACGGCATCCGCTCCGGTCGCGGAAGTCCTCGCATCCGCTCGAATGGTCGCTCCGGCTCGGCGGAGGACCCTGCCTCCACGTGGGAACGCGACGCAGACGCTCCAGTTCACCCGGTCTGGACCAACCGCACGGTGCCAACTGCGAGCACCATGGGCACTGCGATCAGTCCATCGCTGAGGGGCTCTCATGACGACCGCCGACACCGAGACCACGACAGACCAGCAGAACTCCAGCAAGCTCAGCCTTCCCGCGCTCACCGCCATGGTGGTCGGGTCGATGGTGGGTGCCGGAGTCTTCCAGCTCCCCGCCCGCTTCGCCTCGCAGACCGGCGTCTACGGCGCCCTGATCTCGTGGGCGATCGCCGGCCTCGGGATGCTCACCCTCGCGCTGGTCTTCCAGACGCTCGCGAACCGCAAACCCAGGCTCGACAACGGCGTGTACGTGTACGCCCGCGAGGGGTTCGGCGTGTATCCCGGATTCCTGTCCGCCGTCGGGTTCTGGGCATCGGCGTGCGCAGGCAACGCGTTCTACTGGGTGCTCATCATGACCACGGTCAGTCAGCTCTTCCCCGAGCTGAAGCCCGTGCTCGGCGAGGGCGACACCTGGCTGTCGTTCATCATCTCGGCGGCCGCGGTCTGGGGCTTCTTCTTCCTCATCCGCATGGGCGTGCGAGAGGCCGCGGTCATCAACGCGATCGTCACGGTGGCGAAGCTGGTGCCGCTCGCGCTGTTCCTCGTGCTGGTCATCTTCTTCTTCAAGTGGGACGTCTTCATCGGCAACCTGAGCGGCGGATACGACGTCCCGGGCGGTGACTCCCTCTTCCTGCAGGTGCAGGGAACGATGCTCATCACCGTGTTCGTCTTCCTCGGCATCGAGGGCGCGAGCGTGTACTCCCGGCACGCCAAGAAGCGGTCGGATGTCGGCAAGGCCACCGTCGTCGGCTTCCTGTCGGTGCTCGCGCTGTTCGCCTGCATCTCGATCCTGTCCTACGGGATCCTGCCGAAGGACGAGATCGCGAAGCTGCCTCAGCCCTCGGTGGGCAGTGTGCTCGAGGCGGCGGTCGGACCGTGGGGCGGGGCGTTCATCCGGGTCGGCCTCATCATCTCCGTGCTCGGCGCGTACCTCGCTTGGCAGCTGCTCGCCGCCGACGTGGTGTTCGCCGCGGCGAAGGACACCGACATGCCGCGGTACTTCTCCCGCGTGAACAAGCACGATGTTCCAGCGAACGCGGTGCTCTGGACGTCCATCTTCGTGACGATCATCCTGTTCGCGGTGCAGTTCCTGCACAACGCCCTCGACTTCACGCTCGACCTCACAGCGGCGCTCGCCCTCGCGCCGTACGCCCTGGCCAGCGGATACGCCGTGAAGATCGCCATCACGCGCGACGGCTACGACCTCGCGAAGCCCAAGAAGGACCATCGAACACGCGACATGGTGGTCGCGATCATCTCGACCGTCTACACGCTGTTCCTCGTCTGGGCGGCCGGCTACGTGTTCATGTTCCTCGCGGGCATCCTGCTCGCCCCTGCGACCCTGCTGTACTACGTGGCGCGACGGCAACAGCGAGCGGATGCCGCACCCGGCGTCCGCATCCCCGTCTTCACCAAGCCGGGCTGGATCGTGTTCATCGTGCTCGTCGTCTTCGCGATCGTCGGCATCGTGCTGCTCGCGACCGGCATCGTCGACATCGTGCCGCCGCCGCCCGAGGAGTACTACAACCACTGACACACGAGCCGTCGAGCCGTCGGCCGAGCGCGCTGAGCAAGCGGGGCGAGTCGATGCGGCGCCGGCGACAGGCTCGACGCCCTTCCTGGACACCACAGGCAGAGCATCCCGAACAACCGAACACATGCGAGTAGCAAGGAGTCCCGATGTCGAACCAGTCGTACGGTGTGCATTCAGAGGTGGGCAAGCTCAACAAGGTGCTGGTGTGCCGACCGGGACTCGCGCACGAACGCCTCACGCCGAGCAACAACGACGACCTGCTCTTCGATGACGTGCTCTGGGTGCACAACGCCAAGCGCGATCATCACGACTTCGTGCTCAAGCTGGAGTCGCGCGGCGTCGAGGTGGTGGAGCTGCACGATCTGCTCGCCCAGACCCTGGCCGTTCCCGGGGCGAAGGAGTGGCTGCTCGGCCACAAGATCACGGCGAACGAGGTGGGCCTCGGCCTCGTCGCCGACACGAGGGCGTTCCTCGAGTCACTGGATGACGCGACCCTCGCCGAATACCTCATCGGCGGTCTCTCCACCCGCGACCTCCCAGCCGAGTTCCGTCCGTCTTACCTCTCGCTCGCTCGTGAGTCGACCGGCGTCAACGAATACCTGATGCCCCCGCTGCCGAACACGATCTACACGCGTGACACCACGTGCTGGATCTACGGCGGACTCACGATGAATCCGCTGTTCTGGCCGGCCCGCCACGACGAGACCCTCCTGATGAAGGCCATCTACCAGTTCCACCCCGACTACACGGGCAACACCGTGTGGTGGGGGGACCCGGAACTCGATTGGGGTCAGGCGACGCTCGAGGGCGGCGACGTGATGCCGATCGGCAACGGCGCCGTGCTCATCGGCATGAGCGAACGCACCTCACGCCAGGCCATCACTCAGGTGGCTGCGAAGCTCTTCGAAGCGGATGCCGCATCCCGCGTCGTCGTCGCCGGCATGCCGAAACTCCGCGCGGCCATGCACCTCGACACCGTGTTCACGTTCGCCGACCGGGACCTGGTCACCTACTACCCCGACATCGTCGACGGGATCCAGGCGTTCTCGCTGCGACCTTCGGACAGCGGACCGGTAGAGGTCACCGAGGAGAAGGATCCGTTCGTCGACGTGGTGGCGGATGCCCTCGGCCTCGCCAAGCTGCGCACGGTGGAGCCCGGCGGCGGCTGGTACGCCGGCGAGCGCCAGCAGTGGGACAGCGGCAACAACGCCGTCGCCGTCGAACCCGGAGTGGTCTTCACGTACGACCGCAACACGCACGTCAACACGCTGCTGCGCAAGGCGGGCGTCGAGGTCATCACGATCGTCGGCGCCGAGCTGGGCCGAGGCCGCGGCGGCGGCCACTGCATGACGTGCCCGATCTCCCGCGACCCCGTGGAGTTCTGAGGCCGCTCGCGCCGCCGCCGGCCGGCGGCGCGCGTTCCTACCCCCGAAAGTGCCCGTTCGTACTCCCGAAAGTGCCCGTTTTTCCGTCCGAGCGTGCAGGCATTCAGTGCCCTTCGGCAGTGCGCTGCACCACGGGCGAAGCCGCCCGCGGCTGATGCCCGAAGCGGGTGGCCTCGATGGGCCGCGAGCGTGCCGTGGTGTCCGGCTTGCGAAGGCCGCGCGTCCGTTCGAGGGGGCGGATCTCCGTCTCCGTCCCCTCGAACGTCCTGATCTGTTCGATCAGCTTCTCGCGCAGCTCCGCGATCACGTCGTCGAACGCCGCCTCGTGGATGAGGTTGCGCAGTTCGTAGGGATCCGCCTCGAGGTCGTAGAGGGCGTCCTCGTCGTAGGACGACGCGGACGCCGCATCCATTCCGGAGTCCCCCGGCGCGACGACCGCGTACTTCCAGCGCGCAGTGCGCAGCGCCCGTCCGAGCTGCGATTCGCTGATCTGGACGAGCACGCTATCGCGCCACGGATCGGCATCCGCTCGGTGGTCCACCAGAGGCAGGAGGGAGCGACCGTGCAGTTGCGCGGTGTCCACACCGGCCATCTCGAACAACGTCGCGGGCAAGTCGACCGTACTGACCAGCTCACTGTGCCGACCGCCAGCCGTGAACGGACCTCCGTGCAGCACGAACGGCACCCTGATGGACGCCTCGTGGGCCGAACGCTTGTACTCGTCGTTGCGAGTCTTGAAGTGCGAGCCGTGGTCCGAGGTCACGACCACGACCGTGTCGTCGAGCAGGCCGAGGCTCTTCAGCGCATCGTTGATGCGGCCGATGCACTCGTCGAGGCGCTTGATCTGACCGTAGTAGCCCCCGAGATGCGCAGCGGATGTCCCGCCCAGCGTCGCCAGGTCCGGCGGGGTCCAGCGGCCGGTGTACTGCTCGGCGTATCCGTCGGGTGCCGGGTAATCGTCCCGCTCGTTCTGATGGTGCGGCTCGAGGAACGAGCTGAAGAGCATGAACGGCCGGTCGTGATTGTCCGCGATGAAGCGGATGATGGCATCCGTCAGCGCATCCGCCCGGTAACCGGGCAGCATCACGGGCTGGCAGTCCTCGTCCCAGACCACTGTGCGGTACTCGTCTGAGCTGAACTCGAGAAGGTCCGCCGCCAGCCAGCTCTGGTATCCACCCCTGCGGTCCTCCGTCACCGGATCCTCGTCTGCGAGATGCCACTTGCCGATGTAGCCGGTCTGGTACCCGGCATCGTTGAACGCCCCGGCGATGGTCTTCGCGTCTACGGACAGCGGAATCCCGTTGACGTGCACGCCAGTCGCAGTCGGCATGAGCCCGGTCTGCAGCGCGGATCGAGCCGGCGCGCACACCGGGTTGGGCGTGAACGCGTTCTCGAAGTGCGTGCCGTGCACGGCCATCCGGTCGATGTTCGGCGTCAGCCCGAGTGGGTTGCCGTGCACACCGAGGGTGTCGAACCGCTGCTGGTCGGTGAGGAACACCAGGACATTGGGTTTATCGGCCACAGTCGTACTTTCTGGTTGAGAGCCGGGTCATTTGATGCCGGACATGGCAATGCCGCGCACGACGTACTTCTGCGTGAAGAGGAACAGCGCGCAGATCGGAATGAAGAGCAGGAGGGATGCCATGGCCGTCAGGTTCCACTGCGTGAAGGACTCCTTGTTGAACAGGGGCAGCGCGATGGTGATCACGCGCATCTGCTCCGTGGAGGTCGCGATCAGCGGCCAGATGAACTCGTTCATCTGGAACACGAACGAGAACAGGCCGAGCACGGCGAGCGCGGGCTTCGTCTGCGGCAGCACGATGTTCCAGTAGATCCGCCACTCGGATGCCCCGTCGACGCGCGCCGCCTCACCCAGCTCGTTCGGCACCGACACCATGTACTGCCTCATCAGGAAGATACCGAAGGCGTCCATGAGGAACGGGACGACCAGCCCCTGATACGTGTTGAGCCAGCCGAGGTTGCTGAACATCACGTAGAGGGGCAGCATCCGCACGAAGAAGGGGATCATCATCGTGGCGAGAATCGTCGTGAAGATCGCCCGCTTGCCGGGGAACTCGAACTTCGCGAAGACGTATCCGACCATCGGGTCGAACACGAGGTGTGCGATGGTGATGAGGCCGGCGACGATGAGGCTGTTCAGCAGGAAGAGGCCGAACGGCGCCGCCTCGAAGACCCTGGCGATGTTGCCCCACTGCGGAACGGCCGGGAAGAGCACGGCGCGCCCGCCCTGCACCTCGGCATCCGATTGGAACGCCAACGAGATCATGTAGAGCAGCGGGATCACGCAGGCCAGAGCGAAGACGACCGCCAGGATATAGCTGACGACCTTCGCTCCGGGGAAGAGCCGGTCGTCGAGCGCGGCGTGCGACCGGCGCCGTCCGGTCCGTGTTGCGGTGGTCATACGAGTTCCCTCCGACGCCCGATCCTCATCTGGATGAAGGAGAGGATCAGGATGAAGATGAGCAGCAGGAAGGCCATCGCCGACGCGTAGCCGATGTCCTGGTTGGTGAACGTCTCTTGGTAGACCTGGAACACGAACAGCGAGGTGGCATCGCCCGGTCCGCCGTTCGTGACGATGTACGGCAGGCCGAACTGCTGCATCGAGCTGATGACGCCGACGAGCAGCACGAAGAACGTGGTGGGTGCCAGGAGCGGGAGCGTGATCCGCCTGAATCTCGTCCACACTCCGGCTCCGTCGATCTTCGACGCCTCGTACACCTCCTCAGGGATCGCCTGGAGCCCGGCGAGGAACAGCATCATCACGTACCCGCTCTCCTGCCAGACCGTGATGCCGATCAGGGTCTGCAGCGGGGCGGTGTTCAGCCATTCCTGGCCGGGGAGCCCGACGGCCTTCAGCACCGTGTTCAGGATGCCGACGCTCGGATCCAGGATGTTCCGCCACAGCAGACCGACGATCGCGATCGACGTCATGTAGGGAACGAGGATCATCGTGCGCAGTGCGATCCGTCCCCGCAGGCTCTGGTTGAGCATCAGCGCCAGGCCGAGTCCGATCACGATGCTGCCGACGAGGCTGCCCGCCGCATACTCGAGCGTCACCAGGAACGAATGGATGACTACGGGATCGGTGAGCGCCCTTGCATAGTTGTGTAGGCCGACGGGCACCGGATCCGTGAGACCCGACGTGAAGCTGGTGAGGAGCTCGTTGAACAGCGGATAGAAGAACATCCCGGCGAAGAACAGAACAGCCGGTACCAGGAACAGATACGCGGTCAGGATCTGCTTGCGCCGCATGGGTGTCACGCGCCGCGTTGCGTTGCGGGTGGTCGGCGGCGGAGTGCCGTCGCCGACCACGCTGACGGTTTCGACCAGACTCATGACGGCCTACACGTACGACGCGACGGTGCTCTGGAACTTCGTCATCGCGTCGCTCACAGCCGTCTGCTGCGACACGATCTGCTGGTACATCGTCGTGTACGCCGTCGTGATGCTCGCGATGTTGTTGTTCTGCGCCAGCGGCTTGTCGGTGGCCACGGCGAGCGGCAGCGACTTCGCGACAACGCTCAGCAACGGGTCGTTCTTCACCTTCGGGTCGGCCGCCCAGGTCAGACGAGGCATGGTCATGCCGGTCTCCTCGGTGACGGCGAGCTCGGTCTTGAGCTTCGTCATCTCCTTGATCAGTTCCCACGCCAAGTCGGCGTTCTGCGACTTCGCGGGGATCATCATGCCGGATCCGGCCAGCGTGGCCGCCTGCTTCTTGCCGCTGAGGGGTGCAGCGAGACCGAGCTCGATGTCCGGGCTGCCAGTCTTGATGGGACTGAGATCCCACGGTCCGCTGAGGATCATCGCGGACTGCTTGGCCGAGAAGAGCTTCTGCGGTCCGGAGTAGCTCACGCTCGCGACAGGCGACGGCGACGACTTGTACTTGTAGACCATGTCCTGCTGCAGCGTGTAGGTCTTCGATGCCAGGGCCTTCGGGGTGAGGAATTCCTTGCTGCTCGGCGAGTAGTAGGTCGCTCCGGACTGCAGCAGCCACGGCAGGGAGTAGCTGGCGTCCTGGTTGAGGGCTGCACCGTAGACACCCCCTGCGGTGAGCGCCTTGCAAGCCTCGGTGAACTCGTCCCAGGTCTTCGGTGCCGACACGCTCGCCTTGTCGAGCATCTCCTTGTTGTAGAAGATGAGACCGTTGCACGTCAGATGCAGCGGGATCGCGTAGGTGTTTCCGGCGGCCTGCCGCACCTCGACTGCCGATTTCACGAAGTCGTTCGGGAAGCCCGTCGACTTGCCGTCCTTCGCGATGTAGTCGTCGAGGGCGAGGATGTTCCCCGCCGTCCCCCATCGAACGCTCCACCACGATCCGTTCTCCTCGACGAGGTCGGGAACATCACCCGAGAGGAAGTCGGCGGTCAGCTTGGTCTGGAGGTCGGGCCACTGCTGAGGGTTCACGGTGACCTTGACGTTGTGCTCCTTCTCGAAGCGCGCGAACAGGTCCGTGTACGTCTTGTAGATGTGACCGGCATTCATGTAGATGACGAGCTCTTTGCCTGTGCGAGGACCTTTCACGCCGGCCGGCGCGCCTTTCGTCTTCGTGGGAGTTGCCGGCTTGTTGAGGCCGACCGAGCATCCTGCCAGCAGCGTCGCGGAGGCGAGCGAGACGCCTCCGATTCCAGCGGCTTTCAGGAGCGAACGGCGCGATACACCATTGTTCAGCTGGTTCACTGTGCTTCCTTCGATGTGGGGCGCGGGAGTGCGCCGGGGTCAGTGCGGTGATGGGGGATTTCGTTCGGTGCGATGGGTCGGGTGTCGGTCTGGTTGGGTCTGTCGAGTGCGAGTCGGGGTGATCGTCGGGTGTCGTTCGGGTCGCCGGTCGGACGACGTCAGGCGGATGCCCTGATGAATCGCGTCCACGGCAGGGAGAGGGTGGTGCACGGGGTCGACGGGTCGTCGATGCGATCCAGCACGTGCGTGAAGATCGCGGCGAAGTCGCCTTCGGGTATGCCGAGGCTTGTCAGCTCCGGAACGGTGCTGCGTCCTTCTGCTGTGTTTCCGCATCCGATGACGGCCAGGTCGTCCGGAACCCGTACGCCGACGTGCTGGGCCGCCCAGATCGCGGAAACCGCTCCGCGATCGCTGAATGAGATGAGGGCGTCGGGAACGTCATCGGCCGACAGCATGGCGACGACCTCGTCGTAGGTCGCCTGCCTGTTGTCGGGGCAGGTGACAACACGAGGCGCCAGGCCGACCTCGTCCATACCATCGAGGTAGCCGCGCTTGCGGAGGTTGCCGTCCGGCGACGATCCGGGCGACGCCTCGTAGTCGAGGAAGGTGATGCGCGTGCGGCCGGTGTCGGCCAGGTAATGAACGGCGTCCACGAGCGCCTCGCGCTGGAACTCTCGCACGACGTCGGCTCGGTCCGTCGTGAGGCTGTCGCTGAAGATCGTCAGCGGCACGCCGCTGTCCGCTGCGAGGTCGATCAGCTTCTCGTTCTCCGCGTCGTCGCAGTTCGCGATGACGGCGTCGAGGTATCCCCGCGTCAGTGCTCGCTGCACCGACTCGGTGGCGCCGGGTGCGAACGGGATCTGGACGAGGCTGTAGTCCTGTTCCGCGAAGTGCCGCATGGCGTTCGCGGAGAACGCGTCGAACCAGGGCGTGACCGGCGGCACGTAGGCGACGCCCACGATCTCGGATCGTTGACGACGCAGTGCCCGCGCCCGGTGATTGATCACATAACCCAGCTCCGCCGCTGCCTGCTCGACGCGGAGACGTGTCGCCTCGGGGAACGTCTTCTTGCGCGTCTCGTTTCCGCTGAGCAGGTACGACACGGTCGACGGCGACACATCCGCCAGGCGCGCGACGTCTGCCTGGGTGGGTCGAGGACGGGGATTGAGCACAGTCATACGATTGACTAAGTTTGCGACCTTGTCAATCGTTTGACTAGAACAATTTCGCGAAGGCGTCAGCCGAGGCGATCGCGCTCCCCGACCGGTGGAGGTCCGAGGCGACGGTTTGCTCGCGTAGCACTTCGTCCCTCGGAGCGGCGCGCCGCGCGCAATCGGCGGCGAGTCATCCCGATGTGCCGCTGGAATGCACCGGCGTCACGTCATGCTCAGCCGTCGTTGCCGGTCCATCCCTTGTGGTGGAACCACCACCACATCAATCCCGCGGAGACCGCCATCGTGCCGATCCCCAGGAAGAAGAACGCCCACGGGCCGACGAGCACGTGACCCACTTCCCAGCTGAAGTTCATGCCGAAGAATCCGGTCAGGAAGCTCAACGGCAGGAAGATCGACGCGATGATCGCCAGTTGCTTCGACGTCTCGCCCTGCTTGTTCGCGACCGTCGAGAGATAGAGGTCGGTGCAGCTGGCGACCATCTCGTGGTACGAATCCAGCTCATCCGTGATGCGGATCAGATGGTCGTAGACATCGCGGAAATAGTCGTGACTGTCCGCCTCGAGCCCGGCCAGATCGGCGATCACCTCGATCTCGCGCGCGAACACGTCGCGCATCGGCACGACCGCCTTCCGCAGACGCAGCAGCAGCCGCTTGAGGCGGAACGTCTCTTCGAGTTCGCGGCGCCCGGCACCGGAGACGATGGCATCCTCGAGATCGTTGATCTCCTCGTCGAGGTCGGCCAGCATCGGGAAATAGCTGTCGACCACCACGTCGACGACCTTGTACAGGTAATACCGCTCGGTCTTCGTCGGCGCCGTGTGCGAGAACTGCGCCTTCAGCGTGTCGAGTTCGGCGTACTGGTTCTGGTGCAGCGTCACGATGTAGTCGCCGCTCAAGTGGCAGTGCACTTCCTCGAGCGGATGCGGGTTGCGATCCTCCGGCTGCGACTCGACCCCGCCCTCCAGCACGAGCAAGGCGGTGTCGCCGTAGGTGTCGAGCTTCGGACGCTGCCCGAACCGCACGCTGTCCTCGACGGCGAGCGGATGCAGCCCGAGCAGCGACCCGAGCTGCTCCACCTGCTCCTTGCTCGGGCCACTGAGGTCGAGCCAGAAGAACTCCTGCTTCGTGCGCAGCTCCGCAATCAGGGCGTCGTCGATGGAGTCGAGGATTCGCATGGGGGCTCCGGTGCTCGGTGGGTGGGGCATCCGTCAGCGTATCCGCGGGCGCTGATGCCGAAGCGGCGTGCTGCGGCCTCCTTCCTGAGACCTCTCTCCTCCACAAGAAAGGCCGACGCCCCTCCCGAGGCGGCGTGCTTCGGGAGGGGCGCAAGGGAACGTACCGTCTTCCGGATCAGCGGGTGAGGCCCCACCGAGTGTCGATACGTCCGCCGGTCGCCTGCGATCCTTTGCCCCAAAAGGGCGCGAAATTGTAGCAGGAGGATTGCGGCGCCTCCGCCGCCGCCGTGGAGAAGGTCTGCCCGTGCCCATTGGTGCCGGCGTCCCCGATGGCGAAGGCGAAGGCCATGGTCCCGGATTCCCCCGCACTCGCGGGTAGGGTCGCAGCGAGCTCCGGCAGCTGATCCCACGCAATCGCCACCTCATAGGTGGTCAGCTTCGCGGCAGCATCCCGGTTGATGGCGACGCGGCCCTCTGAGCCGCTGGTCGGAGCTGCATCCATGGGTCCAAGCGGTATGGGCAGAGCAGCGTTCGTCGGATAGAACGTCTGGTAGTTGGTGCCGGGCGCACACAACCGGTGCAGCTGCGGAAACGAGTCAGCGGCCGCGTGGTCGCTCGTCTTACTCGCGAGTGTCGCCGTGTAGAGGTGCGACAACGAGACCAGCGCCTTCGCGTAGTGCCTGTCGCCTGCGAGCAGGTCGTCCGGCTTGTTGCCGGTGTCGAACGCGAGTTGGATGTCGTCGGCCTGGAACGGGAAGAGATACGGATTGGCCGCGAAGGACGCGTTGAAGAAGGTGATGGCATCCTCGACCTCGGCGCGGAAGTAGAGGAAGTCGTCGTCCCACGCCCCGCGCATGCGATACCGCTTGATGTCTCCTGTCTTGGCAACGCTCGTGAGCGTCACCGGGATCACGTCGGCCCACTGGCTCGCATCCGCGCCGACGACCATGGATCGGTGGGGAAGATGGGCGACGTTCACGTTCTGCGACCCGCTGAAGCGCACGTTGGGTCCGCCGCTGACGAGCGCGGTCCAGGCGATCGCGTACTCGTTGTCCTCGCTGACGCTGTAGTCGTCGATTCCGAAGTCGAGCACCCGTTGTTCACCCGGCAGGAGCCGGGTGCACGTGCCCTTGTTCTTGGCGAGCCGCCATCCGGCTGGCGTCCCCACCTGGAGGAGCACGTTCACCGGACCCGGCGAGACGTTCTCGACGCGCACCTGCAGCGCATCCGCCTGACCGAGCGGCCGCGTCAGCGACAGTGGCGTCACGAGCACGGGGGTGTCGTAGGCGAAGGACGCCCTCGAGGTCAGGACCGTGCGCAGGTCATCCGCTGTCTTGTCCGTCTCGAAGTAGAGGACCTCCCACGGAGCGAGCGTGAGCGTGAGTTTCTGGTCCGAGCCGTCGGCGAGCGTGCGCCCGAGGTAGTCGTAAACCCGGATGCCGCGCGCGTTGTGCAGGGTCAGCGTGCCGCTGTATCCACTCTTCTGGTCGATGCCGGCACTACCGTAGATCTGATCGGCGTAGACGGCGGCGCGGCCGCGACCGTCCTTCGTGCGGAAGAGGAATCCCCACGTGGACTTCGCGTCGGGATACAACTCGCCGTCGAGCGTCGCATCCTCGAGGATGCTGGTCATCGTCGCGTAGGCGACCACCGCCGGCAACGGCGTCTTGGTGGCGATGTCGTAGATGTTGAATTCCTGGCCGGAGTACGGCTTGTCATAGCAGAGCGAGAACCAGAACACGCGGATGGGCGAACCTTCCTCGGCCGCCGCGAGCATATGCAGCAAATACGTGGGCGCGAGCGTGCGAGCGACCGAGTAGACGCCGTCGGCCGCCGGCTGGTTGGGGAACGAGTTCACCAGGTTCGTGCCGCACTCCGTCTGCCACTGACCCGCCCTCCCGTTCGAGTGCGACCAGAGCTTGTCCATCTTGACCTGGGTCTTGGCCATCGCGTACTGGGTCGCGTCCGGGTAGCCGTATGCGTGGTTCACGGAGCCGTCGATGTAGCCGATGTCGGTAGAGCCCTTGGCGTACACGGAGTCGCGGTTGTAGCTGACGGATCCACCGCCGATCAGGTTCACGTCGGGGAATGCCGGCTTCACCCTGTCCCAGATGAGCTTCGTCATGTCCCGGTAGTCCTGGGCGTCGCCCGTCGACCAGTACCGACCGTGCACCCACGGCTCGTTCCACAGCTCCCAGTTCTTCACGAGGTCCTGCAGCGGTTCGATCGCGTGGTAGACCATGTCCGCGTGCGCGGCCAGGTCCCTCGGACGGTTGCGGTACGTCGGCAGCGGTTTGCCGTTCGCATCGGGCTGCACGTTCCACGACATGTTGTAGTTAATGCCGCCCAGTGCGGAGACGCCGTACTTCTGCCATTCCGCCACCTCGGCACGCGCCTTGTCGATGTCGGTGGCGCCCCAGAACCTCTGCGGAGCCGGGCTGACGGTGTCGGGCTGGACGGCCGTGATGCCTCGCGTCCACTTGACGCCCATGAGCTGAGCGATCCGGCGGGTCACCTCCTGGTCGCCCTCGGGTCGCATGCCCAGACCGAATGCCGAATCCGGGCGCACACCGGCAACCGTCGGATGCAGGATTCCAAGGCCGAGCCGCTGGCTGAGCAGGTGTGTGCCGGCGGAATCCGCAACGTCGACCTCGACCTGGTAGTAGTCGGCGACAAGCGATCCCAGCGGGATCTTCGTGGTTCCGGCCGTGAGCGCCTGCACACTGAATCCCTGGCTTCCCTTTCGCACGCTGTCCGTGCCGCGTGAGAGGACCGACCACGTCACCGTGCCGGTGAGCGCAACGGGACTCGTGATCGTGACGTCGAGGCGAGGGTCTGCGCGCCCCGAACCGTCGACGGCGAAGAGGGCCGTGGCATCCGAGAAGCCGACCTGGATGGTCGGCGCGCCCTCCGCTGCTGCGGCGGACGCGGGGTTGCCGCCGACTGCAGCGTCCACGAGCACGGTGCCCACCGTTGCGGCGACGCCGTATCCGACGAAACTGCGGCGGCTGAGGCCGTGGCCGTCGGTGACGATGTGCGGGGATTTCGACATGGTGATACCTCCAGTTATGGGAGACGGAACGATGCGTGGCTGATCGCCGGACGAGGTGACGGGTGCCGCATCCGCCTCGCCCTGGACGGCGCGGACGGACGGCGCGCTCAAGGTCGAGATCCGATCGACCGCCCATCGCGGCCTGGCCCGACGGGTACGGCGCAGCAAGCGATGGCGCAGACGCGTCATGTGCGATCGAGCCGGAGGTTTCGTGGACCACCGGCCCGTGCCGCTTGCTCTGCGTCGGTGCACAGGTTGCGTCGTGCTCGAGATGCGTGGTGCCCGATGCGTCGGTACTCCCGGTGCGTCCGTCACGATCCCCGAGTACGGAGCCTCACCGGTGCCGGTCACACTAACGAGCGGCCCGAACGGCGACGGCGCATTCTCGGGGAACCGTGACATTTCCGCCGTCGAGGCAGGCCAGGGATGACGTTCCACCCGTCGGAGCCGCCGGCCCCCGGTTCGAATGTCTCGGTTTGCTGTGTATCCGACCGCCGTCGAACCGCTGGGACGTCCCGGCATCCGCGGTGCGTCTGGAACTCGGGGTTCGGACCGACCGCCGCTACCGACCGCCACCACCTAGCAGCTCCCAGCTTTTCGTTACCTTCCGGCCCTGATCCGGCCGCCGATCCGACGCTTCGGCTCCCAGACGGCGCGCCGAAGCGGATCCGATAACGGTTCTCCTGGAAGCATCGAGACAACGATGTTTCACGGACTAGGGTTACCGAACGTCACCCGCCTCGGTCGGCGCCGATGCCTACCGGCGGAGAACGCCACAAGCGACGAAGGATCCCGGTCCGATCCCCTCGGCACCCTTCACGACGCCGCAGACGGAGTGACCCCGAAGATCATGAGCGAAAGGCAACAACGTGGTTCCTCAAGCAATCAAGCGCCGTCGACTCGGCGCCATCGCTGCCATAGCGGCAGGCACGATTCTCGTCTTGTGCGGGTGCAGCGAGTCGGCGTCGACCGCCGCGACGACCGCTGCGAAGTCGGGTGAGCCGGCATCCACCGCACCCGTCACGCTCCGGCTCACCTGGTGGGGCAACCCGCAGCGCACCGCAGCCGTACAGGCCGCGGTCGACCAGTACGAGAAGCTGCACCCGAACGTGACGGTTCAGACCGAGCCTCAGGCGAACAGCGGCTACTTCACGAAGCTGAACACCGAGTACGCCGGCGGAAACGCACCCGACGTGTTCATGGAGGGCGGCTACATCGTCCAATACTCGTCGGCCGGCGACCTCGTGGACCTCAAGAAGGCTGGCCTCGACACATCGAAGTTCGCACCGAGCCTGCTGGCACAGGACTCGTACAAGGGAAAGCTCTACGAGATTCCCACGGGTCAGACCACCTTCGGCGTCGTGAGCAACGCTTCGCTCTACGACAAATACAACGTCGCGGCACCTAAGAACAGCTCGAGCTGGGCGGACTACGCGAAGATCGCCAAGCAGATCTCGAAGGCATCGGACGGCACCGTTTTCGGCGCCCAGGACGACAGCTGGAACATTCAGGCGTTCACACCCTTCGTCCGCCAGTACGGCCAGCACCTCTTCGCCACGAACAACAAGAGCCTGGGCTTCACGAAGGCCACCCTCAAGAAGTGGATCGACTACTGGCAGTCCATGAGGGATTCCGGAGCGGTTCCACCGCCGTCGATCAGCCAGGCCGCCGTGAGCGGCGATCCCACCAAGTCGGCTGTCCAGCAGCAGCTTGCGGCTTCCGGCGTGTGGGGTACGTCGCTGACCCTGCCGTCGACGAACTCGTGGCTCTGGAGCGGCTATCCAGGTGACACGCAGACCAAGACGCCTGGCGACTTCGCGAGGGTGTCGGTGTCGTGGGCGGCGAACTCGAAGGGCAAGCACGTCGCGGACTCCGTCAAGTTCATGGACTACCTGGTGAACAACACGTCGGCGGGCAAGACCCTGGGCATCCAACTCGGCGTGCAGGCAAACTCCGAGGTACAGAAGGCGCTCATCCCGACGCTGTCGCCCGCGGAGAGTGCGGTCGTCTCCTACGTGAACTACGTGCAGAGCGACAAGACCTACGCGAAGGTTCCGCCGGAGCCGGTCGGCCCCACGCAGGGCCAGCAGGTGGCAGGGTTGTTCGCGCAGCTCGCCGAGAAGATGTGGTACAAGTCCGAGCCCGTCGACTCGGCCGTCGACGAGTTCTTCACCAAGGCCAACGACCTGGCGAAGAATGGCTGACACCCGACTGCATTCTCCGGTGCTGGCGGGGGGCTCGTCCCCCGCCGGCACCGCGCGGAGTCTCAACCGGCGTCGTGCCTCCTTCGTCTCGCGGACGACGGGCGGACGCTGGTCCCCCGTGTTCCTGTCGCCCTGGTTCCTCGGTGTCGCCGGAGTCATCGCGATCCCCCTCGGGTTCTCGTTGTACCTGTCGTTCACCGATTACAACTTCATCGGCGAGGCGCACTGGGTCGGTGTGCAAAACTACGTGCGCCTCTTCACCCAGGACACCGACTACCGCCAGTCCCTCCTCGTCACGCTGACCTACGTGGTGACGGCATCGCCCCTCAAACTGCTGGTCGCGTTGCTCCTCGCCTTGCTGCTGGCGAATCCTGTGAAGAGCGGCAACAGCTTCTACCGGGCGATGTTCTACTTGCCGTCCCTGATCGGAACGTCCGCGGCGATCGCCATCGTCTGGCAGAAGCTCTTCGACGTGCACGGTCCGTTCAACGGATTCCTCGCGCTGCTGGGCATCCCGCCGCAGGCCTGGGCGTCCAACCCCAACACGGTGGTCTGGGTGATCGTCGTGCTCTCGATCTGGCAGTTCGGCGGGCCGATGGTGATCTTCATCGCCGGCCTGCGTCAGATCCCGGTCGAGACGATCGAGGCGGCCGAGATGGACGGCGCGGGGCCGTGGCGACGGTTCTGGGCCATCACCCTCCCGCTGCTGACCCCTGTGCTGTTCTTTAACCTGGTCGTCGAGATCATCGGCGCCTCCCAGACCTTCACGTCCGCCCAGCTGATCGGCGACGGCAATGGCGGTCCGCTGAACCGGACCCTCTTCTACTCGCTGTACCTGTATCAACAGGCGTTCCAAAACCAACAGGTGGGCTACGCCTGCGCCATGGCGTGGGTGATGTTCGTGATCCTCGGTGTGATCACGGCACTGCTCTTCTGGAGTTCACGTAAGTGGGTGTTCTATGGCGAATAGCCTCTCGGTGCGACCGCGGATGCGGCGCACTGCCCGACGACCGGTGCGTCGCGGCCGTGGCGGTGCCATCCGCCACATCGTGCTCGTCGTCCTGCTCCTCATCGCCGTGTACCCCCTGGTCTGGATGCTGGCGGGATCGTTCAAGCCGACGGATGAGATCATCTCCTCCAGCGCTCTGCTCCCCGTGAACTGGACGCTGACCAACTTCTCCCAGGGCTGGGCGGGCTCGGCTGGCATCACGTTCGGCACCTACTTCCTCAACTCCCTGCTGATCGCGGCGCTCGCCGTCGTAGGCAACATCCTCTCCTCGACGGTGACGGCGTACGCCCTCTCCAGGCTCGAGTTCCGGGGCAGGGCGGTGGTCGCCGCGATCGCGATCGGCATGCTGTTGATCCCGTCCGAGGTGCTCTTCATTCCGCAGTACGTGATCTTCCACGGCCTCGGCTGGGTCGACACTGTGCTGCCGCTGGTGGTGCCGAAGTTCCTCGCCGTCGACGCGTTCTTCGTGTTCCTGAACCTGCAGTTCATGCGCGGACTTCCGCGTGAGCTCGATCAGGCGGCGATGCTCGACGGTTGCGGTCCCTTCCGGCGGTTCTGGTACATCGTCCTGCCTCTCATGAAGCCGGCGATCGCGACGACGGCGATCTTCACGTTCGTGTGGTCGTGGAACGACTACTTCTCGCAACTGATCTACCTGAACACGCCGTCCAAGTACACGCTGCCCGTCGGCTTGGCGATGTTCGTGGATGCCACGTCGAACTCCCAGCTCGGCCCGCTCTTCGCCATGGCGACGGTCTGCCTGATCCCCCTCTTCATCTTGTTCGTGTTCTTCCAGCGCTTCCTGATCCAGGGAATTGCGACATCAGGATTCAAAGGCTGAGTAAGTGAACCCCACTCATTCCCACACGATCGTCATGGTCGGGCTGCATTTCGGTCGCACGGTCGTGCAATACCAGCTGCGAGCGAGCAGCATCTCCGCCTACTTCACGCTGAAGGGAGTCTGCGATCTCGACCAAGACCTTGCCGCAGACGCGGCGGCGGAGTTCGGCGTACGACACTACAAGGATCTCGACGAGGTCCTCGCGGACCCCGAGGTCGAGGTGGTCGGACTCTTCACGGGACCCGTCGGACGCGCCGAACTCGTTCGCCAGGTCGTTCGCGCCGGCAAGCATGTGATGACGACGAAGCCCTTCGAGATCGACGCGCATGCCGCGGAAAGCGTGCTCCTCGAGGCCGAGGAATACGGCCGGTACGTCTTCCTCAACTCGCCGGAACCCAGGACACCTGCGGACCAGGCGATGATCGAGGCGTGGCAGCGCGTCCACAACCTCGGGGCCGTGATCGCCGCGAGAGCGGAGGTGTGGGCCTCGTACCACGAGGTTCCCGACGGCAGCTGGTACGACGATCCCGAACTCTGCCCGGTCGCCCCGATCCTCCGTCTCGGCATCTACTCGATCAACGACATGATCAACGTGCTCGGCACGCCGGAGACCGTCAACGTCATCGAGAACCGGTTCAGGACCGAGCGCCCGACGACCGACATCGCCCAGGCCACGATCCGGTTCGAGAACGGCAGCATCGGTGCCGTGTTCGCTTCGTTCTGCATCGACGACGGGCATCCGTACGGCAACGACCTCGTGCTCAACTTCGAGCGCGGCACGATCCGGCGGCGCGTGGTGGAGGAGCGTCCGGACGGCACGCGTGTGATCCGTGTTTCCATCGACGCGGTCGAGGACCGCGGATCGCCGATCAGCGGATCGGTCGACTTCCACGAACGCACGGGAACATACGACTGGGAGTGGCTGTGTCGCTGCATCGATGGTGACAGCCACGCCGATGTCGCCCTCCTCCGTCGACGCGTGGTCGCCGGGGTGCGCGTGATCGCGGCTCTCGGCCGATCGGCCAAGGTCGCGTCGAGCGTTCCGGTCGAGGCCGGGGTGACCACGCCGTGGTGACAGCCGCTCCGGGGCGCATCGACCTCGGGTTCTGCCTGGTCAGGGCCGTCGAGCCCTCCTTCGCCGCACGCAAAGTGCGAGAAGCCGGACTTGACGGGGTGGAGCTGTGGCCTGCTGCGTTGGGCGAGGGCGGCGTCCCCGCATGGAGGGACGCGCTCGAGGCGGAAGGCTTGCGGTGCCTTCAGGTGTGTCCCTACTTCGATTTCATGGGTGGTCCGCAGAGCATCACGCGCAGCGCCTGGGAGTTGGAAGAACACGTCGTCGCCGCGCGTGCGCTCGGATGTCGTCGACTGCGCGCCTTCACCGGACCGGCGTGGGGATCGGACACCGTCGACTCCGCCTCGGCGACCGCCGGGCAGTGGCGGGACACGATCGCCGGGCTCCGTCTGCTCTGCGACCTGGCTGGCGATGAGATCGAGCTGTGCCTCGAATGCCACGAGAACAGCCTCATCGAGGACAGTGACTCCGTGCTCCGGATCCTCGATGGCGTGAGCCGACCCTCTCTGACGGTGAATCTGCAGCTGCCGCTGCGCGACGAGGACTGGCGTGTCAGTCTCGACCGACTGTCGCCGTTCACCTCGCAAGCGCACGTGCACAACTACACGGGCGAGTTCGGTCGAAGCGATCTCACCTGGCTCGACGCCGGCACGTTCGACTGGGAGCCGGTCGTCGAAACGGTGGTGGTCGGCAACGGGAGGGACATGTGCCTGTCGATCGAGCATGCCGACCACGGCCGTGGCGACGATGTCTGGGAGACGGCCCACCGGGACGGCGCCTTCCTTCGCGAGCTGCGCGACAGGGTCCTCGGTGGTGACGCCGAGCACCGCCGCCCGCCCGCGCCCGAACCCGACGAGGGGGCGCTCGATTTCCGCGCGAGTCGTTGAGCCTCGCGCTCGCATTGCCGCAGCAAAGTCTCCCGAGGCTGCAGGCTCACCGTCCGGGAGATCCTGCGCCGGCCGGCCGACGAACCCCTCGCACCGGATGCTGGTACTTCCCGGGGGCGGGTACGACTACCTGGCTCCTCACGAGTCGCAGGTGGTCGCCGACTGGCTCGGCGACAGCGGCCACCCGGCCGAAGTACTCCCCTACCCGGTGAGGACCCGTCAGCCGGCGCCCCTCGACGCCGTCCGGCGCAGGATCGCCGAACTCCGAGCGGACGGGGTCAGGCGGGTCGGCATCATCGGCTTTTCGGCCGGCGGTCATCTCGCCGGTCAGGCTGCCTTGAGTGCGCGGCCGGGAGAGCCCTGCCGTGTCGACGCCGCGGTGCTTTGCTATCCCGTCGTCTCGATGCTGCTCGACACCCATGCTGGATCACGCGGCAATCTGCTGGGCGCGGATGCCACACCCGCGGCCCGGGCGGAAACGTCCCTCGAATGCCTGGTCACCCCGTACGCCCCGCCCACCTTCATCTGGCACACGGCCGACGACGACGTCGTTCCCGTGCAGCACAGCTACCTGCTGGCGCGAGCGCTCGCGGGCCACGACGTGCCCCACGAGCTGCACGTGTTCCCCTCCGGCAGACATGGACTCGGCCTCGCTGTCGACCGACCGCCCGTGTCGTCATGGACCTCGCTCTGCCTGGACTGGCTCACAGGCATCATGCGGCCGGCGTCGGACGACAGCTCCTAGCGGTGTCTCGCGACAACGCGTTCAGGCGGTGGTCGGAGAACCATGTGCACAGGCTCAGCGGACGCCGGCCAGGCCGTCGGTGTCGAACCGATGCGTCCTACTTCTCCGCGCCGGCGGCGAGACCCTTGCTCCAGAACGACTGGAGGGAGAGGAACATCGCGATCACCGGGACGACCGACAGCAGCGCTCCCGTGATCACGGTGGAGTATCCGACCGGGAATCCTTGCATCGCCCGCCAGCTCACCAGGCCGACCGTGACCGGCTGCAGCGAGGTGTCCGCGAGCATCAGTGACGGGAGCAGGTAGTTGGTCCAGATCGCGACGAACTGGAACAGGAAGATCGTCACCATCGCCGGCGCCATGATGCGCACAGCCATCCGGAAGATGGCGAACTCCGATGCCCCGTCGATGCGTCCGGCCTCCAGGAGCGTGTCGGGCACCGAGCTCGCGGCGTAGATACGGCTCAGGTAGACGCCGAACGGACTCACGATGCTCGGGATGAACACCGCCCAGAACGTGTTGATGGTTCCGATGGAGCTGAACACCAGGTAGAGCGGAACGGCGAGGATCGGAGCGGGCAGCAGCACGGCCGCCAGGACCGTCGAGAACACGGCCTCCCGACCAGGGAAGTCGAACTTGGCGAGCGCGTATCCGCACATCACCGAGAGCAGGGTGGACACGACTCCGCCGACGCCCGCGTAGAGCAGGGAGTTGACCAGCCAGTGCGCGTAGACGCCGTTCTGCGTGGTGAACAGCGTCTCGATGTTGCCGACGAGGTCGAAGTCCCCGAACCAGAAGCCGCTTCCGCTGAAGAGCGATCCCGACGGCTTCGTCGCGCTCACCAGCAGCCACCACACCGGCAGCAGGCAGTAGACCGCGAATACGATCATGATGACGGAGACGAACGCCCTGGATGCCGGGCTCACCCGATCGAGCGGGCTCCTGGCCGCGGCGATGCGGCTTCGCACCGGCTTCTCCACAGCGGTCGCTGTCGCGGCGGTCATGCGTCCACCCGCTTCGCCGAGGCACGGAACACGAGAACAGACAGCACGCAGACGATCGCCCCGACGATGACGGAGAGCGTCGCCGCATAGTTGAAGTCGTTGGCCGACAGCCATTTCATCGCGGCCATGATGGGCGTGTAGTCGGAGGGCAGGTTCGGGGCGATGGTCTTCATGGTGACGGGTTCGTTGTAGAGCTGCGACGTGCCGATGATGGAGAACACCAACGACAGCAGGAGTGCCGGCCGGATGAGCGGGATCTTGATGCGCACAGCGGCACGCCACCCCGAGCATCCGTCGATGGCGGCCGCTTCCATCACCTCTCCAGGGATGGCCTGAAGCGCGGCGTAGAGAAGGATCATGTTGTAGCCCGTCCACGCCCACGTGAGGATGTTCGCGATCGAGAACGGCAGAGCGGCGTCGCTGACGAAGGAGATGTCGATGCCGACCGCATTGAAGGCCTGCACGATTGGGCTCAGCGTCGGGGCGTAGAGGAACGACCAGACGAGCGCCGCGATCACACCCGGGAGGCCGTAGGGCACGAAGTACGCGAGGCGGAAGAATCGCTTGCCCCACGAGACACGAGAGTCGATCAGCAACGCGAGGCCGAGGGCGATGGCGAGCATGACCGGCACCTGGATGACGCCGATGAAGACGACCCTGCCGAGAGATGCGAGAAAGCCGGCATCCTGGAAGGCGCGAACGTAGTTGGCCACTCCGACGAACTGCACCTCTACGGCACCGAGACCGAGTCCGCTGCGCTTCGTCGCGAAGAGGCTCTGCACTACCGCATAGACCGTCGGGATCAGGTAGACGAGCACGAACAGCACAAGGAACGGCCCGACGAACGGGAGCGCGCGACCCCAGGACCGGAGTCCGGCACGCGGTCTTCGAGTGATCGAGGGAGAGGTCACGGTGGTTCCGATCATGAGGGTTGGCAGGGCGGGCCGGCGAGCGGCCCGCCCCGCGATGGGGTCAGGGTGCCGCGATCACTTCGCGACGGTGAAACCCTGCGTCTTCAGCGCATCCGTCGTCGCGGTCTGCGTCGAGGTGAGCGCCTGCTCGAACGTGCCCCCGGTCGAGACCTTGCCGAGGCTGTCGCCGAGGCTCGAGGCGGTGACATTCATGACCGGTCCCCACTGCCATCCGGTCGGGACCTTCGAGGCCTCGTCGCGGAACAGCTGATAGATCGCTTGTCCGCCGTAATAGTCGACGGGCTTGTCGAGCGCGGAGTTCTTCAGACCGGACTTGGACGCCGGAAGGATGGCCGCCGCGTCGATGAGGTTCGAGACCGACTTGTCGTTGGTGGACATCCAGAGCGCGAACTCAGTCGCCTCCTTCGGATTCTTGCAGTCCTTCATCACCGCCGTCGCCGAGCCACCCGAGTTGCCGACGGCGTCGGTGCTCCCCCAGCGCGGCATGGGCGCAACGGCCCAGTCACCGGATGAGGCGGCCGCGTTGTCGCGGATGAGGGATGCCGACCACACGGGCCCGACCTCCGACCACACCTGTCCGTTGCTCCACGCGCTGTAGAGCGCGGCGTCGAACGCCGGATAGTTGCTGACGAGACCCTGCGTCTGCAGGTTCTGCCAGTAGTCGGCGACCTCCTGGTTCGCCTTGCTGTCGACGGAGACCGTCCAGGCGTCGCCCTTGGTCCCGAACCACGGAGCCTTGTTCTGCCAGGCGAAGCCCGCGTACAGGTACGGGTCGGTCGGCAGGTTCATGATGCGGGCGCTCGGGTCCACTGCCTTCACCTTGGCCGCGTCCGCCGCGAACTCCTCCCACGTCGTCGGCACGGAGATTCCGGCCTTCTCGAAGAGGTCCTTGCGGTAGAACATGCCCATCGGGGCCGTGTCGACCGGCACACCGTAGACGTCGCCGTTGATACCGACGTTGCCCCACACCCAGTCGGCGAACTCGCCGCGCTGGTCCTTCACGTAATCATCGACCTTCAGCAGGGCATCGGCAGCGAGGAAACTGGGCAACGTCTCGTAGCCGACCTGCGCAAGGCACGGCGCGGTACCCGCCTTCGCTGCGGTGAGCATCTTGTCGTATCCACCCGCGCCGCCGTTGGCGATGTTCTCGTACTTCACCTGGATGTCGGGGTGGGTCTTGTTCCAGAGGTCGACGGACTTGTCGTATCCGGCTGCCCAGCCCCAGAACGTGATCTGGGTCTTCTCTCCCGAGCCGTTGGAGGACGGTCCGGCGCTGCAGCCCGTGAGGGCGAACGCGGCGGCAGCGACTGCGGCGAGCCCGGCCAGCAGAGTTCTCTTCTTCATGGATGACCTTTCGGGTTCCTCGTTGAACGTGATCGGCGCATGTGCATCGTTGCGGCCGCGAGTGCAGTCTAAACAACGTTGTCTCAAAACGCTAGTCTGTGATGACGCACGCGCTGCCGCACGTGATGCGACGACGAAGGGACCCCCGTGAGCGACCGCTGGATCCGCTGGCCGAAGGCGATGACGGAGGGTCGCCGGGCCGGAAACGGCCTGGCGTACGGCGGCGACTACAACCCGGAGCAGTGGGACGAGGCCATCTGGCACGAGGACGTCCGACTCATGCGCGAAGCTGGCGTCACCCTGGTCACGGTCGGGGTCTTCGCCTGGTCGGCATTGCAGCCGGAGCCCGACCGCTGGACGTTCGATTGGCTCGACCGCGTGCTCGACCTGTTGGGCGAGAACGAGATCGCCGTCGACCTCGCGACGGCAACCGCCTCGACGCCGAGTTGGGTGACCACGTCGCATCCGGATGTGCTCGCCGTCGACCGATACGGCCACACGATGTCGCAGGGCGGCAGGCAGGCATGGTCGCCGTCATCCCGCGTCTACCGTGCCCTTTCGCTGGAACTGGTGGAGCGGATGGCGGAGCGGTACGGCCGGCACGAAGCCCTTGCGCTGTGGCACGTCTCGAACGAGTTGGGAGGGCACAACGCGCACGACTACGGGAACGAGGCGGCCATCGCGTTCCGGCTCTGGCTGCGAGATCGATACGACGACTCGCTGGCGGCGCTGAACGATGCGTGGCAGACGCTCGTCTGGAGTCAGCGGTACTCCTCGTGGGAGGAGATCCTGCCGCCGCGGGCTACGTTCACGGATCCGAATCCGACCCAGCAGCTGGACTTCGAACGGTTCAGCTCCGACCAGCTCAGAGCGCAGTTGCGGGCAGAGGCGGACATCCTGCGGCGGATCACGCCCGATGTGCCGATCACGACGAACATGATCCTGTTCGACGCCGGCAAGCGCATGGCGTACAGCACGTGGACCGACGACGTCGACATCGTCTCTGTCGACCACTATCTGCAGCCGAAGCGCGATGCCTATCCGGAGGCGGAGTTCGCCGCCGATCGCGCGCGCGGACTGTCGGCCGGCGCCCCATGGATGCTGATGGAGACGGCGCCGGGACATACCAGCTGGCGGAAGGTGAATCCCGCGAAGCGCCCCGGTCAGCTCCGACGCGACGTCCTCGGCCACCTCGCTCGCGGTTCCGACACGGTGTGCTTCTTCCAGTGGCGCGCGGCGAGGGCGGGTGCCGAGCGTTTCCATTCCGCGATGCTGCCGCACGGCGGGGCGGATTCCGATCAGTTCCGTGCCACCGTCTCCCTCGGTCGGGACGTGGCGGCCTGCGCCGAAATGGCGGGCAGCCGGGTGCTCTCCGACGCCGCCCTGGTGTTCTCCGAGGAATCGTGGTGGGCGCTGGAGCGAACGGATCACCCGCACAACGGTCTCGCCTTGATGGACATCGTGCTGCCGTGGCACGGCGTCCTCACCGACCTCGGCCTGACCGTCGACGTCGTGCCGCCGACGGCAGACCTCTCGGCCTACCGCCGCGTGGTCGCTCCGCAGCTCTACCTAGTGGACGACCGGACCGCGGCGTCACTCACGGCCGTCGCGAACCGCGGAGCGACAGTCGTGATCGGAGCGTTCTCCGGCATCGTCGACGAGTTCGACCAGGTGCGTCTCGGCGGCTACCCGGGCGCCTTCCGCGAGCTGCTGGGCATCCGTGTCGACGACTTCTGGCCGATGCTGGACGAGGAGGCGGGCCGCGCCGACGGCGTCTCCGGCGGCGCAGCCTTCCACCGATGGGCCGAACGGCTGTCCCTGCACGGAGCGGATGTCGAATCCGCCGCCACATCGGGAGACCTCATCGGAATGCCCGTTGTTACCCGCCGCCGCACGGAGACCGGCGGCAGCGCGTGGTACGTCGCGGCAGAGTTCGAGCGCGACGGACTCGCCGCACTGTTCACCACGATCGTCGAGGAGACGGCGATCCGCGTGCCCAGGACGAGCTCGCCCGCCCTCCGTGTGGTGACGCGGCGAGGGGAGGCCGACTACCACGTGATGATCAACCACGGCGTGGCCGACGCGACGGTCGTCGGCGACGGGGTCGACCTGCTCGACGGCAGCACGCACGATGGCATCATCGTCGTGCCAGGCGGCGATGTCCGTGTCGTGCGCGGAACCGTCCCGAGGGCGCCGCTGCGTTGACGCCCGACGACGTCAGCGCAGGGGAACGGCCCGCTGCTCGGCGTGCGAGATCAGTGCGGCGCGATAGATGTCGTGCGTCAGCACGGCCTCTTCCGGCCGGACAGTGCCGAAACGGTCTCCGAGGGCACCGGCCAGCTCTGCGAGGAACGACGCCCACATCTGCAGGATCGAATCCGAGAAGCCGGACTCGAAGATGGCTCCCGTCACCGTCGGCCAGACCGACTGACTCCCGACGTCGATGCTCTGCCAGACCTGCTCGCGTCCACCGCCGGGGACGTCGGCCACAGTGAACACCTCGACAGTCTTGGGGCGCTTCGTGCTGAACCGCACTCCGCCGTCGAGACCGATCGCCTCGAACTCCCAGGTGTTCTTCTCGCCAGGGGCGATGCGCTTCGTCTCCGTCGTCAGCGGGAACGCTCCGGTCGGTCCCTGCACCCACGAGTGCAGCACGGCGTTGTCCCACGTGTCGGCCGGCACGACTGAGCCATCCGCTCCCGGCCGTTCGGTGACGACGTTCTGCAAGACGCCGTACACCGTCTCCGGCACCCAACCGAGTCGCAGCGGCACATGCCAGGTGTGCATGCCGAGGTCGTTCAGTACGCCGGCCTCACCGCAGAACGCTGCCTGGCGCTTCCAGTTCACCGGCTTCGTCACGTCGACGTCGCTCGAATGCAGGAAGCTGCTCCTGGCCTCGACGACGGTGCCGAGAGCACCGGAGCGCACGTAGTCGATCGCGAGCTGGGCACCGGGGAAGAACGGGAGTTCGCTGGAACACCGCACGAAGCTCTCCGGATGCTCCCCGATGGCCTGCAGGATGCTGCGGGCCGCAGGGCCGTCGATGCCGAACGGCTTCTCCGCCAGCAGGCTCTTGTCGCTGCGGATCACGTCGCCGTAGATCCGCTCGTGCAGATCGTGACGGACGGCCACGTAGACGACGTCGATCGACTCGTCCGCGAGCAGGTCTGCGTAGTCCGTGGTGCGCATGGTCACCGTGTCGATCTGGTCGAACCAGTCCAGCGCGGCCGGGTTGATGTCGCAGACGGCCGTGAGCCGTGGGCGCACGGGATGGTCGATCAGCGCCGGCCAGCGCTGGATCGCCGTGGCGATCTCGCGGCCCATGAGGCCGCCTCCGACGATCGCGACGTTCACCTGTTGTGCGCTCATGCTGCGGCCTCCTCGAGGATCCCGAGTGCGTCATCCACGTCGGATTCGTTGTGCAGCACGGCCATCAACGCTGCGGTGATGCCCGCCGGATTCGGATGCTGGACGATGTTGCGCCCGTAGACGATCCCGCTCGCGCCTGCCTCGAGCACGGCGACGGTGCGCTCGAGCAGGGTACGGTCGTCCACCCGTCCACCACCGCGCACGAGAACCGGGACGTCACCGGCCACCTCGATCACGCGGCCGTACTCCGAGAGGTCGTCGCTCGGATCCGCTTTGATCAGGTCGGCCCCGAGCTCGACCGCCTGACGGACCAGGGTGACGATCTTGCCGATGTCGCCGTCGACCAGGTATCCGCCCCCGGCAGCGTCGTTGTCCTGCATGACGAGGGGCTCGATCATCAGCGGCATTCCGTAACGCGTCGCCTCACGACGCAGCTCCATGATCGAGCGGATATTCGCCTCCCGCACTTCCGGATGGCCAGGCAGCTGCATGAGGTTGGCGCAGACGGCGACGGCGTCGAGTCGCACCGCCTGTTCGATCGCGTCAGGAACGTGGTGGCTGAACAGCACGGGATCGAGCGGCGCGTTGTACACGTTCGCCACGTCGGTGCGCAGCACGAGCGCTGGCTTGTCCTTGCCCGGGATCGACTGCAGGTGACGCGCCTGGCCCACGGTGAGCTGGATCGCGTCTGGTCCTGCCTCGACGAGAGTGCGGATCACTGACCGCATGTCCTCGATGCCGGAGACGAAGGATTCCTCACCGAAGAACCCGTGGTCTACCGCCACATCGAGGGCTCGCCCGGATCGCGGATCGAAAAGACGATTGAGTCGGAATGGCGTCATCGTTGAGCTTTCTGTCGGCTGGCACCGGTTCGTGGAACAGGGTGTGGTGTGCAACACTAACCCTGATGAAACAACGTTGTCTAATCATGGGCGGGGACCATCGGGCCCTGCCAGGAAGGGACCGAGCCACGTGCACAGGATCGCTCTAGCCGGCCACCTCTGCGTCGACCTGACGCCCACGTTCGCGCAGCCTCTCCTGTTCGACCCCGGCGCCCTCCACGAAGTCGGTCCGCTGCGAACCGGCCTCGGCGGGTGCGTGGCGAACACGGGACGCGCTCTCGGCGCGCTCGGCATGATGTCCGACATCCATGCGACGGTCGGCGACGACGAACTGGGCGCTCTGGCTCGTGCCCTCATCTCCGCGACGCCAGGGCTCGAAGGCCGACCCTCCATTGCCGACGGAGTCGGGACGTCGTACAGCATCGTGCTCGAGGGCGACGGCAGGGACCGCACGTTCTGGCACCACGTGGGAGCCAACGCGGTCTTCGACGGCACAGCACTCGACTTCGGCGATGCAGACATCCTGCACATCGGATATCCGTCCCTGCTCCCTGCCCTTCTCGACGACCAGGCCGACGCACTCGTGCGGCTCCTCTCTGCAGCCCGTGACCACGGCATCACCACGTCACTCGACCTGGCCGTCGTGGATCCGAGGACACCCGCGGCGAACATCGAGTGGCAGGCGGTGCTCCGTCGCATCGCCCCGCTCGTCGACGTGCTCACGCCGAGCATCGACGATCTGACCTCCGCCCTGCAGCTGCCGGCGGCGATCGATTCGACCGGGGTCGAGCGGCTGGCGGATGTCCTCGTCGACCAGGGCGCGGGGGTGGTGGCGATCTCCCGTGGGTCCAGCGGCATGATCGTGCGCACCGCCGGAGAGGACCGTCTACATCGCGGAGGCAGAGCGTTCGAGGGCAAGGCCGCGACGTGGGCCGACAAACGTTTCACCGTGCCGGCGCGGCTGCACGGCATTCCCGTGACGACGAACGGCGCCGGGGACGCGTCCAGCGCCGGCTTCCTTTTCGCGCTCGCGAGCGACCACGCGTCCGCTGAACAGGCGGCAGCGCTGGCCGGGGCATGCGCGGCGGCCATCCTGACCGGAGACGAGCCGACGCCGGAGCGGGTGCTCGAGCTGGATCCATCCCTCGAACCGCTGATGCGACGGCGGGCGTCTCCTGCCCCGACCGAACCGATCGTCCTGGCGGCGAACCAGCCGGCCGACCGCTTCTACGAAGGCGGCGAGCGCATCGCGCGCTTCCGCGGCAGGGTCTCGGCGCACGACCACACCCCGGAGGACTGGATTGGATCGGTGACCACCGTGCGAGGCCAGGAGCCGGCCGGCCTCACCACTCTTCCCGACGGACGGCTGCTTGCAGATGCCGTTCACGACGACCCGATCGGCTGGCTTGGTCGGGAGCACGTCCAGCGTTGGGGCGACGATCCACGGCTTCTGGTGAAGCTTCTGGATGCCGGCGAGCGGCTCCCCGTGCACGCCCACCCCGACGCGCCGTTCGCGGCGACCCACCTCGGCACCGCCCACGGCAAGGCGGAAGCGTGGTGCATCCTCGAGCCGGGATCCGTCCGGCTGGGCCTTCGCGAAGACCTCGAGCCGGCCGAGCTCGAACGGATCATCGCCGAGCAGGACTCCGAGACGCTGCTCGGGCTGTTGCACGAGCTGTGGGTCGAGCGAGGCGATCGCGTCTTCGTGCCCCCTGGCACGCTGCACTCGATCGGGGCAGGCATCCTTCTCGCTGAGGTGCAGGAGCCGGAGGACCTCTCGATACTGATCGAATGGCGCGACTTCCCGCTGGACGGCACGCGAGACGGGCATCTCGGTCTCGGATTCGCGACCGCGATGGGCGCCATAGACCTTCGTGGTATCGACGCAGAGGCACTGGCATCCCTCATCCGCAAGGACCATGATCACGACACGATCGGGCTGCCGGAGGCCGCGGCGCCGTTCTTCAGGGCAGACACGATGACCATCGCCGATGCCGCACAGCTGCCGGGCGGCTTCGCCGTCGTCATCGTGACCGACGGCGAGGTCCAGTGTCGTGGCGACCGGTGGCCGCGAGGGACGACGGTCCTCGTTCCGGCCGCCGCCGGCCCTCTTGTGATGCTGGGAACCGGCGAAGTGATCGTGTTCCGCCCCCCGCTTCCGTGACACGTCCGCGCTCGTCGCCCGGCCGTTACCATGAGGCAACCGAGACACCCGGGAGCACCATGGCCAACAGTCCCACCATGAACGACGTCGCTCGCGAGGCGGGAGTCAGCCTGAAAACGGTGTCACGGTTCGTGAACGGCGAGACGAACATCGATCCGGCCCTCGCGGCGCGGATCGCAGCGGCGATCACGCAGCTCGGGTACCGGCGCAACCTCGCCGCCGCGAGCATCCGACCCGGTTGGACGAGCAAGATGCTCGGTCTGATCATCAGCGATCTGGCCAACCCGTACTACTCGACCCTGGCAAGGGCGATCGAGGAAGAAGCCGATGCACGCGGCTACATGCTGATCGTCGCGAGCTCGGAGGAGGACGGCGCTCGGCACGATCGCATCGTCGACAGGCTCATGGAACAGCGCGTGGACGGGCTGCTCATCGTTCCACCGCGCAACCCCGCCAGAGACTGGGCGCAGGTGACGCCTCCCGTGCCGCCGATGGTCTTCCTGGACCGCCCGGGCGGACATCCGGGCGCCGACACGGTGCTTGCGGACAACGCGGGAGGAGCCGCCGACGCCACGCGCGTGCTGCACGAGCGCGGCGCGCGGCGCATCGCTTTCGTCGGCGACTCCCTGCAGATCTACACCATGCGAGAGCGGCACAGAGGATACGCAGACGCTCTGCGCGACCTCGGGGTCGACCCCGAGCTGCAAGACGTCTTCACGACCGCGCATTCCAGCGAGGATGCGAGGAGTGCCGTGGAGCAGATCCTCGCCGGCGACACGGCCGATGCGGTGTTCGCGGCCAACAACCGGGCATCGATCGGTGCGCTGCTCGCCTTCCGCGAGACGGGCAGGCGCCTTCCACTGATCGGGTTCGACGACTTCGAGGCCGCAGATCTGGACGATCCGGGCGTCTCCGTCGTCAGCCAGGACATACCGGCGATGGGTCGAGATGCTGCGCGACTTCTGCTGGCCCGGCTCGGCGGCGACACGAACGCGTTCACCTCGCACACGCTCCCCACGACTCTCGTGCTGCGGGGATCGGAGCGGGCCGCGAGATGACGCGCATCCGGCTCGTCGATTGCGACCTGGTCGCCGAACTCGACCCGGAGCACGGCGCGGAGATCCTCTCGGTCCGGCAGGGCGATCGGGAGCTCCTGTTCCGCACGCCATGGCACGAACACGCCGACGCCATCCTCGCCGCTGAGGGCAATGCGGCCTTCCCTGTGTCTCCTGATGCCTGGCTCCGACGCTATCGCGGCGGCTGGCAGACGTTGTCCCCCACTGCGGGCGACGCAGAGGAGTACGGAAGGCCGGCTTCGTACCACGGCGAAGCGTCGTCGGCTGCGTGGCACGTGCGTGCGCAGAACGGCCACGACTGCACGCTGCGGCTCGAGCTGTCCAGCATCCCCCTCGCCATCACGCGGGTCGTGAGCGTACGGGATGGCAGGGTCACGATCAACGACGAGCTCGAGAATCTGGCGCACCACGCGATCGCCTTCGACTACGGGCATCATCCGGCGTTCGGTTCGAGCCTCCTCGACTCTCGACTCGACATCGATGCGGCCGCACGGTTCGTACCGGACGAGCCCGTGCCTGACGAGCCGCTCCCGTGGCCCGAAGCGGTGGCCAAGAGCGGTGATCGCATCGCCCTGTCGGTTGTGGAACCCGGTGTCCGGCGAGGGGTGTACGGCTGGCTCGAGGGCTTCGAGCAACCACGGGTGCTTCTCGATTCCGCCGCTGCGGGGATCACCACGGTTCTGGAATGGGATCCCGTCGCCATGCCGTACGCGTGGGTATGGCAGGAGCTGGGCTGGAGCACCGAAGCCCCATGGTGCGGCAGCAGCCGCACCATCGCCGTCGAACCGATGAGCAGGCCCACCCGGATCGCCGACAGGGAGGGGAGCCTTCGCCTCGCTGCGCGGGAGCGACGGACCACCTGGATCCGGCTGTCCGTCGAAGACACGCGTCGGGTCCCGCACCGGTGACCGCGGGACCCGACGCGGTCTCGTCACTTCACGTCGACGTACAGCGTCCGACTCGTCGTCGTGCCGGCGGCGTCGGCGAACTCGACGACGTAGGCGTAACGCCCCGGAGTCCGACCGGTCACAGGGACGGCGACGTGCTGTGCCGACGGTGTCGCCGCGGTCAGCGACCCGGACGCGATCTCGACACCGTTCTCGGTCATCCGATACGAGGTCGCATTCGTGCCCCACCACATGTCAGCCGCGACCGAGTACGTGCCGTCGTGGTCGGTGTTGTCGTCGGTGAGTACCGGTAGGCCCGGATTCGCATCCGTCACGGTGACCGTGAGTGGCTTCGGCGTGCTCGCGCCCTTCGAATTGCCCAACTCGGCCGTGTAGACGTACGTGCCGTTCTTACGACCGCTGATCGGCACGACCACCTTCTGGGTCGCCGGGGTGTTCATCGTCAGAGCTTTGTCTGCGATGAGCGTGCCGTTCTCGTACAGCTTGTAGTCCGTGGCGTTCTGACCCCACCACAGGTTCATGGTGACGTTGTAGTCGCCGTCCTGCAGGCCGGTGTCCCAACCGTTGTCGGAACTCAACACCCCCGTCGCGGGAGCCGCCGTCGCCCCGTCATCGGTGATCGTCGTCACGGTCCAGTTCGAGAAGTCGTAGCGCAACGTCGTGTCGCCGAGGGTGGCTGTGAACACATCGCTCAACCGATCCTGCTTGAGCCACGGGGTGTCGAAGACTCCGTAGCTGTCGTAGGGGATCGACACGCCGTCGACCTTGGCGTTGCCCGAAGGCGCCGCGTTCGCCGCGTCGAAGGTGAGGTCGAGCGTCTTGCCCGCCAGGTCGCGGTAGACGAGGTGGGGCGCCGCGTCATCGATGCCGCTGGCATCCATCCGGTCGCCGGACGTGATCGCCGCAGCGAACGCGTCAAGGCTCGGATACGCCGAGGCATCCGCGGAGTCGAAGATCCAGCCGTTGCGGTCGGACTGACTGCGCAGGATGTCGTACGCGTACGCCAGCGTCGTGGTCGGGTGGATCTGGGTGTTCGTCTTCACCTTGTTCGACGGGTCGTTCGGCGTCTGGTAGTACCAGGTGGACGGCTTGACCATGCGATACGCGAAGTACATGGGACCGGTGTTCACGACCGTCCAGCCGGCGACATCCTTCTTCTCCACGATCGATCCGTTCGCCGGGAACATCGCGGTGAGGGTGTTGGAGGTGCTGTCTCCTGAGTTGCGGAACACGCCCACCGCGGCGCCGTCATCCTGCATGACGCGATGGTCGGCGGGCTGGTCGTAGTTGCCGGGCGCCGCGTTGCCCTGGTCGACGGACATGCGGAACAGCGAGTTCGGCGCGGTGGAGCGCCAGCGCACCACGAGCGGCTGATCCTCCAGCCAGTTGTCGACGCGGCGGTACTGCACCTCCGTGCCCACTCCCCAGTCGGGCTGCACGTAGGTCGTGCGATCGACGTCCATCGCGCGTCCGCTCGAGTTCTGCAGGTTCGACTTGTGCGACGTGTAGCTCTTGTCCGTCTTCTGACCGAGCTGAACCGCGAGGGCGGGCGGCTGATACTTCGTTCCCGGCCAGGCCACGAACCCGAGGTATTCGAGGTTCGGACGGTAGGCGGAGGGCGCTCCGTTGTCGGACTCGCCGATGGTCTGCTGAGCACGGTCCTCGCCGAAGTACGCCCATGCGAGCGCCGTGTGGTCTGCCGGACGCCAGGTCGGGTCGCCGATCGATGACAGGTCGCCCTTCGCCCTGCTCAGCGACGAGATCATGTAACCGTTGATCCAGTCGTTGGCCCACTCGAACCACATGACGTCCATCGCCATCTTCGCCTGTTGGCGCAGGCCGTCGTCCTTCGCCCACTGGTAGATCGCGTTGAGACCGAAGTACGTCATGAACGTGTATTCGGGGCTCTCGTACTCCGCCCAGCCGCGGTGCACGCCGGCGTTGATCATGTCCTCGATGTTCTGCTTGCCGATGTCGGCGAGCGCGGTGCCCGAGTTGCCGTTGAGATCGACGACATCCGGCAGGTAGGTGCCCACGAGATATCCGGCCACGTAGTTCGCCATCCGCAGGTTCTCCGTCTGCGGCAGCTTGCCGTAGGCGTACCCGGCGAAGTAGCTCTTGACCTTCGCGAGAGTGGATGCCGAGAACTGATCACCGACCATGAGGTAGGCGTACATCTTCGCCTCGGTCTTGTACTGCTCGGCGTCGTACTGGCCGAACATGGTGTCGAGCTTGGCGAGATTCTGGTCGACGTTCTGGCCGTCGGCGAGTTGCGCCGTGTACTGCACGACGTTGAGCGGCCCGCTCTCCTCCTTCATGTCCTTGGTCTTCTGCCAGAGCCAGGCGAGGCGGGTCTCAGTGGTGCCGGGATAGGGAGAGGGCGCTGACGGAACGGAAGCCGCCGTGGTCAGGGTGAGAGGCGGGCTCGCCGGACCCTCGTTGTTGCCTCCGTCGCGCGCCTTGACGGTGAAGGTGTAGTGCGTCGACGGCATGAGCCCGGTGACCTGTCCCGTGGTCACGGCGCCGCCGGTCGTGCCCGCGAGCTCGCCGTCCCGGTAGATGGAGTAGCTTGCGACCCGCTGGTCGTCGCTGGCCGCACCCCAGGAGAGTGTCGCCGTGTTCCCGTTCACGCTGCCGGTGACGGCACCGGGCGCGCTGGGCGGAACCGTGTCGTTGACGGGCGCGAGCTCGGCGACCGACAGGTCGTCGACGACGATCGCCTCGTCGGTGCCTCCCGTGTCGACGCGCACGGAGAAGTCCAGCTCCACTGTGGAGATGATCCGAGCACCGCCGTTCGGCACGATCGTGAACCGATACGCGCCGATGTCCTGAGAGGAGACTTCGTGCAGCTTGCCGTCGGTGGCGTTGTAGGCGGCGGTCGTGGTGAGCGTCGTCGCCGGAACCGGGAAACGCGGCACGTTCACGTTGTCGAAGTTGCCGAAGGCGATCTGAGCGTAGATGTCCTTGGCGACCGGCTTCGTGCTGGCCGCCGTGCGAGCCATGTTGAACGACAGTTCGAAGTCCACGGGCGCGCTGCCGACCGGCTCCTTGTAGACGGCGTTGATGCGATCCTTCAGGGCGCCCGAGCTGAACCGCTTCAGGAAGTACGCCGAGATCGCGCCGCCGTTCGACGAATCGCGGAGCTCCATGGCCGGATCACCGTCGATCGAGACGGGCGTCTGCGTACCGCTTCCGTCTGTCGTCGTGTTGTCGAGCCTCGTCGCCGGGTTCGAGAAGGTGGTGTCGAAGTCCGATGCGAGGAGGTTGACCGGTGACGGGTCGTCCGCCGCCTGCACCGGGGCGATCGTCGTCACGGCGATCACGGCCGCGAGACCTGTGCCGATGACCGTGCTGAGGATGTTTCTCACTGCGTCTCCGTTCTTCGTCGAACTGACCCTTGTGGAACCTCGATCAGCGTAGAACAACGTTGTCTTAACGACAAGATGCTTCGAGAAAAGGTCGCTCAACGAGTTCCCGGGCGCAGCGCGGTGACGAACTGGATGCCACGCAGAGCGAGATTCCGTACCCCCAACCCCAGGGCGGTGCGAGGAACCAGCAGTCTGGAGACGGATCGTACGGCCCGCTGCTTCGGTATGACCCGAGCGCGGTGCCCGCCCTCATACTCGGCGAAGGCGACAGCCGGGTCGGACGGATAACGGGCGAGGGCATCCGCCAGCGTGCGCGCACCGATGATCGCCAGCGACGAGCCGTCACCGAAGACGGAGACCGACGACGCTGCGTCGCCGAGCAGTCCGATCCGGGACGTGTGCCAGGAGTCGAGTCGCAACTGCGTGACAGTGTCGAAGTACACGTCGGGTGCGGAGGCGAAGCGATCGAGGAACTCCGGAACGCGCCAGCCCAGGCCGGCGTAGGCATCCGCGACGATCGAGCGGGACGAGTCCGCCTCCCGCGCATCGAAGCGCGCGGCGAGCGGACTGTGGAAGATGAATGCCCCGATCGGGATGCCCGCGGACGGATGGAGCGAGAACGAGACGCCCGGTGCGTTGAGCATCGTCATCTCCGCAGGATCGAACTCCGCGCCGGGCGCGGCCACGGTGGCAACGAACATGCCGATGCGATGTGCGAACCGCGACTCGGGGCCGAACGCGAGCGAGCGCACACGCGAATGCTGGCCGTCGGCGCCGATCACCAGGTCGTAGCGAGCCGTGCGTCCCGACTCGAAGCGCACCTCGACGCCGTCGGGCTCCTCGTGCAGCTCGGCGATCGACTCGTCGAAGATCACGTTCGCCCGCCCGGCGGCCGCTCTCACGAGAACATCGGCGAGGTCGGCGCGGGGTACCTCGATGCCGTCGGCGCCGTTCTCCACCGCCGTCGCCGGGATGGATGCCAGCCTCCGCCCGTTCCGGTTCACCGCGACGAGCCTGCGAACGCTTGTCCTGACGCTCTCCAGCTCATCGGCCACGCCCATGCGCTCCACGATGCGCAGCGCGTCGTCGTGCACGTCGACGGGGTTGCCGCTGGACCGCAGGCCCGTCGCCTTCTCGACGACGGTGACCTCGAATCCGCGTTCGGCGAGGTGCCAGGCGAGTGCTCCACCCGCGATTCCCGCTCCGGAGATCAGCACGCTCTTCGTCATCGATTCTCCCCATATTTCGGCACTCAATGCCATTTCGCATTCAGTGCAATTTAGCATCGACCGCTAGGATGTCAACCGTGAGTGTGTCGGAACCCTCGGCTGACGTCCCTCCTCTGCGCGAACGCAAACGCGCCCAGACCCGCGAGCGCATCATCGCGGTAGGCGTCGAGCTCTTCGGATCGAAGGGCTATGACGAGACGACAGTGGCCGACATCGCCGCGGCGGCGGAGATCGGCACCCGCACGTTCTTCGCCTACTTCGAGGGCAAGGAGGCGCTGCTCTTCGGCCCTGGGCTCGACCGTACAGACATCGCCGTCGGCACCATCGCGGCGGCGGCGCCCGACGACGATCCGGCCCGCGTCCTGCTGCGATGCCTGGATGCCGCGGCAGACGCCACGAGAGACGACTTCCTCAGCGAGCGAGCACTGCTCCGCCTGCGGCTCGTCGACTCCGTGGCCGCCGTGCGCGCGAGGGGCGCTGCGGAGCAGCTCGACGCCATCGACGTCATCTCCGATGCGTTGGCGGCACGTTTTCCGAAGCTGGGTGCGGCCAAGGCCGCCGGCATCGCCGGCGCATTCGTGGGTGCGAGCGCGGCGGCGGTGAAGTCGGCGCTCCAGCATGCCGATTCCGCTGCCCCGGCACAGCTGCAGCGGCGCATCCGGTCCGCGGTCGCCGCGGGGCTCGGGGTGAAGGAGTGAGTCCGTTCGTCACTCGCGCGCGGTGACGATCGCCCGAGCGCATGGCCGCGCAGTCTGACGTTTCGGCCGAGTCGGATGCGACGCGCGTCGTATCGTTCGGTGGTGACCACCATCGCCGACGTTCGCCTCCACCGCAGATCCGTGCCGCTCGTGCGTCCGTTCGTCACGGCCGTGCGCACCGCCACGGCGATCGACGTGCTGATCGTCGAGGTCGTCGACTCCGACGGACGCAGCGGATGGGGCGAGGCACCGACCAGCTGGCGCGTGACCGGCGAGAGCCCGGCCAGCGTGACGGCCGCGATCGAGGGCCCGTTGCGCGAAGCGGTCTTCGGGATGTCGGTGGGTGCGTCGGGAGCGACGGGATCCGCGGGCGCGGCAGCAGCACTGGCATCCGCATCCGAGGCGAGCACAGCGCTCGACCGCGCCGTGGTGCGCAACTCGGCGGCACGCATGGCCGTCGACTGCGCGATCTACGACCTGGCCGCGCAGGCGGCGGGAGTTCCACTGTACGAGCTGCTCGGGGCATCCGCTTCCATGGCCGCCGCCGGCGTGCGCACGGACATGACGCTGTCCGCGGTCGTCGACGCCGCCGGCATCGCCGGGCTCGTCGAGGCGGCCGTCGAGCACCGGGATGCCGGCTTCCGCACCATCAAGGTCAAGGTCGGCGCAGGCGCAGACGACGTCGGGGTGATGCGGGCCGTGCGGGATGCCGTTGGCCAGGAGGTCACGCTGCGCGCCGACGCCAACCAAGGCTGGACGTCCGAGCACGCGGTGCACGTGATCCGTGCGTGGGAGGATGCCGGGCTCGGCGTCGAGCTCGTCGAGCAGCCCGTGCACCGCGACGATCTCGACGGCCTCGCGTTCGTGACCGCGCACGTGAAGACGCCGGTCCTCGCTGACGAGAGCGTGTGGACCACTCGGGATGCCCGCGAGGTTATCGCCAGGCGCGCGGCCGACATGGTGAACATCAAGCTGGCTAAGACCGGCGGCATCCGCGAGGCGATAGCGCTGCGCGACCTTGCTGCGGATGCGGGCGTCGCGGTGATCGTCGGCTGCATGATGGAGAGCCACGTCGGCATCGCTGCGGCGAGCGCGGTCGCGGCATCCGTCGACGCACGGTCCGGCGCGCCGACGGCGCACGACCTCGACGCCGGACTCTGGCTCAGCGCGTCGCCGGTGAGCGGCGGTATCCGCTACGACGGCGAGACGGTGCGGATGCCCGACGTGCCTGGTCTGGGCATCGAGGGCCTCGCGGGCTGAGGCCGCGGCCGCCAGAGCCCTTGCCGCCGGTTGAGCCCCCGCCGCCGGTTGAGCCCCCACCACCGCCGGTTGAGCCTGTCGAAACCGAGCACGGAGTTGGTTTCGACAGGCTCAACCAGCGGCATCAGGCTCAACCGGCGGCACCAGACTCAACCGGCGGCACCAGACTCAACCGGCGGCACCAGGCTCAACCGGCGGCATCAGGCTCAACCAGCGGCATCAGGCTCAACCGACGGCATCAGGCTCAACCAGCGGCACCGGACTCACCGGCGGCCAGTGGCATCAGTCTCAACCGACACCATCAGGCTCACCGGCGGTCAGCAGACTCAGCTCGCCGAGCCCAGGCAGACCTTCGCCGACGGAGCCGCCGCCGGCAGCGCCGTCTGCCCGTCCGGCAGTGCCCCGTGCACGGCGTAGTACGCCATGTCGATCGCACGCTGCTGGGTGTTCGCCGCTGCCAATGCCGCTCCGTTCATGAACAGGTCGGCGCCCGGCAGCACATTCAGTGCCCGCGTCACATAGTCGAACGGCGTGCTGCCCGGGTCCATGGCGGAAGGGTCGGTCCATCCGCACGTGTTGTACTCGAGCGCGTTGAGCGCGGCCTGTCCGACGGCGATCACGAAGTGGTCGCCCGACAGGGTCGCGGCCCAGGCCACCTTGTACGACGTCGTCACCTGGCTCGACGGCAACCCGGCGGACGCGGCAGCCGCCTGCGCGGCCGGCACGTCATCCGATCCGGCCGCGTACAGCAGCACCCGGTCCGCGAACGTGGCGGGGCTCGACGGCAGCGGTTGCGTGGTCCAGGGGCCGCTCGGCGGAGCCGTGTCGCCCGTGGTGTCCATGACCGGCCCGGATGCCGTGTCCAGGTACACCTGCAGCGGCTGGTGAGCGATCGGCTCGGCCGCGATGCCGGTCACGCCGGTCGCCTTTCCGGGCAGGGCTGCGGTGTGCCAACCGGATCCGTCGTTGTACGCCACGGCTGGGGATCCGTCAGCGGTCAGGTACGCGACGACCGATCCGAGCCGGTGCGCCGGGCCCTCCTCGAGGGTTCCGGGCGGGTTCGGGAAGTTCCCGATCGGACCGGAGACGGCACTCGGCAGCTCATACGTCGACGCGGTGATCGCGCCGGCGGCCGGACGTCCCGGAAGCGTCGTCGTCTGCCAGGCTCCGCGTGACTTCTTCGTGAGCTGCACGAGCTCCGGAGTTCCGGAATGCTTCGCACCCTCGGCACCGTTCACGACGACGCTCGCTGCGCCGATGGGTGTGGTCAGGGCTGAGAGCGTGGCATCCTTCGTCACACGCACCGACGATGGAATCGCCGGCCACGCGTTGCCCGCCCGCGAGACCGTCGTGAGCTTGCCGTTGTGCCCGATCGCGAACACGGTCGGTCCGTCCGCCGTCTCGCTCAACGCGAGCGGGGCCGGCCGCACGGCGAAGTGCGTCAGCGTCTTGGTCGACCAGGTGCCGGACGACTCGCTCGTCTCGTTCAGCGATCCGTGGGCGTCCACGAAGAACACCGTCGGACCGGATGCCGTGTACGCCGCAACGATGTCGGCTCCCTCCGCCGGCGTGCCCGGCAGGTCCTGGCTCACCCATCCGCTTGCGCCGAGGTAGCTCTCGGCGAGCGAGCCATCGGATGCACGGAAGTACGCGTGCGGAGTGGTCGCCGAGTTGACCTCGGGGTCGATGTACGCGAGCGCCGCGATGGATCCGTTCGAGCTCGGCGTGCCCGCCGCCGTCACCTGGAGCCAGCTGGCGCCGTCCCACACGTCGGCAGCGAGGTCCCCGGATCCGCTCGCCCTCACGAACCGGTAGTACGAGACCGGATAGCTCGAGTACCACGTCTCCGTGGACGGCACGGCCGCAACGGATGCGGACGCCCCCACCACGTTCACGTTCTTCGTGACGGTCGTGATCGTCCCGAAGCTCGAGGTCGCCGTCACCGTGATCGTGTGCAGGCCGGGCGTCGCGAAGGTGTGCGTCACATCCGCTCCGTTGCTGTTGGTCGCGCGGCCGTCGCCGAACGTCCAGTAGTACCCGGTCATGGATCCGCCGTTCTCGCGTCCGGCGGCGTGGAACACGGCTTCGGTTCCGGTGACCGCAGTGTCGGGGCCGGAGATGGATGCCTTCGGGTTCGGATGCTGCGCGGCCGTCGGCGGCGAGACCAGAGCCCACACCTCGCCGGAGCTCCACGTGTTGTGTGCGAACGTCGTGAGGTCGAGGTTCACGTCGTGCTCGACCTTCACGTTCGTCGACGATGAGAAGTCGCCGTTGACCATGTCGACCGTTCCGTCGTCGTGCACGGCCACGATGATGCCGACGTGGTCGGCGTATCGTGCGGCACTGATGGCACCGGCGTGGAAGAACACGACGGCGTCGCCGACGACAGGGGTGCCGGAGTTCGCGACAGGGGTCTGTCCGTCGTCGACCGCCCACTGCACGAAGCTCGATGCCGCGGCGTTGATCGTGTTCATGTCCTGCGTGATGCCGGCCTGCTGCCACACCCACTTCACGAAGTCGGCGCACCAGTTCTCGTTCGAGTTGCGCACATTGAAGGTGGAGTCGTAGCCGCAGCCGTCGGAGTTGGCGGAGAATCCCGCGACCAGCGTCGTGTACGGGTTGCAGTTGAGGCCGCCGAAGCCGGTGACGACAGGATTGTCACCATTGCCCACCTGACTGAGCGCGATCTTCGCGATCGAGTCGCCGAGCGCGCTGTCGCCTGCAGTGGTCGCGGAGCCGCTGGACGCCTTCGCCTGATCCGTCGGTGCCGGCGTCACGGTCTCCTGGGCGGCCGACGACGTGCTCTGCGGTGCGTTCGTGGGAGCAGGACTGCTCGTGGACGTTCCGGAGGCATCCGGCGATCCCGCTTCGGCGAACGCCGGCTGCGCGAGCGCGAACGTGGCGATCAATGCAGCGGGCAATGCCAGTGCCACCCATCTCCGCCTGGTCGGCGGCGGCGCGTCATCTGATCGAGCTTTCGAGTATGGACGACGTGATCGTGCCATCTGATTTCTCTCCTTTGATGTGTCCGGTCGGTGTGGGACCGGAACGACAGCGTGTGGCGGCTTCCTCATCCACCGAGAAGAGCCGCGGCCACTCCTCTGATGGCTTCGCGCCCCTGCTCGGGCTCGAAACCGCGGGTGCAGACGGCGAGGAGGCGACGCGATGCGGGTTGCCCGACGAACGCGACATCGTGTTCGATGCCCGGCACGTCTCCCGACTTCGATCCCCACGGCGTCCCCGGTTCCACGACGGAACCGATCCGCGGATGCTCCTGCGCCTCCAGCACGTCGCGCATCCACGCCGAGTTCGTCCTCGTGGTCAGTGCGCCGCTCAGGATGCCGCGCATCACGGCGACCAGGTCTGCCGCGGTGGTCTCGTTGGTCAGTCCGGCGCGTACCGCGCACGGATCTCCGATCCGACGTTCCATGCGGGTATTCGAAGCACGGCAGAGGCGGAACGCCTCGGCGATCGGAGCCGGTCCCAGGCGATCGAACAAGACGTTCGTCGCCTCGTTGGACGACCGGTCGATCATCATCGCCACGAGTTCGCGGATGGTCGCGGACGAACCGTCGGCGGGGAACTGCGGATCCGTGTCGTCCGGATCCAGCCGGAACTCCTCGATGGTGCCCTCTGCACTTTCACACTCGAAGACTCGCCTGCACTGCAGCGCATCGTCGAGGCGCAACGCGCCGCGCTCAGCGGCAATCACTGCGGCGAGCATCACGCCGAGCTTGACGGTGGATGCCGCGTAGAAGACGGTGTGTGCGTGACGGGATGCGAGCATCCTCCCGTGCTCGTCGCACATCGCGTACGCGACAAGGGGTGCGCTCGCGCTCGCCGCCGAGACGACCGGA
Source organism: Rathayibacter sp. CAU 1779 (assembly GCF_054551755.1). Classification (NCBI taxonomy): domain Bacteria; kingdom Bacillati; phylum Actinomycetota; class Actinomycetes; order Micrococcales; family Microbacteriaceae; genus Rathayibacter; species Rathayibacter sp. CAU 1779. The sequence continues at coordinate 169,656 of NZ_JBTOLK010000001.1, forward strand.
TCGCCGGTGTCCAGCTGCTGAGGTGCCCGACCCATGCCCGCCGTCACCTCTCCCCGCGCAGCCGCGCCAGGCTTTCGCGGCTGGTTCGAAGCGCTTGGACGCTCGATTCGTAGCTGGTGCGCGCGACCCCCACGAACACGTAGTCGACAATGGTCAGCTGGGCTATCCTGCTGGCCATCGCGCCGGAGCGGAACGTCGTCTCGCGCACCGACGTGAGCAACGTCAGATCGGCATCGCGAGTAACCGGCGACTCGGGTGCGTTCGTGATCGCGACGGTGACCGCCCCTCCCGCATGGGCGACCCGGAGGAGCTCGCACACCTCTCGGGTCTGGCCGCTGTGCGAGAAGCCGATCACGACATCGTCGGCTCCGAGGAGCGACGCCGAGCTGATCGCGTCGTGGGCGTCGGTGAACCCCAGAGCCACGCGACCCACGCGCAGCAACTTCTCTCGCAGGTCTCGCGCGCCCATGTTGCTGGCCGCCACCCCGAATGCCAGCGTCCGTTGTGCGCCGGCGACGGCGTCGATGACGCGTTGAAGCGTGTCGAGGTCAAGACTGGCCGCGGTCTCCCGGATGCCGAACAACTCGGATCCGCTGATCTTGGCCACGGTCTCGGCGAGCGTATCCGTCGGGGCGATGTCGGATCCGTAGCTGCTGTCGGCCCCGAGCTGAGCGGTCTCGGCCGCGAGCTCGGCCGCCATCTGCAGCTTGAGCGCCGCATAGCCGGCGAATCCCAGCGTTCTCGCGAACCGTACGATCGTGGCCTCGGATGTCTGGCACAGCTTCGCCAACTCGGTGATGGTCAGCTCGAGCACGACCTGCGGCCTGGCGACCACGACCTCCGAGATCCGCCTCATCGACGGTGGATACCGCTCGGTGAGCGCCTGCATGCTCGACTGGATACTCACGCCAGAGCCTCTCCCGGGACGGACGAGGGCGCACACGCACCAGCGGGCCCCACCCAAATGGCAATGGTTTTCAGGAATCGCCTCATTGGTGGAGATGCTATACATCCGCGGCGCCGGAGTCGACCCTTCTTCGCACCGAACTCCACCGCCGTTGGAGCGGCGCGACTCGGCGGCCTCGGCGGCCTCGGGCTGCGATCAGAGTCGACTCACGACACCGGACGCCAGTCATCCGGTCCGAGCGGATGCCCCGCGCCGGCTCCCTGCAGCCGCGGCAGGAAGTGCGCCCAGCCGACGCGATGGCCCGCGACCCGGGCATCCGGAAGTCCGCTGTGCGTGAGGTCGACGCGGGTGCCGCCCGCGACGGCCGTGAGCTCGAAGCTCACCCTGGATGCGCCGGGCGGCAGATCCTCGCTGCCCGCTATCCCCCACGAGACGACCACCCGATGAGGACGCTCCACCTCGAGATACTCACCACGGATCGGAAACCCCGCGATGTCGACGTCGAAGCGCCCACCGGGACGCGGCTCGAGCGTGGCGAACTCGCCCATCCACGCCGTCATGCCGTCGGCGGTCACGAGGTAGTCGAAGACCGTGTCGGGTTCGGCGTCGATGTCGATCGACGTGTGGAAGTCAGGCATCCGGATGCTCGCCCTTCGCCTCGACGCCGCTCGCGTGCGCACCCCGTGCGCCTGACTCGACGGCCGCCTTCAGGCGTCCGAGCTGGGACGGCCAGAATCCGTCGAGGTAGTCGCGAACGGCGGCGAGGCCGTCCGTACGCACGGCGAAGAGGTGCCGGGTGCCGTCCCGTGTCTCGTCGACGAGCTCGGCCTCGCGCAGCACGCGCAGGTGGTGCGAGACCACCTGTTGCGAGAGGGCGAGCGCTCCGGCGAGGTCGCCTACGGCGCGCGGCTCGTCCCGGACCGCAGCGAGGATGGCACGGCGGTTGCCGTCGGCCAGGGCGCGAAGCCCGCGGTCGATCGCTGCCGCGCTCGACGTGCGTTCGCTCACATGCGTCCCTTTCCTGCCTCAGGCCTCGAACCTATCATCCACAATTGCACCCTTGTACTCACATACATTTGTATTTAGAGTGCGGATATGGACACCACATCCCCCGCGGCCATCGCCCGCGCCTACATCGAAGCCGTCGGAGACCACGACCTGCCGGCCGTCGACGCCCTGCTCGCGGACTCCCTCCAGGCGCGTGTCGGGACCGGCACCTCGGACAAGTCGCAGTGGCTCGCCGCACTCGGCCGGCTGCTGCCTGCCCTGGAACGCAACGACATCCGCGATGTGTACGAGAATGCCGACCACGCCTGCGTCGTCTACGACTTCGTCACCGACACTCCGGCCGGCGCGGTCGTCTGCGTCGAGAACCTGCACCTCGCCGACGGACGGATCACCGACATCGAGCTCGTCTTCGACAAGGTCGCGTTCGCACCGGTGAACGACGCACTGCGCGAGCGCGCCGCCGTCTGAGCTCGGGGCCGACGCCGGCCGGTCAGCCCGCGAACGGATCCGGCGTCAGCGTGTACTTCGTGGAGAGGTACTCGTGGATCCCCTCGAACCCGCCCTCGCGTCCCAGCCCGGACTGCTTCACACCACCGAACGGCGCCGCCGCGTTCGACACGACGCCCACGTTGAGGCCCATCATGCCGGTCTGCAGGGATTCGACCATCCGCTGGCCGCGCGCGAGATCCTTCGTGAACACGTAGCTCACGAGGCCGTACTCGGTGTCGTTGGCGATGCGCACGGCATCCGCTTCGTCGTGGAACGGCACGATGGCCACCACGGGTCCGAAGATCTCCTCGCGGAGGATATCGCTGCCGGCCACGACATCCGTCACGACCGTCGGCTCATAGAACGTTCCGGCGCCCTCGATGGCCGAGCCGCCGATGCGCAGCGTCGCGCCGCGGTCGACCGCGTCACCCACGAGAGCGGATGCCTTCGCCACGGCCTTGTCGTCGATGAGCGGTCCGATCGTGACCCCGTCGTCGGTTCCGCGGCCCACCTTCAGCCCGCGCACGCGTTCGATCACCCGCGCGGCGAACTCCTCGGCAACGGCCTCGTGCACGATGAACCGGTTGGCCGCCGTGCACGCCTCGCCGATGTTGCGGAACTTGGCGAGCATCGCCCCGTCCACCGCCTTGTCGAGGTCGGCGTCGTCGAAGACCACGAACGGCGCGTTGCCGCCGAGCTCCATCGACGTGCGCAGCACGTTGTCCGACGCCTGCTTCAGCAGCGCGCGTCCCACGGGCGTGGATCCCGTGAACGAGAGCTTGCGCAGGCGCGGATCCGCGATGATCGGCTCCGACACCTCACCCGACGTGGTCGTGGTGATCACGTTGAGCACCCCGGCCGGAAGGCCGGCATCCGCCATCAGCTTCGCGAAGTACAGGGTCGTGAGCGGCGTGAGCTCCGCCGGCTTGACGACCACCGTGCAGCCCGCGGCGAGCGCCGGAGCAATCTTGCGCGTGGCCATCGCCAGCGGGAAGTTCCACGGCGTGATCAGGTAGCACGGCCCGACCGGATGCTGCGTGACGATCATGCGTCCCGTGCCCTCGGGGTTCGTGCCGTAACGACCGGTGATGCGCACAGCCTCCTCGCTGAACCAGCGCAGGAACTCTCCGCCGTAAGCGACCTCGCCACGCGCCTCCGCGAGCGGCTTGCCCATCTCGAGCGTCATCAAGAGGGCGAACTCCTCCTTGCGTACCTGCAGCAGGTCGAACGCCCTGCGCAGGATCTCGCCACGCACGCGAGGTGCGGTGGCGGCCCAGGCATCCGCTGCCGCAACGGCGGCGTCGAGGGCGCGGATGCCGTCGGCGGGCGAGGCATCCGCGATCGTCTTCAGCACGGTGCCGGTCGCAGGGTCGAGCACCGTCAACTCGCTCGGGCGCTCCCCGTCGGCCCACTCGCCGGCGATGAACAGCTGGTCGGGCACGAGCGCCAGAAGCGCCTTCTCCGTCACACGCTCGATGGCGCCCTTCGCGCCGTCGATGGCGTCCTTCACCTTGTCGTCAAGCATCGGTCAGCGCCTTTCCCACGATGTCCAGTCCTTCGTTCAGCAGGTCGTCCGAGATGGCGAGCGGCGGGAGGAAGCGGATGACGTTCCCCCACGTTCCGCACGTGAGCAGCACAACGCCCTGCGCCACCGACGCGGCCAGCACGCGGGACGCGAGCGCGGCATCCGGTCGCCCCGGTCCCCCGCCCTCGGACGGATCGACGAGCTCCATGGCCATCATGGCCCCGCGGCCGCGCACATCGCCCACCCGCGGATCGGATGCCGCCAGCGCGGTCAGCTTCTCCCCGATGATGTCGCCGATCTGCTTCGCCCGCTCGACCAGGTTGTCTTCCTCGTACGTCTGGATGGTGGCGAGCGCCGCCGCGCACGCGATCGGATTGCCGCCGTACGTGCCGCCGAGGCCGCCGACCTGCGACGAGTCCATGATCTCGGCGCGTCCGGTGACGGCCGAGAGCGGCAGTCCGCCCGCGATGCCCTTCGCCGTGGTCACGAGGTCGGGGACGATGCCGAACTGTTCGCTGGCGAACATGGTGCCGGTGCGGGTGAATCCGGTCTGCACCTCGTCGGCGATGAACACCACACCGTTGTCGTTGGCCCATTTCTGCAGGGCGGGCAGGAACCCCTCGGCCGGGACGATGAATCCACCCTCGCCTTGAATCGGCTCGATGAGGATGGCCGCGAGGTTCTCGGCGCGCACCTGCGCTTCGATCTGGTCGATGGCGCGCTGGGCGGCATCCGCTCCGCTCAGTCCGTCGCGGTACGGATACGACAGCGGCACCCGGTACACCTCGGGCGCGAACGGCCCGAAGCCGTTCTTGTACGGCAGGCTTTTCGCTGTGAGCGCCATGGTGAGATTCGTGCGGCCGTGGTACGCGTGGTCGAAGACGACGACGGCCTGCTTCTTCGTGTAGTGCCTGGCGATCTTGACTGCATTCTCCACGGCCTCCGCGCCGGAGTTGAAGAGCGCGCTGCGCTTCGGGAAATCGCCCGGTGTGAGGCGGTTCAGCGCCTCCGCGACCTCGACGTAGCTGTCGTACGGAGAGATGGTGAAGCAGGTGTGCGTGAACTGGGCCACCTGACGCTGCACCGCCTCGACCACGCGCGGCGCCGAGTTGCCGACGCCGGTGACGGCGATGCCGCTGCCCAGATCGATGAGCGAGTTGCCGTCGGCATCCACGAGAACGCCGCCGCCTGCAGCGACCGTGGCGACCGGGATGCTGTGGCCGACGCCCTTCGCGACCGCCTCCGCCTTACGCGCCAGGAGGGCTCGCGACCGTGGTCCGGGGATCTCGGTCACCAGCCGCCGTTCCTGCGGAAGCGTGGGTCCGCCCGTGGGGATCGGCGCCTGCTGGGTGCCGGTGGAGGTGTCGACGATGGTCATGGTTGCCTCTTTTCGTCTGAGTGCGGCGTCCCGGCACTGGCGGCGGTCCGGACCTGAGCCCCGGGCCGGGCCCTGGCGTCGGCTCGGATCGGGATCCCGTGTTCACAAATCAGGAAAGCCGGTCGTGGCCCGTCCGCACCTTCGCGTACTTCCGTGCCACAACGGAGCCGAACCGCCTCCCTTCCTGAGTTGTGAACCGATAGACCGGCCCTCGTCTCACGCTAGGCCGGAAGCCGAGCCCCTGACCTGTACACGCTGGCCACTTCCCGAGGCATGACTGGCCACTTTGTACAATCAAGACATGCCGACGCCGACCGTGCGCATGCTCCTCGCTCGCCGCGAGCTCGGACTCACACTTCTCACGCCGACTGATTCCACCACCGCCACCCGACTCGACGCCGAGGTCTCCTGGGTGCACAGCTCCGATCTCGTCGACCCGACTCCGTTTCTCGCGCCCGGACAAGTGCTGCTGACGACGGGCACCCAGTTCGACCGGGGCACGGGCGCTCGCATGAATGCAGAGCCGCGAGCGAATTCAGCGCCAAAGCGATCCAGAACACCCCATGACGACGCGTCCGCCTCCGGTTTCAACGCCGATTCCGACTCCGGCTCCCATTCCGACCCCGACTCCGACTTGGACTCCGATTCCCATTCCGAGCCCGACTCCGGCTCGGAATCCGGTTACGACGGTTACATCGCGCGTCTCGTGTCGACCGGTGTCGTAGCTCTCGGCTTCGGCACCGAGGTCGTGCGCACGACGCCGCCCGCGCTCATCGCGGCCTGCACCAGCTACGGCCTTCCGCTGCTCGAGGTGCCGTACCGCACGCCGTTCATCGCGGTCGCCCGCTACGCGGCCGACCTCATGGCCGAACAGGCCTACGCGCGCAACACGTGGGCGCTGTCCGCCCAGCGGGCGCTCTCCCTGGCCGCGCTGCGTTCGGACGGGCTGGCAGCGACCCTGGCCGAACTCGCCAGGCAGCTCGGCGGATGGGTCGCACTGACCGACGCCGCCGGCACGATTCAGCGTGTGTTCCCCACGAAGGCCTTATCCGGATCGGCCCGCGCCGACATCGAGACCGAGGCGAAGCGGATGCTGCGCGCACGCCGCCGCGCAGCATCCAACGTCGTCGAGGCGGGCACCACCGCCTCGCTGCAGACGATCGGCGCGAGCGATCGTCTGCTGGGCGTGCTGGCTCACGGCGGCAACGAGGACGCGGATCAGGCAACCCAGCAGGTCGTCACGAGCGTGGTGGCGCTAGCCGGGCTTGCGCTGGAACAGGGACATGCCGTGGATGCGGCCCGGTCCGCCGTCCGGGCCGCGCTGGTGCGCGCCCTCGACGACGTGCGGGCGCTGGCGCACGAGTCGGACAGCCTGTCGGTGTCGGAGGTCGCGGCACTCCGCGCGGCGCGGCTCCGCGTCGACGCCGAGTTGCAACGCACACCGATGGCCGCGGTGGGCGCGACGTCCATGGACACGACTGCCGCTCCGGCCGACGGCCCGAACACCGGATCGGCCTCCGGCTCGCCTGCGGCCTCGCGGGAGTCCGGCAGCAGAGCGGCAGGAATGATTCCGAAGGGAGACGATCCGCAGATCCGTTCCAGAGCGACCGCGCTGCTGGCGCCGTTGACGACCCGCGACCCGGAGGGCGTGCTCGCTCGGTCGCTGCTGGTCTGGCTGGAGCACAACGGCGTCTACGACTCCGCCGCCCGAGAACTCGGCGTGCATCGGCACACGCTGACGGCGCGCATCCGCTCCGCCGGACGTCTCCTCGGGCGCGACTTCGGCACGTTCGCCGACCGGGCTGAAGTGTGGACGGCGCTGCGCGCGGTCGGCCTCTCGTCCTGACATCGCCGCACACGGACCACCCGCTTCGGAGGACGCGCCATCGCCGCGGCTGACGCACCATGGTCGAGGGACCTGAGTTCGAACGGGCAGACGACGGTGTGGGGGCGGCGATGAACGACGTGCGGAATCCGGGAGCGGATGACGAACCGGGCGAGGAGCCGATCGCAGACGCCGTCGGATCCGATGCCGAACCGGATGCCTCGGGCGACAGCGCGAACGCCGCACCCGGCCCGCACGCAGAGCCCGGCACCCCCGGAGAATCCGACGCACCAGCGGATGTCTCCGAGCTCTTCGCCGTCGACGCCGAGGGCGAGATCGTCGAGATCGAGATCGTGGAGTCCGAGGTCTTCGCGGTGGACGGATCCGGCGAGGTGGTCGACGTGACGACCACCGTCGAGCTGATCGAGGAGACGCCCTGGCATCTGCCGGCAGAGACCGCACGGCAGGAGCGCATCTGGATGGCTTTCCCTCCCGCCGACGCCTACCTCGGCGAGACGGCCGACGACCTCGACGCGGCACGCAACGCGTGGGCCGAGGTGGCCCACGCCATCCTGCGCTTCGAACCGGTGACCATGGTGGTCGACCCGCACGACGTCGCCGTCGCGCGCCGGTACCTCTCCACGGAGGTCGACATCGTGACCGCGCCGCTCGACGACGCCTGGATGCGCGACATTGGCCCCACCTTCGTACGCGACGAGAACGGCAGACTCGGCGCCGTCACCTGGCGCTTCAACGGCTGGGGCGGTCAGGACTGGGCGCGCTGGGGCAACGACAGCGTCATCGCCGCGCTGGTCGCGGCCAGGGCCGGAGCGCGCAGGGTCGTGAGCGATCTCGTCAATGAAGGAGGCGGCATCCAGGTCGACGGTCTCGGCACCGTTCTGCTCACCGAGAGCGTGCAACTCGATCCGGCCCGCAACCCCGGCTGGAGCAAGACGGATGTCGAGGCCGAGCTCGCGCGCACCCTCGGCACCACGAACCCCATCTGGCTGAAACGCGGGCTGTACCGGGACGAGCAGCGGTTCGGCACCCACGGACACGCGGATCTGCTCGCCGCCTTCCCCTCACCTGGACGCGTGCTCGTGCACAGCCAGACGGATGACGCCCATCCCGATCACACGCTCACCCGCGACGTCGTCGACGCGCTGCGCTCCGCACGAACGCCGGACGGTGACGAGTGGGACATCATCCAGCTGCCGGCACCGCAGGTGCTGCGCGATGAGGACGACTTCGTCGGTTACAGCTACGTCAACCATCTCGTCGTGAACGACGCCGTGATCGCGTGCACCTTCGACGACCCGCACGACGAGCAGGCGTTGGACATACTCGCAGAGGCATATCCCGGTCGAGAGATCGTGGGAGCGGATGCCCGCGCCATCTTCGCGCGCGGCGGCGGCATCCACTGCATCACGCAGCAGCAGCCTGCCGCACAGTGACTACTGGTCCGCCGCGCGATCTCCCGCATCGGCGCAACCTCGCCCTCCACAATCGCGCCATTTGCGCACTCTTGCGCCACCCTCGCTGGCGCGATAGTGCGCAAATGGCGCGGAAACAAGGGTCAGTGCCATGGCGCAGACCGTGAACGGCCGGCGGGAGGTGCCACGGAAGGGATGCATGCCGCGGAAGGGATGCATGCCACGGGCGGCATGTCACTGGAACTGGTACCGCTTGAGCTCCACCACCCGACGTGCGGCGTCGTCCACCGTCTTGGCGAACGCAGGATCTGTCTGCGCCTTCGCGACCACCGCGGCGACCATCGGTGCCGCGAGCGAGGAGTCGGCCGAGATGAGCACGATGTCGACCCCGGCCTGAAGCGCGAGGACCGCTCGATCCGCCGGCGACCACGCGGATGTCTGCTCCGCAGCGGAGAGGTCGTCGCTCATCACGACGCCGCGGAAGCCGAGCTTGTCCCGCAGCAACCCGGTCACGATCGCGGATGAGAACACAGCGGGCGAGTTCGGATCCAGCTGCGTGTAGATCGCGGTGGACATCATCACGACCCGCGCCCCGCGTTGGATCTCCGTGCCGAACACGCCGACGCTGGGGCTCGTCGCCGTCGTGACCGTATCCGTCACACCGGAGTCCGTATCCGTGTTCCGGGTCACGTTGCCCAGGCCAGGGAAGTGCTTGATCACCGGGGTGACACCCGAGGTGTCCATGCCCGCCCGGAAGGCGTCGGCGTGACTCGTGATTGTGTCGGGGTCGTATCCGAACTGGCGGTCGAATCCGCCGATCGGCGGGTTGTTCGCAGCCGCCTGAGGCGACGGGATCAGGTCCACGACGGGCGCGAGGTTCATGTTCACGCCCGCCGACTTCAGCTGACTCCCCCACCGCGTCGCCGCGTCCCGCAACGCATCCGGTGCCATGGCCCCCTGCTGAAGACCAGATGGCATCTCATCGAAGCCTGGGCCGTTCAGCACCTGCACCTCGCCGCCCTCCTGATCGGTGGCGACGAACAACGGCAGCCCGGCGGTCGCCGCAGGCGTCGCCTGGGCGGTGAACTGGGACACAACGGAGTTCGCGGCAGCCGTGCCGGCATGCGAACGCCCTGCGAGGAAGACACTGCCGACGTGCAGGTCGGCGATGGCCTTCACCGTCGTGGGATCCGCGGTGGTCGCCTGCGTGCCCACCATGAACAGCTGCCCGACCTTCTGCTCGAGCGTCATGCCGACGAGCGGGTCCGTCGCGGTCGGCGTCGGCGCGGGCGTCTGCGTGTGCGTCGTCCGAGCGCTCGACGTGCCGGACGGCGTCGGAGCGGATGTCGCACATCCGCCGAGCACGACGGCGAGCGCGGCGGTGACACCGACGACGGCGGCCGCGCGGAGCATCCGGGAGGTCGGTCTGCGCACTCGTCGATGGTAGGCGACAGGGCTCCGCGCCCGACGCACCCCGCTACCGCAGGCTGAGCCCGTCGAAACCACACCGCGGGTCGAGCCTGTCGAAACCCCCCGCGATCGCCACCGAAGGTGACTCGGCGGTCGGCGGGCTGGTTTCGACGAGCTCAACCGGCGAAAGGTTCGACAGGCTCAACCAGCGATGACGAGAACCCTCGCGTCAGGCGTTCGCGGGCTCCAGACTGCGATCCGCGGCGTCGACCGTGTCATCGGTCTTCGCGTCGTCGTCCTTGAACGGGTCGCCGCTGCGCTTCGCGTTGTACAGGTCGAGGTCGAGGATCTTGTTGCGCTTGGCGACGATCGTCGGCACCAGTGCCTGGCCGGCGACGTTGATGGCCGTGCGGCCCATGTCGATGATCGGGTCGATCGCGAGAAGCAGGCCGACGCCGGCGAGCGGCAGGCCCAGCGTGGACAGCGTTAGCGTGAGCATCACCGTGGCGCCGGTGGTGCCTGCGGTGGCGGCGGATCCGATCACGGCCACGACGATGATCAGCAGGAACTGGCCTAACGTGAGGTGGATGCCGTAGAACTGCGCCACGAAGATCGAGGCCAGTGCCGGGTAGAGGGCGGCGCATCCGTCCATCTTGGTGGTGGCACCAAGCGGGACCGCGAATGCAGCGTACTCACGCGGAACGCCGAGGTTGCGCTCGGTCACGCGCTCGGTCAGCGGCATGGTGCCCATCGAGGAGCGCGACACGAATCCGAGCTGGATCGCCGGCCACGCGCCCGAGTAGTACTGCTTGATGGAGAGTCCGTTGGCGCGAACGATGATCGGGTACACGACGAACAGGATGATCACGAGGCCCACGTAGATGCAGATCACGAACACGCCGAGCGAGCCGAGGGCATCCCAGCCGTAGGTGGCGACGGCCTTCGCGATGAGCGCGAGCGTGCCGATCGGGGCGAGGCGGATGATCCACCACAGCACCTTCTGGATGATCGCCAGCACCGACGACGTGAGGTTGAGGAACGGCTCCGCCTTCTTGCCGACGACGAGCGCCGCGATGCCGATGGCCGCCGAGATGACGAGCACCTGCAGCACGTTGAACGACACGGCGGTCGTGACCGCGGTGGACGTCCCGGTGCCGGTCACCTGCGAGTTCGCGGCGAGGCCGAACACGTTCGACGGGATCAGGCCGACGAGGAACGCCCACCAGGATCCGACATGGCTCGGCACTGCTTCAGCCGACTTCGAGACGCCCGTGTGAGCACCCGGCTGCACGATGAGGCCGAGAGCGATGCCGATGAGCACCGCGATGAAGGCCGTGATGGCGAACCAGATGAGCGTCTGAATGGCCAGCTTCGCCGCGTTGGACACCCGGCGAAGGTTGGCAATCGAGCTCACGACGGCCGTGAACACCAGCGGCACCACTGCCGCCGTGAGCAACGACACATACGAGTTGCCGATCGTGGTGACGGTTGCGGTGAGCCAGTTCGGGTCGAGCAGCGTGCCGCCCATGGCGCGGGCGATCAGGCCCACGATCACACCGGCAACGAGGCCGGCGATGATTTGCACTCCGAACGACGTCAGCCAACGAGGGGTCTTGCGCGTTCGGGTCTTCTCGGGTGTATCGGGGGAGTCGGTCGTGGAAGTCACCGCGCCACGCTAGTCAACAGGACATTCCCAGGGGCGGAGGTGACGGAGTGTTACAACGTGGGACCGTGCTTCGAGAGCAGGATCGGAGAACTGCGTGGTATCGAAGTTGCACGCGAGCGCCGTGCCACGCGTATCTCTGCAGCGGTGACGGAAGATCGATGCGGCGATCGCGGTGTAAGCCGTGTCGACCGCTTCTACCTGTTCGCGCGCATCCGCAATGGCCGAACGCCCGAAGGCGACAGCGCAACTGACCAGGGTCCACCACCGAGCTTGATGATCTCGCGCCTCAACCGCGCTTCGTTGGCGAGGAATACATCGACCTGGTCCTGTGGGCCGAGGTCTCGTTTTGCACCGATCCATATCGAGCGGATGCCATGCTCGATGTAGGCATCCAGTTCTGCCGGACGGGTTCGAATATGCCGATCCCGCGTGATCACAACATAGGCACGTGCGCCGACCACGGGCATCCATTCGAGGTCGGCAGTTCCGAGCGGGACCTCGGGGAGATCTTCGTGGCCCGGGTAAAGAACATCGTTACGCCCGTTGCGCCGCAGGAGTTTGCCGAAGGCAAGGCAGTTCTCGTCGGCGAAGTACACCGGCGTGAACGTCGAAGGCATCAGGCGACGCGCTCGCTTGACGCGATCAATTCAAAGCGAATCGCCTCATCTACCTGTTGAGGTGTGAGGTCGTAGAGATCAGCCAAAGATTCCCGGCTGGTTCCCGCACGGTAGTCCTCTGCTAATGCATCGCTCCGCACGTTACGAATTGCCGGCTGCCCGAACGCGTGGGACGGGTCCATGACAACAGCGGGAGTACGGGCATCCGGCTGCAACCGGGTCACGCTGCCATCGTCTCCGTAGCGAACAGACTGGCGAAAGCGCTCGGTCTCATCAGCCAGCATGACCTGCCCGCTGCGCACAACGACAAACCTCAGCGGACGATCGACCCCCACCTCTTCCTGCACAACTCGAACGAGCTCGCGCCCCTCTGCGCTGATGAAAGTTCGGGCCATGGCAAGCGGGTAGGGTCCAAACTCCTGGCGCAGGCGCTCGATGGCTGGTCGGAGCCGCTGCACGGGTACTTGCTTGCTCCGGAATTCGGCGAGGAGGCGGGACTCCACCATCTCTCCCCACGTGACGACTTCAGACCCCGAAGGGGATTCGCGCAGCACCGGCTCGTAGAACTTGCCCGAACGCGAATATCCCTCGAGCCACCGCCGCGCAGTACCTGGCTGCACGCCGACCAGCCGATCCACGTCAGAATACGAGTACATCGGCCGATCTAGCAGTGCGAATGCCATGCCGTCAATGATGGCATCCGGCACCGTCAGCGGCCGATAAGGTCCTACGTTCAACTCAGCTGGAAATCTGTGCAGGAGGGTCGGATGGAAGTCCGCACCCCGCATGCGATGGAATGACTCCATGGCACCCGATCGCATCCCCGCCGTCTTCGAGCGCAGGGATGCGCGGTTCGACGGAATTCGCGGGGACTCCGAACTGCGCATCCTGTTCGACGACGGACGCTGGCTCGAAGGCCCCGCGTACTCGCCGCAGGGGCGCTTCCTGCTGTTCAGCGACATCCCGAACGACCGCGTGCTGCGCTACGACGAGCTGAGCGGGCGCGTCGACGTGTGGGAGCATCCGGCGGGCTTCTATAACGGGCGCACGGTGGATCCGCAGGGCCGGTTCGTCAGCTGCCGACAGGGCGATCGGAGCGTCGTGCGGCGCGAGCACGACGGTTCGACATCCGTCATCGCCGACTCCTACGAAGGGCATCGGCTGAACAGCCCGAACGACGTGGTGGTCCGCTCGGACGGGTCGGTGTGGTTTACGGACCCGACGTACGGCATCCTGAGCGACTACGAGGGCCACCGCGGGGCGGAAGAGCTCGGCAGTCGCAACGTCTATCGCTGGTCGGCGGATGCCGGACTCGCGGCGGTCTGCACCGCCCTGACCCAGCCGAACGGCCTCGCCTTCTCCCCCGACGAGTCGCAGCTGTACGTGACCGACAGCGAGCGCCGCACGATCTCGGTCTTCGACGTTCGCGGCGACCGCCTGGATCCCGGTCGCGAGCTCGTGTCGAGCGACGCCGCCTTCGACGGGCTACGGATCGACACCGTCGGCCGTCTCTGGGTCGCGACCACCGAGGGCATCCACGTCTACGACCCGGACGGCACGCTGCTCGGCCTGCTGCAGCTGCCGGAGACGGCGGCGAACCTCGAGTTCGGCGGACCCCAGCGCAATCTGCTCTACATCACAGCGACGACGCGAATGTACGTCATCCGGGTCACTGTCGAGGGTGCCAAGCGGCTGTAGCAACCACACACTCCGCTATCGGCCGCGGGCCCGGCCGATAACGGAACGGACACGGATTCGCATGCTTGCGCATGCACCGTTGCGCGGGCATCCCGATCCTCGCTAGGTTTACCAAGGCCCATTCGGGCCTCATCCGGCGTCTCGCTCGCGCGATCACTTCGCGCTCGAGCCGCACGGGAACACGAAAGGGGACAGTCATGATGAAGACCATCACGCACATCCAGCCTCACACCTTCGTGCTCCGTGGCGCCGGTCTCGTCACCGCGCGACGCGCACGTCGTACCGGGGCAGCCTGCTAATGGCCGTGCCGGCGTTCTGAGGCCAGAGTCGGTGCTCTGAGCAGAGTTCTCAGCAGCACGCCACTCTGATCCTGTCCGCGCGCTGACGGTCCCCGCTTCGGCGGGATGCGTCGTCGTCGTGTCTGCGATGTCGGTTCGTCCGACATCCGTTCGACGCCTTCGATGATGCCCGACCGTCGCACGTCATCGGGACTCGCCAGAACCGGCACCCGCTCAGCGCAGCGCCGTGCACGCGGGCTGCCCCGCCCTCCGTTCAGCGGATCCGCTATGCCCTGATCCGCTGAACGGATCCGACGACGCAGGGCGCGGCCGACCGCAGACTCTGCCTACCGCCGGCTCTGCTCACCGCGCTCTGCTCACTGCAAAACGTGCCACGGGCAGAATCCACGACCGTTCCGGCGCCAGGCGACCCATCGTCTCTTCTATCCGTCCCTCGAGATCGCGAGTCGGGCATCCGTCCGAATCGCGTGAACCGCGCCCGCACCGGGCCGGTGCCGCATCACCATCACTCGTGCCGGCAGCCCCTGCCGGCACAACAGCTCAACTGGAGTAACCCTTATGGATACGCAAACGCTCGAGCGGACTCGGTCGATCGCAACCGAGACCGTGGACGAGCTGACTCTCGACTCGCACCCGCCGAGCCTCGTCGACCGACTCGCGATGCGGGTCGGTGTCGCACTGATCATCTGGAGCCGGCACGAGAGCCGCCGGAGCAACGGCGCCGCCGAGGACTGGGATCAGGCCTCGCTCCGCAACCAGGTCGCCAGGGAGCGGAATGCTCGCGAACTGGCATGGCTCTATGCCGCGCACCTCATGCCGCGACGGTGAGACGAACATGAGCACGTTCACGATGGAGGGCATCCCGGCCGCTGCCTGCGTGGCGGCCGGGACACCCCGACCCTCTTCTTCAGCGGATGCGCGCGCACGCGCCCTGCAGGCTCCGACGTCGAGTCAGGAGATGATCACCTGGATCGCGGCCTCCGGTGTGTTGACCCGGAAGCTGAACGACTCCTCGAGGTAGAGGCTGACGCTGTCGGCGTCGTGCGTGCGGTAGCCGATGGCCAGATCCTGGCCCACCTCGAGCACGAAGTCCCCGCCGCGCAGGCTCAGAACGACGACGCCATCGAGGCCGGGCACCCACTCCACAGGGCCGCCGAGAATGTCGCGCAGATGCCGGATGAGCGGATATCCGCCTCCCTCGTTCGCCTCGATCACGCTCGTCCACTGCGTGGGGCCGAGCGCCAGCGCATAGGGTCCGTCGACCCCCGACCGCTTCAGCGCGGCGATCGCCTGCGTCACGACGTCGTCGTAGTCCTGCGGTGCACCCTGGTGCACGAGCGGACGGTGCGGCGACGCGGGGACGATGCCCGTGATGCCCGCGGCATCCCATCCGTTGAAGACCGCCGAGTTCTCCACGCGCGCGATGCGCACCGCAGCGTCGTCCAGCGGGCCTAGGTCGACGTCCTCGGCGCCACGGTCCGCCGCGTCGAGCTCCTCGCGCTCGAGCGCGAAGTCGGCACGCACCTCCGTCAGCGGCAGCACCTTCCGGATGCGCGCGATCACGGACTCCTCCGGAGCATCGACCACGCCGCCGACGCGTCCGAGGTTCGTCGCCGAATGCTCCCATCCGTGCGGACCCGAGAAGTCGACGAGCTTGCGCGCGCCGAGCGCGACGGGAAGGCGAGCGGATGCCTCCTCATCCAGCAGCTTCCAGGTCGCGTCGGTGAGCGGGGCGCGGCCGCGCAACAGGTGATTCGTCATGATGCCGTTCCTTCTGTGTCCGGTACCGATGGATTTCGCAGCGATCCGATGCCGAGTGAGTCGTCCGCGTCCTCAGCCGCCGGAGCGCTCTGCTCGCTCAGCAGTGCGGCCGAGGAGCCGACGCCATCCGAGTCGTGCGCGCCGAGGGTTGCCGCCAACGCGTCCGGATCCGCGAGCGCCTGCAGCACCGGGTTGGAGGGCACGAAGAATGTCGAGCCGGTCACCGCGGTGGAGACGTCCAGGATCTTGTCGTGGAACCCGGGCGGGTCGCCGATGAACATGCGGTCGATCATCTGCATGGTCACCCAGAGCCGGCCGGAGTATCCGATGAAGTAGGTGCCGAACTCGCCGGATCCCGGCCGCCCGAACGGCATGTTGTCTCGCAGGATGTCGAGTTCGTTGCCGTCGTCATCCGTGATCGTCGTCAGCGTCTTGTGCGCCTTCTGGTCCTCGACGCTGTCGTCGAGCTCGACGTTGTCGGGCTTCGTGCGGCCGATCACGGCCTCCTGCTGCTCGGCGGTGAGGGATGCCCACGCGTTCAGGTCGTGCAGATACTTCTGCACGACGACATAGCTGCCGCCCGCGAACGCGGGATCCGCGTCACCGATGAACGTGGCATCCGCGAGGTCGCTGCCGATCGGGTTGGCGGTGCCGTCGACGAAGCCGAGCAGGTCGCGTGCATCGAAGTAGCGGAAGCCCTGCGTCTCGTCGGCGACGCGGACGGCGGATCCGAGCGCATCGAGCAGCAGGCGCTCCAGCTCGAAGCACAGGTCGACGCGCTCGGCGCGGATGTGGAACAGCAGGTCGCCGGGCGTCGAGGGTGCGGTGTGCACGGCCCCGCGCACCGTGGGGAACACCTCGAGTTCGGCGGGACGGATGTCAGGCATGAGCCTGTCCCACAGCGTGCTGCCGATGCCGACGACGCAGGAGAGGTGGCCGCCCAGATCGCGGAATCCGACGGTCTTCACCAGGTCGTCGATGCCGGAGATGGTGTCGCGCACGGTGTCGAGCGAGTCGGCGTCTGGCGCGACGGTGACCACGAGGAACACCGCGAACCTCGAGAGCGGGGCATCGACACTCTGCGCATCGATGGGCACACGGTCACGAAGCTCACTCGACATTCGGCATCCCCCTTCGCCAAGGGTCAGCCTATCCGCGCCGCAACCCGAGCCGCAGGTCCCGGCGGACCCGTGGACGCGTCCGCGAGGCCGTGCATTCGCGGATCATCCGCCCGATCCCCGCCGCCCGGACGAACACGAGGTAAGTTCAGTTCACGTGGGCACCTCAGCGGCGCGCGGACACGCCGAACCGCCGGCCGCCGGCACGAACGACGTCGCGAATCGCACCGTGAAGGCGATGCGCACGGTGGTCGACGTCTTCAGCACCGAGGCGACCGTGTACGGCATCGTGCTCGTCGGCGCGCTGATCGCCGTCGGCTGGAAGTTCAACACCGACTTCGAGGTGCTCGTCTTCATCGTGGGATCGACCCTCGTGTTCTGGGTGACCCACGTGTACGCGCGCGCAGCCGTTGCGCGCCGAGCGGATGCCGACCCCGAGCATCCCGTCGCGGTCAGCGATGCGCTCGCCGAGGCCGTCAGGCACTCGATCGGGATGCTCGTTGCGATGCTGCTGCCCGCGTTCTTCCTGCTGCTGGCCTCCGTGGGCGTGATGGACGAGTACGTCGCGTACTACATCGCACTCTGGATCGGAGTCGGCCTGCTCGTCGTCATCGGTTTCGTCGTCGCCACCCGCAACCGCCGCCCGATCTGGCTGCGTTTCGTCGCGGCGGCCGCGACGGGAGCGCTCGGACTGCTCGTGATCTGGCTGGGGACTTTGGTGCACTGACCCTCCGCAGTGGACGGGTACCCCGCTTTGCGGCATACCTGTAGAGCGCGCCGATCACCGGCGTGCTCGGTCTCATCGTGGACCATCCACCCATCGCTGCTCGCGGCTGCGGGCGCGGACGTAGCCTGTCTGCGAGTGTGCTCCCGATCGTTTCAGCGAGAGGGTGATCGTCGATGAGTGGTGCTCAGTCTCGGGATTCGCAGCTCGACTTGCGGGTTCGGACCGCGCTTCGGATGTTCCGGCTGGTCAATCCGCTTGCCCGGCGGATGATCCCAGCGGGTATGCCGACGGGTGCGCCGAACGTTCTTCTGATCGTTCGGGGTCGCCGATCGGGGATCGAGCGAACGGTGCCTGTCACGCTGTTGAACCTCGACGGAGTCTGGTATGTCCAGGCGACGTACGGCGCGGAAGGTTGGGGTCGGAATCTGCGTGCAGCCGGCGAGGGGGTCGTGGTCGAGCCCGGCGGCCGTCGCACTCCCGTGCACGCCACCAAGGTACCGGTCGATGACGCGGCAGCGCTTCTTCGTCGCGTGCTCGAGCAGTTCCGCTCGCCGCGGCTGCTCCGCAAGGTGCTCGGTCCGAACATGCGACCCCCCGTCGGCCTCTTGCGGCGATACCGGATACGCATCGAGGTCACCCCGGAGGATTATCTCGCCGAGGCTCGGCGGCATCCGCTCTTCGAGTTACGACCTGTTTAGAGCAAGCACAGGCCCGGGACCCTCACCCGACCAGTCGCGTCGCCTCCACCAGCAGGTCCAGCTGATCCAGGTCGACCACGTCGAGCAGCTGCAGGTAGACGCGCTTCGCGCCCAGGTCGCGCAGGCGCGCGATGCGCTCGGCGACATCCGCGGGGGCACCGTAGAGGCCGTGGCTGCGCTGGGTGTCGAGGTCCATCTTCAGCCGGTGCGCCCTGGCGTCCGCCTCGCCCATCGTCGCTCCGATGGTGGCGGTGACTGCCGCGGAAAGCGGCAGGGTCTCAGGATCGCGGCCCGCGGCATCCGCTGCGTCCCGAGCGCGGGCGAAGCGCTCGGCGAAGACGTCGTCGGTGACGAAGCCCGTGTTGAACTCGGTCGCGTATCGCGCGGCGAGCGCCGGGGTACGGGTCGGCCCTCCGCCGCCGATGATGAGCGGGATGCGCTCCCCCACCGGCCGCTGCGCCCCGGGTGCGGCATCCAGCCGATAGTGCTCGCCGGAGAAGCTGAACGTGTCGCCGACCGGTGTCTGCCAGAGCCCGGTCACGATGGCCAGCGACTCCTCGAGCAGCCCGAAGCGCTTGGCGGGGAACGGGATGCCGTACGCCTCGTGCTCCGGAGCGTTCCAGCCCGCGCCGAGGCCGAGCTCGGCACGCCCGCCTGACATGGCATCCACATTGGCCACCTGCACCGCGAGCACACCTGGCTGCCGGAACGTCACCGGCGTGACGAGCGTGCCCAGTCGCACGCGCTCGGTCGCCAAGGCCAGCGCGGCGAGCGTGGTCCAGGCATCCGAGACGGCGGGATCGCCGAGGAACGTGTGATCGGGCTGGATGTAGTGGTCGGAGCGGAAGAAGCCGTGGAACCCGAGCCTGTCGGTCGCCTTCGCGATGGCGAGCAGCTGGTCCCAGGTCATGCCGAGCTGCGGCTCGACGAAGATGCAGTATTCCACCGGTCCATCCTGCCGGGTTGGCGCATCGAGCGTGCAGCGGATGCCGCCGCGCAGTCCACGAGGAACCCGCGCGACGGCATCCGCTCCGCTTCTCGGGCTACGCCCCGGAGATGTGCAGTCGGGCTACACCCCGGAGATGTGCACGAAGATCGGGCTGCCCCAGATGGCGCGGTGCGACACGTAGCGGCCCCAGTCGGGCGAGTCGACGATGCCGCCGTCGCCGTCGTAGATGCCGATGTGCTGGCCGGGGTAGACGACGAGATCGCCGGCGACCGCCTCGGATTCCGACACCTGGGTGCCCATCGCGGCCTGCGAATCCACGCCGCGCGGCAGGCTGATGCCGTTCTGGCCGTAGACCCACTGCACGAGGCCGTCGCACTCGAATCCCGCCGACGGTGAGGCGCCGGCGGAGTAGGGGACGACACCGATGTAGGTCTCGGCGAGTGCGAGGATCGCGGCGCCGAGACCGGATCCGGAACTCGACACCGAGACCGTGCTCGCGCTGGCCTGCGCCGCGGCGGCAGCGTCCGCGGCGGCCTGTGCGGCTGCGGCCTCGGCGTTCTTCTGATCCAGCTCGCTCTGACTGGTCGCGCTGAACGCATCGACGGCGACCGTCGCCTGCTGGGCTCCGGCGTCGACCGCGAAGGTCTGCGCCGCCGCCTGGATCGGAACGGATGCCGTGGTCGGGTTCTCATCGGGATCCGGCGTGAACGCGGCTGCGGGC
The DNA here is from genome assembly GCF_054551755.1 of Rathayibacter sp. CAU 1779. Taxonomy (NCBI): domain Bacteria; kingdom Bacillati; phylum Actinomycetota; class Actinomycetes; order Micrococcales; family Microbacteriaceae; genus Rathayibacter; species Rathayibacter sp. CAU 1779. The sequence continues at coordinate 189,885 of NZ_JBTOLK010000001.1, forward strand.
GAAGCGGTGGTCCCGACGGAGAATCCGACGGCGCAGGCGACTGCGACGATCGCGACGCCGAGACCGGATCGCTTTCGGATCCGTGCGGCGGCGCGTCGGCCGGACGTCGGCACGTGGACCGTGAGGGTGCGACCGGTGCGATCGCCGGGCACTCGGTCGATGGGTGCCACGGCGGTGCGGGAGCTTCGGGGCTTTTCGGTTGTGGGGGTTGCGCGGTGGCGTCCGTGGGGCATGCGTTTCGACTCGATTCGGGTTTCGGGTTTCGGACGTACCCGGACACGATTCCATAACGAACCCGCGTGAGTCTGGACATGCTGTCAGAAAACCCGCTAGGTCAGCGCAGGTTTCTCAGGGTCATGGTTCTTCCGCGAGCGTCGGATCTTCGCGGGGCGCGTCGCTTCGGCGAGCACCTCGAGCTGCTCGAGATCCGGCACGCCGACGACACATCCGCCCATTCCCTGTCCGCACCGGTCATCGCCGCAAGCCCGACGGAGGGCCGCAGGCTGCGCCGAGCCCTGTACCGGCCAACGTCTGACGCGCTCCAGACAAGCCTCGCCAAGACGGGCGCGCTGGTCACCACGGAGAACGGCTGGCGACCGGCCGGATGACCTCCCAGACGACGCGACCCTGGGCGTCCCCGCAGAATGCGCGGGAATCCGTTGCGGATGCCTCCCGAGTGCGGAAACGTGGCCGACTCATTGCCCGTAACCGGAAGGAGAGCTCATGCTCACCCTCACCGAAAACGCCAGCACCATCGTGAAGACGCTGACGGCGCAAGCCGTCGACTCGCCCGAAGCCGGACTGCGCATCAGCGGTTCCGAGGCGGGCGACACGTCGTTCGCCGTGAGCGTGACACCCGCTCCGGATGCTCACGACCAGATCATCACGGACGGCGACGCGCGCGTCTTCGTGGAGGAGACGGCGTCCCAGGCGCTGAACGACAAGGTCCTGGATGCTCAGCTCGACGAGCAAGGAGCCGTGCACTTCCAGCTGGGGCTGCAGCCGCAGTAGGGGCGCGGCATCCGCAGCCCGGCCTTGATCGTCCGTAGACCTGCGGATGCACGCGGACGCAGAAGACCCCCGCCGCGGCGGGGGTCTTCTGCGTGTCAGATCCGATCGCCCAGATCGAGCAGCGCCGCCACCGCGTGCGGATCCTCGCGCATCGCGTTGTGTCCCGTCGGAAGGTCGTGCACGTGCCACGCGGGGTCCGCTTGGAGCCGAGCTCGGAGCCCGGCGAAGGGCGTGCCGTCTTCCCAGCCTGAGCAGTAGATGAAGTCGCGTCGCGGGACACGATCCGCTTCACCACCGAGGCGGATCGACTGCAGGAGCGACGCGAGAGGGTGCGGGCGCCGACGCGGATCTCCGCCGTTCGGTGCCCTGAACGGAGGGCGAACCGCGTAACCGGTGTCCGCTGCACCCGTCGCGAATGCGTGCCGATAGGCATCCGTCGTCAACGTCCAGCACGAGTCCCCGTCGTGCGGGACGTAGGCGTCGAGGTGGACCAGCCGCGAGACACGCCCCGCCGCACGGTCGGCCGCGGCGGCGATCACCATGCCGCCATAGCTGTGGCCGACAAGGGTCGCGTCGGCGATGTGGTTCCGATCCAGGAGTTGCAGCACGTCGTTCGCGTGCGTGTCGAGGTTCGTGCGTGCGATCGTCGCTTCATCGTCGTCGGGTCGTAGCCCCGTCAGCGTCACCGCATGGACGGTGTGCCCCGAGGCTTCGAGCAAGGGGATGACTCCTTCGAACGTCCAGGGGCCGTGCCACGCTCCTGGCACAAGAACGAATGTCGCCACAAGATTCTCCTTCGCAGATGGGATTCCGTCTGTCTCAAGCCCATCGCTCCCGCGGCCGTCTTGCTACCGATAGATTGACGTGTGATGCCCCTTCCCCGCCACGCTTCGAAGGCTGCTGTGGAGTCGCAGGTGTGGCCGTCAGGTGGACGGCACCTGTGGCGGTCCGGCGGCGTCAGTTCCGTGCAGACGCACGAACGGGGACATCTGGTCTACGCGGCCAGTGGTGTTCTCACCGTGCACACGAGCGACGGCATCTCGGTGGTGCCGGCCGACAGGATCGCGTGGACGCCCGCGGGACGTGCTCACCAGCACCGCGCACACGGCGACACCGACATGCGGATCGTCTTCGTTCCGCCGTCGTTGGCCGCACGCATCCTGCAACGCCCCGCCATCTTCCTGGCGACAGGCCTCGCCCGCGAGGTCGTTCTGGCACTCACGGGATCGCACGACGACGAGCCGTCAGGCTACAGCGCATCGGCGCAGGCGCGATTGCGCCGCGTCCTCGTGGACGAACTCCGAGAGGCACGGGAGCAGCCCCTGTATCTGCCGACGCCCCGCGACGACCGCTTGCAGGCCCTCGCTCGGATCCTCGGCGAGCGGCCGGACGACAACGCATCCATGGCCGAGCTCGGCGCCCGGGTCGGCGCCAGTTCCCGCACCCTCAGCCGGCTGCTGAGCATCGAACTCGGCATGTCCTTCTACGAATGGCGCACCCAACTGCGCATCTACCACGCGCTCGTTCTCCTCGCCGAGGGCACCGACGTCACCCAGACCGCCCACGCCTGCGGCTGGTCCAACCCGAGCGACTTCATCGCCGCCTTCGCGAAGGTGATGGGCACGACACCCGGCCGGTATCAGGCCGGCCGCCCGCGATAGGCCGTTGGACCTGGCCGCTGTACCTCCGGGGCTCGACGATGTGGCGTGAGAAGATCGCGGTTTCCTTACGCCACATCGTTCAAGGACCGGCCTCGCACGCTTCAGTCGCCGCCAACAGGCACGTCGTCCACGCAGACGCGCAGGGCGCCCTGGCGCACACTGATCCGCATCCGCGTGACACGTCCGAAGCTGTCGCCGTCGAGCTGGATGCCGTGCGGCGTCTCGAAGTGCACATCGAATCGCCGTCCCTGCGCGTACGCGAGCGCGCGGAGATCGGGAGCGAGTTCGAGCATCCTGCGCCCGAACCGCGACCGATGCGCGATCCCCTGCAGAGCGAGCCGAATGCCGATGCCGGCCCAACCGAATCGTCCTTTCGGACGGAGCATCACCACGTCGAGCAGCCCGTCATCGACAGCGGCTGCCGGAATGAGAAGCATGTTGCCGGTGAGTGTTCCGCAGTTGCCGACGATGATCGTGTGCGCGCGCGACGACCTGACGTGTCCGCCGTCGATCCGGTAGGTCAGATGGAAGAGGCGATTCCGGATGATGGACCTGGCGATCGGCGTCACGTACGCGAGCCAGCCGAGGTGCTTCTTGGCCAGCGCGCTCGTGGTCTCGGCCATCTCGGCGTCGAGTCCGATACCGGCCATGACGAGGAACGAATGCGTCCTCCGCCGTCCCTCATCGTCCTCGAGTTCGGCTACCGCCACATCCACGGCGCGGGTGGTACCGGTGAAGGCGGTCGTCACCGACCGCTCGACGTCGTTCAGGGGAAGGCCGAGGTTGCGGGCGAGGAGGTTGCCCGTGCCGAGCGGCAGCAGCGCGACCGCCGTGCCACTCTCGTAGACGGCTTCGACGACCGTGCGAACGGTGCCGTCACCGCCGGCAACGATCACCACCGATGGGTCGCTCGCCAGAGCCTCCCGTGCCGCCTGCAGGCCCGCGTCGTCTCTGTCGGTTTCGTACCACCGAGACTGCGCCCAGCCGTTGGCGGCCTCCTGCGCCTCCACGAGGCGACGAACCCGGTCGAGCGGGATCTTGACAGGGTTGTAAACGATCGCCGCGTGTTCCGGGCTCATGGCCCGAGCTTAGGGCGAGAGCCCGTCGGCCGGTGGCGTCCATTGGGTTCAGGGTGCAAATCGGGTGAACGTCGTCATCACCATCCGACTGCGCCCGTGGTTCCGTTCGCGTTCCGGACGGCGATGCAGGCGTTTGGGCGCCCGGAGGCGAAGCTCCGAGAAGATGGGGACTCGTCGAGCGCGGCGGCCGCGGATGCGGACTCCCACAGCGTCGCCAGAAGACGCTCATCACCGGCCCCCGCGAAGTACAGCCCCAGGAATCCGGGCTGGAGGCGGAACATCGGAAGGGACCGCTCGTTCGCGAACTGCTGGTATTCGGCCTCGCGAGCCACGACGATGCGAGTACGCCACAGCCTGAGCACCGTGGGCACGGTGGGATCGCCGAGGCGTAGCGGCTCTCCTGCGGCGTCGGCCCGGCTCGATCCGGAGACGACCATGTCCGCACCTTCCTTTTCGACAGCCGGACCGTCCAGAGCCTGATCCGGCGCGCAGCGAACCGCTGTGCTTCACTCGAGCCTCATCTCGGCTCGATGTCTCCAGCCAGGCCAATCCGCAGTCGCCGGCCTGTTCCGCAATCAGCAGGCCAGCAAGTGAATGGCGTGCGCCGATCCGGTGCCTGGCTCAGCCGTGTAGGTGAGCAGACGTTGCCCGTCGGTGTCGGGGAGATGGAGGGCCTGGTAGTCGAGTTCCAGGTCGCCGACCTCCGGATGATGCAGGTGCTTGGTTCCGTGCGTGCACAGTTTCACGGTGTGCCGCGCCCACAACGCGGCGAACTCCCCGCTCTTCACGCTGAGCTCTCCGACGAGCTCGGCCAGGGCGCGACTGTCCGGGTGCTGCGCGGCGACGAATCGCAGCGATGCCACGACGAGGGATGCCTCGTCGTCCCAGTCTCGGTACAGCTCGCGGGAGTGGGCATCGAGAAAAAGCATCCGGCTCAGGTTCGGGCGCGTGGCAGGATCCTGCGGCGCCTCGAACGGCAGGTGCCCGGCGAACAGGGCATGTCCGAGTGTGTTCCACGCCAGGACGTCGTTGCGCTGGCCGAGGATGAGCGCCGGGATCCCGGTCATCGCTCCAAGCAGTTGGGCGCCGCCGGCTGTCGCCTGCTCAGGACGAGGTGGCCTGTTGCGGCGCGCCGAACGAGGCTTGGCGAGTTCGAAGAGATGGTCGCGTTCGTCGTCGCGAAGCTGGAGAGCGCGGGCGAGCGCGTCGAGGATCGACTCGGATGCCGACACGGATTGGCCCTGCTCGAGCCTGGTGTAGTACGCGACGGACACACCGGCGAGTCGGGCGAGCTCTTCGCGGCGCAGCCCGCTGACGCGTCGCACCCCGTAGCTGGCGATTCCGACCTGCTCGGGAGTGAGCGCGTCGCGGCGCGTGCGAAGGAATCCGCCCAGCTCACTTCCGCCGGGATCGGTGGCGGCGACGCCGGTGACGGTGATCGTGCGGTTCATGGTCCCATCCTCCGCTCGGGTGAGGGATGCTGCCTGACCCTGTCATTGGTAGGAACAGCAGGTGGCTGGCTGGCCGACGGCTGCCCGGTCACCGTGGGATGCAACCGAACGTGGAAGGATCCCATGCCCATCGCCGCCGAAATCGCACAGCCGCCCGTCCGATCCTCGAGCCGGGAGCGCGTTGCGCTGGCCATTCTGCTCACTGCGGGCTTCACGCTCGCCGTCGACTTCTCGATCCTCACCGTCGCGTTGCCCCGCATCGGCCGTGACGTCGGCATCCCGACAGGGGACCTGCAATGGATCACCACGAGCTATGCACTGTGTGCGGCCGGATTCACGCTCCTGTTCGGACGCGTGTCAGACCTGGTGGGGTGCGTCGGCAAGCAGACCAACAGTTCGGGACTGCAAGTGGCTGACCTCGTGGCACGGCCGATCGGAGTCCACGACATGCGGCCGTCGCAACCGAACCATGCATGGAATCTCTTAGAGCAGAAACTCGTCCGCTCCAAGGAGGGCGCGCTCCACGGGTACGGCCTGAAGGTCTATCCCTGATAAAAGCGAAAGGGCCCCGGACTACTCCGGAGACCCAACGCCGATCGAGCATTCCCGATCCACTTGATACAACAGGCTACAGGACTCGTGGATTCCCAAGAGCCCACGCCACACCGGTTCAAGACCAGTGCACACGAGCCGCAAGATCATCTTCCGCGAGGGCAAAACGAAACCCCGGACCACGCTCGACTTCCGCGTGATTCCGGGGTTTCTACTGTCTCAACACAGTGTGCGCCATGAGGGATTCGAACCCCCAACCTTCTGATCCGTAGTCAGATGCTCTATCCGTTGAGCTAATGGCGCGTGGGGTGTTGTTCCGAAGCCGAGGCTCCCTGATCAACCTGACGACTATATCAGTTGCCGACGGGGTCACTGAAATCGACGCCTCCGACGACGAGTCGCCCTCTGATCGCCACGAAGTTCCGCGTCTATCCGCTCGTACTCGGGCAGATACATCGCAGCTGCAGCGCTCCGCCTCTCCACAAGCGCTTGCATGATTGCGCCGTAGCCGGCAAGAAGAAGGAGTACGAACGCAGACCACAGCAGGAAGGTCATCACGTTTCCGGACGACCTGGCCACCTCGTTCACTTCGTTCGGCACAGCGCGTTCGACCTGAGCGGACACGAAGGTCACCGTGGTCGCGCCGAGAACGATCATCGCCACGAGGATGGAGAAGAACGAGGCCATCATCGATGTCGCTCCGCCCAGGCCACCCAAGTGGACCAGCCTCCGGAGTTCCATGATGGCCCGTCTGCGTCCGAATGACGGCGCGGCGCCGAAGGATCGGAGGCGGGAGTCGATATTGCGGCTGTCCTTGTACACGTGCGGGATCTTCGACATTGCACGATGACACCAGACGCCGCCGACAGGCCGACGATCGAACTCACGGCGAGATCGCGAGGCACTCGCCCTTGGTGGTCTCCAAACGATAGGGACCTTGCGGCGCATCCGGAACGACGATGCGGTCGCCGTGCAGCAGGCGGCTCCGACCGTCCAGGTCGCGGAGCACGGCGCCGTCCGCCGCGACCGCGACGAGGTCGCCGTCGACGCGCACCAGCGCCGGAGCATCCGGGGTGGGCAGCCGCGTGATGGCGGTGCGTCCGGCACGTACGGCATCCAGGATCGCGTCGGGACTGCGGTCCTCGGCCGCGACCCAGGTGACCGGGGTTCCCGGCAGGTAGCCGTGCTCGGGGTTGTGGTAGTCGCTGCCGCCGAGAAGCACGACATCCCGCCGCCAGCGCTCGAGGAACGCCCACGGGGCCGTCGCGGATGCCTCGAGGAACCAGCTCACGTGCCACAGCTCGAGCGCGGCAGGCAGCTCGACGAGCGGATGCTGCCACGCCCAATCGCCCTGCAGCGGATGGTTCACACTGAGGATGCCGCCGCGCTCGGCGACCTCCGCGACCCACGCGTCGGCTGGCCGGCGGAAGTCGATCCAGCCGATGTCGCCGAACGCGTTCGCGTGACCGCGCGGGGTCGTGACCTCCTGTCCGGGCAGCAGGGTCAGGCCGTGGGATGCTCCCACCTGCCCGAGCAGCGGATGGTGCGACACCGTGTTGTGCTCCGTCACGGCGAGAAAGTCGAGGCCGTTGCGGGACGCGAGTCCGGCGAGCTCGCTCAGCGACTGCTCGCCGTCGGAGTGGGTGGAGTGCGCGTGGAAGTCGCCCGCGTACCAGGTCAGGCCACGCGACGCCGGCAGGCCGCGCGCGCTGGCGCGCGGGGCATCCGGAGTCGGCGTCGCCTCGGGCTCCGGCGGGATGGCCGACTCCGCCAGCAGCAGGATAGTGACGGTCACCTCGATCGGCTCCACCGGCAGCTTGTACAACCCGAGCTGCACGCTCCACTCGCCCGGCTCGAGCTCGCCGGGAACGTATCCGGGAGTCGCCTCGTGCCTGCGGATGACGAACCTGTCGCGCGCGCCGCCCGACCAGCCGCGCCAGCCGTCTGCTCCCTCGCAGCCGAGGTCGATGACCGCGTTGTCGCGGTCGTATTCGAGCCGGACCTCGACGCTGTCGTCGTGTCGACCCACCTCGAATGGGATGCTGCGCAGCTCGGCGGCGAGCGCCTCCTCGAGGCCGAATGTGAGCCGATGCACGATGCGCGTCATGGCAACCAGCCTGTCATTCCCACCATGTGGACACGAGACGGATGCCCTCACGGTCGAGCGCATCACGCCAGCGGTCATCGCGCAGCAACCGCGCCTCCCACTCCCGGACGACTCCGGCAGGCCCCGGCACCGCACCGGGCGCCGACGGATGCAGGAACAGCTCGCTGACGCCATCCGGCAGCTCGGCGACGCGCTCGATCGTGCTGTCCAGCAGGGCGGCGTACTCGCCGAGCTCGTCGGCGCCGGCGTGATTGGTCAGAATCGCCTGCGGGATCCGCACCCCGAGTCCGTCGGCGTAGGTGACGGCGCGGGCATGGGCGTTCACGATCGGGCCGGGGAGGACGTCCCCGAAGTAGGATCGCGGATCCCGCGGGAGCCGGAACGCCAGCTTGTTCGCCGCACACCACCGCAGCGCGCCGGCCAGCCAGGACCGGCCGTTCAGGCCGTAGAGCGTTCCGGCATGCGAGTCGGCGGCGGTGGGGTCGAGGCCGCGAGAGTGCATCCAGTCCAGCTGGGCGTCGAGTTCGACGAACGCCTGCTCGGTGTCCGCCGTGGCGTCGAAGGCCGCCGAGTCGGCGAAGAGGAGGCCGTCGGCATCCGTCAGGCTCGGTAGGGCGGAGAGCGGATGCCACGCCATGCCCGCGTCCCGCGTCAGCGTCGCGTGCAGGTGCGGGGTGACACCGAGCGCGCGTGCGCCCTGCGCGGCACGCTCCGCGTCGTCCGACACCGCGATGAGCGTCGTGGCCGTGACGTGGCCGTCGGCGAGGAGTTCGAGGATCGTGTCGGTCGTCCCCGGGTCGCGTCCGAGATCGTCGGCGGTGATGACGAGGCTGCGGGTCATCGGTCGACGGGATTCTGGTCGTCGGCCGCGGGCACGTCGATCTCGACGTCGTTCGACTCGCTGGTTTCGGTCGAGGCGCCTGAGGTGATCGGTTGGTTGGCGGCGTCGGGGGTGACCGGTTCGTTGACGTCGGGAGTGACCGGTTTGTTGACGTCGGGAGTGACCGGTTCGTTGACGTCGGGGGCGTTCGGTTCCTCGGCGCCGGGAGCGCTCGGCCCGCCAGTGCATCCGCTGTGCTGGTCGGCCGTCGGCTGCGGCACTCGCACGAAGCGTGCCGCGATCGCGCCGACCGCCGCGAAGAGGAACGGGTACACGCAGAGATAGACGCGGAACGCGAATCCCGGATTCGATCCGGGGTCGTCTCCCGAGTTGTATCCGAAGAAGATGCCGAGCGAGGTGAGGGCAAGCCCGGTGACGATGCTGTTCAGTCGGCCGAAGAATCCGAACGCGGAGAGGAAAAGGCCCTCGCGGTGCTGACCGTGGGAGGCGGCATCCGCGTCGAGAACGCGAGCGGTGATGAGGTCGTTGGTGGCGAGCATCCCTGACCAGCCGGCTCCGACCAGCACGCCGGCGAGCAACGCGGTCACCAGGTTCGTCGCGAAGAACAGCGCCACGAAGCTGATCGCCAGCACGGCGAAGGCGAGTCGCCACGTCCACAGCGCACCCTTGCGTGCCACGACACGCGTCCAGACCGCCAGGCCACCGACTGCTATCAAGATGACCACGGCCTGCAGGTACAGCGCCTGCGAGACCGGCAGGCCGAGCGAGTACTTCACGTAGAGCTGGATGCCCGCCAGCACGATCGCCATCGCGATGCCGTAGCAGGCGCCGACGAGGCCGACCGTCCAGAACAGCCGGTTGCTCACGATGGACCAGATGCTCGACCAGAGCGGCGGGCGCAGGTCGGTGGAGTACCGCGGGTTCTCGCGAGCGCCGAGCGCCATGAAGACCACGACGGCGACGGCTATCACCGCGTACAGGATGGCCGTGATCCTGAATCCGCCGGTGGTCTCCTCCGTGCCGAACACGCTCGTGGTGAGCAACGGCGTCACGGCGAGCGAGAGCACGAGCGCGGCGAGCTGGAATCCCTGCCGCAGCCCGTTCGCCACCGCCCTGGTGCGTTCGTGCGGGAACAGTTCGGGCAGCAGCGCTCCGTAGTTGGCATTGATCATGGAGTCGAACGCCTCGCAGAGGATGGCGAACACCGCGAACCACACGATGAGTCCCATGCCGTGCAGCGAGGTGGGAGCGGAGAAGAACGCGATCATGCTCGCCGCCAAGAGCGGTGCCCCGACGACGAGCCACGGCCGCCTGCGACCGAAGCGGGTGCGGGTGCGATCGGAGAGGTAGCCGAGTACGGGGTTGTCGACGGCATCGATCACCGCGTAGATCGCCATCACGACGCCGTACGCGCGAACATCCAGCCCGAGGATGTCCACGTAGTAGAGGATCATCGACCCCTTGACCATGTTGATCGGGATCGAGGTGCCGAACATGCCGATGGCGTAGCGCCACGGCGGAGTCGCGCGAGGCGGCGCGGAAGTGGTGGGGGCCGACGACGTTGTCACGCGGGGCAGCATAGCCGGGCCCGGCATCGCGGCGACAAATCCGGTGAGGGCGCCGCCGGTTGCCACCGCAGGTTGCAGTTGCCGCTCGCTTCGCTCCCCAGCTCAACCAGCAGTGTCGGACGAGAGCGCCGACCGGATGCCCTCGGCAACGGCATCCGCTTCCTCCGCCGAGGCGTACGAGTGCCGCGGGCCGAGCCAGAAGCGGAGACCGTCGCCCCGGGACCGCGGGATGACGTGCAGGTGCAAGTGCGGCACGGACTGCGAGACCACATTGTTGACGATGAGGAGCGAGCCGTCGGCCTCCATCGCGGATTCGACGGCGCGCTCCAGCGCTTGGGAGGTGCGCACCCAGGCATCCGCGAGGCCGATCGGCAGCTCGTCGTACGTCTGCACATGCCGGGTCGGCACCATGAGCACGTGCCCCGCGAACACCGGGTGCGCGTCGAGGAACGCCACGAAGTCATCACTGCGGAACACCTCGCGAGCGGATGCCTCTCCCGCGACGATCGCGCAGAACGCGCACTTCTTCGTTGACCCTCGTTCCGTGTACGCAGCCCGTGACTCCGCCATCTCGTCCACCACCCCCGCCGCGAGACTAGACGTGCACGCCGAGACTGTGCGCGACGACACGAGTCTCGTCGCGCACATCTAGTCTCGATGGGGCATCGGCCGGGGTCAGGCGAGCACCTCGTCGAAGAAGTCGAGCTGCGCGCGCCAGCTGCGGGCATCCGCGAGGGGACGGAAACGGTCGCCCGGCACGGTGAACGCGTGCGGCGCCCCGCTGTACGTGACGACCTGCCAGTCGAGGCTCGGCACGGTGCGCAGCTCCTCCTGGAACGCGTGCACGTCGGAGTCCGGCACCGACGGGTCGGCGCCTCCGGTGAGGATCAGGACCTTGCCGCGGATGGCATCCGCATCGCTCGGATCGTGGGTGAGGAGCCTGCCGTGGAACGACACGACGCCGCGGATGTCGGCTCCCGTGCGCGCGAACTCGAGCGCTGCCGTGCCGCCGAAGCAGTATCCGATGACCACGATGCGCGACTCGTCCACCTGCGGAAGCTCGGCGAGCGTCTCGTACGCGGCCTGCACGCGGGCGCGCATGAGGCCGAGGTCCCGGTAGAAGCCGCCTGCGACGGACGGCGCCTCGTCTGCTGTCGGTCGCACGCCGGCACCGAAGACGTCGGCGACGAACGCGACGTATCCGAGGCGCGCCAGCATCTGGGCGCGCAGCTCCGCGTTGGGTCCGACGCCGAGCCAGTCGGGCACGATCAGAATGCCGGGCAGCGGCTCGTCGGCCGCCGCGTCGTGGGCGACGTATCCCTCGAGCTCCGTGCCATCGTGGCCGTACGTGATCGCGGATGCCTCGAGACGTGCGCCATCCGGGATGGGGATCCGCGCGAGCAACTCCTCGTGCGTGGCGGGCAGGTCGGTCATCGACGACTCCTCACATCCAACCGGGGCGCGTGCGAGCCTCAGGTTACGCCGCCGCGACACGATGAGGATCTCCGTCATGCACACCCGGAGCGCCCGGCGACCGTCGACGCCCTCGGGGCAGGCGACATAGCCTGAGCGCATGGCCGAGGAATACGCACACGAACCGGATGCCCACCGCTACACGCTGCGGGTCGACGGCCAGATCGCCAGCGTCGTCGAGTACAGCGTGCTCGGGGAAGCCCTGTCGATGACGCGCACCTTCACGAACCCCAACCTCCGCGGACGCGGACTCGCCGGCAAGATCGTTCAGTACGCGGTGGACGACGTGGAGAAGAACACCGACTTCCACATCGTTCCGATGTGCTGGTACGTCGCCCAATGGTTCGATGAGCACCCGGAGCGGGCCGATCTGCTGAAGGCACGCACGGCGTAGCCTCGCGGCATGGCCATCTCGCAGATCCTGCTGTTCTCCGTGCCCGTGTCTGATCCGGATCGCGCCCGCGACTTCTACGTCGACACCCTCGGGTTCACGCTCGTCGCCGACACGATGATGGGCGAGGATCAGCGCTGGATCCAGGTGGTCCCACCGGGCGCTGCGACCTCGATCACCCTCGTCACGTGGTTCGAGACGATGCCCTCCGGATCGCTGCGCGGCCTCGTGCTGGAAACGGATGACCTCGAGGACGACATCCACCGGCTCACCAAGCTGGGCGTCGCGTTCGACTCGGGCGTGGAGCGCGCGCCGTGGGGTCAGTACGCACAGTTCACGGATCCGGACGGCAACGGGATCATCCTGCAGCAGTCCGCTCCGCGCTGATCCGCCTGGCAGCCAGGGCCGTTCCTCCACCGAGGACGAGGCCGAGCAGCATGGCCACGCCGTGGGCATCCCACGACACCACCAGCACGATCGCGACGACCACCGAGATGCCCGCGCAGACGCGCACGAGCATGGTCGATCTCGACGAGGGGCGGGCGGCATCCCTCGTGCCGATCAGCAGCGCGAGCGCGAAGACACTGAACATCAGGCCGTCGTTCGCGAACGAGCTGCCGCCGCCGGGTCGGTCCCAGGCCACGGCGAGCAAGTTCAGCACGATCGACGGGACCACATACAGCGCTGTGGCGATCCACGGCCCCCAGATCCACGTGCCGAACGTCAGTGCCACCGCGACGACGAGCAGGTTGAAGATCGCGGCGACCTCACCGCCGTCCTGGGCGACGAGCGCCGTGAGGATGCGCCACCACTGACCGTCCGCGAGGATGGCGTGCGGATCGCGGGCGAGGGCATCCGGGATGGCGGGGATGACGGGCTGCAGCAGAGACGGCACCCCGATCACCACGACGAACACCAACGCCGGCCAGGGCACGGGACGAGTGCTGGGCAGCATCCGGATGCCGACGTTCACGAACATCGCGAGCACCAGCAGGTGCCCGACGATGCTGACGAGGCTCTCGCCCGACGTGTCCACGGATTCGAGGATGCCCACCTCTGCGGGTGCGGATCAAGTGCCTGCCGGTCGCCCGCACGCACGCCCGGTCGCCCGCATGCCCGCACGGCACGCACGCAAATGAGGGTCGCCGTGCTGCACGGCCGCCGCGACGGATCGCTTGCGGAGCCGCGCGGTTATCCTCGAAACGGCAGCCGCTGCACAAAGGAGTCCACCCATGCCGACCACTTCCGGCCGTTCCGCGCTCATCGCCGGATACGCCCGCACCCCTTTCGTCCGCTTCAACGGAAGCTTCGCCACGATTCCCGCACCCGCCCTCGGCGGACACGCGATCGCCGCTGCCCTGCGGCGCGCGGGCGTCGCCCCTGAGAGCGTCGACATCGTGCAGGGCGGACAGGTGGTGCAGGCCGGGGCGGGACAGAATCCGGCGCGGCAGGCGGCGGTGGCCGCCGGCATCCCGCTCACCGTTCCGGCGATCACGCTGAACGCGGTATGCCTCTCCGGCACCCTGGCCGTGGCACACGCGGCGCGGCTCATCGAGCACGGCGAGGCCGACATCGTGGTCGCCGTCGGCCAGGAGTCGATGTCGCTGGCGCCGCACGCGTGGGTCGGATCCCGCGCCGGCCAGAAGTACGGAGCGATCGAGTTCCTCGACACGCTCGAGCACGACGGCCTCTCCGACGCCTTCGAGCACATCTCCATGGGCGCCTCGACGGAGCAGTACAACGAGGTACTCGGCATCTCGCGCGAGGAGCAGGACGCCTTCGCAGCGAGCTCTCACCAGCGCCTTGCCGCATCCGTCGATTTCCTCGCCGGCGAGATCGAGCCGTACGAGATCTCGTCCCGCAAGGGATCGACGACCTACTCCGTGGACGACGGATTGCGCGCGGACACGACCGCGGAATCGCTCGCGTCCCTGCGTCCCGCGTTCGCCGGCAACGGCACGATCACGGCCGGCAACTCGTCGCAGATCACGGATGGCGCCGCCGCGATCGTGCTCGTCGGCGACGACGTCGACCTCTCGGTCGCGCCGCTCGCGCGGGTCGTCTCGCAGGCATTCGTCGCCGGACCGGACACGTCGCTGCACGCCCAGCCGTCGAACGCCATCGAGGCGGCGCTGAAAGCTGCTGGGCTTCAGGCATCCGACCTCGCCGCCGTCGAGATCAACGAGGCGTTCGCTGCGGTCGCGGTGCACTCGACCAGGCAGCTGGGCATCGACCCCGCCATCGTGAACGCGCACGGCGGGGCGATCGCGATGGGGCATCCGATCGGGGCATCCGGTGCACGTATCGTCGGGCACCTTGCACGGCGACTGCAGGCTGCCGGATCCGGAAGCCACGGGGCCGTCGGCATCTGCGGCGGCGGCGGCCAGGGCGCATCCGTGGTGCTGCAGGCTGTGTAGTGAGCCGGGCCGGCTCAGCGAGCGGGGCGAGTCGTAGACGCCTGTCGCCACGTCCCGCGACGCTGAGTCGCCGCCAGCTCAAAGCGTTCCGTGTGCCGCCCAGAGCTCGGCGGCACGGTCGGCGGCGTCTGCGATGAGCTGATGGAGCTCCGGCCGGTCGGGCACGCGGAACGAGACGTAGGCGCCGCGTCCACCGGTGACCGGACGTCCGTAGGCCTTCGCCGCGAGACCGCCGCCCGGCAGCAGTCGCACGGTGATGCTCTCCAGCTCGAACTCCTCGTCACGGCGCGTGTCCCGCCAGCGGAGCTCCTCCGGGACGACCACGTTGATCGCGAGTGCGCCAACCTGAGGCGTGTCCGCGGCGTCCGCATCCGTCCCCATCATCTCTTCATCGTGCCCCAGCAACCGAGGCGCCGACAGGACATCCAGCTGGAAACCTGCCAGCCGGGCATGTTTTCAGCAGGAGAGCCCGATCCGTCATGTCGACGAAAGGTCCATGGACTCCGGATCGGTCAGCCGTTGAGAGTGGTGCCGACGAGGCGGCGCAGCTCGATGATGCCGCTATCGGACCAGCGGGTGGGGTGCACACGGTTGGTGAGCAACGTCCAGGCGCGGCCGGTCTCGAAGTCGATCCAGATCCCGGTGCCGGTGAAGCCGCTGTGGCCGATGGTCTGATCGCTGCACGTCTCGCCGCCCGACCATCCGTCGTAGGTGTGCTCCCACCCGTAGGTACGGCGAGGGCCGACCGCGGTGCGCATCAGTGCGATGGCCTCGGGCGTCGCGCCCGATCCGTCGAGCAGACCGCGAGCGAAGGCGAGGAGGGATGCCGCGGTGCCGAACAGTCCGGCATGCCCGGCGCCCTGCAGCGCGGCCGCGTTCTCGTCGTGCACGGTGCCGACGAGCATCCGTCGTCGCCACGGGCAGTACTCGGTGGCCGCCGCCACAGATGGATCTGCAGACCACGCGAAGCCCCGGCCGGGATCGAGGTCTCGGATGTGGATGTCCCGGGGTCCGCCATCCGGACCCGTGCCGGCGCCCGCCGCCGATCCCGCGAGTCGCTCGAGCACGAACCCCAGCAGCATGTAGTTGAGGTCGGAGTACACCGGCTCGCCGTGCGGCCAGTCCCGCTGGATGACGAATGCGCGGAGCTGGTCGGGATCCGTGCCGTACGTATAGACAGGGAATGTGGCCGGCAGCCCGCTCGCGTGCGTGAGGCAGTCGCGGAGGGTGATGCGGCGCTGCCAGGCGTCCGGGTCGAACTGGCGCAACTCCGTCAGCACTTGCGTCACCGGAGCGTCGAGGTCGAGGATGCCTGCGCTTGCGGCATCCAGGATGCGCGGCGTCGTGAACACCACCTTCGTCACCGACGCCAGGTCGAACCAGGTCTCGGTGGTCATCGGCCGCTCCTCCGGCACGCGCTGCGCCAGGCCGAAGGCTCTGGTCGTCACGCCGCCTTCGGGATCGAGCACGCCGAGCACGGCGCCGGGGATCCGACCGCCTTCGACCCAGTCCGCGACGAGTCGCGACGCGTCGGCGAACCGTCCGTCGACCTCGGCGGAAGCGTCCGCGGACGCGTAGGCACCGTGCTCCCCCGCCCCGATATTCGCTGCGCCGGTCTCCCCCGTTGGCTGCTGTGCGGTCATTCCCCGGTCTCCCCGTCGATCAGCTCGCGGGCGATGTCGAGATGCCCGAGGTGCCGCGAATACTCCTGCACAACGTACGTGAGAATCCAGCGCAGCGTCGGGAGCGGCTGGTCGTCGTCGCCCGTGTACTTGCCGCCGAGGTGCGCGCGTTCGTCCAGGTCGTGCTCGGCGACGATGCGGCGCGTGGCCTCACCCCCCGTGCGCAGCGTGTCGAGCACCTCAGCGACGGTGAGCCCAGCCGGTACCCGCCAGGATCCGCTGTCGTCGGCGTCCGGATACGGATCCTGCAGTGCCTCGCCCAGGAACGACCAGCGCAGCCAGCGACGCTCCATCGCCGCGAGGTGCCAGGCCAGCTCGATCATCGACCAGCCGGACGGGATGACGGAGGTGCTGGCATCCGCGTCGCTCAGTGCCTGCAGCTTGCGGCCGACCGCACTCCTGTCGTAGTCGAGGAAGCCGACGAGGATGTCACGCTCGTCGGCGAGCGCTCGGTTGGGCTTGTCGACGCGATCGGCCATACCGGCAGGGTATGCCGCGGCGGCGATGTCCGGCGCGCCGCACGATGTCGACCTCACGTTCCGGCGACGGCGGGCGTCTGCACAATGAAAGAGGAACGCACAGGAGGAGTCGCTCATGGACATCCGTCACGCAACCGTCACGGCACCGCAGATCTCAGAGCACATCGGCGAGGTCACCATCGTCGCCGACGGGGATGCCGTGACCGGGATCTACTACCCGGGGCACTGGACGAAGCCGGACCGATCGGCGTTCGGGCCGGAGGTGGGTGCTGGATCCGATCCGGTGATCCGGGAGGCTGTCGTGCAGCTGCACGACTATCTGGATGGCACGCGCGCCACGCTCGACTTCGCCATGCGCGCGAAGGGCAGCGACTTCGAGGAGCGGGTGTGGGGCATCCTTCGCGGTATCCCGTTCGGCGAGACGATCACGTACGGCGAGATCGCGGAACAGCTCGGTGACCGGAACCTCGCGCGGATGGTCGGCCAGGCCGTCGGCCACAACCCGCTGTCCATCGCGGTGCCGTGCCACCGCGTGGTCGGCGCGAGCGGCAGCCTCACCGGATACGCGGGCGGGCTTGAACGCAAGCGATTCCTGCTCGGACTCGAGGGGGCACTCGAGGAGGCGGGGCCGACGCTGTTCTGAGGCACGTCCGTGCCGCCGTTCGGGAGCGCCGTTCGGGAAACAGGAACGGGCGCGGTCGGGCGGAGAAACACGCACCCTCGCGCGGAGAAACGGGCACTCTCGCGCGGAGGAACGGGCACTCTCGCGCGGAGAGACGCGCACGGTCGGGCGGAGGAACCGGCACTCTCGAGGGGAGGAACGCGCACGGTCGGGGAGCGCTAGTTGTTGCCCTTCGAGCAGGTCTGGGTGGCGGCCGTCTGACCCTTGACGTCGTCCGGCAGGGCGACCGGGGTGCCGGACGGCTGCGCGGCAGCGGTCGACGTGCCGATGGTACCGCTCGACGCGTCGGAACTCCCGGTAGACGTGCCGGAGCCGGCGGACGCGTCCGAAGGGGCCGGCGCATCCGTCGACGTCACGGATCCGACGCCGGTGCCGCCGGTGAGCTGCAGCGGCTGGTCCGCCTTGATCGCCGCCATGAGAGTGTCGGCCGACGAATGATCGGCCACCACCTTGCCGGGGTAGTCCGAGTCGCTTCCCACCGGGTACTGCACGAACACGATGTTGTCGTACTGCAGGTCTTTGGCCGCCATGGCGATCTGGTACAGCGTTGTGACGTTGTTGAGCGAGTCGGACCATTTGATGTTCTGCAGCGCCGCCTTCGCGAGCCCCCACACTTTCACGGGGTTGGTCAACGTGGATTTCGTCATCACGGTGCGCACCAGTGACGACAGGAAGACCTGCGTGTTGCTGATGCGGCCGAGATCGGATCCGTCGCCCACGCCGTAGCGCGTGCGCAGGAATTCCGCCGCCTGCATGCCGGAGAGCACGGAGGTGCCGTCCGGCAGGTCGAGGTTCGTGTGCTCGTCGTGAATGCCGCCGTCCGTGATGCAGACCGGCACGCCGCCGACGGCATCCGACATGGCGACGACGCCGTTGAAGTTCACGACGCCGGCGAACGGAATGTCCACTCCGGTGAGCTGCTCGATGGTCAGCACTGTGCAGGCGAGTCCGCCATCCGAGAGCGTCGTGTTCAACGGCTGGAACGACATGGCACTGTTCCAGCCGCCCTCGCCGTCAGGGCATTTCGGGATGGCGAGCATGAGGTCGCGCGGAAAGCTCACGACGACGGCGTGCGTGTGGTCCTGCGACAGGTGCACGAGCATCGTCACGTCGTTCAGGCCCTCGCCTGAGCTGTCGTCTGTGGTGCCCCAGGCGCCGCCCTGGTCCGTGCGGGTGTCGGTGGCCGCGAGCAGGATGTTCACGCCGCCCTCGAGCGCGCCGATGTCGGGGACCGCGCCGAGCTTCTCCTCGCCGACCAGATGCACCGACGGCTTCACGTCCGCCACGAGGTTCGCCGCGGCGACACCGCCGATGCCCAGAACGCTGATCAGGCCGACCGCGGCGACGGATGCGACCACCTTGCCGACAGTCGCCCACGGTCTGCGATGCAGCCTCCCGTGCCTGGCGATGGTGCGCAGCGGCACCGGCCCGGATGCCCGGGGCTGACGCTCTGCGACGACTCGCGTTGCCGCGCGTCGCGATTCGGCAGGCGCGCCGGCATCGTGCCCGGCGCCGTACGACGACGCCGGGGGCTGGCCTCCGGTGCGGCGCGGGCCGGGCTGGTCTCGGCGTGCGCTCCGTGATCCTGCCACCGGTCCACCCTAGGGGCTCGCGGGCATCGCAGTTAACTCGGTCGCCATCGATCGAGTTCGTCGAAACGCACCGCGGGTTGAGCTCAGCCGGCATGGGCGGCGTCACTCGTACCGGAGCGCCTCGATCGGATTCAGCCTGGACGCCCGACGCGCCGGCAGCGTTCCGGCGAGGAAGCTGATCGCCATCACCACGATGATGATCGTCGCCACCGACGACACCGAGAACTGCAGCAGATGCAGCCCCGGCAGATCCGACAGCAGCGTCGCCGACAGGCGGTTGCTGATCAATGTGCCGAGCCCGATCGCGATCAGGGCACCGATCGCGCTGCCGAGGAGTCCGATGAACACGGCCTCCAGACTGAACAGGGCGAAGACGCGCCCGCTCCCCATGCCCATGGCCTTCATCAGGCCGATCTCGCGGGTGCGCTCCTGCACGCTCATCAGGAGCGTGTTCACGATGCCGAATCCGGCGGCGATGAGCGCGATCACTGCGAACGCGTCGAGCACTCCGACGATCCCGTTGATCACGGTGAGCAGGCTGCCCAGCTGGTCGTCGACGGTCTGACCCGTGAAGCCGGCAGCCTTCAGGTCTGCCTTGATCTGCGCGATCTGCTGGGGAGTGGCATCCGTGGCGATGGTCGCTGTCGCGCTGCCGTAGGTCGTGGTGACGCTGGCCGGTTTTCCGGTGTTCTGCGCGTCGACGAGACCCGTTCGAAGCGCGTCGTTCACGGACGCTCCTGAGGCGAAGAGCGTGGCGTTCTGAATCCCGACAACCGTTGCCGTGACCTGGCGCATGTCGCCGAGATAGTCGCGGATGCCGATGGTCACGGTCGTGCCGACCGCGTCCTTCGCGGATCCGAGACCGAGGTTGTGCAGGTAGGTGGTGGGCAGCACGATCTGGTTCTCGGATGTGCTGTTGCTCAGCTGGCTGCCTGCAGCGAGATCCGCCTTGGCGTCGCGCAGCATGTTCATCGACAGCACCCACTTGCCGTTGTCGTCGTAGCTGATCCACGACGGCGTCACGGACGTGTTGCCGGAGACGGACTGGATGCCGTCCACCTGCTTGACCTTGGCGATGTCGTCGGCGGTGAGCACCTGGGTGGCTCCCGCGGCGGCGGCCGGGCCGCCGCCTCCGCCCGATCGACTCGCGCTGTCGGTGCTCGCGTCGTACTTCTTCGGTCCGGATCCGGTCGACGACTGCGCGGTCGCCGCCTTGGTCACCGTGATGCTGTCGCTGGATCCGATGGCCGCCACCTGGGTGGTGATGTAGCTCGACACCCCCGTGCCGATGGCGGAGGTGAGGGTGAGAGTGAACGCGCCGATGAAGATGGCGATCACCGTGAGAGTCGTACGCAGCTTGCTGCGGAACGTGTTCGCGACCGCGGATGCGATCAGGTCACCGGTCTTCACGCCGCCACCTCCGAGAGATCCGAGATGCGTCCGTCGCGCATCGTGATGCTGCGCTCGCAGCGGGATGCCAGGTCGGCGTCGTGTGTGACGATCACGAGTGTGATCCCCTGCTCCCGGTGGAGGCCGAAGAGCATGCCCTCCACCTCGGCACCGGTGGAGGAGTCGAGGTTGCCGGTCGGCTCGTCCGCGAAGATGACCTTCGGCTCGTTGACGAGTGCGCGGGCGATCACGACGCGCTGCTTCTGGCCACCGGAGAGGTCGTTGGCGCGGTTGCGCGCCTTGTCCGCGATTCCGAGCCGGTCGAGTGCCTCCATGGCGCGGCGCTTGCGCTGCGACCTGGACACGCCGGCGATCACGAGCGGCAGCGACACGTTGTCGAGCACGCTGGCGTGCGCGTTGAGGAAGAACTGCTGGAAGACGAAGCCGAACTCCTTGTTGCGCAGGCGGCCCAGCTCACTGCCGCGCACGTCCTCGGCATCCCTGCCGTCGACGAGCACGGAGCCCGACGTCGGCCGATCCAACAGTGCGAGCAGGTGCATCATGGTCGATTTGCCCGATCCGCTCTTGCCGACGATGGCGAGGCTCTCCCCCGCCACCACGCTGAGCGACACTCCGCGAAGGGCCTCGAAGCGGTCTGCGCCGCTCCCGTATGCCCGCCGGAGGTCGCGGGCTTCCAGTACCGCTGACATGCTGTCCGTTCTCTCTCGTGCGGCCGGCATCCGGACGCCAGGGGCGCCACTCGGCCGGACGACGCACAGCGCGCCGAGTCCCGCACTTCCAGTGTCGACAGCAGGCGGTTGCGAGGCGTCCCGCCGTCGTGGGCTCTTCGCTACCGCGTTCGCGGTATCCGGATGCCCGCCGCGGTGGGATGCCACGCGCAACGCACTGAGCGATGCTTGGGTGTGGAAAGCTGCGGCCGCACGGCCTCGCGCGAACCCGCGCATGGCATCCGGCCACCATCGAGCGGAACCACGACCGAGCGGAACGGAGAACGGATGCCCGCACCCACCAGACCTCTCCGCGCTCGCGACATCGTGGTGGACGTGCTCGTCTTCGTGGTCGTGTGCCTTGCGTCGTTCGTTCCCGCCGGCCGCGGCGACGTCGCCCAGGATTCGGTCACACAACACGGACTGCTCGTGCTGCCGTACATGGCGGTCGCCGGTCTCGTGCTGTTCGCCCGCCGCCGGCTTCCGGTCGTCGCACTCGTGTGCTGCGCGCTCATCGCGATGGTCGCGCCGCTGCTCGGCGCCCCTCACTCGGCGGGACTGACGGTGCCGGTCGCGATCGCGATGTATTCGGTGGCCCGCTACAGCTCACGCGCGCTGACGGTCGGCTTCGCGGTCGCCCTCATCGTTCTGCTTCCGCTCGAAGCGCTGCTGATCGCGGGCACCGGGTTCGGCGCCGGCGATGTGACCGAGCCTGCAACGCTGCAGCCCGCGGTGCTCGTCGCGTTCGCCGCGGCGCTGGGGTCGGCGATCCGGTCGTACTTCGACGCGCTGGAGTCGGCAAGGGAACGCGCGCGCCGCGCCGAGGAATCCCGTGAGGCGGAGGCCCGCCGCCGGGTCGCTGAGGACCGGCTGGCGATCGCCCGCGACCTGCACGATTCGGTCGCTCACCGCATCGCCGTGATCAACCTGCAGGCCGGTGTCGCGGCACGGGCGCTGCGCAGCGATCCGGATGAGGCCGAGGCCGCCGTCGCCATCGTCGGTGACGCGGCCCGCAACGTGCTCACCGAGTTGAACGACATGCTCGGACTGCTGCGCAGCTCCGCCGACCGCGACATCGTCGACGAGCCCGACTTCGAACGCGTCGAAGGGTTGCTGGCGTTATTCGCACGCAGCGGGCTCAGGGTGAAGGTGCACGTCGCGGGCGATCCGTATCCGCTGGACGCACGCGTCGGTCCGATCGCCTACCGGGTCGTGCAGGAAGCGCTGACGAACGCGTACAAGCACGGTCGCGACCGCACGGCCGAGCTCGAGCTGACCTATTCGGATGACGGGCTCACCATCCGCGTCACGAACCCCGTGACGGATGCCGCAGCCACGGCGTCCGCATCCTCCTCCGGCACGGCTTCGACCGGACACGGTCTCGTCGGCATGCGGGAGCGACTCTCCGAGGTCGGCGGAACTCTGACCTTGGACCGCACGGGCACGGGGTTCGAGCTGACCGCCATGCTTCCCGGGAGCCCGACCGGCGCGATGGACGCGGTCGCCACGGTGGACGACACGATCCTCGACGAGGATGCACGGGAACGCGACGAGGGGGTGCGGCATGATCCGGGTGCTGATCGCTGACGACCAGGCGCTCATCCGTTCCGCGGTCGCGGGGCTCCTCAGGCACGAGGACGACCTCGAGGTGGTGGGCGAGGCATCCGATGGTGCGGAGGCGGTCGCGGTCGCGCGGCGCGAGCATCCGGATGTCGTGGTCATGGACCTGCGCATGCCGGGCACCGACGGGATCGCCGCCACCCGCGCCATCCGCGCCGACGCGACCCTGGACTCCACCCGGGTGCTCGTGCTCACCACGTTCGAGGACGAGGAGAACGTGCTTGCGGCGCTGCGTGCCGGGGCCGCCGGATTCCTCGGGAAGGGTGCGGACCCGGCCGACATCGTGCGCGCGATCCGCACCGTCCACGCCGGCGACGAGCTGCTGTCGCCGGTGGCGACCAGGACGCTCATCAGGCGGTCGCTTCAGGCACCGGCATCCGGCCCGACGCGCTCACTGCCGCCGGACCTCACCGAGCGCGAGACGGAGATCCTGGCGCTGGTGGGCAGAGGGCTCTCGAACGACGAGATCGCGCAGAGCCTCTTCATCTCACCGTCGACGGCGAAGACCCATGTCAACCGCGCGATGACGAAGCTCGACGCCCACGATCGGGCGCAACTCGTGATCGCCGCATACGAATCCGGATTGATCGCACCCGGCACGGAGTGATCGGAGGGGCTGTCGGTCCGCGGGCCGCAGGCCGACATGACCCTCGAGCTGGTGTCTCGTGTTGTCCCGGTGCGCGAGCAGACTGTCAGCCATGGGCTACTTCATCCTGGTCATCGCGCAGACGATCGTGCTGCCGATCGTCTCCGGCGTCGTGCAACTGGCGCTGTTCGGCGGGGACCCGGTACTCGCATTCGGCATCTGGTGGGTGTTCTGGGGCGTCGGCACCCGCCTGCTCGTGGCCGGCATCGTTCAGGTCTCCGGCAAGGGACCGACCAGCGCGATCCTGGGCGCCGCCGCCCCGAGCGTTCAGGAGAGGCAGCTGGCGCGCGAACTCGGCACCGCCAACATCGGGATGGGGCTGGCCGGGCTCCTCGCTCTCGTGCCGGGTTGGGCGCTTCCCGCTGGACTCGCCGGAGGGGTGTTCCTGCTGATCGCGGGACTCATGCACGTGACGAAGAGGAACAAGAACCCGCAAGAATCCCTCGCCACCTGGACCGACCTCATCGTCGGAGTCGTGGTCATCGTGCTGGCCGTCGACGTTCTGGTGCACGCCATCGTCGCCTGAGCGAGTACGGGCGCGACGACGATCCCGGCCGTGTCAGTCGCGCGTGCTCACCGGTCGCTGCGCGTGGAGCGATGGCCAGGCTCGTCGGAACGCTCGGCAGCGTCATCCCCGTCTTCCGGCTCGAGGTCGCCGATGTCGACAAGCCCGCCGAATTCGTAGTGCACGGTGGCGCCGGGCTGCGGCTCGCCCGACAGCGCGCGATACAACGAGTTGAACATCGGGTCGGAGCGCGCACGATGTTTTCCCGGGATCGATCCAGCGGATGCCTGTTCCACCGCTGCGCAGACGAGGTCGCGTTCGAAGTCTTCAGGGTCGAGTTCCATCACCTGGCCGTCGAAGGCGCCGCCGTGCAGCACGGCGTGGAACGTGGGTCCGGAGTCGAGGATGTCGGCGAGTTCGCTGCGGAACTCGTCGAGGCTGATCGACCGGTTCGCACCGACCAGGAGCGCCACGCGCTCCAGGAGATCGCCGCGCTGGGTTTCGGTGAGTCCGCTGACGGACTCGACCAGTTCACCGGCATCCAGGGCAGCGAGCAGCTGCTCCGGAGTGGGTTCGATGTCGTCGTCCATGGCCTCACGGTAAATCGGGATGCCGCAGACCGGAGGCGTCGCGCGGCGAGTCGCGTCAGTCCACAGTGGTGTGCGCATCGCCGGCGAGGAGGCGCTGCAGGCTCAGCTCCACATCGGCGACGCGGCCTGCACCGACGAGGGACTCCCACTCGGTGCGAAGGTCGTCGAAGACCGCCTCGCCGTCGCGCATCAGGGAACGCCCGCGATCGGTGACGGTCAGGCGGATGCTGCGCCCCTCGCCTGGGATGCGCCGACGCAGCACGTATCCGCCCTCTTCCAGGAACGCGACGGTCTTCGCCGCGGCCTGCTTGGAGACCGAAGTGCGTCGTCCGACCTCGGAGACCGTGCCCGCCCCGGCCTGCACAGCACGCAGGGCGAAGTCGTGGGCGGGGCGCACATCCGGATATCCCCTGGCGGTCAGCCGTTGTCGCGCTTCGTCGGCGAGGTAGCGGAATCCGCTCAGGAGCAGCATCGCCAGATCGGCGCCTTCACGGGACATGCCTCGATCGTAAGACCCGTGGATCGTGGCTCTCCTGCCGCGAGACAATCTGGTTGTCTTAATGCGTTCACTATGACAACCTGGTTGTCTTGGATCGATCGCCGGAGGCACCATGAACTACGACCAGGCCACCATCGACGGCGTCCGCCACGACCTCGCGGAAGTGAACGGCACCCGACTGCACTACGTCACAGCAGGCGACCACGGTTCACCCGTGCTCCTCGTGCACGGATTTCCCGAGTCCTGGTGGGCCTTCCACAGGCTCATCCCGCTGCTCGCCACCCGGCACCGCGTCTACGCCGTCGACCTGCGCGGATTCGGCGACTCGGACACCGCGGACGACGACTACTCCAGCTCGGTCGCCGCGGAAGATCTTCACGCACTCATCCAGCACCTGTCGATCGGACCGGTCCACGTGGTCGGGCAGGATGTCAGCGGCAGCACCGTCTACCGGCTCGCCGCCACGCATCCCACGGATGTCGCCGGCCTCACCGCGATCGAATCGGGCATCGCCGGATTCGGGGCGGAACGACTTGCGGATGTCACCAACGGCGGCGCCTGGTACATCGGTGCGCTCGCAGCTCCCGGTATCGCAGGCCTACTGTTCGAGAAGCAGGCGAGAGCCTTCATCGGCGAGTATCTCTATCCGCTGTACAAGGTCTCGTCAGCCGCCGTCGGCCCTGCGGATGTCGCCGAGTACGCCCGCGGCTACGGACGACCGCACGGATTCTCCGGCGCCGCCGGCCTCTACCGCAGCATGCTCACCGAGGGCGACGAGCTGCGCATGCTGGCGGGCGAGCATCCGCTCAGGATGCCGGTCACCGCCATCGGCTCCCGCGGCGGCGACTTCACGTACCAGTCGTTCAGCGCGGTCGCGGCCGATGACGTCACTCTCGTGCACCTCGACGACGTCGGCCACTATGTCGCTCAGGAGGTCCCGGAGCTGCTGGCGGATCGGCTGCTCGAGGCGTTCGCCAGGAGTGAGGCGTCGGTCGCGCGCTGAGGAGGGCGTCCGTGGAGCGCAGCGCGGGCGTCGTCGCGTGCACCCGAACGGCGCTGTCCACCGACGTGACCCGCATCCGGGTGCACGCGACGGTGCGGCGAAGGCAGGGGTACGAAGCGCACCGCCGGCGACGAAGATGGGTGCATGGGCGGGATCCCGCGCGAGAGCCGCTCGTGGCATCCGAGCCGAATGCTGCGAGCGACGATCGCCGCTGCCGTTGCTCTCACGGCCGTCGTCGGCTGCACGGCGTCCGAGCCCCGGTCCGTACTCGGACCGAGCGCAACCGATGCGAGGAGCGAAGCAGCCTCGGCGGGATGGACCGGGATCCCCCTGCCCGCGACCGCTGCCCGCATTCTCGTCTTCCTGATCGCCGGTGACCGGATGCTCGCCCTCGGCTCCATGCCGCACGGCTCAGCCCGCGCGCCCGCGGCCTGGTCGACGACCGACCTCGAGCACTGGACGGAGTTGACGGTTCACCCGGTCACCGGATACGGACGCCTTGCCGAGTTCACGATGGGTGCCGTCGACACGACCGATCGCCACGGTGACCTCGAACGGATCGTCGCGTGGGGGCAGGCGTTCGGCGGGGCGCACAGCAATCCGCGTCCGACGACCTGGACCGGACACCCCGGCACGCAACGCCGTCCGGGCGCGCTGACCGAACACGAGCAACCGTTCACGATGTTCGGCGGCGAGGATGCCATCACGACCGACGCAGAGACGGCGTATGGCGGGACCATGCTGCTGGCCGGATCCTGGGACAGCCGGGTCACACTGGACGGTCCGGGACGATACGGCGCCGCCGTGTGGCTGTCCGGGTCAGGGACGACGTGGACACGGCACACGGACCTGCCCGGCCTCTCCGCGAACGACGGCGAGCAGACGAGCGCCGTGGGTGCGACTGCGGGACCGGCAGGATTCGTGCTGGTGGGCGCATCCGCACACTACGGACGATCGGGCCCGCCGAGCACTCCGCTTGCCTGGTTCTCGAGCGACGGGCTCGCGTGGCAGCGCGTCACGCTTCCGGACGCGGAGAGCGCGGTGGCGAGCCAGGTCGCGTGCTGGTCGAATGCATGCGCGGTGATCGGCAGCACGTTGGCATCCGAGCAGCACGTGATCTGCTGGCAGACGGATGCCACGGGCCGCGTCACCGCCACCTCCAACGGTCCTGGCCGCGGGCTCGTGGACGTGACAGGGGTGGTCGTCGCCGATCCGGCATCCGGTTCCCATGCCGCCGGCACGAACGCAATCGACGCGAGCCACGCCGGAACGGAACGGCTCTGGACCGTCGCAGACCTCGACCACGTCGCGCAGATTTTCACGCTGAGCTCCGACTGCTCCGGTTGGACGCCGCTCCCGATGCCGGCGAAGGCCGCGACCGCCGTGGTCGCTGTGTTCCACGATCGCCTTGTGCTGGCGACGACAGGCGGGACCGCATCGCGGTTGTGGGTGCGAGACGCGAGGGGCTGAGCGTTGTCACCGGTCCCGCCTAAGGTGCCGCATGTGGCGGAGCCGGTGGATCAGTGGTGGGCGAGACGGCAGTTCTCGCGCGGCACCGATGTGCCGTATCCAGTGGGCACCTACCGGGAGGCGTGGGCGCCATTTCCCGCCCTCATCAGGCAATATCATCCCGACTTGAACCAGGGATTCACGCTGACGCAGATTCCTCCGGCGGCGGAAGTGCTGCTGCAGTGGCAGTGCGACGCCGGCCACATCTTCGTGGCGACACCGGCGGAGCAGCGCGACCGTCCTGGGCAGCGTCGGCGGCGTTCGGCGTGGTGTCCGGAGTGCACGCGGCTGGCGTTGGGGCGTCCGAATCCGCGCGTGAGCCTCGTGCTCGATCGCAGCATTCCGCAGTCGGAGCCAGACGTTCCAGCGAGGCAGCAACCGAGCACCCCGTCGAGACGGGAATCGCGCACCCCGTCGAGCCTGCGACCGGGCACCCCGTCGGGACGGGAACCGAGCACCCCGTCGAGGCAACAAGCGGGACTCCCCAGCGGCACGCCCCTGCGGATGTCTGCTCCCAGGCGGCGGCCGCCGCGACGCCTCTGCGACAAGACGCCCCAGCTGCCGACCGGCACTCCTTTCCTCAGTCCGTGCGCGCCCAAGCCGGCATCCGCTGTCGAGGCTGAGCTTCGTGCGGGTCTCGAGGCGCGACTGGCGCTGACGAGCGGATGCAACGCCATCCGCGTCGCCCGCCCCTTCTTCGATCACCTCGAGGTCTGGCCCGACATCCTGCTGCCCGAGCTGCGCGTGGCGATCGAGTACGACAGCACGGGACGCCACGGGCTCGAGCACGTCGGCAAGCGTCAGCAGACGGATGAGCGCAAGGACCGCGCGGTTCGCGCATCCGGATGGGAGGTGGTACGGATCCGCACGGGACGGCTCCCCGCGATCGGGCCGCACGACATCGTCGCGTCGGGCGTCACGCGGAAGACGTACGAGCGGATCATCTACGAGCTGCGCGTCATCCGCGGTCCGCTGTTCGTGGACGCGTACCTGCTCTGACGCGGATCAGTGCTCATCCCCGCAGCGCGATCGCCTCACTGACCCACCGGGCGTAGAGCTCCCACGGATCCTCGATCCCTGCGCGCAGCGCATCCGCATGCTCGATGAGCTCTGGCACGAGGTGGAACCATTCGCTCGTGCCCAGCCGCCACGGCGCGAACTGCTCGTGACGCGCACGCTCACGGGAACGTCCGCCTCGTTCCAAGGCGACCAGCTCGTGGTGCCAGAGTTGCGACATCCGCTGCCGAAGGTTGCTCGAGGTGCCGATCTTCATGCGGTCGTCGAAGCGGATGTAGTACACGACGTCCACGCGCGGCAGCGGCAGCTCGGCGTCGGGGCTCGTGCCGTACACCCACTCGCAGACCGAGCACACCCACCCGGACGGATACCGGACGCCCACCCGCGCCCCGCACGCCGGACACGGTGTCGGCAGCACGTCGTGCACGCCGAACTCCTGAGCGACCCAGTCGGCGCCGAGCGCCAGGTGGTGGACGCAGAGCGGGACGGGCGCGCCGGTCGCGACGACATCGGCGCACCCTGGAACGGTGCAGCCGGGCGCCACGCCGCGAGCGTCTCCACCGGATTCGTCCGCGTGGTCGCGCGTCATCGTGATCTCGTTCCTGCCGGTTGCGCCCAGCATGGCAGCTACCTCCGACGTGGCGGATGCGGATGCCGCTACGAGCGTCGGTACGGATCGGTGAGCAGCTCCAGGTGTCCGACGTGGCACGCCGTTTCCTCGAGCATGTGGACCATGACCCATCGCAGGGTCACGGTCCCTCTCCCGAAGGACGGACGCGTCGCACGCGTTTCAAGGCTGGGGAGACCCGCGAACACGGCGCGGCTGCGCTCGCACGCGCCCCGATAGAGCCGGATGATCTCCTCGACCGAGTCATCCTCGGCGGACTCGAAGTCCCAGTCCGGGCGATCGTCGAACGGCGCCGATGCCCACGGTTCTGGGAGCTCTCGCGATCCGGCCCTGGCGGTGAACCAGTGGTCCTCCATGTGGGCGAGGTGTTTCACGATGCCGCCGGGCGTCAGGTTCGTCGCGGGCAGGCTTCGGGTTCGCGCCTGCTCGTCGGACAGCACGCCGAAGCGGCGCAGCACACGTTCGCGGTAGAGGTCGAGGAACTGGGCGAGGGTGGTGCGCTCGCCCGCGTCGAGGTCGGGATAGACGAGAGCCTCGTCCGATTCACTCACGTTCCGAATCCTGCCACCCGGCACGCAGCCTGCGCGGCCGCACCCACGACTCGCATCGTCAGGTCGCTGCCCCGTCACCGAGATGGCGGGCGAAGAACCGAACGGCGCTGTCGATCTCGAAGGGCGGGATGCGGAAGTGGCTGCCCGGGTTCGCGTGCAGCGTCTTCTCGGCCGATCCGAGCGCCCCGAAGAGGCTCAGCACGTCCTCTCGCGGGTTGCTCGCGTCGTCCCACTGCAGCAGGAACTCGACAGGGACCGTGATCCGTGAGGCCGGCTCGAAGAGCCATTCGCTCCCCACCAGGCCGAGCACGGCCGCGCCGATCCGCGGCTCGTCTGCAACGAGACGGATGCCCAGCTCGCCACCCTGAGACAGGCCGTAGTACCCGATCGGCCGGCTCTCGTCCACGAACTCCGTGTTCTGCAGCTCGTCGAGCGTCGCCTGCCAGTCGGGGATGAGCTCCGCGACCACCGTTTCGTACATGGCTCGCTTCTCGGCCTCGAACGTTTCACCCGAATCCATCAGCCCATCGATCTCGGAGACCAGCCGCATGACCTCCGGGTGAAAAGGGCGATCCCCTGTGCCCGGAGCGTCGATGGCGGCGACCGCGAACCCGCAGGTCGTGACGAAGGGAAAGGCGCGGGACGTGACCTCCCATCCCTTCTTGCTCGAGCCGCCGCCGTGCCCGATGAGCACCAGCGGACGCGGGGTAGTCGCATCCGCGGGCGTCCAGAGCACGCCGGGGATCTCGCCGAGAGTGTAGAGCTGCTCGCGGATGCCGTCGGTCACCGTCTCGGATGTGAAGCGCACGCTGGATTCCAGCAGACGAAAGGATGCCGGGGCAAGGGCGATTCCGGCCGCAATCGCGATCGATAGGCTCGAACCGTGGACGACGGCGCGCACCCGACCGGGGACGCCGTCGCGTCCCGGCCGCGCGAAGTCCTTCGCCACCGGGCGTTCGCTCTCTTCTGGACCGCGAGCAGCATCCGCGCGCTGGGAAGCTCGATCTCCGGCGTCGCGTTCAACGTCCTCATCGTGTCCGTGTTGCACGCGACGGCCGTGCAGATCAGCATCCTGAGTGCTCTCGGTGTCGTGCCCTACCTGTTCCTCGGGCTGATCATCGGTGCGCTCATGGATCGCTGGCGTCGGCAGCGCACGCTCGTGCTCACGAGCATCGGGCGTGCGCTCGCGCTCGCGGCGATTCCGGTGCTCCTGCTGACGGGGACGCTGACCTTCTGGTCGCTGGCGATTGTCACGCTCGTGCTCGGCGTGCTGATCCTCTTCGCGGATTCGGCGGCTCAGCCGCTCCTTCCGCGCATTGTTCCGCGCGACTCACTCGTCATGGCCAACGCCCGGCTCGGTCAGAGCGGCACGGTGGCCGGCACCGCCGGACCCGCGATCGGCGGCGCGCTGCTGGGCCTGCTCGGTGCGCCCATCCTGTTCGCGTTCGACGCGGTGATCACCGCCGTGTCGGCCGTGCTCCAGTCGCGGATCGAGGTCGACGAGCCGAAGGCCGCCCCTCGCAAGCCCGGACGTCACATCGGTTACGACATCGCCGAAGGAATGCGATACACGTACCACCATCGGACGTTGCGTCCGCTGGCACTGTCGGTCCACACCTGGTTCCTCGGCAACAGCATCGTGACGACCGTGTTCGCGGTCTTCGTGCTCCGCGAGCTCGACCTCCAGCCGTGGGCGTACGGAGTCGCGCTGGCGTTCGGCGGAGTGGGCGGGTTCCTCGGAGCCCTGGTCGCTCCACGCGTGGGAGAACGGCTCGGAGCGGGACGAGCGATCTTCCTCGGGCGTGTGCTCGTCATCCTCCCGTGGGTCGCTCTCGCCGTCCTGCCCTTCAGCGACGCCGGCGGCACGGCCTTCCCTCTCGTCGTGGTCTCCGCCGCGCAGTTCGTCTACTGCCTTGCGATGGGGATCGAGGATGCGAACGACACCGGCTACCGGCAGTCCGTCGCGCCCGACGGCATCCAGGGGCGGATGAACTCGACAATTCGCACCGTGAATCGCGTCCTGTTCTTCTTCGGGGCCTTGTTGACCGGACTTCTCGCAACGCTCCTCGGGTACCGGGTGACCATCGGGATCGGCGCGGCCGTCTTCACGGTTGCGGCCCTCATCGTCGCCTTCTCACCGCTGTTCGCAGCACGCCACAACGACCAGACGGAAACGACTGTCTGAGCACGGGCGCCCGCCGACATCTCCCTATGCTCGAACGATGGACGAGCGGGCACTCATCGAGCACCTCGATGCACTGCGTCGTGCGAGCGACCATCCGGTCGTGGCCGGGATCTCCGGATACTGCGGCTCAGGCAAGTCGACGCTCGCGAGGTCGCTGGTGGCGGCGCTGCCGGGAGCGGTGCGGATGCGCGGCGACGACTTCCTCGATCCGGTTCGCTCTCATCGACGCTCCACCGACTGGGACGGAGTGGAACGCACGCGTCTGGTGGACGAGGTGCTCGCGCCGCTCCGCACGGGGATGCCGAGCACGTTCCGCCGGCTCGACTGGGCGCGCGGCGAGCTCTCCGCTCCGGAGCCGGTGCCGACGACGGATCTTCTGGTGGTCGACCTGATCGGCCTGTTCCATCCCGAAGCTCTGTCTTCTATCGACCTCACGATCTGGTGCGACGTCGACCTCGATACCGCCGCCGAGCGCGGAATGGCCAGAGACCGGCGAATGGGGCGATCCCATGACGCGCTCTGGCGCGAGGTCTGGGTCCCCAACGAACGCGACTTCGAGCGCGGATTCGCGCCGAAGGAGCACAGCGCCGTGTTGTATCGCGCGCGGTAGCTGGGGGATTCCGATACTCCCACGCGAAACCCTGGCGGCAACTTGTCTCCAGCGCGTGCGATCATTCGTACATACGTTCGATTGATCGGAGTGCGGATGCGAGGTGAGGCGACCGTGCTGCACGCCGACCTCGATGCGTTCTACGCCTCGGTCGAGCAGCGGGATGCGCCGCAGCTGCGCGGTCGTCCGGTCATCGTCGGCGGCGGAGTCGTGCTGGCCGCGAGCTACGAGGCGAAGGCCCGCGGCGTGCGCACCGCGATGGGCGGACGGCAGGCGCGCGAGCTGTGTCCAGACGCCGTGGTCGTTCCGCCGCGCATGGAGGTGTACTCGGCGGCCAGCAAGGACGTGTTCGCGATCTTCCGCGACACGACTCCGCTTGTCGAGGGCCTGTCGATCGACGAGGCGTTTCTGGAGGTCGGCGGGCTACGGCGCATCGCGGGCACACCGGAGCAGATCGCCGTTCGGTTGCGTGAGCGGGTGCGCGCCGAAGTCGGCCTCGCCATCTCGGTGGGCGTCGCGCGCACGAAGTTCCTCGCCAAAGTCGCCAGCGCGGTCAGCAAACCCGACGGGCTGCTCGTGGTCGAACCGGACCGCGAGCAGGAGTTCCTGCTCCCCCTTCCGGTCGAACGATTGTGGGGAGTCGGCGCAGTGACGGCCGAGAAGCTGCATCGGCTCGGCATCCGCACTGTCGGACAACTCGCCGAGCTGGAGGAATCCAGCGCCGAAAGGCTCCTCGGCAAGGCTGCCGGCGCACACCTGCACGCGCTGGCCAGGCTGCGGGATCCGCGACCGGTCGACACCACACGGCGACGCGGATCCATCGGCTCGCAGCGTGCACTCGGCTCCCGTCCTCGTCCGCCGGAGGAACTCGACCTCATCCTCACCCAGATCATCGATCGGCTTGCCCGCCGGCTCCGCGACAAGGAGCGGGTGTGCCGCACTGTCGTGCTGCGCCTCCGTTACGGCGACTATGCGAAGGCCACCCGTTCGCGCACCCTCCGCTCCCCGACCGACCGCACGGGGATGCTGCTCACCGTCGCGCACGGCCTGCTCGCCGCGGCTCTTCCCGAGATCACGGAGCGCGGCATCACGCTCATCGGCGTGTCGCTATCTCAGCTGGGGCGAGCGGACTGCATCCAGCCGGAGTTGCCGATCGACTGGGACGACGGAGCACGCCTCGACTCGGTGCTCGACGCCGTGCGGGAACGCTTCGGGGCGACATCCGTCTCCCGTGCCGCGCATCTCGGGCGGGACCCGGGACTGACAGCGCCGCTGCTGCCGGAGCACGAGTGAGCGCCCGAGCCTCATGGCATGGTTGACACAGTTCGTTTGCTACCTGACAATATAAATGTCAGGTAGCAAACGAA
The DNA here is from genome assembly GCF_054551755.1 of Rathayibacter sp. CAU 1779. Taxonomy (NCBI): domain Bacteria; kingdom Bacillati; phylum Actinomycetota; class Actinomycetes; order Micrococcales; family Microbacteriaceae; genus Rathayibacter; species Rathayibacter sp. CAU 1779. Next base: position 223,718 of record NZ_JBTOLK010000001.1, read on the forward strand.
CCCAAGGAGATCCTATGTCTGCGGATCGCATCACCCTCGTCACGGGAGCCAACCAGGGCATCGGATTCCAGGTGGCCAAGGAGCTCGTCGCTGCGGGCCACACCGTGTTCGTCGGATCCCGCGACCTCGAGCGCGGCACCCAGGCGGCGGCCCGACTGGGTGCCGGCGCGATCGCGCTCCAGCTCGACGTCACGGATCGCTCGTCGATCGATGCTGCGGCGACGCGCATCCGCTCCGAGAGCGGACGTCTCGACGTGCTCGTGAACAACGCCGGCATCTCGAATACCTCGGGCAACCAGGTCGGAACGCCCGAGTACTTCACGACGGCGATGGCCAGCAACGCGTCGCTCGACGAGGTCCGAGCGGTATTCGAGACAAACGTCTTCGGTGCGCTGGCCGTCTTCCAGGCGATGCTGCCGCTGCTGCGCGAATCGACGGATGCCCGCATCGTCAACGTCTCGAGTGGTGCCGGATCGCTCACCGCTAACGCCGACCCATCGTTCCCGTATCGCCAGGCGTTCGGCCCGATCTACGCCGCCTCCAAGACGGCACTGAACGCGATGGGGCTCGCCATGATGATCGAGCTGGAGGGCACCGGCATCAAGGTGAACCAGGCATCCCCCGGCTTCACGGCGACACAGCTCAACGGGTTCGCCGGCACCGAGAGCGTCGAGGAAGGCTCCCGCGAGATCGTGCGCGTGGCACTGCTCGGACCGGATGCCCCTGGCGGCACGTTCACACGGTGGGACGACGTGGACATCCCGTGGTGACCGGCTTGACATTGTGACGACCGTCGCCGTCATGATGTCTGGTGGCAAACGATACGGACGACCAGCACGACTCGGTGGGGGCGTGGGCGAAGAAGTACTACTACGCGAACCGCGCGGCCATCGAGGCGATCCTGCGTCCCTTCGACCTCGGCTGGACGCAGTGGGCGGTCCTCTACCAGCTCACGAACGACGGCCCATCCCTCCAACGGGATCTCGGCCACACCCTCGGAGTCGAACGCGCCAGCCTCAGTTCCGTGGTGAGCACGCTCGTGCGCAAGGGGCTCATCGCGCAGCGAGCCCACAGCACCGATCAGCGTCAGCGTGTGCTGGACCTCACGGAAGCAGGTCGCACGCTGTGGGCGTCGCTGCCGGACCCGGTCGGCACATCGCTGGCCATCTCGTTCGACGGCGAGGACCCGGAAGACCTCGCCACGGCTGTCGCAGTGCTCAAGCGCGGCACGCAGCGTCTCGCGCGCGCGGACAGCGTGTGACCGGGGAAGACGATCAGCAAGCGTGCCTCCGCGCGACCCGCACTGTGTGACGGCCGAGGGTGACGGAGACCGGCGTACGGGCGAGGTGGGCGCGAAGCGCACCGCTCACGGCCCGAACGCCGTGAGGAAGCGGTCGCGGAAGGCGTCCATCCGCCACAGGGGCGACGCGCTCGTCGGCCGCAGTCCCGACGACCAGTGCCATGCGGCGATCGAGCGGAACACCGCGGGATCCTTCGCGATGATGCTGATCGGCACCTCGTGGTTCGCGCCTTTGCCGCTCACGATCGTCGCGGGCTGGTGGTCCCCGAGCGCGATGACCACGAGGTTCGGATCGTCGACGTTCTTCAGGAACGAGTACATCGACTGCAGCGAGTACTGCACCGACTGGCCGTAGAACTGTTGCACGGTCTTCGGGTTCTGCCAGACGGTGCCAGAGGACTCGCTCTGCGCGGGCTGCGGGTCGTAGATCGAGCCGTCGCCGATCTGCGACCACGGCACGAGCTGCGGCAGCGGCGCCCACGGTGTGTGCGAGGAAACCAGGTCGACCTCGGCCATGACCGGCTGGTGCGGTCCGCTCAGCTCGTGGTCGGTGAAGTACTTCCACGTGTACTGGTCGGGGATGCGGGCGTATCCGAACCGCGGACCCTGATATCCGACGTTCTCGGCGTTCAGCAGCGTGTCGTAGTGGTAGAAGGACGTGCCGAACGGCCAGGGCTGCGCATCCGATGGCACATCGCTCACCGTGCGCCAGCCCGCCTTGCGGAACGCGTCGCTCAGCGTGAAGCGATCGCTGCGGATCACCGTGCTGTAGATCGGTTGCTCGTCGACCCACAGGCCGGTCTGCAGCGTGGAATGGGCGAGCCAGCTGAGCCCGCCGAACGTGGGAGAGGTGAGCCACGCGCTCTGGGCGGTGTAGCCATCCGCTTTCAACTGGGCGTCGCCATCGCGCAGCACGGCATCCACCCCGCGGGAGAAGTCAGTGCCCTGAACGGCGACCTGCCCGTAGCTCTCGACGAAGGCGAACACGACGTCCTTGCCGCGCAGCGCCGTGAGCAGGTCGGATGCCGGTTCTTCGGCGAACGCATCGTCCGCGATCGCTCGAGGCAGTCCCGCTTGCGCCGACAACGTGGTCGACACCTGCGACACGGCCGTGCCGATCGCATCGACGGATGCCGCAGCCGCCGTCGGCTGACCGGCGACGAGCTGAGACCCGACGAGCGCGGCGACGATCCACGCGGCGGTCACACCGCTGAGCACCGCCGTCCCCACCTTCAGATGGCGGCGGATGCCAGCACTCACCCGCAGCGCGGCCCACGCGAGCGCGACGGCCAGCGCCACGGCGAGCACGGCGGCCAGCACGACGAGTGCCGTGGTCGCGGCGGATCCGATCGAGTCGGACACCACGCCGAGCGCGTCGTCGAGCTGCTGCCAATCGGCAGGATCGAAGTGGATGTCGAGCACCTGCTCGTATCCGACGTCGATGCCCGCGAGCGCGATCGCCACGACCACGACCGTGCCGAAGACTGCGGCGAGCACGATCCGCACCCACCGCCACGGCATCACCATCAGGATGAGCAGGATCACGAGCGATTCCACCGGCACCCGGACGAGCGCGAGAGCGGATCCGGCCGAGAGGATCCCCGGCACGAGCGGCGCCACGACGAGGAGCACGACGGCGATGGCGAGCGCGAGTGGGCTCCACCGGCGCCGGGTCGAGCGCTTGGGCCGTGCGGGCGCAGTCCGTGCAGCTGTGGTCGACACGGGTGGTGTCGGCACTGGCGGGGTCGATACGGGCCCGGTCACGGCATCCGCTCCGACAGCGCGTATCGCAGCAGCACGAGGTCCCCGATCTGCCGAGTCTCGGCCAGGCGCGCACGACGCGACGGCGTGAACGGGAATCGTCCGGAGCCGACCACCCGAGGCGCCTGTGCCGCCCCCACGAAGAACGGCGCGATCACCAGCTGCAGCTCGTCGACGAGATCTGCCGTCAGGAACTGCGTCAGCACACTGCCACCGCCCTCGACCATCAGACGCCGCACGCCTCGACGGCTCCCGAGATCGTCGAGCAGCGCGGCCATGGACACGCGTTCACCGAGTCCGATCACCGTCGCGCGGTCGCCGAGTCTTTCGCACAGGCGACCCTCCGTCTCGCTCGGGCAGTAGACGATCCGCGCCGCGTCTCCGGTCGTGAAGAACGCCGCATCGGGCGGCAGGTCGCCGCTCGAGGTGACGGTGACCTTCGCAGGGGAACACGCCAGCCCATCGGCGATCCTGCGTTCGCGCCGCGCATCATCGCGCACGAGGAGGCGAGGATCGTCGCGTCGCACGGTCGACGCTCCGACCATGATCGCATCGCTCGCGGCGCGCACCTCGTCGACGCGGTCCAAGTCGGCGGCGTTCGACATGCGGAGCCGGCGCGGTCCTGTGCTGTCGAGATATCCGTCGATGGACATCGCGCAGCTCAGCGTGACGTACGGACGCTCTGTCATGCGCTGCTCCCCCGTGCCGGCACTCGCGTTCCGTGGCGAGCGCGATCGCCTGCCGCGGCCCGTCGGCGCGCCCGGATGCCGTCCCCCAGCAGAACCACGACCCCGGGCACCACGGCGAGCATCGTCAGTACGCCGAACGCCGCCGACACCGCCACCCCTGCACCCGCGCCCAGCCCGATCAGTGCGAAGGCGGATGCGCTGGCCGCCTCGCGGGGACCCCATCCGCCCACGTTGATCGGGATCGCGGATGCGCACAGCACCACGAGCGCCACCGCACCGAGACCCCCTGGCTCGGTCTCGACCCCCACGGCGAGTCCGGCAACGATGAAGGTCGTCGTGTACGCGGCGACGACCACGACCGAGGACACGACGAGGGCGACGAGGGCGAGCGGACGTGTGATGAGGGGGCGGAGCATCCGCCCTTCCCGCGCGAGCACTGCGCGACCGCGTCGTGTCGCGGCCACCGCACCGATCACGATTGCGACGAGCACGGCGAGTGCCGCGCCCGCCCACGACAGCGGTCCCAGTGTGGACGTGAGCCCGAGCGGGACGAGCACGGCGAGCGTCACCACGGTCTGCACGATCTGACCGGCCACGCGTTCTGCGACGACGGAGCGTGCAGCGACGGCCATGCGCTGCTCGCGGCGCCCTTGCGCGTAGGCACGGTGCACGTCTCCGACGACTCCGCCGGGGAGCACGGTGTTGAGGAACATGGCGCGGTAGTAGGACGTGAACGCGTCGCGCCAGGCGAGCGGCATGCCGAGGTGCGCGGCGACGACGCGCCACCGCCACGCCGCGGCGGCCGTGGCGATCGCGGTGAGCCCGAGGGCGATCGCGATCGTCGCGGGCGAGACGGACGCGATCCCGTTCAGGAATGGCCCGACGCCGACCGCGAGCACCGTCGCCACGACGATCGCGACGGCCGCAAGGATCGTCAGCCCCCCGCGCGCCCTGCCCACCAGGCGGATCACGCGGGCCATGCGAGCAGGTCCTCGTGCGAGACGATCAGCCGGAGGGATCCCCTCGCCGCTGCGGCGTGACGTCGGCGGCGGTAGTCCTCGGCGACCCCGATGAGGGCCGGGCGCTGCTCGATCGCGGCGTCCACCCATCCGTCCAGCCACGCATGAATCAGCAGCGCGTCGTCGGGTCCGAGGCGCCACGGTGTTGGTGCCAGGCGGATCCGCCAGCCCGCTGCGGCGAAGAGCCTCGCCAGCAGCGGTACGGCATCCGGCCCGAGCAGGCGTCGACCGCCGGCCGTTCGCCGCTGATGGTCGTTGAACGCGTCGCGGATCACGGCGTCCAGCGGATCCGCCGGGTACAGCCGCACGTCGCCCGTGACCGTGAGACTGAACAGCGCCGGTGCTCCGGCCGCGACGCAGGCCGCCACGATCCGCTCGGCCTCTTCTCGTGTGACGACGTCGAGCACCGCGGATGCCGTGACCGCCGATGCACCGTCGAACGCCGACCGAGCCAACTGGGCAAGATCCTCCACGCTGAGATCGGCCTCGACCGGTCGGCCGGCATCGTCGACGACCGACCGGAGCTCGACATGCGACAGGATGCCGGCATCGCCGTCGTGCAGCACCCACCGCTGCGGACCAGGCAGCAGCGGTGCCAGCCACCTGGTCATCGCGCCGGATCCCGAACCGAGGTCGTGGATCGCGAGGCCGGCGGACGGCACCGACCCGTGCGCGAGCAGGCGGCGCAGCTCGGCAGCAAGCTCCGGCGAGCGTGCTGCATCATCGGCTGCGGCTCGGAGCGCGAGCCACTGCGGCGAGACGATCGAGATCGAGGTCATGCCGACACCAGCGCTTTCTCGACCGTGGCGGCCGTCTCCGGCCATCCGGACAGCAGCGTGCGAGCGTGCCTGGCCTCCGTGCGGAGCCGATCGCGGAGCCCCGGATCCTGCAGCCACGCGTCCAGCGCATCCGCCAACGCTGCCGCGTCGTCCGGGCGTACCAGCATCGCGCCGCCCCGTGGCGTGCCGTTCATCCCGGCGGCGCCCATGCCCAGCGTGTCCGGAATGCCGCCCACGGCGGCGGCCACCACCGGGATCCCGCGCGCCTGCGCCTCGGCGAGCGCCATCCCCGAGCTTTCGACACGGGACGGCGCGATGAGCAGCGCGGTCCGACGGTAGACGGTGTCGAGCTGGTCGGGCGTGAACACGCCCGCCATCCGCACGCGCGCACCGAACTCGGCCCTCTCTGCTATTTGAGCTGCGATGCGGGCCGCGAACGCGGGAAACGCGGTCGTTGATCCGATCAACGTGCAGGTCCAACCGGACTCCGATACGAGGGCGAGCGCGTCGAGCAGGAGGTCTTGGCCCTTGTGCGGCGCGATCACGCCCACGCAGAGCAGTTCCCCTCCTGGTTCGGAGGCTGTGGCGGGTGCACGCCGGTGCGCTCCGGGGGCTGCGACGGTGATGCTGTCGCTCTCCGCCAGCCCGCGCCGCACGAGTTGGTCGGCCGTCCACCGGCTCGTCGTCACCACTCGTCGAGCGCACGCCAGCGACCGCCGCTCGGCGTCCGCGGTCGCGCTCGACGCATCGGGGAAGGCTGCCGCGACCATGTGCGCGAGGACGACGAGGCGGATGCGCGTGCTCGCCGCCGCGAGTTCGGCCGCCGCCCAGCCCCCCACCAGTCCGTCAACGAGCGCGAGGCCGCCGTCCGGTACGGCGTCGACGGCGGCGGCCACCTTGGCGGATCCCTCTGCATCCGGATCCGCGACGCGAACCACGTTCACCCTCCAGCCACGCTCACGCAGTTCCGTCCGGATCTCCCGGTCGTACACGTTGCCGCCGCTGACCCGTGCCGGATCGTCGATCCCCTCCGGCACGAGGAACCACACGATCCGCTCGGCCATCACAGCACCCCTGTCGTTGCCGCCGCTGCGATCGGTGTCGTTGCCGCCGCTGCGGTCGGTGTCGTTGCCGCCGCCGCCGCCGGTGTCGTGTCCGTCCGAGTCCCGCTCATCAGCGCGTCCCGTCCATCAGCGCACTCCGTCCATCAGAGCGCCACCTCGTACGACGCCCATGCGACGTGCGACTCGTGCAGCGTGACGGCGATCCCGCTGAGCCGTGTGGATCCGAGCACCCCGTCGCGAGCACGCGAGGCGAGCCGATCGCCGATGACCTGGCACAGCCGCTCCGTCGTGGTGTTGATGCCCTGCAGGTCAGGATCCTCGTCGAGGTTGCGATACGAGTACGCGGCGACGATCTCGCGCAGTTCGGTGGTCGCGCGTCCGATGTCGACCACGATCCCGTCGGCGTTCAGGTCGGATGCGCGGAACGTCGCATCCACGACGAACGTCGCGCCGTGCAGGTTCTGCGCCGGGCCGAAGACCTCGCCCTTCAGGCTGTGCGCGATCATCAGGTGGTCGCGCACCGTGACGCTGAAGCTCATTCCGCGCTCCAATCGATGGTGTGGCACAGGTCGTCGGCGGTGCCTGCGGCGAGGGATGCGACCACGGACGACAGGTCGCGCCATCCGGAGGTGCCGCCGAGGAGCGCGTCGAACACCGGATCCTCCAGCAGTCGCAGGGCGAGCGCGAGACGCTCGCCGGTCGTCCTCCGTCCCCGCCGGCTCGACGCAACCGCGCCCACTTGACTGGAGCGGATGGTCAGCCGACGCGAGTGGAAGTCCGCGCCCAGGTCGAGGGGCACCTCGCCGCTGCCGTACCAGCTCGCGACGATCACCTCGCCGTCCGTCGGCGCGAGCCGAAGCGCCAGCCCCAGACCGGCGGCGGATCCGCTCGCCTCGATCACGACGTCCGCATCCGACGGGGCGTCGTCCGGCGCGGCGAACCGTGTGCCGAGCGCCGATGCGACGGCGGCTCTGGCCGGGTCGATGTCGACGAGGGTGACCACGAGACCGGGGATGCCGCGCAGCAGCGCCGCGACGGAGCATCCGATCATCCCCGCACCGACGACCACCACACGGTCGCCGATCAACGGCCGGGCGTCCCACAACACGTTCACTGCTGTCTCGACCGCGCCGGCGAGAACCGCTCGCCGCGCGGGCACTCCCTCAGGGACGGGGACTAGCGCGTCGACGGATGCCACGAACCGCGACTGATGCGGATGCAGCGAGAACACGGTCCGCCCCCGCCACTCCGATGGACCGTCGTCCACGACCCCGACGTTGAGGTAGCCGTACTTCACCGGGAACGGGAAGTCGCCTTCCTGGAAGGGTGAGCGCATCCGCTCCCACTCGCTCTGCGGCACCTCGCCGCGCGCGATGATCGTCTCCGTGCCACGACTCACCCCTGTCCACAGCGTGCGGACGGATGCCTCGCCCTCCCCCGCCCGCCGCTGCGGCTCGTGCCGCAACTCGGCCACGCCAGGGCCGGTCGTCCAGAGGGCGATCGCGTCATCCGCTTCATCACGATGAACCGCAGAGGGGCCGTGCAGCGTGTTCCTCATCACGACCATGATGAACACACGGAGGTCGCAAGGGAATGGTTCAGGTCACGCCGTGGTGGTGGGCGCTCGCAGGATGCGCCGCGCTCTTCCTCGTGGGCTTGCTCATGCCGCTGTCGCTCGCGGGCTGGGCTTTCGGCGTCGCCTACCTGTTCGTGTCGTCACTGCTGCTCTCGCTCGGGCTCGCTCGTCGACACGCCACGCGCCTCGGACCGGCGAACGCCGTGACGGCCACGCGGTCCGTGCTGGTCGGGGTCGCGACCGCCATGGTCGCCGCGTCGTTCCAGACACCGGTTCCGACGGCCGTGTTCGTCACGATCGTCGCCGTCGCGCTCGCCCTCGACGCCGTCGACGGAATCGTCGCGCGGCGCACCGGCAGCGAGAGCGAGCTCGGCGCCCGGTTCGATATGGAGGTCGACGCGTTCCTGCTGTTCGTGCTCTGCGTCTACGACGCCAGGTACGTCGGATGGTGGGTGCTCGCGATCGGCCTGATGCGGTACGCCTTCGTCGCCGCCGGATGGCTGCTGCCGTGGATGCGGGCGACCCTGCAGCCGCGCTATTGGCGCAAGGTGGTGACCGCCAGCTGCGGGATCGCGCTCACCATCGTGGCCGCACGGATTCTGCCGCAGCCCCTGGACGGAATCCTCGCCGCCGCGGCGCTCCTGCTGCTCGTCGAGTCGTTCGGACGGGACGTCGTGTGGCTCGCCCGTTCGCACGCGTCACGTTCCGCCGACGAACCGGGGCAGGCCGATGAACCACTCGGGCCACTCCCTCGTGTCACCGGAAAGGGCCTCCGCACGCAAGGCGGGACAGAAAGCGAGTAGGGACATGTCCGAAACCGGCCAGCCAGTGCAATGGCTGATGCGCATCCTGAGCGCGATCATCCTCGTCATCGTCGGCGGCATCCACCTCTTCCTCGTTTTCGACGGCGTCGGCGGCACACTCGGAGTGCTCTTCGTGCTCAACGCCATCGCGGCGCTCGTGCTGGCGGTCGGGATGCTCGTCCTCCGCGGCAGACTCCTCCAGTTGGCCACCGTGTTGAGCCTGCTGTTCCTCGTCGCCACACTCCTGGCGCTCCTCCTCGCGCTCACGGTCGGCCTCTTCGGCATCCGCGAGGTGTGGACGTTCACCCTCGTGCCGCAGACCGTCGTGATCGAGTCGATCGGGATCGTCGTGCTCGCCGTCGCGACAGCCGTCATGTTCCGCAGGACGCCGGAGATGGCGGCGTCGCGGTGACGGTGCCACGGTGACGGCGTCGCGGTGTCCTTGCGTGCGCGGCGCCTCCCCGCGGCCCGCGTGTCAGGTCGCGTCGTCAGGGCGTGCTGAAAACCGGAGGCGGCACTGAAAACCGGAGGAATTCTGCGGTTTTCGACGCGAGAGCGCGATCACTCCGGTTTTCGTGAGCGGTGGGTGCGGGCGTGTGGCCGCACTGTAGGAGTCTTGCCACGGGGCGCTACAGCGCCCGTAGCAGCTCCAGCGACGTACGCACCTCACCCTCGAAGTCCTCGCCCCAGTTGCACTCGAGCGACACACTGCCGTCGTATCCGGCCTGCTGCAGCGTCGCGAGGAACTCCCGCCACGGCCAGTCGCCCGAGCCGAGGTGGCGGCGGCCGCTGTCGGCGATGTGGGCGTGTCCTATCCGCGCGGCGTGCTCCAGGATGGCGTCGAGCGGCTCCCCGCGCAGCATGATGTGGAACAGGTCCGCGACGATCGGCACGTTGTCGATCCCGTACGCGTCGAGGAACTCGGCCGCCTCGCCGATCGAGTTGATCAGATTCGTCTCGCCGGCGTGCAGTGGCTCCAGCATGACGCGCAGACCGGATGCCGCTGCCGTGTCGCGCGCGATCCGCACGATGTCCGCGAACTGATCCCGCGCGTCCTCGGGGCTCACGCCGTCCGGCACGGTCCTGGAACGCCCCGATCCGAAGACGACCTTGGCGCCGGGTTCGGCGACCTCGCCGAGGATCGGGAAGACCTGCTCGAAGTACGCTCGCGCGGTATCCGCTCGGCCGTCGGTACTCCCCGCGGCACTGCCCTCGGCGCTCCTCTCCGCACCGATCAGCTGCAGGGAGCCCGGCACGAGGACCGCGAACGACGGATGCTTGCGGCCGCGATACGCGTCAGCCAGACGCCACCCGGCGCCATCCGGCACCACCACGTTGTCCACGATGAACGGCTCGACGTAATCGACTCCGGCCACGAAGGCTGCATCGAGGCGGGCTGCGTCGGTGATGACGCCGAAGGCGGAGAACGGCATGGGTGACCTTTCGGGGGGCAGACCCGGTCATCCGCGATTCGCCTGACGACGGACGCTGAGCCCGGTGGGACATCGGGCACGCTAGCACCCCGAATGAATCGATTCAGCCCGATCGCGCGGCGTGGCCCCCGAGTCGGACCCCGCCCGGATCACTCCCGGTCAGGTCCTGCTGTCAGGTCCTGCTGTCAGGTCCTGCTGTCAGGTCCTGCTGTCAGGTCCTGCTGTCAGGTCGTACTGAAAACCGGAGGTGGCACCGAAAACCGGAGGAATCCTGCGGTTTTCGGCGCGAGAGCGCGATCACTCCGGCTTTCGTACGCGCCGACGCGGCGGATCGGATCACGCCGCGCTGCCGCCTCGCGCGGCTGCTCTCCGCGTCACGCCCGCAGCGACGCCGATCACGATCAGCGCGAACACCGTGAGCCCCGCGCAGACCAGGAACATGGCGCGGTAACCGCCGATCACGACGGTGAGGGCGATGATCCCGCCGGAGATGATGGCGCCGATGCGGCGGATGTTCGTGAACAGACCCGACGCGAGCCCCGGCCGCGGAATGATCTCCAGGAAGAACGTCAGGCCCACTCCGGCGACGATCGCGAAGAACACGGCGTTCAGCAGCTGCGCGACCAGGAGAAGCACGGGACCGTTCACGACGGCCATGAGCACGTAGAACACGGCGCCGACGACGCATCCGGTCGCGATCAGCGTGAGGCTGGAGAAGCGTCGCGACAGACGTCCGATGACCATCAGGGCGGGGATCTCCGCTGCCGCGGCAACACCGAGAGCGATGCCGGCCCAGAAGACCGGCAACTGCAGCGTGTTCGCGACGAACAACGCCATCACGGTCGTCACCACATAGTTGGTGGCCTGCAGCGCGATGAAGGCCACCACGACAGCACCGACGGCGACGAGCGGATACGCGACCCCCTTCTCCGACGCCTCACCGGCCGCGCGGGCGGCATGCTCGGGCGACCGCTGGCGGATCCGCAGCGCCATCGTCGTCGCGAGGCCGACGAGCGACACAGCCGCGATCGCGACCAGCACGGATCGGTCACCGAACCACCCCACCAGAAGCGTCGCGATCGGCGGCCCTGCCACCCACGCGAACGACACAACGGCTCGGGTGTTGATGACCGTGCGCGGCGACGCGCCACTCGCTCGCAGCTGGGCGAACAGCAGCGAGGATCCGACGCTCGCCGGGCCACCCAACAGCACGAGAGCGACCATCGCGACCGGCAGCAGGCTGGAGAACCCGAGCACCGCGGTCATCGGCAGGGTGGCGATCCCGCACCAGATGATCGCGGTGAGGTAGCTGCCCGTTCGGTCGGCGATCATCGGGATCACCAGGGAGCAGATGAATCCGCTCGCGTTGTACAGCGCGAGGGCCAGGCCGATTTGCGCATCCGTCGCCCCGAAGGGGCCGGCCAGCACGAGCGCCAGCGCCGGGTTGAAGAACGCGAACTGAAGACCCCAGGTCAGCGCTGCTGTCGGAACCAGCAGCATGCCCGATCGGCGACGGGGCTGCTGAGCGAACGGCTGGCTGTCGTCGGTCACGTCGGTCACCCGCTCCATTCTGAAGCACGAGCGAACCTCGGAACGCCGCGTGTCGAGCTGCGGCACCTCGTCACGACACGCCGGGCCCGGCCCCGGATGCCCGGAGTGTCGACGCGAAGTGCCGCTCGAGCACACGCTCGTGGTCGCGGCTGGATGAGATCCGCGGGCGGCGCGTGTACGCCAATCGCTCAACCTCGTGGCGGACTCTGGCGACCGTGCGGGGATCCGATGGACGCCGCGAGGTCCTCGACTGGCGGGGCGCGCCCGCTCAGACGGCAGAAAAGGCTCCAAACGGGACACGTTTGGAGCCATTTCTGCAGTTCGAACTCGGGCGGATGCCGAGCGTGTGAAGCGGCTCGTGGGTCAGCCGACCACCTTCCCGCGCCAGGTGCCGATCGCTTCGACGTCACCTGCGGCATCCGTCGCGGTCACGGTCACGGTGTGCGATCCCTTGCCGAGCCTGAGCGGATGGGCCACCCTCACCGGCGCGCGGCCGTCGATCACCGCGGTCAGCACGGCAGCCGTGTCGCCCGTCGTCGAGACCGTCAGCGTGACCGAGCCGCCCTTGTAGAAGCCGGCGCCGTTGACCCGCGCTCCCTGCGTCGCGAAGTGCACGGTCGTCACCGGCGTTCCGGCCGCGGGGTAGTCGACGATGTACGCCGTCGATCCCGTCGGCGAGGTCGCCGAGACCGTGTCACCCGTGCTGTTGACGCCGTGTGTGATGCCGCCGCCTCCGCTGAGGAACTGCGTCACGACGTGGTGGAATGCCACGTTCGGGTTCACCGGCGCCTGGATGGCCGACTCTGCGAACACGTTCTGGTCGACGCCGCCCGCTTCGCGCGTCGGGTCGAAGAACGAGTAGATGCCGAGCCCGTAGGCGTGGTGGCTGGTGACCGTGTCGGAGACCTGGTACGAGGCGTATCCGTCGCGGGTGCCGTCCATCCAGTCGGCCTGGGTCGGCGGGTCGTATGGCAGTTCGCTCTGGTAGAAGATCGTCGTGCCGCCGTTGCCGTTCCACACGGTCTGCGCCTGCTGGTAGTGCTCGACGAAGAGGCCGTTGGCTTCCACGTCGTCACCGTTGACCACGAGGCCGTGCTTCCCGGTGTTCTGCGTCCAGCCCACGTCGCTGCCGTGGTCGGCGCGCCACGACCAGATGTCGTCGAGCAGCACGTTGCTGCTGTTCACGACGATCGCGGTGTTCACGCTCCCCTGCTGGGATCCGCCGATGCGCACGAACACGTCGCACAGCGTGGTCGGATCCCTCGGGTCGCTGACCCGGGCACCGGTCGGCCCGACCTGCAGCAGAACGTCGCTCGTCACGGCGCCCGCGTCGATGGTGAGGCCGGAGATCTTGACACCCTTGGTGTCGCCGACCTCGATCGCCGCGTTGCCCCGCGTGGGCGTGAGCGTGGCCTCGCCCTGGCCGAGGATCACGGTGTCCGCCCGCTTCACGCGCAGCGCGTGATCGAGCTTGTATACGCCTGGCGTGACGATGAGGTTCTTCCCGGATGCCAGTTGCGCGTTGATCTTCGACGCCGAGTCTCCGGGATGCGCGATGTAGAACGCGCTCATCGGCAGGGACGTGCCGGCGGCGGCATCCGTCGACCAATTCGCACCTGACGCGTTCCGCTTCGCGTTCGGCACGAACACCCTGTACCGACCGCCGTCGACGTAGAGGAACGGCGCCTCGCGGCTCACCGGCGTCGAGCTCAGCGTCGTGTACGGCGGGCTGGGATACGTGTCATCGGCCGGCGCACCCGTGACGCCGGAGAACACCTGGTTCCAGACGCCGTTCGACCACGATCCCACGGAACTGTTCTCCGTGTACCACTGCTGCTGGGATCCGTTGGTCACCAGGCCGTCGACGTTCGAGTCGGCGAGGAATCCGCCGCTCGCGTACGCGCCGAACCGTCCCATCAGCGTGAGGTTGCCGGCGATGTCCACGCGGCGCAGCGGCGCGGCCTGCGACACGGACCAGCGCATCGTGTTCGGGTCGGTGATGCCCTCCGGGAACTGGCGGGTGGCATCCTCGCCGAGCGGCTCCTGGATCGGGTTGATCTTCACATTGCTCAGGGACCGCCAGAAGTTGTCCAGGGATCCGGGGCTCTGCCCCTCCCACGGGGCGGACGGATTCGACTGCACCGGCTCGACGTGCAGCGCGCCGTTGATGGTCACGTCGTCGGGCGATCCGCCGAGGCCCGCCACGGATTCGTAGAAGCCGACGTTCGCGTTCACGATGTCGGTCGCCGCGTCCGGACCGGAGTTCGTCGTGTTGGTGCCGCACCCATAGGTGCCAGGCAGGAAGTACACCTGGTACCGATTCGATGAGAACTCCTCCTCATTCGAGACGGCGGCGAGCTTGGCGTTGATCTGATCCGTCGTCATGCTCGGGTCGAGGATGACGACGTTCGGACCGAAGGCGGGTGCGGTCGGGGCGACGTACGAGGCGTCGGGCTGGCATCCTGCCGTCGAACCGTCGGCCGGTGCCGCAGCGGATGCCGGCGCAGCGGACAACAGGCCGATACCGGTCAGCGCGAGGGCGGAGGACGCGAGGATGCTCACCCCCTTGAACGCGCGACGCGATGGCATGGTACGACTCATGCTGGTTCTCCTTTGAACGTTCACCGACGTCAGCAGATGCTGTTACTGACTAGTCAGTAACAGTGCCACCGACTCGGGGTGCGCGCTACCCTCGGGCACCACCCGACGGATCCCCCGAAGCCGTCGGCCCCGGGGGATCTCTTGCCTGGAAAGCCCCGGTTCAGCCCTCCCGCCGAGCGCCGAAGAACTCACGGATGTCGTCGGCCAGAAGCGCAGGCCGCTCCAGCGCCGCGAAGTGGCCGCCTTCGTCCACGCGGCTCCAGTGCACGATGTTGTCATTGTCGCGCTCCGCGAACACTCGGATGGTCTGGAAATCGTCCTTGAAGACGACGACGCCGGTGGGAGCGTGGTTGATCTGCGGTTCGGCCTGCGCCTGCGCGTTGTCGAAGTAGCTGCGGCTCATGCCGCTTGCGGCATTGGCGAACCAGTTCACACTGACCTCGAGCAGGATCTTCTCCAACGGCACGAGCGAGGTGCCGTTGCCGAAACTGTTGAACAGCTCGCTGTACGCGAGGAGACCGACCGGCGAGTCGCTGAGTCCCGCCGCGACGGTCTGCGGACGTGAGGCGTTCATCGTGTTGTATCCGCCGACGGACTGGAACCACTGCATGTGCTCGAGGCCGGCGTAGTCGGCGGGTTCGAGCCGCTCGAATTCCGACGGGTCACCGGAGGGGAACGAGAACAGCTGCAGCACGTGGAGGCCGATGAATCCGTCGGGGTTCAGGAGTCCTAGCTCCCTGGCGACCATCGCGCCGTTGTCGGATCCGTGGATGCCGTAGCTGTCGTAGCCGAGACCGCGCATGAGCGAGTCGTATGCGCTCGCGACCCTGGCCGTCGTCCAGCCGCCGTCGACGACCGGCTGCGAGAAGCCGTAGCCGGGCGCGTCGGGGATGACGACGTCGAAGGCGTCCTCGGCCCGGCCGCCGTGCGCCACCGGATCGACCAGCAGCTCGATCAGGTCCAGATAGTCGACCGACGATCCGGGGTAGGTGTGAGCGAGCAGCAGCGGCGTCGCTCCCGCGTGAGCGGAGCGGACGTGGATGAAGTGGATGTCCTGGCCGTCGACGTTCGCGACGAAGTGCGGGAAGGCGTTGATCCGCGCCTCAGCGTCACGCCAGTCGAACTCGCGCCAGGCCTCGATCGCCTCGCGGAGATAGGAGTTCGGAGTTCCGGTCGTCCAATCGTCGCTCGGGGCCGGCTGCGGGAGGCGGGTGCGCGCAAGGCGTTCGCGGAGATCGGCGATCTCTGTGTCGCTGACGGAGACGGTGAAGGGGTGGATCGCGAGACCGGTTGTCGTGTTCATGTGTTCCACGTTACGGAGCAATTAGGCTTGTTTCATTCCTAATAATCAATCACCTCAGGAAGTCGCATGTCCAGTCCTTCTGCCCGGCTGCTCGCCCTTCTCTCCCTTCTCCAGACCGGCTCCGCACGCACGGGTTCGGAGCTGGCCGAACGGCTGGGCGTGAGCGGACGCACGGTGCGATCCGACATCGAACGGCTTCGCGACCTCGGATACCCGGTGGATGCGACCCGTGGCGCGGTCGGCGGTTACCGGCTCGGTGCAGGGGGCCGGTTGCCTCCGCTTCTGCTGGACGATGAGGAGGCGGTCGCGGTGACCGTCGGTCTGCAGGTCGCGGCCGGAGTCACCGGCATCGCGGAAGCCGGCGCCCGCGCCAGAGCCAAGATCGAACAGGTGCTGCCCGCGCGGCTTCGGCCCATGGTCGACGCTCTCGGCTCGACCATCGATCGGGGCCAGGAGAACATCGGAACGGATGCCCCCGATCCCGAGGTCGACGCGGCCGTGCTCGGGGCCGTGGCTGCGGCGATCCGCGATGTCGAATGGCTGCGATTCGACTACCAGGATGATGCTCGGCTCGTCGAGCCGTACCGTCTGCTCAGCTGGCAGCGACGCTGGCATCTCGTGGCGCGAGATCCTGCGCTCGGCACGTGGGCCACCTACCGCGTCGACTGGATGTCTCTGCGGATGCCGACCCGCCGCCGGTTCGAACCGCAGCCCCTTCCCGGCGGGGACTACACCGCGTTCGCCATGCGGACGATCGCGGCCAGCGGATGGGCGGTGCACGCACGTCTGCGGATCGCGGCTCCTGCGCAGTCCGTGCTGGATCGCATCAATCCGACGGTCGGCGTCGTCGAGCCGATCGACGACGAGACCTGCGTGCTCGTGACGGGCGCGGACAGTCTGGACACGGTCGCCGCCTACATCGGGATGCTGATGATGGATTTCACGGTGGAGTCCCCGGCAGAGCTCGTGCCACGGCTCCGGTTGCTCTCCGAGCGCTACGCCCGCGCAGTCGAGGGATCCGCCGTCGAGGAGCCCGTCTGAAGCCGGATGGACGGACGAGCCTCGGTGCCCGGTCAGCCGAGCGGCGGCGGCGTGTCCGCCTCGACGACGGTCAGTCGAACCAGTCGTCCTCGACGCTCGACGACCACTCGCGGAAGGCCGTCACCGTCTCGATGCGGCGCGGGATGTTGTGGGCCACCGCATCCAGCAGGGTCGGGTAGTCGCCAGACGCCGCCGGCGACTCGAGGAGGATCGAGAGCCGCCCCGGCGAATCGAATTCGATGTCCGTCGCGAGACGTGCGAGCTCCTCCGCGCCGCTGGTCTGCGGATGCTCCGCCGGCGTTCTCGAGACCTCCTGCATGCGCCGGAACAGCGCCTCGCGATCGTCCGGTCCCAGCTTTCCGAACGCAGCCGCGTGCGCTTCGAGGATCTGTTCGCGCGAGCCCGTGGTCAGCAGGTATCCGTAGAGGTCGGTCCTGCGGTCGTTCGTCGAGTGCATCGGTACGTCCTTCGCCTGTCATGTCGGGCGCATTCCGCGCCCGCATGACCAGTCTTCGCGCTCGACAACGCGTCAGAGTGCCTCTCGGGCCGGACCAGTGGAAGGTCAAGGGACCGTCACCGGGGAATCCCTGGTCCCCGGTGACGGTCCGGTGGGGGTGAGCCCGATCCCTTCAGACGATCATGCGCGGCGCCTGCGCGCGAGACGTCGAGCGCCGAGCGCTCCGACGCCCAGGAGCAGCAGCGCTGCGCTGCCGAGCAGCATGGGCAGCGGATCGGATCCCGTCGACGCGAGAGATCCCGATCCGGCCGCCGTTCCTGCATCGCCGCCCGCAGCCTCGACCGTCAGCGGCGCCGAAGCGAGCACGGTGTCCGGATCCGCGGCATCCGCGACCGTGATCGTGTGCGCCCCAGCCGTGGTGTCGGCCGGGATGGTGCCGGTGAGGGTGAGGGATCCGTCGGATCCCGCTGACCCGCTCGCGAGCTCCACAGGCGTGGAGTGCAGCGTCACGGTGTACGTCGTCCCGGCGGTGAGACCGCCGGCGGTGACCGTGATCGGGTCGCCCGGCTTCACTGAAGACGAACCGAGCTTCAGCACGACGCCGCTGCCGGAGCCACCGGGTGCGGTGCTCAGGTCGACGGAAAGCGTGCCGGCCCAGAGCGAGTGGCCGAAGCGGTTGCCGTCATCCGTCCACAGCACCTGGCGCTGCCCGTCGACCGCGGTGGAGGCCGGCGCGACGGCAAAGCCCTCGAGGTTGTAGTTCGGCAGGCCGGCCGGACGGGCGTAGGTGTGCTCGACCTGGAAGTGGCCGTCGCCGCCGATGCCCAGGAACGTGGTCGCGTTGCCGCACGTGTTGTCGCAGTGCGCCCAGATTCCGCCGAGGTCGGCGTCGAACGAGTCGTCCATCACGCCGGCGAGGCCGCTGTCGATGTCGGCGACGCGCGTGTAGGTGTGGTCGGTGTTCAGCACGTACGCCCGCAGGTGACCGGTCTTCTCGATGGCGCCGAAGAAGAGGCCGGAGGCTGCCTTGTTCGGGTAGTCGGCCGGGTTGTAGAGCGTGCCGGCGTCCGTGCGGAAGCCGTTCGCGGTGAGGTAGCCGTCCGGGACGAACGCGACGCCCTCGAAGCCGAGGTTGGAGTCGGCTGCATCGGTAGGAGCGAAGCCCAGGTCATCGGTCAGCACCCACTGGTCCGTCGCCGAGATCGTGGTGGCAGAGGTGGTGGGGTCGAAGCGCAGGATCGAGTCCAGCGGAACGTTCGACGCGTCGTTGTCGCGCTCGGTGGTGATGTACAGCGCACCGTCGGGACCCACCGTGAGGCCCTCCGAGTCGGGTGCACCGGATCCGTTCGGGAAGCGGATGTCTTTGCCATCCGCCCAGCCGTTCGCGGTGTCCTTCACCCAGGTGCCGTCCTCGTTCAGCAGACGCCACACGTGGCTCTTGTTCTTCACCGCGTACAGCACATTCGCATGGGACGGATCGAAGGCGAGGCCGCTGAGGTCCTGGCCGGATTCGCTGGTCACCCACGCGCATTGGGCGTCGATCGTGGCAGGGGTGGCGCTGCCCGGCCAGGTCGTGGCATCCGCGGGGACGGTGCCAGGCGCGTCGCCCGAGTCCTCGGTCTGGCACGGCGCTTCGGGAGTGCTGCCGGAGGTCAGCGGCGGCACGCCCGTGGCGCACGCGGCAGCATTCGATGTCCCGAAGCTCGCCGCGGTCACCTCGAGGTAGGTGCTTCCGCCGTCGGGGCAGCGTGCGAGCGATTTGTACGTGTGATCCGCGTTGACCGTCTCGTCGACGCCGGCCTGACCGGCCGTCCACTCCACCGAGTCGACGAGCGTGCCATCCGGCGTGTAGATCTTCACGGCGTCGCCGCCGCTGGAGAGGCCCTTGGTGGACTGGAACACGCCGTAGCCGCCGGCGGGGATGGTCGTCGAGAGCACGCCGTTCACGTACAGGCTGCCGGAGAAGTCCGTCGCGGCGGTGGCGGCGCCGCTGTCGATCTGCTTCCAGCCGGCGACGCTGACGTCGTGAGTGCCCTTGTTGTACAGTTCGACGCCGTCGGAGAGGGTGGGCAGCGGTGCGAAGCCGATGCTGTCGTTGTCGGACGTCACCTCGTTGATGACGATGTCGGCCCAGTTCGGATCCGTCGCCGGCGGCGCGCCACCGTCGCCGCCACCGCTGATCGGGTTGCGCACCGCCGACGCGTCGCCGATGCCGAGGCTCGACGTGCCGGGAGAGCCGACGGATCCTGTGGCGCTCGTCCAGCTCTCCTGCTCGTCGCCGACCGTGGAGAACGTCCACCCGGTGGTGTCCGACTTCGCGCCGACGTGATCCGCGTCGACCCATGCGGACTGCCCCTTGCCGCCCGACAGGAAGCCGGACGCATACGACACCGAGTCGACGGTGCTGCCATCCGCATCGAAGAGGTACATCGTCTTCGGACCATTGTTCAGGGTGGTGCTGCCGTCGTTGACCACCTTGACGGAGTCCTTGAGCCCCCAGTCGGCGCGGAACTCGGCGGGCGTGACATCCGTGATGATCGCCGACTCCCCGGCAGCGAGCGTGCCGAAGCCGGACAGCGAGACCGTGCCGGGCGCTGCCGTGGTGCCGTACGACCATCCGCTCACATCGACAGCGGATGCGCCGACGTTCGTGACCTCGACGTACTCGCCATCACCCCCGACGCTCGAACCGCCGATCAGCCCGCCGTAGGCGAACTCGGTGATCGCGACGCTCGAGGCGGCCGGACTCGCGGATGCCGTGGCCGGCACGGCCACGAGACCGGCGACGGCGAGAACCAGGGCGGACGCGGTGACGACCGCGGGACGGAGAGCAGCAAGACGCACGCGCTACACCATGGAGTTGCCGGTGAAACGAAAGGTGAACGGCTGCTTTCCGCGAACCGAACTCTGCAGCGGATCCGACGACTACGCCGGTGCCTGAGCCACGAGCTTCTTGACCATGTACTCCTGCACGGCCTCTGGTCCACCTTCCGACCCGAATCCCGATTTCTTTCGGCCGCCGAAGAATGTGTCCCGTGCTCCGACGCCGAAGCGATTGATCGTGACCATCCCGACATCAAGACGGCGGGGCAGCCTCAGCACACGATCTGCGGATGCCGTGAACAGGTAGGCCGCGAGTCCGAACTCGACATCGTTCGCACGTTCCACGACCTCGTCCTCGTCGTCGAACGGCGCCGTCACGGCGATCGGACCGAAGGGTTCGACCTGCATGAGGTCGGCGTCGTCGGGGACCGCCACCAGGAGCGTCGGCCGCCAGTAGTATCCGATGCTGTCGTCGCCGGATCCGCCCGCCGCCAGCGTCGCACCCTTCGCAACCGCATCGTCGATCAGCGGACGCATCGCATCGAAGCGCCTTCGGCTGGCGAGCGGGCCCATCTCGGTCGCCGGATCCATGCCGCTCCCCACTTGGACGGCGTCCAGTGCCGCGGCGTAGCGCCGCACGAACTCGTCGTGGATCGACCGCTGCACGAAGAATCGGATGGGCGAACCGCAGGACTGTCCGGTGTTGTGCAGTTTGCTTCCCACCGCCCCCGCGATCAGCTGATCCAGGTCCGCGTCCTCGAAGACGATGACCGGAGCGTGGCCTCCGAGCTCGAGCATGATCGGTTTCACCTCTTCCGCCGCCGCCTTTGCGAGCTGACGGCCGACCGCGACGGATCCCGTGAACGAGACCTTGCGGATGAGGGGCGACGCGATCAACGTCGAGGAGATGGCGACCGGATCGCCGAAGACCATGTTGAGCACACCGGCGGGCAGACCTGCCTCGTCCAGTGCACGGGCCAGTGCGACGGCGCTGGCCGGTGTCTCCTCGGCCGGTTTGATCACGACGGTGCAGCCGGCGGCGAGCGCGGCCGCCACTTTGCGACCGGGCACGGTCAGCGGATAGTTCCAGGTCGTGAAGGCAGCAACGGGCCCCACCGGCTCCTCGATGACCACGGTGCTGCCGTCGTCGAGTGCCGTCGGGAGCACGTTGCCGTACCGGCGTGGTGCCTCGGTCGCGAGGGAGTCGATGATGTCGGCCGTGTAGTCGACCTCGTCGAGGGAGTCCCGGAGCGGCTTGCCCATTTCGAGCGTCATCGCGTTCGCTATCTCGTCCCTGCGCCTGCGGAGGTTCTCGGCGGCCGCGATCAGGATCCGAGCCCGTTCGTGCGGTGAGGTGCGGCTCCACGACGGGAAGGACCGGGCTGCCGCTTCGGCCGCCGCGCGGACATCCTCGTCGGTGGCGACGGCCACCCGACCGATCGTCTGCTTGGTCGCAGGATCCTCGACGGCGAGGTGCGAGCGACCTTCTCCGTCGATCCAGTGGCCATCGATGTAGAGGGGGGAATCGGGATACATGGTGTCGACTCGCCTTCTTGTTCAGAGTTTCACGCCGCCGGAGAGCAGGTCGATCTTCCAGAAGCGCTGCAACGACAGGAAGATGATCGCCAACGGCAGGATGGACAGCAGCACGCCCGCGATGACCAACGAGTACTGGTTCGGCTGGCCGCCTGTCGGCATGATCATGCCGTACATGCCCAACGTCAGCGGATACAGCTCGTTGTTCGAGAGCATGACGAACGGCAGTAGGAAGTTGTTCCACACCGCGATGAACTGGATCAGGAACACCGTGATCAGGGCGGGGAACATCAGGCGGAGTCCGACCGAGTGGAAGATCCGCCACTCGCTCGCCCCGTCGATGCGCGCCGCCTCCACGATCTCGTCGGGAACGGACGCCTCGGCGTAGATCTTGCAGAGGTAGATCGCGAACGGGCTCACCAGCTGCGGGAGCAGCACACTCCAGTACGTGTTGGTGAGGCCGACCTGCGCCAGCAGGAGATACTGGGGCACCGCGAGAAGCACCGGCGGCAGCAGCACAGCAGCCACGATGGTGCGGAAGACCGCCTTGCTCCCCCAGAACGTGTACTTGCCGAGGGCGTAGCCGGCGGCGCCTGCGATCAGCGTCGACACGATTCCGCCTCCCACGGCGTAGATCACGGTGTTCAACGCCCAGAGCAGCCAGATGCCGTTGTCGTAGGTGACGATCCCGACGAGGTTGTCCCAGAATGCGCCAGTGAACGACGGCAGCATGGGCGGCGTCGAGAACAACTCCCCGTTCGACTTCGTCGACGCGATCAGGATCCAGAGAACGGGCAGCACGCAGTACAACGAGCCGACGATGAGGATGATCGTCGGAACGAGCCCGGCCCGCCGCGCGGCTCCGCCACGAGGCGGCCGTCCGGCGCGGTGGTCTGCGCGCGTCAGCGTCGTGGATCCGCCCCGCGCATTGCTCACGGCCTGAGTCATCGCGCGCTCCTTCTGCTGATCCGGTTGCCGACGACGTTCACGAGCACCGTCGCGCCGACCGTCATCACCAGCAAGGTGAAGGCGCTGGCCGCCCCGCCGTAGATGTTGTTGTTGACGAACGCATCGGAATACACCCGCATCAGCGGGACCCAGGTCGAACTGATCGCGTTCGTGAGCGGCTTGAGTGTCGTCGGCTCGTTGAAGAGCTGCAGCGCACCGATCACGCTGAACAACGCGACCATCGAGATCGCGGGAGCGATCATCGGCAGCTTGATGCGCAGAGCGATCTGCAGCTCGCTGGCACCGTCGATCTGCGCAGCATCGAAGATCTCAGCGGGGATGGACCTCAACGCCGTGAACAACACGACCATGTTGAAGCCGATCACGCCCCACGTGGCGACGTTGGCCACGGCGAAGAAGATGCCGGTGCTTCCGAAGTAGTCGATGAACTGGCCGCCGATCGGGCTGGTGGCAGGAAGGTAGAGGAACCCCCAGAGCAGCGACGCGATGACGCCAGGGACCGCGTACGGCAGGAAGATCGCGAGCCGCCAGATTCCGGTCAGTCTCGCGCGGTTCGCGTCGAGACACAGGGCGAAGAGGCTGGCGAAGAAGAGGGTCGCCGGCACGCCGATGATCGCGATGATCAACATCCTGCCGAGACTCGACCAGAACTCCGGATCAGCCAGTGTCTCGACATAGTTCTCCACACCCGCGAACACTTGCGCAGTGGACGTGCCGAGCAGGCCGCCCGTCACCTGTACCTTCAGCAGGCTGAGCACGAACGCGTACACGGCAGGAGCGAAGGTGAACAGGAGCAGGAGGATCACGGCCGGGGCCACGAGCAGAACGGGCAGGGCGGGTCCTCGCCGTCTGCGCCGTGTTCGCCGCGATCCCGGCGGTGCCGTTGCGACATCGTCGCTGTGCAAGGTGGTCATCGATCATCCCTCAGGTGGCAGAACGAGCGGCGCGCGTCGTGCGCACCGGGATTCGGATGCCGGTGGGCGCGAATGGCCGCACCCACCGGCGACGGATGCGAAGCGGCGTCCTCATGCCCGGACCGCTTCGCATCCGAACCGACTCACTTGACCTTGTAACCGGTCTTCTTCATATCGCTCACAGTGTCGGCCTGCACCGTCTTCAGCGCGTCGAGGAAGGACGAGTGATTCTGCACGGCCTTGCCGAAGGCATCCGAATAGCTGTTGAACGTGATGTTCGCGTTCGGGCCCCAGATGTCGAAGCCGCGCACGTTGGAGGCCAGCTGCTTCATCAGCGTGTTGTAGTCGGCCTGGTTCTTCATGAACGGCGGGGGCGTCTTGAGCGCCGGCAGCGACTGGTACTTCTCCGCGGCCGGGAACACCTGCACGTTCTTGATCAGCAGGTTGATGCCTTCTTCAGTGTTGTTCATCCAGTTCGCGAACTTCGCCGCCTCCGCCGGGTGCTTCGAGTTGGCCGTGACCGCCTCGACCTCCCCGCCCCAGGTACCGATGGTCTTGTCGCCGGCCGTCCACGCGGGGACAGGAGCCGCCTCCCATTCGCCTGCGGTGTCCGGCGCGATCGTTGGCAACTGGTTCGGCGCCCACTGGCCGGAGACCCATCCGAGGATGTTGCCCGTGTTCATGTCGGTGTTCCACTGGGTCGACCAGCTCGGCCCTGGGGCGATCACGCCCTGATCGAGGAGGTTCTGCCAATACGAGGCGACCTTCTGGGTTGCGGCGTCGTCGATGTTCACCGACCATGTGTCGCCGCTCGCGGACCACCAGTTCCCACCGGCCTGCTCAGCGAGTCCGGCGAACCACTCAGGGCTGGCCGCATCGAAGTTCATGAGGTACTGCTTCGGGTTCGCGGCGTGCACGATGGCGGCGTCCTTGGCGAACTCGTCCCACGTGGCCGGCGGCGTCGTGATTCCGTCCTTGGCCAGCAGATCTTTGCGGTAGAAGAACACGAGCGGACACACGTTCTGCGGCACGCCGTAGGTCTTGCCTTCGAACTGCACCTGCGACAGCGTGGACTTGCTGAAGTTCGACAGGTTGGACACGTACTTGTCGATCGGCACGACGACCTTGTTCGACACCATCATCGGCAGCGCCTGATACTCGACCTCGGTGAGATCGGGGTTGGTGCCCGCCTTGTTGTCGGTGATGAGCTTGTTGTACAGCGTGTAGCCGGTACCGGACGGCTTGATCAGCTTGACCTGGATCTTCGGATTCTCCTTGTTCCAGGTGTCCACAAGGGTCTGCATGCCGTTGTCCCAGTTGGTGAACGTCAGATGCACGACACCGCCGGAGGATGCAGTGCCGGAGCCGTTGCTCGAGCTGCAGCCTGCGAGGACCGAGACGGCGGCGGTGGCGACCGCCACCGCGAGCAGCAGGGCCCGCTTTCTCCGAGTCATGGTTATCTCCTTCGATAGTTGCTGGTGCGGATGTGACAGGTGCTGGTGCGGATGTGACGGTTGCCGGTGCAGACCGGAGACGCTCAGTCGAGCCAGTCGGCTGGGCCGGGCGCCAGGTCGTCGAGCTCCTTCCAGACGGACTCGGCGATCGGCAACGCGGCCAGCTCGATCAGTCCGTCCAGCTGTTGCGGCGTCAGCGCGCCGACGATGGTCGAGTGGATGGCAGGGTTGTGCATGCTGAACTGGAGCGCCGCAGCAGGCAGCGGGATCCCGTACCCGTCCAGGAGCTCACCCATGGCGTGTGCCGCGTCGAGGACCGGCCGCGACACCTTCTGATAGCCGTACAGGTCGAGCGCAACGGGGTGGGTCGAGAGAATCCCCCCGCCGAACGGCGCCGCGTTGAGCACGCCCAGACCCAGGGCGCTCGCATGCTTGATGAGCTCTGTCGCCGAGCGGTCCACCAGGGTGTACCTGCTGTGGGTGATGAGAGCATCGAAGATGCCGGTGTCGACGAATCGAGTGAGCATGTCGACGGGTGCGCCCGAGATGCCGATGTGGTCGACGATTCCCTCGTCGCGGAAGGCGACGAGCTGCTCGACGGGTCCCCCCTCGGACATCGCGAACTCGTACGTCGTGTTCTCCGGGTCGTGGAGGAAGAGCATCGGAAGCCGGTCGACCCCGAGACGTCCGAGGCTCTCCTCGAGGGAACGCCTCATCCGTTCTGCAGAGAAGTCGTTCGTGATCGGGTCGCGATCGAGCTTGGTCTGAAGAACGACGTCCTCGGGCAGCCTGCCGCCGAGTTCGGCGATGAGCTTGCCGATCCGTTGCTCGCTCTGTCCGTAGTTGTTCGAGGTGTCCAGATAGTTGAGGGGACCCTCGGCGAATCGCAGCCCGGTGGCGATGGAGTCGGACTCATCGGAGCGTCCATCGCTCCAGCCGGCGGTCCCCAGACACAGCCGAGACACCGTCATCCCGGTGCGGCCCAGCTCGACGCGCTCGGCCGCGAACGGCACCTCCGAAAGCTGATCGTCCATCGATCCTCCGTCTGTAAAACGATTAACAGTTTGTGAGGAGTTAGATCGCGTGTCAAGCATGTTTTCTCTGCATCGTGGCAACCTAAATCGGATAACATCTGGTGACATCGAACCCGTGCCGGTGTTCGCGGAACGGAAGGCGGACCCAACGGATGAGTGAACCCCGCGGGCCCGTTCGCGTCATCGATGTCGCCCGCGCAGCCGGAGTCTCGACCGCCACGGTGTCGAACGTCATCAACAAGCCGGATCGCGTCGGCGTTCGCACCCGCCGGAAGGTCGAGCGCGCCATCCGCGACCTCGGTTTCGTTCCCAACCGTGCGGCGCAGCAGTTGCGCGTCGGACAGAGCACGTCAGTCGGGTTGATCGTCCCCGACGTCTCCTATCCGTTCTTCACCGATCTGGCGCGGGGAGCCGAGGCGGAGGCGGCCGAGCTCGGCCTTTCCGTGTTCCTCGGCAACAGCGATATCGATCACGACAAGGAGGTCGGACTCGTCAGGTCCTTTCTCCAGCAGCGCGTTCGCGGGCTGCTCGTCGCCCCGATCACGAGTCCGCGGGCCGTCTTGGACATCGCCGAGCAGGCCGACGTCCCGTTCGTTCTCGTCGACACTCCGCCGCTGCTCGACGGCAACGTCTCGTCGGTCGCCTCCGACAGCCTCGCGGGCGGACGCATCGCGGTGCGGCATCTTGTCGAACGCGGGGCGACCCGGCTCGGATTCATCGGCTCGGATGCAGACCCGTCCCAGGTCATCGAACGATGGCATGGCGCTCAGCTCGAGGTCGGCGATCACCCGGGCGTGATGCTGGAACGCATCGCTCCTGACGCCCGCGGCTTGCGTGCCGGCGTCACCATCGGCCGCGCGATCCTCGACAGGCCGCCCGCTGCACGACCCGACGGTCTCATCGCCCCGAACGACGCGCTTGCGGTGGGCGTCGTCAATGCCCTCGTCGCCGGCGCGGGAACGGACGTCTTCCGCGACATCCGCGTGATCGGATACGACGACCTCGAGATCGCGTCGCACGCGGTCGTCCCGATCACCTCGATCCGGCAGTCGAGCGAGCTCATCGGACGATCCGCCATCCGCCTCCTCGAGGAACTCGTCCACACCACGGACCAGACGCATCGACGGATCGTCTACGACCCGATCCTCGTGGTGCGGGCGACGACGTAGGTCCGAGAGGACGCGGACGGGCGCTGCCAACGTCGTCGGTGGCGCTGATGCTCGCAAGACGCACGCTCGCCGCGACTGCGACTGCGACTGCAACTGCAACTGCAACTGCAACTGCAACTGCAACTGCAACTGCAACTGCAACTGCAACTGCAACTGCAACTGCAACTGCAACTGCAACTGCAACTGCAACTGCAACTGTGCATGCATCCGTGCATGCAGCCATTCGGCTCGGCCTTCGATCGGCAGTCTGCAGATGGCGCACTGGCTCGAGGGAGCGGGCCTGATCACGATGGGCGCCGCGCGCTTCGGGGTGGGGAACCTGAACTTCTCCCTCGGCGTCGCCGATCTGCAACCCTGACCCGGGTCCGTGGCTGGGTCAGCCGATATGCCCATTCGGGCGCCTCGGCCGACTCGCTCACGGGATGAAGTGGTGCGATGAACCTTCCAGCACCGTTTCGTGTGGCGCCCGCGTGTCGTTTGACGATTCGGTACCGGGCGGCGTCGCGTGTCCGCGATCCCGTCAGCGATGGTCATCGACTGTCTGCCGTAGCGTCGAGCTCCATCGCCGTCCTGTCGATGCGGTGTTCTACCGCATCGACAGGACGCAAGCCCCACCCAGGCGAAGAGAATCAGCGCGGTCGCACTCTAGGAGAGAGCAGAGACCGCACGGGGATAGCACGCGTCAGGTGCCGTGTCTGACCGCCAGCGAAGCGATCCTCAGCAACGCGGCGTCGACCGCCAGCAGCACAAGCGGACGGAGCCATCGATTCCTTCGCCCGCGCTTCCCGGCTCCTTGAGCTACGACTTCTCGGTGCGGCGCGCTGCCCAGTTGGCGGTGGGCGACGCACCGTTGAGGTGGTAGTCGCCGACGGCTCGTTCGCGGTAGATGAGCGGGTTGTGAGACGCGATGGTGCGGGCGTTGCGCCAGTGCCGATCCAGGCGCCGGTCCTCGCTCGTCGCGGAGGCGCCGCCCACCTCGAACAGTTCGGTCACGCTGTCGAGCACGAGCGGGATCACGGTCGCCTGCGCTTCGAAGGCAGCGATCTCGACGCGGTCGAAGGCGTCCTGCTCCGCTTCGCCGACGAGCCAGGACTCGTGCACCTCGTCCAGCTCGTTCGCGACCGAGAGCACGATCCTCTCGGCGGCCGAGGCGCGGGCCGAGAGGCGCCCCACGACCTGCTGGACGAGCGGATCGGTTCGCGGGCTGCTGGCACCGGGCACCCCGAAGGTGCGGGTGCGCGGGATGACGAACTCGACAGCGTCCTCGCGCACCCTCCGGCCGATGCCCGCGAGTGTGGCAAGAAGCACCAGCTGATAGAAGGCGGTGATGTTCGCGTGAGCCCGGCTGTCGTCCGGCGAGAAGTGGATCACTTCATCGTCGCCGACCGCAGCGTCGTCGAAGCGGGTGGTGCCGCTTCCGGTCAGTCTCTGCCCGAACCCGTCCCAGTCATCGAGCCGGGTTACGCCCGCCCTGTCGGCGGGGAGCGCGACGCCGACGTGGTCGTCATCGAGGCTGGCCGTCGCCCAGATCCAGTCGGCGAACAGGGTGCCCGTGCTGTAGTACTTTGCGCCGTTCAGCAGGAATCCGGACCCGTCGCGCGTCAGTCGCGTGTTCGAGGACGTCTCCGCGCCGCGTTCGGCCTGGGCATTGCCGAAGAGCACCCCGGAGGAGACGAGTTCGAACCAACGCGACTGGGCGTCGTGGTCGCGGGCGTTGAGTCTCCCCTCGACGAATGCGAAGTGACCGCGCAGGAGCTGTGGCAGGTTCGAGTCGGCGGCGCCGAGATCGATCAGAAGGGCGAAGAGCTGGCTCAGCGAGGCGCCGAGTCCGCCGTGCTCGATCGGTACACGCAGCGTGCCGAAGCCCGTATCTCGCAGCTCGGCCACGGCGGCGAACGGTAGGTCCCTGTCCTGCTCCCGTCCTATCGAGCCCTCGCGAATGAGAGCGAAGGCAGGTGCGAAGCGGTCGCGGAGCTGCGCGATCGTGGGACGGTCGAGAAGATCCTGAGCGGTCATGCTGACTTCCTTTCCAGGACGGTGCCCGCTGCGGTCGAGACCGGCACGGTCTCGAGGCGCGGGATGGCGTTGATCAGTTCGCGGGTGTAGTGGTGCGAAGGAGAGTGGAAGACCTGCTCGACGGCACCGGCCTCGACGATCTCACCGTCCTTCATGACGACCACGCGGTCGCTGACGTGGTAGACGACTCCGAGGTCGTGAGAGATGAACAGATAGGCGACACCCGTGCGCACCTGGACGTCGGCGAGCAGATCGAGCACCTGCGCCTGGATCGAGACATCGAGGGCTGACACCGGCTCGTCGAGGAGGATGATCCGCGGCGCCGGCGCGAGCGCCCGAGCGAGCGCGACTCGCTGCCGCTGCCCGCCGGAGAGCTCTGCGGGTCGGCGACGCACGGCTGTGCCCGGGAGTCCGACTTGGTCGAGCAGTTCCGCCGCGGCGCGCATCCGCTCGGACCCGCGGCGGACGCCGGCGACGCGGAGCGCCTCGTCGAGGACCCGGCCGACGGTGTATCGCGGGTCGAAGGCGCTGAGCGGATCCTGATAGATGATCTGCACCTGTTGGCGCAGTGTGCGCTCCTCGCGGGCGCTCAGCCCGACCCATTCGCGGCCGAGGATGCTCACGGTGCCGGAGTCGGGTGCGGTGAGCCCGAGCACGATCCTGCCCGTCGTGGTCTTGCCCGACCCCGACTCGCCGACGATCCCCAGGGTCTCTCCGGCGCGGAGCTCGAACGAGACGTCCTGAACAGCGGCCCTGGCGACGCCATCCGGCCCCGTGAACGCCTTCGAGAGGCGATCGGCGCTGACGATGATCTCGCCGATCGGGGGGCGCTTCGGGGCCGTGTTGTCCCTGGCAGTCGATGCTGACAGGCGGGTGCCCTTGGCGTGCTCGGCCGGGACGGCATCGAGCAGTGCCCTCGTGTACGGGTGCCGTGGGCTCTCGAAGATCGCACGGGTCGCGCCCGACTCGACGATCTCGCCGGAGCGCAGCACGGCGACCCGGTCCGCGACCGAGGAGACGACCGCCAGGTCGTGGCTGATGACGAGTATGCTCCTGCCCTTCGTCTTCAGATCTGCGAGGAGCTCGAGGATCTGGGCCTGGACGGTGACGTCGAGGGCCGTGGTCGGCTCGTCGGCTATCAGCAGTTCGGGGTCGGCCGCGATGCCCGCCGCGATCAGGGCTCGCTGGCGCAGGCCGCCGGAGAGCTCGCTCGGGAGCTGCCGGGCGCGCAGCTCCGGATTCGGCACTCCGACCCTGCCGAGGAGTTCGATCACCCTTGCGTCGCGCTCGGCTGCCGTGAGCGGCGTGTGCACCTTCAGCGTCTCCGCGATCTCCCTTCCGACCGGCCGGAGCGGGTCGAGCGAGACGAGGGCGTCTTGCAGGATGAAGCCCACACGAGATCCTCGGATCTGCCGCCACTGCCGTGGCTTGAGCCGGAGGAGCGAGGAGCCGTCGAAGTCGAGCGTCGTGGCCGTCACGACCGACCGTTCGCCCGCGAGCCCGACGAGTGAGCGAGCCGTCACGCTCTTGCCCGATCCGGATTCCCCGACCAGAGCGAGAGCCTCCCCTCGTGCGATGTGGAAGTCGATGCCTGCCACGACGGGTGCGTCGGCGCCGAACGTGACGGTCAGGCCTTGTGCCTCGATCAGCGGATCGGACGCGCTCATGCTCCGCGTCCTTCCAGGCGGCGCTGCAGATAACGCCCGACGACGGTCGTGGAGCACACCAGCAGGGTGATCGCGAGCCCGGGAAACGCGCTGTACCACCAGGCGTTCGCGACATAGTTGCGTGCCGTGGAGAGCATCGAGCCCCACTCCGGATTGGGCGGCGGCGTGCCAAGGCCCAGGAAGCTCAGCGCGGCTCCGGCGACCGCGGCGGTGCCGATCCCGATCGTGGCGAGCACCAGAACCGGGCGGATGGCGTTGGGGAGCACGTGTCGCACGATCACTCCCGCCCGGCTCACGCCGAGGGCGCGTGCGGCCTCGACGAACTCGGCGCGCCGCAACGTGAGCGTCTGCGCCCGCACGAGACGGGCGTAGCTGGGGATGCCGGCGACGCCGATGGCGATGAGCGCATTGGCTGTGCCGCCTCCCAGGACGGCGATGACGACCAGTGCGAGCAGGATCTCCGGGAACGCCAATCCGACGTCGACGAGCCGCATGAGGACGAGGTCCAGCCATCTGGCTCCCAGTCCGGCGGCGATCCCGAACACACTGCCGACGATCAGACCGATCGCGACGGCGCCGAATCCGAGCCACAGTGAGGTGCGTGTGCCGTACACGAGCCGGGCGTACACATCGCGTCCGTTTTCGTCGGTGCCAAGCAAGTGCTGCGGACTGGGCGCGGCCAGGACGTGGTTCAGGTCGACCGCGAGCGGATCCTGCCCGGCCAGCAGTTGCGGCGCGAATGCGGCGAGGACGATCAGCACCAGGATCACGCTCGCTGCCAGCACGCCTGGCGGCGGCAGCCGAACGATCCGACGTGTGCCGGACGCGACCGGCGCGGCCTTCTCCGGAGCGCCGGAGGCGATCGCCTCCACAGGGGATGAGACGCTCATGTGACGGCTCCTCTCAGCCGCGGGTCGATGACCGGGTAGAGCAGGTCGACGACGATGTTGACCACCACATAGACGGTGGCGGAGAGCAGGACGATACCGAGCACGACCGGCATGTCCTGACTGTTCACCGCCGTGAGCAGGATGCGGCCAAGACCCTGCCGTGAGAACAGCGACTCGGCGATCACCGCGCCCCCGAAGAGTCCGCCGATCACGAAGCCGGACATGGTGATGAGGGGCGTGACAGCGTGCCGCAGCGCATGGCCGAATCGGACGGCCGCCTCGCCGAGTCCGCGGGCTCGCGCCGTCACGATGAAGGGCTGCTCCAACACGTCCTCGAGGGCGTTGCGGAGCACCTGGCTCAGCACCGCGGCGATCGGCAACGCGATCATGACGGTGGGCAGTACGAGGCTGGCCGGTCCCTGGTTGCCGATGGACGGGAACCAGTGAAGCCCGTACGAGAACACCGCCAGCAGCAGCAACCCGAGCCAGAACGACGGGGTCGAGGCGAGGATGAGCTCGACTCCGGACGCCGTCGAGCGCACCAGCCTCGGCCGCTTCGCGGTGAGCACCGCGACGACGAGCGCGAGCGCGATCGCGGTGATCCCCGCTGTCAGGGCCAGCTGCACCGTCGCACCGAGCTGCTGGCCGATGACCACTGTCACCGGCTGGTGCATCTGATACGAAACTCCGAGGTCACCGTGCAGCAGTTGCCCCAGGTAGCGCACGTACTGCGCGATGAGCGGCTGGTTGAACCCGTACTCGTTGCGGACCTCGGCCACGACCGCGGGCGATGGCGCCGCGTTGTCGCCTCCGACGATCGCCTGGACGGGATCTCCCGGCATCACGTGCAGGGTCACGAATGTCAGAGTGGCCGCGCCCCAGATCACCAGCACTCCGGTCGCCACCCGCACCAGCGCCTGGCGCAGGAGCGGGTGGCGACGTGCTGGGCGTGCCGTCAGTGCGACAGCCATGTGTCGTAGAAGACAAGCGCGCCGTACGCGTCATCGAAGGTGACGCCGTTGACCTTCTGGTTGTAGGTCACCAGGTCGGGCCGGATGTACAGCGGGATCGCCGGCGCGAGTTGGACGAGTCGGGCCTGCGCCTGCTCGTATAGCGAGGAGCGCTCCTTGGCATCGGTGGTCTCCCGCGCCTTCTGGATGAGGTCGTCGAGCTTCGCGTCGCTCAGCCTCGAGGCGTTCTGCCCCTGGCGCTGTGCGGTCGTGATGTTCTGCGACGAGTACTGGATCCAGAGCACGTCCGCCGTGTTGGTCGTCCAGATTCCGGCCGAGAGGTCGAAGTTTCCGGCGAGCGAGTCCGCGGATGCCTGAGTCGCGGTCTCCTGCTTGATGATGACCTTGACACCGATCTTCTTCACTGCCGCCTGGATGAGCTGAGCGAACTGGGTGGTCTGTGGATTCACCCCAGAATCGATGTACGTGGCCGTGAGCTCCTTGCCGTCCTTCACGCGGTATCCGTCGGCATCGGTCTGTGACCAGCCGGCCTCGTCCAGCAGCTGCGCGGACTTCTTCGGGTCGTAAGAGATGGTGGCGGTGTTGGCGGCGTAGTCCGGCGTGACCGGGGTGATGTATCCGTTCGCGGTCTTCCACTGGCCGAACGACACCGTCTTCACGAGTTGCTCACGGTCGACGGCGTCGACGATGGCCTGCCTGACCTTCGGCTCGTCGAAGGGTGTGTGGGTGGTGTTGAACCAGAACGCGAACGGATGCCCCGGTCGCTCCTTGGACGCCGATCTGAGGTCGGGGTTGTCCTTCACCTGGGCGACGCTCTGCGGTGGCGTGTTCTCGATGATGTCGACGTCGCCCGATCCGACCGCATTGAATCGGACCGAGTCTTCCGCGATGAAGTTGATCTTGATGCCGGACAGGTACGCCGGACCCTCGTGGCCGGATCCCGGCGGAGCCCAGTTGTACTTGTCGTACCGCTTGTACTGGATGTATTGGCCCTTCACCCACTTGACGAACTCGAATGGGCCCGACCCGATCGGGTGCGTGTCGATCGTCTCCGGCGAGTCCTGGATCTGCTTCGGCGAGATGATCGACAGGTAGCTCTGAGCAAGAACGTTGAGGAACGATGAGTACGGGTAGGACAGGTGCACCTCGAGGGTGTACTTGTCGAGCACCGTCGAGTCCTTGTACGGGGCGATGTACGACGCCGCGAGCGGAGACTTCGTCGCGGGGTCGAGGATGTGTTCGAAGTTGAGCTTCAGCCCCGCGGCGTCCCAGGCAGAGCCGTCCTGGAAGACGACGCCCTTGCGGAGGTGGAACGTGTAGGTCAGGCCGTCCTTGCTGATGTCCCAGCTGGATGCCAGATCGGGCTCGAACGTCTTCTTCGGTGTCTCCCACACCAGCGTGTCGAACACCGGTCGCAGCAGGATGGTCGTGTTGGTGTCGGACAGTGCATGCGGGTCGAGCGTGGTCGGCTCATCGGAGTTCTCGCCGACGTTCAGCACCCCGCCGGACACGGGCGTGCCGGCGGCGCCGGTGCTCTGCGACGATCCCTGCGCTCCGCTGCAGCCGGCCAGCAGAAGGGTCAGTGCGGCTGCCGCCGCTGTGGCGGATATCAGGAAATGCCTCTTCATGTCGGGTTCTCCGTGACGATGGATGGTGTCGAAGCGGGCGGGCCGTGCCGGCGCCCGGGATGCCAACGCTCGCATCCCCGGGGCGGCACGGCGAGGGATGTTACGAAGGGTCCGAGTTTGTTTCGAAGGGTCCGAGTTTGTTTCGGAATGTCTCGCAGCGCTTCGGCGAAGACGGGGTGAATCAGTCACCGTGGTGACTCATCCCGGTTGCACCGGGCCGGACCCGTCAGGAGTGCCATGTCACGCGAGCGCAGTCGTCCGCTGATCCTGAGTCTGTTCGAGATGGCGTCTGTCGTGCATCTCGCTCCCGGACTCTGGACACACCCCGCCGATCGTCGGCGGGCGATCGGCGACCTGTCGTTCTGGCGAGAGCTGGGTGAGCTTTTGGAGCATGGCGTGTTCGACCAGCTCTTCCTCGCCGACGTGGTTGGCGTCTACGACGTCTACGGTGACGGGCTCGAAACCCCACTGCGCGAGGGATTCCAGGTTCCGGCGCTCGACCCGTTCACGATCCTCGGCGCTGTGGCCGGCGCCACCGAGCACCTCGGGCTGTCCGCGACCTTCTCCACCACGTACGAGCCGCCGTTCGCTTTCGCCCGGAGGCTCTCCACGCTCGATCAGCTCTCGCAGGGCCGTCTCGGCTGGAACGTGGTGACCTCGTACCTCAGCAACGCGGCGCGCAACTTCGGCTTGGCGGATCAGATCGAGCACGACGAGCGATACCGCATCGCCGATGAGTTCCTCGACGTCATCTACAAGCTCGTTGTCGGGTCCTGGGAGTCGGACGCAGTGCGAGCGGATGTCGAGTCGGGCGTCTACGCGGACCCGGCCCGCGTGCACTACATCGACCATGCCGGCGAGCACTTCCGGGTTCAAGGGCCGCATCTCGTGGCACCGACCCCGCAGCGGCTGCCCGTCATCATCCAGGCCGGAAGCTCGCTGACCGGGCTCGCCTTCGCGGCGAAGCACGCCGAGGTCGTCTTCGTGGGAGGCAGTTCGCTCGAGGAGGTCCGGGAGAACATCACAGCCATCCGCGGCCAGGCCGAGGCGTTCGGTCGCGACCCGAACCAGCTCGCGTTCATCACCGGCGCCAGCGTGATCGTTGGCCGCACCGAGGAGGAAGCGCAGGACAAGGCGCGCGAGTACGAACGCTACGCCTCGCGTGCGATCGATCACCGCCGACGCGGGCCCGATTTCAGTCGTTACCGGCCCGATGAGCTCGTGGAGAACATCATCGCGCGCAAGGACGACGGCTATCAGATGCTGATCCGTGGCTGGCGTCCCGGCCAGACCGTCGCCGACCTCGCCGCGGTGTCGCCGCGACGCGACGGCGGCGGCCCCCGACCGTTCGGAGTCGTGGGAAACCCTCGTCAGGTGGCCGACGCGATCCAGGAGTGGACCGAGCAGACCGGCCTAGACGGCTTCAACTTCAGTCAGCGCGTCTCGTTCGACTCGATCCGCGACTTCGTCGAGCTGGCGATACCCGAGCTCCGCTCACGTGGACTCGTCCGCTCCTCATACCGGGACGGCGAGACGCTGCGGGAACGGATCCTGCCATCGGGCCCGCTGCCGCACTCCACGCACCCCGCGTCGCGGTATCTCGACCCCACCCAGCTGGGCATCCCGGCTGCGCCGTTCGCAGTCAGCGCGACACCGCGCTGACGACGCCGGCGACGCGTCTCGAGCACGACGGCGCGGAAGGCATCCGATCTCGGGCGCCTCATCGAGGTGCTGCGCGGCGGCGTGGCCTACTGGCGTGCCGACGGCGCACTCGACCCCGTCAGGCAGTGTGCTTCGCGACGACCTCTGCACGCGACGGGTCTTCGCTGGCGAAGACCCCGCCGTTGACGACGCTGTCGGAAGTGATCTCCTGGAAGACGATGCGGACATCCTGACGGCGCGCACCGAGGATCTCGACAGCACTCGCCGTGACCGCTTCGGCGAACTCGCGCCGCTGATCGAGCGTGCGGCCCTTCAGGAGCTCGACGGTGATGTTCGGCATGAAGTCCTTGCGGCGAGAAGACCAGATCAGCGCGCATAAAACAGCGGCGAAAAGTAGTCGATGAGAGCGGAGACGGAGGGATTTGAACCCTCGGTCCCCTTGCGGGGACTCCACCTTAGCAGGGTGGTGCGGCACGTCTGCGGCAAGTACTCAGTCCTGGTTCTCACCCTTGAGAACACTCGCGCTACCTGCCATTCCCAAGGCATGTCGGTTCAGCCTGCTGAAAGTCGCTGCGCACTCCAGGCACTCCAAAACTGGACAGAATCGGCATCCTCGGGGTACTCAGGACACTTGGGGGACACTTGGGGCCTTCGCGCGCCCTACGGAGATTTGGCCGCGTGAGACTTCGGTGTGAAGTGAATTCCCAGCCTTCAACCACCCATTAGGACTCAGCCTCATCCTGGACGAAGGATCGCTCTGCGCCACCGATTGCATCGAACAGCGCAGCGTCCAGTGCTGCTGGTTGCCAAGGAGGTGTCGCGGTGAGGTGCGCATCTAGCAGTGCCCGTAAGAGAAACACTGCGAGCCCGCTCGATGGATACTCCTGGTCACCGAAGCGAATGGTGGCCTGCTTTGGTTCCGTTCCGTGCACAATCTTTGATCGATGTGCATACACCTTCTTGAGTAGTTCGTATGTGCGGTCCGGTGCCAAGCCGCCTGGTGCCAACGCCATCGCCGCTCTTAGGCCCATCCGGTGGACAAGTTCGTCATGTTCTTCTCCCAGAAGCGCTTCGATACCGATGCACGCGTCCAAGATGATGTCATCGTCACGGTCTCGCATATATGACTGCATGAGTCGTCGCGCAGCGAGCTTCGCGCGTTGAGTCGTGGAGGCGAGGGCGCCGAAGATGACCGGTAGCCGTGCGAGGTCGTCTGTCGCGACCATGGAGCCCGGTTTGTTCCATCCCCCGTCATTGAAGGCGGGAGGGTAGTGCGCCACAATCGCTACTTGCTCGAGCGGTGGCAATTCGTTGATCCATCCCGTGGCCCAGGCGTGAGGCCGCAGACAGACTTGGGTGTATCCCGTGCGTTCACCCGTCGCGATGCTGAGTGCCTGAAATACCTGGTCTGCGGTGCCCATACCTGGAGTTTTAAGGTCGAAGCGGATGCGGCGAGCCATCGGTCCGTCTTGGTTGGCGAACTGCCGATCGTGTAGAACGACGGCGTGCGTCGCGGCTGCAGCGAGGAACGGATTTACATCCTGCGCGTCCACGCGTAGTGCTCGCGCGCACTGTAGTTCGCGAGTGAGGGGCTCAATAGATATCCCGGGACCAACTTGAAAGGCTTCATCGAGGGGGAAGTGGCGGAGAAGGATTGGAAAGAGAAGATCGCCTGTGACGGTCTCGCCGAATGTCCCAAGCTCCCATTCCCCATAGATGGAGAGCAGAGCTTCTTCTGAGGTGCCCCCCATGGCATCAGCACGCTCAAGCAGCTCGCTCGCCGCGCTTACCGCACTGTTGGCAATCCACTGACCGCGCAGCTCGTCGTCATCCCTGCCGGCTGTGAGTGGGCTGATGCGATCCGAGAGGTATCGATCTGCGGCGACAAAGGTGACTAGTTCCTGGAGAACGGGAACGTCATCGACGTCATATTTCAGCACGGTGTTCTTCTTGGCGCCGAAGAGCATCCCCCAATCAACCAGTTCCGACTTGCCTGAAATCAAGGCGTGATCCCTGACTGTCGCCGGCCATCCGGCCTCATTCTCATGATATTCGACGAGCGGCCGTCGCGGCACATATCCGGATCCATTCGTGATGTCCAGACCGAAACCATGCATGGCAGTTGCCGCTCGCACCATGAGTTCGGCAAGCTCGGGAAGATGAGGCTCTGACATTTGTTCTCCTCTCGTAGCCTTTCAGCGATACCAAGTTCATGCCTGTCGACAGGCATGACCACGGATGGTTGTCGTCGGCTCTCATGCACTATCGCCTCTCGCCCACGATCTCGGTTCCGACTGGGCGGATCACATCGATATTGCGTGACGTGTCGTCAAACAGCCCACCCGGAATACAGCAGATCGCAGCGCCGTCGCTCGCGGATGCACCCGCCGAGCACCCTGCGGTTTCGCCGACACACCGTCATCCTCGCCTCCAGCTCACGCGTGTCGGAGACGATGACTTACGCTCTTTCAGTCACCCCACCGGTGTCCGATCGTGTTGAAATACGGCCGCCGCGGAGAGGCGCGCGTCCACGATTCTTGACCGAGTCAGCGAAGCCGTCCACCTAAGGAAATCGCTATCGAATTCTTCCAGCAACTTGGTCAGGGCCCTTGGCAGCCGCAAGTCGAATAACAGGCGGTACCACTTCGGCCCCTTACGCCTGAATGAAGACTGTAATGGTCGGACCGTCCACCGTGTCCGGCCGCCCCGGGGTGCGGCTGGGTTCTTCCACGATCACTGGACAGCCTTCAGACGCTTATACACCGCTGCGACGCCACTCCCGGATACCCGAGCCATAGGGAAAAGCGCCCGATGAGGAGTGAAAGCATAGCCAGTTGCACCTCGCGCCGAAGGAAACGTGATCAACACCGCCGGTTTGCGGAAACCCTCATACGCTTCTTCTACAGCGAACGCCGCTGAGCAGGCGGCATCAATTCGAACCACTAGCGTGGGAGTGCGCCGAGGGACCCATACGCTGAACTGTCCATCGTGAACCGCAAGGATCAGTCGAATTGGCACAGCGTCGGCGAGCTTCCAGTCGATTAGGTTCCTCACGGTTTGATCGGTCGGAGCAACAAGGAATAGCGCTTTGTTACCAGCGCGATCAACACGATGAAACTCCACCTGAGCACGAACCACCGATGCGAGCCAGTAACCCGAAAAAAGAACCCCAACGATTGAGAATGCGCCAAGAATCGGGGTCCAAACCGACCCTTGCGCTTCGATACCGAACTCGATAATCCGCAGGGCAAACGCGACAACCGCGACGACTAGAGTCAGCGGCAACGCGAGGGCACGAAAGACATTTCTATTGCGGCGATCGCTCGGATCGGTTTGGAGAGAACTCAGGGAAACCGAGACCGCCGTACGCCCTTCTCGAACCTTGCTACTACTATCGCCTGGCCTAGCGACGTCTCCACGGCGACCCGAGGCGGACTGAAACGAGGTGTAGCCGTTTGCAAACTCTTTGCGCGTGAGATAGAGAAGCATAATTCGCCAGGCGACCAGGGCCGCGGCCGTTGCACAGAAGAGGATAAAAGCGATCAGAAAGAGGCTATAGCTCTTGCTATACGTTCCGGCGCCAATGAAGAATAGCGCTGCGATCCCTGGGACAGCCAAGAATGGCCCGACGTGCGACCAAGTCCGTGCGGAGGGTTTCACGCGTCGCCCCTGTTGCGGTTCCTGATTCATCTAGTCACCCCCTCTCAGTAGGCCGCCTCCACCAGTAATGAAGCCGAGCCAACCACCATCCGCTGCCAGGACATCCCCGACTAGTCCGAGACCCTTCACCGTAGCAGCCCAACTGTCAGGCAATGTGTCTACGCCCGGGGAGCCGAAGGCGAATCCCACCATTGCGGCCCCATCACCAATAACGTCTAAAGTGCACGCAACTTGGTCTTGTAGCGGACCGCAATCAAGGTACGTCGCGACTCCGCCGGCAACAAACGATACCGCGCCGAGCGCAATCGCTTCGGGTTCTCCCCAAGCGTTGATTGGCGAAGAAACCTCCAGCATCACGCTAAGTGAGCCAGCTATGGCACCAATCCCGGAACAGATAGTGCTGGCAAGCCTTTGATTCGTCTTGCTATTGGAATCGCCCTGTGTGCCGCTTCTACCCTGCGCTGCAACTTTCGCAGCTTCCGATTTTGCGGTCGGCTGCGCCTGTGCGGCCTGAGTCGAGCTCAGGTATCCGTCCACAAGGTTTCGGGTCACGAATTGCCCAGTAACGTCGTTGCAGTTGACGGGGTCGTTTGGGTAGTTGTAGGCGTTCGTGTTGCCGCCAGCGACAGGGTCAGTCTGGAGGAATCGTCCTAATTCTGGTGAGTATTGACGTGCTCCCATTTGGGTTTCAGTAATGTCGCCGAGGGTGTCGGTGAGTTTCGCGGCCCCGCCTCCGAATGCCTCGGTGGTGTTCGGCATCGACATTGTCGGAGTCGTGGAGGTGTTCGCGGTGATGGTTTCGATCTGGCGGGTGCTGCTGAGTGGGTTCCCGTACGGGTCGTAATACTCGATGGTTCCTTGTTGTTGTCCAGTGCCGTCGGTGACGAACATCGTCTCGTTCTGCAGGTTCGGGAACGACCATTTCGAGCCGGAGGCTTGGATACTTTCGGACACACCGGCCGGGTAGGTGAGCATGACATCAGTGGTTTTGCCGTTCACAAGCACGCCGCCGAGACCACCTCCAGCGACATACGCGTAATCGTAGGTGTGGGTGGCACCGTTACTGGTGGTGGTTTCCTGCACGACCCTGCCGGTCGCATCCCGCACATATGCAATCGACGCTGCGTAGGCGGCCACTCCTCCACCGGTGGAGGTGACAGTGATGAGCTGGTTGTCGCCGTCGTACGACAGGGTCTGGTCGGCCAGCGTGGTCATGTTCCCGTTCCTGTCGTATGCGAGGGTGGGGGCGGCACCGGTCTCGGTCAGGTTGTTCGCCACGACCGGGTCTGCACCACCTGGCGGATCCGATGCCACCGTGCCCATCAGCTGATCAGCGTTGTCGTAACAGTACGCAGCCGACGAGGTCGTGCTTGTGGTTCCCCCGGTGTATTCGTCGGTGAAGCTGGTCCGGTTGCCGTCGGCTCCCGCATTCGTGCTGCTGCCGCAGGTGGCCGTCCCGAACCCGTACGTGAGCGTGTTGCCCGGGATCACCGCCTGCACCAGCCGGCCAGCAGTGTCATATGTGTACGTCGACGTCGCGGTCGTCATGGGTGAGTCGCCTTGCCAGGTTCCGATCCCGTATTCCAGTACGCGGCCAGCCTGCGAGAACAGCTCTCCGTCGGCGATGGTTTCTTGCGTATCCGGCAGTGACCACAGGGCGGTATCGAGTTGACCTGCGGGTGCGTACTGTAACTCTCCTGATACCGGTGAACCTGCGCCGCCATCACCTGGATAGGAAACATTCGTCAGAACACCCTGCGTGTATGTCGCCTGGGCGGCATCCGCCCCGTTCACGGTCTCATCCACGACCTGCCCGTCCACGTTGTATGTGTATGCCACGGTCGTCGCCGTGCTGTCCGGTTCGGTCGTGACCTCCGAGATCACCTGGCCGACCTGGTTGTACGCGTTCGTGGTCACGGCACCCCACACGTCCGTGTAACTCGTCTCCTGCCCGTCGAGGTTCACCACCGTCGTGATCTTGCCACCATTCGGCGACCCCGTTACAGGCGACGCGATTGTGGTCACCAACGGGCTTGGTGTGGCGCCGTCGGAGTAGTACCCGTTCGTGACCGTGTAGGCGGCGTTGCCGTCCAGCGCAGGGTACGACTGGGCCGTGGCCAGACCACGCGCGTCATACGTCGTACACGACCAACTTCCGGCTGCGATATTCCTGGATCCGGCGACCCGCCCCCACGCGTCATAGACGTACTGCGTCGTGATCGCCGCACCCGCGGCCGGTGCCGGATCGGTCGAGGACTCAAGCATCCCGTATTGCGGTGTCGTTAGCGGTACCGCACATACCGGGCTATTGACGCCGAGCACGGTCCCGTAGCCGGTAGTGGCCGGGTAGTACGTGTTGCTGGATGTCGTTCCGGATCCGGCAGGCTTGGCGGAGGTCAGCTGCCGGTTGTACCCGGTAGTTCCGGTCTCGTAGGTGGCTGTGCTCGTCAGGTTCAATCCACCGGGATCCACCGTCGAGGAGGCAACCTGCCCCAACCACGGACTGGCGCCGTACGACGTTGACGTGCTCGTGAAGGGCACCTGCGAACTCAAGACTCCCGATGTGCTCGATGGGGCCGAGTCGTCTGAGGTTGTAGCGGTGACCAGTGTGTAGTCCGGAGACAGATCTACGGCCGGTACAGGAACGTTGTTCGCTGGTGCGGTCGGGACGGCGTTTCCTGGGGTGGCCCAGTCGAGTTGAAGTTGGGCTCCTTCCGTTGACTGCCAGTAGGCGAGTCGAATTCTCATGACTTGACCAGCTGTGACCGTCACGGACTTGGCTGGCGAATAGTGCGGTGGCCCACCGCCCCAGTTGTTGATGACCTGGGCATCGTTGAGCCATAGCTGGGTGCCGTCGTCTTGGTAGGTGTACAGCTGGTAGGTGCCCGCTGTCGGGAAGGTGATCAGCCCGCTGAACATGACGGACCACGTGTAGGGGCCAACGGCTGTTCCGGTTGGCCCTGTGATGGGTGAGACGGCGGCGCTGCCGTTGTTGGATGCGGTCCACGAGTAGTTCAGGGATCCGTCTGTGGCACCGCCAACAGCGCCCGCGGCTGCTGGGATCGATACCGTCTCTGCGGTGGGGATGCCGGACAGGGTGCCGTTGTTGTACCACTTGGCGTCGAGTCCGCCGGCCTTGCCGTTGAGCGCTCCGGCCCCGTCGTAGGCCGTGGCGGTGTGTGCGACGGGCATGTTCAACGCCGGACAGGACCCGGTCACCCCTGCGGCGGGGGTCTGGTTTGTGGCGGTCTGGCCGAGGATGCTTGAGCTCAGAGACGGGAAGCAGGATTCCGGTGCCGGCCCGAATGTGTCCGTGGCACGGTGTTGTGAGTCGTAGCTGGTGGTGGACTCGTGTCCTTGCGGGTCGATCTGCGCCATTAGATCGTCGGAGCTGTTCCAGTACGACTGTGCCGTAAGGCCCGATGCACCTGTGGTGCTGACTTTCTGGAGCGACTGGTTGAAGGTGACGGTCTCCGCATGCCCGTCGGCACCGTCAGTGGTCGGCATGGTGGGTTCTCCTGCAGCATCCACATAGGTCGTTCCGACACTCGTGGTCGTCGGCCGCGATTCATATGTGTATGTCTTCTGCGGCTGCGGAGAAGCTGTCGAACCATCCGGAGATGGCAGTGTCACGCTAGTGACGTATCCGGCCGTAGCGTCACTTGTCTCGTCGTACCCGATCACGGTGTCGACTGTGGTCGGCGGCGTCCCGGTCATCCCCTGAGATGCGAGCCAGTCGGTCGCCGTCGCCGACTGGATGCGGGACAGCAAATACTCACCCGCCATGGGTCCCGTGGTCTGCTTGGTGTATCCGAAGTCGGTGATCGCGTTGCCCGGGTTCACCACCTGGGCTAGCTGTCCATTGCTGTCGTAATACAACTGTGTGGTTGACCCGTCTGGGTAGGCGATCTGGCACAGCATCCCTGCATCCTTGGCTGTCGTGAAGGTCGACCCGGATGGTGGTGCACAGTCACCCACACCGGTCCCCGTCGCGGCCGCGCTCGTCGCATTCAGGTAGGTGAACTGCACCTGACGGGCGTACACGGCAGGGC
Source organism: Rathayibacter sp. CAU 1779 (assembly GCF_054551755.1). Taxonomy (NCBI): domain Bacteria; kingdom Bacillati; phylum Actinomycetota; class Actinomycetes; order Micrococcales; family Microbacteriaceae; genus Rathayibacter; species Rathayibacter sp. CAU 1779. Next base: position 267,540 of record NZ_JBTOLK010000001.1, read on the forward strand.
TGGCACCGTTGGAGGACAGTCGGTCAGACAGACTCATAAGCTGTCCGGACGAGTTGTATGCGGGCACCGGGGCAGCAGGGTGCGTGAGATCCTCCGGTGTTGTGGCGCTGACCACGTTGCCTGCGCCATCGAACAGGTACACGGTGCCGGTGGCATCGGTGAACGACAGATTCCCGTTCTGATCCGTTGTGAGTGTGCCGGACTCCCCGGGTGGTGGCGTGTATCCGCCTGTCGGGGTCTTCGTGTAGGTGAAGGTTTCCCCGTCGGTTGCCTGCAGTGTGACGTAACCCTCGTGGATCTGAGCACCCGCGTACGAATCAGCGGTACCGGCGATCGCCCCGGACCCAGACCAGCCGGAAGGCAGGGTCTGCGCGGACTTCGTGAACCAGGACGCGGGAACCACCTGTGCGGTGGATGCCTGCCCGACTTGCTGCACCTCGAGCGAAATGAACGACCAGACATTGACCTGTGAATACTGCACAGTGATCGGGATCGGCAGGTTCAGAGTCTGCCCGTTCAAGGTTGCGGTCAGGCCGTCGGCCGCCACGACAAGTTGCTGTGACGAGGCTGTTCCCCACTGGGGGGTGTACCCGGTCAGAGGGGTGTTCCAGTATGACAGGACGGTCTGCTGCGCACTGCCAGTGCCGAGCATCATGACAGCACCGTCGTCGTGCACAAGCCCGAACTCGTAGGTCCCCGACGGTGGGCTGATATACCCGGTCCATTGCGCCAGGAAATAGTTCGCAGGAACACCAGGGGCGGGCGAGGCACCGTTCGACCAGTCGAACGAGATATCCGGATCCGTGCGCACCAACGCCGGTGCCGGCAGCGACGAATCGAACTTGAGGTCGGCCGATCCTCCGCTGGGTGGGGTCCGGTCGTAGTAGGAACCGATCAGACCTGCATTGCCGGCGAGCTCCGAGTTGTAATTGAACGACATCCCCATCGGCCCCCCAACGGTTTGGACCGTCGGTGACCTGAACGTGGCGGACGCGTTGCCGTTGGCAAGGTTCACCGTGACCGGGCCCGCGGTGTCCGTCGGAGACGGTCCCGGCGTTGACACGCGCAGGTTCATCGTCAGACGCTGCACGCTCGGCGTCCAGTCGTCATAGGCATCGTTGATGATCTCGTCCCACGTGTACGAGCTCGAGTCGTTCAACAGCCCAGCCGGAACGGTCCATGTGACGGTGCCGGCAGCAGCATCCACCACACACGCCGACCCCGTGGCAGCACACACTGGTGACAACGCCACTTGACCGGAAACTCCGTCCGCACCCGTGGTGATACGGATCGCATATGAGAGTGTCTGCCCGTTAGCTGCGGTCGCCGTCGGGGCGATCAGGGTCGGTGTGAGATCAGCGACGATCGAAGCATCACCCGGCGATGGAACCGTCGCCGCGACAGTTGGATTGGCGGACGTCGTCCACGAGTACACCGGCGACGCACCGGTGACTCCGTAACTGTCTTCAGCCTGTACCTGCCAGTAGTACTTGCTCCCAGCGGCAAGGACAGCGCCGGGAACCCTCACCTGGGTCGACGACGTCCATCCGGTGCTCCACAACGGGCTCGACATGTTCGAGTTCGCCGAAACCGTGAAGTCATAACCGATGTAGCTGCCGTTTCCGCCGCCGCCTGCGGCCGACAGGGTCGGTGTCGAGGAACCAGTCCCGCTTGTCGGGGACGACGTCGTCGCGGCGAAACCGTCCCCATCAGGAACCGAGACGTGCGTGGCCGACGCCGACACATTCGCCTCGTACGAGATGTACATCTCCAGACCGAGATCCTTATATGTGTAGGATCCCGCGGTTTCCTGACCAGTCAGCATCAGATAATTGCCGCTTGAGCGGGCATTCACCCACGAACTGATCTCGTTCGTCAACCCTGAGTCCGACGCGTAGCCGTACCCAGACCCGCCCGCCGAGATCGTAATTCCGGAGAGCCAATTCCCAAGGCCTCCGAAATTGAACGCGCTCGCCCAGAAAACGTTTCCCGTCGTCTGATTCGTGGTCCCGTTGTTCAGATACCACTCCTCGATTTCGGCGCCCAGCACGTGGTAACCGAAGAGCTGCTCATAGTTGAACGTCGTCACCGTCCGCCAATACGTGTCCCCACCCGCCCTTGAATTCCCCACGTAGGCAACACCGCCCAGCACGGTCCCGTTCGACTCGAAAGACTGTGCATTCTGAGCGCTCGACGACGCCGTCGAAGGATCGACATAGACGGGATAAGTGCGCGACGAATCCTGCAACCACGAGTCATCCGGTGTCAACGTCAGACGCCAGTTCCCGTTGGCCAGCTTGGTCAGCGTCGTCGGCACATCGGTGATCACCGGACCGCGTTTCCCCTCGATCTCCGATGAATCCTGCATCGCCGGAGTCGGCGTCACGAAAACCTGCACACCATTCGCGTTCTTGTAGACGATGTCGCCGATCTGATCCTTCGACAACGTCAGCCCGGGGGCGTGGATGGTCCAGGACCAGCTCGGGTTCGCCGAGGTTGGCGGGGCCTCGAGCACCACCGTCTCCTTCACCGCACCCGGCTTCACCTGATACGACAGATCGGTGTTCGGCAAGACGCCTTGATACGCCACCGACGATCCAGCATCACCACCGCTCGCGACCCGATCCACCAGCGGCGCCTGACTCGCCGTCACCTTCCGGACACCGGACATCGAGAACGACGCCGTGTACTTCCCCGACGACACCGAATACTCAGAACCCGTCGCCGAGCGCGAGAACTTAGGTCGCAGCGGATTGTTGTCTACCTTCAACCCTCCCGTCGACGCATCAGCCACGACCTTCGTTGACACCGGAACCCACGACCCCGACGAACTCTTCACATTCAACGGCTGGACCGACTCCTCCAGAGTCCGCGTCCCGTTCGGGTTCTGGTACAACTGCGTGAACTCGCCCCGCCGCACCACCTTCGACTTGGTCCGGTCGAACCCTCCCTTCTTCGTCGCATCCGTCGATGACTTCGCCTTCGGTAACGACACTTCGCCAGCCGCGGCCGAGGGCCGGAAGCCTGAGTTCGCCTTCAACGACGCCCCATGATGCAGGCTCCCCTTCTTCACCGGAAGCGCCCCCACATCCGACGCCGAATGCTGCTGACTCGCCACCGCCGGCGACACAGGAACGACAGCCCCCGCGAGACTGATGAGCACGATCGAGGCAATCGCCAATGCCGCTACAGGATTCGACCACTTTCTCCTCGGAAGTGAGCGCAGAAGACCACGGCGAACGGGCATAGTGACTCCCTCGAACTGGCGCCGCAACGCGGCTGTCAGCCCGACCGTAGAGCCCAAGTGAGAGGACCTCATATAGCACCCCGGTGCCATTTTTCACACTGCCTGGGCGCCTCTGGTCGCTCAGCGAAAGCTCGAGGTTCCCGATTTGAAGTCGACGGCCGACCGTGCTGTACACTCACCTCACTTTCCATCCACGAGAACCCTGGTTGCAGTGTGGCAATAGCAGCTCCCCGCCCGCATGGCGCAACGACGCGACGCGACATAGTTGAAGCAATCGTTGGCAGCTACCTGGTCGCCCTCCACGAGTCAGCGCGGCCAGTCGTGCAGACCCCGGCCGACGTTGCAGCACGACGCAAACACGCTCGCGAAGTCGTCATCGACGTGCTCACGGTTCTTGAAGGTCAGCAAAGTGTGCGAACCGAGGCGCACACCAGTCCGCGGCTCATCGGAGGAGACTTCCTCGCCTCCGGCCTAGACGCACGCGAGGCCATGCGGGCAGCGCACACGCTTTTCGGAATCGCCCTGACCGAGCTCAACAAGCACGGCAAATGGGCCCCTACCGAGATCGCCATGGCACTGAACGCCCACATCCTCGATGACGTCGGCGAGATCATCCTCGAGACCATATCCGAGGCAAGGACTTCAACGCAGGAAGTAGTCAACGCCGCACGCATAGCCGACCTTCTGAGCCATCGAGAAATCGAAGTGTTCGAATACATCACAAGACAGGCCTCCACGAAGGAAATCGCCCAACAGATGGGCATCGCCGAGCACACCGTCAAACACCACATCACAAACATCGGCCGCAAACTCCAAGCAAGCGGACGCCAGGGACTACTCGCACGCGCACGCGAGCTCGGCCTGCTTATTGCCACGCCGGTGGCTGTCGGTGGGGCGATAACAGCTATCAGCACGCTTACCTGAGCTTGTTCGGCATGAGCGTCAGGTGCAGGATGTTCGCTGACCGGACGGCCTGTTCTGTTCCTGATGGTGCTCCGTCTACAGATTTGGTAAGAGGTTCGCCAGCACGAGCCTGTAGCCGATCCGCGTTTGATGGTGCGATCGTCGGCGACTGAGACTCGCGTGCTCTCACCAATCAGAGCTGCCACTCGGGTCAGGTCGGCGTCGGTGATCCCGGCGCAATCGTCCGCAGCCGCCCAACGCTGGGCCAGCGCCGAATGCCCCCCCCGTCGAGTACGGCGGCGGGAGTTGCCATCCGCGCGCGATCAACGCAACCGAGACGTCTCGACGTGGCCGTGCCTCGCAGCCCCGCTTAACAAGGTTGGACTCTCTAGTCTGTGAGCCCGGCAATTGACACAGCCCTATATACCTTTTGACTGCAAGCGCGAGCGCAGGATCGACTCGACAGTCTGCCTGAGCGCGATGATCGCTGTATCGTCAGCGAGGCACTCCCGGAATACGGCCGGGCCCCTGCAGCGGCATCGACAATTCTGGCCACAATCGCGGCAGCTCAGCGGACCACGGCACCTGCTGCGCCCAAGCTGTTCTCGGCGACCCCATCGTGGGACTTGAACCACGAACAACTGAAGGCTCTGGGCAGAATCCGCCTGCGACGAAAAATCGCGGAAAACCCGCGTGATTCCGTCTTGCCGGCCTTGGTCTTGCGTGTCTCGATGCTCAACCGTGCACTCCGGCGAGGCGCTCGACATCGACGCGGCGATAGATGCGTTTGTGTTCGGCGATTTTGATGGGATCGATCGGTGCTCGACCATCGAGGGCAAGGCCCCGCACCTGAGGGACACTTGGCCGAAGAACGAGAGCCGCAACGCGACCCACGCCGGACGAAACGACTCAGGAATAGGCCTCTGATCAGCCGTTTTGGCGGAGACGGAGGGATTTGAACCCTCGGACCCCGTGAGGGGGCTCTACCTTAGCAGGGCCCCGATTTGCGCGTCACGCCCGTCATTCCGGGTTCCTTGCACCCCAAGTGTCTCGAAACACAGCATCCTCCGAACGAGGGGGGGCACTCTGGGTACACACGGGGACCCGCTCAACCTGCGATCTGGGCCGCCTGATCGGGGTCTTTGGGCAGCGGTTCGATGTTGACGTCGTCGGCTCGAAGCCGGTTGATCGGCTTGCGATTCTTGCTGCTGTTCGCCCGCCTGGCCATCTGGCTTCCACCGTCGATGATCGTCACGATCGGGGCGGGTGACGGCATCTTCATGGTCCTGAATGAGGCGTGATCGGGGTGGGCAGCGACCCAGTCGATCGCGCCGTCAATGACCATCGCATTGTGCTCCTTGGCCGCGGCACCAGCTGCTGACCCGGCAAGGCTTTGTGGGGGTCCTTCCCAGCCATCGTGTTCGAGCCCGTATACGAGAACGGTCGTGGGTGACACTGCGAGGGCGATCTCATTCGCCTCAGCAAGACCGCCGCGCGGGGACTGAAACTGGACGACATCACGGGGATCAATGCCGGGACCGGAGACATTGGCGTACCCATTCGGGTTGACCATTGGGCGCGGCCCTTCGTGCAAAAGCACCACCGGCTCATCGCCCGTGATGAACAGTGGCTGGTCGATCGTGACGATCGTCAGCGGTCGCGTCGCGAGTTCCTCGAACGCGTGCTCCGACAGAGGCGCCATTATCCGGAGGTGGTCGTTCGAGTGCGGCACGATGTCGAGCTCGTCGACGTCGGTCACGCTGAGCTTGTCCTGGTTGACTAACTTCATGCCGTAGTCGGTCATGATCTCGAGCCCCCGACGCACACGCATCCCACGCACGTATTGCATGGAGACGAGGGTGTCGATCTTGAACCTTTCGGAATCGGAGAGCGGCCGAGGACGCGTGAAGGCCGTCGCATCGAGGTGGGTGTGCAGGACCTCTGCTGCTGCTCCTTCAATCTCGCTGAGGAGCGTTTCGAAGGACGCGTCGAGCACGCGGGCGTCGGTGACTGCTGTGTAGAAGTCACGAACCGCCATATCGCCGATGCCTCGAATCGAGTCAGTCCCAGTCACGCGATCGCGGACGCGAAGGCGACCCTGCGGACTAGCGAATCGCGCGAGCAAGAACCGCGGGACGATGTGATGCCGGGCGCCGACAGCGGCGGAATGATCGACGGCGTCCGACCACTCGCGCGCAGCACGGTCAGCGGCCTCTGGCGAGGTTGGCGGACCGAACAGACTTCGCATGGGCACATTCTCGCCGTCGGCGTGGACATCTCACGGTCGCGACTCCCACAGGTCGCAGTTTGCCGAGTTAATTGAGTGTCGAATGGCGTCGAACGCGCCTCCTCTCGCGTGCCCCGGCAAGGGAGACACGAAGTCCCCCTTCGGCGGAGCGGAGACCTGCGATGTGATCCGCGTCAGGCGTCCCCGCCCTCGGGGTCTGTCGCGTTAGATTCCTTGCCCGTGGCCTCGGTGCAAGTCTCGAAAGGAGCGACTGTTGCCAGGCGTTCACCCTCCGGTGGTCCCAGGATGATGAGGTTCAGGGCGAGCTCGGGGACCTTCCTCGCCGCGAACTCATGCTCCCAGGCGAGTAGTACCTCGTTGCCCGGTAGCTCGAGAACTGCACGATCGGCGTAGTCGCGCGCCGAATCAAAATCGCCTTGCCCCGCTCTAGCCTCCGCGGCCAAGACTTGCAACGCTGCATCGAGCGAGGCCGGAACGCGAAGATGAAGCCTGGTTCCCCGTTCCGCGCGGCGGGCGTCCGCCGCGGCGACCAACTGCTCGGGAGTCCAATCCTTCAAGCGGTTGCTGAACAGCTCAACGACGAACTTGACGAACGGGAATCCGGCCAGGCTCTTTGACTGCTTCGCTAGCATCGCTTCGGCTCCCTTGCGTCGATGCTCCGCGTCCACCACGCCGTCCCAAAGCGCGTAGGTGCCGAGCATGTATGCCTTGGGTGCGCCGTCGGCCATGCCAGGCACCGTCCTCTCGATCTTGGCCAGGGTGTCGGGCATCTCGGTTAGCAAGTCGTGACCGGCGTGAAGTTCGATCACCTGCTCGATCAGTCCGGCGAAATAACGGTCGGCGGATTCCTTGTCCAGACCCGCCGGTTGGTGAATCCAGTACTGGGACGAAAGAAGCACCCTTGCGGTCCCCGGAACCTCGGCCCGCCAGTCGAACGGGACGATGCCCTTGGGCGACCGGGCGACGTAGTTCCTCACCACGTGCGTCGCGATTCGGCGCATGCCCTCGAGGGTCAGGATTTCGGGATCGGATTCAACGAGGGCCTGCACCGTTTCGGGGTGATTCGGCTGGATCCAGTACTTCTCCCGCAGCTCCGCCAGCCGGTGCACGTTCTGCGATCGGATCCGGTACGCCCATTTCAGAAGACGCTCTGCATCTCGCTCGCGGACTGGGGCGTTCGCGCCGCGAGCGCCATCTCGGTAGTAGGACGGGTCGAGGTGATCTAGCGTGAACTGCACGAACGAATGAGTCGCGCCCGCGTGCTCGGACGTTAGGGCCGCCTCCCTCACCTTTGTCGCGGTGGCCTCGTCCGCATCAGCGAGGGCCGAGTCGAACAGCTTTTGCTTTCGCGGGTCAAGTTGCGACCACGTCGGGGCCGGTGTCGAGGCCTCGTGCGACAACGACTCGAGCGCGGCGACGAGATCGGTGAACGACGTCGTCGAGTTCTCACCGGCCCGCTCGCACGCGCGCCTGACCCGCCGGATGGCCCGCATGGCGGCCTCAAAGGACGGGCGCTCGAGCGACAGCAGCGAGTCGAAGAAGCCTATGAAACTATCGAACTCCTCCTGGCCAATCGATACCGCCGGGTCGAACGTCTGGCGCAGCAGTCCGGCCGCCGTGTCTCCGCGCGGGCTGGCGCCATATCGCGGAACCAACTGCCTCACGAGGTCGATCGAGCGGCTGAACGTAACGTTCAGGCCGAACGAAAGGACGTCCGCTAGGTCGTCAATCAGTTCAAGGCCACCTGTGGCGCGGTGGATTGACGGGCTCCCGTCGTCCAGGACAGCCTCGAGGAATTCGTGCGCCTCGACGGTAACCGCGTTGAACCAAAATCTCAGCGAACTTGAGGGGAGCAGTCGGCCTATGGGAAGCGCGAGTTCCGATCCGGGAAGCAGGGCGTTCGAGTAGCAGACCTCGCGATGCGTCGATTCGTAGAGCTCGACCTCGGGCCGGAAGTACATCTTGGTGACGATCTGGAGCACGAGATCAGTATCGTCTCGCCCAAGAGGTGAAGCGGCTTGATGGCGATCCCGGCAAACGCTGGGCTGGCCTTATCGCGGGTGAGTCCATTTTCGACGCGGGCGCCATTGCGGGCGCGGATCAGTCCGTCAAGGCAGCGATGCGTTCCTCGCCCGCGACGACGAGAAGGTCAACGATTCGCTGCCAGTTCGGGCCTTGAGGCGTTCCACGCGCCGCAGAACGAGTCTCGGCAAGCCACTCGGGCAAGAGGTACGAGCGGCCTGCGATCGCCGTCGGGTCGGCACTCACGAGGTCCTCGATCCATGGCAGTCCGTCGCTGACCTGGCGATCCACGCTTGTTAGCCGCAGCAGGGCGATGAGCTGGTCGACGCTCTCTCGATGTCCGGCGGCAAATGGCACCCATCGGGCGATCTGAGGTGCGATCTTGTCGAAGTCGATCCAGACGATTGGCGTGCTATCCAGTTCCCGCAGTAGATAAGCGTTGTCGTATGCAATGTTCGGAATCAACGAGGCGATGCCGCGGGCGGCCAGCCATCCGTCCCCGACTGGAATGTGGCCGAGGTCCATGAGATTCATCGCGTGTTCCATGAGCTGTGGCCAGATGTCGATCGCAGTCGCTGCTGCGTCTTGGTTCTCCTCGGCGGCCGCAGCGATGGCGCCCATGAACTCATCGAGCAGGTCGTTGCGGTCGATGAATCCTTCCAGTCGCCGGAAGAGGGTGTCGGGCTTGCCATGAGCGGACAGGAGGAGCAGAGCGCGGGCGAAGGCAAGCATGTCCGTTTGGCTGTGCGGAGGTGCGAACTCTTCTTGTTGTCGCGTCGTGCTGTAGCTGGCGACAAGAGCGGTCAGTAGTTGAAACCCCTGATCACCTGCGGCGTCGCTGCGGATTGCGAGCTGCTGAAGGCCGCGGATTCCTGGGATCAGCCGTTGCTCAATCACGTTCTTGGGCGAAGCGTCGGCGAGCGCTTCGTCAATGGGACCCATGATGCGCCCTATCGTTCGGCTCTGGCTTTCGGCGTCCCAGGCACCAAGCATGGTGCCCCTCAGTGACTCTTCGATTAGTGAGTAGGCCAGGGTGTGCGATGTCTCGCCGCCGGGCAGATTGATGGGATCTGCGCGCCAGAGGTGGTCGAGCGAGCGGGACCAGACGAAGCGGCCGTCAAGGGAACCGTGGGTGGCAGCCCACCGGTTGGCGGCGATGATTTGTTCGATGGGTTCGCCTTGGTCGTGGCTGAGCATCTTCCGCAACGGACCTGCCTCTGGGAGCAGGAGGAGGGCGACGGCTCGGCTGGCGGGGATGTCCGGGGTGTGGCTGAAGTAGGTGAAGTCGTAGGCCTCCTGTTCGGGCTGGCCGGCGAACGCGGATGCGACCTCGAGCAGGAGTTCGGCCGCCCACAGCAAGTCGGCCTCGTCCACAGGGTCACCATGGATGAACCGCCGCTCAATGACGGAGCAGGCGAGGGCGGAACATGCTTCGGCGATGACTTGGCCGTCGAACTCTTCCGTCCCGACTAGGGCTCGGGCTGCGTTGACGTCGTTGTGCAGGTCGGTCAGGTCGACAGCAGGGGGGCCGGAGAGGGAGTGTCGCGCGTAGTCATATCGGTTTGCGATCCCGTAGGCGTCCGACATGCGTTGACCCTGGACTTGGGTCGGTTCGAGGATTCTCGCGACCGCGTCCGGGACACTGCCCTCGATCACCACTCCACCGTTGGTTTGGGTCATCCGCAAGGAGGATCGACGCAGCGACGACGCCCACCCGGCAACAGTTGCGAATTGACGTGTAGTCCATTCGTCAGGCTCCGCATCGGGTTCGAGGTCGAGTTGGGTTCTGGCCCTCGTCTCAAGGAGATCTGCGATGGCGTCGAGCTCCGCCACACGCTCCGAGTCCGCGTTCAGCGCCAGCATCATCGACACCTCCCTGAGCGACCACTTCCGACGTTCTGGCGCATCCACGTCCTCGGACTTCCCAAGGGTGAACCCGGTGGTTTCTTGAACGACTCGTCCGAATTCGAGACCCCACACCTGCGGCTCTGCGAGATACGAATCCAGAAGCGTGCCTGCAGACTCGAGGTGACGAACGAGCATCCCGACGACCAGCCCAGGCATAGCCAGGTTGTTGCAGTTCGCCATGAGCATTTCGACGAGGCGCGAAAGCGGTATGTCGACAGCAATGAATTGGTCGGCGACGAGTTCGAGCGCCTGAAGGGCGCTCATGCAGGGGTACGGTCCGACTCCTCCGCCGCGGTACCAGATCCACACGTTGGCGTCGCCGATGTACGACTGCGGCTCTCCCGTGATGGACAGTACTACCGAGTTGTCGGCAACGGGATCGCCCTCTTCTTGCCAGCGCCGGAACCCTTTGACTCGGCAGAGCGCGGCATGGTTGAGCAGCCTGGCGATGAATGCGATTCCTCCGCGGAAGTCCGTCTGGAGCATCGCGAGGAATGGGCCGTGGTACGCGGAGCTGAATGGCATTGTGCCGCGGGAGTGCCCGTGGCATCGGACGCCTTCCTCTCGGCCACCCCAGCCAAAGTCATCGTCCTCAGGATGGACGTCTTCGATGTAGTAAGCCTCCGCCAATTCGACGAGCAGTGCGGGGTTGTACGCCGCGAGCGAGCGTCCCCCCAGCAGCCCATCGACTGCCGGCTCGAGATCTGCGGGCGCGGTTTCCGCGATGCGCCGAAGGAGGGCCTCCCCGGTTGGCCCAAGGTCCGGGCCTAATAGTCCCAGCTGTTCCACAACCGCGTCGTCGGTCAATTCGCGCGGAAGGTATTGCCGACTTGCTCTGCGGCGGTGGCGTTCGAATCCGATAGAACTCACGGCTGGGATCCGCCGAGTGCGCGCCTCGTCCTCAGCGATCTGTTCGGGTGTTCTGGCGGCCAGCGCATCGCGGGTAGCCTGTGCCGCCGCCTCGCCCTCTGCATCGGCGTTGACGACGCGCGCAACGATTCGATCGCGCAACGCGACCCTGACCACGTGGCCCGCAGGCACCTTCGAGATGATGAGCGCTCGAAGCCAATCGCGGATGAGTTCTTCTACCTTCTTGTTCAACTCACGTGGCCAGCCATCCTCCAAGAGAGCGGAGACGAGTGGCTCGGCGACGGCCGCGTCGACGAGGCCGCCTCGGAGGTGTCGTTGTTGAACCACGCGCAAGAGGCGGGCGAGGCCGGCGCCGTTGGTGGCGACGAGTGATGGCCAGGCGGAAGAAAGTAGCTCCCGCGATCCCTCCAGCGGGAGGGCCGCTTCTGCGGGCAGATCCGCCCAGCGTTCGCCGAAGCCAGCCACCGGCAGTTTGTCGAACTGGGTCTGTAGTCGTTCGAAGCGTCCCGCCTGCGGATTCAGTGGCGAGTCCGCTGCTGCAAGGAGGTACTGCGCCGCAAGTCGGGCCGCGGGCAGTGCCCATCGTGGCGCGGAGGCGGCGATCAGTTCAGAAACCGGATCTGCGCCTGACAGCAGAACCTGGCTCACCGCGTACAGCCGTACCTGTTCGTGGAAGAACTCGGGAGCGCGCTGCCACGGTGATGTCGAGGCCGGCCCGAGCAGACTGTCCCGTCGCAGCGCGTCCACGACATCGAGCTCTAGACGCTCGAGAAGCTGGTCGTCGTTCAGTCGCCCCAGCGCGTGCTCAGCAAGGAGCTTCAGCGCTCGGTCTCGGGCATCTGGGGCGCCGTGGTCGTTTCGCTCGTCGCGTCGCACGAGGACTTTCCACACTTGCGCCATTGCGTCGGTCTCGCTGCTGGCGCCACTGCTCACTTGCGCGCGAGCAAGTAGGTCAGCGACCACGGGACGGCGCAGAAGGTCTCTTGATCGCTCGGATGTGAGCAACCCGCGAAGGCTGGTGGCGCTGGAGACAACTGTCTCGAGTTCGCCGTCGTCGAGGGGATCCACTTTGTATTCGACGCTTGCAGCGGTGTGCCCGAGTTCGGCCTTGACCGCTGCCAGTGAGCCGCTGGTGGCGACAATGACCAACTTCACCTCGGTGGCGCGCGCCGCCTGCACGACCCAGGCGAAAGAGGTCGACGCTGCTTCTGCGAGGTAGTCGGCCGCGTCGATGACCATAGCGCGAGTCGGCGCGTTCATCACTCGCAGCAGGTCGGCGAGCGGAGCGCCGAGCGAGGAGTCAAGGAGGCTTCCGGAGTCGGGAAGTTGCCGCAAGCTTAGGTAGACAGCGTCGAACGCGTCGGGGCTTTCTGCTTTCTCGGCGTCGATTGCGTTCAGCACAAGCGCGCTCTTGCCGGCTCCCGACTCGCCGTGCACCAGGATGGTCTCTTCGGTGCGAAGGAGCGCTCTGAGCGCATCTCGAGCTTCGAACCGGTCAAGGTGCACGCCGCCGAAATCGGGTGTTTGTCCGATGGTCGATCGGATCAAGCTGCGGGCGAGCTGCTCTTGGGCTACGAGCGCTGCCCAACCGGGGTGGAATCGAGTGAGATCGGTGCTGACCAAGGGGCGGACGTCGCGAAGCAAGGTCATCTGGTCGACGGTTGCTGCCTGGGGAGCGTAGGTGCCGGCCAGGACCTCCAATCGATCTCGGAGCACACGAGCCCCGTCGAGGTTGGCGCCCCGTGCCGGATGCTGCAGCGCGTTGACCAGTTGCTCCCAGTCGGTCAGGTCGGGTGCCTCGTAACGAGGCTGGAGGACGGTCAGCCGGCGCAACACCCTCCACGCCGTCAACCGGGAGTCGACCTCGGTGTGCGGCAAGCCCAGCGAGGTCAGCGCTGCAGTGACCAACACGAGGAAGTGACTCAGCCGGGTGCGAATGGCCCGCTCGAACCTTCCTGGTTCTGCGACCAGCGGATAGAAGGCATCCTCTGTGGAGGATCGCGCGAGGGCGGCAAGCGTTGCAAGTTGACCTGCCGGGGCTTGTGGTCCGGCAACGACCAAAAAGTACTCCTGGTCAGAGCCAACTTTCTCGGCTTCAATCAGGGAACGGATGTAGTCAGTGAGAAGCTTCTGGGTGTCCCGATCGCTAGGCGTGAAGAGCGGGTGCCTGCGGATGCCTACCGCGACGGTGAAGGACGGTGACGCATCATCGTTGCCTTGCGCGTGGATGACGAGGTCATCGACGGCTTCGGTTGGAGCTTGTTGGAAAGCGACCTGGACGACTCGACGCCCGTCCAAGCCTGGAGCCGAGTCGCTCTTCAACAGTGCGGCTAGGTATGAAGCGGCAACCCGCCGCTCGAACGTGACTCCGCCGCCGCCGGTCGAATATGGACTGCTGACCGCGGCAGGTCCACCTGGCTCTGGGGAGCCCCCGACCTCTATCGCCTTCCTGGCGCGCTCCACAGCATCTCCTTCCGGGCGATGCAGGCTGGCAGGTTGCCGATGACCATGCGTGACGCGATTGAATCAATGCTACGAGCGGCAACCGATGCCGTCCCGAAGCATCCGCTCCTCGCCCGCATGGCACACGGGGCTGAGCCGAGCGATCAATGGGACCACCTGGCGGTTCCCGGATCAATCTCGATACGCAGTGACGCACACAGCTCAACGCACACAGTCAACGGCGTGCTCCACCTTGGTGCACCACTCTTCCATGGTGGAGAACCCGTGGGGACACTCAGGGGACACTTGGCGGAAGCCGCATTCCGGATTTACCTCGGCGACCGAGCGAGAGTCGGGCACGAGACAAGCCCTGACCAGGACTTTTCAGAGCGGAGACGGAGGGATTTGAACCCTCGGTCCCCTTGCGGGGACTCCACCTTAGCAGGGTGGTGCACTCGACCGGACTATGCGACGTCTCCATGTGCGCACCGCCAGGCGGACACACGCAGACCATCATAACGGACCCGCGGCACCCCTTCGAACCACAGGCAACCGGCGGCGCCCGCCGGCTCGATCACACCCACCGTTCGCGCTCCTTTGTCTCGATCACGCCCACACTCGACACTCGCTTTTCTCGATCACATCCGCCGTCGGGTCAGGTGTCGCCCAGAGGTCCGGATGTACCCGAAGGCAGATGGCCCGATCGACGGCTTTCGAACCGGCGACCTTCCGGAGCGGCCGACCTTCCGGACTCTTCCGCGACGGCCTCAAGGAAGGGAACATCGGGGGGAACATCGGGCTTGACCCCCGTTCGAGGGGCGTGCATGGTGGATCAATGTCCCCTGATTTCGAACCCGTGTGGCGCTCGCTCGACGAGCGCGTGGCATCCGGATGGGCTCCCGGCATCGTCGCCGGTGTCGCCGACCCCGCCCCGATCCGCGTCGACACCCCGTTTCGCATCGCCTCGCTGACGAAGATCGTCGCCGGCGTGCTGGCAGCCCACCTCATCAGCGACGGCCTGATCGATCTCGACGACGAGATCACCGAATGGATGCCAGAGCTCGCCGACCGACGCGTGCTCCGCTCACCGCACGCCGCCCTCGACGACACCGTGCCGGCCGATCGCGAGATCACCGTTCGCGATCTCCTCACCTTCACCAGCGGGCTCGGCGTGCAGTTCGAACGGACACCGCTCGCGGCGGAGCTGAATCCGTTCGGCATCGGCCCTCTGCCACCGCAGTGCACCGTGGAGGAGTATCTCCGGCGCATCGCCGCGCTTCCGCTCGCGCACCAGCCCGGAGAGCGCTGGATCTACCACACGAGCGCCGACCTTCTCGGCATCCTGCTCTCCCGCGTCGCCGAGCAGTCGCTCGACGACCTGCTGCTCGGCACGATCACCGGCCCGCTCGGCCTGACGCACACGGCGTTCTCCACGCACGAGCGGATGCCGACCCAATATCGTCCTGCAGGCGAGGGCCTCGAGCTCGCGGAGGACTACGACCGCGCGTTCTCGCAGCCGCCCTTCTTCGAGAGCCTGGCCGGAGGCCTGGTGTCCACGGTGCCGGACTTCGTGCGCATCCTTGCTGCCTTCGCGGACGGCGAACTGGTGCCGCCCGAGATCGTCGAGCGGGCCACGACGACGCAGTTGGATGCCGTTGCTCGCGACGGCCTGCGCGAGCTCGCCGGTCCCGGGGTCGGATGGGGCTGGGGCGTGTCGGTCGAGACGGGGACGCCGCATCCGTGGTCCGCGCCCGGACGGTGGGGCTGGACGGGCGGATCCGGTACCAGCGCCTACGTGGATCCGTCGCGCGACCTCATCGGCGTGGTCTTCTCGCAGCGGTTCATGGCCGGGCCGCAGGAGTCGTTCGGGTACTTCTGGGAGCCGCTGGCGGCATCCGTCGATCGCGGTTGACGTCCCATGACAACAGCGCCATTTGCGCACTGCAGCGCCGCCTAAGGCAGCGCAATAGTGCGCAAATGGCGCTGTTGCCGTTGTCGGATGGGCGCCGCGCTCAGACCGAGACCGGTTCGGCCGCAGCGGCCCTCGGGTCGGTGCCCGCCGCTGCTGCTGACACGACCGCGGCGCGACGGGACGGATCGTAACTGCCGCCCTTCTCCTGCAGGATCACGTTCATGCGGTTGAACGCGTTGATCAGCGCGATCCGGGCGACGATCGCGGCGAGCTGCTCCTCGTCGAAGTGGGCGGCCGCGGCATCCCACACGGCATCGTCGATGCCTGCGCTGTCGGCGAGGCGTGTCGCCTGCTCGGTCAGGGCGAGCACAGCACGCTCGGCATCCGTGAAGACGGTCGTCTCCCGCCAGGCCGCGATGAGGCTGAGGCGCAGCGGCGTCTCCCCCGCTGCGAGTGCGTCTTTGACGTGCATGTCGAGGCAGGCACCGCATCCGTTGATCTGACTCGATCTGACGTTGATGAGCTGGTCGAGTGAAGCCGGCAGCGTCGACTCCTCGATGACTCTATCCGCCGAGACGACGTACTTCACGAACTTCGGCATGACTGCGGTGGCGAAAGCATTGATTCGGGCCACGATGTTCTCCTCTTCTCTCGTGGAATCACCTACTCAGCTGTGACGGAT
Organism: Rathayibacter sp. CAU 1779; assembly: GCF_054551755.1. Taxonomy (NCBI): domain Bacteria; kingdom Bacillati; phylum Actinomycetota; class Actinomycetes; order Micrococcales; family Microbacteriaceae; genus Rathayibacter; species Rathayibacter sp. CAU 1779. The sequence goes on from NZ_JBTOLK010000001.1 coordinate 283,774, forward strand.
GCACCGGTGAAGAGGTAACGCAGGTGGACAAGAACGGGAACACGGGTTGAGCTTGTCGAAACCCCGACGTGGCTGGTTCGACGGGCTCAACCAGCGGTAGCGGTCAGGCGGACTGCGCCGGCAGGTCCATCTCTGCGAGGCGCGCCGGATCGGTGATCGACTCGATCACGGCCAGACGTCCGTCCACGACGGTGCAGCGCATGACGAGGAACGGAGATCCGTCCTTGCGCCAGGCGACGGCACCCGGCCGACCGTCCACGAGCACGCGGCGGGCGGTGACCGACGCATTCTTGCCACGCACGCCGTGGCGAACGAGCTCCTCGGATCCGTGCCGCTCGATGACGCCGCGCGGGGTGTTGATGCGCCAGGTGAGTTCCGGATCCAGCACCCGCATCAGTCCGTCGAAGTCGCCGTCGCGGGCCGCCGCGAGGAAGGCGTCCACCACTTCGCGCTGACGACGGAGGTCGGTGGGACGCTCCACACCCCGCACCTTGTGACGGGCGCGGCTCGCGAGCATCTTGGTGGCATCCGGTGACCTGCCGATGATGTCGCCGATCTCGGCGAACGGCACGGCGAACGTGTCGTGCAGCACGAAAGCGAGTCGTTCGTCGGGCGTGAGCGTGTCGAGCACGATCTGCAGGGCGGCGCCGACGGAATCCGCGAGCACGGCATTGCGCTCCGGTGCGTTGTCGTCGTCTTCGGTGACGATCCAGTCGAGACGGTCGTCGAGGGGCGTCTCCGGCTTTGCGCTACGCGTGCGCAGCGTGTCGATGCAGATGCGGCTGACGACGGTGGTCAGCCATCCGCCCAGATTGTCGATGGATGCCTCGTCCTGCCGGGCGAACCGCAGCCAGGCCTCCTGCACCGCGTCTTCCGCATCCGCTCGGGAGCCCAACATGCGAGAGGCCACAGCGGTCAGACGGCCACGCTGGCCCTCGAACAGCTCGGCCATCGCCCGGTCATCTTTGGAAGCACGCACCATGCCACTCTCCTCGCCTCGGCTCCGTCATGAACCATGACGGAGCC
>NZ_JBTOLK010000001.1:284818-457566 GCF_054551755.1 Rathayibacter sp. CAU 1779
TGCGCACTGCCGCGCCAGCCTCGACGGCGCAATAGTGCGCAAATGGCGCGGTTGCGGATGGTGTGGGTGGGGGTGCGCTGGCGCGGTTGAGGTCGGTACAGGTACCCCTAGCTGCCGTTGGAGCAGGTCTGGGTCGCTGCGGTCTGACCGTGCACGTTGTCACCCAGTTGAACGGGCGTCGACGTGTCGGTCGGGGTCGCGGAGCTCGACGCGCTCGACCCGGAACTCTTGCTCTTACCCGACTTCTTCGCGTCGGCTGATGGCGTGGAGCTCGGCTGCTGCGCCGGCTGGTCCGTTGAGGTGACGGATCCGTCGCCCGTTCCGCCCGTGATCGCGAGTGGTTGGTCGTTGCTCAGCGCGTCCATCAGGGTCTGGGCCGAGTCCTCGTCCGGGACGACGCGGTTGCTGTCGTCAGGATCGTCGACCACCGGGTACTGGATGAAGCTGATGTTGCCCCAGCTGAGGCTCTTCATCGCCAGGGCGATCTGGTAGAGCGTCGTGACGTTGTTGAGGCTGTCGGAGAGCTGGATGTTGCTCGTCGCAGCCTTCGCCAGCCCCCACAGCTTCACCGGATTGGTGATCGTGCCGTCGCTCATCACCGTGCGCACCAGCGACGACAGGAAGACCTGCTGGTTGCTGATGCGGGACAGATCGGATCCGTCCCCGACGCCGTGGCGCGTTCGCAGGAACTGCGTGGCCTCGACTCCCTGCAGCGTCACGTTGCCTGCCGGCAGGTCGAGCTCGGTGTCGGGATCGTGGATGCCGTCCCCGCCGATGCACACCTGCACGCCTCCGACGGCGTTCGACATGGCCACAACGCCGTCGAACGAGATGAGTCCGGCGAACGGGATCTTCAGCCCGGTCAGCTGCTCGATGACGAGAACGGTGCAGGCGAGACCGCCGTCGGACAGCGACGAGTTGAGCTGCGCCTTCGACATGGCGCTGTTCCAACCGCCGTTGCCGTCAGGGCACTTGGGGAACTGGAGCATGAGGTCGCGCGGGAAGCTGATCACCTCGGCGTGCGTGTGGTCCTGCGAGAGGTGCAGCAGCATCGTCACGTCGTTGAGTCCGGCACCCTCGCTGTCATCCGTGGTGCCGTACTGTCCGCCCTGGCCGGAGCGGGTATCCGTCGCGGCGATGAGGATGTTCACGCCGCCGTCGATCGCGCCGATGTCGGGAACCTCGCCCGCCTTCTCGCCCACGAGGTGCACCGACTTCTTCGAGTCGGTGACCAGGTTCGCGGCGGCGACGCCCGCGATGCCGAGCACGCTGACGACGGCGACCACTGCGACGGATGCGACCACCTTGCCGAACGTCGCCCACGGACGCGAGCGCAGGCGTCCGTGACGGGCGATGCCGCCCGTCGATCGCTCGGCGCGCGCGGCAGCGCGGCTGTTTCGGGTGCCGTGATCCGTCATGCGCACCGCCTCTCATTTCGTCCGTGGCCATCGGGCCGAACCCGAGAAGGGCTCGTTGCCGCGCGTTCTGCGGCCTGTGAATGTGGTCTCTGGTTGGGGCGACGGGCCGGAGAAGTGCTGTGGCCCTCTTACGAGGCTAACCACCGTAGTTCGGTGAAAGCCTGCGAAAGCTGGACGAATGGTGTGAGCGAGATCCTATGCTCGCGGCTCGTCGCCCCTCGGTGCCGCCCCTCATCGGCGTCCACGCCGTCAGCGTCCCGTGGCGTCCAGCAGCCAGTCGAGTGCGACGGGCAGGGCGTTCAGGACCGCGACATGGCCGTCGTTCGGGCGCAGCCAGAACTGCGCCGGGGGAAGGTGCTCCACCAGCCACTCGCCCTGCGGACGCGGGATCACGCGGTCGCGACCGCCCTGCACGACGAGAGTGGGGCATCCGATCTCGGAGAGCTCGAAGCCCCACGGAGTGGTGAAGGCGACGTCGTCGTCGATCTCGCCCCATGGCATCCCACCGTCGGCGGTCGCCAGCTGCGATGCGAGGTTGGCGTCTGCGCCGAGTGATGCCCAGTCGCTCTCGAGAGCCGCCCAGTCGACGTCGACGAAGATCGATTCGTCGAACTCGGCGGTCTCACCGTGCCTCCTGCGGGCGTCGCGTCCGCCGGAGAGCGCAGAGGAGAGTCCGCCAGGCGAGGCCATGCCATCGAACCAGGGATAGTCGTCGACGAACGGCGCGATGCCTGCGAAGGAGACGACGCCGACCACGTGATCGGGATCGAGGGCCGCGCACGCGAGCGCGTGCGGACCGCCGCCCGACGCACCCAGCGCCGCGTACGTCTCCAGGCCGAGCACGGAGGCGACCGCGACGACGTCGGATGCGGCATCCGCGACCGTCCTGCCCGGCCAGACGGTGGTTCCCGGATACCCGGCCCGAGCGCACGAGACCACCCGGATGCCGCGTGCGGCCGCCGCATCGGCGATCGGCGGCAGGATGCTTCCGGTCTGCGGCGTTCCGTGGTGCCAGACGATGGTGAGCCGGTCGGCATTCGGACCCGTGTCGAACGTCCTGACGACTCTGCCGCTCGGCAGTTCGATGTCTCGCTCGATGGACATGTGCTCCCCCATCCGGTCCACGTTATCGGCCGCCTGCGATCAGCGCTCCGCCGGTAGCCTTAAGGGTCGGATCGATCGGCGCCGGAGCACGGAGTCGAAGCGGCGTGCGTCGGGTCCATGTCGGTGGGATCCAGTGGAATCTGTGTCGGTGGAGGGAGCAGCCGTGGCGTGGTTCGATCGCTGGCGCAAGCGGCGCATCCTCAAGCCCTACGACGACGACGCGATCGTCGTGCAGCCGCAGGCGACAGTCGAACAGTCGGTGCTCGAGGGTGTGATGATCGCGGAATACGCGGTGCGGCTCCGGCTGAAGAACGCCATCGCCGTGGATGCGGTGGTGTCGCCACGCGCGTACGACGAGAAGGCATATCTGCCGTTGGCATCCGAAGCATTCGAGGAGCTCGCCGACGAATCGCAGGCCGTCTCAGACCGACTCACCGAGGAATTGGCGTACTCGATCGGCCGCCCCGGCAGAGCCGAGCACGTGCACGACTACCGTCGCGGCGACGAGGACAACGTGCGGCATCGGCTCATGGTGGCCACCGACGCGGCCAGCGCCTATCGCCAGAAGGCCCGCGAAGAGGATTTCCTGCTCGGGCTCATCGAACAGGCGCGACGGGATGCCTGGCACGAGGTCAGCAGCTCACTCGTCGACCACGCCCTGCAGTACACCCCGGATGCCGTGCCGCAGCTCGACCCGATCGATCGCGACATCGAGATCGCGAGTCTCCGCGCCGAGTTGGAGGCGCTGACAGAGGAGTGAGCGCTGGAATCCCCGTGCCCGGGGCACCTGTGTTGGGGGTGGCCTGAGGCACAGGGTGGGCTGCCCGGCTGGATACGGTGAGTCCATGGCAAAGCTTCTGCGTGGCTCAGTCGTGGTCGGAGCCGCGCTCGCGCTGAGCATCGCCCTCGCTGCATGCTCGGGCGGCAGCGGATCCACCGCGTCGGGAAGCCCGGAAGCGGACTCGTTCAAGCGCACGACCACCCCCACCCCGGCCCCGACACTCGTGAGCTTGGACGGCGACTGGAAGCAGAGCAACTCCAACTCGACCGACTCGTGGCAGGCCGCCACGATCACCGGCGACACGATCGTGGTCTCCTGGGTCACCGGCGGCGGCACCACCACCTCGCTGTACTGGGCGGGATCAGTCACCCCTCCCGACACCGCAACGAACACCTTCACGTGGACGTCGAACAACGACACGTCCAAGACCGAGAACTCGCTGCTGGCCTCCTCGGACCCCACCAAGGTCTTCACCTATGACAACGGAGTGATCCGTTATCCGGTCGCTGCGCTCGACACCACCACGACCGTGAGGCTCACTCGCGAGAAGTAGAGCGGGTCGACTCTACGAGTGCCGCCGCGGGCGGAGGCCGTCCATCAGCAGGTCGAGCAGCCGGCCGACGCGCTCCGTGTCCTTGGCGTCGCCCGTGGCGACGAAGACGCCGACGAGCATGTCCGTCGCGTCGGAGGCCTCGACGTCGGGGCGGATGCTGCCGTCCGCGGCTCCGGCGGCGAGCATCCGGCCGACCGTGGCGCTGATGCGTTCGCGCGTCTCGTTCATCCGCAGGGCGCCCGACGACCATGCCGCCCGGAGCGCGTTCGTCATGCCCTGCTTCGTGGCGACGAAGCGCGTGTAGCGGTCCATCCACAGCCGGAGCGCCTCGAATGCGGTGCGACCGGCGAGGAGGTCGTCGGCGCTGGCGACCACGTCATCCAGCTCGCTGCGGTAGAGGGCCTCGACGAGCGACTCGCGGGTCGGGAAGTTGCGGTACAGCGTGCCTATGCCGACTCCGGCGGATCGGGCGATGGCCTCGAGCGAGACGCTGGTGTCGTCATCCGTTTCGTCGAAGGCGTCGCGCGCGGCGGCGAGGAGCAGGGCGCGGTTGCGTGCTGCGTCGGCCCGCAGCCTCACGGGCTTCTGCGCTGCGGATGCCTCAGGCGCGGGCGCTGCGGATGCCTCGTTGGGGCGTGCCGGAGTGCGCGTTGCGCGGTTGACACTGGACATCCGGAGGACCCTCCGTTACGCTCGTTGTTGTAATCGGAGACTCCTCCGCTTCGTCTCCCATCCTATGGCAGGGCGCAACGTACGGCCATCGCCGCACGTTGCCGCCGACCAGTCGATTCATCGTTCACCGCCTTCGGAGGCATCATGTCCGTCGCTTCTTCGTCATCCGTTCCTTCTTCCTCGTCATCCGACTCCGCCCGGTCTGCCGCTCCCACCCCGTCTGCTCAGCCCGTGCCGGGCGGCGCGTATCGCCTCGCCGGCAGAGACGTCGCGCGCGTGGGATACGGCGCCATGCAGCTCGAGCGGCATTCCGCACGGCCGGAGGTGGCGGCATCCGTCTTGCGTCACGCTCTCGACCTCGGTGTGAACCACCTCGATACGGCCGACTTCTACGGCGCATCCTTCGTGAACGACGTCATCCGGCAGGTCGTGGGGAGCCTGGATGCCGACGGTCGCGACCGCGTGATCGTCGCCACGAAGGTGGGTGCAGAGAGCAACCCGCAGGGTCCGATTCCGCTTCGGCCGGCGCAACGGCCGGAGCAGCTGCGCGCGAACGTCGAGGACAACCTGCGCACACTGGGCGTCGACCACCTCGACCTCGTGTATCTGCGCCGGCTCGAGGTGCGTCCCGGCATCCAGCCGGAGGGCGACCAGGATGTGCCGCTCGACGACCAGCTGGAGACCATGGTCGCGCTGCGCGATGAGGGCGTCATCCGCTCCATCGGCATCAGCGCCGTCATGATCGACACCCTGCGACGCGCGATTCCCGCCGGAATCGCGGCCGTGCAGAACGCGCACAGCGTGGTCGACCGCACCTTCGAGGACATGATGCGCCTCACGGCGGAGCACGGGATCGCCTGGGTTCCGTTCTTCCCGCTCGGCAGCGGCTTTCCAGGGCACGCCAAGGTGGTCGAGCAGCCAGCCGTGCAGACGGCGGCTCGGAGACTCGGTGCGACACCGTCGCAGGTCGGCCTGGCCTGGCTGCTGCAGCGCACGCCGAACGCGCTGATCATCCCCGGGACCTCGGATGCCGCCCATCTCGAGGAGAACGTCGCCGCCGGCGACCTCGTGCTCGACCCGGACACCGTGGCCGAGCTCGACGCACTCCAGGTCGTCGGCGGCGGCGAGATCCGGTGGGAGACCACCGCAGCGTGACCGCGATCGCCGCGCTCGCTCGAGGATGATGACCATGCGGGCATGATGACTTCGGGGAGGGTTCGCCATGAGGATCGTGGTCATCGGTGCGACGGGACACGTCGGCGGCTATCTCGTGCCTCGTCTGGTGCGGGCAGGCCACGAGGTGGTCGCGCTGTCGCGCGGCCTGCGCGAGCCGTATCGCGAGGACGCAGCCTGGGCGTCCGTCGAGCGGGTGGAGTTCGACCGAAGTGCCGAGGATGCCGCGGGAACGACCGGTGATCGCATCGCAGCGCTCGAGCCCGACGCGGTCATCGACATGATCTGCTTCACGCGGTCATCGGCCGAGCAGCTGGTCGACGCCGTCCGCGGACGCATCGGCTTGCTCGTCAGCTGCGGATCCATCTGGTCGCGCGGCACGCTCACCGAGGTACCGGGCACGGAGGAGTCCCCGCTCGACGGCTGGGGCGAGTACGGATCCGGCAAGGCACAGCTCGAGGCGTATCTTCTCGACCAGTCGTCTCGCCCCGGGGGCGTTCCGGCCGTGGTGATCGATCCCGGCCACATCTCCGGACCCGGATGGCACGTCATCAATCCGGCGGGCAATCTGGATCCTGCGGTGTGGGAGAGCCTCGCGTTCGGGGAGGTCCTCGTGCTCCCGGATCAGGGACTCGGCATCCTCCATCATGTTCATGCCGACGACGTCGCCCAGCTGTTCCAGCTCGCGGTGGAGCAGCCGGATGCCGCGGCTGGGCAGGCGTTCTTCGCCGTGTCTCCGCGCGCACTCACGCTGCGCGGTTTCGCGCGAGCTGCCGCGGGATGGTTCGGACGCGACGCAGAGCTCGAGTACATGCCGTTGGCGGAATATGCCAGCGCGGTCGGGCCCGAGAACGCGTTGACGACCACCGAGCACGTCTCCCGAAGTCAGGCGATGAGCGACGGAAAGGCCAGGCGGATGCTCGGGTACACTCCCGCGTACACCTCGCTCGCCGCCACACGCGAGGCCGTGGAATGGCTCGACACGAACGACCGATTCGGGCGACGGCTTCCGTTCAGCTGACCGGCGGCGCGTGACGGCGCGGTCTCATCCTGCGTCGGATCCGTCGGCCACCGAGAGGCGCGAGCACGACGGCGCCCGCCCCTCCTGCGGACAACAGGAGCCGAGCTGTCATTCCCCGCTCTCTCGTACGAAGAGGAGCGATTCCGGAAGGCTGGTCGCGAAGTAGTCGGTGGATCCGTCCTGCCGCACAGCCGCCGGTGCCGTCACCTCGGGCCGAGCCTCGCCGAGGCTCGCCGGCGGCACGCCGACCGGCATCCCCAGGGCAGCGCGAGCGCTGTCCCAGGCGGCGAGCGCCTTGCCCTCGCCCCCTTCCCACGGCTGGAAGGTTCTGCCTTCCATCAGGCTCACTGGGTCCACGCTCACACCGCTGTGACGAACCCCACCTCGAGCGCGAACTCACCCGTGACACGCCCACCGCCGTCGACCACGACGGGTCCGAGCCGGTCGTCCTCCGGCCAGTAGGGACGCGACGCAGGCTCGAGCGCGATGGTGTTCACGGTGCGCCACCAGGGGAATCCGTCCGTGGCGTGGTGCTCCTGCCACACGTGCAGGTGCGGCAGGAGGGCAACGTCCCACGTGAGGCGCGCGAAGGCGCCCGTGTCGGGATCGGTGACCTCGGCATCACCGGCGCCCGCGACGTGGATGCTGCGGAATCCGCCCACTCCGCCTTCGTCGCGCGGGAACTGCACGCCGACGTCCTCCCCGCACACCGTGACGCGCGACCGAGGCCCGACGACCGCAGGGCCGAGCGCCGGATGCTCCGTCCACGTGAACGAGACCGCTTCCGGCGACAGGTTGGTCACCGTCTGCGTCACGCGTACCGTTCCGCCGTCGATCCGCACGCTGCGCCGCACGCGCAGCGGCACCGTGCGCAGCACGACCTCGTGCGTGCACGACGACGGATCGGCATCCACCAGACGCCAGGTGCGCCACGATGCCTCGCCGTGGAACGGATGCTCCATCCCGCCCACCGTGCGCTCGTCGCCCGAGTGCGGCACGAGTGTGTGCCATCCGCCTGGGTACCGGCGATGCCACTCCACGCTGGATCCCTGCGACAGCGGCACCGGATCCCACACCTCGTCGGCCCACGGGGTGACGAGGAGGAACTCGGTCGACGTGCGTCGGTCGACGATGGAGCCGATGCGTGCGCCCAGCGGGTCGACGCGCACGGCGAGCGCGTCCGATCCGATGGTCAGGAGGTCCTGTTCAGGTGCATCCGCCGGCGCAGTTGCGGGGGCGGTGTGAGTCATAGGGCCATCGACCTCTGCATGCGGCCCATGCGCGGGGCGAACGTGTTGTGGAAGATGGAGGACGCCGCGCCGAGGGCGCCCGCCTCGCCTTGGAGCACGGAGCGCTCGACGCGCACCTTGCGCGCGGAGTGAGCGGTGGGCACGGCGTTGACCTCGCGCGAGATCTCGGACACCACGAGCTCCTGGAGCTCGGGTTCGAACACCGGCCCGCCGATGACCATGAGCGGCAGGTCGAGCAGGTCGATGAGAGCAACGGCGCCCTGCGCGATCACGGACGCGATCTGCTCCGCCGCCGCCACCGCGTGCTCTTCTCCCTTTCCCACCTCTTCGCACAGCTCCCGGTAGGTGGTCGCCTGCCCCGCGTATCCGAGCTCCTTCGCGATCTCCGGCAGTGCCGCGGTCGGATTGCATTCGCGCACCAGCACGGGACGCCCCGCGTCGTCGGTGCGCCCGACCCGGATGGCGCACAGCTGGCCGAACTCGCCGGCGTTCGAGCTGATGCCGCGGTAGACGTCGCCGTTGAGCACGAGCCCGGATCCGATGCCCGTGCCGAAGTACAGGAACACGAAGTCGCCGGAGCGCTTCGTGCGACCGACCCAGCGCTCGCCCACCGCTGCCGCCTCGCCGTCCTTCTGCACGATCACGGGGCACCCGAGCCGCGTTTCGAGCATGTCGCGCAGTGGCACATTGCGCCAGGAGCGCGACAGCGGCAGCTCGAGCAGCGACCCGTCGGGCGTGATCGGGCCCGGCGTCGCCACGCCGACGCCGAGGAACGACTCGGGCTCGATGCCCGAGGCATCCACCATGTCGTCGATGCTGTCGCCGATGAGGGCGACCAGCTCGTCGGGAGAGACGTCGGCGCCGAGGTCGAGCACCCGGTGGTCGACCAACCCGCCGTCGAGGTCGGAAAGCACGAAGGTCAGCGACGTGGGGTCGACGAGCACGCCGGCGGCGTGTGCGGCTTCGGCGCGAAGTCGCACCGTCGTGCGCGGCTTGCCCACCTGCTCGGTGCGCACCTGCTCGCCCTCCACGACGAGGCCGCGGTCGAGCAGCACCCTGAGGATGCGCGACACCGACTGCTGTGTGAGTCCCGTACGCTCCGCGACCTCGGTGCGGCTGATGACGCCCGCCTGCCTGATGGTCTCGATGATCGTCGCCTCGTTGAAGGATCCGAGGTCGTATTGGTTCGCACCGCTTTGCACCCGCCGATCGGCCTTGCGCGGTCTCACCAACGGCGACGTCGGGCGGTGCCCGGCGACGGGCCCGTCGCTCACGTGTGTCATGGGGCCTCCAGCGCGCCATCCGGTCGGCGCACCCCCGCCGCCCAGGCGTCGTGCCCCGAGAGTTCGGCCGGGAAACGGGCCGCCGCAGTCTCGTCGATGTCGATACCCCACCCCGGTGCATCGTTGGGCGTCAGCCAGCCGTCCTCGATACGAAGAGTACCCGGGAACACCTCGTGCGTTGCCTCGTTGTAGACGTGCCCCTCCTGGATGCCGAACGCCGGCGACACCACGTCGAGCGCCACATTCGCTGCCGCGCCGATCGGCGACGTGTCCCCTGGGCCGTGCCAGGCGGTGCGGATGCCGTTCGCTTCGGCGAGATCCGCCAGCTTTCGTCCTGCGGTGAGCCCGCCGATGTCGGAGACGTGGCAGCGGATGAGGTCCACGCCCTTGTTCTGGATGAGCCGCGCGGCGTCCTGGAACGAGGTCGTGAGCTCACCGACCGCTATCGGCACAGGGCTGGCGGCACGCACCTCCGGCAGCCGGTCCCAGTGCTCGGGCGGCAGAACGTCCTCGAGGAAGAAGAGGCGATACGGCTCGAGTGCGCGGGCGAGCCACACGGCATCCTTCGGCGTGAGCCGCGAGTGCACGTCGTGCAGCAGCTCGATGCTGTCCGGCAGCCGGTCGCGTGCCGCCTCGAACAGGGCCGGGGTGCGGCGCAGGTAGTCGCGGGCGCTCCAGCCGTTGCGGTAGGGGGCATCCGGATACTCGGTCGGGATCGCAGGGGCTCCGTACCCGCCGCCGCCCGGCGTCGACATCTGCAGCCGCACGTACCGTTGCCCGCGCTCGATCAGGCGCTCGGCCGACTCGAGCGCTTCGTCGATCGTGCGTCCGTCCGCATGGAGATACGTGTCGGCTGCGGCGCGCACCTTGCCGCCGAGCAGCTCGTGCACTGGCATGCCTGCGCGCTTGCCCGCGATGTCCCACAGCGCCTGGTCCACACCCGAGATGGCGTTGTTCGTGACGGGACCGCCGCGCCAGTATCCGGTGAATCCGATGAGACGGGTCAGATCGCCGATGTCGCCGGGATACCGCCCGATGAGCAGCCGGGCGACGTGATCGTCGATGAACGAGCGCACCGCCATCCAGCGCTGCGTGAAGGTGGCACAGCCGAGGCCGTACAGACCGGGCTCGTTCGTGTCGATCCGCACGACCACGAGGGCCGTGCCCTCCGGCGCGGTGACGATCGCCCGAACGGACGTGATGCGCAGGTCGGTGCGCGGACGCCAGGGGTTGTCGAAGGTGTTCATGGGTGCTTTCTCGTGTTGTGGCGTTCGTTCTCGCGCCCGATGGGCGTGCCTGGGATTCGGCGGATGCGTTCAGCCGGCGAGCATCGGCAGCTCCCGCGGCTCCAGGTCGAGCGTGTGCTCGGCGCGGAATCCGATGATGCGTTCCGCGTCGGTGAGGTCCATCGGCACCTCGCGCTCGACGAAGCGCTTGTGCCGGGGCACGCCAGGTGCGAGCGCATCCAGCACGTCCTCGGTGCGGTACGGGATGCTCGTGGTTGGTGCGGCGAGGTAGAACGCGTTCGCGCCGCCGGCATCCGTCCTCAGGCCGAGCTCGATGGCGCGCGCGGCGTCCCTCACGTCGAGATACGCCCACGCTTCAGTGACGCCGGGCCGCGGATCGGCCGCGAGCGAGTCGGATTGGTCACGGATGGCCGCCATCGTGTTCACGTGCGGGAACCGCAGCGTGACGATGTCGACACCCCAGCGCCGCCACACCATGCGGGACGTGTTCTCGTCGTTGAGCTTCGACAACGAGTACCAATCGGAGACGTCGGCAGGGATGTCCGTGTCGATCGGGAAGTACGCGGGCCGCGCATCGGGATCGATGCCCTGCGGCAGGCCGTACCGGTTGATGCTGCCCGCGACGACGGCCCTGCGGACACCCCGCTTCGCCGCCTGCGTGAGCACGTTGAACGTGGACACCACGTTCGTCGTGTACACGTCGTACGGTGTTCCGGCGTCCCTGTGCGCGAGTGCCGCGAGGTGCACGACGAGCTCGACCCCATCGAGGGCGGCAGCGACGTCCTCCTCGGATCGGGTGTCGCCGTACACCACGCGGTCGACGCCGTCGACCTGCTGTCCGGGCTGGCACAACGCGGTGACGAGCGCCCCACGCTCAGCCAAGTGCGCTGTCGCCACACGCCCGATCCGGCCGGCGGCACCCGTGACGAGGATCCGCTTACCGTCGATCGTCGTCATCCCTTGAGTCCCCCCGCCGAACTGACCCCGCGCAGGAACTGCTTCTGGAAGATGACGAACAGCACCACGGGAATGATGATCGTCAGGAACACGGCAGCCATCTGCACCGCGAACGGCAGTGTCGTGCCGTTGCCGAAGTTGCCCAGCGTCACCGACACCGGCTGCAGATTCGGATTCGTCAGCACCAGCATCGGCCAGAGGTAGTCCTTCCACGACGCGATGATCGTGAGCAGCGTCACCACGCCGAGGATCGGCCGCGACAGCGGGATCACCACCGTCGTGAACACGCGGATGGCGCTCGCACCGTCGATCCGCGCCGCCTCGATCAGCTCGCGCGGGATCGAGTCGAAGAACCGCTTCAGCACAACCACATTGAACGCACTCGCGCCCGCCGGAAGCCAGACCCCCCAAAAGGTGTTGAGGAGACTCACGTTCAGCACCGGCATGTTGAGGATGGTCAGGTACAGCGGCACCAGGCTGATCACGCCGGGCAGGAACAGCGTGGCGAGGATCGCCCCGGAGAGGATCGGGCTCCACTTCGGGCGCAGCACGCTGAGCAGGTAGGCGGCCGTCGCGCTGACGAACAGCGTCGCGACCGTGCAGCCCACCGCGACCACTACCGTGTTGCCGAGGGATGCGCCGATCTGCGCGCCGTTCCACGCCAGCGGAATGTTGCTCCACTGCAGCGGTGTCGTCCAGATGCCCATCGGGTTGCTGATGATGGCCTGGCTGTTCGAAACGGATGCCCGCGCGGACCACGCGATCGGCCCCAGTCCCGCGACGAGCAGGCCGATGAACATCACGATCTGCAGGATCCACATGCTCACGATCACGACCGGACGCTTGCGGTCGGCGGACGAGATGGCCCCGCGTTCCTTGACCTCCTGCTGCCGACGGCGGCGCCTGCGCGGCGCATCCGCTTCGATCGTCTCCAGTTCGGCCGGCGCGATGACGATGCTCTGACCTGCTGCACTCATGACGGGCTCCAACGCTTGGTGATGAAGTGGTAGACGATCGAGAGCACGCACAGGAAGAGCGCGAGGATCACGCTGAGGGCTGTGGCCGCGCCGTAGTCGCCGTTGACGAACGCGTAGTTGTAGATCTTGAGCATGATCGTCTGCGTGGCGTTGTTCGGTCCGCCCCCTGTGAAGAGGAACGGCTCGGTGAACAGCTGGAACGTGCCGATCAGCTGCAGCAGCATCATGATGAAGATCACGCCGCGCAGCTGCGGAATCGTGATGTGCCACAAGCGCGACCAGATGCCGGCGCCGTCGATCTCGGCGGCTTCGTACAGTTCGGAGCTGATGCCGCCGATCGCCGCGATGTAGATGATGGCGGTCGCTCCGGCGCCGGCCCACGTCGTGTAGAGCACCAGCGACGGCATGGCCATGGCCTCGGAGTTCAGCCACGGATACGGCCCGAGGCCGACCCATCCGAGCATGCTGTTGAAGATGCCGTCGCTCGACGGGTCGTAGAAGAACTTCCAGAGCAGGATGCCGGCCACCGGCGGCACGACCGCCGGCAGGTAGGCGAGCAGGTTGTACATCCATCCGAAGCGCCGCAGCTCATTGACGAACACGGCGATCAGGATGGGCACCGGGAAGCCGAAGACCAGCCCGAGCAGGGCGTAGTACGCGGTGTTGAGCGCGGCCTGCGGCAGGCCTGGATCGGTGAGCACATACGTGAAGTTGTTCAGCCCGACCCAGAGCGCCGGCCCGACGAGGTTGGTCTTCTCCACGCTCATGAGCACGCCGCGCACGACGGGGCCCCAGCTGAAGTACAGGAAGATCAGCACCACCGGGATCGCGAAGAGCACGGCGGTCAGCCCGCCTGAGCGGTACCAGCGCATGACTCCGCGGCCGCGTTGCGGCTTGAGCCGCGGGACAGTGACAGGGACAGTTCGAGACATTGTTTCGTCCGTAACCGTGCGGGTGGGCGGGCCGGTGCGACCGGGCCCGCCCACCCGCACTGGCTCAGCGCTGCTGCGCGAGCGTCCGGTTGATGGTCGTGGCGGCGGTGGAGACCAGCGACTTGATGTCGGCGTTCTGGTCCGTCAGCACCTTCTGCACCACGGGATCGAGCGTTGCGTAGGTGTCTTGCGCGTCCGCCGGCTCGGGGATGAGCGGAAGCGTCGATGCGGTGTATCCCTTGAACTGGTCGAGCGGCACGTTGATCTGGTCCTTGATCCAGCCCATGTACCGGTCGTAGACCTTCTGGGTCACCGGCGGCAGTCCCGGCGTTCCGACGGCGGAGCCGTCTGCCCCCGACGCCTTGGCGTTCGCGATGGCCAGGTCCTTGTCGAAGTACTGCTGGAAGTTCATGAACTTCACCCACTTGGCGGCGGCGAGCAGCTGGTTCGGGGTGGCCTTCGCGTTGAACATGGCGATCGTGCCGCCCGTGAGGGTTCCGTTGGTGCCGTTGGCCTGCGGAAGTGCGCCCTGGCCGAAGTCATCCGGATTCATGCCGTAGAGGTGGACGGCCTGGTTGTAGATGTCCGGCGCCTGAAGCACCATGCCGATCTTGCCGGCCGAGAACGCCTTGCGGATGTCGTCCTGGTTGTACAGGAACTGGCTGCCCATCGAGTCGTCGGTCCAGCGCATGTCGTGCAGCGCCTGAAGGGCTTCCTCGGTCTGCGCACCCATCGTCGACTTCTTGCCGGCCTTGTCCGTGACGGTTCCGCCCATGCTGTAGGTCATGGTGGTGAGCATCCAGCCGCCCGTGTTGTTGGTCGTCAACTGGGCGTAACCGGCGACGTTCGGCACCTTGTCGTGGATGGCCTTGGCATCCTGACGCACCTCGTCCCACGTCGTCGGCGGCTTGTTCGGATCGAGACCCGCCTCGGTGAAGATCTTGCGGTTGTAGGCGATCCCGACCGAGAACAGGCCGTACGGAATCGTGTAGACGTCGCCCTTCGAGTCCTGCACGTTCTTCAGCGCGAGCGGGTTGAGATCCTGCAGCAGACCGATCTGCTTCAGGTACGGCGTCATGTTGGGCAGCTGTCCGTTGGCGATGAGCTGCTTGCTGTAGGTAAGCGACACGTTCATCGTGTCGGGAAGCGTTCCGCCGGCGAGCTTCGCCTGGAACGACTGCGCCTGCCAGTACTCCGTGGTCGGCTTGACCGTGATGTTCGGATACATCTTCTCGAACTGGTCGACCTGCTTCAGGAAGTTGGCACGATCGGCCTTCTTGTCCGCCGTCGGCTCGTCGCCGACGGTGATGGTGACCTTCGCCTTGGGGTCTGCCTTGCTCTGATCCGCCGCGTTGCCGGTGCCCGAATTCGTGCATCCGGTCAGCGCAGCGATCGTGCTGATGGAGGCGATCAGCACAGCGACCTTGACTGCTCGTTTCTTCATTGAAACTCCTGGGTTGTGGGATGTGGTGCGTTGCATGGTCCGCCGGGGAGGGGTCGCATTCCGGCGTTGTCGAAAATATAAAACCAAGAGTGTTACTAAATCAAGGGGCTGTTTTCGTCCCGCGGATGACGGCTGCCGGTCGACACGGAAGAGCCGGCCACCGATGGCTCGGTGACCGGCTCTCGACGGGCAGGGACTAGAGTCGGCTGCTCCCCTGGTGGTGACCCATCTGGTGACCCTGGTGGTCCTGATCGCCGTGGCCGCCATTGCCTGCGGCATTCTTATCGGCGACGACGTAGTTCTTCCCCGCAACGACCGGGAACTGGATGGCTCCGGTCCTCTTGTCCACGGTGAACGGAACCGGCTTGCCCTTGCCGTCGACGCGCACGACGATCGACTTGGCATCCCACTTCGTGTTCGCGGCGGTGATCGTGGAGGTCGTCGATCCGTCCGCGGCGGTGTAGGCGTACTTCGCGCCGCGGGACGCCACCGGGAACACCTGTGCAGACACGGACGTCCGTTTCGCCGACGAGGCAGAGTCCGCAGCCGTGGTGTGCACCAGGATGCCCGTCCCGCCCACGAATGCCGGAACCTTCCCGAACGGCTGCGCGTAGTCGTGCAGGGTGGTCGGACCGATGAAACGCTCCCCGGTCTCGATGTCCATCCACTGACCGGCCGGCAGGTACACGTCACGCGACATGGCGGTGCCGGTGTCGCTGCCGTACAGCGGGGCGACGAGGAGCGAAGGACCCATCATCCACTCATACTGCTTCGCGTTGTAGGACACGAGATCGTACGTGTTCGTGTCGTTCGGATAGGCGATGGGCAGCGGCGTCGCTGTCGACGGATAGCCCGTCCTCCACGAGTCGACGGCGGCCGAGTAGATGTACGGCTGGTACTCGGCGTGCCATTGAGCCGCCTTGACGGTGGCGGCCTGCAGGGTCTCGTCGCTCATCCGCCACGGCTCGTTGCCGAACGACATCGCGGGCGACACTGCGGCCATCATCGCGTTGCGAGTGAGGTACTTCTGCTTGTCCGTGTTGGTCTCCAGATCGCTCATCGGCCGTCCGCCGACGATGTCCGGATAGAAGTTCGCCTCACCGCTGGCCGCGAAGGCCAGGCCGTTGACGACGGTGCGGTCCCGATCCTTCGCACCCTGGTTGTAGTCGGTGTCGTTCTCTCTCAGGATCGAACCCGGCACGGAGTATGCGCTGTTGCGCACCATGACCTGTTCGCCCGCCTTCACGAGTGCCTCATCGATGGCGTTGACGAGAGCGTTGTCGGCGAAGTCGTTCGCCGTCGCGTCGAACATGTGGTCTTCCTTGAAGCCCTGGGCTCCCCACAGCTTCTCGTTCTGCACGAACCAGTCGACGGCCGCTGCGTTGTCGGGATCGACGAGATACACCCGGCCACTCGGGAATGAGATGGTCGAGAACGTGCGCGGGGTGCCATCCGCGTTCTTGATGAAGTAGCCCTTGTCGAGGCCCTCCTGCACCCACGGGCCGTCCTTCGCCGGGTCGTAGGTGCCGCCCGCTGACGGGAGCGCGGGGAACGACTGCCGCAGCCCGAGGATGAGGTTGATGCCACGGTCGGAGAAGAAGGCCTTGTAGGCATTCGGATCCGGATACTTCGATCCCCACATGCCGAAGCTCGACGTCGTGCCCTGGGCGTCGCCGACGTACGGCCAGAAACCGGATCCGGTGACCGCCCAGCTGATCGGATAGCCCTCGTCGAGATACTTCTGCACTGATGCCTCGATGGTCTGCTGGTTCGTGTTGTACGCGAGCGCCCCGTACGACTCGTAGCCGACGCCGAAGAAGTCGTAGTCAGGTTTCGCGTCCGGGTAGCCGGCAGCGTGGCGGGCATCCGAATAGGCCTTGTAGACGGTGTTCATGTCACCGAAGAAATAGTCGAGATTCGCCATCGACGTTCCGGTGACCCCGAGGAGAGTCGCCGAGTCATCGATCTGCACGGCGAGATGGCCGTCATCGAACGCGACCTGGCCGAATCCGCGGTCCGGGAAGACCGTGAAGTTGGAGACGAACCGCATGCTCGTCGTCGCCGACGAAGTCTGGGCGTAGAAGTCGAGGTTCTTGATCCCGTAGACGTTGAGGTCGCTGTTCGTTCCCCCCAGATCGCCGAGTCCGTAGGCCGGGTCCATCCCTCCGGCGAGCTGTGCGCGGATGACGCTGGACTGACCGTCGTCGGGCGTGACCGAGAGCCTGGCGGTGTTCGTCTCGGCTGCGATGTGCACAGTCGCCGTGCGACCGTTCGAGAACAGCACCGACAGGGTCACGCCTTTGGTGTCGGCGGACTTCACGGCCGCCGACACGGCACTGCACAGCTCCGTCGTGTTGAGGCCGAGCACGAGCCCCGTGGTGGCGTTGGCCGCCGCGATCTGCTTGCCCTTGCGCTCGAAGGAGTAGCGGAAGCCGTCACGATCGATGTTCACCGCCCAGTTCGCTGTCTCGATGCCGGCAGTGGTGCCGCTCTGTTTGAGGGTGTACCCGTGGAATCGCTGCACGGATGCCCGCACCGGCGCCGCCGGAGTGGTGACAGTGTCGCAGGCGGGGCCTGTCGGCGTCAGACGCAGGGCGTCAGCGCGCGTGATCGCGCCGAGAGCCGGATTCGTGACAGCCTGACCCGCGCTGGCCGTGACGGTGAACGCGAAGGTCTCCCCCGCGGTGATCTGCACGGTGCCGAGCGTCGTCCACGCGGCTCCTCCCTGGCTCTGGTCGAAGTCGAGCGCTTCCCCGGTCTGGCCGGTCCAGGAGTAGCCCACGTGCTTGCCGTTGTCCGTGGAGCTCTGGTAGTAGACCGCGACGATGTAGCGGCCGGCGGTGGGCACGCTCGTGGTCCAGGTCGCCGTGTCACCTGCCGTCCTGCTGTAGCGGGGCTGGATGCCGCCGTAGCTCGCGTCGCGCGCGGTCGCCCACGTGCCGCTTTCCGTGTAGCCGCTCGACTGTGTGGTGAGGACGAGGGCATCGTCGGACGCCGCAGCCGCCGGCGCGGCCGAGAGGGCGATCGCCGGCACTGCGGCCAGCACGCCGGCGATCAGGAGGGCGAGGCGCGTGCGCCGCCCGCGCGAAGTGCGGTGTTTCATGGTGCTCCTTACTCGTCGTTGCGTATGAGCGCTCTGCCCGGTGGTGCTCGAAGTGCGCGGAGTCCGCGCGGTGAGGTCAGTAGCAGCGGAGCGAGACGACTCTGGCCTGGTGGGCGCCGTTCGTCGCGAGGATGCGCACCCGCAGCGCCCGCGTGCTCACCGGCCCGATCCCGTGGCGACGATGCCGACGACGGTTGTCGCGCACGGTGACAACCTCGCGCCAGTTGCCGCCGTCCAGCACGTCGATCGCGTAGTCGCGGGCGAGCTCCGGGAAGATCCGGTCGGGCGTGCGATGGTGGTGCAACGTGTTGAGCTCGACATCCACGTCGTCGTCGAACACGAGGTCGATGGTCTCGATGCGCTGCGCCTCGTCCCAGTCCAGCCGCAACCACTCCGGCTCGCTGAAGTCGGCGGGCTGAGAGACCCACAGCTGCGGACCGCCGTAGGGCCGCTGGTATCCGCCGACCGCCTTCTCGGGCGCGAACGCCTCCGTCGGAGGACTCAGACGAACGCGGGCGCTCGTTCCGCGCAGGGGCCTCGCCGGCCACGCCACGACCGGCTCGGCGTGTTCGACCGCCACGTTCGCGTCGCCGTCGGCACCCGGTCGGTGCGGCAGCGCCAGCACGCCGGGAACCTGGGTGAGCTGTGCGTGCAGCTCGACACCGTCCGCAGCGCCGAGCACCAGCACCAGGTTTCCCGGGCAGGCCGGCCGCCACTCCACAGGGATACGCACCCACTGAGGCGCATCCGCTCCTGCCAGCTGCACGGTGAGCTCCCGCTCCAGCACGACCGGCACCCAGTTCTGCGGTTTGCCCGTCGTCCACAACCCCGCGCGGAGCGTGACGTCGAGCGGTGCGCTGACGAGCACCTGGACGGTCTCGATCACCGGGTCCGCGGGAACCACGAGGGCGAGATCGACGTCGAGCGGGATCGTGGTGGTCTCACCGTCGGGCTCCGCTGCGGCCGGATCGACATCCCGCAGCGTGCTCGACGCCGTCACCGTTGCCGCACGCGCCTTGTCGAGCGGGTCGGAGTTCTGCACCCCGAAGACCGACGCATCCTGCTTCAGCAGCAACTGCCTCAGCTCCTCGGCGTGCGAGCGAGCAAGCTCCCGCGGGCTCACACCGAGGTCGAGCGCGAGCGCGCCGGCGGTCCCGATGGCCTCGCCGCCCACGGCGCACGTCGCCATGACCCGGCTGGATCCGAACGCGACGTGCGACGCGGAGATGTCCCGCCCGGCGAACATCAAGTTCGCGACGGTGCGCGAATAGTAGCTGCGGAACGGGATGCCGTAGATGCCGTCCGAATAGCGCTGATGGGCGCCCGCCTCCTTCGCGTACATCCCCTCGACCGGATGAAGGTCGATGGACCATCCACCGAAGCCCACCGCGTCGGGAAATTCGGTCTGGTCGAGGATGTCGTTCTGCGTGAGCACGTGATCGCCGAGGAACCGACGGTACTCTCGCTTGCCCGGCATGGATCCCACCCACTCGAGATCGAGGGTGTCCGCATCGAACTCACCGGAGTTCTTGATGTAGTCCCAGACGCCGAAGATGACCGAGCGCAGCTCGTCCCTGATCCGTTCGTTGTCGTGCACGATGTCGAGCTCGCCGCCCCACTCGATCCACCAGTAGTGGGCGCCGGTGTCGCCGCTGCGGATCACACGGGACACCGGGATGGGGGTCTGCGTGATGTCCTTGGTCGACTCCGGCGGCACGAACTCCACAGGATGCCCGGCATCCTTCGTGTAGAAGAGCAGCGTCGACCCGAGGAACTCTCGGTCGGCCGTCTCGGGCGCCCACTCTTCGCCGTATTCATCGCGCGCCTCGCGGCCGAGCCGGTACTCGGCACCTGCGAGATGTCCGATCAATCCGTCGCCCGTGCAGTCGAAGAAGAGCGGACTTCGGAAGGTGGTCTCGATCTCGGAGCCCATGGTCCAGCCACGGGCGCTGAGAACGACCGGTTGACCATCCGCCTCGCCCATGACGATGTCGCGCACATCCGTGTTCAGGAACAGGCGGATGTTCGGCTCGGCACGTACGGCATCGAGCACGACCTCGTCCCAGTGGATGGGGTTGCCGTCCGGGTTGCGGTACTGGTTCTCGACGTAGAGCTCACCGATCACGCCCGTCTCGCGCGCGAACCGCTGCACTCCGTGGGCTGTCGCTCCGACGACCCACACACGCACCTCGGACGACGAGTTGCCGCCGAGAACCGGGCGGTTCCCGACGAGTGCGACGGACTTGCCCAGGCGTGCGGCGCTGATCGCCGCGCTGACACCCGCCAATCCGCCGCCGATGATGGTGATGTCGTGCTCTACGGTCTGCTGGTACATGACTTCCTGATCGAGGATCGCGATGGGATGCGGCGGCCGGCGTTCCGACGCCGCCTGCTGAGACGGGGCGGTCGGGTGGTGCCGCGGAGACGTGCCGCGACACCACCCCTCTGGTGGGCCTAGGCGGACATGAGCTGCTGCACCGCCTGACCGGCCTGCTTCATGGCATCCTTCGGCGACGCGCTGCCGATGAGGACCGCCTGCACCTGGTTGGCGATCTCGGTCTCCATCTGCGCGTACTGCGGGAACTTCCAGAGCGGCTCGGCCGATGCGTTGACCGTGACCCGCTTCGTGAAATCGCTGATGAACGTGTCCTTCGCGATCTCACCGGAGCCCAGCGCCGCTTTGGTCGTCGGCGGAAGGCCGAGCTTCGCGAAGTAGTCGAGCGTCTGTGTCTTGTCGCTGGTCAGCCACTGCGCGAACTGCCCTGCGGTGTCGGCGCCGTCGCCGTCCACGACGGTCACCAGGTGACCCCACAGCACCTCGACCGGGGTGTCGCCCTTGGCGAGCACCGGCCGTGCCATGGAGGACATCTTGCCGGCGAGGTCCTTGTCAGGGGATGACGCGACGACACCCGCCTTCCCCACAGGAGCGTCGTCGTAGATCGCGGTCTTGCCCTGTGCGAAGAGCGTGCGTGCGGCGGCACGATCCACATCGGGCGCGATGAGGCCGTCGTCGTAGAGCTTCTTGTACCAGGTGACCGCCTTCACGGATGCCGCGTCGCCGATCGTGCACTCCTTGCCGTCGATGAGCGGCGAGCCGAAGGTCTGCATCCACACGAGGATGTCCTTCAGCTGCGCCGCCTTCGTCGATGCCGCATAAGGGATGAGGCCGCCGCCGAGCGCCTTCAGCGACCGCAGCTGATCCTCGAAAGCGTCGATGGTCGTCGCCGGAGTGGTGATGCCCGCCTTCTGCAGCAGCTCGGTGTTGGTGATCAGCCCGATCGCGGCGATGGTCCATGGGAGGCCGATCTGCTTTCCGCCGACCTGGCCCGCCTTGAGCGCTGCATCCGTGTAGCCGCGGCCGGTCGCAAGGTCGGACAGGTCGCGCAGCTTGCCGAGTGCCGCGAATCCGGATGCCCACGCGACGTCGAGCTGGGCTGCACCGGCGAACTGTCCGCCGCGCACCTGGAGGGTGAGCTGGTTCAGGTAGTCGTTGTAGTCGTAGCTCGGCGTCTTGACCGTGACGCCCTTCTTCTGGCCGAACGAATCGACCGCCGCGCCGAGGGTCGGCTTCGTGGCCGCCTCCGACATCCCCCACGAGGCGAACGAGAAGTCCGTCGCCTTGCCCGCGCTCGCCGAGCTGCCTGCGGAGGCACCGTTGCCGTCCGAACTGCAGCCGGCCACCGTGCCCGCGAGCGCAAGGCCGCCGAGGCCGACGGCAGCGAAGCGGAAGACGTCACGTCTGCTGATGTCTCTGGTCATGATTCTCCTTCGAATGGAATGTGGTGCTGGTGTTTCTCTGGTGGTCCCGCGAGGTCGGGATGCGCCTCGAGACGGATGTCAGCCCTTGACCGCTCCGGCGGTGACCCCGCCGACGAGGAAGCGCTGAAGGGCGATGAACGCCACGCTGACGGGCACGGAGACGAGCAGGGATGCCGCCATCAGCGCCGGCCAGGCGGTGCTCGACTCGGTGATGAACATGTTCACGAGGCCGGGTGGAAGGGTCTGCTTGTCCGGTCCCGCCAAGGTGAGCGCGAACATGAAGTCGTTCCAGCCGCGCACGAAGGCGAACAGCCCGGATGCCACGAGACCGGGCGCGGCGAGCGGCAGGATCACGGAGTGGAACGTGCGCCACGGCCCGGCGCCGTCGATCTTCGCCGCCTCGATCAGATCGTCTGGCAGGGCGTCGAAGAATCCCTTCAGCATCCATACGCAGAGCGGAAGCGTGAAGGTCGTGAACGAGAGGATGAGCGCGAAGTACGTGTTCAGAAGGTGGAACTGAGCGAACACCACGTACAGCGTCACCAGCAGCAGCGCCTGCGGGAACATCTGGCTCGAGAGCACGAAGTACATCAGCGACTTGCGGCCGCGGAACCGGAATTTCGAGAACGCGTAGCCCATGTACATCGAGATGCCCACCGACAGCACGGCCGTGATGACCGAGACGATCACGCTGTTCTGCAGGTAACGGAAGATCGCCGGGGTCCGGAAGATCGTGACGTAGTTGTCGAACGTGATCTGGGTGGGGAACAGCCGTGGCGGATAGCTGAACGCCTGCGTGCTCGGCGTGAGCGAGGTCACGACGAGCCAGTACAGAGGGAGAAACGCGAACAGCACCAGCACGGCGAGCGCGATCCAGGTGCCCCAGCGCGGGCGTCGCCGCTGACGGCGGCGTCCCTCCCTGGTCGCGTGCGCGGCGTCCACGCCGGTCGCCTCCACGTCGAGCGCCGTCATCGTGCCTTCTCCTTCTTCTCGCCGCGCTCGCTGAACGTCACATAGACGACGACAAGCACCATGAGCAGCACCATCCACAGCAGGCCGAGCGCGCCGGCGTGACCGAGGTCGTATCCCTTGAACGCGGTGTCGTACACCTGGGTCGCGAAGGTCTGGGTGGTTCCCGCGGGTCCGCCGCCGGTGAGCACGAAGATCGTGTCGAAGTGCTGGAAGTTCCAGATGAACTCCAGCAGCACGACGAGGCCGGCCACCCCGCTGATGTGCGGCCAGGTGACGGTGAAGAACCGGCGGACGGTTCCCGCGCCGTCCATGGCGGCTGCCTCGTGGAGCTCGCCGGGAACGGTCTGCAGGCCGGCAAGGATCATGACCATCATCCAGGGGAACGAGTTCCACGACTTCGCGATGATCAGGGCACCACGCGCCGATCCGGTGTTGAACAACCAGGCGATCGGGTGGTCGATGATGTGCAGCTCCTGGAGGATGCCGTTCAGAACCCCGTAGTTGGCGTCGAAGATCCACATCCAGAGGAACGAGACGACGACGCCCGGAACCAGCCACGGGATGAGGAACGCGCCGCGCAAGACGGTGCGACCGCGGAAGCGCTGGTTGAGCACCAGGGCCAGGGCCATGCCGAGCAGGAACGACAACAGTGTCGATCCGACGGTGAAGATGAGCGTCTGTCCGAGCAGCTGGCCGAAGTCGTCCTTCAGCACGTCGACGATGTTCGCGAAACCGACGAACGTCGCTCCCGGAAACACGAGGCTCTCCTTGAAGAAGGCCGAGACCAGCGACCGCACGAGCGGATAGAGCACCACAGCGAGCAGAAGCACGACCCCTGGCAGCAGCAGGAGGAAGACGAAGCTCTTCTCGCCGAGCCGCTTCCCGCGTCCGCCGTGCGGGTCGGCTGGCGGTCGCGTCGGCTGCGTTCGCTGCCTCAAGTCGGTCGTCGTCATGGGGCTCCTCATACGCCGTCGTGTGCTGCGGGCCAACGTACCATCAAGCAGGCATCAATTACCACTCACCGGTAATCACACATCGATGAGCGGCACTCAATGCCCTCTTCGTGGCCACATGACGGCGATGGGCGGGTATCCTGTGCATCGGTGCACGGCGTGGATGCCGTCCAGAAGTCGGCGAAAGCGAGCAGCGGTGAGCACGGAGATACACCAGAGCATTCAGCGTGCGGCCTCGGTGCTCGACGCACTCGGGGCGTCCGAGACCGGGCAGCTGCGGGCATCCGACATCGGACGCACCATCGGCCTCGGTCCTTCGACCACAGCCCGGCTGCTCACCACGCTGGAAGAACTCGGCTACGTGCGCAAAGAGCCCGACGGTCAGCTGTACTCGATCGGAACGGCCATCTTCGCGCTCGCCACGCACGGGCTGAACCAGATCCCGGTACACCGCGAATCGCGCGCCGCCGCTCAGGAGCTCGCGCACAAGGTGGGACTGAGCGTCAACGTCGGCGTGCGCGACGGCACCTCCGTGATGTACCTCTGCCACTTCGAGGGTGCCAAGGCCTCCAAGTCGCACACGATGGTCGGCCTTCGGCAGCCGCTGCACGCCTCAGCGCTCGGCAAGTGTCTTCTCCTCGATCTCTTCGAGGAGGAGCGCATCGAGCTTCTCGGCACGGAGCTGCCGCGCTACACCGCCAACACGATCACCGATCACGGTGCCCTGACGAAGGAGCTCGCCCGCTCCGCCGACCGGGGAACGTGCCTCGAGGATCAGGAGCTCGCGTTGGGCCGGCTGTGCATCGCGGCACCGATCCGCAACGCCAGCGGCAAGGTGGTCGCCGCTCTCTCCATCTCCGGCCGCATGACGGTGATGCGCGACAGCGACCTCGATTCGCTGTCCGAGGAGGCCATCGAGACCGCCGACCGCATCAGCGTCGGCCTTGGTCTCATCTCCGCGATTCCGGCATAGGGCCGACAGCCCCTGCTCGCGTGCACCGGCGCACGAGCAGGCACAGGAGCAGACACCGGCACCGGCACAGGCGCGCGCGATGATTCAATGACTCAGATGCCCAGCGCGAGATATCTGTCGGTCGCCGTGCCGCTGCGCCTTGCCAGCGCCGGCACCGCCGCCGCGCTTCCCGTGCTCGCGGTGCAGCAAATGCACAGCGTTGCGATCGGCGGCGGCCTGGTCGCGGCATCCCTGGCACCCAGCGTGCTCGCCGCTCCGTTCGCCGGTGTGCTTCTCGACCGCAGTCGCCACCCCACCCGTCTCATGGTGCTGTCCGGGCTCGTCACCGCCGTTGCGTTCGCCCTCGCGGCCTTCCTCGGGCAGGTTCCGACGCCTCTCGTGGTGGTCGTCCTCATCGTCGCCGGCGCCGTCACCCCGTTCTTCATGGGCGGCATGTCGAGCTTCGTCACGGATGCCATCCCCGGTCCGGCCGAGCGTGCATTCGGCGCCGACGCCCTCGCGTACAACATCGGCAGCGTCGCGGGTCCTGCCATCGCGGCCGCCGCGATCACACTCGGCTCCGGCCGGATCGCGATGCTCGTCCTCGCCGCGATCGCCGCCGTCGGCACCCTCGCATGCCTTCTGCTGGAGCTGCCGCCGCACCCCGAGCATCCGGATCGGTCCAGCGTGCTCCGCGAGATCGCGCGGGGATCCCGCTTCATCGCCACCCATCGTCCGCTCGCGGTCGTGACCGCGTCGGGCACGCTCAATCAGCTCGGCCAAGGGGCGCTGCCCATCGCCGCCATCGGGATCGCTCTCACGACGACGCGGCACGAGAGCGACGCGGCATGGGTCGTCACGTCGTTCGCGATCGGTGCGCTCGTGGGCTCGCTTGCGGTGACCGTTCGGCCGATCCGCCGCATCCCTGCCGCCGTCGTCATGGCTGCAGCCGCCGTCGTGACGGGGCTCTTGACCATCGCCGCCGGGCTCGTCCCAGGCCTGCCGGCCGCCATCGTGCTCGTCGGACTCTCCGGCATCGCCACCGGACCAGGGGTCGCCGCCATGCTCCTGCTGCGCACCCGGCACAGCCCCCGACAGCTGCGCTCTCAGGTCTTCACCGTCGCGGCCGGACTGCGCGCGACCGCCGCAGCGGTCGGCGCCGGTCTCGCCGGCCTTCTCCCGAGCGGCACCGCGGGCATGCTCCTGGCTCTGATCGGAATCTGCTGGCTCGCATCCGCTGGCATCCTCGCCCCCTACCCGCGACGACCGGCGCCCGTCGACGACTCCGTCACGCCCACCGCCGATCCGGCCGAGTGACGTCGCCACCGTCCAAACCAGGAGAGCGGATGTTCGGCAACCGTCCAAGGGATCGGTCGGCTTTCGGCGAGACTGACGCCATGGAATCCCCGGAGATCCCGCTCGAGGGAGGCAATGCCTCGTCCTTCGTCGTCCGGACGGGCGAAACCGTACGCAAGCCGTGGACGACGTCGACGGAGAGCGTCCAGCGGTTGCTGGAACATCTGCACGCGCGGGTCGGCGAGCTCGTCCCGGAGCCTCTTGGCAAGGACGCTCAAGGGCGGCAGGTTCTCGAGTTCATTCCCGGCACCGAGGCGATGGACGAACTGCCGCTCGACGCGGCGGACGTGGAACGCGTCGGAGCGAGCATCCGCAGGCTCCACGAGGCGGCGTCGTCCTTCCCCCGACGCGACACCGACAGGTGGACGACGGCGATGCGACGTCCCGGCGACGAACTCGTCTGCCACAACGACCTCGCGCCGTGGAACCTGATTCGAAGCCCTGAGCGCTGGACCTTCATCGACTGGGACGGCGCAGGCCCGACGACCGCCATCGCAGACCTCGCGTATGCGGCACGCGCGTTCGCCCAGCTCGACCAGGATCACGATCTGCACCACTCGATCCCGCTGCTCCGGGCGTTCCTCGACGGATACGGAGCATCAGCCGACGATCGCGCCAAGCTTCTGCCCTCGATGATCGAACGCGCCGAAGCGATGCGCGATCTGCTCATCGACAGCATCGACACAGGCGTCGAACCGTGGACGAGCATGGCCGTCAGCGGGCACGGCGACTACTGGACACGGGCCGCCGCGTACCTCCGTGGGAATGCTGCGGCCATCCAGAACGGAATCCGCTTCACGAGCGGATAGCCCGAACGCACACGATCCGCCGCACAGAACCGTGGCTTCGTACGGCGGATCGTGTCAAAGGGCTACGCGGTCTGCGCCTCACGCTTCGGCAGGCGCCAGTTGGGGCGCACCCAGTGGCAGGTGTACCCCTCCGGGTACTTCTGCAGATAGTCCTGGTGCTCCTCCTCGGCCTCCCAGAACTCGCCTGCCGGCACGACCTCGGTGACGACCTTGCCGGGCCAGAGACCGGAGGCATCGACATCCGCGATGGTGTCACGCGCGACCTGCTCCTGCTCCGGTGTCAGGTAGAAGATGGCCGAACGGTAACTGCGGCCGATGTCGTTGCCCTGACGGTTCCTGGTCGACGGGTCGTGGATCTGGAAGAAGAACTCCAGCAGCTCGCGATAGCTGATCACGTCAGGGTCGAAGACGATCTCCACCGACTCGGCGTGATCACCGTGATGGCGATACGTCGCGTTGGGCGTGTTCGGGTCGCCGGAATAACCCGTGCGAGTCGAGATGACGCCCGGCTTCTGACGCAGCAGCTCCTGGGCGCCCCAGAAACAACCGCCGGCGAGAATGGCTCGCTCAGTACTCATGACGTTCTTCTCCTACTTCTCGTTCTTCTCATTGTCGTCGCGGATGCCTGTGCCTGACCGAACCGCGTCATCCTGCATTCCGAAGAGGGCCGCGAACTCGCCGTAGCCCTCGCGCTCGAGGTCGGCAACCGGCACGAAGCGCAGCGCCGCCGAGTTGATGCAGTAGCGCATCCCGCCCTTGTCGATCGGACCGTCGTCGAACAGGTGACCGAGGTGGCTGTCGCCGTGCTTCGAGCGCACCTCCGTTCGCACCATGCCGAAGGTGCGGTCCTGCTTCAGCACCACGTTCTCCTGGTCGATCGGAACGGTGAAGCTCGGCCATCCGGATCCGCTGTCGTACTTGTCGGTCGAGGCGAACAGCGGCTCGCCGGAGACGACGTCGACGTAGAGGCCGGGCTCGTGGTTGTCCCAGAACTCGCCGGTGAACGCGCGCTCCGTCGCGCCGTGCTGGGTGACGTCGAACTGCTTGCGATTCAGCTGCGAGATCGCAGCCTCGTCCTTGCGGTAGTTGCTCATTGTGAACTCCTTACGAGAGGAAGAACACGGGGTTCGGGCGCGAAGTTCCCGCAGGCGCCGTCCTGGGCTGTGAGTTCGCTGTGACCGCCTTATCGCTGGTTGAGCTTGTCGAAACCAGAGGTCCGAACCGCCGGTCGAGCCTGTCGAGACCAGCTCAGCGTAGGCGGGCTTCGAGAAGTCACGGGCGGTGCGACGACGGAGAAATCGTTCCGTCTTCAGGAGAAGTCGTTCCGCGTTCAGGAGAGGAGAGGGTTCGATCGCATATCGCGGCCTGAGTGCCTCTGCTCCTGAAGACGGCGCGGGTGGCCGCGCGGGTGGACGGGGCGGGTGGACGGGGCGGGTGGGCCCGCATACACGCCACTGGCGCCACCCGTGTACAACGCGGGGCAGGCCGTATAGAACGGAACACGGAACGCGAATCGAGGGGATCACATGGGAACGCTCATCTTGAGGGTCGTCGTCGGCCTGCTGTTCATCGGCCATGGGCTGCAGAAGCTCGCGGGCCTGTTCGGCGGCGGAGGCCTCGAACAGACCGAGAAGACGATGGATGCCCTCGGCATGCATCCCGCGAAGCTTCAGGCACGTGCTGCCGGGCTGGCCGAGACGGCAGGAGGCGCCGCGCTGGCGCTGGGCGTTGCGACACCGTTCGCCTCCGCGGGACTCATCGCGACGATGATCACGGCGATCCGCAAGGTGCACGCGAAGAACGGCATCTGGAACTCGAACGGCGGCGCCGAGTTCAACGTCGTGATGATCGCGGCGGCGGCGCTGCTCGCGGAACGGCCGGGCAAGGCATCCGTCGACGGGGCGTTCGGACGCTCCAAGTGGGGGACCGGCTGGGCGATCTTCGCTCTCGTCGCCGGCGCACTCGGATCCGTGCTCGCCATCGAGGCGGGCAAGCGTCTCGCACCGCGTGACGACCTCGCGTCGCAGGACGGCCCGAGCCAGGACCTCGCCGAAGCGGCGGACTCCCCCGACGCGGACACCGAGTCCGCGGCATCGGAGGATGCCGGATCCGACGCATCCGACAGCGCCGGCGCCTGAGGAGTCGACGACTGATCCCGTCGCTGCGCGCGACTCCCTTTGTCAGTGGTCGGTGAGGAGCGGCACGTCGCCATCGGGATCCGACGCAGTGACGAAGAGGCACGTGGCGGCATCCCTTGAAGTCCGCGGCCTCGACTCCTGCGGACTCCGCGTCGGTCTAAGCCCGGAACGCCATCGCCGCCCGCGGCACCGGATGCCGCAGCTCGCCGAATCGGGCGAAATGCTCGGCGTCGCGCACCGCGGCTTCACCCAGCCGTCGCACCTCGTTGCCGAGCGACCCGGCGATGTGCGGGGTGAGCACGACGTTCGGAAGGTCGTACAGCACAGAGTCGGCGGGGAGGATCTCCGGCTCGGTCGTGTCCAGCACGGCGTTCAGACGCCCGGAGACGAGTTCCCGTTCCAGTGCGGCCGCATCGACGACACCGCCCCTCGCCGTGTTCACGAGGGTTCCGCCGTCTCTCAGGAGCGCAAGCATCCGGCCGTCGATCCCACCTCGCGTCGAAGGAAGCAGGGGCTGATGCAGCGTGACGACGTCGCTTCCCGCGAAAAGATCCGCAAGCCCGACGAGCCGCACCCCGAGCGCCTCCGCATCCGAGGGCCCGAGGTAGGGGTCGTGCAGCAGGATCTCGACATCGTGCTTGCCCAGCAGGTCGATGACGCGCCTGCCGACCATCGACGCACCGACCACGCCGACGGTGCGTCGGAAGTTCCCGACGTCGTCGCCCAGATCGTGCACGTACATCTGTCCGCGCACCTGCCGATAGCGCTCCCGCAGCGGGAGCACCTGCTTGCCGACGAGCAGGATCATCGCCACGACGAACTCGGCGACGGGGATGGCGTTGACATCCGCAGCGGAGCTGAACTGGACACCGCGATCCCATGCCGCCTCCGTCGCGAAACCACGGAGAGACCCGGCCGTGTGGATCACGGCGCGCAACGACGGCAGGAGGTCGAGCATCCGCTCATCGATCGCGGGACTCGCCCACCCCGTGATGGCCAGTTCGACTCGTTCGAGCCGGTCGATGGGCATCGTCGGCGGACGCGAGTCACCGACGGAGACGACCTCGACGGCCGCGTTCAGGCGGTCGTAGGCCTCCGGCGCGAAGAGACGCCTCCTCAGGCGATCCGAGATGAGACCGATCGCCTGAGGACGGATCCCGCTCACTTCACGCTTCCGGCGGTGAGGCCGGCCTTCCAGAATCGCTGCAGGCTCACGAACGCGATCACGAGGGGGATGATCGCCAGCAGGGAGCCGATCATCACCACGTTCACGAGCGACGGATTCTGCACCGTCGCCTGCGTGTTCCACGTGTAGAGTCCGAGGCTCACCGGGAACAGCCGATTGTCCGTCAGCATCACCAGCGGCAGCAGGAAACCGTTCCAGATCGCGGAGAACTGGAAGAGGGTGATGGTCGCGAATCCGGGAGAGAGCAGGCGAAGCCCGATCCGTCGGAAGATCTGCAGCTCGGATGCGCCGTCGACCCGCGCAGCCTCGATCACCTCGTTGGGGATGTAGCTGGCGGAGAACACCCGTGCGAGATACACGCCGAACGGGTTGACCAGCGATGGGATGAACACGGCGAGATACGTGTTCGCCAGCCCGACCTTCGATGCCAGCAGGTAGAGCGGAAGCGTTGTCGCGGCTGCCGGGACGAGCACGCCGACGAGCACCAGCCCGAAGAGCTTCTCCTTGCCCCGGAAGTGGTACTTGTCGAACGCGTATCCCGCCGCGACGCAGACGAGCGCGCAGGCCAGCGAGCCGACGCCCGCATAGAGGATCGAGTTGAGGTACCAGCGTGCGTAGATCCCGCCGTCCTGGCTGAAGAGGTCCGCGAAGTTGCCCGCCACCCGGAAGTGCGAGAACGAGAACACGTCTCCCGCGCTGATCGCAGAGGCGTTCTCGAGACCCGCGAAGAGCATCCAGAGAAGGGGGAGGAACGTGTACGCGGCCGCCAGGAACAGCACGACATTGACGGGGATGGCGGAGAACGAGAAGCGCCGCGCCGGACGGGACGACCTCGCAGATCGTCGCCGCAACGGCGTCTCCGCCACGACAGTGTTCGCGGTCATTGCGAGCTCCAGGGTTTGGCGAAACGGGTGACGAGGAATGAGAGCAGCGCGGAGAACACGGCGAGGAGCAGTGACGCGCACGCGGCGAGCGGGTAGTTGTGGCCACCGCCGAACGCCTGGGTGTAGGCATACAGATTCGGCGACCATCCGCTGGAGACGAGACCGGACGAGTACTGGTGCAGGATGAGCGGCTCCGTGAACACCTGCAGCGCGCCGACCGCGCTGAACAGCATGGCCAACCCGACGGATCCCCTGATCAGCGGAAGCTTCACGCTCACCGCAACACGGAACCCACTCGCGCCGTCGATGCGTGCGGCCTCGGTGAGCTCCTGCGGGATCGCCTGCAGCGCCGCGTAGAAGATCACCATGTTGTAGCCGAGCCCGGCCCACACACCGATGTTGGCGATGGCCGGGAACACACCGCCGGGGGTGAGGATGTTCCCCTCGACCCCCACGCTGCTCAGCGCCTTCGCGAACGGGCTGATCTGCGGAATGTACAGGTACAGCCACAGGAGGGACGCGATGATCCCCGGCACGAGATGCGGAACGAAGAGGGAGAACTGGAGGGTGCGCTTGAGCTTCGCGACGGCCGAATCCAGGAACAGCGCGACGGCCATGGCGCCGATCATGAGGACCGGCACGTAGATGAGCACGTAGATGACGATGTTCAGGTAGCCGGTGACGTACTGCGGATCGGAGAGGACCTGACCGAAGTTCGCGAGGCCGACGAAGACCTGGGTCGTGCCGCCCCCGCCGTAGAGCCCGTTCTGCTTCTCCTGGAAGAGGCTCAGATAGAAGGAGTACAGGATCGGCAGGATCGTGACGAGCGTGAAGAGCACGAAGAAGGGAAGGATCAGCACGAGGGCCGCCCTGCCGAGTCCTCGCGATCCCGGCACCCCGGGGGTGCGCGCGTGGGAGACCTTCTCCGCGGCGCGCACCTCCTGAGTCAATCGGACTGATGTCATGTCAGCCCTGCGTCACCTTCACGCCGCGGGACTTCAGCGCGTCGACCGTTGCGGTCTGCCCCGCCTCGAGACCCTTGAGGACGGATCCGCCCTTGCCGACGTTTCCGAGCGCGTCGTTCATCGCGTTGAACGCATCCGTCATGGTCGGCCCCCACGTCCACGACTTGAGCCCGTGGCCCTGCGTGTCGAACACCTTGTAGTAGTCCTGACCCTTGTAGTAGTCGGTCTTCACGTACTGCTGCGCGATCTTGTTCATCGCGGCGACCGACAGGTACGGAGACGACTGGCCGCTGCTCACGCGAGCGCGAACGGCATCCGCATTCGTGCTCATCCACGTCGCGAGCTCCGCCGACGCCGCGACGGACTTGCTGGACTTCGAGATGGCCCAGGCCGAGCCGCCGTTCATGCCGCTCGCCGGGGAACCGTTCCACGACGGAAGCGGAGCGATCTTCCACTGGCCGGACTGCGAGGGGAAGTTGGCGAGCATGTGCGCGGCGTTCCACGACGCACTGATCTGACTGATGATCGTTCCGTTAGCGATGGCCGCGTTGATGGCCTGAGTGTTGTTCGGCGTCGGCGACACGAGACCATCGGCGATCATGTTCTGCCAGAACCCGGCCACCTTCTTCGTCGGGGCGTCACCGACGTTCACGTGCCAGGAGTCTCCCTTGGTGCTGAACCACTTCGCACCCGCCTGCCAGCTGAGCGCCGACATCGTGACGCCGTCGTCGGCGACGGTGGGCGAGAGGAAGACGTTCGGATCCGCCGCCTTCAGCTTCTCCGCGTCGGCCCGGTACTCGTCCCAGGTCTTCGGCACGGTCAGCCCGTACTTGTCGAACAGGTCGGCGCGGTAGAAGAGCACCTGCACACCGAGGTCGTAGGGGATCCCGTAGGTGTGACCCCCGAGCGTTGTGAGCTGGAGGGACTGCGGGAGGAACTTCTTCTTCAGATCGGGCGTGACGTACTTGGTCACGTCCGCGATGTCGCCCTGGCTGACGAAGTCGGGCAGGAACGGATACTCCACGTTGAAGACATCCGGCCCGCTGCCGGCCTTGAAGGCGTTGAACAGCTTGGTGTAGCCGCCGTTCGTTCCGGCCGGGATCTCCGTGAACGTGACGTGGATGTCCTTGTGGGTCTTGTTGAACTCATCGATCGCCTGCTGGCTGCCGGTCGTGAACGACCAGTAGCTCAGCTCGGTCGGCTTGCCGTCGACCAGGAAGCTGGTGGGCTTGGCGCTCGAGCTCGGCGTCTCGTTCGCGCCTGCGCCGGAGCCGGAGCAGGCGGCGAGGAGCAGCGTGGCGGCGGTCGCCGCGGCCACAACGAGCGAACGGCGCAGCCGAGGGCGTCGTGCCCGACTGCCGCTTCGTTGATTCGACATTGAAACTCCGATCAGTTGACAGCCGCCAACTGCGGCGACCTCGAAACATCTTCCGAGGTCGGATGATAAATGTCAAGAACGATTGATCACGAAATGATCAACTGATCAATAATGACGACGCGCGAACGTTCAACGCCGGCAGGAGCTGAGCGTGCATCGGCGGACGCACATGATCCTCGGCGCCACCCTGCTGCGCCAACCGCTCCACCATGAGTTCGGCGGCCAGACGACCGACGGCGTACTTCGGTGGGGCGACGGCGGTCAGCGGGACGTCCGCGAGGTCAGCCGTCTCGTCGTCGTACGCCACGAAGCCGATGTCCTCGGGGATCCGCACTCCCCTGCCCTGCAGACGTTGCATGATCATCATCGCGTTCAGGTCGTTGTGCACGAGGGCCGCGAACGGGCCAGATGCGCGCAGCCGCGCCTCGAGGGCCGACGCGATCTGCTCGCCGGCTGCTGGATCCTTTTCCGGCGGCACCGACTGGATGATCGCCGTCGGATCCAGGGTGAGCCCGAGCTGAGCCACGGCCGCTTCATAGCCGACTCGGAGCTGCACCGACGTCGGCGTCGGCTGCATGACGAGCGCCATGTCGCGCCATCCCTGCTCGTGCAGATGGGTGATCGCCAGGCGTGCGCCGTAGGCGTGATCGGAGCGCACGTGATCGAACCTCTCAACGCGGCTGCCGATCTTGCCGAAACGCTCCACCAGCACGATGGGAACCTTCAGCGCCAGGAGCTCCGCGGCGGCCACGTCGTCCGCGCTCCCGTCGGGCCAGTTGGGAGTGGCGATGATCCCGTTGACCTTGGCATCCAGCAGCGATCGCAGCTGCGGCGGATCCTCTTCCGCCCGGTCGTTCGACACTCCGAGCACGACTCGACCGCCGGCACGCGCGACCACGGCGCCGATGGCTCTGATGACGTCGCCGTAGTAGTACGCCGTCCTCGGCACGAGGACCCCGACCGCGAACGCGGGCGGCGAGGGATGCGAGTCATCCCGCGCCTGCAGCGCCGCACTGGCGCCCTTGAGCGACATCACGCGGCCGTGGGCCCTTGCGATGCGCCCTTCGACGGCGAGCTCCGCGACGTCCCTGCGGACCGTGACGGGCGAGATGTCGAGCTCCTCCGCGAGGTCTGCCGTGCGCATCGCGCCGCGCTGCTCGAGCAACGCGACGATGCGGTCATGGCGGCTCGTTACGTCGATGCGCATGGGTCCTCCCGATCCGTGCCGCTAGCATCCTCCCACTCGGCCGAGCGGGGGCTCCCGCACGCCGAAAAGGCGGATGGAGATCGACACGGGCCCCGATCGAGCATATATTGATCATTCGTTCATTTCGATCGAAATTCGATCTGTGCCGTTGATCCGTCTACGCGACCGTGCTCTCAGGGTCCGCGCGCGATGGATCTGGCTCCACGGATCCCTCTTCACGTAAGGAGTCCCATGCGCCGTCCGACTGCCTTCCTGGCGATGAGCCGCGACCGTTACGAGGATGTCTGCTCCCCCGCCGATCACGAAGCTCTGCGCGAACGGTTCTCCCTGATCGGGCCGTTCGAGACCACGCCGACAATCGAGGAGATCCGGGAGGGCATCGGCGACTCCACCGTGCTCTTCACCAGCTGGGGAACCCCGTCGATCGATCGCGAGACGCTCGAGCGCGCCCCGGAACTCCGCGCCATCGCGCACGCGGCCGGCAGCGTGAAGCACCTCGTACCGCCGGAGGTCTTCGACCGCGGAATCGGCGTGTTCTCCGCGGGCATCAGGATCGCCGACTCGGTCGCCGAGTACTGCCTTGCCGCCATGCTGACGCTCGCACGGCGGCTGCCGGCGCTCGACGCCCGAATGCGCGCGGGCTCGTGGGGCTCGAACGGGGAGCGCGGACGCGAGCTCCGCGGCTCCACCATCGGTATCGTCGGGGCCAGCTCCACGGCGCGGTCGCTGATCTCCCTCCTCAAGCCGTTCGATGCGCGCATCCGGGTCTTCGACCCCTACCTCGCCCCGTCTCGAGCAGAGGCGCTCGGCGTCGAACTCGCCGGCCTCGAGTCGGTCATGCAGGCCGAATTCGTGTCCCTTCACGTTCCGTCCACGCCCGAGACGGAGGGCATGGTCACTGCGGATCTGCTCGACGGGCTTCCCCAAGGCGGCGTGTTGGTCAACTCGTCACGCGGAACCGTCGTCGACCAGGACGCCCTGCTCGAGCGCATCGCCGATGGCCGCATCCGTGCCGCGCTCGACGTGTTCGAACAGGAGCCGTTCGGGCTCCCGCACGAGCTCGTCGACATCCGATCATCGATCTTCACCCCGCATGTCGCCGGCGACACCTACGACGGCCACCGGGCGCTCCTCGGTGTCGTGGCAGCGGATGCCGCCGAGTGGCTCGCGTCCGGCGCCTCGGTGCGGACCCTGGTGGACGCGCAGCGCTGGGCGGTCAGCGCATGAGCGAGCGGATCTCGCGGGTCGAGGTCTTCCACGCGAACGTTCCGTTCCGGCACGATTTCACGCTGGGCAGCGGAACGGTCGGGAGCGGATCAGAGCCCGGCGACGTCGTCTTCGTGCGAATCGAGACCAACTCCGGTGCCGTGGGCTGGGGCGAGCAGCGCGCCCTGCCGATCTGGAGCTACGAGACCGCCGAGACGATCGTCTCCGTCATCGAGAACAACCTGGCGCCGCTCGTGATCGGAACCGATCCGTTCGACGTCGAGCGGTTCCACGCCGCGGCGGATCGGGTGCTCAAGCCGTCCGTCTCCAACGGATTCCCGTTCGCCAGGGCCGCTGTCGACATCGCCCTGCACGACCTGGCCGGGATCATCGCGGGCGTACCGGTGCACAGGCTGCTCGGCGGGGCGATCGTCGAAAGGCTGCCGCTCTGCTCGGCGATCGGCGCGGCATCCCCCGACCACATGGCGGCACGCGCGACCGAGAGCGGCGCGTATCCGGCCTACAAGCTGAAGATCACCGGCGATCCCGGGCTCGACGCGCAGCGGATCCGCCGTGTCGTCGAGGTCACCGGCGACAAGCCGATCTGGCTCGACGCGAACCAGGCGTATCGCCCCATGGCGTACCGACGTCTCGTGTCCGCCCTCGCCGATCTGCCGACGATCGTGGTCGCTGAGCAGCCCGTGCCGAGCCCCGACTGGTTCGGGCTGCGGGCGGCACGGGAGAGCACCGCCCTGCCTCTGGCGGTCGACGAGGGATGTTTCACGGCGACCGATCTGGCGAAGCTCGGCGCTCTCGCCCGACCGGATGCCGTCGTGCTCAAGGTGTGCAAGTCCGGCGGCCTGCGGCGCCTGCTCTCCACGGCATCCGTGGCCAAGGCGAACGGGATCGAGCTTCTCGGCAGCGGTCTGACCGATTGCGGGATCGCCTTCGCGGCCGGCGTCCACGTGCTGTCGACTCTCGAGCTGTCGCTTCCCGCCGAGCTCAACGGCCCCGAGCTTCTCGACGAGCTGTTCGTCGACGGACTCGACCTCCGGGACGGCAGCGTTGCCGTGCCCTCCGCGCCCGGGCTGGGCGTGACGGTCGACGAAGACGCGATCCGGGAGGCGTCCCGTGCCCGCTGACGCGGACGGCCACCTCGACGACCGACACCGCGAGCCCGACTGGAATCCCGCGTGGCTCGTCTTCACCAAGCCATGGCCGCGCCTTGACGGCGCACAGCTCGGGTCGCTCGTGGCGTCCTTGGGATTCGACGCGATCGAGCTGCCGGTGCGCGACGGATTCCAGGTCGAGCCGGCGAGCGTGGCGTCGCTGTCCGGATTCGGCGGGATCCTCGCCGACTCGGGTGTGGGCATCCGCAGCGTTGCGGCGGAGCCGACGCGTGGTGTCGTCGAAGCGTGCGCGGAGGCCGGCGTCGGCATGATCCGCATCATGGGCGAGATCGGGCCGTCCGGTTATGCGGCGGGAGAAGACCGTCTGCGCGCCCTACTGGACGGCATCCTTCCTGCGCTGGAGGAATTCGATGTGGCGATCGGCATCCAGCCTCATCACGGCAGGTACATCTCTACCGCCGCCGGGTTGCGTCGTGTCATCGAGGACTACCCGCCGAACAGAGTGACGGCGGTCTGGGACGCCGCCCACAACGCGCTCTCGGGCGAAGACGTCGACCTCTCGCTGGAGCAGCTCGACGGCCGCCTCGGCCTGATCAACCTCAAGGATGCGACCTACGACTCCGTCCCGGCTCCTTCCGGGTCGGGCCGCAACCAGGTCACGCGCACACGTTTCGTACCGGGCGGGCAGGGAATGGCCGATTGGCCGGCGACCTTCTCCGCGCTGGAACGTCTCGGGTATCGCGGTGATGTCTGCCTCACCGCGCAGTACGACGACCTCGATCGTCCGCTCGCAGACGTGCTGAGGGAGGACCTGCGGCGCGCTCGCAGCGCCGTTGCCGCGCAGACTGCCAACTGAGCCGGACGTCGGAATCCGCGAAGGTCGGACTCCGACGCTCAGAGCGAACCGGTACGTCAGTTGGTTGCCTGAGGCAACCAACTGACGTACCGTTGAGGCATGACCCCACACGACACGACGGCCGAGCCCGAGCACGAGCTGCTCGCGGCGCTGACGCTGCTCGTCGCCAACTGGGCATCCGTCGCCGTGCAGGATGCCATCGCCCACCGTGCAGGGGTCGCCGTCGATCCCGCAGACGTGCAGCCGCTCTACACGCTCGGCCAGACCGGTCCGCAGCGCGCCAGCACGCTCGCCGCGACGCTTCGCCTGAGCCGGCCGACCATGAGCAAGCAACTGCGGCGGTTGACGGACGCCGGGTTCGTCATCCGCTCGGCCGACTCCGACGACGGTCGGGCCTCGATCGTCGCGCTGTCGCCTTCGGGAGCGGATGCCTACGACCGGCTCGTGCGCGAAGGCATCGCGATCGTGCGGCGAGCGCTCGCCGAGTGGGACGCAGCCGGAACGGATTCGTTCGCCCGCGACCTGTCCCGCTTCGTCGCGGCGCTCGCGGTCGACGACGCCGACGACGAACAAGGGTGATGGCACCACCGCGGCGCCCGATGCACCCGAACGCCGGTCTGCACACGGGTGCACAGGATCGTCCGGGTGCATCCGGGGCGATCCGGCTTCGCGAGGGGAGACTTCGGCGGCATCCGCCGCAGTGAGAAGAGGAAGAGGTAACACATGGCTCGCACATACGTGGTCACGGGTTCCGCATCCGGAATCGGTGCGACGACGGCGCGCATCCTGGTCGAGCGGGGCGAACGCGTGATCGGCGTCGATCTGAAGAACGCCGACGTGGAGGCCGACCTGTCGACGGCTGAAGGGCGAGCGGATGCTGCTGCCCGCGCCATCGAGGCGGCCGGCGGCACCATCGACGCCGTCATCGCCTGCGCCGGCATCTCGGCGCCGATCCCGAAGACGATCTCGGTGAACTTCTTCGGGGTCACGGAATTCATCACGGCTCTGCTCCCCGCGCTGCAGAAGTCGGACGCGCCACGCGCCGCCGTCGTCTCGTCGATGGCATCGCTGCAGCCGAACTCGAAGGAGATGGTGGAGGCCGCGCTGGCCGGGGACGAGGCATCCGCTCTCGCCATCGCTGAGACTCTGACGGCGCAGGGACCCGAGGTCGGATACCTGGTGTATCCGTCGTCGAAGCGCGCGCTCGCCAGGTGGGTGCGCAGGGAGTCCATCACCTCTGCGTGGGCCGGGGCGGGCATCCCGCTGAACGCCGTCGCGCCCGGAACCGTCGTCACGCCGATGACCGCCGACCTGCTCGCCACGCCGGAGGGTGCCGCGATGGTCGATGCCGCCGTGCCGATGCCGCTGAACCACCACCAGCTTCCGGAGTCGATCGCGAACCTCCTGATCTGGCTCGCGAGCCCGGAGAATACGCACATGGCCGGCCAGGTGATCTACGACGACGGCGGAGCGGATGCCACTCTGCGCGGCGACGACATCTGGTCGTGGGCCGACCAGGCGTGAGCTTCCGCCCATCCCCGCCCACATCCGCGTAGTACCTCGTAGTGCCGCGCCACCTTTTCGCTATCGCGCCACCTTTCTGGCGCGATAGCGAGAACCTGGCGCGGTTGCGGGTGCGCCCGCTCGGCACTCTGTGCGGACTCGCAGCCGTTCGCGGCTTGTCGCCGCTATCTCTCGACGAGGCGCCGGTGAGACTGACGGAATGTCTGCCCATCGGCTCCGCCCCTCACCGCTCGTCTCCGTTCCGCGCGGTGCGCTCGTGATCGCCCTCGTGCTGTGGGCTGCCACGTTCGCACTCGGCTTCGCCGCGAAGGCTGCGAGCGGATGGCTGACGTCCCAGCTCGTGGTGGATCGCGCCCTGAACGATGCGCACGCCCCGGCCCTGGACGCCATCGCCAAGGCGTTGGATCACCTGGACTCGGTCACCGTCGTCGCCGTGTGCCTGGTGATCGCCGCCGTGCTCGTCGGGCTCTTCGTGTCGTGGGCTCGGGCGCTCGCGGCAGTCGTCATCGCCGGTGGCGGATGGGTGCTGTGCCTCATCCCGAAGGCCGTCGTCGGCGAGCCCCGTCCACCGCTGGATGCCGTCGCCCACCTTCTGCACGTCTCCCCCGCGACCCTGAGCTATCCGAGCGGGCACACCGTGTTCGCCGTCACGCTCTCGGCGGCGGTTCTCATGGTGTGCCGCGGACGCTTGACGCGGATCATCGTGCTCGTGGTCGGCATCGTGTTCGTCGCGGTGACCGCATGGTCGCGCCTCTACGTCGGCGCCCACTACCCCACCGACATCCTTGGGGCTCTGCTCGCCGGAGCCGGCGGCGCACTGCTCGTGGCCTGGCTCTGGAATCTCGTGGTCGGGCGCATACTCGCCCGGCGCCGCCCGGATCCCGCGGGCTCCGGCACCGCCGACACCGTCGCCGCCCAGGCCTGACGGTGCGCGCATGCGGCGCGGGATGCAAGACTCTTCCCAGAGCGCGGTCGCGTGCCGGACGCCAGGCACCGCATTCGGCGCCTTCGAAGCGTTCGCTGTCGATTGCCCGAATGTGACCTGAACGGGGACTTGCGCATCGGCGCAATTCGAGTTTGTGACCGCGCGCCGTCCCACGCTAGCGTCGTCGTGGATCAACTCGGCACGGCAGCGGATGGGACACGCACAGGTGGATACGGTTGCGCTCAAGCGGACCTGGAGTCAGGTAGCAGCTCACGGCGACGCCGTCCCCGGATTCTTCTACGCACACCTCTTCCTCGCGCATCCCGAGGTTCGGGATCTGTTCCCCGTGACCATGGCGACGCAACGGGATCGGCTCGTGAAGGCCCTCGGCCGCATGGTGAGCAACGTCGACAACATCGGCGAGGTCGTCGGATACATCCAGGATCTGGGCCGCGACCACCGCAAGTTCGGAACGATCGCCGGCCACTATCCCGCGGTCGGCGCCTCCCTCCTGGCGACGCTGAAGCACTTCCTGGGTGACGCGTGGACGCCGGAGCTGGCATCCGACTGGGCGGAGGCGTACGGGCTCATCGCGGCGACCATGATCGACGCCGCAGAGGGGGCCGAGTCGATGCCGGCCACCTGGTCGGGAGAGGTGATCGCGACCGAGCGACGCGGAATGGATGTCGGGAGGGTGACGATCCGCACCCACGAGCCTTACCCGTACCGTGCCGGGCAGTCGGTGGCCATCGAGATCCCGCAGCGCCCGCGCCAGTGGCGCTATCTCTCGCCGACGCACGCACCGCGTGACGACTCCACCATCGACTTCCACGTACAGCTCGTGCCAGGCGGCCAGGTCAGCGGTGCACTGCTCAGGGATGTCAAGGCCGGCGATCCGGTTCGACTCGGCCCCCCGATCGGAGACTTCCTGACTCTGCTGTCCGACGGCGACTGGCCGGACCTGCTCCTCGTCGGGGGCGGGACGGGCCTCGCCCCGCTGCTGGCCGTGCTCGACCAGGTTGCGGAACGTCACCGCACCACCGGCACCGGACCGCGGGTCGCGCTGTATCACGGGGTGCGGCATCCGTGGGGCTTCTACGCGAGGAACGAGCTCAACGCGTACGCAGGCGTTCCGTGGCTGCGGACCAGGTTCGCCGTCTCGGACGACCCGTCGTTCCCCGGAGCCCGCGGGCCTATCGGCGAGGTAGCGGCAGCGGACGGCCCGTGGTACGGATATCTCGCGATGGTGTGCGGCTCACCACGCATGGTCCGCAACACGACAGACGCGCTTCTGCGATCCGGTCTCGCCGCGGACCGGATCCGCAGCGAGAAATACGAAGATCCGTACACTCAACACACCGGTGAGGCCGGCGACCTGGCAAACTCCCCCGAAGTCAGCCAGGCGGGCGTAGGCCTGGGAATCCAGTAGAGGACGACATGAACATGGCCGGGACCACATCCGCATCCATCACCCCGGAACTCCTGCGCGAGGCGGCAGCCGCCGGCGAGAACGACGGCTACAACCGGGCGGCTCTGCAGTCGCTTCTGTCGGCAGCCGCCGACGCGCTCGAACTGGCATGGCGCGAGAAGCACGATCTGATGGCGGGCCTCAGCGCCGGAGACGAGGAGATCTCCAGCCGTGCGGTCCTCCTGCTCAGCAGCGCTCAGCGAATCGCCGACGAAGCGGTCTCCGAAGCCGAGTCCTACTCGAAAGACCTGGTCGAGACCGCGAGAACGCAGTACCGCGAGATCATCGAACGAGCTCAGCAGGCCGCCCATGAGATCGAGCGGCAGTCGGGCGGATCCCGCACCGCATCCGCGCAGGGGTCGACGGCGACGTGGGAGGCCGACCTCCCTGCGGCTCCCGCGTTCGCGACCGACGACCTCGCCGCGGCCGGACCGGCGTCCCCCGATGACGTGATCCGCGCACGTCAGTTCACCCGGATGGCCGCCGCCCAGGCGCACTCACTGCTCGAGTCGATCGAGCGCGAACTCGGGCGTCTCGGCACGGGCGCCACCCCGACAGTGAACCCGCAGGCTCCGGCAGGCGACGAGGGCTGAAGCGGCGGCCTGACGCCGCTAAGACCCGGGGCCGCTGCGATCTGGTGCCGCGGCGACGCGACGCCGCTGCGCAGCCGCGAGTGCGGACATCAGCTCACCCGTGAGGTCGCACGATCGGGAGAACGTTGCGCGCTTTCGCGTCCGGAAAAACCGACACTCTCGAGCGGAGAGACAGGCACTCTCGAGCGGGAAAACAGGCACGCTCGAGCGGAGAAACGGGCACTCTCGAGCGGAGAAACGAGCGCTCTCGGGAGGAGAAACGCGCACTCTCGCGGGTCAGATGCCCGCGACCTGTTGGACGATCGAGACGATCGCGCCACCCCAGATCAGCGACACGATCCCGACGACGGCACCGATGGCCACAGCGGCGACGACCACTCCGCCGAACAGGATCAGCAGCATGCGACCGACCACCGAGGCGCGACCTCTCGTCTCGACCGCATCCGGCTCGTAGACGTTCTTGATGAATGACGTCACGCTCACGGCGTCCCCCTGGATCGCTCTCGGGCCGTGCCTCACGCCTCGAGACACGGCCAACACCCTCAGTTGCGGGTGAGCTCCGTTGTTCGCCCATCGACCAGTCTGCGACCCGGTCCCGAGGACGGCGTCAGAGTCGGCTGAGGACGCTCTAAGGGCTTCGTTGCCGATCTGTGACCGAACGGGGTTGCCGACTTCGCCGACCTCGGCTCCGGCCTCAGCCGCGCTTGGCTGTCCGAAGCGATCCGGCCACCGCGAACGCGGCGACCATGAACACCACGACCAGCCACAGCGAGTTCAGCAGCCCGACGGACTCGGCGAGCGCACCGATCACGGGCGGCCCAGCGAGGTTGGCGAAGTACCCGACGGATGCCACGACGCTGACCCGCGCAGCAGGGTTCGGTCCGCTCTCCGCGGCCGCCGACATGCCGAGCGGGAAGCCCATCGAGACCCCGACGGACCACAACAGCACGCC
The DNA here is from genome assembly GCF_054551755.1 of Rathayibacter sp. CAU 1779. NCBI lineage: Bacteria > Bacillati > Actinomycetota > Actinomycetes > Micrococcales > Microbacteriaceae > Rathayibacter > Rathayibacter sp. CAU 1779. The sequence goes on from NZ_JBTOLK010000001.1 coordinate 327,947, forward strand.
GATGAGCACCAGCCACACGTTCCCGCCGAGGATGAAGAGCACAACCCCGACCGCACCGAGTGCCGTCGTCCAGCGAATCGTCCACACCCGCCCGAGGCGGTCGACGACCGGGCCGCCGAAGATCCGGGTGAGCGCCTCGCCGACGGCGAACACCGTGAAGAACAACGCAGCGATCGCCGCCGTCTGTCCGTGATCGTCGTGGACGGCCAGCGTCATCCAGCTGTTCGCGGATCCCTCACCGAGTTCCACCCCGAGCATGACGACGCCGATGAGCAGCAGACGCCAGTCCAGCCATCCTCGAGCCCACTGCACGACCCGCTGCCGGCGCGTCAGCTCCTCCTTCGGCGCCTCGGCCCGTGCGCCGGGGGCGATGGAGGGCACGATCACCAGCACGAGGAGCGCGATCAGGACGGCCTCGCCGATGAACTGGGCGGACGGCGTGATGCCGACCGCCGCACACAGTGCGCCGATTCCCGCGCCGATCGCGGCGCCCACCGACCAGGCGCCGTGCATGAGCGGCATCAGCGTGCGCTTCGCCTGCGCCTCGACCGCTGCACCCTCGACGTTGATCAGCACGTCGAGCGTGCCGATCCCGAATCCGACGACGATGAACGCGATCACGGTGACGGGGATGGAGCCGAGCGCGACGCCGATCCCCATGAGTGCCATGGCGACAGCGACCACGAGGATGGCGCCACCGAGCGCTCGCTTGCTGCCCAGGTAGTGCAGCAACGGGGTGGAGGCCACCAGGCCGCAGATCGAGCCGACGGTGACGCATCCGAGGATCACGCCGATCATCGCGGTGTCTGCGCCGAGATCGGACTGCACAGCCGGAAGCCGCGGGCCCCACGACGACACGGTGATGCCACCGACGGCGAAGGCCAGGATGATCGCGTTGCGCCAGCGGTGCAGCGCCTGAGCATCCACCTGCAGCTCGGCGGCGTCGGTCATGCGAGTCGGGTCCTCTCCGTTGAGCGGTTCGCGGCGTGAGAGCGCTCCCGCGAGTGGAGGCACGCATCCGGATGCCGGCGATCGCGCGTCCGCACGACATCCTGGCACATTCCTCGAATCGATTCGAATCGTGGTTGCGGCCCCGTCGTGCCTGGGGTCGACCCGGCAGAATCGTGCGTGATGAATCAACCGATCCGCTTCGCGATCGTGGGCACCGGATTCCGGGCCCGCGCCTTCTGCACGCTGGCCGCCGCGTTGCCCGAGACGTTCGAGGTCTCGGCGGTCCTCCCGCACCGCCCGCTCGGCGACTCGGACCGAGCCGCGCTGGGACTCCACGTCGCAGGCGATCTCGGCGAGCTCCTCGCAACGCGACCGGCCTTCGTGCTCACGACGGCCGGCCCGGATGCCACGCCCGACCTGATGCGCGAGCTTACCGATCGCGGTGCGCGTGTCCTGGCGGAGACGCCTCCTGCACTCGACGAGGCAGCGCTGCTGTCGCTCTGGCAGGACGTGGGATCTCGCGGTCTCGTGCAGGTCGCCGAGCAGTATCCGCGGCATCCGATGACGACCGCGCGGATCGCGGCCGTGCGATCCGGCCTGATCGGGCAGCCCACCTCCGCCCAGGTGTCGATGACGCAGACGTACCACGCGGTGGCGATCCTCCGCGCGTTGCTCGGAGTCGGTCGAGCAAATGCCGAGATCCGCGCGACAACGCACACAGCGCCCCTGATCGCACCCGTCAGCCGTGCCGGATGGACCCGTGATCCCGCCGCGCACCCCACCGTCACCACCACCGCAACGCTGGACTTCGGGGATGCCATCGGCCACTACGACTTCACCGAAGGGCAGACGCGGAACCCGCTGCGGGCATCCCGGGTCGTCGTCCGCGGCAGTCGGGGCGAGATCATCGATGACGCGCTCACCCGCCTCGTCGACGAGACCATGGTCGTGACCTCCAGTTTCGAGCGGCGTCAGACCGGCCTGCACCATGACTTCGAGGCGCCGGAGCTGGACCAGATCTCGCTCGACGGATCGGTGCTCTTCCGCAATCCGTTCGTCGGCGCGCGTCTCTCGGACGAGGAGATCGCGATGGCGTCACTCCTCGAAGCGATGGGGCGCTGGGTCGCGGACGACGGACCCGAGCCGTATCCGCTCGCCGACGCCGCGCACGACCAGCTGCTCGGGCTCGCGATCCGGCGGGCGGGCGAGACGGGTGAGGCCGTGCGCGTCGGGCGGCAGCCCTGGCTCGCCTGATCGGCGGACGACGAACGCGCACGGCCTTGGGTCACTGCACCGGCGCGAGAGGCGCCCAGCTGCCTGGCGAACCGGCAGCCGTGCAGATCCATCCCATCGGGTCCCCGGAGGACGCGTTCGCCTTCCACAGCACCGCGCCGTTGACCCAGGTGCCCTGTGTCGGCGCGGCCGTCGCGCGCTGGTTGATCCACACCCCCTGCTTGATGCCGTACAGGCCGCCGTTGGCGTCGCCGGCGACCCGGTACACGTTCTCGCCGCGGACATCCGTGGCCGTGCCACCGGATCCGAAGTACAGCGGAGCCGCCGTCTCGGTGCCGCTGCTGTAGATGGCGATGTTGCTCAGGCCGACCTGGATGTCCGCGTCCGTGAACGTGATGGCCCGGTAGGTGCCGCTGTGATCGAGCCCGACGTTCTCGAAGTGGCAGTCGTCGATCCGGATGTCGTGCGCGGGTCCCTCGAACCGGATCGCCTCCTGGTTGAGGTTGATGAACCTCACGTCCTTGATGGATCCGTGGGAGACCTCCCCCGTGATCAGGATCCCCTGGTCCGGCATGCTCGCTGCCACAGCGGGATCCGTGGTGGCGAGTCTGCCGCTGATGATGCCGCCCGTGATCTCCCAGTCCACCGATCCCTCGTTCAGCTGGATCACCGGGGTCTGGATCCCGTCGGCGGAGATGAAGTTGCGGATCGAGCCACGGCAGAGGCATCCCTCGAAGATCTGGTCGCCGATGTCACCGACCACACCGTCGATGTTGACCGTGCGGATGAAGGCGGCATGTGGACCGGTGTTGCGCACCAACGGGCCGGAGTTCGCCTGCATGCGCGTGTTCTCGATGCGATACGTGCGGAACCCGGAGTACCAGCCGTACTGGTTCTTGTCGCCGACGTCCTTCCAGTCGGTCGGGAAGTCCAGGTCGATGCCGATCTCGCTCAGGGTGATCATGTTCCCGATGGCGGTGAAGCCCTGCCCGTACATGATGATCCCGGTGTAGAAGCCGGAGACGTAGCAGTTGCGGATGTCGACGTCGACGGATCCGTAGTACGTCGAGCTGTTGGCTCCCCAGCCGACGCCCTTGGCCGGAGCGCCAGGCGTGACCGGACGCGCCGCCCGGATCCCGCAGTCGTCGAACTTGCCGTCGTGTGCCGGGAACGTGCCAGCGGCGGTCATCGCCTTGATCGAGAGCGCCTCCATGCGCACGCCGTTGGCTGCCACCTCGAGCACGGGGAATCCGCCGGCGGAGATGGAGTACTCCGTGCCGGAGCGGCCGCCGGAGGAGGCGACGATCCGCACGAGCCACGACACCTGTGGGCCTGCGCCGAGGAGTCGCTGGGATGCCGTGAGCACGCGAACTGCCGTGACCGGGTAGATCCCTGCGGGGAAGAAGATCATCCCGGCGCCGGAGTCCAACGCCGCCTGGACGGCGGCCGTGTCGTCCGTCGAGCCGTCGCCCTTGGCTCCGTAGTCCTTGACGGACACGTAGTCCTTCACGACCTTCGGCTTCTTCGCTGACACCCGTTCGACGGATGCATCACTCCTTGTCGCGGCGTGCGCTGCGTCCCAGGGGTGGACGATCTCGCCCGCCGCGGCGCCGGCTCCGGCAAGCGTGAGCGCTGCGAACGCTCGTCTGGACACTGGACTGGACATGCTGGTCTCCTTCGCGGTTCGCAGGACGCGCCGTGCGAACCCTTCACTCGGTGATGGTCTGTCGTGGTGGATTCGTCGTGATGACGGCTGGCCTTCCGCTCAGTACTCGGCCGGCCACACTTCGTAGGGACGGATGGCGCTCCGAGCGATCCGGTAGAACCGGAGCTGCTGCGGGTTGCCGGAGACGGACGCGTCGTAGCGCTCCGATCGGCCGGACGTCACGTAGATCCAGTCCGGCGTGACGGTCAGGCCCGGATCGATGAACGTGGTGATCGGCTTGTTGTTGGCCCCGTAGGGACTCACCCAGCGATCGACGTCCATCGCGTATCGCCAGTTCACTCCGTCGGAGCTCGTTGCAAGCGCCAGCCGGTTCCGCGGCAGGATCATGTCCTTGTCCTCCGGCTGGTCGTCGTACACCCACACCATGAAGTACTCCGGCCGGCGGCCGGACGTGTCGGCCGCCACCGAGAAAGACGACCGTGCGTTCATGAAGCCGTCTGCCGCGCGCTCGTCGGTCCACGTCATCCCGCCGTCGTGAGAGGTCGCGACGCGAAGGGACGGTGTCTCGTTGTACGGCGTGTACAGCTCGAGGTCACCCGATGTCGTCTCCACGATCTTCGACTCGCAGTAGTCCTTGATGCCCGTGACGAACGAGCCGCTGTCACCAGGCGTCTTCGCCCAGGAGTCGCCGTTGTCGTCGCTGTACCAGATCTCGGTCGCATGGGCGGTGATGGCCGTCCCGGTGTACGAGCGAAGTTCGACCGGGTAGAAGATGCGGCCCGTCGAAATCTGGGTGAGCTTGTCGTTCATGGCGATCACTGGAGACTGGCCGACCACCGGACCCTCGCGGTACTCCTCCCAGGTGAGGCCGGCCGGAACCCACGTCGCACCCTCGTCCGAGGAGCGCATCGCCCGGTATCGCAGCGGCGAATCGAAGTTCGCCGGCGGCGTCGCGTATTCCGCGATCATGTTGAGCAGCTGACCGTTCGCGAGACGGATGATGCTGCTGTGCGCACCCGGATTCACCGGCCACGTGTGGTCGAGCACCTGCGCGAAGGTCCGCCCGCCATCCTTCGACTTCCAGAGCTGATCGCTCTCGACGCGCACGGCGATCGTGCCGTCCTTGAGAGGGACGACGGTCGCCCCCTCCCGGTAGACGCCGTCTCCGGCGCCGATCGTGACGTCGAGCACGCCCTTCTCGATGCGTCCCTGGCCGCTGAGCAGCGTGACCTCGACGGTCTCGAAGTCGGTGCGTGCCCCCGCCGCGTTGAGGGCGATTCGCCCTGACGACTGGTTCTCGGCCTTGTCGGTCGTCAGCAGCGGGGTCGGCGATCCGTTGACGTACAGGTCCACGACGTTGTTGACCGCTGTGACCCGCAGCCGCACCCGACGGCCGATCTTCGGCGAGGGAGCGGATGCCTGTGCCAGCGTCACGACGTCGAAGTCGCCACCGAGCTGCTCGCGGATCACCCATTGACCGCTCGCGAAGTCGTAGCCCGCGAACGTCAGCGCCTCCTCGGTGTGGTGACGTACCACGAGGCCCGCGGTCGCCGACGTCGAGTCGACGGCGAGCACGGTGAAGCTCGCGCTGACGTCGACGTCCTTCTCGAACACGTGCAGCCATGACATCGGCGAGGCGCCGGTCGTCGTCGAGTGGCGGTAGACGGCATCCCTGCCGTGTCGAACGACCTGCCAGTCGTGCTCCCCGCCCTGCTCGATCCAGTGCGCGGCCCCGTCGCTGAAGTCGTCGGTGAAGACCTGGTCCGCGGAGGTCACCGGAATGAACTTGACGGCATCCGCGACGGTGTAGTCGCCACCGGCATCCGTGATGTGCACGGAGTTGCCCGTGCCCTGGGTGAGCGTGTAGACGCCGAGGTTGTACCAGCTCCGCGCATTGATCTGCTGGTTGACAATGGCCGTCGAGGTCTTCGCACCGCCGGAGGATGCGATCGTCACCGGGACGCCGGTGGGGCGATTGGAGAAGGACGACCACTTCATGAATACCCGGTACCTCCCGGCCACCGGAATGGTCGGAGTCCACGTCACCCACTGCTGGCCGAGCACGCTCGGCGTGCCGCTCTGCCGATAGTCGCCGGCGTACTGCTCCCTGTTGCCTCCGGTGCCGAGGCTGTCGAATCCGCTCCTGGTCACCCCGTCCGCCTCGTTGTCCAGCACCAGCTGGAGCGCCGGAGCCCTTCTTGTGGGCGACGGATGGAGGTCCGCGATTCCGAAGGCGTTCGCGCTGCCGGCACCGAGAGGGCCACCACCGACAGTGGAGACGCACGAGGCCAGCGCTCCGGCCAGAGGCGCGACGATCGCTGCCGCCATGGCGCCTCTCACGAAGGATCGCCGGTTGATTCCACTGGATCGTTCAGGCATCATCGCCTGCCTTTCACGTTCGAAGACGGTTCGGCGGTGCCGGGTTCGACACCGTGACGCAGGAGGAACGGTCTCGGAACCTAGCACCGTCAAAGTGGCCGCCGCTAGCGATAATGCAGAGATAATTCGTATTATCGACGTGACGCCCACGCAACGGGCTGGAAGCCCCTGCCCGTTGCGACGTGAGTGGAGCGCATCGTCGGCGATCGGAGCACCATGCCTGCAGGCCGTCCAACCCAAGCCGACGTGGCCCGCGTCGCCGGCGTGAGCCAGACCACGGTGTCGATCGTCTTGAACAACGTCGACAACGGAAACGTGCGACTCTCGCAGGCGACGCGACAGCGAGTGCTCGACGCGCTCGAGAAGACGGGTTACATCGCCGATCCGATCGCCAGGTCCCTCGGGGGCCATCGCACCGGCCTTCTCGGCGTCTTCGGATTCGAGCCGGTGTTCGGCTCGAACTCGGAGAGCTTCTACTTTCCGTTCATGGAGGGGATCGAGGCGGCAGCGGAGTCAACTGCGCGCGACCTCCTGCTGTTCTCCAGCGCGGCGAGAGACGGCTCTGGCCATCACATCTATCTCCAGAACGAGAATCGGCTCCGCCTCGTCGACGCCTGCATCCTGATCGGCAACGGCGAACCCCGAGTCGAGCTGTCGCGGCTGGAGAGGGAGGGCTATCCGTTCGTGTTCATCGGACGGAGAGAGGTGCCGGGAGTCGACATTCCGTACGTCAGTGCCGACTACTACAGCGCGACCGTCGAGGTGATGCGCCGGCTGCGAGCGCTCGGACACGTCAAGATCAGCTATGTCGCAGCCAGCCGCGACCGCGATCTTCCCCCGAGCATCGAACGCCTGGACGCCGTGCGCCACTCGATCGCCGAACTGCACATCGACGGCCGCATCCATTTCGATGACGACCCCGGTTACCCCGCGGATGTCGTCGGTGCGGTCGCCGACGATGCAACGGCGGTCGTCGCCGAGCCGCTGGTCGCTGTCGAGTCTCTCGTGCAGGTGCTCGAGCGGCAGGGCGCGACCATTCCGTCCGACGTCAGCGTCGCCGTGCTGGGGGACCCGCTGAGCTCCGCCCGGGAGTCCCGCCTCTGGTCGGGGTTCCGGCTTCCCCGGCACGAGATGGGGCGCAGCGCCGTGGAGATGGCGCTCGGTCTCCTCGAGTTCCCGCAGACCGCGGTGCGGACCAAGGTCCTGCAGTGCATTCCGGACGAAGGCGCAACGGTCGCGCCGACGCGCGACCTCGCCTAGGTCCGCCTCGAGCAGGGTCGCCACGAGGGCTGCGTCGCGTCGTCGTCGGATATCCGCTGTTCACCTTCGAGGGACACGCTCGACTCGACTGGATCACAAACCCGATCTGACCCTTGACGGACGTGCCGAACTACGCCACAGTGTTACGCATAACCAGTGTTACGCATAACTAAGGATTCACGTGGGCAAAGAAGCACACACGTCCGTCTCACGGCGGGGACCGATGCGCACGCGTCGGGCACTGCCGAGGCGGGGGCGCTGACCATGGTGCGTGCGATCGCACAGCGGGTCGGGATAGCCCTGTTCGTCATCTGGGGAACGGCCACATTGGTCTTCATCCTGATCCGCCTGGCGCCCGGCGATCCGGCAGTCGTTCTCGCGGGCCCCACGGCGACGGCGTCCGAGGTGGAGGCGACCCGCAAGGCGATGGGGCTCGACGAGCCGCTCTTCCTCCAGTACCTGACGTTCCTCTGGAACCTCGTCACCTTCAACTTCGGCTACTCCGTGCGGCTCGGCGCCAACGCGATGACGCTGGTGCTCGAGCGGATTCCCGCCACGGTCGAGCTGGCGCTGGCGGCGCTCGTGCTCGGCACGGCCATCGGATTCCCGCTGGGCATCGTCGCGGGCCGCAAGCCGGGATCGGCACTCGGACGGTTCGTGACGGCGCTCAGCCTCACCCTTCAGTCCCTTCCAGGGTTCTGGGTCGGCGTCATGCTCATCCTGATCTTCGCCCGGTATCTGCACCTCCTGCCCAGCTCGGGACGCGGCGGCCTCAGCCACCTGATCCTGCCGGCATCCGCTCTGGCGCTGCACTTCATCGGCGTGGTCGCCCGCCTCAGCCAGTCCGGGCTGAGCGGTGTGCTCGGCGACCCCTTCATGCAGACGGCACGGGCGAAGGGCATCACCGAGAACGCGGTCGTCTGGGGCCACGGCATCCGCAACATGCTCATCCCGGTCGTCACCGTCGTCGGCCTGCAGGTCAGCGGCCTGCTGGGCGGCGCCGTGATCATCGAGAGCATCTTCTCGTGGCCGGGCCTCGGACAGCTCCTGATCGACGGCATCACGAATCGCGACTACTCGGTCGTGCAGGCCGCGACTATCTTCATCGCGCTGATCGTCGCCCTGTGCAACATCGGCGTCGACCTGCTCTACCTCGCGTTGGATCCGCGAATCAGACGACGGGAGGCGAACTGAGTCATGACCACGCTGGAACTGCCTCGCACAATCACGCGCACGAGCCACCGTCGAGTCCCGTGGGTCTCGACGATCGTCCTCGTGGTCATCGTGCTGGGTTGTCTGATCGGCCCCGTCATCCGCCCCTACGACAACACCGTGACCCACCTCACCGACCGTCTTCTCCCGCCGGGCAGCCACACCTCGTACGGCATCATCGCCTGGTTCGGCACGGATGCCGTCGGGCGCGACCTGCTCGGGCAGGTGCTCGAGGGCGGGCGCGTCTCCCTGCTCATCGGACTCGTCACGGTGATCATCGCCTTCGCGCTGGGAACGATCGTCGGCATGATCTCCGGTTACCTCGGCGGCAAGACGGATCTCGTCATCATGCGGATCGTCGACATCCAGATGGCGCTGCCGTCGATCGTCCTGGCCATCGTCGTCACGGGCATCCTCGGACCCAGCCCGACGAACCTGGTGATCGCGATGGTCGCCGCCAGATGGACGGCATTCGCCCGTCTGGCTCGAGGATCGACGCTCTCCCTCAAAGAGAGGGAGTACGTCTCGGCCTCCCGGCTCCTCGGCAAGAACTGGGTGCACATCATCGGCGTGCACATCCTGCCGTTCCTGCGCGACCAGCTCGTCGTCCTCATCACGCTCGAGTTCGGCCAGGTGATCCTGCAGCAGGCGGCCCTGAGCTTCCTCGGGATCGGTCTCCCCACCGACATCTCGTCGTGGGGATCCACCATCGCGGCCGGACAGAACTACCTCGACTCCGCCTGGTGGATCTCCACCATCCCCGGCGTCGTCCTGGCAGCGCTCGTCGTCGCCGTCGGATTCGTCAGCGAATCCGGGAGCGGACCAAGGACCCGCAAGCGCATTCGAATGCTCGGTCGCACCCCGACGAGCGAAATCATGGAAGGAATGGACAAGTGATACGGAAGAAGAGATACCTCGCCGTGACCGTGGTCACGGCGAGCGCACTGATCCTCACGGCCTGCTCCACAGCGCAGCCGAAGAGCACCAGCACAGCAAGCGATGACGCTTCGAACCCCGTCACCGTCGCCGGAGCGTTCCCGATCGTCTCGCTGAACCCGTACGGGCAGTATGCGGCAGACAGCGGAACCGGACTGGCGACCAAGCAGTACTCGGACACCCTCGTGGTCTCGGACGGCAAGTCCGGCTACACGCCCCACCTCGCCAAGTCGTTCACGTCGTCCGCCGACGGCAAGACGTGGACCCTCAAGCTCCGCAAGGCGGAGTTCTCCGACGGATCGGACTTCACCTCGGCCGACGTGAAGGAGTCGGCCGATCTCATGGTCGCGGGCGGCGGTCCGCTCGCCCCGACGTTCAAGGCCATGACCATCGACACACCGGATGCTCACACGGTCACGATCACGTCGGCAACGGGTGGTTCCGGTGTGCTGTCGTTCTTCCAGCAGCTGCCGATCAGCCCTGCCAAAGAGGTCAACGATCCGTCGTTCTTCGACAAGCCCGTCGGGATCGGTCCCTTCGAGGTGAGCTCGTTCACCTCGAACTCGGAACTCGATCTGGTGCCCAACCCGCACTACTGGGGGACGGCGGCCAAGGCGAAGTCCGTGAAGATCAAGACGATCACGGACATCTCGGCGCGGATCACCGCCCTCCAGAACAACGAGGTCCAGGCCATCTGGGGCATCCCGGACGACCAGTTCAAGCCGTTGACGAGCGACGACACGCTGACCACGAAGATCGAGCCGAGCACGAACCAGTTCATCATGTGGATGAACGCGAAGCAGGAGGGCCTGAGCAAGCTCAAGGTGCGGCAGGCGATCTGGAAGGCCATCGACTTCGGCGCCATCCAGAAGTCCCTGTATCCGTACTCGGCGATCGGGGCGAAGGCGCCCGTCTCGCAGGCCGTTCCCGGTGCAGGCCAGTTCTCGCCCTACAAGTACGATCCGAAGGCGGCGAAGAAGCTACTCGCGGAGGCCGGATATCCCGACGGACTGACGGTCGAACTGCAATACGACTCGACGCACCCCGACTACGCCGACCTGATCGCAGCCATGAAGTCCGATCTGGCGAAGGTCGGCATCAACCTCACCGTCGATTCGAAAGAGCACGCGGTGTGGCTGAAGGACTTCCTGGCGCTGAACTTCGGCATCAACGTCCAGTCGACGGGCCCTGGTACCGGCGATCCGATGAGCTGGCTGGCTCGCCTCTACACCTGCGCAGCCAACCGGACCGGCTACTGCAGCCCCGACCTCGACAAGATCCTTCTCGCGGGTGACGCCGCCGTGGATGCGAAGACACGTCAGGCCGACTTCCTGAAGGCACAGCAGTACATCTGGGACAACGCGATCGGCATGTTCCCGCTGGACCTCGCCGTGACCTACGCCTGGAGCTCGAAGCTGCACGGTCTCACCGCCGATGCGACCTACATGCCCAGCCTCGCGACCGTCACCGTGAGCAAGTAGGCGGCGAGCGCGCAGTTGAAGAATGCCCTGCCAGAGCTCGTGACACCCGAGGGAGAGCCGATGACGTCGACCGCCGACCAGGAGCCCGCCGTCCTCATCGACGATCTGTCGATCGAGACGTCGGACGGCGTCCAGATCCTCGACCGCATCTCCTTGTCCGTGCGACCGGGTGAGACGGTCGGCGTGCTGGGTGAGAGCGGCAGCGGCAAGTCGATGACGGCGCTGGCGATCCTGGGGTTGCTTCCGCCGGGCGTGCAGGTCACGTCCGGAAGCATCAGGGTGAACGGCACCGAAGTGGTGGGGGCCGGCGACGCGACGATCCGCTCGCTGCGCTCCCACCAGGTCGGCATGGTGTTCCAGGATCCGGCGCTCGCGCTGGACCCGACCATGAAGATCGGCCGCCAGATCACCGAGGTGCTCTGGCGCACACGAGCGATGTCGCGGAGCGACGCACGGAAACGAGCCGTCGAGCTGCTGCAGACCGTGGAGATCTCCGATCCGGAGACGCGTATCGACCTGTATCCGCATCAGCTGTCGGGAGGCATGCGCCAGCGTGCGGTCATCGCCATGGCGCTCGCCGGAAGTCCCGCCCTGCTCCTGGCGGATGAGCCGACGACGGCCGTCGACACGACCGTGCAGGCACGCATCCTGGAGCTTCTCGACACGCTGAAGGCGACGGAGGACCTCGGCCTGCTGATGATCAGTCACGATCTTCGCGTGATGAGCCATGTCGCGGATCGTGTAGTGGTCATGTACGCCGGGCGCGTGGTCGAAAACGGACCGACGACAGAAGTGCTCAGCACGCCGAAGCACTGGTACACGTCGGCGCTCCTCGAATCCATCCCCTCGGTCCGCAGCGACCGTCGAGTGCGGCCGATCATCGGCACCCCGGCGACACCCGCGACTCGTCCGCCCGGCTGCGCGTTCCATCCGCGCTGTCCGGCCGCGACCGAGGTGTGCCGCACGGTGGTGCCTCCGCTCGTTCCGGTGCCGGATGACGAGCACAACCGCTTGCTCGCCTGCCACCACCCGAAAGAGAAGGCGCTCCGATGACGACTCAGGCCACCGACGTGGAACCGCTGATCTCGATCACGGATGCCCGGGTCACGTTCGGATCCCGGTCGCGCGTGCAGGCCGTCGCCGGCGTCGATCTGGAGATCATGCCGGGCGAGGTGCTCGCCATCGTCGGCGAGTCGGGATCCGGCAAGTCGACCCTGGCGCGCGCCGTGGTCGGCATGCAGAAGCTGACCGGAGGCGTCATCCGCACGCACGACGGATCGGAGACCGAGCGCACCGGATCGAACGCCCAGCACACCCGGCTCGCGCAGATGGTGTTCCAGGACCCGCGCGCATCGCTCAACCCGCAGCTGACCATCCGGCAGATCCTCAACGAGGCATGGCCTTCGGGAGGCGGGTCGAGCGTCAAGCGGCAGCGCCGCGAGAGGCTCGCGGAGATGTCGAAGGAGGTGGGGATCTCGGCCGAGCTGCTGGACAGCAAACCGGGGAACCTGTCCGGAGGCCAGTGCCAGCGTGTCAGCATCGCGCGGGCACTGCTCAGCGAACCCCGTCTCCTCGTCTGCGATGAAGTGGTCTCGGCGCTGGACGTTTCGATCCAGGCGCAGATCCTGGATCTCCTCCGGAATCTGAAGGAGAAGCAGCACCTCGGCATGCTGTTCATCACCCACGACCTCGGGGTGGTCCGCCAGCTCGCCGACCGGGTGGCCGTCATGTACCTGGGGAAGATCGTCGAGGTTGGAACGGTGCAGCAGATCTTCGGCCGACCGACACATCCCTACACGCAGGCGCTGCTCTCCTCGGCCGTGGATCTCGCCGACAGCGTGACAGAGGGATCGGCCGCGCAGGATCGATACCAGCTCGGCGGCACCCTGCCCTCCCCGTCGAATCCTCCGAGCGGATGCCGCCTGCATCCGCGGTGCTGGAAGGCACAGGCGATCTGCAGCACCGAAGAGCCGGCGCTGGAGCGACGACTGGACCTGACCATGAGCGCGTGCCACTTCGCGGAGCCGATCGATGTGCTCGCCGTCCAGTGAAGGATGTCGGAGGATGACGGGCGACCGGTCGCCGGACGCCGCCGCACTCAGCGGAGGTGGTGACGCGTGAGGCTGGCAAGCTTCCTGACGCACGAGGAGGAACGCTGGGGCTTCGTCGTCACGAGTCCCCTCGACTCCGAGGACTGGATCCTCGAACCCGCACGGGTTGAGGCGACGCTGGCGAGGATGTCTTCGGTGCGGACCTCGGGCTTCGCCGCGCGCCACACCTCCTTCGATCCGCAGAACTGGCCGCGCGAGCTGGCCGACGTCCTCGCCGAGGGCGAGCCTGGGATGGCGCGGCTGCGTGACCTTCAGGACTTCGTCCTCCGCTTCCTCGACCAGTCGGACCAGACGCTGCTCGCCGAGGGCGGATGCCGCGTGGCCGACGTCGAGTTGCTCGCGCCCGTCCCACGGCCGGGCCTCGTCTGGGGACTGGTGACCAACTCCCCCTCGTTCGTGCGCAACAATCCGGGCATTTCCGTGCTCAACCTGATCCCCCTCGGTCATCAGCGACCCCAGGGATCGGTCATCGGCGCAGGGCGTCCAGTCATCATGGAGAACGGTCACCACCTGCCGTGGTTCGCCTACAACGTGGAGCTCGGCGTCGTGATCGGGAAGGGCGGAAGGGACATTCCGCTCGAGCGCGCGATGGAGCATGTCGCGGGGTTCACCGTCGTCAACGATGTCTCGGGATCGCACTACTTCCGTGCCGCGAACGAGGACGCGGATCCGTCGTATCGGCTGCCTGCCGAGTACGACGACTGGTTCGCGCAGGTCACGGCGTCGTGGGCGGGGAAGATGGCCGATGCGATGTGTCCGATCGGTCCGTATCTCGTCACGAAAGACGAGGTCGGCGACCCGTACGACCTTCTGGTGTGGACGCGGCAGGACGGGTTGCGTCGCGATCGCTCGCACACCGCAGGCACGTTGATGGGGATCGAGCGGGTCATTTCGTGGTACTCCTCGTTCGCCGCGCTGCATCCCGGCGACATCATCCATTTCGGCACCATGGGCGTGGACGGGCTGCCCGTCGGGCCCGGAGCCGTTCGGCGGGGCGACTGCACGCTGGGGGCCGAGATCGAGCGGGTCGGCACGCTCGTCAACCCCGTCGAGCTCGCGGACCCGGATGCCGACGACGACCCGAGCGAGCATCCGTCGTTCGCCGTTCGGCAACTCGCGCGCGACGGGGGCGGTGCTCTCGTGGATCCCACCGCGTGGATGCCGAAGGATGCGCGGCATCTCTACACGGCCTTCGGCAACCATGCGACCACGGAGTTCCGTCCCATCGCCCAGCCGCGCTTCCTCAGCGCCCCGGCATCCGCGCTCTCGCGCAGCGGAGACGTGGTGGAACTGCCGTCGCGTGCCACGGAGCTCACCGCCGCCGTCGAGCTGTGCCTGGTCGTTGGCCGGCTGACACATCGGGTGTCGGTCGAAGACGCCTTCGACCACCTCCTCGGCCTGGCCCCGATGCTCTCACTCACCGACCGCTCCCTGGGAACGGGCATCGCCAAGGAGGGCAGGGCCGCCGAGCGCGCGATACCGGCGGTCTACGGCAGATGGGCTGACGGCTTCAACGTGGTCGGCCCGATCACGAGAGTCGCGGCCGACGACTGGAGCGACAGCACCATGACGGTGGATGCCGTCGGCGCGACGGGCTCGGCGACGACCGGTGGCTACGTGGCAAGCCCGTCAGAGCTGGTGAGCGCCATCTCGAGCATGATCACCCTGTTTCCCGGCGACGTCATCTCGCTCGGTTCGACGGCGGCGGTGGTGGAGCTGTCGGCGCTCGAGAACGATGGCGCTCGGATCGTCGCACACGTGGACGGCCTGGGATCCGTCGAGTGCTCGATCACACGGAGCATCCTGTCCCTTGAATGACTCGCTCGTGTACCACTGGAATTCGGATGCCGGTCAGCGGCATCCGAAGCTCGCACACCCGGATTGGCCCTTGACGGAGGTCCGGATCTGCGCCACAGTGTTACGCATAACCAGTGTTACGCATAACTAAGGATGATCGTGGGCAAAGAAGCACACACTGCCGTCTCACGGCGGCCCACTCAAGCCGACATAGCTCGCGCGGTGGGTGTTTCACAGGCGACGGTATCGCTCGTCCTGCAGGGCGCGCCCGTCGGGTCCCGCGTTCTCCCTGAGACACGCCAAAGGGTGCTCGAGGTCGCAGAAGAACTCGGGTACGTGCCCAACGTCGCCGCCAGAAGCCTCGTCGGCGGACGCAACTACCTGCTCGGCTTCCACACCTTCGAGCAGGTCTTCCCCTCCGACCAGCGCGACTTCTACTTTCCCTTCCTCCTGGGCGTCGAGCGGGCGGCGACCGCGAGGGGCTACGACCTCCTGCTCTTCAGCTCGCTGCCGGAGTCGGGCTCCGAGAGCACGGCGAAGACCAACCGGATCATGCTCTCCGACGGCTGCGTCCTTCTCGGTCGCCACCTGGATCGCGACGCCGTGAGCGAGCTCGTCCGCCGCGACTTCCCGGTCGTCTTCATCGGACGTCGCGAGGTCGAGGGTGCGGACCTCCCCTTCGTCTCCGTCGACTACGCGGAGGCGACGACACAGCTGGTCGGCCACCTCGCGGGACTCGGCCACACGCACATCGGCTACATCGGTGAGCCGGGCGGCGGCGAGCAGAGCGACGATCGCCTCCGCGGATGGGCTGACGGGCTGGCCGCCAACGGCCTCACGATTCCGCCGTGCAAGAAGCACAGCCGTCCGCTGACCGTCACGCAGCTGCGCACGTGGCTGGACGACGGGATCACCGCCGTGCTCGTGGAGCCCGGAGAAGACGACTCGAACGTGAAGACGCTCGAGGACCTCGCCGACGAGCTCGGCATCTCCATCCCCGGCGACCTCTCCGTGGCGGTCGTGGGAGATCCGGATTTCACGCTGTCCCGCCGCAACGACTGGACCCGCTTCCGCATGAATCGTCCGCTGATGGCCGAGCGTGCCGTGGAACTCCTCGTGGACATCCTGGACGGACAGGAGACGGATCGCCACGTGCTGCTCAGCGCCGATCTCGTCGTCGGCGGGACGTCCGCCGCGGTCGGTGTCGCACGATGAACACGCGACGGCACGCGTCGCGGATGCGGACCACCTCGTGACTGAACACGATCCCGCTCCTCATGGGTATCCCGATCCGCTCGGATGGAACACCTGGGATGTCGCCCGCCACAACGCGTGGCATCACCTTCCGGACGGCCCTCGGATCACGTTCGGGGTCGCCGTCGACGACCGTGTGGATCTCGCCGCGACCTGGCGGGACGAGACCACGTCACTGGGGCCGCACGCAGTCGACGGACGCTACGCAGCGACCTCCTGGAGCGTCGACGGTACCGAGGTGTCGCTCGAGGTGGCGACGACGACGGATGAGCTCACCGCCGTCGTCCGGCAGCGGACAGGACCAGACACTCGCGCGGTCGTCGTCGTCGTCGACGGAACGGTGACGGAGACACCGGACGGATGCTTCAGCGTCACTGCCGGCGTGACGCGGTGGACCTTCACGATCCACGGCGCGTTCGAACGCCATGGATCCGATGCGTTCGTCCTGCTCGACGCCGAGACGGTCGTCGAGTGCCGGCCCGAGGCCGCCACTGCCGCAGGAACCGCGGACTCGGCCGAATCCACGGTGGCACGCGTGGCCGCGGCCCGCACGCACGCGGAAACGCGCGAGGCCGCAACGGGCGGCTGGCTCGAGGATGCCGGCCAGGCCATGTCCCGCGCCGTGACCTGGAATGTCGTGTACGCGCCGGACCTCCGTCGCGTGCTCGTCCCGACCTCGCGCGACTTCGTCAGCGCGGAACGGCAAGGTTTCTACGGCACGTGGGCGATTCACGCCTGGGACTCGTTCTTCACGGCGCTGGCGGCATCCGCATTCGATCGACGGCTCGGGACGACCATCGTGCGCCAGGTGCTCGAGACGGCCGAGCCGAGCGGGATGATCCCGAACCGCGTGTCCGACGACAAGGGCGTCACGCGCGACCGCTCGCAGCCACCGGTTGGCGCGATCACCGTGCTCGAGCAGTATCACTGGAGCGCGTGGAATCCGACGCATCGTCCGTTGGATCCGCTGCGTGAGGCGTTCGACCCGCTGCTGAGGTGGCACCGCTGGTGGACCGCCAACCGGATCGGGCCGTTCGGAGTGCTGACCTGGGGATCCGATCGCATCGCGGACGATCCCGAGTCCGGCACGACGGATCGCGCCAAGCGCGAGTCGGGCCTCGACGACTCGCCCATGTACGACGAGGCCGTCATCAGCTCGCCTGCGAACACGCTCGACATCGCGGATGTCGGATTGAACGCCCTGCACATCGCCGATGCGCGCGCGCTGGCGGAGATGGCACGGCTGCTGGGACGAGACGGCGAGGCACGGGAGCTGGCAGCGGAGGCGGAACGGAACTCCGAACGATTCGAGAGCGTCTTCTGGAGCGAGACCGACGGGCTGTACCTCAATCGCCGGAGCGACGGAGAGTTCTCCCACAGCATCTCGCCGACGCACCTGTACCCGCTGCTGGCGGGCATCCCCGGCCGGGAGCGCGCACGCGCGATCGCCGAACGACTCCTCCAGCCGGGCATTCTCGGCGGGGAGCCACCGCTGCCCAGTGTGTCGCGCGACGACAGCGGATTCGACAGCACCTATTGGCGCGGCCGCATCTGGGCGCCGCTGGCGTATCTCGGCATCTCCGGACTGCGGAGGTACGGGCTCGACGACCTCGCATCCCCGATGGTGCGGTCCCTGACCCGTCTCTTCCTGCACGAATGGCACGAGCGGAGCAGCGTGCGGGAGAACTATCCAGCCCGGATCGGCGAAGACGTCACCGAGCTCTCGGCGCGATCCGACGCGCTCATGGCATGGGGCGGCCTGATCGCCCGACTGGGCATCAGCGAGGTGGTGCGGGCCGACACGCATGGCTGGTCGTTCCCGGATGCCGGGGCCCGGGCATCCGTCTCCGGCATCGATCTCGCTGACGGCGTCTTGACGGTGGACCGCACCGAGGCGACGACGGGCGGCGCGGACACGGTGCGCACGCGACTTCTGCCGCATCCGCTTCCCGGTTCCGGCGGCCCGAGCCCCGGAGCCGGGCATCGCCCGCTGGCGAACGAACGCAGTGCCGGAAGCGAGATCTTGGAGTCGATCGTTGAATAGTGTTCCTCGTCACCATCGGGCGGACGTCCTCGTCGTCGGGGGCGGGCTCGGCGGCGTTGCCGCCGCCTTGGCAGCGTTGCGCCGCGGCAGCACCGTGGTGCTCACGGAAGAGACGGACTGGCTCGGCGGCCAGCTGACCGCTCAGGCGACACCGCCCGACGAACATCCGTGGATCGAGCAGTTCGGCTGCACGCGCTCGTACCGGATGCTCCGCGAGGGCATTCGAGACCACTACCGCAGGTGGTACCCGCTGACGGCCGAGTCACGGAACGACCCGTACCTCAACCCTGGCCGCGGCCGGGTCAGCAAGCTCTGCCATGAGCCGCGGGTCGCGGAGCGCGTCATCGAGGACCTGCTCTCGCCGTACATCGCCTCCGGACGGCTCACCGTTCTGCTGCGCACGCACCCCATCGCCGCCGAGCACTCGGGCGGCACGGTGTCGACGGTGCATTTCCAGGACGACGAGGGCCGACAGGTCGCCGTCTCCGGCAGATACGTTCTCGATGCGAGCGAGTTGGGCGACCTGCTCCCCCTCGCCGATGTCGACTACGTCACGGGTTTCGAGTCGCGGAGCGAGACGGGCGAGCCGTCGGCACCGGCGACGGCCCAGCCCGCCAACATGCAGGCCTTCTCGTGGGTGTTCGCCATGTCGTACGACGGTGACGGCGACCACACGATCGAGCGTCCGCTGCACTACGACCACTGGCGCACGAAGACCACCGACTTCTGGCCGGGCCCGATGATCGGGCTGAACGCACCGGATCCGCGCACACTCCAGCCGATGCACCGCACGTTCACTCCTAACGTCGCCACAGAGAATCATTTTGCTGATCAGAGCAAGGATCCTGGCGACCGTGAGCTGTGGGAGTTCCGCCGCATCCTGAGTCGCGACGTGTTCGAACCGGGATTCCTCACCGCCGACGTGGTGCTCGCGAACTGGCCCATGATCGACTACATCGACGGCAACATCATCGACGTCTCGCCCGAAGAGAAGGCGCGGCACCTGGCGGCATCCCGCGAGATGTCTGCGTCGATGCTCTACTGGCTCCAGACCGAGGCGCCACGACCCGACGGCGGAGTCGGATGGCCCGGCCTGTACCCACGCGGCGATGTGCTCGGCACGAACGACGGATTCGCGAAGGCGCCGTACATCCGGGAGTCCCGCCGCATCCGTGGTCTCCGCACCGTGGTCGAGCAGGATATCTCGATGGAGCTCCGCGGCGATGCCGGGGCGGCCGAGTATCCGGACACCGTCGGCATCGGGATGTACCGCATCGACCTCCATCCGTCCTCCGGCGGCGACAACTACATCGACGTGGCGTCGTGCCCGTTCCAGATCCCGCTCGGAGCTCTCGTCCCCGCGAGCGGAGGCAACGTGCTCGCCGCGGGAAAGACGGCAGCCACCACGCACATCACGAACGGGAGCTTCCGGTTGCATCCCGTGGAGTGGAACATCGGGGAGGCTGCCGGGGCCCTCGCCGCGCACTGCGTCGCAGAGGGCATCGAGCCGGCAACGGTGTTCTGCGACGAACGCCGTCTCGCCGACTTCCAGCAGCAGCTGGTCGCTGACGGCTTCGAGCTCCAGTGGCCGCGAGTGGAGGGGTACTGATGACCGAGCACCTTCTGGACGGCGTGACAGTTCCGATCGTCACCGCCATGACCGCCCCCGGGGTTGCGGATGCCGCGGCAGCCGACGCCCACCTCGTCGAGCTCGCACGCGCGGGCGTCGACAACCTGATGGTCCTGGGCAGCAACGGTGAGGGCCCGTTGATCATGCCGGAAGCCGGAGCCGACTTCGTCGCGGGCGTCACGAGACGCTGGCACGAGTCGAGGCAGGGCGGCCGGGTGCTCGTGAACGTCTCGGCGCCCGGCACTGCCGAGGTCCGCCGACGCGCACGGATCGCCGCGGATGCCGGAGCCGACGTGCTGATCGTGTCGCCGCCCGGCTACTTCCGGCACCGCGACGACGAGATCGTCGCCCACATCCGGGCCGTCGAGGAGTTCGGTCTCCCCTACGCGATCTACAACATCCCGAAGTATTCCATCCCACTCACCGCCGGCGCATTCCGCACGCTGCTGGAGACCGCGGACGGGCTCGTCGGGCTCAAGGACAGCTCGGGATCCATGGAGACGCTGCGCGAGTTCCTCGAGCTCAGCGCATCCCGGCCGGACATCGCCCTGATCCAGGGGGATGAGGCTCGGCTGGTGGAGGGGCTTCTGGCGGGCGCCGGCGGAATCGTGCCCGGCATCGGCAACGTTGCTCCCGCTCTGTGCGTCGCCGTGCAGCGGGAGCGCTCGGAAGAGGCGCAGCGGATCATCGCGCAGCTCGTGGGCGTGCACGCGATCCGGCCAGGCGTCCCCACGATCAAGTGGATCCTGTCCGACCGCGGATGGATGCCGTCGGCCTGCGCCGAACCGCTCGCACCGATCTCCGCGGCCGAGGCTGCCGATCTCGCAGCGTTCCTCGAACCGTTCGAGGAGCACCTGATCCCGCGGCGTGCGGGATCGCCGGATCCGCTCTGAGGAAGGCGATCGCGACCATGCCGGTTCCCGGTCCGACAGATGTCGTGGACGGTGTGGCCGACCGTCGACGGGAGTTCCTTGCGTCGGCGCCGCACTTCGACAGCGACGACGACCTGCTGAACACCGTCTTTGCCAGACGCTGGGAGTCGTTCGCCGCCAACCTGGTGCGTACCGACCGCGGATGGCTCGTGACCGAATTCCACCAGCCGGGTCCGGGTCGAGCCCACGGCACCGTGAACGCAGCCGCCGGACACCACATCATGGAGGGTCGTTGGCTCGGGGATCCGCAGCTGATCGACGACTACGTGCGGTTCTGGTACACGGCGCCCGAGGCCGAGCCGCACCGCTACACGGAGTGGATCGCCTGGGCCGCCGTCGAGTCGGCCCGGCTTCAGGATCGCTGGGACGTCGTATCTCCTCTGCTGTCGGGAATGGCCCACAACTTCGAGGCCTGGCACGAGAACCTGCACCCGTCGGGCCTCTACTGGGCGCACGATCTGGCCGACGCCATGGAGTTCTCCATCAGCGGTGACGGACTACGTCCGACGATCAACGCGTACCTGTACGGGAATGCGGCGGCGATCTCCGAGCTCGCGACCCGCACGGGCGATGCCGCGCTGTCGCATCGGTTCTCCGAGATCAGCGACGGGCTCGCCCGCCGCATCGTCGACGACCTCTACGATCCGGAGCTCGGACTCTTCGTGACACTCCCGCTCGGGTCGCTCGACGACGACGCGTATCTCCGCGAAGCGAGCGCAGAGAGACGGATGCCGTCGGCGTTGTCCGCGGTCCGCCCGCCATCCGCAAGGCAGGTTGTTCCCGCACGACGCGTCAGGGAGCTGGCGGGATTCGTCCCGTGGTACTTCGGCATCACGGACGACCGGATCGACGCGGCGGGCGCCGTCCACCAGCTCGCGGATCCGGACGGCTTCTTCGGGTCGTACGGTCTGCGAACGGCGGAGGCCAGGCATCCGCGATACCGGTTCGCGGTGGCGTCCGACTTGCCGCGCTTCCTGTGCCGGTGGAACGGGCCGACGTGGCCGTTCGCCACCAGTCAGGTGCTCACCGCGCTCTCGGGCTTGGCCAGGCAGGGCCGACGGGACGAGCACGGCGAGCTCTTCGTGCGCCTGCTCCGCCAGTATGCGAGCTCGCACCTTGAGCGGGACGGCGAGTACCGGCTCGATGAAGACATCGACCCCGATCGCGGCGGCTGGCTGACTCGCGCGTATCGGCTCGAACACGAGCCGGAGCGTGCCGACATCGGGCGCGACTACCAGCATTCGACGTTCGCCGACCTTGTCCTGTCGGGGCTGATGGGCATCTCGCACAGGGACGGCGTGCTGCGTGTGGATCCGCTGCCGGCGATCCGAGCGCTCGGGCGCGTGCACGTCTCGAACCTCCGGATCGCTAGACACGACGTCGACGTGACCTGCGATCCGGCGACCGGGATGCGACTGACTGTTGACCGGATCGTGACGGCGCGCGCCGACATCGGAGCCCTCGAGGTGCTCGTGCGCGGTCAGGCGGCCGGCGGATGACAGGCTTCGAACGGCGACGGATCGTGGAGGTCCGTGAGGTCTCGCTGCGCTGCGAGATGCGGCGCTGGATCGGACGCAACGCGTTGCGCGGTCCGCACGGCGACGGGCATCCGCTTGCGGTGCTCGCGCTCGTCGCCGACGACGGAACGCTCGGATGGGGTCACGTCGGCCAGAAGCTCACCGAGCTTCCGGCGGATGCGGACTTCGGAAGCCTGATCGGCAGAAGGATCGTCGACCTGTTCGACCCCGAGCGCGGCGTGATCGATCCCGCCGCGGTCCCGGTCGAGATCCCGCTCTACGATCTGGTCGGCAATCTGCTGGGGATGCCGGTCTCCGCGCTGCTCGGTTCTCACGGGACCACCGCGGTGCGGTGTTACTCCGGCGGTGCGTACTTCGACGATCTGGACGCCCCTGGCGAGCATCCGCTCGACGCCGTTCGCCACGACCTCGAGCTGGACTCGGCCGACGGATGCCGCAGCTTCAAGCTCAAGGTCGGCAGGGGTCACACGTGGATGGGCGCGGCCGAGGGCCTCGCCCGCGACATCGATGTCACGCGCATGGCGCGACAGGCGTATCCGGACGCCGAGCTGATGGTGGACGCGAACGACGGCTACTCCGCATCGGACGCGACGCGATATCTGGAGGCCGTGTCGGACTGCGATCTGTACTGGGTCGAAGAGCTGATGCCGGAATCGATCGAGTCGTCACGCATGCTGCGAGCCGACCTCGACCGGCTGTCCCCGAACACGCTGCTCGCCGACGGCGAGTCCGCACCCGATGCGACGCTGCTGGGCGAGCTGTCACGATCCGGACTTCTGGACGTGGCCCTGATGGATGTCGTGCGGTTCGGCATCACCCGCTGGCGGGCCGTGATGTCGGAGCTCCGGCGGGCCGGCACGCTGGCCTCGCCGCACACCTGGGGTTCCCCGCTGAGCATGTACTACGCGTCACACCTGGCTGCCGGGCTGGGAAACATCCCGACGCTGGAATGGATGCCAGCGCTCGTCCCGGGCGTGGACACGTCGGCGTACGGGTGGGATGACGGGATGCTCACGGTGACGGATGCGCCGGGGTTCGGAGTGCGGCTCGTGCAGTGAGGGCGGCTGTGCGGCCCGCGACTGGCCTTGCCCGCCCGATTCCTCACGTAGCCTTGACCGTCGTGGCTGCACGGAACGAGGACACGGCGATCGGGCGGATCGTCCGATGAGCGACCTCGGATTCCGGGCCTACGGCACGCTCCTCTCCGTCCGCGCCCGCACCATGATGGTGCTCGCGGGCCTGCTGGCCCGCACGCCGATCGCGGTCCTCGGATTCGGCTTCCTCTACTTCGCACACGCCAGCACGGGCTCATACACGCTCGGCGGTCTCACCTCCGGTCTCGCCATCGCCTCGATGGGACTCGTCGGGCCCCTGGCCGGGCGCATCGCCGACCGCCGCGGACAACGCCAGCTCCTGCTGGCATCGGCGATCACGCATCCGCTCGCCATCGCGGGCGCGATCGCCTGCGGCTATCTGGGCTCGATGATCGGCCTGGTGATCGCCTCGGTGTTCTGCGGCGTCACCGTCGCACCCGTCGGAGCCTTCATGAGAGCACGTTGGTCGACCATCGTCGAGGACGGGTTCCTGCTGCGCACGGCCTTCGCGATCGAGGCGGTCGCCGATGAGATCGTCTGGGTGTTCGGTCCGGCTGTCGCCGCGTTCCTGGCCGCAGGCGTCATCCCGGCAGG
The DNA here is from genome assembly GCF_054551755.1 of Rathayibacter sp. CAU 1779. NCBI lineage: Bacteria > Bacillati > Actinomycetota > Actinomycetes > Micrococcales > Microbacteriaceae > Rathayibacter > Rathayibacter sp. CAU 1779. Next base: position 352,059 of record NZ_JBTOLK010000001.1, read on the forward strand.
CGGGTTGATCCTGTCCGGGATCATCGGGCCGCTCGGAGCGCTCTTCCTGCGGATGATGCCCGACGCGAAACCGGTTGCGGCGACCGGGCGTGCCCATCGTCCCGGTCGGCTGCTGCGCTCCGCGCCGTTCCTCATCCTGCTCGTCGCCAGCTTCGCCACGGGCATCGGATTCGGCATCAACGACCTGTCGATCGTGTCGCTCGCGACGTCGAACGGCGTTCCGGAGCTCGCGGGCACCGTGCTCACGGCGTATTCGATCGGAAGTGCGTCGGGCGGATTCGTCTTCGGCGCGCTCTCCACGCGGCTCCGCTCCAGGCAGATGCTCGTCGGCACTGCGCTCGCGCTGGCCGTCACGTGGGCGGCGCTCGCATTCGCGCCGGGGATCTGGTGGTTCTATCCGCTCGGCTTCTTCGCGGGTGCGACCATCGCCCCGCTGATGATCGCCGTGAACCACATCGCGCACGACATCGTGCCTCCGGCCATCATCACCGAGGCCCTTGCATGGCTTAACACCCTCGTCATCTGCGGCATGTCGCTCGGCTCGTTCGCAGGCGGGCTCATCAACGATGCGGCCGGTCCGCGCGCGGCGTTCGATGTCGTCGCCTGTACGGCGGTCGTGCCGATCGTGCTGGTGTTGCTGGGCTTCCGGGCGTTCGGAAGACTCGGGGCTTCTGTACCCGATGAAGCGGATCCGGCAGAGCACTCGGAGGTGCGGCCGGAGGCGGCTTGGACGGGGGCGGTACTGCCAGAGGCACCGCGTCAGACGGACAGCCCTGGCGTGCCGTAGCGGCTGCTCGACGCAGAGCCGGCCACTGACATCCGCTCCGAACTGCCGCACGTGGTCGTCGCGATCATCTCCCGAGCAGATCGGGATGCCCGGGCATACAGTTCGCGCCATTGTGCCAATGGCTGTTCGCCCGCTGAAGTGCGATCGGCGGCGCTCGTCGGGCCTCAGTCGGTCGTTCCGAAGAGCAGCTCGCCGTGCCTGTGCAGCGTGTCGTATGCATCGCCGAAGGTGGTGGGAGTGGGAGTTCCCGGCTCGTACTTGGCCAGTAGCAGGCCGAGCAGGCCCTTCGCGGGCGCGGTGAGCGGCCGCTCGCGGTCGCGGCCGGCGGGTTCGGCACGTCGGGCCTCCGGGTTGGCCGGGACATACGCGGCGTGCACGTCCGGCCAGAGCTGGGGCTGGCGAGGCACAGTTCGACGGATCGTGTCCTGCAACGATGGTGCATGCCGGTCGCGCTCGGTGAGCGGCTTCAGCCCGTGCTGCTGCGCGAGCGTGCGAGCCACCGACGCATGATGCGTCGGCTCGCTCTCGACCGTTCCCTCCTCGACATAGGCGGACACCAGGATCGTCGGCACGCGAAGCCCGAGCCGATCGAAGGTGAACCCCATCTCACCCGGCTCGTGACGTCCGCTGGGCGGGGTCGCCGACGGCGGTGGCACATGATCGAACAGGCCGCCGTGCTCGTCGAACGTGACGAGCAGCGCGGTGTTGATCGCGTTCGACCCCTTCGTCGAGCTGCTGTTCCTGATGGACGTGTAGACGTCGGCGAGGAGCGCCTCGGCGGCGCGCACGTCACTGAAGGCGGATTCGAATCCGCCTGTGCTGAACGTCGGGATGTTCTCCGGCGGATGCATGTCGTTGTGGTCGAACACCATGCGCGGCTCGATGAAGGAGTAGACGGGCAGGTCGCCGTTCGCGACATCATCGCGGAACTGATCCATACTCCGGAAGTTGGTCTTCCAGTAGCGCTCGATCGACGGCGCGTGCAGCAGCCCCGTCAATGACACCACCTGCTCGGCGTCGTAGTAGACGCGCCAGGAGAGTCCGGCATCCTCGAGCCTGTTGAAGATCGTCGGAACATCGGGTGCGTTCAGCCACTTGTCGGGGCCGCCGCCGATCGCGTTGGTGACGAATCCGTGCGAGGTGCTCGCGTTGAAGAACGAACGGTTGCAGAAGGTCTGCGACGGCACGGAGCAGTGCCAGTGGTCGAAGACCGCGAACGACCGTGCGAGTGTCGAGAACACCGGGAGCATCTCGGGCGTGAAGCCGCCCATGACCGGCGAATACTCCGCGAGAGACGGCTCGGAGCCGCGCTGGATCCGGTAGTTCGTCACGTAGTCGTGCACGAAGCCGTCCATGGTCGGCTTGCGGCCGGCAGCCGGCGCGTTCCATGGCTCGCGGATGCTCTCCTCCGCGCCCGGATCCGCATTGAAGGCCGGGTCCACGACACCGAAGAGCTGCGTGTTGACGTGCGGATACGTCTCGCCCGGATCCGGATTCGGCTGCGAGAAGAGCACGTCGGTCGGATCGTCGTACACGAACGACGTCACCACCGTGCCGTCGGGAGCGCGATTCGGATGCTGACCGTTGCGCACACCCTCGAAGGACTGCCCGCGCGGCGGATGCTGGCCGTCGTACAGCCTCCCGAGCACGTGATCGAAACTGCGATTCTCGAACATGAGCACGACGAGGTGGTCGAATCCCGGCTCCGGACGCGGCGGCAACGGGCTGAATCCGTACCGCTCGTCCTTGCCGTTCTCCGCACCGACGATCGCACCGCCGATCAGTCCGCCGCCGACGGCACCCGTCACCAACCCGGCCGCTCCCCAGCCGGACGCGCTCAGGAACCGGCGCCGGCTCGGGGGCTGTTCGTCATCGGCGCCGGCATCGGCAGCGGGCTGTTCTGGATTCTCCGGCGATTGGGGCATGTGTCGGTTATCCGCAGACGGCGCACGGCGCGGGGTCGGCTCGCTCGGCGAGCCGGTGCGGGGCGGAACCGTGGCATCCAGGAACATGACCCCGTCACAGTGCTCGCCCGCAACCTCTCACGGCAGTCAGTATGCGGCGTTCCACACCTGGCGGTAGTCCTCAACGAACCGACGGAACGTGGTCGCCGGCACTCCGGTCAGACGACGTACGGATTTGTTGGGCATCGCGGAGACGTTCATGCGCACAACTCGGTAGATCATCTTCTGCACGTCCACGTAGTCCGCCGGTGCGCCCTGCTCACGCAACCGCGCCAGGTATTCACGCTCGCTCGGCATGGTGTAAACGATCTCCCGGCCGAGCACCTCGCTCATGATCCGCGCGACCCGACGGTATCCGAGGGACTGCTCGCCGGAGAGCGTGTACGCCTTGCCGATGTGGCCCGGCTCGGTGAACACGGTGGCTGCGACACGTCCGATGTCCCGCGCGTCGATGAACGCGGTGAGCGCGCGCCCGGCCGGTACGACGATGCGACCGTGCTCACGGATCTCGTCCGCATAGGTCGTGGAGAGGTTCTGCATGACGAAATTGGGCCTGAGGAACGTGCTGGGGGCATCCACATGCCTCAGATACTGCTCGACCGCGTGGTGCGGGGTCGACCGATTCGCCTGCACACCCTGCAACGACAGGAACACGATGTGCCGGATGCCGCGCCGCCGGGCCGCATCGATCAGCGGGAACAGACGCGTGCGCACATCCGCGATCGCCGGAGGCCGCATGAGAAAGAGCCGATCCGCACCGTCGAGCACGGCATCCAGCGCGGCGGGATCGCTGCCGAAGTCGAACTGCCGTGGGTGGGTCGCAGCCAGCCCCTGCGGCACATCAGCTGGCGTCCGCACCGCGGCGATCACCGATTCGCCTCGTTCCAGCAGGTGCTCTACGACGGCGGAACCGACCGTTCCGGTCGCTCCCGTCACGACGACAGCGCTCATCGCTGTCCTCCTTCAGCGGTGCGCTCGGCTTCCGCCGCGCTGTCGCCTTGTTCGCGCTCGCCGCCGACCCGCTGGAGCAGGTCCGCCAGCGTCTCCAGCTCGCCATCGTCCAGCCAGGCGAAGCGCGGTGCCAAGCGCTCGATCATGGACGCCTCGAACGCGTCGATCTCGCGACGGGCGTGGTCGGTCAACCGCAGCATCCACGAGCGGGCGTCGTCCGGGCGACGCGTACGGGACACGAGGCCCTCGGCGAGCAGCTCCTCGACCAGTTGCGTCACCGCACCACGCGTGAGGCCGAGTCGGTCTGCCAACGATCCCGGAGTGCTCGGCTTCGCACCGTGAGCAATGAGGAAGAGCGCGTCGAGTTGTGACCTGGTCAGACGCGTGCCGGCGAACGGCGCCCGCCGAGTTCCACCCAGCAGATGGTTCCACGAGACGATCTCTTCCAACACCGTCCCGATCGACCTGGCACGCGTGTCCACAGCCACCATCAGTCGCTCACGAACGGGAGCCTGCCGACGAAGGTGCGGTCGTCGACCTGCGTGAGGATGAAGTCGGCCAGGTCGTCGCGACTGACCTGCGTGCTCGCGTTCACGCCTGCCCACCCCACCCGATACCGGCCCTTGCCCGGTCGCTCCGTCAGCCTCGGCCCACGCACCACCGTCCAGTCCAGGTCGGAATCCTGCAACACGGCAAGGTGGCCCTCCGCGTCCGCCAGCACAGCAGGCGACAACAGCATGAGCGCTCCCTTGATCATCCGGTCCGGCAGCTTCGGTCGATCCTCCGGCGCCGCAACGCCCCCGCCGGAAAGCGACACCACACGCGTGACACCCCGTTCGCGCATCGCCTCGGCGATCACCTTCGTGCCCTCCGTCTGCAGCGTGGCAGGAGAACCCTTCACGTGACCGAACACGCTCACCACGGCATCCGCTCCCTCCACCGTGCGACCGACGGCGACCGGATCGAGCACATCGCCCGCGATCACCGTGAGCCGATCGGATGTCGTCTTCAGTCGGTGCGGGTCACGCACCAACGCCCGCACGTCGTATCCCTGCGCGAGGGCTCTCGCCAGCACGCGCGACCCCGTCTTGCCGGTCGCACCGAACAGAGCTATCGTCGTCATGGTCGATTAGTTTAGCGGCTAAAGCACATCGGAGGCGGCCTGCGGAGTGGATGACGGTCATTCACGCCGGCTCAGGATCCCGTCATTCGCGCTCGGCGAATGGACCCGCCTCCGGTCACGGCAGGCACATACTCGCCCGGGCCGGCCTATGTTCCTCGAGCAGCTCGCGGTCGCCTCGTGCCCCGTTCCGGTAGGCGCTCGGCGACACGTTGCACGAACGCGTGAAGTGCGCGTAGAAGCTGCTCTGCGACCCGAATCCTGCCGCGTGGGCGACCTCGCTCGTGGTCATCGTCGTGGTGAGCAGCAGGCGCTGTGCCTCCGCCATCCGGCACCTGGTGAGGTATCCGCCGAGCGTTGTTCCGACCACTTCCCGGAACAAGGTCATGGCGTAGTTCGGATTCAGGTGCGTTGCCTGGGCGATGTCGGTCGGCGAGATGTCGGAACGGAAGTTCGCGACAGTGAACTGCGCCATCTCGATGATGTGCTGCATTCCGTCGTTGTGCGAGTGCGCCGACCGCGCCCGCGCATGCGCGTCGTCGCGCTGCTCCAGATGGCGGAACAGGAGACGTTGCACGAGCGCCTGAACTTCGAGCAGGGCACACTGTTCCATCGGCCCACCCGTCAAGTCGTCCAACCACGACTCGAACATCGACTCGACCTCCCGGCCGATCGCTTCGACGGGCAAGACGATGGCCTGGCTGGTGAGCAGCTGCCGGAGATGTTCGGCCGGCAGCGCCCAGCTGAACACCCTGGCCAGCGGGATGTGCACCCAGTAGTTGCTGCTGTCGACCGGATCCTCGTGTTCGATCAGTCGATGCGGCGTCGACGCCCAGAACATCGCGATGCTGCCGGATGGGACGAGCATCCGTTCGCCGCCGAACAGGTACTTCAGCCGCCCGTCGACGACGTAGTTCAGCTCGAGGTCATCGTGGCGGTGCGACCTCTCCATCTGGGGAGCCGGTCCGCGATGCGCCCAGATGGCAGGCTCCTCCACCACCACCTGAGCCGGGAGAAAGTCGGCTTCGAGCCTTCGTTGGCGCATGTTCTCACGATAGACACGACGACGTCTCCGACAGGCCGCACCTGAGATTCCTGGAATGGTTGCGTTGCGATCCGGAGGCCGCCCCGATCGGCTCGTTCGTAGCGTACCGATATGCCAGACAACGCAGCCGCACCCAAGATCACCATCATCGGAGCCGGTGGCTTCGTCTTCCCCTTCCGCCTCATCGGCGACCTGATGAGTTTTCCAGCCCTGCAATCCGGTCGGCTGTGCCTGATGGACATCAACCCGGATCGCCTCCGTCCTGTGGCCGACGCCGCCCGCGATCTCGCGGCCCACCACGAATTCCCGCTCCGGATCGAGGAGACGACCGACCGCAGAGAGGCTCTGCGCGATGCCGACGTGGTGATCATCACGTTCCAGGTGGGCGGCATCGACTCCTATCGACACGATGTCGAGATCCCCCGACGCTACGGGGTCGATCAGACAGTCGGCGACACCATCGGGCCCGGTGGAGTGTTCCGCTTCCTGCGTTCCGTCGGCGCCTATGAGGCGATCGCCGCTGACGCCCGCGAACTGTGCCCGAACGCACAGTTCATCAACTACGCCAATCCGATGGCGATGGCGACAGGCTTCCTCAACGCGAAGGGACTCAAGACGGTCGGCCTGTGCCACAGCGTGCAGGGCACGACACGGATGCTCGCCCGCACCCTCGACATCCCCTACGACGAGGTGAATTTCGTCTCGGCCGGCATCAACCACCAGGCCTGGATCCTCACGTTCGAGCACAACGGGGTCGACCTGTACCCGCGTCTGCACCAGACCATGCGGGAACGGCACCTGCGGGGGCGCGGTGCCGGCGACCTCCTCTCCGACAGCGGCGACCACAGCGAGGCGGCGGTCGAATCCAGCAATTACGAGGGCGGGAACGAGCAGGTCCGTACCGCGATCATGGAGACCTTCGGATACTTCCAGACCGAGTCGAGCCACCACGCATCCGAGTACCTGCCCTACTTCCGCAAGAACCCCGACCTCGTCACGGACTTCATCCCCGAGCGCTGGGACTACTTCGAGATCTGTTCATCGCACGACGAACAGGGCGACATCGACGCGCAGCTCGCCAAGCTCAAGGAGCACTTGGCCCCGTCCGTCGAGTACGGAGCCAGCATCGTGAACTCCCTGGTCACCGGGGTGCCGAGTGTCGTCTACGGCAACGTGCCCAACGACGGGTCGTTGATCGCGAACCTGCCGGCGGATGCCTGTGTCGAGATCCCGTGCGTCGTCGACAAGAACGGCGTGCAGCCCACCGCGATCGGTGATCTCCCGCCGCAACTCGCCGCACTGAACCGCACGAACATCGGCGTACAGAACCTCGCGGTGCGCGCAGCGCTCACCGGCGACCGCGAGAACGTGTACCACGCCGTTGCGCTGGATCCGCTCACGGCTGCGCTGCTCACGCTGGACGAGATCCGCGCCATGACCGACGAGCTGCTCGCAGCCCACGACGCCCTGTTGCCAGAGACGCTTCGCCTGTCAGCGGACGAGTCGCGCACCGTCGCTCAGCGGATCCCCGCTCGGGCGGCCTGAGGCGATCACGCCTCTTGGCGGTCGCCACCGACGGCGGCCGCCCGAGGTCGGAACGACCTCACCGGAAACGAACGAAGGAGTTTGTCATGCCATCACCGTTCTCTTCTTCAACCGACGGAATCGCGGAGTCCGGGCTGAAGTGAGTCGATCCGCTCACGCGACCGGGCCCGTCGACATCTACACGTGAGCACCGGCCCCGACTGTCGCAGGCACGTCCCCGTGGCCGAGCTCGCAGCAACCGATCTCCCGAGATCAGGAGTGCGCGTCCGCCGCGGGCAGGTGAGCGCTTGGCGCGCGTCGCTCAGATGCTCGGCGGCGAGATGACGTAGAGGATTCGAGCCTCAGCGTCCGTGGTGTTGCTCACGGAATGCGGCGACGACGAGAAGTACTCCATGCTGTCGCCGGCTTCGAGCCGATGGGCGTTGCCGTCGACAACGCACTCGACGCTGCCGGCGAGCACGAGCAGAAGTTCTTGCGACGATCCATGCACGTGGCTCTCGTCGCCGATCTTCGCGCCCGGCGCCATGACTGCTTCCATGACTTCGAGATGACGAAGCGGATGCAGCGTGTACAGGTATTTCGTGACGCCTTCGGAGACGAGTTCCGGCCGATCAGCGCTCCTCAGCGGCGTGTGCCCTGGCGGTGTGTCGTCGAAGAGGTCGGAAAGCCCCAGATTCAGGGCTGCCGCCACCCGTGTCAGCACATCGATGCTGCCGGTGGCGGTGCCGCGCTCGATCTGGGAGAGATAGCTCTCGGTGATGCCCGACGCCTCTGCCACCCGGCGCAATGAGAGTCTGCGCATCGTGCGGAACGCCCTCACCCGCGGTCCGAGGTCTGCCACCTTCGCACGGAGCTCGCCAAGGCGCCCCGAGGTATTCGATGCCGAGGACTCGTCCCCCACGACCGTCATGCATCGTTCCTTCCTGCTGCCGACAGCGCCGGCTCATCTACGCGCGCCCGAGGCGAGCCCAGTTTAGGTGTGCGGTCTCGAGCGAGGCGGTGTGTTCAGAACTACTGTACTAATACTTCAGTACTACTGTTGACACGGTTCAGTATGGGTTCTAGCGTGTGCTGTTGAACGCGCCGTGGCAGTCGCGTGCTGAAGGAGGCAATGGTGCATTTCCCGTCCGAGGAGTTGGTGCGCTTCGCGCGCATCCTCTATCCGCATCCCGGGTTGGCTGACGGACCGTACGAGCGTGCGGTGGCCGGCGTGATCGACGCGGCCACGGCCGATCCAGTCCTCGCGCAGATCCTGTGGGACGGCATCCGGGACGGCTTGCTGGACGCCATCCAGACGGGCGAGCCCGGAATGCGTGCGATCGAGGACACCACGTTCTTCCAGGAGCTGCGTGCCCGAACCGGCTGGTCCCTTTACGACGATCACGAGGTGTGGGACTTCATCGGCTATCCCGGTTCCTCGTTCGAACTCGGCGGGTACCTGCATCGCGGATTCGACGATCTGGACTGGCTCCCCGACGTCCGCATCACAGAGCCCGATGAGGAACCCGCTCAGCCTGGTTCTCGGGCGAGCACGGACGGGACCGTCGCACGATGAGCGCTCGGAAGCACTCCTTCGGACCGCAGTTCGATGACGACGACGAGGACGTCTTCGTCATCGTCGGCTCCGGTCCCGGCGGCGCGACATTGGGACTCGAACTCGTCCGTGCGGGGGTCAAGGTGGTCATCCTCGAAGCCGGCCCATGGATCGACCCGACCGACTTCGTGAACGACGAACGACGCGCCTTCGATCAAATGAGCTGGACCGACCCGCGCGTCGCGACCGGCGATTGGTCCCTGGCTCGGGACTTCCCTGGATCACCGGCATGGAACGGCAAGCTCGTCGGCGGAACAGCGAATCTCTGGACAGGAGTGGTGCCGAGGCTTCAGGAACACGAGTTCCGGGCCGCCTCGGCTTACGGCGCCGTGGCCGGCACCTCGCTCACCGACTGGCCACTGAAGCTGAGCGATCTCGAACAGGATTACGAGCGCGCCGAGATCGCGGTAGGGGCATCCCACCGTCACGGAAGGCCGCCGCTCCCGGCGAACAACAACTTCAAGGTCGTCGCCAATGGCGCGGATCGCATCGGCTACCGTCGCTACGCGACCGGCCCCTATGCGGTGAATGCCGAGCCGTACGACGACAGGCCCGCAACGGTCGAGGACGGCTTCGCCTCGCAAGGCGACAAGGGTCTATCGAAGTGGACGCCACTGGTCAGCGAGATCCCCAAGGCGCTGGAATCGGGCCGTCTCGAGCTTCGAACGGAGAGCACGGCGACCCAGATCCTTCTCGGCGCCGACGGCAAGGTCGCGGCAGTCCTCTATATCGATGCGGACGGCGTCGTGCGGCGGCAGTCGGCTCGAGCCGTCGCCGTGGCCGGCAACGCCATCGAGACGGCGCGGCTACTGCTGCTCTCCGCGACGCGAGGGCATGAGTCAGGGCTCGCCAACGGATCCGATCAAGTCGGCCGCAACTACATGCGACACACCACGGGCGTCACGTACGCCGAATTCGAGAAGCCGGTGCACATGTACCGCGGTGAGCCCATGGCCGGAATCATCGCCGACGAGGCGGGACACGATCCGTCGCGGGGTTTCGTCGGCGGTTACTACTTCGAAATGATCTCGCAGGGGCTGCCGTCGTTCTCACAGTTCAACCAGCCGGGCGGGTGGGGTCGCGCCTTCACGGAGCGCATGGAGGCATACACGCGCACGTCCGCATTGTGGACATGCGGAGAGGATGTGCCACAGCCAGGCAACAGGGTCGCGCTCAGCGAGACCGTCACCGACGACCACGGCCTTCCGGCACCCGTCGTGCACTACGACGATCATCCGAACGATGTCGCGATGCGTGAGCATTCCTATCGCCAGGCGCGCAAACTCTACGAGGCTGTCGGCGCGGTGAAGATCACCCACGCACCGCCGTTGCCCTCTGGCCACAACATGGGCACGGCCCGAATGTCCGGCGATCCGTCAGCCGGCGTCGTCGACTCACACGGGCGTTCGCATGAGGTGAGCAACCTTTACATCGCCGACGGGTCGGTATTCCCGACGAGCGCCGCCGCCAACCCCACCCTCACGATCATGGCGCTGGCCTATCGACAGGCCAGACACATCGTCCAGCGACTGAAGACACACGCTCTCTAGCCGCTGGCCCCGGGGCCGATCTCCTGGCCCTCCCCGAAACACATCACACAACGAGGTCTGATATGAAACCGAGTCCGAAGTACGCCACGTGCGCACTGCTCTATTACCTCGACGCGGACGGGATGTGGGAGTACGACATCTTCGCCTCCCTCGAGCGCTCCTACCCCTCCGGCCAGTTGACGTCGCTCCGTGAGGAACTGGTCGGGCTGTCCACGCTGGGCTGGCTGGACACCGTGGAGCAGAAGGAGTCGCGTGGCCGCATCCTGCGCCGCTACCGCCTGCACGCCAGCATCCGCCCGGTCATCGAGTACCAGTTGAAGCTCGAGAAGCTGAAGGATGTCGTTCGCGCCGCCGGCATCGAGCCGACCGTCCGAGAGGCGGTGGCGTCGTGAGTCTCAGCGAAACCGTCGTCGCAGAGCAGTCGCGGCTCGAAGAGAAGGCCCGCATCGCCGATGGCAAGAAGACCCGAATGGGCATGATCTACGCGATCCTCGCCGCGCCGGCACTCGGACTGGCCTTCGGCTTGCTGTCCGTCGTCGTCGGAAAGGCGCCCTTCACCGAACAAGCCCCTACCGGTGGATTCGCCATCGTCGCGCTTCTTCAGGTCCCGTTCGGTGTGGCGGCAATCCTTATCTTCAACATCATCAGCGGCACCTGGCGCGACCCTGTGCGTCTTCTCGGCCACCCGGTCAGCTGGTGGAGCTTATTCGTGGCGGTGGGCGGATTCGTCGGCGATCTCTCCTACGCCATCGCAGCAGGACTCATCGGCGGCGCCCTCGGCGGCGCGATCGGCGGACTGGCGGGTGTCGTCGGCGCCGTGATCTCAGGCATCCTCTACCGCGAGAAGATCCTGCGCTGGTCAACGCTGGTCGGCCTCGGCTGCCTGGCAATCGGTGTCTACCTGGCCGTCTCGGGAGGCAGCGTCAGCGCCCCAACCCACGGTATCTACCTTGCCGTCGGGCTCGGCGTCATGTGCATCGCTGTGCTCACCTGGGGATTCGAAACCTTCGCCATCTCCGCCGGCACGGACCTGCTCCCTGCAGAAGGGTTCCTGTGGTGGCGAGTGTTCCTCGAGCTGATCCTCGCGAACGCTCTCATGTTCGTGCTCTTCCCTCAGGCCCGTCACATGGCAGGCGAGGTCTGGACGGACCCCCGGCTGCTCGCGTTCGGCGCCGTCATCGGACTCGGCTGGGCCATCTGGATGATCATGGGCTACTACATCGGCGTCTCGTACGCCGGCGCCGTGCGCGGGGGTGTGCTCACCAACACTCTGGCCTTCTTCTTCATCGCCTTCTTCTCGCTCACCGTGTACGGCGAGAAATTCAGCCTCGTGGTGATCATCGGCACGGTCCTGACGGCGATCGGAGCGTTCTTCATCGTCTCCGAACCCATCAAATACATCGCGCGACGGCGCTCAAGGTAACGGGAGCATCGAACATGTCTGTACTCGAAGACCGCCCATCCGCCGAAAGCGAGGATGCGCTCATCGAGCGATACCTCGCAGCCTCCGCACGCTTCAAGCAGCGACGTCTTGCCGGCCTCATCGTTCTGGCACTCCTCCTGATCGGCACCTTGATCGGCATCTACGCAGCGGGCTGGTATCGCCTCACAGGGAGCGCCACGGCGGGCGCCGCCTGGATCGGAGTCGGCGTCGCGGTCGGCGCCGCCGCCATCGTCGCCGTGATCATCGACATCGTCTACCGAAGGGACTCCTGAGCATGTCGGAAAAACCGCAAGCGCCCGAAGCCGGGGCCACCGAGCACCCGATGCCACTCCTCTCCGCGAAATGGTGGTCGATCACCTTCCTCTGCTTCGGAGTGGCGCTGGCGATCGTCTTCTCGATCACCATGCCCGACTTCATCGCGAACGCACACTGAGCCCGCACCGAACCCAACCACCGCTCCGATCGCCGTTGGCGGCCGGACCGAGAAAGGCATCTCTTGAGTTCCACAACACAGGTCAAGCCGGGCCATCCGCACCTCGACGACGCGGCCGCGTACATCGACGGCACGTTCCGTGAGCTGTCCGACCGAATCGACGTGGTCGAGAAGGCGACAGGCGCACATCTCGGATCGGCAGGTCTCGGCGGCAGGGGCGATCTCGATGAGGCCATCGCTGCCGCCGTGCGGGCACAGGAAGAATGGTCACACCAGCCGTATGACGTCCGTGCCGCTTTGGTGCGATCCGTCGCGGCACGCCTGGAAGATCGCCTCGACCAGGTCACGGACCTCATTGTCCGCGAAACCGGCTCAATACCGGGAAAGGCGGAATACGAGGTCCACGGCGCGATCGACGAGCTTCACGTCGCGGCCGGTCTGGCTTCTCTCCCGCGGGGAGATCTGCTCGTGTCGCATGATCCCGGCCGGTTCGGGTTCTCCGAGCGGCTCCCCGTGGGCGTGGTCGCCGCGATCACCCCGTGGAACTTCCCGCTCATTCTCGCGATGCGCGTCATCGCACCGGCCATCGCACTCGGAAACGCTGTGGTGCTCAAACCCTCGCCCGAGACCCCGCTCAGCGGCGGCTTCGCCATCGCCGAGGCATTCGACGCCGCCGGGGCACCCGCAGGCTTGTTCCAGGTGATCTGCGGCGACACCGAATTCAGTGAAGCGCTTGTCGCTCACCCGGATGTCGACATGGTGCACTTCACGGGTTCCACGGCTGTCGGTTCGCGCATCGCGGCAACGGCCGGGGGCCTCCTGAAGCGAGTGTCTCTCGAACTCGGCGGCAACAACGCATTGCTCGTCCTGGACGATGCGGACCCGGACTACGCATCCATGCTCGGCGCCTGGTCAACGTTCCACTACCAGGGACAGACGTGCATCAGCGCCAGCCGTCACATAGTCGCCGAAGCCGTCGCCGAGGAATACATCCGTCACCTGGCTGACCGGGCCTCGGCGATCACTGTCGGCGACCCGTCGAAGGGTTCGGGGATCGGTCCCATGATCAACGAGCGTCAGGCGGCGCGGGCCGAAGGCATCCTTCGGAAATCGGTGGAGATGGGGGCTCGCATCGTCACTGGCGGGACGCGTGACGGACTCTTCTTCCGGCCAACAGTGGTCACCGACATCACCCCCGACATGCCGGTCTGGACCGAAGAAGTCTTCGCGCCGATCGCACCCGTCATGACCGTGACCGACGACGCTCAGGCGATCCGTGTCGCCAACGACACGCCGTACGGTCTCGTCGATGCCGTGGTCACGAGAGACGAAGGCCGTGGCCGCCGGGTTGCGCGCGAGCTGAAGGCCGGCATGGTGCACGTGAACGACGCCACCCCGGTCGACGAGGCGGTCGCGCCGTTCGGCGGCACCGGGGCGTCCGGCCTCGGCGGCCGGTCGGGAGGCCTGTCCAACATCGAAGAGTTCACCGGCATCAAGTGGACTGCTGTTCAGGAGAACACGCTCTCGTACCCGTACTGAACGAATGGAGGCGGCCGCATCACGATCACGACGGATGCGGGCCGCCTCCATACGGCTCCGACAAGCACGATGCAGCATGGCGATCCGGCGCTGGTCATGACACGCACCGCTACTCGACCCAGTCGAACGCGCGCGTGACGGCCTCGGCGGAAACGAACGTTTCAGGCGTCTCAGGGGTGCAAACGCACGCGACGCGCGGGAGGAATCCGCTCATGTCTACTCTGTGGGGTTGAGAGCGGCCGCCCTCGATCGAGCAGTTGTTGTGGCGCGTCGAGTGCGCTGTGTCTGTGCAAGCGATCGAGGGCGCTCGGGTGGGGAGCCTTGAAGATTTCCCGGTCTGCGAGGTCGCCGAAGCGCATGCGCTCATCCACACCAGTCACGGCCACATCACCCCTTCAGTCCGCCGGCGAATCCGCCGATGATGAATCGCTGAAGGAGGACGTAGATGACCATGATCGGGATGATGGAAATGATGACGCCCGCGAAGACGATTCCCCACTGGGAGACGAATTCGCCCTGGAACGCGTAAATCGCGACCGGAAGGGTCTGCTGTTGGGATCCGCCCACGTAGAGGAGGGGTGTCATGAAGTCCTTCCACACGTCGATCATGTCGAGCAGAACCACCGTGATGGTCACCGGTCGCACGAGCGGAAAGACCACGAGCCGGAATGTGCTCCACCAACCGGCGCCGTCCAGGAGTGCCGCCTCTTCGAAGTCGCGTGGCATGGCACGCAGGAACCCTGCGAAAAGGAAGACAGTAAAGGGAAGCTGCGTGCCGGCGTAGAAGAGGATGAGCGACGTGTAGGTGCCGAGCAGTCCTGCGTTGCTCATCATTCGGTAGAGCGGAACCATGCCCAACTGCAGCGGAATCATCAGCCCGAGAAGCACGACGAAGTAGAGCACGTTGCTCGTGCGACTGAGACGTCTGGCGAAAAAGAACGCCGTGGTGGAGCCGATGAGCACGAGGACCACGACACTCAGTCCGGCGACAACGGCGCTGTTCATGACCGCTGCTCCCAGGTCGCCCTGCGTCCAAGCTTGAGCGAAGTTCGCGAGGTCGATGCTCCTCGGGAACGAAAGCGGGTTGTGCAAAGCCTCCGACGAGGGCTTGAGGGAGACGTTGATGAGGATGATCAGCGGAAAGAGGAACAGCACGGCAGCAATGATCATGACTGCCTCGAGGATGAGGCTGCGGCGACTGCGTCCCCGAGTCACTGCGTCACCTCTTGGCGGCGGAGAACGCTGAACTGGGTCGCTGCCAGCACCAGAATGATCGCGGTCAGCACGAGGGCGATCGCCGTGCTGTATCCGTACTCCGACGACACGAACGCCGACTTGTACATGAGGAGCGAGATCGTCTGTGTGGCGTAGCCCGGCCCACCCCCGGTCATCGCGAAGACCTGGTCGAACACCTTCAGCCCGGAGATCAGCGTCAGCGAGACGACGATCGTGGTCGCCGGGGCCAGAAGCGGAAGCGTGACGCTCCAGAAGCGCCGAAACGCGGACGCTCCGTCGATGGCGGCTGCTTCGTTCAGTTCGTCGGGAACCCCTTGGAGACCCGCGAGGTAGATGACCATGGTGATCCCAACGTTCTGCCAGACCATCACCACGATGACGCTGCCGAGCGCTGTCGCAGAATCCGCCAGCCAATTGTGCGCGAGCCCTGGAAGGCCTACCGCCCTGAGCATCTGGTTGATCGGGCCGTCCGGAGTGAGCAGGAACTGCCACAAGAACGCGACGACGACGGGCGGGAGGAGCACCGGGAGGAAGAAGAGTCCGCGGATCAGCGCACCCGTCTTCATCGGCCGATTGAGGATCACCGCGAGCAGGAGCCCGATCACCGTCTGGGCGATCGTGACGGTGAAGGCGATGATCAGGGTATTCACCAAGGCCCCGGATGCCCCGGGCTCCTGAAAGAGTCGAACGAAGTTGTCGAGTCCGATGAATTCGGCCTTGCCGGACACTCCGGACCAGTTGGTGAACGCTGTGACAGCACCGGCGATGTCGGGGAAGATCACGATGACGCCATAGACGAAAAGCCCTGTGATCGCGAACCAGAACGGCACTCTGGTTCCAGCGCTCGCGCGGGGGTGGGCCACAAACGCCCGCCCCCGCGGAGTGATCAGCTCGTCGGCCACGACTACGGGGTCCCCTTCGCGAACTGCACGTCGAGTTGCTCGAGAAGCTCCTCGACAGAGATCTTGCCGGAGATCAGATCCTGGCCGGACTGCAGAAGCGTCTGCTGAGTGTCGCCGTTCGGCCACGTGTAGTTGGCGAACGGAGCGGTCTTGCCCTTCTGCAGGAAGGTCGCGACGCCCTCGAGCTGGCTTGGGATCGCCGCACCGACGGACAGCCCCGGCAGGGATGCAGCCGCCTTCGCGTATGCCTTGGCGTGTGCGGGCTCGGCGAGGAAGTCGAGCAAAGCCTTTGCGGCGACCTTGTTCTTCGCTTGTGCATTCACGGCGATGAAGTCGGGAGCCACAGGGAGCAGGGTCTGTGAGGCCTTGTCGGTGCCGGGAAGAGCGAACACTCCGATCTCGGATGAGGTTGCCGCACTCGCCAAGGACGCCAAGGAGGCTGAGACGATGCTGATCATGCCGGCTTTGCCCTCGGCCACAGCCTGAGTCGCCACGTCACCGGTGATCCCATTGGCACCGTCGGTGAAGTAGCCCTTCGTCTGCAGCGTCTGGAACTTCTCGAACACTGCCTTCCATGCGCTGGACGAGGAGAACGCCGTCGAACTGCCCTTCTGCTGCGCGTCGATGCCGGGATCGGCGGCATAGACATTACTGGCGGCCAGTTGGTAGACGAGGAACTGCAGGAAGACACCGCCCGAGAAGCCGGCGGAGATCGGGGTGATCCCGGCGTCTTTCAGCTTCTGGCACATATCCAGGAAATCGGACCACGTGGTCGGAGCGCTGAGCCCCAGCTTGTCGAAGACCGACTTGTTGTAGGCCATGACGATCTCGTTCTGGCTGAGGGGAAGGGCATAGACGTCCTTGCCCGACTGAGCGAGGCTCTTGGCCGAGCTGGGGATCTTGCCTGCCCATTCGGCATCGGTGAGCGGGGCGAGCTTTCCAGCCTTGCCAAGCAGGCTCGCTCCGATCGCACTGCTGGAACCGGGTGACACTCTGAAGATGTCGGGTGCGGTTCCTGAACCGAGCTGAACGCTCAGCTGCTGGTTCAGGTCTGCGGTCTGTGCTGAGGTGACCTTCACGGTGACGCCGGATTCCTTTTCGAATTCGGGTATCAGCGTCTTCATGGCCGCGGCCTCCTCTGTGGAGAGCGCCACGGTGACGGTCCCGGACGGCGTGCTGGTCGACCCGCCGGCGGCGGCGCCACCGTTGGAATTGACGAATCCGCATCCGGCGAGCGAACTGATGGTGATGAGGCTCGCTGCCACGGCCAGCGTCTTGCGAAGCAATCGATGGCGGGCGACGTCTTTGTCGGAGTGCATTGCTTACCTTTCTCTTTGTTCGAGCGTCCTGGGCGAACGCCGGATCTCGGGTGGGACGATCGCCCCGTTGTCGCGCAAGGTGGTTCGCAGACGCTCGAGGGGGACGTCTGCGATCGCACAACCGAGGTCGACAGAGAGAGCCGCTGCGGCCCCCGCAGCCTGTCCGGTTGCCATGCTGGATGCTTGGATCCGGTACGCCGAGTTGGCTTCTTGATCACCGGAGACGATCCGCCCAGCGACCACCATGTGGTCGGAATCGACCGGCAGCATCGCGCCCAGCGGGATGGTGGCGACAATGCCCTCGGGAAGCGGCCGGATGTCTATCCCATCGCCGTCGTGCTGATGCACGTCGACGGGATAGAAGCTGTAGGCGACCGCGTCGGCCCAGACACGGCCGGATACGTAGTCTTCAACGCGGATCGTCTCGCGCCCCACGATGGTGTAGCTCTCGCGCACGCCCACCTGCGTGGCGCAGTACTCGATCTCGATGGACTCCAGACCGGGCTGAGCGCGCAGGAAGCGATGGATGCGCATGAGCGTCCGCCGTGCGCGTATCTCCGCCGCCGTGCGCTCGACGCTTGTCGCCCCGCCGATGCCGACGACGTGCATGTTGTTCTGGCCGTGGGCTCGAAGGAACTTGCCGACCGGACGAGTTGCGGATCCGAAATCGCTGGGCTCGAGCACGCCGGACTCGATAGCGACCTCGAAGGCATCCTCGATCGCGTCGATGTCCAGACTCGAGTAGTCGTATCCGGAGAAGTACGACATGAGGGTGCCGGGCTGTGGGTACTTGCCGGCGACCCGAGCCAGCCCGGCCAGCGCCACGGCGTCTGCGTCTCCCGTACAGTCGATCACGCGCGCAGCTCGGACGCGTTGCACACCCTCTTTGCCGCAGACGCCGACAGACCAGCCGTTCTCGTCCGGAGAGAGCTCGGCAAGCATCGAGTGAAGCCGCAACTCGACGCCGGCGGCCTCAACGGCCGTATCCAAAACACTTGCATAGACCGTCGGATTGACCGGAATCTGGAGCTTGTAGTGGGGGCGCCGAAAGTCCTGGAAGTCGGGAAAAGTTCCGCCCGCCAGATGCACAGCCTCGCTGACGAGATCCCAGCCGATTCCCGCTATGACCTGCTGACCCCAGGCGTGAAAGAGTCCGGGCAGAGCGACTCCCGCCAACGTGGTCGTGCCTCCAAGGATGCCGCTCTTCTCGATCAGGAGTGTGCGAGCTCCGAGACGACCGGCCTGGATCGCCGCGATCGCGCCCGACGCACCGCCGCCGACCACGACGACGTCGTAGGTGTCATCCTCCATGAGCCGCTCGCTTCGGTGCTGCGCCGAGCGCTGCGGAGAGCTCCGTGGCGGCATCCACCACGAGACGCCGCAGAAGCTCGTCGTATTCGGCGGACTTCCGCACGGACGGATAACCGATGCACAGTGCGGCACGGATGACGCCCGCATTGTCGAGGATGGGCGCCGCAATTCCGCAGACACCCGGTTCTTCCTCTTCGTCGTTGCGGGCGAGCCCTGATGCCTCCACCTCGGCGAGCTCGGCGCGAACGTGTTCGAGCGAGGATGCTCCACGGGACGTCACGACCGCCCCGATCTGTTCCAGGTGGGCCATACGTTCCTCTGCCGAAAGCGTCAGCAGAAGGATCTTTCCTGCTGCCGTCGTGTAGAGCGAGTTCGCCGAAGCGCTCGACGTGACCTCGCTCGTGTCCGGCTGTGCGGCAAGGGTCGGATTGACGTTCAACAACTGGGGGCTCACCAGGACCGCGAGGTCCACCCTGCGGCCGCCCTGCAGAACGGCGAGATGAACGGTCTCACGGCTGTCCTCCCAGAGCTTGCGCATGACCGGCGCCGCGACCGTCGCAAGGTCGGACTGGGCGGAGTACTTTCGCTCGAGCTCGAACACGGCAGGGCCGATGCGGTATCGCCGCGACTGCTGGTCCTGATCGACGAATCCGTGGAACGCCAGGGAGGTCAACAAGGTACGCGCTGTGGATGCGTGTACACCGGTCGCCGACGCGATCGCGGTCAACACCTCACCGGCTGGCCCCGCGTCTGCGATCACGCCCAACATGGCGACGGCACGATCGATGGATTGGATCGGACTCTTGGTTCCCACGGCATCGGTGCCCTGGTCCGGCAATGGCTTGCTCATTTACCCGCTCACTATAATGTAGAACTGACTTCGACAATATAGATGACACGTTTCAACAAGCACAATACCCTTGCTTCTAAAGCCCGGTTTCCGGGCGACTCTGTCGAAAGGAACTCATGACCTGGCACGCCGGTTTCATCTCCCCCAGCGCCGATGTGCACAGCGCACCTCGGTTCAGGCGCGAGTTCGATCTCGAGGCCGGACACGGTGCCGTTCGCACAGCGGAGCTCGCCTTCACAGCTCTCGGGGTCGTGGAGGTCTACGTCAACGGGGCGCGGGCCAGTGAGGCGGTGCTTACTCCCGGCTGGAGCAGTTACGAATGGCGACTTCGGGTCGCGCGGGTGGACGTGACCGCTCTCCTGCGTCAGAGGAACGCGCTCGGCTTCGTCGTCGGAAACGGCTGGTACCGCGGTCGCCTCGGTTGGATCGGCGCCAGTCATCATTACGGCAACCGCTTGGCCGTGTTCGCCGAGCTGACGGTGACATACGAGGACGGCGCGACCCAACTGCTCCTGACCGACGACACCTGGACGGCCGGACCGAGCGATGTCCTCGCCGACGACCTGTACGACGGCGAGACGATCGACGCGCGTCGCCGAGGTTCCGCATGGGCGCTTCCCGGCTTCGACGGTGCTGAATGGACGACCGTCGACATCCTCGAGCAGGATCTCGGCGTGCTCGAGGACTACATCGGACCCCAGGTGTCCAGGCGCGAGGAGTTGCCGGCGGAGCGGATCTGGCAATCACCCAGCGGCAGCACGCTGGTGGACTTCGGTCAGAACCTGGTCGGATGGGTGCGGGTGCGGGTGCGCGGAGGGGCAGGAAGCGAGATTGTGCTCCGTCACGCCGAGGTCCTGGAGGGCGGTGAACTCGGAGTCCGGCCGTTGCGCTCGGCAAAGGCGACGGATCGGTACGTACTCAGTGGCGGCGACGATGTCTTCGAGCCCACCTTCACCCTCCATGGATTCAGATACGCGGAGGTTGTCGGCTGGCCTGGCGTGTTGGAACCAACAGACGTGACCGCCATCGTCGTCGGATCCGAACTTGATCGCATCGGCACGTTCGAGTGCTCCGATCCGCTCCTCAACCGGCTCCACGACAACGTGGTCTGGGGTATGAGAGGAAACTTCGTCGACCTGCCGACCGACTGCCCGCAGCGCGATGAGCGTCTCGGCTGGACGGGCGACATCGCGGCCTTCGCCCCCACGGCGACCTACCTTTTCGACGTCAACGGTTTTCTTCGGGACTGGCTGCGCGATCTCGCGCACGAGCAAGAGCACCACGGCGGGATGGTGCCCGTCGTGGTCCCGGACATCCTTCAGAAGTCGTCATCACGAGGCGGTACCCACCAACCTGTCGAGTCGACCGCGCTGTGGGCCGATGCTGCCGTGTGGGTGCCGTGGGCCTTGTGGCAGGCCTACGGCGATCGACGAGTCCTCGAGGATCAATTCGACTCGATGCTCGCGCACGTGCGACATGTCGAATCGTTGCTCTCCCCGAACGGACTGTGGGACACCGGATTCCAGTACGGCGACTGGCTCGATCCGACTGCTCCCCCGGACGATCCGGCCGCAGCGAAGGCCGACCCCGGCGTCGTCGCGACGGCATGCATCTTCCGGTCCGCGCGCATGACAGCCGAAGCTGCACGTTTGCTCGGCCGTCACGAGGCCGAGGAGCTCGAGGATCTCGCGGATCGGCTTCGTGCCGCGTTCAACGAGCACTACGTCTCAGGTGGAACCATCACGAGCGACGCGACCACCGTCTACTCGCTCGCGATCGTCTTCGGTCTGCTCAGCGAAGCCGATCGGGTCGTGGCGGGCGCCCGGTTGGCGCAACTGGTCACTCAGGCTGCCTACCGGATTTCGACCGGATTCGCCGGCACCCCGTTCATCACCGACGCGCTGACAATGACGGACCACACCGACACGGCCTACCGGCTGCTTCTGGAGAAGGAAAATCCGTCCTGGCTGTACCCCGTCACCATGGGCGCGACGACGGTCTGGGAGCGATGGGACTCCATGCTGCGCGACGGCAGGATCAATCCCGGAGAGATGACGAGCTTCAACCACTACGCACTCGGCGCAGTGGCCGATTGGATGCACCGCACGATCGGAGGGATCTCGCCGCTCGAGCCCGGGTACTCGCGAATCCTCCTGGCACCCATCCCCGGCGGTGGCCTCAGCTGGGCGAAGGCATCGCTCCGCACGCCGCACGGTCAGGTCTCGATCCACTGGTGGCTTGAGGCCGAGACGCTGCGCGCCGACGTCCGTGTGCCGGATGGGACGACGGCCGTGCTGAGGCTGCCCGGTGAGACTGACATCCAGCTCGGACCGGGGCTGCACCAGGCTTCGACACTCGTTCGCTGACGTCCGCCAGGCAAAGATCGCGCCACACGCGTCCATCGGCCCTCCCCTCGTCGCTGCGGAGCAGCTCGCCGTGAGGCCAAAATTCTCGGCCAAAGTCAACGTTGTTCTTCCCCGAGCCGCACCGCATAGTTGACGCCGGACGACGGAGAGGGACGCGTATGGATGTCGATGCAGGCAGGGCAACACAGGTCACAGAGGAACAGCACTCCCTTGACGCGATGCATGCGCGTCTTGACCGTGAGATGTGCGACGCACGTTCCGCGCATGCGCGAGCGATGGCGGCGCCCGTAGACGGGCCGGAAGACCTCTACGCGAGGGATCTCGAGGTCTCGCGTTTGAGCGAGAGAATGCGCTTGCTCCGTTCGGCGGAACGGTCCCTGTGTTTCGGACGCATCGACGGCGTGGGGCATGGCGAATCGTTCCATATCGGTCGGATCGGGTTGCGGACGGATGCCGGAGAGCCCTTGCTCGTGGACTGGCGGGCGGAGGCCGCCCGGCCGTTCTACTCGGCCACCATGGTTTCGCCGTTGGGGCTGCGCCGCCGTCGCCACCTGCGCGTGGACGATCGCACCGTCGTCGATGTGAGCGACGAGATCCTGGATGGAACCACAGCAACGGTCGAGGACGTCGTCGGTGACGGCCCTCTCGTCCTTGCGCTGAGTGAGGCCCGGACGGGACGGATGCGCGAGGCCGCCGCGACTCTGCAGCGGGAGCAGGACGACATAGTCAGGTCGCCGGATCGCGGAATCGTTGTGGTCGATGGCGGCCCGGGAACGGGCAAGACGATCGTTGCCCTGCATCGGGCGGCATATGTGCTGTACGCGTTCCGCTCGATCGCTGATCGCGGGGTCCTCGTATTCGGTCCGAACAGGAGGTTTCTCACCTACATCTCCGAGGTGTTGCCATCCCTCGGGGAGAACGACGTGGTGCTGGCGACGCTGCCCGACCTGGCCGGCGTGGAAGCGACGAAGGCTGAACCGGACCGGCTTGCGCGAATCAAGGGGCGTGCGGATGCCGCCGACGAGCTTGCCCGTTGGGTGCGGGCCCATGAACCCCACGGCGTGCCGCTCGAAGTGCAGACTGCGCAGGGAACCGTCATCCTCGATTCCGACATCATCGACGCGGCGCGACGGATTGCCCTGCAAGGAGGCATCGGACACAACCGCGCCCGGGAACTGTTCACCGAACACGTCGTCGCTGAGTTGGTGAACGAACTGGAGCAACAGACCGCCAAGGAACTCTCCGACTTCGAAGCCGAGATCAAGGAATCCCTGGGCATCGATCTCGATCGCATGTTCGCCGGAGATCACGGAGGTGCCGGCTCCGGTGAGATGGACGTGGCCGCCGACGGCCTCGAGATCGATTGGGACCGGATTCGAGAAGAGCTGCTCGGTGATCCCGGCATCGATCGGGCCATCTCACGAGTCTGGCCGAGGCTTCGAGCAGAGGATGCCGTCCGCGGGTTTCTTTCAGATCGGGCCGCGCTCACCCGCGCATTTCCCGGCGTCTCCGCGGCAGACATCGAGTCCATTGCCGGCCTCGACCAGACCGAATGGACCAGCTCCGATCTTGCTCTGCTGGATGAAGCGCGTGCTCTCCTGGACGGCCTCCCCGAGACGATCTACGGGCACATCGTCATCGACGAGGCGCAGCAGCTCTCCGAGATGCAATGGCGGATGATCATGCGCCGCTGCCCGCAGCGGTCGATGACCATCGTCGGGGACCTCGCCCAGGCTGGTCCGACCACCACCATCCGTACCTGGAATGATGCGCTGGAACCCTTCGTCGCCGAGCGGTTCGCTCATCACACGCTCACGGTCAATTACCGCAGCACCTCGGAGATCCTGCAGGCGACAGAGCCGCTGCTCGCCCGCATCGCCCCGCAACAGCGACTGTCGCACTCCATCCGACACGGCGAACAGCCGACCGTCATCGTGGTGACCGATGACGAGATCGCCTCCATGCTCGGCCAGCTGATCCCGACGGTCCAGGAGGCATACCCCGGAGAATTGATCGGCGTCGTCACCACCGCGCAACGCTCGGCCATGCTGCACGCCGAGATCGATGAGACCGACGCCGCGGTCATCGCCGCACCCGATGCGCGTGGACTGGAATTCGACACCGTGATCATCATCGATCCGAACGGCATCCACGCCGCGAATGATGCGGGTCTGCGCGACCTTTACGTCGCGCAGACCCGGGCAACCAAACGCCTCTTCACGCTCGAGGTCGCAACCGTCTAGGCAACGGGGAAGCGGGGGTCGCGCGCGTAGTCCTCGTGACGAAGGTCGAGCGCCGCCCGAACCTGCGCCGGGGCGTCGTCCCCGACGAGCACACGCAGGCGATGGTCATCCTTCGCGGCCACGCTCGCCAGAATCGCCGTTGCCGCGTCCTCCGGCGGTGTTCCGCCGGAGGATTCGCCCTGCGGCCACGGCACCACGGCGGTGCCGAACAGCTCGGTTCGCAGAGCGTCGTAGGCGTTCGCTGGTGAGCTGAATCGCATGCTCGCGCCCGCCCAGTCGGTGTCGAGCGCCCCGGGCTCGATGAGGGAGACGCGGATGCCGAACTGCCGCACCTCTGCCGCCATCGCCTCGCTGAACGCTTCCAGACCCCATTTCGTGGAGTTGTAGAGCCCGAGCATCGGCATGGTGCCGACGGCGCCCACGGTCGAGATCTGAACGATGTGCCCCGACCCCTGACCACGCATGATCGGGATGACGGCTTGGCTCAGCCACAGCGGGCCGAGCATGTTCGTGTCGACGATCGCGCGGGCATCCTCTTCGGACGCCTCCTCGACAGCACCGATCAGGCCGTAGCCGGCGTTGTTCACGAGGACGTCGATTCGACCAAGACGAGCGGCGGCCGACTCCACGGCATCGTGCCCAGCCCGGCGGTCGCGAACGTCGAGGGTCAGCACGGTCAGGCGTTCGTGCACGGGGAGGGAGTGCTCGCCCCTCACCGTTGCGACCACCGCATGCCCGGCGTCGAGAGCCCGCACGGTGAGTGCTCGGCCCATGCCTCGATTGGCTCCGGTGATCATCCATGTCTGAGGTGAAGTCATCCCGTCACTATAACGGAAACTGGACGCACCGTCTCGTTTGCTCGGTTAGTGTTCTTCCATGGCACGTCAACAGACCCGTTGGAAAGTGCACCAGGCGGTGCTCTCCCTCGCGCGTGAGACTCGGGTCGGATCGATCACGATGGAGGGGATAGCGGGACGTGCCGGCATCAGCAAACAGACTCTGTACCGAACGTGGCCATCGGCCGGGGCGGTCCTGTTCGACGCCCTTCTCGCTCGGAGTTCAGACGAGAACGATGCTGTCGTGGTGCCGGACTCCGGCGATCTCGCCACCGATCTGGAAGCGATGACGGTGGCAACCGTTGCCGAGCTCACCGATCCAACCCATGAGCCCCTGCTGCGAGCCGTCACAGCCGAGATGCAAGCAGACGAGGGACTCGCGACGCAGTTCCGCGAGCTGCTCCTCAGCCCTCAGCTCAGAGCCATCGCACACCGCTTTCGTCGGGAGAACGTGCCGGATCCGAACGGCGCCGCAGAGCTGCTCGTCGGCCCGATCTTTCACCGATGGCTGCTTCGCACCGGCCCGTTCACTTCGGAATGGATACGAGGGCACGTGGCCAGGACGGTGCGCGGGGCATCCTCGACATGACGCCGGCCGCTAGCGATGACAGTCTCGACCTTCGCTGCGCACGCTGACCCCTCAGCCACGGCGGTGCGTATGTGCAGACAGTCGCTTGGCCGGCGGTGTCAGCGCTCGCCGAGAAAGACCAGGCATTTCGTGGCGGAGGGCGTGGGATTCGAACCCACGAGACATTCCTGCCCACTGGTTTTCAAGACCAGCTCCATCGGCCGCTCGGACAGCCCTCCAGCCGACGAGTCTACCGGTCGCTGATTCACCCTCACGGACCCCGGAGCCGCCGCGTCGCCCCGCACCGCCGCTACCACCCTCGACGCTCCGGTCACCCCGATGTCCCGGCCGCCCCTTCGTCACCCAACCACCCCGTCGCCACCCAACCACCCGTCTGTCACCGAACCACCCCGTTGCTGACGCAAATTCGCTGCGGGCTCGACACGAAGGGGGTGGCTCGGCGGGGTGTGCGCGAAGTCGGCGGGGTGGAGGCAAAAGAGGGACGGGTGGGCAGTCCGACGGGCAAGCGAGTGGCTCGGCAGAGGGACGAAGCAGGCCGGCTCGCCGGCGGGCGGGCGGATGGCCGCCTACTCGAACGCGAGCCGCACCTTCAGCATCATCGCGAGGCTCTCGAGCTCCGCGCGTACGGCATCCGCGAGCTCCGGGGTGAACGGCTCGTCCTCGTGGACGCGGTGGATGCGCAGGACGGATGCCGCGTCATCCGTCGTCGCATCCACCTTGCCGACGAGCCGGTCGCCGTTCAGCACGGGAAGTGCGTAGAAGCCGAACCTGCGCTGCACGGCCGGCTTGTACATGCCGAGCTGGTAGTCGAACTCGAAGAGCTCGAGCATGCGTTTGCGGTCGAAGACCAGCCGGTCGAACGGGGACAGGATCGCCGTGCGCCCGACGAAGTCGCGGCCGAGCTGGGCGGGATCCACGCGCCACGTGCCGCGGATCCCCTCCACGACGGCGGCCTCGCCGACGTCGCCGACGTCCATCGGCTCGAACTGGGTCTGCGTGGTGCGCTGCCTGGCGATGCCGAGGGAACGGAGGCGGCGCATCCGGAGCTCGCGCTCGGCATCCGCTTCCGGTACGACGGGATCGTCCGGATAGATGCGCTCGGCGAGGTCCCAGCGGCGTTCGCGACCGGCCCGTTCCGCGACGGCCACCTCACCGCGCTGCTCGAGGAACTCGAGCATCATCGCGGAGTTGCGCCCCGTGTTCCATCCGCTCGACTGCCAGGGACGCACGCATGCGTCGTCGGGCAGCTCGCGCGAGGTCAACGGGCCGCTGCGTCTCAGCCTGTCGAGCACGTCGCGGCGGAACACCTCGTTGTCGGCGACCCACGCGCCCTGCGCGCGTTCCCAGCCGCCGGCATCCGATCCGGGCCATGCCGCCATCGCGGCACGGAACAGGGCGATGTCGTGCGCGGGCCGCATCATGCTGCGCAGCTCCACGATCACGTGGGATGCCAGTGCCCGCTGCAGATCCTCCGGCCGGTACAGGCGTCCGAGACGGCTCCACAGCACGAGGTCCGCGCTGGGCGCGACGGCGGCGGTCGGCTCGTACTGCACGATCGTGAGTCTGCGGATCGTGTCGAGCAGATCGACCGGACGGGCGGCATCCAGCAACTGGGCGCGCACGGCGATGCGTCGCGCCTCCTGTCTGCTGAGGTGATGCGGCTCTGTCATCGCCGTCATCGTATTCGCGCCCTCCGACAGGCGGCCTGACGCCTCTTCGACTCGCCCCTTGAACGCTGAGTCGCCCCTCTGCGGCACGGCCCACGAGGGCGAGTGAGCGGCAGTGGAGCGAGTCGACGAAGGCGCCATCGCGCAGTCAGTCCGAGTAGAAAGCGGTCGTCGTCACCGCGAGTCTGTCGCTCGAGCGCCGCTCAGCCTCGACCGGAGAAGTACTGCTGCAGAGCCGCGCCCATCCAGACGGCGATCTCGTCCGCCGGCGCGGAGGCGAGCGGCTCCAGACGCACGACGTAGCGCATGAGGGCGAGCCCGGTGAGCTGGGACGCGATGAGGTCTGCACGCAGCTCCGCGGCATCCCCCTGGAGCTGGTCGCGCAGTCGGGCGACGATCTCCCGCTCCATGAACTCGACGAACATCGAGGCCGAGGTCGAGTCGGTCGGCGCGGAGCGCATCAGCGCGAGCAGCGGGCCGACGCTGGCCTCCTGATCCCAGACCGTGAGGAACTGCCGCACGATCCGCTCGCCGAGTCCGTCCGTCCCGGTGTCGAGCTGCGCGGTGAGCCGCTCGGGCACGTTCGACGGCAGCTCCATCGCCACCGAGAACAGGCGCGCCTTCGTGTCGAAGAAGTAATAGACCATCGACGGGTCGACGCCGGCGGCCTCGGCGATCGCGCGCACGGTGGTGCGGTCGTAGCCGTGTTCGCCGAAGCACGTGCGCGCGGCATCCAGGATGCGGCGTCGGCTCTCGTCGCCGGTACGCCAGCGGCCCCGCCGGCCGCTCGTATTCGTCATGGGGGAAGAATACTTCATCGTCTGTTGAACAAATGCGGCACCGCCGATATCGTGAAACTTCAACGACTGGTGAAGATTGTCTCGATCGTCGACAGCAGGAGCCGAATCGGTGCCGACAGCGGCCGGATTCGGTGCCGATCGGATCGTCGAGACGCGGTGAGGAGCATCCGATGGCGGCATACACGACGTGGCTCGGCGAGGACTCCGGGGCGGCATCCGATCCCGCCATCGTCGGCGGCAAGGGCGCGAACCTGCACGCCCTGACGGCCGCAGACTTCCCGGTGCCGGATGGCTTCGTCATCACCACCGACGCCTACTGCGATGTCATCGAGTCAGCCGGACTGACGGATGCCGCTCCCGAGCGACTGCGTGCCGCGATCCCGGCCCTGCGCCTGCCGTCCGACCTCACGGAGCAGATCCTGGATGCGTACGCCCGGCTCGGATCCCCGGCGGTCGCGGTCCGCTCGTCCGGCACGGCCGAGGACCTCGACGATGTCTCGTTCGCCGGTCAGCACGACACGTACCTCGACGTCGAAGGATCCGACGCGGTGCTCCGGGCCGTGCTCGACTGCTGGGCATCGCTGTGGACGCCACGCGCCGTCGCGTACCGGCAGCGGATCGGATGGGACGAGTCGTCGCTCGCCCTCGCCGTCGTCGTGCAGCGGATGGTGCACGCGGAGTGGGCAGGCGTGCTGTTCACCGTCGATCCGATCAGCGGACGCCGCGACCGCATGATTCTCGAGGCCGTGGTGGGCGTCGGCGAGGCTCTGGTGTCCGGCGAGGTGACCGGGGAGCACGTCGAGGTGGACAAGGCGAGCGGACGAGCGGCGGGCGACGAGCGCCGCACGGCGGGCTCCTCCGACGGATCCCGGCTGCCGCGATCCGTGATCCGTGAGCTGGCCGCGCTCGGTCGCGAGGTGGAGCGCCGGTTCGGATCGCCGCAGGACATCGAGTGGACGTACGCCGACGGGCACTGCGCCCTGGTGCAGGCCCGCCCGTTGACGGCGCTGCCCGATGAGTCGGAGGAGGCACAGGCATCCGCTCGGCACGGTCGCGGTGCGGGTCGCCGCGGATCGGGGAGTGGCGGCCCGGGAGGCCGCACACCACGGCGTCGAGAGTCTCGCTCGACCCGCGAGTCCGCGGGCGGCACCAACCGACTCGGCATGTTCGCCGTCACGGCCGACCACATGCCGTACCCGCCGTTCCCGATGGACGTGTCGCTGATCTTCCGTCCGGTGTTCGGCGCGCTGCTGGGCGGCATCCGCTCGGCAGGCTTCTCCGCCCCGCCGGTCGCGGACGTGCTCGTCGAGATCGACGCGGGCGTGGTGCAGATCCGGCCGCCGCGCGTGCGCCCGACGTGGCGGGCCGTGTGGCGTGTGCCGGCAGTCACCCCGGCGCTCGTGCGCTTGATGCGCACCCGGACGCATGTCTGGCGCGCCCGGTCCGAAGACACCCTCCTCCCCCTTGCGCGGCTTCGCGACAGCCAGGACCTCTCCGCGCTGAACGAGGTCCAGCTGCTCGCAGCGGCACAGGAACTGATCCATGCTGTCGGCACGATCATGCCGTCCCGGTTCGGTGCGCTGACCGGGGGGATGGCTGCTGAAGGCATCCTGTCGCTTCTGGTCCGCGGCGCGGTGGGTGGCGACCGGGCGGGGTATCTGCATGCGGCGCTGATGTCCGAGGTGCCGTGCGTGCTGACCGACGAGAACGCGGACCTGGAGCGCATCGCCGCCCTTGTGCGCCGCTCCCCCGACGTGCGAGCGGTGTATCTCGACGTGGATCCGGAGCACGTCGCCGAGCGTCTCGGCGAGTCCGCGGCCGGCCGAACGATCCTCGCCGAGGTCGCGGCGCACCTGCAGACGTTCGGCTACCGCTCGCTGTCGATCTTCACCGTCGGGCTGCCTCCGCTCCGCGACATGCCCCAGGTCGTGCACGGTCTCATCGCCGGTCTCGTGCGTCGGGATGACGCACCGACGGCTGCACCCGGCAGCCGGTACGAACGGGCACGGTCCGAGCTCGAGTCACTCACCGGATTCCGCGCACGGATGCTCCGCCCCCTGATCACCCGCCGGCTCACCACCGCGCGCGCCGGCGCCGGCTTCCGCGACGACAGTCAGTACGTGCTGGAGATCAGCCTTGCGGTGACCAGGCGGATCCTGCTCGAGCTGGGGCACCGGCTCGTCGCCCGTGGGATCCTGTCCGACCCCGACGACATCGCCTACCTGGAGGCGGACGAGGTGGCGCTCGTCGTCTCAGAGCGCGCGGAACTCGCGGCTCGGGATCAGGACCCTCTTGCCGGCGGCGAGCAGACGGCGGCTGCGTCCGGGTCCGCCGCGTCGGTTCGGATGCTGTCCGAGCTGATCGCGCACCGCAAGACCGCGCGCGCTGCGGCCCTCGACCACTACACGGTGGTTCCCGCCGAACTGTTCGAATCCGGACGCAGCGACGGTCGCGTATCCGGGATGCCGGCCAGCCGCGGCCGCGTCGTGGGACGCGTGCGCGTGATCCACGACGAGTCGGAGTTCTCGAACCTGCAGGTCGGCGAGATCCTGGTGTGTCCGTTCACGAATCCGACCTGGACGCCGCTGTTCTCACTGGCAGCCGCCGTGGTTGTCGACTCGGGAGGTGCGGCGTCTCACGCTGCGATCGTGGCGCGGGAGGTCGGCATCCCAGCCGTCATGGGCACAGGCAACGGAACCCACGTGCTCACCGACGGACAGCGCGTGATCGTGGACGCCGACCGCGGCCTCGTCGTGCCCGTGGATGCGCCGACCCGGCACGCCTTCTCGCCCGCCGAAGGTGCGCGTCTTTCCTCCTGAAAGTGCGTCTTTCTCCTCCCGAAGGTGCGTGTTTCCCTTCCCGAAAGTGCGTGTTTCTCCTGCCGAAGGTGCGTCTTTCTCCTGCCGAAAGTGCGTGTCCCTCTTCTCGAAAGTGCGCGTTTCTCCCGCCGAGAGTGCGGGCGGAGAAACGGACACGCTCGGGCGGAGAAACAGGCACTATCGGGAAGAGAAACGGACACGCTCGGGCGGAGAAACAGGCACTATCGGGCGGAGAAACGGGCACTATCGGGAAGAGAAACAGGCACCCTCGGGGGCACGATGGCGATCAGCCGGCGAGTTCGTCGGCTGCGTCGGGATCCGCGTCGAGCGCGACGCTGAAGTTGTCCCGGAAGAGCGCGGTCGGGTCGACGCGACGCTTGATGTCGCGCAGCCGTGCGAGGGTCGCAGGCGGGAAGGCATCCGCGACGATCTCCGCACCCTCACGAGACTCGAAGCTGAGGTAGAGGCCGTCGAAGTGCTCGGCGAGCCGGTCCCATCCCTCGTCGAACCGGCTGCTGCGGCCGATCGCGGTGATCGAGAAGTTGGCCGACCTGTGGGCGTAGGCCGTGGCATCCGCGGGCACATCGGCGACGGCACCACCGACCGAACGGATCTGGAACCACGGCGACGACCCCGACTGCACCAAGGCCGCGCCGGCAGCTGCGACCTCGGCGTCGAGGTGCTCGACGAGCCCCGAGCGGAAGTGCGGCTCGCCCTGGCCATCGTGCGGGGCATCCGAGGCGTTGGCCACGACCGCCGCGTACGGCGCGAGCTGCACCTGCTGGCCGATCAGCGGGCCGATCGCGGCGAACGGCTGCAGCCGCTCGATGATCGTGTCCGGATCGCTCGAGTCCACCACGCCGTACAGCTGTCCGATCACGTCGCCGCCCTGTCGCGCGAGGATCAGGAACAGCGTCGTATCCGGCGGTGCCGCCTCCATCGCGTCACCGAACCGTTGAAGGAACGCGGCCGTGTCGGATGCGTCGAACGCGAGCTGCGCCCATCCCACGTCGCCCACCGCATCCGCCTCGAACTCGAACGACGTCACGATGCCGACGTTCGCCCCAGCGCCGCGCACGGCCCAGAACAGATCCGGATTCTCGGACGCGGATGCCCGCACCACCGATCCGTCCGCGAGCACCACCTCCGCTGCTACGACGTGGTCGATCGTGAGGCCGTGTTCGCGGGACAGGAATCCGATGCCGCCCGCCGTCGCGAGCCCGCCGACGCCGACGCCGCCGGCGTCGCCACTGGACAGCGCCCAGCCGTGAGGCTCCAGCGCCTGCGCGACCTCGGTCCAGCGAGCACCGGGTCCGATCCGCACGCGTCGGGTCGCCTCTTCGAGCACCTCGACCTCGTTCAACGCCTTCAGGTCGATGACGATGCCGCCGTCATTCGTGCTGCGGCCGCTCAGACCGTGGCCGCCGCTGCGGATGCCGAGCGGGAGATCGGGGTGACGGCGGGCGAAGCGCACGGCATCCGCGACCTCGTCGACCGTGCCGGGGCGAAGCACGAGCCCTGGCTTGCCGGCGCGGGCGTACGTCGACTTGACGCTTCCGTAGCCGAAGTCGCCGGGCTCGACGGCGGTCGCACGCAGCGACTCGGGGATCTCGTCGTACGCGATGCCCGCCCGTCGCGCCCTCAGCGACGCCGAACTGCGGCCCGTCCCGGTGGCCGTGCCGCGACGTGCACGCTCCGCCGCAACGGTCTCACGCACGGCAGGGATCACGTCCTCCGCGAAGTGCTGCATGCCCCTCGGATCGTCGCCGGCGAGGATGAACGTGCTCACGCCGTCCTCGAGTGCGAACCCGACGAGTTGCTCGACGGACACGTCGCCGCCGATGTTCAGCATGCGGCGCACCTCGTCCGGGTGGCGGCCGGCATCCGCCGCGGCGTCGTCGATCCGGGCGTTGCCCGCTTGGAGATCGCCTGGCCCCAGGTATCCCAACGACGGCAGCCAGCCGTCGGCCTTGCGCCCGGTGAGGCGAAGCATGCGCGGCTTGAGGGCGCCGATCCAGATCGGGATGTCGTGCGCCGGCACCGGCCCTCGCCGCGCGCCGTTCACGGGGTAGTACTCACCGCCGCGGAAGTACTCGCGGTTGCCGGCATCCCAGGTGCCGCGGATGACGTCGATCGCCTCGTCCAACTGGTCGACGGCCTGCCCTGGCGTGAGGCGCCGACCGCCCATCGCCGCGATCGGATCCCAGAATCCACCGGCGCCCAGCCCGAGGTCGAAGCGTCCGCCGGACAGCAGATCGAGGGATGCCGCGGCTCGCGCCAGCACCGGTGCCGGCCGCAACGGCAGGTTGAGCACATTCGGCGCGAGATGGATGCGTGTGGTCGCCGCGGCCACGTACGAGAGCAGCGTCCACGTGTCGAGGAACGCGGCCTGATACGGATGATCCTGGAACGTCACCAGGTCGAATCCCAGCTCTTCGCTCAGCTGCGCGAGCTTCACGGGCTGCTGCGGGCTGCCGTTGACGGGCGTGACGAACGTGCCGAACCGGATCGGATGGCCGTAATCCATGGTGCTCTCCCTCGGATGCGCTCTCGTCGCGACGGTGCGCTCTCGTCGCGACGGTGCGCCCTCGTCGCGCCGCACCTCGGCCGGTGCGGAGGTCGTATCCCCACTCCGGCACTAGCGGAAAACTAGCGCTTCTGGAATCCTAGCACTCGTTTTATACGAGCGCCCGAGCTAGAATCGTGGTCATGACCCCCACCGCAGAGCGCGCGCCCGAGCGGCCCACCACCGAGCAGCGCGCGCCCGAGCAGTTGCACTCGTCGTGCGACGAGGGAGTCGTCCGCGCTTTCGAGCTGCTCGGCAAGCGTTGGAACGGCGTGATCCTCAGGGTGCTCCGCGAGCGTCCGTTGAAGTTCTCCGAGCTGCGGCGCGCGGTGGGATCCATCACGGATTCGGTGCTCACGGATCGCCTGTCGGAGCTGGTCGAGCGCGGCGTCGTGGCACGCACGGAAACGGATGCCCGCCCGCCCCTCATCACCTACGAGCTGACGCCCAGTGGCATCCGCTTGCAGCCCATCATCGACGAGCTCGCGGAGTGGGCGCTGCAGAACGACGGCGATCGGCCCCGGGCCGTCGCGTAGCCCGCCCGTGCGCTGTACCGCCCTCTCCGCCGGGGGCGTGCGCGAGAACCGGAGGGATCGCGCTCTCGCGCCCGATACCGCAGGATTCCTCCGGTTTTTGGCGACATCTCCGGTTTTCGACACACCGTCTCGCGAGGCCGGACGGCTGCCGGACCAGTCGGCCCAACGTCGGATGCGACCTACCAGTCGGAGCTCGGAGCCGAAATGATCGGCACGTCCACCGAGTGCCAGATGGCGCCGTTGTTGTAGTGCCCGCCGGCCCACGGGGAGGCGATGATCGCCTGCACGCTCGTGGCGACGGGAGCGTTCGAGTCGAACGCCTGCGCGATGCCGGAGAAGATGTCCCTGCGCAGCTGCTGGGCGACGTAGCTGGCGGCGATCGTGAGGTTGTCGTAGCTGCCGAACCCGGCGCCGCCGCCCGACCCGAGACCGTTGTTCAGCGGGTTGTTGCGATTCCACCAGCTCTGCGGAGCGTTCTCCGAGTCCATCCACTGCAGCATGACGGTGAGGTTGTTCGGCGTGACGGGGAACTTGCCGTCCTGCAGCACGAGCGCCGCCCAGTCCACGTTCGTCGTTCCACCGACCGTGATCGCTGCCGATCCGTCAGGACGCGTGAATCCGGCGGAGTCGTACTTCGGCTGATCCACCGTCTGGGCGGAGACGGCGCCGGTGACGTGCAGCGACTGCGTGTTGCCCAGCAACTGGTCGGCGTAGAGGGTGCCGTTCGGGGTGGTCGCGGCATTCGCAGGAATCGCCACCATGGCGCTTCCGGCAAGGAACACGGCAGCAGCGGCAGCGGCCGTCACCCGCCCCGGCGAGCGCCACTTCTTCGGAGCAGCTCGATGCGATCCTCGTTCTCCCTGTTGCGTCGCGCGCCGGTCAGCCTGCGCGCTCTGCTGCGCAGCCCACGCCTCACGAGCGGCGCGTCGTGTCGGGTAAGAAGTCATTGTCTCCGGATGCCGCGGTGCATGTCGGGCATGCCATCGCGTTCGGTTCGGGCTGGAACGGCGCTGGAGAATCCAGGACGTTCAACGTTCGAGCGTAACAAACACCCCCGCACAGGGGCCAGGCCTCTCCCTGAGGGATCCCGCAGCACGCGCTGGTTCACCCCCGGCACGCGCGCTCACAGAGTTCACACCACGGGCGCGAGCGCCCCGAGCAGAACGTCCGCGAGGCCGTCCTCGTCGACGGATCCGGTCGTCTCGCCGGCCGCCGCCTTCACCTCGTCGGGAGCCTGCCCCATCGCGACGGCACGGCCGCCGACGGATCGCGCGTACTCGAACATCTCGATGTCGTTGCGGCCGTCGCCGACGACGAGCAGCGATTCCCCTGGGATTCCCAGCAGGTCGCGCACCCTGGCCACCGCACTGCCCTTGCTGACGCCGTCGGGCGCGATGTCGAGCCACGCCGCCCAGCCGACCGCGTACGTCACCTTGTGCAGTCCCATCTGCTCGACGATGCCGAGGAACTCCTCGGCGTCGTGCGACGGCGAGACCACCACGACACGACTGGCCGGCTCGACCGCCAGTTCCTCGAACGGCACGGGACCGGCCTCGCCGAGCTGCCATCCGGACGAGTCCATGCCCTCCGTGTGCACCCGCGTTCCGTCCGCCTTCTCGACCATGTACCCGCCCTCTGGCAGGAACGGGCGCACCAGCTCGAGCACGGGCCGGGCGTCGAACGTCTCGACATACGCGCGGCGGTAGCCGTCGCCGTCAGCGCTCTCGTCGCGCTGCATGATGACCGCGCCGTTGGAGCACACCACGTACTCCGGGCGGATGCCGAACAGCGGAAGCTGGTCGCGGGCCGTTCCCCAGCTGCGACCCGTCGCGAGCGTGACCTCGTGACCGGCGTCGGCGGCGCGGCCCACGGCATCCTTCACGGCGTCGGAGACGGAGCCGTCCTCGTGCAGCAGCGTGCCGTCGACGTCGAGGGCGATCAGCAGGCGACCGGATGCCGGCGCCTCGGTCGTGAGGTCACCCGATGCCGCGTCATCCGTCGCGTGGTCTCCCGTCGTCACGACGCCACCGGCGTCAGCACGTCAAGGCCGCCGAGGTAGGGCCGAAGCGGTTCGGGGACCACGACCGATCCGTCGGCACGCTGATGCGTCTCGAGCAGCGCGACGATCCAGCGGGTCGTGGCGAGCGTGCCGTTGAGCGTGGCAACCGGCGCCGTCTTGCCGCTGGAGGTGCGGTACCGGGTCTGCAGGCGGCGCGCCTGGAACGTCGTGCAGTTCGACGTCGACGTCAGCTCGCGGTAGCGGCCCTGCGTCGGCACCCAGGCCTCGACGTCGTACTTGCGGGCGGCGCTGGATCCGAGATCGCCCGCTGCCGTGTCGATCACTCGATATGCCAGGCCCAGCGACTGCAGGATCTCCTCCTGCCAGCCGAGCAGACGGGCGTGCTCGTTCTCGGCATCCTCCGGCACCGTGTAGACGAACATCTCGAGCTTGTTGAACTGGTGCACGCGGATGATGCCCCGCGTGTCCTTGCCGCCCGAGCCCGCCTCGCGCCGGTAGCACGTCGACCATCCGGCGTAGCGCAGCGGACCGTTCGCGAGGTCGAGGATCTCGTCGGAGTGGTATCCGGCGAGCGCGACCTCGCTGGTGCCCGTGAGGAAGAGGTCGTCGCTGCCCAGGTGGTACACCTCGTCGGCGTGGGAACCGAGGAATCCCGTGCCCTGCATGATCTCCGGCTTCACGAGCGTGGGCGTGATCATCGGCGTGAAGCCGTTCTGCAGCGCCCTGTCGAGCGCGTAGCTCATGAGCGCGATCTCGAGCCTGGCGCCGACGCCCTTCAGGAAGTAGAAGCGCGCGCCGCTCACCTTGGCGCCGCGGGCCATGTCGATGGCGTCGAGCTTCTCGCCGAGCTCGAGGTGGTCAAGCGGCTCGAAGTCGAACGCCGGGATGGTGCCGACCTCGCGCAGCGTGACGAAGTCATCCTCGCCGCCGGAGGGAACGCCGTCGATGATCACGTTGCCGATGCGACGAACGGCGGCGTCGAACCGCTCCTCGGCACCGGTCGCGGCGGCCTGCGCCTCCTTCACCTGGGCCGCGAGCTGCTGCGCCTGTGCGACGAGTTCCTTCTTCTCCTCCTTCGGAGCGGATGCCACCCGCTTGCCAAACGCATTCTGCTCGGCCCTCAGCGACTCGAAGTCCGTGATCGCCGCGCGACGCTCCGCGTCCGCGCTCAGTGCGGCATCCACCGTGTCGGGAGACTCGCCTCTCGCCTCTTGCGAACGCCTGATGAGGTCGGGGTTTTCGCGCAGGAGTACGGGATCGATCACCGTTCAAGTCTATTCAGGTCACCGAACGGGCCGATGCGCCCCGACCGTCCCACCAGCGGAGAGGTTCCGCTCCCCCGCCGCGCACGGCGTCACACCGCTTCGCGCTGCGCCGGAACCGGCCGACAGACTCCAAGCTCAACCAGCGGTAGGGCAACAACGGAACGGACGGTTCCTCACAGATCGACCCGCCATTCGACGCGCTCCTGATTACGGTGGGCGTGTGAGCGATTCCCTCGCATCCGCGGAGCCTGCCTCGTCCGGGCCGTCCGTTGCGTCCGGAGAGCGGGCCTCGGTCGAGGAGCGGGGGGCGGGGCCATCCGGGGATGGCCTCGTCATCGGACACGGCACCGGACCGCGCCGCCTCGCCGTCGTGTACAACCCGACGAAGGCCGACGGGCTCGTGCTGCGCTCCGCTGTGCAGGGGGCGCTGAAGCAGGCGCGGAAGGCGGCATCCGCTCCCACCGATCGCGGATGGGACGACCCGGTCTGGCTCGAGACGACGGTCGACGACGCGGGGCAGGGGCTGTCCCGTCGCGCGGTCGAGGAGGGTGCCGATCTCGTTCTCGCCGCCGGAGGCGACGGCACGGTACGGGCGGTGGCGGCCGGCCTTCGCCAGACCGGGGTGCCGCTCGGCATCGTCCCGCTCGGCACGGGCAATCTGCTCGCACGCAACCTGGCGATTCCGCTCGGCGACGTCAGGGCCGGCGTGCAGCTCGCGCTCGACGGCGCCGACAAGTCCATCGACGTCGGTGTGGCCGAGCTGACGCGGGAGGACGGCTCCTCCAGCGACCACGTCTTCCTCGTGATGGCCGGCATCGGCATCGACGCCGCGATGATCGAGAACACGAGCCCGCAGCTGAAGAAGAAGGTCGGATGGCTGGCCTACGTGGACGGCGGGCTGCGGTCGCTGAACTCCCGCAAGTTCGCCATCCACTACCAGTTGCAGGGGCACAGCCGACACGCGGCCCACGTGAACAGCATCCTGGCCGGCAACTGCGGGGTGCTGCCCGGCAACATCGAGCTCATGCCGGAGGCCGCCCTCGACGACGGCGAGCTCGACATCGCCCTGCTCCAGCCGCGCACCGTGTTCGGCTGGCTGCTCATCTGGCGCACCGTCACCTGGGAGAACCGAGTGCTGCGGCGCACGGCGCTCGGCCGCAAGATCATCCGCTTCACGACCTCGGACAGGAAGCGCACGGTGAGCTACCTGCGGGGTGGATCGCTGCACGTCGAGGTCGAGAATCCGGAACCCATCGAACTCGACGGCGACGGATTCGGCACCGTCACCGGCGCACACTTCTGGGCGGATGCCGGTGCCCTCGTCGTCCGCGTTCCGCGCGACGCGTAGGCCCGTACGGCACCACCCGCCCGCATCCCGTTGCCGACCGGTCGCGGCGCGCACCCGCTCCCCCGGCGAAACCGCACGATGCGCGGTTCGGGTGCAGGCTGCGTCGCAGGATTCGACGTCTCGGCGACGTCAGCGCACGGCCTCCGCATCCTCGTCGGCGGCAACACGCCGTTGAGCCGTGATCGCGAACAGGAAGAACGGTGCCACCGCGCACGCCAGTCCGACCATGAGGAACACGGCGGGAAGGCCCTGGATGGCCCAGGAGACCTGCACCCAGAACGAAGGACGCACACCGACCGCACCCTGGGCCGTCTGCGCCTGGTAGAAGTGCATCTGCTGCGAGGTCGTGAAAGCGATGACGGCTGCGGACAACGCCAACGCCACCGCGGCGACGGACCACAGAAGGATCGTGGCACGCCGCGACCGCGCCCTCAGCGTGCGCCGCAGCGAGCTCATCGCTCCTCCCGCAGCCCGGGAGCCAGCAGTTGCACGACCCCCGTCGCGACCAGGGTGATGAGACCGATCGTCATCGTCGGACCGTACGCGTTCCAGGCGATGGCGGAGTACACCGTGATCCAGAAGTCCTGGTACTGCTGGCCGGCGGTGTCGTTGTCCGCCCAGATGCCGTAGGCGAGGCAGGCGACGCCGAGCGCCAGCAGGACTGCGCCGATCCACCACAGAGTGTTCAGCCATCGTCGCGCGCTCACCGCCGGGCTGCGGATCCAGGCGCCCCACAGCTCGGCTACGTCGTCGGACTCGGACTCGGCTTCCGAAGGTACCGCCGCGACAGGGCGGACCTCCCGCCATCCCGGGGCCGCAACCTCTACCGCAGCCGGATGGTCTCCTGACTTCGCGGACGTGGAGGGCGACGCCGTGGAGTCTGCGGCGTAGCCTCGCTGGAAGACCGGATCGAAACGCGGATCGAAACGCGGTGCGTCGTTGTTGTCGTGCGGCATCCGTCCTCCTCGACGTGCCTCAAGGTTGGCAAACTGTCGGGGATCCGGGCAATCTGCGTCTGCACCGGGGCTCACCGGCCGGTGCGGCTCATCCACATCGACGGATCGGCGAGCGGCTCGAATCCGAACTTGGCATACAACCCGTGAGCATCGCCAGTGGCCAACGCGATGCGCTTGAGCTTCAGCGGTTCGAGGTCCGCGACGACACCCTGGATCAGGCCGACGCCGATGCCGTTGCCACGCACCGCCGGATCTACGAACACGTCGCACAGCCACGCGAACGTGACCCCGTCGGTCACGACCCTGGCGTACGCGACCTGATCTCCTGTCGCGTCGTCGAAGACTCCGTAGTTGCGCGACGCATCCATCGCGGCGTCCTGCGTGGAGCGGGCGCGACCCGCCGCCCAGTACGACTCCTCGCTCAGCCAGCGATGCACCCGGTCGCGATCGATGTCGTCGGTGCGAGACGAGAAGCGGTAGCGGGCATCCATCGCACCAGGGTAGGCGCCCTCAGCCCTGCGGCTCGCCGTCGATCAGGCCGCGCAGCCAGTCGCGCGCCTCGATGAACACGTCGTCGGCGTATCGGCGGTCATAGGCGACGGTCTGCCGATCGGCCCGCGGATACGATCCCAGGAAGATGATGTTGGGGCTGAAGCGGAAAAGGCCGAGGAGGGCGTCCGCGACGCGCTCGTCGGTGACATGCCCGTCGGCGTCGATGATGAATCGGTACCGCCCGAACTCGTCGCCGATCGGACGGGACTCGATCAGGCTGAGGTTCACGCCGCGCGTCGAGAACTGTTCGAGCATCTCGACCAGGGTTCCCGAGCGGTCGGACGGCAGCTCGACGATGAGGCTGGTCTTGTCGGCGCCCGTCGGATCCGGGATGCCCGTGGTGCGGCTCACGAGTGCGAACCGGGTGACCGCGTTCGGATTGTCGATGATGTCCTCTGCGAGCACGACGACGTCGTGATGGGCGACGATCGTTGGCGGGGCGATGGCGGCATCCGCGGGGCTGGTCGGCCGACCCGTGTCATCCGTCTCCAGCAGCGAGGTCGCCGCGGCGACGTTGCTCGACGCCGGAATGTAGTCGTGCGCCGGAAGGTGTTCGCCCAGCCACGCCTTGCATTGCGCGTACGCGACCGGATGCGCGGTGACGGTCTTCACCTCGGCGAGCGCGACGCCGGGGCGGGCGACGAGCACAAATCCTACGGGCACCAAGTACTCGCCGATGATCCGCAGGCCTGGGATGGTGGCCAACGCGTCCTGGGTGGCGGAGACGCCGCCCTCGATCGAGTTCTCGATCGCGATCATGGCGGCGACGCTACGCCCGGTGACGACGTCGTCGAGCGCCTCCCCCACGTTGTTCACCGCGCGCCACGTCTTGCCCTGCGCCTGCGGCACCTGAGCGAGTGCGGCCTCGGTGAACGTGCCCGCCGGCCCCAAGAAGCTATAGATTTCCGAGGTCTCGAGCGGCGCATCCGACATGCGACGAGCCTATCGACCCGCTCAGCGCGGCCCGTCCGCCCACGCACCCCCTACCCTGAACGCATGCAGCCCAGCGACGCTTCGAACACGAAGCGACCGTTTCCGGCCTGGATACAGCGCGCGGTCTGGGCGATCGTCGACCTGCTCACCGATGCCACTCGCATGTTCCGCGGCGGTGCATGAGACTTGACCCCATGGCCGAACGCGCGGGCACCCCAGCCACCGAAGCAGATCTGACCGACATCGAAGCCCTGGTGAGGGCGTACTACGACCTGCATCCGGATGTCTCGGTGCCGGCGCAGCGCGTCGTCTTCGGCACCTCCGGGCACCGCGGCAGCGCGTTCGACACGGCGTTCAACGACGACCACATCGCCGCTACGACGCAGGCCATCGTGGAGTACCGCCGCGGACAGGGGACGACCGGACCCCTGTTCATCGGCGCCGACACCCACGCCCTGAGCATGCCCGCTCAGACCACAGCCCTCGAGGTGCTGGTCGCGAACGGCGTCGACGTGCTGATGGACGAGTACGACGACTACACGCCGACCCCGGCG
The DNA here is from genome assembly GCF_054551755.1 of Rathayibacter sp. CAU 1779. NCBI lineage: Bacteria > Bacillati > Actinomycetota > Actinomycetes > Micrococcales > Microbacteriaceae > Rathayibacter > Rathayibacter sp. CAU 1779. The sequence goes on from NZ_JBTOLK010000001.1 coordinate 393,699, forward strand.
GTGAGCCACGCGATCATCAAATACAACAAGGAGCACGGCGCGGACGACGGGTCGGGCCACGGGCTGGCCGACGGCATCGTCGTGACTCCGAGCCACAACCCGCCCCGCGACGGCGGCTTCAAATACAACCCGCCGCACGGCGGCCCCGCTGATTCGGACGCCACGAGCTGGATCGCGAACCGAGCCAACGAGATCCTCGCCGACGGTCTGCGCGATGTGAACCGTGCGGAGCCGAGCGGCGTCGCCACGTACGACTTCCGCGCCAACTACGTGGACGATCTGCGCAACATCATCGACATCGAGGCCATCAAGCGCGCGGGGATCCGCATCGGAGCGGATCCGCTCGGCGGAGCGAGCGCGCACTACTGGGCGCTCATCGGCGAGACCTACGGTCTCGACCTCACGGTGGTGAACCCCGTCATCGATCCGCAGTGGGGCTTCATGACGCTGGACTGGGACGGCAAGATCCGCATGGATCCGTCGAGCCCGTCGGCCATGGCATCCGTGCTGAAGCACAAGGACGACTACGCCGTGCTCACCGGCAACGACGCGGACGCCGACCGCCACGGCATCGTCACGCCCGACGGCGGCCTGATGAACCCGAACCACTACCTGGCCGTCGCGATCGACTATCTGTATGCGCACCGTCCCGACTGGCGAGCGGATGCCGCCATCGGCAAGACCCTGGTGTCGTCGTCCGTGATCGACAGGGTCGCGCACTCCCTGGGCCGCCGTCTCTGGGAAGTGCCGGTCGGCTTCAAGTGGTTCGTGCCAGGACTCGTCGACGGATCCGTCGGCTTCGGCGGCGAGGAGAGCGCGGGCGCCTCGTTCCTGCGACTGGACGGCACGGCGTGGACGACCGACAAGGACGGCATCCTGCTCGCCCTGCTGGCCAGCGAGATCACGGCAGTCACCGGAAAGAGCCCGTCGCAGCTGTACCGCGGCCTGACCGAGCGCTTCGGCGACCCGGTGTATCAGCGTGTGGATGCCGCGGCCAGCAAGGAGCAGAAGGCCAAGCTGTCGAAGCTCGACGGCGACGCGATCACGGACGACGAGCTGGCCGGCGAGAAGATCACCGCCAAGCTGTCCAAGGCCCCCGGCAACGATGCGGCGATCGGCGGCGTCAAGGTCGTCACCGAGAACGCGTGGTTCGCGGCCCGTCCGAGCGGCACGGAAGACGTCTACAAGATCTACGCCGAGTCGTTCCTCGGCGAGGACCATCTGAAGCAGGTGCAGGCGGAGGCCAAGTCGATCGTCGACAAGGCCATCGCGTAGCACGCGTCCGCCAGCGGGTCGCCCCTGGTTGAGCATGTCGAAACCAGTCCGCACCCCACCGGTACTCGAGCTCGTCGATCCAGCGCGCCCCAACCCCTGGTCGGGTTCGTCGAAACCAGCCCGCCCCAGCACGGGTTTCGACAAGCTCAGCCCGCCGCAAGCGCAAGGTGTTCGAGCACGACCCGGCCGACGGCATCCGGATTCTCGTCCAGCACGAAGTGCCCACCACGGACCGTGCGCACGCTCAGCACGCCTTCCCGTGAGCGCGGCGGCTTCATCAGCCAGGCGGGGATGTACCGATCGTTGTCGGCGGCCACGAGCAGCGTCGGGGTGGCGAACGACCGCGATCGGTCTCTGCGCAGGATCAGCCGCGGGATGTCGTGCGCGATGAACGCCGCATGCATCTTCTGTCCGGCCACGGATGTCTCCGGCACGGCCGTCGCATCGGCATAAGCGTCGACGAGCTCATCCGACCACACGGACGGATCCCGCGCATCCCGCCGCAGGAACCACGCGATCGTGCGCCGCCGCTTCTGCACCGCCACGCCGATGCCCGGTGCCTCGAAGAGCGCCGTGACCCACATGCGCCACGTGCTGGGCACGAGCCTGCGCTGCAGCGGCCACGGGTGCAGCTCGCCGATCGAGACGAAGCGGCCGACGCGCTCCGGTGCGTCCATCGCCATCCGGAAGCCGAGCCACGCGCCCCAGTCGTGGCCGACGACGTCGACGGTGGCCAGCCCGAGTTCGTCAAGCAGCGCGACGAGCGCGCGAGTGCGGGCGTCGGTGGAGTAGCCGATGCGGGAGGGTTCGCTCCATCCGAAGCCCGGGAGGTCGATCGCGATCACTCGGCGTTCGGCCGCCAGAGCGGGAATGAGGTGCCGCCAGGCGTACCAGTGCTGCGGAAACCCGTGCAGCAGGATGACCGGAGGTGCGTCATCCGCTCCGGCTTCGGCGACGTGCACGGCCGCCCCGAGCACCTCGACCGTGCGATGCCGCACGCCCGCGACCTCCGGCATCGGTGGTCGGCCGACGGTGGTCTGGGGCGCGATGCCCGGACCGGACGCCGATGTCGACTGATCTCCCGGTACCGTCTCGCGCTGAAGTTGCGACCCTTGCTCGATATAGTCAGGCACATGACTACATTGCCCACGGCCGCCGAATCGGTCAAGGGCCTGACGAAATTCTCCTCTCGGCATAAACCGCTCGGAGATCTCATGCGCGAGGCGCAGCGCACCCTCGTGCTGCACCTGGAGCAGGCGCTCCGCGACAACGGGTACGACGACGTGGGCGTCCCGCACGTCTCGCTGCTGTCGCTGGTGGAACCGGATGGGTCGAGGCTCGCGGTCCTCACGCAGTGCGGCGGGCGAACGAAGCAGGCCTCGGCCGAGCTGGCGGCCCATCTCGTGAAGCGCGGCTACCTGAGCCTTGCGCCGGATCCGAGCGATGGACGCGCCAAGCTCTACCGGTTGACGCCGTCCGGCGAGCGCCTCCTGAACACCGGCGTGACCATCGTCAGCGACTACGAGCAGTGGCTGGACAGAGTCCTCGGCGCCGGCGGCGTCGACCACCTCCGCACCGCTCTCACCACGATCATCGCCCACCGCTGACTCCGATCATCGCCGCCCGCGGAACCCCCGGACGGCCACCAAGCCAATAGCCGCCCGTTCCCACAACAGGACATCCGCCCGAAAACGGGCCAATTCCTCCTGTTCCCAGCAAGACAGCGCGACCCGTCCTGTTTCACCCCCGCCCCGCCGCTGCAGTTTCGGCGGCAACCGCGCAAAGCACAGCCGGCGCAAGGCGCCGTCCGCTCCCCACCCACCATCTGGTTGTCGCGCACATACAGAGCGGGGTCGGGAAGATCCGGATTTCGATCGCTGGCACCGGGTCGGGCGGGAGCCGCGCGTCCAGCGCCGGCGGGGGAATGCGATCGGAATCCGGATCTTCCTGACCCCGCGACCCCCTTGAACGCCGAAGCGAGCCGAAGGCAACCCTTCGACTCGCTTCGCTCGCGGATGCAGCTCGTCAGAGCCCTGCGGACCTTCGGTTACGAGATCTTCTTCCGGTAGATCACCTGGGCGAAGACGTACGCGACGACCAGGATCCCCACCATCCACGCGAGTGCGATCCAGATGTCGCTGCCCACCGGTTGCTCGGCGAACAGGGCACGGATCGTGTTCACGATCGGCGTGACCGGCTGGTTCTCGGCGAACCAGCGCACCGGTCCAGGCATCGAATCGGTCGGCACGAACGCCGAGCTGATGAAGGGCAGGAAGATCAGCGGGTACGAGAACGCACTGGCGCCGTCCACCGTCTTCGCGGTGAGGCCAGGGATCACGGCCACCCAGGTGAGCGCGAGCGTGAACAGGATCAGGATGCCGGCCACCGCGAGCCACGCCCCCACGCTCGCGCCGGTGCGGAAGCCCATCAGGAAGGCGACTCCGAAGACGACCACGAGCGAGATCACGTTCGCGACCAGTGAGGTCAGCACGTGCGACCAGAGCACGGATGAGCGCGCGATCGGCATGGACTGGAACCGTTCGAAGATGCCGCCCTGCATGTCCTGGAACAGCCGGAAGGCGGTGTAGGCGATCCCGGAGGCCACGGTGATGAGCAGGATGCCGGGCAGCTGGTAGTTCACATAGTTGTCGGAGCCGGAGTTGATCGCCCCGCCCAGCACGTACACGAACAGCAACATCAGAGCGATCGGCGTGATCACCGTCGTGATGATGGTGTCGAGGCTTCGCGTGATGTGTTTGAGCGTGCGCCCGGTGAGCACGGCCGTGTCGCCGAAGAAGTTCGCCCCGCTCGACGTCCGCGGCCCCGCGGACAGGTGGGTCGTCGTTGTCGTGGTCATGATCGTCGCCTACTTCTCGTTCGCGCCGGCGGTCGCACCGGTCTTGGTGGAGTGATTGCTGGAGTCGTTGCCGGCGTCGGCACCCGCCGACTCGTCGCCCTTGTCGCCGACGATCGCGAAGAACACGTCCTCGAGGGTGGGCTGCTTCTCGACGTACTCGACCTTCGCCGGCGGGAGCAGCGCCTTGAGTTCCGTCAGGGTGCCGTTCACGATGATCCGGCCCTTGTGCAGGATGGCGATGCGATCGGCCAGCTGTTCTGCCTCGTCGAGGTACTGGGTGGTGAGCAGCACGGTGGTGCCGCCGTCTGCGAGCTCCTTGACGGCATCCCAGACCTCGATGCGCGCCTCGGGGTCGAGGCCGGTCGTGGGTTCGTCGAGGAAGATCACCGGCGGGTTGCCGATGAGGCTCATCGCGATGTCGAGCCGGCGGCGCATGCCTCCCGAGTAGGTGGACACCTTGCGTCCGCCCGCGTCGGTGAGCGAGAACCGCTCGAGCAGGCCGTCCGCGACGCCTCCAGGGTTCTTCACGTGACGCAGCTGCGCGATCAATACGAGGTTCTCGCGTCCGCTCAAGATGTCGTCCACGGCCGCGAACTGCCCCGTCAGGCTGATCGAACGCCGCACGTCCGCGCCCTGCTTGAAGACGTCGAACCCGTTGACGGTTGCCGTGCCGCCGTCGGCGTGCAGCAGCGAGGACAGGATGCGGATGGCCGTGGTCTTCCCCGCCCCGTTGGAGCCGAGCAGCGCGAAGATGCTGCCGCGGGTCACGTCGAGGTCGACGCCCTTGAGCACGTCCACTTTGCCGTAGGACTTCACCAGGCCCTGCACGTGGATCGCAGGACTCTGGACTGCGGTGGTTGTCATGGTGGTTTCCTTCTCGTTTCGGTCTTTCGTGGTTGTGGTGTTCGTGTTCCGGTCGCCCTTTCGGGCGCGACGAATACCGCCCGGGTGGGCGCTCTTTCGTGTGGATGCGGTTTGTACCGGTGCGGTCTGCGCCCGGTGGGGACGGGCGCAGAATCAGCTCAGCCGAGCGGTCGCCGGATGGTGATCGAGGAGTAGTCGGCGTGTGCGGTGACGGCGACCCTGCGGTCCGTATCGACCGGAGCGGATGCCGACTCCAGCTGATTGCGCACCTCGCCGTGCCGAGAGGCGATGTCGAGCCAGGCCGCCGTTCCTTCCGGGATGCCGACCTCGATGGATCCGTACCCGCCGTCGATCTTCACGTCGCCGGTGCCGACGCTGTCGATCCGCACTTCGCCGTGGGCGCACTTGATCTCGGCGGATCCGTTCAGCTGCTCGATGAGCACGTCACCGGTGACCGCCTTCACGGTGAGCGGTCCCTCGACCTCGCCGAACACCGTGTTGCCGGTGGTGTTCTTCACGTAGCCCTCGCCGCCGAGCGTGCCGACGCGGACGGATCCTGCGCCGTTCGTGACCCGCAGCGGCCCGGCGACACGTCCCGCCTGGATGGCCCCCGCACCGCTGTGCAGCGTGGTCTTGCGCGCCCGGTCGACGCGCAGCTCGCCGGCTCCGGTCCGCAACGAGCAGTCGCCGAGTTCGCCCTCGGTGCTGATGCTGCCCGCGCCCACCTTGCCATCGACGCTGGATCCCGTGGGCACGGTGATGTCGACGATGATCCGCGGGCTGCCGCTGAACCATGTGTAGTAGCGCAGCGTGCGAGCGATCCGCAGGCCGAGCACACCGTCGGCGTACTCGACGTTCACCTCGCCGAGGGCGCGCACGTCGTCCTTCTTCGTCGGATCCGCCGCCTTGATGGCGACCGTGGTCGTGGTGGTGTCGGCGGCCGTGATCCTCAGGGTGACCACGACGAGCAGGTCGAGTGCCACCTGAATCGGTTGCGGTGTGTCGTACTCGGTGTTCATGAAGTCTCTCCTCTGTGTCGTCGAGGTCTGTGTCTGGATGGAAGCCGTGGGGCCCGGGCTGTCCGATGCCGACCGCACGCCGCTCACCGCACCCATCCGGTGACGCGCTTGCCGTTCGTCTCGAATCCGGCGGTGCGACGCGTTCCTCCGTCGAGCGTGGCCGCGATGGCCCGCACCAGCCAGGTGTTCACGGAGACACCGGCGTGCGCCGCCGCCGCCTCGACCCGGGACTTGAGCTCGTCCGGCAGCCGCAGCGTGGTGCGGGTGGTGGCACCCTCCTCCACGTCGACGGCCGACGGCGAGACGGGAGCCGCGGATGCCGTTGGCTCGGCGGGCGCATCCCATTGCGGCGCCTGCGTGACGACGAACTCGGGTTCACGTCCGCGCAGCCGCACGTCGACGGATCCGGGCGTGAGCTCCGCCGTGATCTCGGCGGCAGCAGCGCCCAGCGCTTCGAGCAGCACGAGCCGCGCCGCGGCATCCAGCGCCGTGGTCAGGCGCCCTGCCGTCTCGCGGGTCTCGTCGGTTCCCGCCGCGGCCGCAGCCGCCAGCTGTCGCTGCAGTTCATCGACGTACGTTCCCAGTTCCATGACACCAATATGACACCACTATGGTGTCACGTCAAGAACATCGAGGAAATCGGATGACACCACGTGGTGTCACGCGACGTCAGACGCGCATCGCCGGCGCCCGCTGACCCGCTACTTCGTAGGCGTCGGGCTGGCCGTCGGCGGCAGGGCGACGTGCCAGAAGTGTCCGCTCGCCTGCTTGTACTCCTTGTCGAGCACGTAGTCCAGGTCGCGGTACTTGGTGTCCTTGTTGTGGCCGGCCATCTTGATCTCGACGTGCTTCTTGCCGTCGACGGTCGTGTCGATCACCTTGCTCACGATCTCCACGTGGTCGTACGAATCCGTGCCCTCCCACGAGAACACGACGATGTCGCCGACCGCGATCTTCGACCGCTTGTCCAGCGGATACTCCGTCAGCCCCAGCGTCTTCGCGTTCGCCGCGAAATAGTTGTCCATCGCGGGCACATAGCCCCAGGCCGGGCTCCAGTCCGCAGCGGCGTCGTGGTTGTACCACTGGTCGTTCATCTTCCAGCCCCGCGCGATCAGCGTCTGGCTCACGAAGTTCGCGCAGTCGCCGCCCACCGGGTTGAGATCGCCGTAGACCTTGGTGTTGTAGTCGTTCCAGTGCGCCATGGCGTAGTCGTACTGCTTCGCGATCGGCTCCGGCAGCGGGGCAGGGCCGGCCGAGCATCCGGCGAGCGCGAGCACCGCGATCACGGAAAGAGCGGATGCCGCACGCCACCGCCCGCGCTTCGTGAGTGTGTTCTGCGCCATGCTCTCGACGGTACAGAGGCCTCGCTGTGCATCCGCCCAGGCGTTCCGATCGCGCACGGATGCCCAGAGGATCTCAAGGATCGCCGAAGCCCCCGCGCGTGGCCGGAGCCGCCCGGATCGCGTCAGCCCGGATACGTCTCCCCGCCCGGCACGGCGAAGTACTCCTCGAGGGTGGTGACGCCGGTGTCGTGCAGCTGCGTCGCGAGTGGCACCCCGACGTATCGGAAGTGCCACGGCTCGTACGTGAACCCTGTCACCGGCACCTTGTCCGCCGGATACCGCAGCAGGAACCCGAAGCGCCACGCGTTCGCGGCCAGCCACGTGCCTTCCGGCAGGTCGCCGAAGCAGGCGTCGAGCGAGCACTGTCCGGATGCCGCGCTGATGTCCACGGCAAGCCCTGTCTGATGCTCGCTGTGGCCGGGGCGGGCGGTGTCGGTGTCCGCGTAGGCGACGCCGTTGGATGCGACGTCCTCGTTGTACACGGACACCTGCGTCGAGTACGAGCGGTATCCGCTCTGCAGCGTGAGCGAGAGTCCGGCCTCCGACTTCGCCGCGGCGAAGAGCGCGACGAGCGCATCGGACACCTCGTGTCGCACCGGCTGGCCGTTGATGTCGGGAACCGGTGGCTGCACCAGATCCGGCGGAACGTAGTCGACAGGGTCGAGCGCGCGCTGCTTGTTGACGACGACCCAGATGCTCGACGGGTCATCCTGCGACTGCGCAGCCTTGTCGAACGTCGGCGTCGGGGTTGGAGTCGCGGTCGGCGGATTCAGGGAGACCGCGACGGCGTCCGCGGTGTGCGAGGGTCTCGGGCGGGACGCGCGGCCCGCGTGCGCTGCGGCGTCCGCGGAGTCGTGGTGCAGGGCGGCACCCATTACCCACGCTCCAGCAGCGAGAGCGAGCACGGCGACCGCGAGGGCCGAGCTGATGACGCCGACCTTGGCGCGTCGTGATCCCACCCGACGAGCGTATGGGGGCCGTGGGAGTCAATCCGCGGGCTTTCAGCCCCCAGTGCGAGGGTCGTGCTGCCGCCAGGGCGAGTCGGATCCCCTCCGCCGCGGCGCTACCGCGTGAGGTGCCAGAAGTGGCCGGTCGAGCCGGGGTGCTGCGTCGTGATGGTGGTGTCGAGGTCCCGGTAGTCGTAGTCGTCGTTGTGGCTGGCCATGGAGATCTTGTACTGGCCGTCCACCACCTCGATCTTGTCGACGACCTGGGTGTGGTCGGGCGAGGTGTCGTCGCCCCAGAAGAAGATGGCCACGTCGCCGAGCGCCACCTTGGCGCGGTCGGCCTGGCTGGCGAAGTCCAGCTTCTCCAGGCCCAGGCTCGACGCGTTGTCGGAGAAGTACTGGTCCATCGCGGGCACGTATCCCCATGCCGGGCTCCATGACGACGCCGCGTCGTGGTTGTACCAGTCGTCGTTCATGGTCCAGCCGCGCGCGATCAGCGTCTGGCTCACGAAGTTGGCGCAGTCGCCGCCATCCGGGTTCAGGTCGCCGTACTCCGCGGTGTTGTACGAGTTCCAGTGCTGAAGGGCGTACTGCATCTGTGCCGCGACACCACCCGCCGAGGTGTACTGCAGCGCGTTCGGCTTGGTCGCCAGCACGGATCCGCCGCGACCGAGCAGGCTCACCGCCACCGATCCCGGCTGGTAGTTCGCCGCAGCCGGCGCTATGGCGACGACCTTGTCCGCGCTGGCGGAGCTGACCGCGACCGTCGTGTCGCCGAACGTGACCTGCTCCACGCCCTGGAGGCCGACACCGTGGATCGTCACCTGCTGGCCGAGCACCGACGTCTGCGCGGGAGCGATGGTCGAGACAGCGGGCTTCACCGTGGCGGATGCCTTGGGCACGGCGCTGCGCTGCGCTGCGCCGACGACGGTCGACGTGCATCCTGCGAGAAGCAGAGCGGATGCCGCGACGAACCCTCCGAGGACCGCCCTGCGGTTCACCTCGCCGCCGCGACCCAGGCGCGCCGCGCCCTGGCGCCTCTGCGGCGCGGGGGTTCCAGCGACGGCTCCGAGGGAGACGTCGAATTCGTCGGACGGATGGCTGAAGTCGTGGCGGGGCTCAGACATGACCTGCAAGACGGTACGCGCCTTGCCTAAGCCCCGCCTGGCAATCCGCGATGGATCGGTGCTGTAGATCGCGCGCGCGGGCGGCGCAACGGATCGACGCTGTCGGTCGCGCGTGGGTGATCAGACGAATGTGCGTGTGTGACGACGACCCGAACATCCGCGACGCTCAGACGAGCAGTGAGTTCGCCCCCGGCGAACGGCGCCGAACGGATGCCCGGGACGTTCGACGTACGCCGCACCCGGGCGTAACGTTGCAGTCACCGCAAAAATCTCAGCATCGAGCCAACGACGGCGGATACGGTCGTTCGGCTTGTCTTCGCTCTCGCACCCCTCCTCACATCGCAGAACGCTCGGCTCGTCGAGCAGAAGTCCGGGGACCATGTCAGAAGCCGCAACGCCCGCGTCGGAGCAGTCCGCATCCAGAGCCCCGATCATGTCGCACAGGCAGATCCTGTTCGTGATCTTCGGCCTGATGGCGGGCATGTTCCTCTCCGCACTCGATCAGACCGTCGTCGGAACGGCCATCCGCACGATCGGCGACGATCTGCACGGACTCAGCCAGCAGGCCTGGGTGACCACGGCCTACCTGATCGTGTCGACGATCGCGACGCCCATCTACGGCAAGCTCTCCGACATCTTCGGCAGACGACCGCTGTTCATCATCGCGATCGTCATCTTCGTGATCGGCTCGATCCTGTCGTCGTTCTCGACGTCGATGATCGAGCTGGCGGCGTTCCGCGCCATCCAGGGTCTCGGCGCCGGTGGTCTGATGTCGATGCCGCTGGCCATCATGGGCGACATCCTCGCCCCGCGCGAGAGAGCGAAATACCAGGGCTACTTCCTCGCCGTCTTCGGCATTTCGAGCGTCGCAGGCCCGCTGATCGGAGGGCTCTTCGCTGGCGCGAACCAGATCCTCTGGATCGCCGGATGGCGCTGGGTGTTCCTCATCAACGTGCCGATCGGCATCATCGCGCTGATCATCGTGATGGCGTTCCTGCACGTGCCGCATCATCCGCGCGACTCAGTGCGCATCGACTGGTGGGGTGCGACGGGCGTCATCGTCGCGCTGGTGCCGCTACTGCTCGTCGCGGAACAGGGTCGCGACTGGGGCTGGGCGAGCGCCGGTTCGATCGCCTGCTACGTGGTCGGCGCGATCGGCATCATCGGGTTCATCATCGTCGAGATGCTGATGAAGGATGACGCGCTCATCCCGCTGAAGCTCTTCCGGTCGTCCACGTTCTCGATGGCGACCATCATCGGCGTGCTCGTCGGATTCGGCATGTTCGGCGCCATGCTGACCCTGCCGTTGTACCTGCAGCTGGTGCTGGGGGCGTCGCCGACGGAGAGCGGCCTGCAGCTTCTGCCGATGATCCTCGGCCTGATGATCGCGTCGATCGCTTCCGGACAGATCATCGCCCGCACGGGCCGCTACCGGCAGTTCCCGATCATCGGAACGCTGCTCCTCTCCGGCGGATTCTTCTGGCTCACGTTCCTCACGTACGACAAGTCGTACTGGTTCATCGCGGGCGCCATGCTGCTCATCGGTCTCGGCCTCGGCCAGCTGATGCAGACACTGACGATCGCGAGCCAGAACTCGGTCGGGCTGAGGGACATGGGCGTCGCGACCAGCGCATCCACATTCTTCCGGCAGATCGGCGGAACCCTGGGCACCGCTGTGCTCATCTCCCTGCTGTTCACCGTGATGCCTGCCAACATCCAGAGCTCGTTGAGCGACAAGGCCACCCTGACGGCCGCGCTGGACGCCGCGTTCGACCCCGCGGTCGCCACTGCGCCCGAGAACAAGGGGATCATGAACACGATCTACACACCGATCGTGAAGAACGCGACCGCCGAGACCCAGAAGGGCCTCCAGACGAAGGTCGACCAGGCGAAGGCACAGGGCGCCGCGCAGGGCAAGGACGCGGCCGTCGCGCAGGTGCAGGCGAAGGTCGACGCCGGCCAGATCCCGCAGGACGAAGCGGCCGCCGCGGAGGCTGCCGCCGCGACGGCGGGTGCCGCGGCGGGCGAGAAGGCCGCCCTCGCACAGGTCACTCCGGCCATCCAGAAGGCGGTCCCCGTCGCGCGCGTGTCATCGGACGGCACTGTCACGCTCGACTTCTCGAACGCCAGCGAGCGCAACGAGTTCGTCGACACCCTGGTGCCGACCATTCAGAAGCAGCTGGAGAAATCCGGCGGCTCATCCAAGGTGAGCAGCAACGACATCAACGACACCTCGTTCCTGAAGAATGCGGACCCGCGGCTCGCCAAGCCGTTCCTCGTGGGCTTCAACGCGTCCGCCGTGACGGTCTACTGGGTCGCGATGTTCGTCGTGCTTCTCGCGTTCGTGCTCAGCCTCTTCTTCAAGACGCCGCCGCTGCGTGCGAAGTCCGCACTGCAGGAGGCTGCGGACGACGAGGCGATCAGGGCGGTCGAGGCCGCGGAGGAGACCGGATCCCTGACACTCCCGGATCTCGAGCCGGACGCCGACCTGATCCCGAACGGCACGGGCCTGCCGGCTGAGCACGGACGTCACGCCGTGGCATCCGCAGCACAGGATCCGACGACGGGGACGACCGCTCACGTCGACTCCACGACGTCTGCAGCCAAGGGCCACGGACGACACACGGCGCACCCCGGGGAGGTCGCAACGCCGTAGCCGCACCCCAACCCTGCGATCGACGGATGCCGCGAGCCTGCTTGGCCCGCGGCATCCGCGTCTCTCCCCGTTGCGCTCTTCGAGCGGTGTGTCACGTGGTTCCGCCGTTGCTCGCCGGGAAAGCGCGATCGGCGTCATCTCGGGGATGAGAGCGCGTTCACGATCTGCCGCTCCGAGTCGCCAGGAAGCCGGAATCGCGATAGGTTCGCAGGCGGGGAAAGGATGACATGAGCGTGAAAGCAGCGGCACAGGCGCCGACGCTGGAGATGGTGGCGGCACGAGCGGGCGTCTCTCGAGCGACGGTGTCGCGCGTCGTCAACGGATCCCCCAAGGTCAAACCGGAGCTCATCGACGCGGTCAACGTGGCCATCGCGGAGTTGAACTACGTGCCGAATCGCGCTGCGCGGTCGCTGGCCAGCCGCCGCACGGATTCGATCGCTCTCGTCATCCCCGAGTCGACGTCGCGCGTGTTCACCGATCCGTTCTTCGCAGCGATCATCCAGGGCGTCGCGATGCATCTGACCAACACGGATTACACGCTCGGCATCGTCGTGGCGTCGGAAGCGAATCCGGACAAGACCCGCCGCTACCTCACCGGCGGCAACGTCGACGGCGCGCTCGTGGTGTCGCACCACTCGGGTGACCACTCGTACGCGCGGCTCGGACGCACCGTGCCCGTGGTGTTCGGCGGACGTCCGCTGCACGACGACGACAACGACAGCTACTACGTCGACGTGGACAACATCGAGGGATCCCTGATCGCCACCCGCCACCTCATCGAACGCGGACGCCGGCACATCGCGACCATCGCCGGCCCCGCCGACATGCCCGCGGGATTCGACCGCGAGCTGGGCTGGCGTCGTGCGATGACAGAGGCCGGGCTCGACACCTCGCTCATCGAGTGGGGAGACTTCTCGCCGGCTTCCGGCGCGATGGCGATGCGGCGACTTCTTGCCCGGCGCACGCCGATCGACGCGGTGTTCGCGGCCAACGACCAGATGGCGCTCGGTGCGTACACCGCGATCGCGGAGTCCGGGCTGAGCATCCCCGATGACATCGCCGTCGTCGGATACGACGACGATGCGCTGGGCTCGGCGGCCTCCCCCGCGATCACGACGATGCACCAGTCGAGCAGCGAGCTCGGAGCGGCCATGGCCGACAAGCTCGTCGCCATGATCGAGGGCAAGCCCGTCGAGCACGCCACCATCCTCGAAACGCGCCTGATCGTCCGCGGCTCCAGCTGACCAGCGCCCCCGCCTCCTCCTCCCCGAGAGTGCCCGTTCCTCCCCCCGAGAGTGCCCGTTCCTCCCCCCGAGAGTGCCCCTTCCTCCCCCCGAGGGTGCCCGTTCCTCCCCGCGAGAGTGCCCGTCCCTCCCCCCCGAGAGTGCCCGTTCCTCCCCCCGAGAGTGCCCGTCCCTCACCCCGCGAGTGCCCGTTCCTCCCCCCGAGAGTGCCCGTCCCTCCCCGCGAGAGTGCCCGTCCCTCCCCGCGAGAGTGCCCGTTCCTCCTCTCGAAGGTGCTCGTCCCTTCTCTCGACAGGGCTGGTGCTTCCTGGGACCTGACGTCCACTCCGGCACCCGCACGGGAGCGACGCTGCTCCCGAGAGCTGCGGTGCGGAGGGACGAGCGATCGTGAACTTGGAAGGTGGCCGAAACTGATCCTGACGACCGTTCGCCTGGTCTGCGAGATCGCGGTCACGGCCGTCGGACGGCCGGCACCTGTCCGTGGCCGGTCGCAGCGTAGGCTGATCGCCGCGATGAGAAAGCCCGGCGAGCCTTCGACCGTCTCCCTGTTGCTGGCCGCGACGGGCAGGGCGTACTTCACGATCGCGTTCATCGCCCGATTCCCGTACGCGATGATCGTCGTCGGAGTCCTCACGTTGATCGTCACCGTGCGAGACTCACTTGCGCTCGGCGGGCTCGTGTCCGCGTGCGTCGGCCTCGGCACCGCGGCGGTCGGCCCGCTGATCGGAGCCGCCGCGGACCGCTTCGGCCAACGACGGGTCATGCTCGTCGCCGGGATCGCCAATGGCCTCACACTGCTGCTCATCACCTGGTGCGCATCCGTCTCGCCCGATCCGGTCGTCCTCCTGATCGCGGTCCTGGTCGGTGCCACCGCCCCGCAGGTCTCCCCTCTGTCGCGCAGTCGGCTCGTCGGCATCATCTCGACCCGGATGCCGTCGGCCCGCCGCGCGAGCATCCTCAACTCCGTCTTCTCGTATGAGTCGGCTGCCGATGAAGTGACGTTCGTCTTCGGGCCGGTGCTCGTCGGCGCCCTGGCGACGACGATCGGACCTCAATCCGCGGTGATCGGTGCAGCCCTGCTGGAGTTCGTGTTCGTGACGGCATTCGCGGTGCATCCGACGAGCAGGCTCGCCGCCCACGAGTCTGCGGTGCCGCACCGTGAGCCCGTGAGCACTCTGCTGCGTCCCCACCTGCTTGTGCTGGTCGTCGGTGCCACGGCCGTGGGGCTCTTCTTCGGGGCGATGTTGACGTCGCTCACCGCCGTCATGGGGGTGCTCGGCAGTGCCGACCAGTCGGGACTCGTGTACGGCGCCATGGGTGTGGGATCCGCCGCCTTCGCGCTCGGGGTGGCGCTGTTCCCCGCGAGGTTCACGCTTCGCGCGCGCTGGCTGACGTTCGCCATCGTCCTCGTCGTCGGCGCTGCGCTCTTCGCCGCGCTGAGCGCGACGCTCGGTACCGTCATCGCCGCACTCTTCGTTGCGGGGATCGGTGTCGGCCCGACGCTCGTCACGCTGTACAGCCTCGCGGCGTTGCGCAGCCCGGCCGGACGCTCCGCGACCGTCATGACCATGCTCGGATCAGGCATCGTGGTGGGGCAGGCCGCGGCGTCCGGGATCGTGGGGGCCGTGGCATCGGCCACTTCTGCCACGACGAGCGCATACGCGCCCGCGATCGCGGCACTCATCGTGCTCGCAGCGGCACTCCTGAACTGGCCGCTGAGTCGCGTTCGGATGGCGCGGGGCTGAGTCGCGTTCGGACGGCGCGAGGCAGAGTCGCGTTCGGATGGCGCGAGGCAGAGTCGCGTTCGGACGGCGCGAGGCAGAGTCGCGTTCGGACGGCGCGGGGCAGAGTCGCGTTCGGACGGCGCGAGGCAGAGCTGCGTTCGGTCGACGTAGGGCTGAGTCGCGTTCGGCCGGCACGAGGCAGATCTGCGTTCGGTCGGCGCGGAACCGGGTCGCGCGAGCCCTGCCACGCCCCCGGGGAAACCAAGCGCGAGAAGCTGCGCTCGGCAAGTACGCGGGTGCGGGCACCTCGCGACCACAGTCACGCGGAGGCGGAGTTGCACTTTCGCGGTCGAAGTCGTGCACCGTCACGGGCAAGGTCGTGCATCCTCGGGCGAAGTCGTGCCCCCTGGCGAGGAGATACGGGCACTCTCGCGAGGAGATACGGGCACTCTCGCGAGGAGATACGGGCACTCTCGCGAGGAGAATTGTGCACTCTCGAGAGGAGAATTGTGCACTCTCGAGAGGAGAATTGTGCACTCTCGAGAGGAAATGTGGGCACTCTCGGGGGCAGAGGAAGGTGCGCGGGCGATCGGTCAGCGGAAGGTGACGTCGGGGAGACGGGCGAAGCGCGTGCGCATCACGGCGATGGCGTCCGGGTTGCTGTCGACAAGGACGAAGCGGCGCTCGAGCGCCGCCGCCACGGCTCCCGTGGTGCCGCTGCCCGCGAAGAAGTCCAGCACCCAGTCACCGGGGCGCGAGGACGCCTGCACGATGCGTCGCACCACCCCTTCGGGCTTCTGGGTGGGGTATCCGGTCTTCTCGCGACCGGTGGTCGTGACGATGGTGTGCCACCACACATCCGTCGGGCGTTTCCCGCGGGATGCCTTCTCGGCCGTGACGAGACCGGGCGCCATATAGGGCTCGCGGTCGACGGCATCCGAGTCGAACACGTAGTTCTTCGGGTTCTTCACGTACACGAGGATCGTGTCGTGCTTCGCGGGCCACTTTCGACGTGATTTCGCGCCGTAGTCGTATGCCCAGATGATCTCGTTGAGGAACGACTCGCGACCGAACAACGCGTCCAGCAGCACCTTCGCGTAGTGCGCTTCCCGGTAGTCGAGGTGCAGATAGAGTGTGCCGTCGTCGGCGAGCAGGCGCCAGGCCTCGACGATCCGCGGTTCGAGGAACTCCCAGTAGTCGTCGAAACGGTCGTCGTAGCGCAACAGATCCCCGCGGATGCGTTGATACGAGCGCCCCTGGAACCCGGCCACGGATCCGGCAGCCTCGCTGCGCACCGCCGTCACCGTGCGACGCTCCTGGCGACGTCCGGTGTTGAACGGCGGATCCAGGTAGATGACTGTGAAGGCGGAATCCGGAAGCGACGGCAGCACCGTCATGTTGTCGGCCTCGAATACCGTGTCGGGCGACGCGGGCGTCCAAGGTTCGGGCATGCGTCAATTCTGCCGTCCCGCGGCATCCCTCGTTTGCAGCAGGTCGGTGCAAGAGTGAGTTCCCCGGCTGGCTGCTTCCGCCCGATGTGGGGTGGTGGCCCAGCGGTGGTGTCGGTCGGCCCCTACGTGAGCCTTCCTGCGGCGGACAAGGCGATAAGGACCAGCAGTTGCGGACCCCGCAGCGCGAACCGGCCGGAGCGCATGGATCACGAAGTCGTGACATCCGAAAGTCCCGTCAGCCGCTCCTGCGAGTTGGCCAGGTGCACCCGCATGGCGGCGCGGGCGTCGTCCGGGTTCCGCCTGGCGATGGCTCGGTAGATGTTCTCGTGCTCGACCGCAACCAGGTGGAGATGCCAGAGCGGCTCTGAATCCGTGGACATCGACAGACGTTCGCGCGGCGCCGCGATGGCAGCGCGACCGAGTGAATCGAGAAGCTGCACGAAGTATCGATTGTGCGACGCGAGCGCCACGCTGCGATGGAAGTCGAAGTCTGCCGCGACGGATGCCCCTGGCGAATCGACCTCGTCGGCGAACCTCGCGAACGCGTCTCTGACTCCCGCTGTTCTTCGGGCATCCGCTCGCCGCGCGGCGAGCGCGGCAGCCTCGGTCTCGAACCCGAGTCGGAAGTCGAGGAGTTCGAGGAAATCCTCGACGGTGCGCGCTCCGGACGCGTCGACCGCGAACGGCACTGCGCTCGGCACGGCGAGCACGAACGAACCGCGACCCTGTTGCGTCTCCACGAGACCCTGCGCGTTCAGCCGCGACATCGCCTCCCGAACAACCGTGCGGCTCACGGCATGGATGCGTACCAGCTCAGTCTCGGTCGGCAGCCGTTCTCCCGCGCGAAGCTCCCCAGAGCGGATGCTCTCGGTGAGACGGCGGACGAGTTGCTGCGCGAGTCCCTCGGGCGCGGAGCGATCGATGGGATCGACCATCGCGAAGTCGACGGGGCCGATGCCGGACCGCGACACGCCCGGTGCGTCCGCACCCGACTTCACACCGGCGCGCGACTTCGACGTCTCGGGCGTCTTCTGCGCTTTGCCTTCAGAACTCGACGCTTTCCCCGCAGGACCCGGGGTTTTGTCGTCCGGACCCGGGGTCTTGTCGTCCGAACCTGGGGTCTTGTTACCCGAACTCCGCGCCGTGCGCCTCGAGCGCGGATCCCCGCCACCCGAACCGGAAGAGGAGCCGGATCTCGGTGGCACACCGGATCCCGCTTCGGCCGCCCCACGCGGCGTCATGCGTCGCTCGCGTCGAGCTCGAATGTGCCGGTCGTCCAGCGTCTGGCCTGTTCGGAGAGCGTGATGCCGAGACCGGGACGAGCCGGGACGAGCATCCGCCCGTCACGGGTCTCGAGCCGTTCGTCGAACAGCGGATCGAGCCAGTCGAAGTGCTCGACCCAGGTCTCCGTCGGATACGCCGCCGCCAGATGCAGATGGATCTGCATCGCGAAGTGCGGCGCAAGTGCGATCTCGCGATGGTGTGCGAACGTCGCCAGGCGGAGGAAGGGCGTGATGCCTCCGATGCGCGGGGCGTCCGGTTGGAGGATGCTCACGGCATCCGCTTCGATGAACCGCTCGTGCTCGGCCACGCTCGCCAGCATCTCGCCGCTCGCGATGGGTGTGTCCAGGGATGCGGTGAGACGCGCGTGCCCTGCGATGTCGTAGGCGTCGAGCGGCTCTTCGATCCAGGTCAGGTCGAACTCGTCGAGCGCACGGCCCATGCGCAGTGCAGTGGTGCGGTCCCACTGCTGATTGGCGTCGACCATGAGCGGTACAGTGTCGCCGATGGAGCGTCGCACGGCCTCGACGCGGCGGAGATCCACCGCTGAGTCCGGATGCCCGACCTTGATCTTGATGCCGCCGATCCCGGCGGCGATCGACGCGGCCGCATTGTCGATGACCTCGTCGATCGAGGCGTGCAGGAATCCGCCCGACGTGTTGTATGCGCGCACGGAGTCGCGATACGAACCCAGCAGCTTGGCCAGGGGAAGACCAGCGCGCTTCGCCTTGAGGTCCCACAGCGCGATGTCCACGGCGGCGATGGCCTGCGTGGCCACGCCTGATCGCCCGACGGACGCCCCTGCCCAGAGCAGCTTGTCGTAGACGCGACCGATGTCGCTCGGATCCTCGCCGAGAAGCTCGTGGGCGATCTCGGTGAGATGGGCGTACTGAGCCGGGCCGCCGGCACGCTTCGAATAGCTGAAGCCGATGCCTTCGGCGCCGTCGCGCGTGCGGAGCTCGACGAACAGCATCGCGACCTCGGTCATCGGACGCTGCCGACCGGTGAGCACCTTCGCGTCGCTGATGGCCGTGGCCAACGGCAGTGTGATCGCGGAGACCCGGATCCGGGTCACGGCGTCACCGGTCGCCAGTGCGTTCACGCCCGATTGCCGGCCGGACTCGGTGTTCGGATGCTGCACGCCGCCGTTCACTGTCACGTCCTCGTCTCCACACCTGCTTGGCTGGTGTACAGTCATCCTATGCCTTCGCAGGTCATCATACAAATGACAGGAACGCGACCCCGGGTGTCACGCCAGGCGGTGCGACGCCGTGCACCTCCGCGACGATTTCGGCCCCGACCGGCGTAGACGACGGGGTGCCATCGACGCCCGTGCCTAAGGTGGCGCTATGAGCACACAGGTACGCGACGATCCGGATGCCAGCCGCTACGTGATCGAGACCGACGGCGCAATCGTCGGTGCCGCTTACTACAACCGGTTCGAGGACCACATCGTGTTCACCCACACCGAGGTCGACGAGGGCCACCAAGGTGAAGGACTCGCCTCGCAGCTCGTGCAGTCGGCGCTGGACGATGTGCGGGCCTCAGGGCTGCGCGTCGTTGTGCTGTGCCCTTACGTGAGGTCGTGGCTGCAGCGGCACCCCGAGTACCAGGACCTGCAGCGCTGATCGAGAATGTTCCAGCGACTCCGGAAGCCTCATCGCCGCGACGCGAGCCAGTCTCGCAGACGCGACTGCGGCCAGGTGGTGACGATCCGGTCGGCAGGCACGCCAGCGGCCTCCGCGCGCGCTACGCCGAGGGAGACGAAACCGAGATGCCCTGGGGCGTGAGCGTCGCTGTCAATGCTGAACAGGCATCCCGCGTCAAGGGCGATGGCGATGAGCTCGTCCGGCGGATCCTGACGCTCCGGCCTCGAGTTGATCTCGACGGCAACACCTTCGCGGGCGCACGCGGCGAAGACGCTGTCGGCGTCGAAGTCGGACGGCGGGCGCGTGCCGCGCGAGCCCTGCACCAGTTGGCCCGTGCAGTGTCCGAGCACGTTGGTCGCCGGGTCGGAGATTGCCGACAGCATCCGCTTCGTCATGGTCGCGGAGTCCGCGCGCAGCTTCGAGTGCACGCTCGCCACCACCACGTCGAGCCGGGTCAGCAGCTCGCGGGTCTGGTCCAGCGTGCCGTCCTCGAGGATGTCCACCTCGATGCCCGCCAGCAACGTGAGCTCGCCGGTCGCGGCATCGTTCCACTCCCTGATGCGCTCCAGCTGCTGCCCCAGCCGCTCGACGCTCAGTCCGTTCGCCACGGTGAGATGCGGCGAGTGGTCGGTGATGGCCTGGTACTCGTGGCCAAGTGATGCCGCGGCATCCGCCATCGCCTCGATCGTCACTGTGCCGTCGGACCACTCCGAATGCGCATGCAGGTCGCCACGCAGCAACGCCGCGAGCTTGGACTGCGGCGCGGCACCGCGGGACTCGCGCAGCCCGGTCAGGTACGTCGGGGTCTCCCCGGCGACAGCCTGGGTGATCACCTCGAGCATGCGATCGCCGATGCCTTTGGTGCGAGCCAGACGTCCGTCGGCGATCCGCTCGCGCAGCTCCTCGGTCGAGAGGCCGTCGAGGGCGGCGGCTGCGCGCCTGAACGCCTGCACCCTGAAGCGCGGCGCGAGGTCTTGCTCCAGTAGGAAGGCGATCTCGTCCAGCGCTTCGACGGCATCCATCCCGCCATCATCCCGCGAGCGCATGCCGCGCGACCATGCCTGTTCGGCTCGGCGTGCTCCTTGCGGATCGACTTCTACGGCAGCGGGCGCCCGTCGGCATCGAGGCGGATGCGCACGGGGCCGTCGCCGAAGATCCCCTTGTCGCCGTCGCCTGGAATGGGCGCCGGAATCGGCAGGCGAGCCTGCTTGTCGACCTCGAGCTGCGCCTCGTACTTCGCGGGAGCGAACACCTCGTCGCCGATCATCAGCATGCCGCTGCCGCGGGACGTGCCGTCCTTGGACGCCTTGCGGCTCTTGTCGCTCAGATCGATCCAGCCGAGGTGGTTCGCGACCCAGAGCACGATGCACACGACGACCACACCGACGAGAACCCACCAGCCCACGCGGGTATCCTACGGTACCCGATGTACCAGTCGGTCCACTCCCCGACCATGTGCCCATGACTCCGCGAGCCACCCCGTCCTTGCCGAGCCAGCATCGAATTCGCGTGAAAAACCGGGTCGCTCGACAACAACCGGGTCGCTCGACAACAACCGGGTGGCTCGACAACAGCCAGAGGCTCGCGGCGGCAGGAATCCGCGGCTCACGGCACCCGGTAGAGCCACTCGTCGGTCGCGAACTTCTCGGCGACGAGACGTTCCGCATCCGCGTATTCCGCGTCGCTGACGTCGCCGGGCTTCGCACCGTACAGCTCGGTGAAGGTCTGCTTCATGCGATCGATGATCTCGGCACGGCTGAGCCCGCTCTGCGCCTTCAGCGGGTCGACCCGTTTGGCGGCGGATGTGATGCCCTTGTCGCTGATCTTCTCGCGTCCGATCCGCAGCACCTCGGTCATCTTCTGGCCGTCCATGTCGTAGCTCATGGTCACGTGGTGCAGCACGGCGCCGTTCTTGAAGCGCTTCTGGGCGGCGCCGCCGATCTTCCCCTGCGGGCTGGCGATGTCGTTGAGCGGCTTGTACGTGGCGTCCACGCCGAGGGATCGCAGTGCCACGAGCGCCCAGTCGTCGAGGTAGGCATAGCTGTCGGCGAAGCTCATGCCGGAGACCAGATCGGCCGGCACGTACAACGAATACGTGACGACGTTGCCCTTTTCCATCATCATGGCGCCGCCGCCGGTGATACGGCGTACAACGTCGAATCCGTACCGCTCGGCGCCGACGGGGTCGACCTCGTTCTTGACGGACTGGAAGCTGCCGATGACGACGGCCGATTCATCCCACTCCCAGATGCGCAGCGTCGGACCACGGTGGCCCGCCGCCAGCGAGTTGCTGAGCGCCTCGTCGAGGGCGAGGTGCATCCGGGGCGGGACCGCCTTGGCGTGGATGATCGTCCAGTCGTAGTCGCGCCACGTTGTGGCATTCGAGAGGGAACGTCGAACGGCGACCGCGACCGCTTCCGGCGAGAATCCGAGGAGTGCGGCGTCCGACGGCAGAGTCCGGCGGATCACGTCGGCGATCGCCCCCGAGTCCGCCTCAGACGAGAGACCGGTCACCGCTGCATCGATCTCTTCGAGGGCGGAATCCGGCTCGAGGAAGAAGTCACCGGAAAGGTGGAAGTCGGCGATCGCACCGTCCACCACGTCGAAGTCGACCACCACGAGCTTGCCGCCGGGAACCTTGTACTCACCGTGCATGGCCCAAGCCTATTCAGGCGGTCGCGGCGCCGCGCCCGTGGGGCCGAACACCTCGGGGCGACGACCGGAGTCCAACCGGATGCCGATCTGCCGTCTCCATGACAGAAACGCTGCCCGCAGGGCGCGCCATCCGCCATTGCCGTCATCGGAACGAGATTCCGCACCGCACGGCGGCGGCCCGGACGTGGACCGGATGAGGTGCGGCCCGCGGGAACGAAAGAGGCGGATGCCGAGCCATGCCCTCGGCATCCGCCGTATCCGGATGGCTTCGCAGCCGATCGGAGTGGATGGCGTTCCCGAGATCGATGATCAAGAGAGCGCTCTCTGTAGTCTCGGCGGCGAACACGCGCGTGTCAAGACGGATGCTGGCCCTCGTTCGGGCGACAGCATCACACCAGCGCCGGGAACCTCGCGTCGAGCCAGCGCACGAGGTCGCGCATCACCTCGTCACGGTTGGTCTCGTTGAACACCTCGTGCCTGGCGCCCGGATAGATCTGCAGCGTGGTGTCGGTGAAGCCGGAGCGGCGCCGAAAGGCCCGAACGAGCATCCGCACGCTCTTCGGACCGCCCAGCGGATCCTCCTCGCCGATCATGACCAGCAGCGGCAGGTCGCGGATGCCCCGCGCCGGCCGGCCGTACAGCCGCAGCCCGTCGAGCACGCCGAAGAGCTTCAGCACCTTCGCGTCGAACGTCAGCGGATCCGCCGCGAAATCGGCCGCCACCCGCGGATCCCGGCTGAGCCACTCGTGACCCGTCGTGCCGAGATGCTTGTGGTGCTTGTTGAGGTCGCCCGCTTCCATCTGCAGCGGAGTGCGGTACGCGGTGCCGGTCAGCACGAGCGCGTCGAAGTCGTCGGCGTGATGATTCACGAGCATCTGCGCCGTGAGCGAGCCCATGCTGTGGCCGAGGAGCACGAGGGGCACGCCGGGGTTCTCGTCGCGGATCAGGCGACCCAGCACGCGGATGTCCTCGACCGCCGCGCGCAGTCCGCCCGGTCCCAGCCGTCCCAGCTTGGAGACGTCGCCGTTCCACTGGTCGAGACCGGTCTGGCCGTGGCCGCGCTGATCGGCGGCGTAGACGGAGTATCCGGATTCATTCAGCACACCGATCAGCAGCTCGTAGCGCCTGGCGTATTCGCCGATCCCGTGCACGAGCTCGATCACGGCACGCGGATGCTCCACCTTCCACACGTAGTAGGTGACGGTCACGCCCTGTTCGTCGTCGAAGCTCGGCACGAGCCGATTCTGTCATCAGTACGCCGACGCATCGTCATCCCGGATACTCACGGATGCTCCCGGATGCCGCCGAAGACCGATCTCTCCATGTCGCATCCGGATCCGGATCTCGGTCGACGTACTCGTGGATTACTTAGCAAGGCTAATTTGTTATGCTAAAGGTCATGGCATCCTCGACTCCCTCAGCAGCGACATCGGCACGTGCGGATGCCACGCAGTCGAAGGCGACGAGGAAGCCCGTCGTGTCCGGTGCCACCGTTCCGTCGAGACCCGCCACCGTCGCTGCCGACGGCAGGGCCGCGCACGGGCAGCCGAAGCGGGTGACGAACCACGAGCTCTCCACGAACCTGCGCATCGCCGTCGCACGACTGACCAAGCGCATCCGCACGGAGAAGAGGGGCGGTGACCTCAGCGACGGCCAGTACAGCGTGCTGGCGCTCGTGTACCGGGAAGGGCCGAAGACGCTGGGCGAGCTGAGCCGCTACGAGCGCGTGACGCCGCCGTCGATGAACCGCACGGTGAACCACCTCGAGGCCGCCGGATACGTGGTGCGACAGGCCGCAGAGGATGACAAGCGCAAGGTGCTGTTCGTGCCCACGGACGCCGGCCGCGACCTCGTGAACGAGACCCGCCGCCGCCGCGACGCCTGGCTCGACCGACGCCTGGCGAAGCTGCCGGCGGAGACCAGGGCCCTCCTGGTGGAGGCCGCAGACGTGATCCGAGAGCTGGCCGACTCGTGAGGGCGATGTTCCGATCGCTCTCGTCGCTGAACTACCGCATCTGGTTCGCGGGAGCGCTCGTCTCCAACGTTGGAACCTGGATGCAGCGCACCGCCCAGGACTGGATCGTGCTGACCCAGCTCACCCACAACGACGCGCTCGCGGTGGGTGTCGTGATGGCGCTGCAGTTCGGTCCGCAGCTGGTGCTGCTGCCCGTGACCGGATGGGTCGCTGACCGCTTCGACAGACGCAAGCTCATGATGGCCACGCAGGCTGCCATGGGGCTGCTGGGGCTCGGGCTCGGCATCCTCACGGTCACGGGGATCGTCACCCTCTGGGAGGTGTACCTCTTCGCGCTGCTGTTGGGCGTGGTCGCGGCCTTCGACTCCCCCGCCAGGCAGACGTTCGTCGGCGACCTCGTCGGCGGCAAGCTGCTCGGCAACGCGGTCGCGCTGAACTCGGCGTCTTTCAACGCGGCACGCCTCATCGGACCAGCAGTCGCCGGACTGCTCACGGCTGCCGTCGGAGCCGGATGGGTCTTCCTCATCAACGCGGCGAGCTTCGCCGCGGTCCTCGCTTCGCTGAACCTCATGCGTCGCGATCAGCTGCACGCGACGAAACGCGCCGGACGGGCGCGTGGCAACCTCATCGAGGGCTTCCGCTACGTGCGCGGGCGTCCGGATCTGCTGGCCATCTTCCTCATGGTGTTCCTCGTCGGCACGTTCGGGCTGAACTTCCCCATCTTCGTGGCGAGCATGGCGAGCACGGTCTTCCACAAGGGGGCAGGTGAGTACGGCATCCTGTCGTCGGTCATGGCCGTCGGCTCCGTGCTCGGCGCGCTGCTGGCGGCACGGCGTGAGAAGCCCCGCGGGTCGCTGCTCGCGGTGGCCGGGATCATCTTCGGAATCGGATGCCTCGCCGCAGCGGCAGCGCCCGGCTACTGGTTCTTCGGCGCGATGCTCGCGGTGGTCGGGGTCGCATCCCAGACGTTCAACACCACGGCCAACGGCGTCGTGCAGCTGTCTACGGATCCGGCAGTGCGCGGCCGCGTCATGGCCATCTACATGGCGATCTTCATGGGCGGCACACCGATCGGCGCCCCGATCGTCGGCTGGGTCGCCGACGCGTTCGGGCCGCGGTGGGCGCTCGTGGTGGGCGCGGCATCCGGGATCCTGGCCGCCGCCGTCGGCGTCTTCTACATGGTGAAGTACCGCGGGATGCGACTGGCCGTCAGCGAACGCCGGCTGCGGTTCACGTTCGCCACCCCCACGCGGCCGCTCGCCGTCCTGGAGATGCGGGGCGACGAGGCCACCGCCGACAAGGCCTCCGCGTAGCGCGTCGCCCCGGCGCCGGCAGGGGTGCAGCCTCCCTCCCGAGGGTGCGTGTTCCCCCTCCCGGGAGGAGGGACGCGCACTCTCGGCGAAGGGGTCAGGCGGCGTCGAGCGCGGGGGCACGGAACCGCGCCGGCCGCGGACGCCGTACCGCTCCGGCGAGCAGCACCGCGACGATGAGCAGCGCGATCGGCGCCAGCATGGCGAACGTCACAGAGGTCGCCTGCGCGAGAAGCCCGATCAGCGCCGGGCCGCCGAAGATGCCGACGTATCCGAGGGTGAGCACACGGGACAGCACGATCGCCGAATCCGGCTGGTTGCCTGCCGCCGTGAAGACCTGGGGAACGCCGCCGCACAGTCCAAGCCCGAGGGCGGCCCATCCGGCGAGCGTCAGCCAGATGGACGGCGAGATCACCACGACGACGAGACCGACCGCACCCAGCAGGGATCCGGCGCGCACCACGGCCACGGCGCCCACCACGGCCGCGACGCGGTCCACGAGGAGCCTGCCGACGGTCATCGAGACGGCGAAGGCGCCGTATCCGAACGCGGACACTCCCGCAGCCGCGTGAAACGCCTGTGTGAGCTGCAGCGCGCTCCAGTCGACGGCGACGCCCTCGGTGCACATGAGCAGCAGGGCCGTGATGCCGAGCAGCCAGGCGATCCGGGTCATGCGCACGCGCGAGCGACGTATCGGCGCCGGCGACTCGGGTTCCTCTCGGAGATCGGGCCATCCCGCGGGACCGACCGTCGTGCCGTCGTCCAGCAGTGCGTCAGAGGCCGAGCGGTGCACGGCGGGAGCCGACGCGGATGCCAGTGCCTGCGCATCCTGCGCCGCCGGCGGCTCCTCGGTCTTCCGCAGCAGCCACCCCGCCGACACACTCACCGCCACAACGGCGATGGCGGCCCCGAGGCCGAGCTGCGCGCGTCCGCTCCAACCTGCCCACGCCGTGGCGAGAATAGTCAACGCACCGACGGCACCGCCCAGCGAGAAGAACGCGTGGAAGGCTGCCATGATCGGCCGGCCGTACGCCCGCTCGACGTGCACCGCCTGCATGTTCATGCCGACGTCGTTGAGGCCCATGCCGAACGCGAAGATCGTGAAGGCGCAGCACAGCACGCCCGCGTCACCCGCGAACCCGACGGCAACGGCACCGAACGCCGCAAGGCCGAGGCCCCACAAACACAGCCCGATGCTGCCCGAGCGTTGCTGCACGCGTCCGCCCACCTGTGCGCCCGCGATGATGCCGACGGAGCTGATCACGATGATCAGCCCGAGCACGCCGGGCGTGATGCCGGTGTTGCGGGCGACGATCGGGATGATGCCCGACCACGTGCCAACCAGGAACCCGGCCGTGGCGTACAACGCGAACACGCTGATGCGCGCGGCGCGCAGTCTTCCGCCCGTGGCCGACGCCGCACGGTGCTGGGTGTCGTACATGGTGCCTCCTCGGCTTCTATCCGCTCCGCTGAAGGAACGGTGACGTGGTGACGTCGAATGCCCGCGGCCGGATTCGACATCAGGATCGGGAGCGCACCCTCGGGATAACGGGAAGCGCACCTTCGCACGGAGAACGGGCACCTTCAGGAGGAGAAACAGGCACCCTCGGAAGGAGAAACAGGCACCCTCGGGAGGAGAAACAGGCACCCTCGGGAGGAGAAACAGGCACCCTCGGGAGGAGAAACGGGCACTGTCGGGAGGAGAAACGGGCACTGTCGGGGAGCGAGGCAGGCGGTGACTCGAGCGCGGGAGTGGGCCTCACGCGAGTCCGACCTCGTTGCGCGCGTGGGCGCCGCTACACTCCGAAGCGCATGGCGCCTCGGCGCGCGGGACCCGCCACATCGGAAAGCGCTTTCTGGCATGATGGAGTGCGGTGCGCGGCACGTCTCGGGGCCGGCATCCGATCCCAGCGAGGTGATGGTCCATGGCCCTGTCCGATCCGATCCCCGACGTCGTCATCACAGGCGTCGGCGGCTTCGGCCGCGTGCACCTGGCGAACGCCAGGCGCCTGCACGAAGCGGGGCGACTGCGCATCGTCGCACTCGTCGATCCGGCCGTCGCGGCGCAGCGCGACCACGACGGCGACCTGCCGGTGTACGCGGATCTCGACACGGCGTTGTCCCGTCACAACGCCGACATCGTGGTCGTCGCGACCCCGCTCGACACGCACGCCGACCTCGCGGAGGCTGCGATGCGGGTCGGCGCGGACGTGCTGCTCGAAAAGCCGCCGGTTCCGACGCTCGCGGAGTTCGAACGCCTGATCGCAGTGACGCACGAGACCGGGCGTGCCGTGCAGATCGGATTCCAGAGTCTCGGCTCTGCAGGTGTCGCCGCCCTCGCGGATGACATGCTCGGGCTTGGACCCACCGCATCCGTCGGCGCTGCCGGGCTGTGGACCCGGCCGAAGGCCTACTGGGCACGTGCGCGTTGGGCCGGCCGCCGCACGCTCGACGGGCACTCGGTCGTCGACGGGGTGGCCACGAATCCGTTCGCGCACGCCGTCGCGACGGCACTGCGGATCGCCGGATACGACACGGCGGACTCCGTCGAGAAGGTCGAGACGGACCTCTACCGCGTGAACGACATCCAGGCCGACGACACCTCCGTCGTCAGGATCAGCGGCAAGAGTCGCCCGACCGTGACCTGTGCGCTGACGCTGTGCGCACCCACTCCGGTGGCGGAAGACCGCGGAGCGGTGGTGTCCGTGCACGGCGAGCGCGCATCCGCTGACTTCTCGTACACGACAGACGTGGTGACGATCGACGGATCCGACTCCCGTTTCGAGCGTGCAGACCTGCTGGAGAATCTCATCGACCACCGGGCGACCGGCGTTCCGCTCATCGTTCCACTCGAGTCGACCGGCGCGTTCATGCGGGTCGTCGAGGCGATCCGGCTCGCACCGGAGCCTGTCAAGATCGCGCCGGAGTATGTGTCCTGGCAGGGCGAGGGATCTGACACGTATCCCGTCATCGACGACATCGAGGCCATCGTGAAGAGGGCCTCGGCCCGCGGGTCAACGTTCGCCGAGCTCGGCGTTCCGTGGGCTGCCCCCGGACCGGACTCCGTCATCGCGACGGCGGTCGTGGACGGCGTCACGGTGGCCGAGGAGCTCGACGGCGCCGGCACTATTCCGTTCTCCAGCCCCCACCCCTACGCGCATCCGGTGCGCACGCTCGGCGGCGTGACGGTCACGGCGGCGCATCCCGCCGACCACGACTGGCACGTCGGCGTGTCCTTCTCGGTGCAGGATGCCGACGGCGTCAACTTCTGGGGCGGCCGCACGTACGTGCGCGACCGCGGTTACGAAGATCTCGACGACCGCGGCCGCATCGAGGTCGTCGGCACGACACCACTGCCGGACGGCGTGCGCCACGCGCTCGCCTGGCGAGGTCGGAACGGCGAAGTGCTCCTGCACGAGACGCGTGAGCTGCACTGGCATCCGCTCGCGTTCGGCGACCGCAGGGCCTGGGCGCTCACCGTCGACGTGACGCTGGTTCCGGCCGGCGGCGGCACCGTCGAGCTCGGCAGCCCTGGCAGCAAGGGCCGCGAGAACGCGGGCTACGGAGGCTTCTTCTGGCGGCTGCCCGACTGCTCAGATGTCAGCGTGTTCACCGCGGATGCCAGCGGCGAGGATGCCGTGAACGGCTCCGTCTCCCCATGGCTGGCCTGGTCCGCGCGCTTCGCGGCCGGTCCGGATCACA
Organism: Rathayibacter sp. CAU 1779; assembly: GCF_054551755.1. Classification (NCBI taxonomy): domain Bacteria; kingdom Bacillati; phylum Actinomycetota; class Actinomycetes; order Micrococcales; family Microbacteriaceae; genus Rathayibacter; species Rathayibacter sp. CAU 1779. Next base: position 422,778 of record NZ_JBTOLK010000001.1, read on the forward strand.
ACGGGCCGGCATCGATCGTACTGGCAGGCGGTGACGAGACGACGGCCGCGGATCCGTGGTTCGTGCGGCTCGCCGACTACCCGGGCATCGGATCAGCCATCGCCTGGGATTCCAGCACGTCCGTGCCCGCCGAGGGGCTTCGTCGCAGCTATCGCGCCGCGATCGTCGACGGCCTGCTCACGCCGAGCGAGGCCGCAACCGTCGCCGACGGGCTGTCTCGCAGCGAGGAGCCGGCCCGATGAGCGACTCGTCCGCCGCGGCGCAGCGGGTCTCCGATCGGGCCGTCAAACGAGCCAGGGTGCTCGAGCTGCTCGACACGGCCGGGGCGAAGTCCGTGCTGCTGACGAGCGCCGCAGCCGTGTCCTGGTACCTGGACGGCGGTCGGTTCGGGGTCAGTGTTGCCGCGGATCCGATCGTCGGTGTTCGAGTCAGCCACGACTCCGACGAGGTCTTCGCGACCTCCAACGAGGTGGCGCGGCTGCTCGCCGAGGAGCTGCCGCCGGGCGTGATCGTGCGCGAGCGTCCGTGGTACGCGGGGCTCGAGGTCGGCGGCAAGCCGACCGCGTTGCGCGAGGCGCAGCTCGACGACGGTCTTCGCGCCGCCCGTGCGGTGCTTCTGCCCGGCGAGCGCGAGCGATTCCGTGCGGTGAGCGCGGATGCGGCACGAGTCGTCACGGACGTGCTGATGCTCGCGGAGCCGACGTGGTCCGAGCGCCGGGTGGCCTCCGAGCTGGCCGGACGTCTGGTCGCGGCGGGCGCGGATCCGCTCGTCCTCCTCGTCTCCGGCGAGGCACGGGCCTCCTTCCCGCACCCGCTGCCGACGGATGCCTCGCTCGGGCGCCGCGCGCTCGTCGTCGTCTGCGCGCGCCGAGACGGCCTCATCACGAACCTCAGCCGGTGGGTGTCGTTCGGACCGGAGACCACGGAGGAGAAGGATGCCGGGCTGCGCATCCTTCGGGTGGAGGCGGCGGCCTTCGACGCCACGCGTCCCGGCGCGACGCTCGATGGCGTGCTGTCGGCGATCGCCGATGCCTACCCCGCCAACGGATTCGCCGAGGATCAGTGGACGAGGCACCACCAGGGCGGCGCCGCCGGCTACAACGGTCGCGACCCGCGAGCCACCCCCGCTACGACGGATGCCGTGCGCTTCGGCCAGGCTTTCACCTGGAACCCGTGGGTGCCGGGCGCGAAGGTCGAGGACACGGTGCTCGTGGCCGGGACGGCCGACGCGACGGTGATCGAGCCGATCACCGTCGACGACCGGTGGCCGGTCGAGACGGTTGCCGGGCGCGCCTGGCCGGTGACGCTGGAGCGCTGAGCCGTGCGCTCCAGCGGCATTCCGTCGCGACACGCCGAGTCGTGCGTGTGACACGCCGGGCATCCCCGATGGTTGCCGCCTGAGCGCACACCCACGCTGGGCGCACACCCACGCTGGGCGCACACCCACGCTGGGAGGATCCCGCCGTCAGCTCAGGACGATGCCGAGCCCCGGACGTCCACTCGGTGTCGCGACGGTGCCGTCGACGACGATGGGACCGGGCTCGGCGAGCAGTCCCAGCCGCTCGAACGAGGCATCCTCGACGTCTTCGATCGGCGTCTCGGTCGCCAGCGTCAGCGACAACTGTCCCGAGAGGTCGGGCAGCAGGTGCGGATACACCGGGACACCGGCGGCTTCCGCCAGCTCGGCGATCGCCAGGAACGGCGTGATGCCGCCCACCCGGATCACGTTCGGCTGCACGATGTCCACCGCCCCGAGCTCGATCGCCTCGCGGAACCGGTACACGGTGTGCAGATTCTCGCCGAGCGCGACGGGCACATCGATGCGCGAACGCAGGGCAGCATGCCCGAGCAGGTCGTCGGCGCGCAGGGGCTCCTCGATCCAGCGCAGATCGAATCGGCCCAGCTCGCCGATCGCGCGTTCCGCCTCCTCGAGCGTCCACAGCTGGTTCGCGTCGATGGCGAGATCGACGTCGGGGCCGATGGTTTCGCGCACCGCCGCGACACGATCCACATCCTCAGCGAGTGGGTGCCCGCCGACCTTGAGCTTCACGAGCGAGTACCCGGCATCCGCCCAGCGCTGCGCCTGCGCGACGAGCTCGTCGAGCGGGTAGTGGCGGTTCACGCCGCTGCCGTACACGCCGACGGATGCGCGGCGCGCGCCGATCAGGTCGGCGACCGGCTTCTGCGCGGCCCGGCCAACGGCATCCCACAGCGCGAGGTCCAGCCCTGCCATGGCGATCGTCGTGACGCCGCCGGATCCAGCCTCGTGCAGGCGCTCCCAGAGCGGGGTCCAGAGCGCGACCGGGTCGGCATCCCGTCCGACGGCGAAGTCGCGGATGTCGTGGTCGAGCATGGCCCGAACCGAGTGCGCGCCGATGGTCGGCGTCCAGCTGAAGCCGTGGCCGGTGACGCCGGACTCCGCGTCGACGAGCACCTCGATCAGGTGATGCTCCGTGACGTCGGTGCCCCACGGCCGGATCAGCGGCACGTCGATCGCTCGGGTGCGCAGCGCGGTGATGGCTCCTAGCGCGCCGGCTTCCGCGCTCATACCGCGGTGCCCACCAGCTCCGCGCCCACGGCGAGGATGCGCTTCAGCTCGTCCACCTGACGCTCCGTCGGATCAACGAGCGGCGGCCGCACGCCACCGACAGCGAGCCCGTCCAGACGCACACCCGCCTTGACGAGGGAGACGGCGAAGCCTGGCGTCTGGTCGCGAAGGCGCACGAGCGGCAGATAGAACGCATCGAGGATCTCGATGCGCCGCGCGTCGTCGCCCGACACGTACGCCTCGTAGAACGCCTTCGCCACGCGCGGCGCCATGGCGAACGCGGCGGACGAGTACAGCGGAACCCCGATCGCCCGGTAGGCCTGCTGGGTGAGCTCGGCCGTGGGCAATCCGTTGAAGAACGCCATGTCATCGCGTCCGGTGGCGGCCACAGCACGTACGAGCTGCTGGGCGACGCCCAGGTCGCCGACGCCGTCCTTGAAGCCGATAACGCGCGGGTTCTGCGCGAGACGCGTGGCGGCATCTTCGTCGAGGTGCGCCGCTCCGCGGTGGTAGACGATGACGGGCAGATCGGATGCCGCCAGCAGCGCCTCGACATAGGCGACAGTCCCCGACATCGGGCCGGCGACGAGGTACGGAGGCAGGACGAGCAGGGCGTCTGCGCCGGCATCCGCAGCGCGTTTCGCACACTCGATCGCGTGCCCGAGCGGACCACCGGCGCCGGCGACGACCGGAACCGCGCCGTTCACCACGTCGACCGTGGCCTTCACGACCTCGCCCACCTCGGATGCGCTCAGCGCGTGGAACTCACCGGTGCCGCACGCCGGGAACACGCCGCCGGGCCCGTGCGGCAGACGGGATGCCACGTGCTCGGCCGTGAGCCCGGCATCCACCGAGCCGTCGGCCGCGTACGCGGTCACGGGAAAGAACAGAACTCCGTCGAACTTCATTTCACTCCTTAGTCGGATCCCCGCTGGTCAGTCGGATCCCGCTGGTTGAGCCTGTCGAAACCAACGTCACGACTGGTTTCGACGAGCTCAACCAGCGGCGCGGGATCGGCTTCCAGACGCTCAGCCGGCCGTATCCGCGACCTGCTGCCGCTCGAGCTCGCTGCGCCAGTCGTGCTGGGGCTCCCAGCCGAGCAGGCGACGGGCCTTGTCGATCGAGAACGCCGGGGTGGTGCCGGTGAGATCACGGGAGGCCTCGGCCGCCGCCGGCCAGTACCGCGGCATCAGTTCGGCGAGCGGACGGCGCGCGAGCGCGTCCGCGGCGCCGACGATGAACGTTTGCGCGTTCGGAACCTCGTCCAGGCCGCCGAGCAACGTGTCGAGGAAGTACCCGACATCGCGGGCGTCCACGTAATTGAACAGCGCAGGTGCCGACAGCGCCGGATCGTCCAGCCGCTCCTGCACCGTGTGCCCCTGCTGCGTCGGCGCGCCGAGCCATTCCTCCGGCGCGATCACGTAGCACGGACGGAACGCCGCGAGCCGCACATCGTCGCCCTTCTGCGCCGCGAACATCTGCATCGTCCGCTCGGCGACCAGCTTCGACAGCGCGTACGCGTTCCACGGACGCGGCTCGACGTCCTCGTCCAGGGGCAGTCGCTCAGGTGCCCAGCCGGCAGGCGATCCGTATCCGAAAACGGTCGGGCTGGATGCCGTCACGATCTTCCGCACACCGGCGTCGACCGCCGCCTGCATAACGTTGTACGCGAGCGCGGCGTTAGTGCGCAGGATGAGCTGCTCGGGCGCGCTGAACGGCACGGCGATCGCGGCGAGGTGGATCACGGCATCCGCTCGTGCGTTCCCGATCACGGCGGATGCCGCTGCCGGGTCGGTCAGATCGGCCGCGATCCGCTCTGCACCGTCTGCGCCGTGGGATGCCGGCACCGCGAGATCGACCTCGATGACCTCGTGGCCGAGCCCGCCGAGCACGTCGACCACGCTGCGGCCGAGGCGGCCCGAGCTGCCGGTGACGAGGATGCGGCTCATCGAACGGACTCCGATGCCCCGCCGACGCCGCCGGCGAGCTGCAGGCCGAGGTCGAGCTCGTCGACCTTCACCGGCAGGCCCGTCGCCAGCGACTTGTTGCCCGAAATGCCCACAGCGATGGCGCGGATGCCGTCCAGATAGTCCGCCGCGCGGCCCAGGTCGTCCTCACCACGGCCCACGAACACGTCGCGCAGCAGGATGGTGTCGCCACCGCCGTGTCCGCCTTCGCCCACCGGGATCTCGATCTCCCGCGGGGTCTCCCAGTGCCGCTGCAGCAGGATCCGCTCACTGCGCGGACGCAGCGTGTTCGCACGCGAGTCGTCGACCACGGCGGACGGATCCACGATGCGACCCTCCGCATCCAGGCTCACGTCGCCGCGTTCCACGACGTCGAGCTCGACGCGGCCCTCCGTGCCGTTGACCGCGATGCGGTACCCCTCCCACGGGCTGTGCGCGTTGAGGGAGTAGCTCATGCTGGCGCCGCCGGCGTAGTCGACGACGAGCGAGAGGTTGTCCTCGATGGTGATGCCCTGGTCGAAGACGTCCTGGTCGCGGCGATATCCGTCGTGACCCTCGTTGCTCAGGTACAGCTCGCGCAGGCGCTCGTCGCGACGCAGGTCGAGCGCGAACGGATCGTCGGCCGACGCACCCGTGCCGCGCTCGGGACGCGATCCGCCCCCGCGAGCCTCCCAGTTGTCGCGCCCATAGAAGCGCAGCCCGCCGGATGCGAAGACCCGCGACGGCACGTCGGAGATCCACCAGTTGACGAGGTCGAAGTGGTGCGAGGCCTTGTGGATGAGCAGCCCGCCGGAGTTGGTCTTCTGGCGGTGCCAGCGACGGAAGTAGTCGGCGCCGTGCGACGTGTCGAGCACCCACTCGAAGTGCACGGACAGCGGCTTGCCGATGGCACCGGATGCGATCACGCGCTTGAATTCCGTGTTGCGCGGCGCGTAGCGGTAGTTGAAGGTCATCACGACCTCGCCGCCGGTCTCCTCGACCGCCTCGACGATCTGCCCGCTGCCCTCTTCGTCGATGGTGAGCGGCTTCTCGACGACGACATTCGCACCGGCGCGCAGCGAGCGGGACACGTATCGGGCGTGCGTGAAGTCGGGCGACGTCACGATCACGCGATCGATGCGCTCGTCACGGATGACAGCCTCGAGGTCGTCGGGATGCCGTTGCACCGGAGCCCCGGCATCCGGAGCCCGCTCTGCGATACGCGCCGCGTAGTGCTCCATGCGGCCAGGGTTGAGGTCGAGGATCGCGACGAGCTCCGCGACATCCGCGTGAGCTCCCGTGATCGCGTCGATGTACATCTCAGCTCGCGAGCCGGTGCCCACGATGGCGTAACGCGTGCGTTGCGGCACGGTCATTCCTCTCTCTGTCCCCGCGTCGATGCGTGGGAGAAAACGGTCGTTCCAAGTGCGTGAGAAAACGCTTTCTGCTAGCGTACACGATAGTGTGATCCGCAGCGCCCGCCGCCTGCGCGCACCGTGACTGTGCACCGGAAGCCCGCGCACGAAAGGCAGGTACGCTCGCATGGCACGACGATCATCGTCAGCGTCCACGTCCCCGACGATCTCGGATGTCGCCGCTCGCGCCGGCGTCTCGCTCTCCACCGTCTCACGGGTGATGAACGGCAGCACGACCGTCGACGCCGGGCTCGCCGAACGTGTACGCGAAGCGGCGCTGGCACTCAACTACACGGCGAGCCCGCTGGCACGCAGCCTCGTGCTCGGCAAGACGCAGACCATCGCCGTCGTCGTCCCCGACCTGGCGAACCCGGTGTTCCAGGCAGCCCTCCGCGGACTCACCACCGCGGCCTCGCATCAGGGTTATCACGTGCTCGTCGCCGACTCCTTCGAGAACGTCGGTGAGGAGCGGGTGCTCGCCGTCGAGGCCAGAAGGCGCTGCGACGGCATCGTGCTCTGCGCACCTCGCATGCCCGCCGAGGCTCTGGATGAGCTGCTCCCGCACCTCGCGCCGGCCGTGCTGATCAATCGCAACTCATCCGATGCACTCGCACCCTCCGTCGTCGCCGACTACAAGTCGGGCATGCTGCAGCTGCTCTCCCACTTGTACGGATTCGGACACCGGCACTTCGCCTATGTCTCGGGTGTGTCCGCCGCCCAGTCGAACATCACCCGTCTCACCGCGATCCACGAGTTCGTGGCGGCGCATCCGGACTCGACCGTCGACGAGCTGCCGGGCGGCGTCGGATTCGACAGCGGATACGGCGCCGCCGACGCCGTTCTGGACTCCGGCGCGACCGCAGTCCTCGCCTTCAACGACCTCGTCGGCATGGGGCTCCTCGGCGCGCTGTCGGAACGCGGGGTGCGGGTTCCGGAGGACATCTCGGTGACCGGATTCGACGACATCCCCTTCGCCGCCTACACGACACCGCCGCTGACGACAGCCTCGGTGCCGATCGAAGAGCTCGGCGCACAGGCATGGGATCGCCTCTGGGCGCTGCTGGGCGGAAAGTCGCCGGCCGCCAACCTCACATTCGGACCCCTCGTCGTCGCCCGGCGCAGCACCGGCCCGGTGCCAGTCACGGTCTCCGAGGCGGGCTGAGGCGTCGCCGGCGGAACCCGGACGCGATGTGCGCCGCGGGTCTTGACACCGTGAGTGCAACGTTGGAACACTATGGCGAGGTCGATGGAAAGCGCTTTCTGCCATCGCCGATCCGCTCGGTAGCGTGGCCGGAGCGCGAGGGATCCCGTCCTCCGCGGCCCGGTCCGCGCCCGTAGACGAGGCGCCCTAGGCGCCTTTGATTGAAACGATTCACCATCGGCGTTGCTCCAGCCCCCTGGGCACACGCCTTCCATGCAGGAGAGGTATCAGAGTTGATAGAACCCCACGGAATCTCACGCAGGGCCGTGCTCTCGAGCGGAGCCGCCGCGGCAGCTGCCGGAATCACGCTCGCGACGGCAGCACCGGCTCACGCAACGGCCGCCGGATCGCACGGAGCATCGGGTGCACCGGTCGCCGTCACCGTCAACGGGCAGCCGGCTGCCGTCGGCGACTACGCGTTCCCGACACAGGTCGACACGCTCGTGTTCGACAACGGGCTCGCCCGGTTCACCTTCACCCGTAACGACGGTCTGACCGGCGATGCGCCCGCCAAGGCGGGCGCATCGCTCACGATCTCGTCCGTCGTGGTGGACGGCGTCGAGCTCGCGCACAACCTCACCGGGCAGTCGTACTATGTCGACTCCTCGGGCGGGAAGGCGGGGCTGGCGGCCACGCACATCCACGTCGCCCGGCTCAGCGCCGACCTGGTCGATGTCGCGATCATCGACGACGCGAGCGACCAGCTGCAGCACGAGCACCACGTGATCATGCGGCGCGGCAGGCGCGGGCTGTACGGATACGACATCCTCACCGCCGCGGTGGACACGCAGATCAACGAGGTGCGCCTGAACTCGCGCTGGGATCGGTCCATCTTCGACCACGCGTACAACTGGGAGCGCGGCAGCGGACAGCAGCCCACCTACGCGTACCTCGCGACGCAGGAGAAGGTTCAGGACGAGACCTGGCGCATCGACGGCGTCAACAATCCCGACCTGCCCGCGCCGGAAAGCAACTCGGGCAACCTGCCGGCTGGCACGGTCTACTCGAAGTACCAGTGGAGCCTCTACCACCACGAGAATCCGATGTTCGGACACTACGGACACGGCTTCGGCGTGTGGTTCACGCCGCTCGGCGGCGTGACGGAGGACACCCTCTGCGCGTTCTACGGTGTTGGGCCGCAGCATCAGGACCTCGCCATCCACCAGGACGCGATCATCCTGAACTACTTCGGCGCGAACCACTACGGCCTGCCTGCGTACGACCTGACCGCCGGCTACCGCCGCCTCTACGGCCCCTGGTACACGTTCATCAACACGGGCGACGCGTCGAACCCCGACGCCATCATCGCGGATGCCGCATCCACCGCACGCGCGGAGATCGCGGAGAACCGCACCGGTTCGTCCTGGGTGAAGGACGACCTCTACCCGCAGAGCCGCAGCACGGTGTCCGGGCGAGTGGTCATCGCGGACGGGCGACCGGCATCCGATCTCTGGGTGGTGCTCTCCACGCAGGACGTCGATGACGTGTACACGATCCACGAGCCGACGTATTTCGTGAAGACCGACGCGGACGGCCGGTTCAGCCTGCCGGGCATCCCGCCGGCGTGGAAGCCGGGGACGACGGATGCCGGAACGTACCAGCTCTACGTGTTCTCGGCCGGCGGACCCATCACGGACCAGCTGAAGCGCACAGGGATCACGGTGTCCGGTCCGCGAACCAACCTCGGAACGATCACGTGGTCGCCGACGCGCCGCAGCACGCACCTGTGGCAGATCGGCGCCGCCGACCGCACCGGTGGGGAATTCGCGCTGGCGACGGTTCCGTCGACGTGGGCGAATCCCCGCGACTACTCCAAGCCGTCGCAGATCCCCGCGGACCTCGACTTCACGATCGGCTCCAGCTGGGAGCCGGAGGACTGGTACTACGCGCAGACGAACGAGGGCGTCTGGACGGTGACGTTCACGCTCGATCGCGTGCCATCCGGCACGGCGTACCTCACGGTCGCCACCTCGATGCAGCAGTCCTCACCGCCCGTGATCGCCGTCAACGGTACGACCGACGGCATCGTCGGCACGCTGCCGGCGAACAACGACTCGACGATCGCGCGGCAGGCCGACCGGAGCGGATATCCACGCACGGCAGTGCTCTCCTTCCCGGCTTCGCTCCTGGTGAAGGGCACCAACACGGTGACCCTGACGAAGGGTGCAGGCACCGCGGCCGGCAACGGGCTCGGGTGGGACACCATCGTGTTGGAAGCGGATGAGGATCACCGCCCGGCCGCCGCTCGCCTCAAGGCGAAGGTGCTCGACGTGAGCGGTCCGGCATCCGCCAGGCGCTGGCGTTTCACGGTCGAGAACTTCGGTGACGGCGAGGCGAGGGACATCCGTCTCGACTCGTTCGCGGTCGACGGCAAGTCGACTGCCGTCATCGTGGGCCGCGACCCGGGCCGCTTCTCGGTCCCTGTCGCCGAGCGTCTCCGGGCGCACGACCACGTCGTGGTGGAGGTGGTGACGAACCAGACCGGCCGGCCGGCAGGCGCGCCGCACGACGCGCACGCCACGTTCAGCGCGGACGGCGGACGCACGCGAGCCGCGCTGTAACCGTCGACATCGGTGTCATCCCGGTGAGTGGAACGGGCCGGAGGATCAACAGCCGCCGGCCCGTTCCGCTGTCCGCAACTGTCGTCCGTGCACAAGCCATGCGGCACGAAGGGCCAGCGGAAGCGGGGTCACCGAAGGGATGCCGCGCTACTCGCGGGCCGCGTCCAGCATCCGTTTGGTCAGGACGGATGCCGTGGTCACCCCGACCGATTCGAGCACGTTCTGCCCGACATCCGATCGGTCGATCGCACAGACGACGGTGTGCACGTGAGCGCCGAGCTCGCGGAGGGCGAGCGCTGCGTTCCGCACGGCGCCGCCCGTGGTGATCACGTCTTCGATCAACGTGACGCGAACGCCCTCGACGTCGCCGCCCTCAGCGAGCTTTCGCGTGCCGTACGCCTTCGGCTCCTTGCGTACGAACAGGGCCGGCAGGCCGGTCAGGGAGCTGACCATCGTCGCAATGGGCACTCCGCCGAGTTCGAGTCCGCCGAGCGCCTCGGTATCCGGCGGCAGCAACGGAACCATCGCCTCGGCGACCCGGCGCAGCAACACGGGATCGGTCTCGAACCTGTATTTGTCGAAGTACTCGGTCGCGATCAATCCGCTTCTGAGGGTGAACTCGCCGGAAAGTCGGCACACCGCGTCGATGTCTCTGGCGAGGTCACTCATCTGCGCATTCACGCCTTGATCTTGGCATCCCGCGGGAAGAACTTTGTCAGCGCGAGCGGGACCACCCGCTCGCGCCGTCGAGAGCACGAGACAGTTCGCGGGAGTCGGCCGCTGATCACGGCGAGATGACCTGCAGTGATCGGCCCGCGGTCGAAGCGGACAGTATTGACCTGCGTTCGTATTGAATCGTGGCAAATGATTCCTTGACATCAATTGGCGCTGCTCTTAGCGTCAGGTAGAAGGCCCAATTGAACCGTTTCAAGGGAGAGCGAAAACACGATGACGTGGCTTGCGAAAATGATCGCCTCCGATTCCACATTCGACGGCGCACCATTGCTCCGGTCCGAATTCGATCTCGACGAAGGTCACGGGGAGATCTCCCGCGCGAATCTCCATCTCACGGCTCGAGGGCTGGTCGACGCCTGGATCAACGGGCATCCAGTGTCGCAGGACGTTCTAACACCCGGATGGAGCAGCTACGAATGGCGGCTGCGGTACGCGACGTATGATGTGACCCCCTTGCTCGAGGCCCGTACCACCCTTGGTCTCGCGCTTGGCAAGGGTTGGTTCGGCGGTCGCCTCGGATGGAGCGGGCGTGGCTGGTTCTACGGCTCGGAAGTCGCTGCCCTGGCGCAGCTCGAGATCGAGTTCTCCGACGGACACCGCCAGCTGGTGGTCACGGACGATCAGTGGACCAGCGGCCCCAGCGCCGTGCTCGCCAATGACCTGTACGACGGAGAGACAATCGATGCCCGTCGCGCACACGAAGACTGGCTGCAGTCGGGCTTCACGGGCGACGATTGGGTGGGGGTACACGCGGTGGACTTCGACACCGCGACGCTCGCGCCGTACATCGGACCGCACGTCACGCGCTGGAACGAGCTGCCGGTATCCGAGATCGTCACCACTCCGTCCGGCAAGACCGTTCTCGACTTCGGGCAGAACCTCGTGGGCTGGCTGCGGGTGCGCATCAAGGGGCCAGCGGGTACGGAGATCACAGTGCGGCACGCCGAGGTGCTCGAGCACGGTGAACTCGGCACCCGCCCCCTTCGCACCGCGCAGGCGACCGACAGGTTCATCCTGAGCGGCGGAGACGACGAGTTCGAGCCGACCTTCACCTTCCACGGCTTCCGATACGCCGAGATCACCGGATGGCCGGGAGAGTTCGACCCGTCCGACGTCACCGCGGTCGCGATCGGTTCGGCGCTGAAGCGCATCGGCACGATGACCACGTCGGATCCCTTGCTCGACAAGTTCCATGAGAACGTCGTCTGGGGCATGCGCGGCAACTTCGTCGACGTGCCCACCGACTGCCCCCAGCGGGACGAGCGACTCGGCTGGACCGGCGACATCGCGGCCTTTGCCCCGACGGCAGCGTTCCTCTTCGACGTCGACTCGTTCCTTTCGGACTGGCTCGTCGATCTGGACCTCGAGCAGAGCCACCACGACGGCATCGTCGGATTCGTGATCCCCGACATTCTGAAGTACACGGATCGCGAACGACCCACCGAATTCGGTCCGGTCAGCTCTACCGCCATCTGGAGCGACGCCGCGGTGTGGGTTCCATGGACGCTGTACCAGGCATACGGCGACACGGAGGCGCTAGAACGGCAGTTCAGCTCGATGGCGTCCCACGTGCGCCGCGTGAAATCCCTGCTTTCCGACGCCGGCGTGTGGGACGGCAACTTCCAGTTCGGTGACTGGCTCGACCCGGATGCTCCTCCGGAGGACCCGGCACACGCCAAAGCCGACAAGGGTGTCGTGGCCACGGCAGCCGCCTACCGGTCGGCTCGGATCGTCGGCGATGTCGCGGCCATCCTCGGACGCGAAGACGATCACGCCGAGTTCGACGCGATCGCGGCCGGGCTGCACCGGTCGTTCAACGACGAATACGTCAGCGCCGAAGGCATGGTGAAGAGCGATTGCACGACGGTGTACTCGTTGGCGATCGTGTTCGGACTTCTGGATGCGGCGCAAGAGGCGTTCGCAGGGCGGCGCCTCGCGGAGCTCGCCGAGCAGGCCGGCTATCGGATCTCGACCGGATTCGCCGGGACCCCGTTCATCACGGACGCCCTCACGAAGACCGGGCACGTCGACACCGCGTACCGGTTGCTGCTGGAGCGTGAATGCCCCTCGTGGTTGTACCCCGTGACGATGGGTGCCACGACCGTGTGGGAGCGATGGGATTCGATGCTCCCCGACGGCACCATCAATCCCGGGGAGATGACGAGCTTCAATCACTACGCGCTCGGCGCAGTCGCCGATTGGATGCATCGCGTCGTCGGCGGAATTGCACCTTTGACCCCTGGCTATGCCTCGGTACTCATCGCCCCACAGCCCGGTGGCGGGCTCACCGAAGCGAACACGGCGCTGGAGACTCCACGCGGTCGCGTGAGCGTGCACTGGAAGCTCGTCAACGGAGTGCTGACGGTGGAGGCCGAATTGCCGGACGGCGTGGACGGCGTTCTACGGCTGCCCGGAGCCGGCGACCGCCAGCTCTCGGCCGGCTCGGTCGTCGCCAGCGCCGAACTGCGGACGGCGTGACGCACCGGCGGCGGAATGAGACGCTGGCGACGAGCGGTATTGCGCTGCCGGCCGCCCCTGAGCCATCTCCGGTACGTGATGGCTCGCTCTCCGCGGCCATGCAGCTTCGTCCATGAGGCACGTGAGCGCACGACGACTTCGGTCGACGCATTGCCCTTGACCTGACCGCAAATGCACACAGTGAATCGATTCAGGGCGGAATCTCTCCGAGAAAGCGCTTACCAATTCCGGTTTATCCGGTTGTGACCGATTCCTGCCATAAATTCCTTGACCCTCCCTCTCCAGCGACGTATCGTTCGAGACATTGAATGGTTTCAATTGCCATTCGAGGAATTCCCGGTGGCGAGCGGAATGCACCACTCGCGATACAAGGAGGTAACCGGATGAAGTTCTCTCCCCTGCGGCGCGCTCTCGTCAGCACCGCGTCCGTCGCGGCCGTTGCGCTCGCACTGACCGGGTGCAGCGGATTCGGCAGCACCGGCTCGAACACGGGAAGCAAGGTGACCATCACCTTCCTCACGCAGAACGACGCCGCCGACACCGCACAAGCCAAGGCGCTGATCACGGGCTTCGAGAAGAAGTACCCGGAGGTCACAGTCAAGCTGAACACGCAGCCGGCCGGCACCCAGGGCGACAACCTGATGAAGACCAAGCTGTCGACCAAGACCATGAGCGACGTCTTCCACTACAACTCAGGCTCGCTGTTCCAAGCACTGAACCCGAAGACGACGATGACCGACCTGAGCGACCAGAGCTGGGTGAAGGACCTCGACAAGAACTTCAAAGAAGTCGTGACCGCCGGCGGAAAGGTGTACGGGGCCCCGCTCGGCACATCGTCGGCCGGTGGAATCCTCTACAACAAGAAGATCTATCAACAGCTCGGGCTCTCCGTTCCTACGACCTGGGACGAGTTCATCGCCAACAGCAAGAAGATCCAGTCGGCCGATCCGAGCGTGACCCCGGTCCTCCAGTCGTTCGGCGACACGTGGACGAGCCAGCTGCTCGTGCTCGGGGACTTCGCGAACATCAACAAGCAGGATCCGAACTGGGCCGACAACTACACGAACAACAAGGGCGATGCGAAGTACGTGAACGCACCCGCGTTCGAGGGTTTCCAGCACACCTCTGAGATCGTTGCGGACGGGCTCGTCAACAAGGACTACGCCTCGATGACGAACGCCCAAGCAATGGACGCCCTTGCCACGGGCAAGGCAGCGCAGTATCCGATGCTCACCAGCTCCATGGCGACCGTGCAGCAGAACGAGCCGAACAACATGAACGACGTCGGTGTTTTCGCCATCCCGTCGCCCGACGCGAAGTACACGTCGTTGACGCTGTGGGAGCCCAACGCGCTGTACATTCCCAGCACGACGACAGGGGACAAGCTGCAGGCCGCGAAGAACTTCGTCGCTTTCGCGAACTCCTCGGATGGCTGCACCATTCAGAACCAGACGGGAGCGGCGGCCGGGCCGTACGCCACCAGCGCCTGCAAGCTTCCGAGCGACGCTCCCGACTTCACCAAGGATGTGCAGAAGTACATCGACGATGACCAGGCAAGCCCCGCGCTCGAGTTCAAGTCGCCCATCAAGGGACCGAACCTCGAGACGATCCTCGTCGGTGTCGGCTCGGGTACCACGACGGCTCAGGTCGGTGCCCAGCAGTACGACCAGGACGTGAAGGCGCAGGCCCAGCAGCTGGGAATCAAGGGCTGGTGATACTGACCGACTCATGATCATCGAGTGGGAGTGGGAGGCCTTCGGCCCCCCACTCCCCATGAAGGAGTGTCAATGACGACGACCGCCGTGCGCATCGACCCCGCGAACCCCACGAAGACGCCGGGCAGATCGCGGGGAGACAAACACCGAGGCGTGCGCAGCCCCTACCCCTCCTGGTTCTACATCCCCGCCGGGGTGCTGTACCTCATCTTCTTCGCGCTCCCGACGTTCTCGTCGTTCTACTTCGCCCTGACGAGGTGGACCCTCTTCAGTCAGCAGTTCATCGGGCTGGGCAACTTCGTCCAGTTCTTCCAGACGCCGGCGCTGACGCAAGGCTTCATCAACACCCTCATCTACGGCTTCCTGACGTCGGCCGCGAAGGTCGTACTCGGCCTCGCGCTCGCGCTGCTTCTCACCAGTCCGATCTTCGGTCGCGGCTACCTGCGCGCTGTCGTCTTCTTCCCCGTGCTCGTCTCGACGGTCGGCGTCGGTCTTACGTTCAAGTCGCTGCTGGATCCGTTCCATGGCGTCGTCAACTCGGTGCTCGGCTTCTTCCACTTGCCGCAGCCCGGGTGGTACACGGATCCGCACCTCGCGCTGCTGACCGTGGCAGGTGTCGACATCTGGAAGGGCGTCGGCATCGCGACCCTCATCTTCATGGCGGGAATCGTGGCGATACCGTCCGAGTACTTCGAGGCGGCGCGCGTCGACGGAGCCGGATCCTGGAACGTGTTCCGCAACGTCACCCTGCCGCTCGTTCGGCCGGCGATGGCGACCGTCATCATCCTCTCGCTCATCGGCGGACTGCGGTCGTTCGACCTCATCTGGGCCATGACGAACGGCGGACCCGGATTCTCCAGCGACGTCATCGCGTCCGTCATCTACAAGCAGTACCAGGCGGGATTCTTCGGGCTCTCCACCGCAGGCAACGTCATTCTCTTCATCGTGGTGACGGCCATCATGGTGCCCGTCCAATGGTTGCTCAACCGAAGGGAGGCGGAGCTGTGACAGTCACCAAGGCAATCACCACGACGGACCCCAACGATCGCCGTCGCTACAAGCCCGCACGACGACCGATGACCTTCCGCCGCTTCGCCAGGAAGTATCTCGTCGGCATCATCGCGATCCTGGTGTCGTTCGTCGTCTTCCTCGTGCCGTTCATCTTCGTGGTGCTGCAGGCCGCGAAGGATCCGAAGGAAGCGGGGCTGATGGGCTTCACACTGCCAAGCACGTGGCAGGTCGGGCAGAACTTCTTCGAAGTGATCCAGACGAACAACTTTCAGTTGCTCGCCGCATTCATCAACAGCTTCATCCTGACCATCGTCAGCGTCGTCATCATGGTCGTGTTCTCGGCGATGGTCGGCTATCTGCTGCAGCGCAAGCGTTCGAAGCTGAATCACGTCGCGAACTTCTTCGTGCTCGCCGGACTGATCGTGCCTCCGGCCGTTGTCCCGACCATCTGGGTGCTTCAAGGCCTCGGAATATTCGACACGCTCCCCGGCATGATCCTCATCGAGGCCACCCTCGGGCTCTCGTTCGCGATCCTGCTGTTCCGGGCTTTCGTGGCCACCATCCCGCGTGAGCTGGACGAGGCCGCGATCATCGACGGCGCAGGGCCGATGCGACTCTTCTTCCGCGTCATCCTGCCGCTGCTGCGGCCTGTGGTGATCACGGTGGTCGTGGTGCAGGCGGTCGCGGTGTTCAACGACTTCACGGGACCGCTCTACTTCCTGCCGAGCAGTGACAATCCGACAGTTCAGCTGACGCTCTACAACTACCAGAGCCAGTCGGTGAGCCAGTACAACCTGCTGTTCATGAGCATCCTGCTCATCACGATTCCGCCGCTGATCATGTACATCTTCTTCAACAGGCAGATCGTGGCGGGCATGACGAGCGGCGCCGTCAAGGGCTGACAATCCGGCCGGCCCACAATCGGCGTTCACCCGCGCTGCCTCGCCACGCCGAGTGCCAGCGAGACGCACCGAACTCCGGTTCTCGGCGTCGAGCGAACAACATGAAGACGCGGATGCCGCGTCGCCAGGCGACCCGTCTAGAGGTATTCGGCGGGAACGCCCCCACGCAGCCAGGTGAGTTCATTGTCACGGATGAACGTGGACAGCGCTTCATCCGCCGTGACTCCTGCGCCGAGCCAATCCGTCAGCCTGGCCAGCAGGTCGGATCCAGTCTCGACGCCCGGCTCGTCCACGGCGCGTTGCCACGAGTCGACGAACCCTTCGGGTGAAGGAACGGATCGCACGAGGGAGGAAATGTACTTCGGTCCCGGCATGAGCACGTGCGCAGAGGCGAGCGCGGCACGTGCCGCCGCGAGGGTCAGATGCACGGCTGCGTGACGCACGAGGAACGCGTCTCCCCGGTCGTCGCCCTGCACGAGGAAGTACCCGCCATAGAGCAGCGCCTGCGCGACATGCGATCGGATGCGTTGGCTCCACGCGACCTCGGGAAGAGTGGAGATATCGGCGAGCACGGCATCCAGCGGCTCACCGCGTGAGAAGGCGATCCGAGCCCCAGCGAACGAGGCCCGGGTGGGGTCGTCTCCGCGCTCCGCGGCCGCCGCGAGATATCCGGGGCAAACCAGCTTCACGTCGATGTATGACCCGGGGTAATCCAGACCGTGACGGGCGGTCCAGGCGAAGTTGCCGGCATCCGTGCTCCGCTCGAATGCGGTGTCCGTCACGACGAGATAGACGTCGACGTCGGAACTCTCCCGTTCCGATCCCCTGGCCGGCGATCCGACCAGGATCACCCCGAGCACGTCAGGATCGCTTCGAACGTCGTCGATGTACGCGGCGAGAGCCAGCTCGTGGTGGTGCATTGCTCCTCCAGTGATCGTCGTCGACCCTCGGGACATGAGGAGTTCACGCGAACTCCGCGATGTTCTCTTTCGGATTCGAGCTACCTGCGCGTTCCCCAACCCGCCATGCGCTCCGGACGGTCAGTCCAGCATGGTCGACTGTCGCACCACGAGTTCCGGCTGGTACACCACCTGCTTCGGTTCGAAGCCTTCTCCCTGTTCCGCTTCCGCGAGGAGAAGATCGACAGCGGTGTGGCCGATCAAGGCGGCCGGCTGCCGCATCGACGTCAGTGGAACCGTGGCCGTGGCGGCGAAGTCGATGTCGTCGTAACCGACGATGGCGAGGTCGTGAGGCAGACGCACCCCGGCGAGCATGGCGGCCTGCAGCACGCCGATCGAAATGAGGTCGTTGGCAGCGAAAACGGCATCCGGCCGCTGCGATACATCCCGTGCAAGCAACGTCTTCGCGGCTTGCACGCCGGCTCGCACCGTGAGCGACGCGGTCGGGATGTACTCGAGTGCCACTCCTGCACGTTCGGATGCCGCGATCCGAGCCCCTGCCAGACGATCCGCCACCTGTCTGATCGAATCGGGGCCGCCAACGAAGGCGATGCGCTTACGCCCGATATCGATCAGGTGTTCCACGGCGGTCTTGCCTCCCGCGACGTCGTCGACGGCGACGGAGGAAAAGCTGTGGTCTGGCGCTTCACGGTCGACGAGAACGACGGGGATGCCGCGCTCCCGCGTCTTGCGCAAGCGCGGCAGGTCGTCGGCAACGGGACTGATCAGCACTCCATGCACGCGTTGCTCCTCGAAGAGATCGAGGTAGCCGCTCTCGCGCGGGGTCGACTCATCGCTGTTGCCGACCAGCACGGAGAAGCCGTCTTCCGCGGCCCGCCTCTCCGCGCCGCGCGCCACGTCAGTGAAGAAGGGGTTTCCGACGTCGAGCACGATCAGTCCGATGCTTCGGCTCCGCCCAGCGCGAAGCTGACGAGCGGCGTCGTTGCGGACGAAACCAAGCTCGGCGATCGCCGCGTTGACACGCTCGACGGTGGCTGCGGCGACTCGATCGGGCCGGTTCAGCACGTTCGAGACCGTTCCGACCGACACTCCTGCTGCGATTGCCACGTCGCGCACGCTGACCATGTGCACCTCCTGAACGCGTCCGCTGCGCTCCCGTCTCCAAAGGCGGATTGCGCCGGCGGTGTTCGAAACGCGTGAACCGAATCATCTCACGGCGCTCTCGCCGGCCGCGGACCATACGCGTGCGCTGACGGCTTCCGCATCGCTTCCGGGCTCTGTCCACCGACAACGGTCACGGTATCAACCGCTGAATCGATTCACAAGGACGCCTCGGGCCAGTATCGCTCAAGTGATCGTGCTTGCAGACGGCCGCGATCTATGAAACGATTCAATAGCGCCTGCCCAGTCGAGCGACTGACGCGCAGCGCGAAGGGAGAGGACGGCCGATGTCGTCACCGCAGCGTGTGTGCTTCCGACTCCGAGTGCGCCCGGAACTCCTCGACGAATACCGCCGTCGACACGCGGAAGTGTGGCCAGAGATGCTGCGCGAGATCGCGGCCTCCGGGCGGCGCAACTACTCCCTCTTCCTCGCCGACGACGGCGAGCTGATCGGGTATTTCGAGACGGATGACGCGGCCGCCAGCGACCGCTACCTCGCAGAATCCGAGGTGGCTGCGAGGTGGGAGGCCGACATGGGCCGCTTCTTCGTAGCGCTCGACGGGCGCGCGGACCAGGCATCCGAGCAGCTTCCCGAGGTGTTCAACCTCGCCGATCTCCTCGCGGCAGCGGATTCCGCAACCGAGAGCGCCCCGGACGCCGCCTCCTCGTCGGACGCGATCGACACCACAGACGCGTCCGCGTAGGCGCAGACTTCGACCACAGCAGTTCCCCGCGAGGATGCGGGGCCGGTAAGAAAGGCACCACCATGACCATCCCGTCCGCCACCCTCGACCTGCTCGCACAGCAGGCGATCGAGCTGCCGAGCTGGGCGTTCGGCAACTCGGGCACCCGCTTCAAGGTCTTCGGCTCGGCCGGCACTCCGCGCGACCCGTTCGAGAAGATCTCCGATGCCGCGCAGGTGCACAAGAACACCGGCCTCGCGCCGACCGTCGCTCTGCACATCCCGTGGGACAAGGTGCCGTCGTACTCCGAGCTGAAGAAGCACGCCGAGGACAACGGCGTCGAGCTGGGCACGATCAACTCGAACACGTTCCAGGACGACGACTACAAACTCGGCTCCGTCACACATTCGGACCCGGTGATCCGCCAGAAGGCGATCGATCACCACTTCGAGTGCATCGACATCATGAACGAGACCGGCAGCCGTGACCTCAAGATCTGGCTGGCCGACGGCACCAACTACCCCGGCCAGGACGACATGCGCGCCCGCCAGGACCGCCTGCACGACTCGCTGTCGAAGATCTACGAGCGGATCGGCGAAGGCCAGCGTCTTGTGCTCGAGTACAAGTTCTTCGAGCCCGCGTTCTACCACACCGACGTTCCGGACTGGGGCACCTCGTACGCGCAGACCGCCGCCCTCGGCGACCGCGCCGTGGTGTGCCTCGACACCGGCCACCACGCGCCAGGCACGAACATCGAGTTCATCGTGATGCAGCTGCTGCGCCTCGGAAAGCTCGGCTCGTTCGACTTCAACTCGCGCTTCTACGCCGACGACGACCTCATCGTGGGGGCCGCGGATCCGTTCCAGCTGTTCCGCATCATCCTCGAGGTGATCCGCGGCGGCGGATACGCCAACCCCGACGTCGCGTTCATGCTCGATCAGTGCCACAACATCGAGAAGAAGGTGCCGGGCCAGATCCGCTCCGTGCTCAACGTGCAGGAGATGACGGCCCGCGCGCTGCTCGTCGACCGCGACGCGCTGTCGGCAGCCCAGGCCGCAGGCGACGTGCTGGCCGCCAACGGCATCGTGATGGACGCCTTCTACACGGATGTCCGTTCCGACCTCGCCGACTGGCGTGAGTCCCGCGGTCTTCCGCGCGATCCGATGGCTGCGTATGCGGCATCCGGATACCAGGAGAAGATCGAAGCCGAGCGCGTCGGCGGCACCCAGGCAGGATGGGGCGCATGACGACCTCATCTCCCGCGACACAGCAGCCGACGGCAGCACCGGAATCGGCTGCACCGACCATCACCGCCGACCTGATCGCCGGCATCGCCACCGAGAACCGCACCATCGACGGTCCGCACGGCGCGGTCCCGGTGAGGATCTACCGTCCGAGCGGAGAAGCAAGCGGCCAAGGCCTCGTGTGGCTGCACGGCGGTGGATTCTGGGCCGGTGACCTCGACATGCCGGAGGGAGACTGGGTCGCACGGTCGTTCGCCGCGCGCGGCATCGTCGTCGTCTCGGTCGACTACCGCCTCGCACCGCAGGCCGCCGAGAACGGATCCGGACGCGACGGCGTGCACTATCCCGTCGCGTCCCAGGAGGTGGCGTTCGCGTTCGGATGGGCCGTGGCATCCGGTCTGGCGACGGGCGCGTGGGCGCTCGGCGGCGCGAGCGCGGGCGGCAACCTCGCCGCCGGTGCGACGCTGCGGCTCATGGCGGAAGGCGGACCCGTGCCGGCACTGGACGTGCTCGCGTATCCGACGCTGCTCGCCATCCAGCCGGCACCGGATGCTGCCTTGCGCTCGGCACTCGACGCCGACCCGGATGCCGACCGCTTCGGACCCGATCCCGTGCGCTCCATGTACGAGAACTACCTCGACGCGCCTGCCGAGAGCGCCGACATCATGGCCGCTCCAGGGCTCGCGACGACATCCGACCTGGCGGAGTTTCCGCCGACGATCATGATCAACGGCGAGGTCGACGAGCTGCGCGTCTCCGGCGAGGTGTTCGCGGCGACGTTGCGAGCCGCCGGGCGCGACATCCAGGTCCTCACCGAGCCCGGCACCGGACACGGGTACCTCAACCGGCCGGACGAGCCGGCCGCGACGGTCTCCATCGACCGGTACGCCGCGCGCATCCGCTCGCTCCCCGCATCCGCCTGAGCGCCCAGCACCCACCTGAGCCCGCATCCACCTAGAAGGAACCAGCCATGACCAACCAGACCGCGAGCGAGCTCATCGCGCGCAGCAATCGCCTGGGCTCCGATCCGCGCAACACGAACTACGCGGGCGGCAACACGTCCGCGAAGGGCACCGAGACCGATCCCGTCACGGGTGAAGATGTCGAGCTGCTGTGGGTGAAGGGATCCGGCGGAGACCTCGGCACGCTGACGGAGTCGGGTCTGGCCGTGCTGCGTCTGGACCGGCTGCGTTCCCTGGTGAACGTGTACCCGGGCGTCGAGCGCGAGGACGAGATGGTCGCCGCGTTCGACTACTGCCTGCACGGCAAGGGCGGCGCGGCACCGTCGATCGACACCGCCATGCACGGACTGGTGGATGCCGCGCACGTCGACCATCTGCACCCGGACTCCGGAATCGCGATCGCGACCGCCGCGGACGGCGAGGCCCTGACCGCCACGATCTTCGGCGGCAAGGTGGCGTGGGTTCCGTGGCGCCGTCCAGGCTTCCAGCTCGGCCTGGACCTCGCTGCCATCAAAGCCGCGAACCCCGAGGTCGTCGGTGCCGTGCTCGGTGGCCATGGCATCACCGCATGGGGCGACACCTCCGAGGAAGCCGAAGCGAACTCGCTGTGGATCATCGAGACCGCTGCGGACTACATCGCCGAGCACGGGCATCCCGAACCGTTCGGCGCTGTTCGGGCCGGATTCGAGGCCCTTGCGGATGCCGAGCGTGCGGCCCGTGCGGCGGCGCTCGCCCCCACGATCCGCGGCCTGGCATCCCACGACAAGCCCATGGTCGGGCACTACACCGACTCGGATGTCGTGCTCGACTTCCTGGCGTCGGAGAAGGCGCCTGCGCTGGCCGCGCTCGGCACCAGCTGCCCCGACCACTTCCTGCGCACCAAGGTGAAGCCGCTGCTGCTCGATCTGCCGGCCACGGCATCCGTCGAGGAGCAGATCGCCCGCCTGAAGGAGCTGCACGGTCAGTATCGCGCCGACTACCAGGCGTACTACGACGCGCACGCGACTGCCGACAGCCCTGCGATCCGCGGTGCTGATCCGCTCATCGTGCTCGTTCCCGGCGTCGGCATGTTCAGCTACGGCGCCAACAAGCAGACCGCACGCGTGGCCGGTGAGTTCTACGTCAACGCCATCAACGTGATGCGCGGCGCGGAGTCGCTCTCGACGTACTCCCCCATCTCGGATGCTGAGAAGTTCCGCATCGAGTACTGGGCGCTCGAGGAGGCCAAGCTGCAGCGCATGCCGAAGCCGAAGACCCACCAGGGACGCATCGCGTTCGTCACCGGCGCGGCATCCGGTATCGGAAAGGCCATCGCAACGCGCCTGGCGAAAGAAGGCGCCTGCGTCGTCGTGGCCGACCTCGACCTCCAGAAGGCGCAGGCCGTGGCGGCCGAGCTCGGCACCACGGATGTCGCGATCGGCGTCGCAGCGAACGTCGCGGACGCCGAGGGTGTGCAGGCCGCCATCGACGCGACGGTGCTCGCGTTCGGCGGCATCGACCTCGTGGTCAACAACGCCGGGCTCTCGCTTTCGAAGCCGCTGCTGGAGACCACCGAGAAGGACTGGGATCTGCAGCACGACGTGATGGCCAAGGGGTCGTTCCTCGTGTCGAAGGCCGCGGCATCCGCTCTCATCGCCCAGGGCATGGGTGGTGACATCGTCTACATCTCGTCGAAGAACAGCGTCTTCGCCGGCCCGAACAACATCGCCTATTCCGCGACGAAGGCCGACCAGGCGCACCAGGTGCGCCTGCTGGCGGTCGAGCTGGGCGAGCACGGTGTGCGGGTCAACGGCATCAACCCCGACGGCGTCGTGCGCGGCTCCGGCATCTTCGCCTCGGGATGGGGCGCCAACCGGGCAGCAACGTACGGCGTGAAGGAAGAGGACCTCGGCCAGTACTACGCGAACCGCACCATCCTCAAGCGCGAGGTCGTGCCCGAGAACGTCGCCGACGCCGTATACGTGCTCACGGGACCCGAGCTCAGTCGCACGACGGGACTCCACATCCCCGTCGACTCGGGCGTCGCGGCCGCGTTCCTGCGATGAGCGAGCAGCTCCCCGACGGAGACGCACCCCTGGTGGTCGCCGCCGTTGATCTCGGTGCGACCAGCGGACGGGTCATGCTCGCTCGTGTCCGCGCCGGCGGCGAGACCGACGGCGCCGCCGCCCGGATCCCCGGTTCGACGGCGGAAGCCACCGCCCCGCTGCTGGAGCTGGAGGAGGTGGCGCGCTTCCCGAACGAACCGGTGCAGCGCGCCGACGGCCTGCACTGGAACATCGCGGCCCTACGCGACGCTGTGCTCGACGGACTCGCGGATGCCGCGGCCTCCGCCGCCCGTCGCGGCGAGCGCATCGCATCGATCGGCATCGACTCCTGGGCGGTGGACTACGGCATTCTGCGCGGCAGCGAGCTCGTGGCGGAGCCGTTCCACTACCGGGACGCCCGCAACGACGCGGGAGTGGATGCCGTGCACCGGCTCGTCCCCTTCGACGAGCTCTACGAGCACAATGGGCTCCAGTTCCTGCCGTTCAACACGCTGTACCAGTTCGCGGCGGACAGCGCGCTGCACCCTGATGGCGTTCGCCACCGCAACCACGGTTCGAACGCCGACCGCGGAAGCTCGACCGGCGACAACGCCGGCTCAAGCGGCGATCGCGACGGCATCGCCTTGATCCCTGACCTCTTCGCCTACTGGCTCACAGGCGTCCGCGTCGCCGAGGAAACGAACGCCTCGACCACCGGTCTCGTGGCGGCGACGGATGCGGACCCGCACTGGGACACGGACCTCGCGGCGCGGGTCGGGCTGCCGACGGACATCCTGCCGCCCATCGTGCGTCCGGGAACGGTGATCGGCACGCTGACCGCGGAGATCACGGCGCGGACCGGGCTCGTGGATTCGACGCCGGTCGTCGCCGTCGGCTCGCACGACACGGCATCCGCGGTTGTCGCGACGCCGTTCGCGACCTCCGCCGGCGAGGGCTCCGCGTTCATCTCGTGCGGCACCTGGGGTCTCGTCGGCGCCGAGACCGCGACCCCGGTGCTCACGGCCGAGGCCCGCGACGCAGGCTTCACGAACGAACGCGGCGTCGACGCCACGACCAGGCTTCTGCACAACGTGATGGGTCTGTGGGTGCTGAACGAGTGCGTGCGTGCGTGGCGCGACACCGATTCGAGGCCCAACACCGATTCGAGGCAGCCCGACCCGGCACGACTGCTCTCCGAGCTCCTCGCCGAGGCGTCCGGGCCTGACGTGTCGTTCATACTCTTCGACATCGACGATCCGCGGCTGATGCCCCAGGGCGACATGCCTTCCAGGGTCGCCCAGCTCTGCGTCGAGGCCGCGGGTCGCGCCCCCGGCAGCCGGGCGGAATACGTGCGGAGCATCGTGGAGTCGCTCGCGGATGCGTTCGCGCGCGCCGCTGCACGGGCATCCGCTCTCGCAGGCACTCCGCTCTCTGCCATCAACATCGTCGGTGGCGGATCGCAGAACGTGCTGCTCTGCCAGGCGACGGCGGACCGCGCCGGAGTCCCGGTGATCGCGGGACCCGTCGAGGCGACGGCACTCGGAAACGTGCTCGTTCAGGCTCGCGCCGCGGGCGCGGTGTCCGGCGGACTCGACGTCCTGCGCCGCCTCGTCATCGCGACGCAGGAGACGACGAGGTACGAGCCGCGCTGACGCGCGCATCGCCATCGCCATCGCGACCGCCATCGCCATCGCCATCGCGACCGTTGGCCCTCAGAGAACGCGTTTGAAGGGCAGAAAATGCTGTTCGCGACGAAGCGAGGAGCATCTTCTGCCCTCTGAAGCGTTTCACGAATCCAGGGCGCTGAAGAGTTTCACGAAGGCGGAGCAGCCGCGAGACGTCAGGAAATGCGATGTCCGACCGGCCGAAACCGCCATCCAGCGGATGACATTTCCTGACGTCTCGACGAGTCAGTCGCGCGAACGCGACTCGTACGCTGCTGGCGCCCCCAGCACGGCGCGGATGCGCTCCAGGTCGAACTTGGGCCGCCGATGGAAGTCGTACAGGCCGTTCTGCTCCTGGAACGTGTCGGTGAGCTGCGTGTAGCAGTAGCCGAACATGCTCGGATCCTGGCGGAGCACGTCCACGAGACCGGCGAACCGCTCGTAGAACTCCTCGATGGTGCGTACGCGCTGTCCGTATCCCCATGAGTAGCGGCCGTCGTCTGCCCGGGCGATCTCCTCGTTCCACCAGATGCCGCCGAACTCGGAGACGAAGAACGGCTGGCCGTCGTACGGAACGGAGATGAGACGCCCGTCCTCCGTGTTGAAGTAGGGTTGCCCATCGGCGCATCCTGCCTGCTCGTGGGCGAACGCGACCGGATCCTGCTCGTACGAGTGGGCATCCCACACGTCGGCCTCGAGTACTCGATGCGAGTACCCCGACGCGTCGATCACCGGACGCGACGGATCGGCCAGCTTCGTCGCCAGGAACATGCCGCGCGTCACGTCGTCGAGCACGGTGATGCGATCGTGCAGCGTCTGATGCGTCTCGTTCAGCGGGCACCAGCCGATGATCGCCGGGTGGTTCACGTCGCGTTCGAGCGCCTCGAGCCACTGCGTGATGAAGGATGCGGTCGGCCCCTGATTGTGACCGATCGTTCCGGCTCCCGAGACGCCCCAGTCCCCGAACTCGCCCCACACCAGGTATCCCAGCCGGTCGGCGTGGTACAGATAGCGCTCCTCGAAGACCTTCTGGTGGAGCCGCGCGCCGTTGAAACCTGCCTCCATGCCTAGGCGGATGTCCCGCACGAGCGCGTCATCGCTGGGCGCGGTCATGAGGGACTCCGGCCAGTACCCCTGGTCCAATACCAGTCTCTGGAACACGTGCTCACCGTTGAGGAGCACCGCTGTTCCGTCGATCGCGACCGCGCGCAGCCCCGCATAGCTCGAGACGCGGTCGGTGACCGTACCCGAGGCGTCCGCCACGTCGATCTCGAGCGTGTAGAGGAAGGGGTCCGCCGGCGACCACGGGCGCACGTCGCCCTCGGCGACCTCGAGTCGAACCGTTCCCGACAGGCCCGTGCTCAGGCCGGCGACGGCGGTCGTGACGAGGGATCCGTTCGCGTACAGGCGCAGCGTGGCGGTCGCACCTGCGACATTGCGGCTGGGCACCAGCTCGCACTGGAACGAGCGCGAGTCGAGGTCCGGCGTGATCCGCACCCGACGCAGGTGCAGCGGGTCGACCGCCTCCACCCACACGGTCTGCCAGATGCCGGTGGTGCGCGTGTAGTAGCAGTCGGTGTTCTCGTACCAGGTGGCCTGCTTGCCACCCGCTTTCGGCTCGCGTCGCAGGTCGCGGGCACGCACGACCACCGTGATCTCGGCGCTCGGCGTCAGTTCACCCAGCTGCGCCCTGAACGGAGTGAATCCGCCGCGGTGGCGCACGGCTTCGACCCCGTCCACCCACACGGTCGTGTCGTGGTCGACGGCACCGAAGTGGAGGATGCCGTGCTTGCCGTCCCAGCCCTCAGGCACCGTGAACCGCGTGCGGTACCAGACGGCATCCATGAAGTCGGTGTTCTCGATTCCGGATGCCGCGGACTCCGGTGCGAACGGCACCGTGATCGTATCCACGAGTTTCCGCGCCAGAAGCCCGCGCTCCAGCCCACTGTCGCCGGCGTCGATCTCGAACTCCCACGTGCCGTTGAGGTTCAGCCAGCCGTCGCGCACCAACTGCGGACGCGGATACTCGGGCCTGGGCTGCTGATGGTCGTCGCCGCGTCCGTTCGGAAGCGCTGCCGGAAAGGAAAGGGGGTGTGTCATGATGTCTGGTTCCCAAGCGATGTGGTGCGCGGACCGTCTTCGAGGTCGGGCGCGTGGTCGAGACCGGCGCACGAGGCCGGGCCTTTGTGGAGGACGCGCAGTGGTGGGGCGCCTGGCACGACGCCCCACCACGCAGCTCTCGCCGTCAGCCCTTGGCTGCTGCGATGTCCTTCTTCAGTTCTGCGATGTACTGCTGTGCCGCCTGCTCCGGCGTCGCCTTGCCGAACTGCACGTTCTGCCAGTACTGGCTGAGCAGGCTGTCGGCGTCCTGGCCGCCCACCGGGGTGATCGGAGCTGGAGTTCCCGACTCTGCGGTGGCCTGCTTGATGTAGTTCATGACGATCTTGTCCGATCCAGCCAGATCGGGCGTGATCACCTTCTGGAACGAAGGGTTGGCGGGCGTTCCGCGCTCGGCGCCGAACAGCTTTCCGACCTTGGAGTTCGTGGTCAGGTAGTCGATCAGCTCGGCCGCCTCTGCCGGATGCTGCGACTTGCTCGAGAGCGTCCAGTACATCGACGACTTCAGGTACTGCCATCCCTTCTTCGCGTTCGAGTCTGCTGGGAAGGGCAGCATGTCGAGCTTCTCGTCCGGCGCTGCCACCTGGTACGCGGTGAGGTTCGACGGAACGAACGTCATCGCGACCTTGCCGGTGGCGAGATCGGTCTGGTCGATCGTCGCCCCCGAGCCCTCGGCGAGCTGGGATGCGCTGGGCGTGATGCCCTCCTTGATCTGGGCGAGCGAGTACTTCCAGTAGTCGGTGAGCACCGACGGCTTCAGCACCACATCACCCTTGTCGTTGAACAGCGCGTTCCCGTGCTGCCTCGCCCACAGCGTGAGAGAGACCGAGTCTCCGCCCAGCGGGTCGAGCCCGAGCACCTTTCCGTCGGACGCCTTGGTGATCTTCTTCGCCAGAGCGGTCAGGTCGTCCCACGTCCACGATGTCGTGTCCGGCATCTTCACGCCGTATTCGTCCAGCACGCTCTTGTTGATCGCGACACCGATCGAGTTCAGGCCGATCGGCACCGCGTAGAGCTTGCTGTCGTATTCACCGGTGTCTCGCACGTTCTTCGACAGGTAGGAGGTGTCGAGGTACTTGCTGTAGTCGCCGAGATCGGCGAGCGCGCCGCGCTGCGCATACGACGCGACGTAGACCTGGTCGAACTGCATGACGTCGGGCGCCTGGCCTCCGGCGACGCTCGTGGCGAGCTTGTCCCAGTAGCTGCCCCAGTCGGTCGACTGCATCTTCACGGTGATGTTGGGATGCGCCTTCTCGAACAGCTTCACCGCAGCCTCGGTCGAGGTGACGCGTGAGGCCGAACCCCACCAGTAGAGCGAGATGGTCACCGGCTTGTCACTGAGCTTGGCGCCTCCGTCGGTGCTGCCGGCGGCGGTTCCGCCGCCGCTGACGGCGCAGCCGCTGAGCAGGAGTGCGGAGATCGCGGCGACCGCAGCGATGGCGTGCCGGCGTATGCGGGTGGGACGTTTCATGATTCTCCTTCGAATGGATGACGTGACGTGGTGTTCAGAGGGGTCGATCGGGCGGGCTCTCCGGGGAACCCCAAGGGGTCTCGAGAACGCACTGGCGGGCATCCGCTCACTTGCCTCCGGTGGTCGCGATGCCCCGCAGCAGGAATCGCTGACCGAACAGGAATGCGAGGAAGACCGGAATGAGGGTGACCACGCTCATGGCGAAGAGCGCTCCGAAGTCGGACTGGGATGTCGGGTCGACGAACTGGCGCAGTGCGACGGATGCCGTGTACTTGTCAGGTGCCGTGACGAAGATCAGCTGCGAGAAGAAGTCGTTCCAGGTCCAGATGAACGTGAAGATGGCCGCAGTCGCGAGCGCCGGCTTCATCAGCGGGAGGATGATCTGCAGGAAGATGCGCGCATGGCCGGCGCCGTCGATCCGCGCCGCTTCGTCCAACTCCCTCGGAATGCCGCGGATGAACTGCACCATCAGGAAGATGAAGAACGCGTCGGTGGCGAGGAATTTCGGCAGGATCAGCGGAAGGAAGGTGTTGATCCAGCCGAGCTGCGCGTAGAGCACGTACTGCGGGATGATCAGCACTTGGATGGGCAGCATCATCGTGACGAGCATCGCCCCGAACGCCAGCCGCTTGAACCGGAACCGCAGTCGGGCGAACGCGTACGCGGCCAGCGAGCAGGTCAGCAGGTTGCCGATGATCGCGCCGATGACGATGATCGCCGAGTTCAGCAGGTAGGTGCTGAACGGTGCCTGCAGCGCGTCCCATCCGCGGGTGTAGTTCTGCACCTCGAACGTGTTGAGCACGAGGCTCGGGTTGTTGAAGATGTACCCGTTGGGTCGCAGCGAGCTCGCCACCATCCACAGCACCGGGTAGAGCATGACGACGCAGAGCACGATGAGAACCACGTGCCTGAGCACGCTCCACACGCGGCGGCGGCGAGCTGCGGCATCCCGAGGGGCACGTGCCGTGCGGATGCCTGCGGCCGGCATCGAGAGCGGAGAACGCTGGATGGTCTGCTGATCAGTCATCGTAGAAAACCCAATACTTGGAGGCCCAGAAGTTGACGGCTGTCGCGGCACCGACGATCACCAGCAGAAGCCACGCGATCGCGGAGGCGTATCCCATCTGCAGGCTGCCGAAGGCCTTCTGGTAGAGGTACAGAGTGATGAAGAGGGTCGAGTTCGTCGGCCCGCCCGAACCGTTCGAGATGACGTAGGCCTGTGTGAACGACTGGAACGCGCCGATGATGCCGAGCACGAGGTTGAAGAAGACGATCGGGCTCAGCATCGGCAGTGTGATCGAGCGGAACTGACGCCACTTGCCTGCACCGTCGGTGGATGCCGCCTCGTACAGTTCTCGAGGGATCTGCCTCAGGCCCGCGAGGAAGATCACCATCGGTGCACCGAACGTCCAGACATGCAGGATGATCAGCGTGCCGAGCGCCGTGTTCGGGGATGCGATCCACGACGGTCCGTGGATGCCGAACAGGGCGAGGAACGCGTTGACCAGCCCTTCGCCGCCGAACACGAGGCGCCACAGAACGGCGATGGCCACGCTGCCTCCCAGCAGGGACGGCAGATACAGCACCGATCGGTAGAACGCGAGACCGCGCATCCCTCGGTCCAGGAGCACGGCGATGGCGAGCGCGACAGCGAGCTGGAGCGGCACCGAGATCACCGTGTAGACGATGGTGACGATCAACGAGCTCCCGAGATCCGAGTCCTGGAGCATCCGCTCGATGTTCGTGAGGCCGGTGAAGTGCGGGTTCTGCAGCAGGTTGTAGTCGGTGAAGGACAGGTACA
The DNA here is from genome assembly GCF_054551755.1 of Rathayibacter sp. CAU 1779. Classification (NCBI taxonomy): domain Bacteria; kingdom Bacillati; phylum Actinomycetota; class Actinomycetes; order Micrococcales; family Microbacteriaceae; genus Rathayibacter; species Rathayibacter sp. CAU 1779. Next base: position 453,338 of record NZ_JBTOLK010000001.1, read on the forward strand.
GCGAGGCGACCATGGGGCCGAGCGTGATGGCGAAGAATCCGATCAGCCACGGCAGCAAGAAGACCGCCGCCGCCTTGTTGTCCTTGGTCTCCGACTTGTCCTTGACGCGCTTCGTCCCCTTGGGAACCTTCAGCGCTCGCAGTTCGTTCAGGGCGCTCACGCGGCCTCCCGAACGATCAGGGTGGCGGTGGTGGGGGGCATGGTGCTCATCTCCTTCGACGGCAGTTCCGGGCGATCCGGTGGCGCCGGTGCCCGCTTGTGCTACGTAGAACGGATGCCACCGTAGTTCCGACGTGCTACGTAGCACAAGAATTTGGCAAACGTTTGCCACGATGCAGTCGGAACGGTGGCGGGCAGTACTCTGAGCGCATATCCGGATCCAGCAGCGCCGGTCGCTCGTGAGATGCAACAGGAGGTCTCCATGGCGGTGACGGCCCACGACGTGGCGAAGGTCGCCGGTGTGTCTCAGCGCACCGTCTCCAACGTCGTCAACATCCCCAGCCGTGTCGGTGCGGAGACCCGCAGACGTGTGCAAGCCGTGATCGACGAGCTGGGTTACCGCCCGAACCCGCACGCTCGAGGCCTTCGAACCAGTCGTACCGGAGTCATCGCATTCGTTGTGCCCGAGCTCGACATCCCCTACTTCTCCGACCTCGCACGGTCGTTGATCCCCGAGTTGGACCGAAGGTCGCTGACGCTCGTCATCGATCAGACCAACGGCGATCCGGAGCGTGAACGCGCCGTGCTGCAAGGCGGATCGGTCTCCGCCCCGTTCGATGGCGTGCTCCTGAATGCGCTCAACCTGACGGCGGCCGACATCGAGGCCGCCGCGGCGACGCAACCCATCGTGCTGCTCGGCGAGGAGGACTACGGTCCCGGCGTCGACCAGATCGCCGTGGACGGCGTCGAGGCTGCATACGTTGCGACGCGTCATCTCATCGAAACCGGCAGGACGCGCATCGCGGCGCTCGGTCGACAGAGTCGCGAAGCAGGCACGACAGCCCAGCGTGAGGCCGGTTTCGTCTCAGCAATGACGGAGGCCGGACTGGATCCGTTCCGCTATATGTCTCGGGTGGAATATACGCGGGAGAGTGGAGCCGTGGCGATGCGGGCGATGCTGGATCAGACCGATCCGCCGGACGGCGTGTTCTGCTTCAACGACCTGCTCGCTCTGGGCGCGATGCGCGCCGCGTGGGAACGAGGTCTGGAGATTCCACGACAGCTCGCTTTCGTCGGCTTCGACGACATCGAGGACGGCCGGTATTCGATGCCGTCACTGACCACGATCGCGCCCGACAAGGCGACCATCGCCCGACGTGCCGTTGAGATGCTCACGGAGCGCATCGCGGGCCACACCGCACCCGGCCGACGCGAACAGGCGGGCTTCGAGCTCATCGTGCGGGAGTCGTCGGGACGCCACCGCTCCCGCGCGATCTCGTCGGGGCGCGCGCGCCGACTCGCGCACCCCGACGAGAGCCTTTACGCCTTCGTGCGGACGGTTTCCGCGTCCACGTCCGGCTCCAGCGAACGCTCGGCGATCGCGTCGCCGACGAGCGCCAGGTTCTGGATGGCAGCGAGCCCGAACTGCGCCGACGCGTTCGTCGAGACGCGGTCGGCCTCCTGCACGGGAGCGAGCACCTCGGGCGGCAACACGGTGTGCACGTGGAATGCGGCATCCGCATCGTGGAAATCACCTCTGGCCAGGAATTCTCCTGATGCATCGAACGCACGCCAGACGCGCCGCGCCAGCTCCTCGTCGCCCATCGCGTTCGCGACGTAGGCCAGCAGCCGACTGTGCGCCTGCGTGAGGTTGGTGCCTTCGAGCACCTGGCCCACGGCGGCGAGCTGCTCCTCATCCGTCGCCAGGAACAGACGGCAGTACTGCAGCCAGGCATCACGGAATCCGGGGACGTCGACCAGTGCGATCAGTTCGCTGCACATCTCGACGAGGCCGAACACGGCGCTCAGGTGCGACACGGAGATGCGGTCGCGCGAGGTGTCGAAGCGTCCGGTGCTCAGGTCGTACAGGGCCTCGCCGGTGAGGAATCCCTGCGGGAGGGATCCGATGTCCTCCATGGTGCCGAGCAGCCGATCACGGGACCACTCGTCGCCGGAGCGCTCCCATTCCGTCAGCCACGTCGCGGCGAGTGCACCCCAGTCGGTGCCCAGCCCGATGGCCAGCGCGTGCTGGTCGGGGCGATAGGTGGCGGCATCCGGACGCACCTTGCGGGTCGGATCGAGGGCCAGGAAGGTGCGGTCGCTGTCGCGCAGCTCGTGCAGCAGATCGCCCGTGCGCTCGTCGGCCGTCAGGAAGTAGAAGAACCGCCGGTATGCGGGGCTGCTGATGCGCAGCTGCTTGGCGCTGCATCCCCAGTGCTGCACGTTGTGCCGCGATCCGAGGCCCGTGAAGCGGCCCGCGTGGTACGTGTCGACCTCGCCTGTGTGGCGCGTCATCGCCTCCGCCATGCGGAACACGTCCTTGCGACCGGTGCGCAGGAACGAGTACCAGAGCCACAGGTCGGGCGAGAGCTCAGAGTTGTCCCACGCGTACCCGCCGACGTCGTACCGCCACACGTGCCGGTCGCGGTCGTACGTGTGCATGATGTCGCCGTAGTTCCAGAACCCGTACCAGCGTCGCTGGTCGATCTGATCGCGGTAGAACGCGAAGAGCGCGTCGAGCTGGTCCTCCAGATGTGCCTTCTCCGGCACGCTCCGATCGGGCAACGCCCAGTCTCCGAACACTCCTGCGGCGCGGATGCTCTCGGGCGCGGCGGCGAGCTGCGCCGGGTCCGCCACGAGCCGGGCGTGCTCCGCGAACACCGTCGTCGCCGGTGTCGCCCCGTACGGGCGCAGCCACAGCTCGTGCGTGCGGGCGATGCCATGGGCGTCACCGAATCCGGGCTCGTAGTCCTCGTACGTGATCTCGAGGCCTTCGAGTTGCGTCTCGAAGTCGTCCTGCCCGAGGCCGTCGTGATAGAACCGCATGTCCATCGGCTCGGATTCCGGCGAGTACAGCCACGCGGTCAGCGATCCGGTGTCCGTCGTCGCGTTGCGCACATCGAGCTGCACCGGGTACGACTGCCAGAAGTCCCGCACACCCAGTCCGACTCCACCGGTGACGTCGCCGAGGTAGGCGTATCCCTCGGCGCGCGTGCCGGCGGCGATGCCGACCCACGCGTGGCCGGCAGCGGTGCGCTTGCGCAGGGTGAATCCGTCGGGGGTGGGCTGCGACAGCGTGACGTCGTTCCACGTGGGGATCAGCGCCAGCCGCTTGGACACGGTCGGCGCCCACTCCTCCAGCGGCGGGGTCGGGCGTCCGGCGATCTGAGCGGAGCGCACGGCGTCGCCAGGATCGCGGCGCAGCCCCGTGACGCCCCGAACGGCCTCCGCGAAGACGCCGCCCTCGGCGCCCGCGATGCGCACGTGCCGGTCGTGCAGCGCTTCTCGCAGCGGAACGCTCACGCGCAGGCCGAGTCCGGCGAGGAAGTCGCGATCGGCGTCGCCGTCCCACACGAAGGAGTGCAGCATCCGCACGCCCTCGCGTCCGGCAGTGAAGTAGAGACGGACGCTGAACGGCAGCCAGCTGCGGTCGCCGTCGAGTGCACGGTGAACGCCCTGCACACGCACCACGGCACGAACGGGACCGTCCTGCTCGACCTCCACCGAGGTGACGTCGCTCTCGAAGTCGGACCGTTCGCGCCGTTCCTCTTCTTCGGGCGCCGTGGTCTGCAGCACGCTGACGAGACGCGCGTCACGCGCGACCTCGCGACCGTCGATCCGCACGTCGCGCAGCAGCGCCGGTCCCGACGCCGGCACCAGGAGCGACACCGCTCCCGTGTCGACGCGCACGCCGTCGGCGTCGCGAGTCACGCGAACGGCCTGCGCTGTGGCATCCGTCGTGCCGAGGGCCGAGCCCGTTTCCGTACCCGGAGCGGATGCCGGCACCACCCGATACCCGTCGCGCGCGTCGGCCGTCGCCACGCCCGCCCACTTCAGCGAGCCGTCCGGCCAGGTCGCCAGCGGCCAGAGCTGGGCCGCGACCGGTTCACCGGTCTCGTCGACGACCTCGAGGAGGTCTGCGGAGGCCACGGTCCCCCGCGGCAGCGGAGCGCCGAAGGTCGCCGCAGTCTGCAGCTCGCCCGGCGGAGTGTCGCCGAGCCAGCGCACCTGCACGCCGTCGAATCCGGCCTCGGCTTTGCCATCGGTACCGTCGGCCGGGGGGGGGGGAG
>NZ_JBTOLK010000001.1:457576-745214 GCF_054551755.1 Rathayibacter sp. CAU 1779
AACGTCGGCCGAGGCCGCGGCCGCTGTTGTGGAAGTCTGCTGCATCGTCGTTTCGTTCATCGTGTTCGTTCCGGTGTTCATCGGTGCGTCGTCCGCCAGTTCCGTGTCGTCTCTCGGTTGTGTGTCGTCAGTCGGTTGCGTGTGATGGGTCGGTTCCGTTGTTGTTCGCACCGCGGCGTCATCCGTCGATGCGGTGTCGTCCGCGGGATTCAGGCATGCAGAGAGGTCACCTCGAGGTCTCGGTACGTGGCACGCAGGGGCGCCATGTGTCGGAACCCGATCCGCCCGCCGCCGAACACGTCTTCGCTCTCGTCGCGCCAGTCGAACAGGGTCAGATCGTCGATGCCGAATCGCACCGACGACCCGTCCTTCTCCACGCGCACGCGGTAGAACCCGTCAATGTCGGCGATCGCGGGCAGCGGATCAGCCCCCTGCGCAACGAGCTGGAAGCCAGGCGACTTGCGCAGGTTCGCGGTCGTGAAGCGTCGCTCGCTCGACCACTTCCGCCGGTAGTACGACGCGTGCAGCGTACGGATGTCGCCCGAGTGGTACTGCGGGTAGTAGCCGTTCCTTGGCGCGAGGTCTGCCGAGAACAGGTCGGCGCCGATCCCCTCCGCGGCGAAGAAGACCATCGCGAGGCCCTCGTCCGTGAGCGGACGGAACGACCACGAGACGCGGATCCCGTCGGGCAGCTCCTCCGGACACCACACCGTGAAGTGCGCGTGGTCGCCGAGCACCGCCTCATCCCCCGTGCTCTCCAGCTCGAGACCCTCATCCCCCGCGACGGCACGCATCGGACCCTCGCGGATCCAGTCCGCGATGTCGTCCGGTGAGCGCAGCGGGTTGGCATACAGCACCGCTCGCTCCGCCTGTTCCGTCGACCCAGCCGGTCCTGTGGCCTCGGAAGTTCCTGACGCACGACTCACGGCTGCACGCCCCAGCGCCCTGCGGGCTCGACCTGCTCGCCGACCCGGCGCACGGCGTCCAGCGAGTGGGCGACGAACGCGGCGAGCGCACGTGCGCCGTGGGTGTTGAAGTGCGTGTCGTCGTGCACGCCGTCCGGCCAGTACTGCGACTCGCCCGGACCGAAGTGCACGAACAGGCAGCGGGCGTCGTCGCGTCCGAGCCAGGTGTAGAGCCACCGGGTGAACGCGGTGAGGTCGATGACGGGCACGTCCTCGTCCCGGCCGAGGTCGCGCACGATCTGCGGATACGCGCCGTGCGACATCCGCAGTCCGTCGTCCGTGAAGAGCCGGCGTTCGGGCGAGGTCGCGAGCACGGGCGTCGCACCCTTCGCCCGGACCTCGGCAAGGAATGACGTGAGGCGGGCGCGGTAGGCGGCCATGGCATCCGGGAGCGGCCTGGCCTTCTGGTCGTTGTGGCCGAACTGGATGATCACGGTGTCGCCGGGCTGCAGGTCGTTCAGCAGGGCCGACCACCTGCCTTCGTCGATGAAGGACTCCGTGGTGGCGCCGCCGACGGCGTAGTTGGCGACCTCGTCGGCGACGTATTCGTGCAGATATCCGCCCCACCCGCTGAGCGGATGCTCGAGCGGCTTGGGCGGGGCGACGGTCGAGTCGCCCGCGAGTCGGATCGTCATCCCTTCACCGCCCCGATCAGCATGCCCTTGGCGAAGTGCTTCTGCAGGAACGGATAGAAGATCAGCACCGGAATGGTCGCGACCACGATCACCGCGTACTTGATGCCCTGCGACGGCGGAATGTAGCTCGGGTCGCTCTGCTGCGCCGTCGTCAGGTCGGTGGCCGCCGTCACCTGCTGCAGGAACATCTGCAGCGTCCACATCGAGCTGTCGTTGAGGTAGAGCAGTGGCGACATGAAGTCGTTCCAGATGCCCACCGCGTAGAACAGCGCGAACGTCGCGAGGATCGGTTTCGACAGCGGGAGCACGATGCGCATCAGCACCTGGACTTCCGTCGCGCCGTCGACCTTCGCGGACTCCTCGAGCTCCGCAGGCAGATTCTGGAAGAAGTTCTTGATGATGATCAGGCTGAACGGATTGATCGCCAGCGGCAGGATGAGCGCCCAGTACGTGTTGAGCAGTCCGAGCTGCTTCACGATGAGGAACGTCGGAATCATGCCGCCGCCGAACACGAGCGTCACGAGCACCGCGCTGAGGATGAAGTTGCGCCCGGGCAGGTCCTTCTTCGCGAGCGGGTACGCCATCGTCACCGTCATCAGCAACTGGATGACGGTGCCCACCGCCGTCACGAGCACCGTGGTGACCACGGCGCGGGTGAACGAGGGCGTCGTGAAGATCGCGGAGTAGGCGCCGAGGTCGAAGTGATCCGGCCAGAAGAAGAACGGACGCTTCTCCAGCTCGGTCTCCGACGCGAACGACCTGGCGAGCACGAAGAGGAACGGCGCAAGGGCGAGCACGCCCACCAGTGCGAGGAACACGACGTTGACCACGTCGAACGCCTTGCCGCCGCGCGTGTTGAAGCGCTGCGCCTGGCTGCGCGACTTGCGCGGCCCGGTGCCGCGCACAGCGGGGAGTGCGGACGTGCGGCTGTCGTCGAACTGGGGCTCCGGGCTGCTGGAGGTGAACAGCTGAGTCATCAGAAGATCCCGTCCTGGTTGAAGCGTTTGGCGAGCCAGTTCGCGCCGAGGATGAGCACCACGCCGACCACCGCCTTGAACAGGCCGACCGCGGTCGAGTAGCTGTATGCGCCCTGGGTGATGCCGACGAAGTAGACGTAGGTGTCGAACACGTCGGCCACCTGACGGTTCAGGGAGTTGGTCATCAGATAGATCTGCTCGAATCCGGTGTTCAGGATCGAGCCCATCTGCAGGATCAGCATGATGATGATGGTCGGGCGGATGGCCGGCAGCGTCACGTGCCACACCCGCTGGAAGCGTCCGGCGCCGTCGATGACCGCGGCCTCGTACTGTTCCTGGTCCACGGCCGCGAGGGCGGCCAGGAAGATGATCGTTCCCCATCCCGTGTTCTTCCAGATGTCCTGCAGCACGATCAACGGCCGGAACCAGTTCGGGTCCGTGAGGAAGTCGATGTGGGTTCCGAAGACCCCGTTGAAGAAGCTGAACAGTGGTCCGGCGCCCTGTGAGAAGAGCAGGTAGGTGAGGGATGCCACCACCGTCCACGCGAGGAAGTGCGGAATGTAGATGAGGGTCTGCACGGTGCGCTTGAGCACCATCATCCGCATCTCGTTCAGCATGAGAGCCATGAAGATCGTGACCGGGAAGGCGATCACGAGGCTCAGCAACGCCAGGATCAGCGTGTTGCCGAGGAGCCGGAAGAAGTCCGGGTTGTTGAAGAACTGCTCGAACTGCGCGAGTCCCACCCATTGGCTTCCGCCGATGCCGAGGAACGGAACGTAGTCCTTGAACGCGATGATCGCGCCATACATGGGCGCGTACTTGAACAGCGCGAAGTACACCACGCCCGGAACGAGCAACAGATAGAGCCAGCGGTAGCGCACCATGCGCGCCCACAGTCTGTTGTGGCGGGGTTTGCGCTTCCCGATCTTCGCGAACTCGGTCTCGGCGACCAGCTCCGCGATGGGGGCGTCTTGTGTGACGGTCGGCGTCGACATCACTACACCTGCTTACGAATCGAGTGCAGAGGGCGGCCGCATACGACCGCCCTCTGCAGCACTTACTTGTTCTTGTCCGCCTTGTAGAGCTTGTTGATCTCTGCGGTCACCTGGTTTCCGCCGCTGGTCGCCCACTGCTTGAGTGCGGCGTCCAGGCCGGCTTCGTCGATCTGCCCCGCGTCGTACTTGATGCGGGCGTCGGAGATGATGTTGTCGAGCGTCGCCCCGTTCAACACATACGTATTCGAGACGTATGCCGCGGCGGGGTTGAAGACCGCCGACTTGAGGTCGGAGGCCGCCTTCGCCACCTGGGCGTCGTACTGCGTCTGGTCGTACTCGTTCGCCTGGGCCGCGGCGTACGCCTTGTAACCGGACACGGCGATGCCGAGCTGGGCGTAGGACGGGACGACCGAGGTGCTGAGCAGAGTGGACTCAGCGGTCGGCGGATTGATCGCCTCTGAGCGTCCGTCGACGAGGTTGAAGCTCTTGCCCTCGATGCCGTTGTTGATCAGCACCTGCGCTTTCTTGCTGTTGAGCTTGTTCAGCACGGACAGCACCTGACGCAGCTGCGTCTCGGTCTTCACCGACGACTTCGGGATGGCGATGAATCCGGAGTAGCCAGACGTGGGCAGGGCGCGCAGCTTGCCGTCGGGTCCTTCGAGGTTTCCGGTCCACCCGAGCATGTCCTGATACGTGTCGGGGTCGGTCTTCTCGAGCAGGCCGTTGATCTGGCGGACACGGGAGTACGTGTCGATGATGATGCCGCCCTGGCCGTTGAGGAACGGCGTGTTCCAGTCGACCGAGTCCATCGTCGCGTAGTCCGGGTTGATATAGCCGTTCGAGACGATCTTCTTCTCGTACGCGAGCGCCTTCTTCCACTGCGGCGTGGTGAAGCTCTGCACGAGCTTGCCGTCCTTCTGCGTCCACACGTTGCCGGCGCCGAACCAGGACTCGATGGCATCCCACGGGCTGTTCGAGCCGACGGATCCCGGCCACTTCGGCACGATCAGGCCGTAGGTGTCCTTCTTGCCGTCGCCGTCGGGGTCATCCTCGGTGAATGCCTTGGCGATCTTGTAGAGGTCGTCGGTGGTCTTCGGCATCGAGAGGCCGAGCTTCTTCAGCCAGTCCTTGCGGATGATGACGGCGGTGCGCATGGTGTCACGCGGACGGTAGATGCCGTAGACCTTGCCGTTCACGCTGGAGGCCTTCTGCACCGCCGGCGTGTTCGACACCAGGTTCGGGTAGTCCTTCAGGTAGTTCGTCAGATCCCAGAAGGCGCCGGCGTTGGCGCTCTTCACGAACCCGGCGTCCTTGCCCTGGATGACCATGGCGTCGGGGATGTCGTTGCTCGCCAGCGTGATGTTGGTCTTGTCGCCGTACGACGAGTTCGGCACCCAGTTGATGTCGAGATCGGTGCCGAGGATCTTGTTCAGTTGCTGGCCGATCACGTTGTCGGCAGCGGGCGCGCTGGCCGAGAGGAACGGCGCCATCATGGTCATCTTGTCCAGCTTGGGGGCGGCGGTCGAGCTGCTCGCGGTCGTCGGGGACGACGAGCAGCCGACCAGGGCAAGGGCCGTGACGGTCAAGACCGCGGCTCCTGTCATGAATCGTTTCAACGTGACAGACACGAAAACTCCTTTGTGATTTCGGTGTTGGGGGATGTGTGGGCGGATGCCCGGTTATTCAGTGACTCCGAACGTCGGGCTCTGCTGGGGGCGCAAGACGTTCATCGTTGTAATGAAAGAAGGAAAGGCAAAGGGCGGTGCTGAACTGCACCCAGGCGCCGATCGAGACGAACACGACGAGCGCCGGCACGAACACGGAGACGACCGCCACCGCCGCGCAGGTGAGCGCCAGAAGCAGCATCGACACCGGATTCGAGAGCACGAAACGAGTGGCCGTCGGCACATACCGGGCGAGCGGGAGCTCGTAGTTCGCGTACAGCACGGGCAGCAGCACGGTGGCCAGAACGGCGACGAGCACGACGACGCCGACCACGATCGCCAGCAGAACGGATGCCTGCACCACCAGCGTGAACGCCGTCACGATCAGCGCATCGACGACCGCGACCGGCAGCAGAACCGCGTTGGCCCGCCAGAAGTCGCGGCGCCATGTGGCGAGGAACTCACCGAGTCGGGGATCGTGTCCGCTGCGCAGCCGCTCGCGGCACATCGCCACGGTGGCGAACGCCGCAGGAGCGAACCCCAGCACGATGCCGCCCATCAAGGTGAGCACGATCCAGGCGAGGTTGACCTTGGCGATCCAGGTGACGAACTCGGCCACGGTGACGACCCAGGTGTTGACCCCTCGGGAGACGGATGCTCGCGCTGCCGCACCCGAACGGCGTGGCCCCGATTGCGTGGCGTGCGAGGAGGCAGTGGGCGAATGCGGAACGGTCGCAGTGAGTCGCGACATCCGTCACCTCCTCTGTCATCGTCGACGGTAGAAAACGCTTGCTCTCGTTGGTAAACGCTTTCCGCGGGGAAAGTATCCATGAGGCCGGCGGCGCTTGTCAACTTTTCGGGGGTCGACAAGCATGGGTGGGCTCACGCTTGCACGGCGTGGCAGGCTTCGACCGCACAGATCGCTGTGGTCTTACGCTACGCAGGTGATCTGAACCGAGACGAACTGCTCCGATTCCCCGGGGCCCGCGTAGACCCCGCGGATCGGCGCCACATCGTCGTAATCCCTGCCGCGGCCGACCAGGACGTGCCGATCACCGATCTCGGTCAGGTTCGTCGGGTCGAAGCCCCGCCAGGTGCCGCTGAACCACTCGACCCACGCGTGCGACTCGGCGCTCACCGTCTCCCCGATCCTCGGTTCGAGATCGGGGTGAAGGTAGCCGGAGACGTAGCGTGCCGGAATGCCGACCGCCCGCAGGGCGCCGAGCACGACATGCACGATGTCCTGGCAGACTCCGCTGCGTTTCTCCCACGCCTCGGCCGCAGCCGAATGCACGCCGGTCGCTCCAGGCACGTACTGCATCGCCTCACCGACCCGCCGGCAGATGAGGATCGCGGCGGGGTCGGGGGCGTGCGTCTCTGCCTTGGCCTCGCGTGCCAGCCGGATCACGTCCTCCGGAGGCTCTGTGCGAGGAGTCTGCCGCACCTGTTCGACGTAGCCCACCGCGAGCGCGGCGGCCCGTGACACGGTCCGCCAGTCTGCGGGTGATGCGGGCGGGAGCCGCGGCGAGACCTCGACCAGGCTGCGTGCGGTGAGCGTGAGCTCGTGGTGCGGCGTGATCACCTCGAACGCTGTCACCTGCGTTCCCCAGTAGTCGAAGTATCCGAACTGCCGTCCGCCTGGCGAGACCTCCAGGTCTGAGGACAGCACGAGCTGTCCGTCACCGCGCGCAGGGAGCATCCTCGCCTCGTTGTACGAGGCCGTCACGTCCCCTGCATACCGGAAGCCCGTCTTGTGGACGACCTGCATGCGTCTCATGAGCGCTCACCGACCCATTCGGGCAGTGCGTTGATCGGGAAGTATCTGGCGCGTATCGCCTCGCTCGTCGCGCTCGTCGCGCGCTGCACCGTGGCCATGTTCGAGGGAAGGTCGTCCACGATCTCTCCTATCGATCGGTATTCGAGGCTGCTGATCACCTGGCCGAGGAGCGCCGCGGCCTTGTCGGGCACCCCGACCCGGGCTGTCGAGGGCTCGAGATCGCGCGCCGCGGAGAGCGCGTGGGAGACGGAGTACATGATCGAACGCGGGAACAGGCGATCCAGGAGCAGGAACTCGGCAGCGTTGCGAGCGGACGCCACACCCCTGTAGGTGCGCAGATACGCCTCGTACGCACTGCACGAGCGAAGGATCGTCGTCCAGCTGACGCCTGTCACCTGGGTCAGCGACCGCGTCGCCAGCAGGCGAGCTGTCATGTCGGCGCGCTCGAGATTTCGTCCCAGCCGGTAGAAGTGCCAGGCTTCGTCGCGGCCCATCAGCGACTCGTTGATGCCCACGGCCAGCGCTACCCGGTCCCTGACCCAGTGAAAGTAGGTGTGCACCTTGTCCGGCGTCACCCGCCGGGGTGCGCCGGCCGCCGTCGTGTTGAGGCACTCCCAGAGCTCGGCCGAGACGATCTCGCGTGCACGCCGCGCGTTCTCCCTTGCAGACCACAGGCTGAAGGCGATCGATGCGGACTGTTTCCGGTCGACGGCGAGAAGCTGCAGCACGTCGTTGCGACCGACGGATGCGAGATCCGTGTCGACCGAATCCGCTCCGACTCCCATCACGGCCAGCAACGAACGGCACGCGTCGTCTTCCTGCGCCCACGGGTCCTCGAGCAGCAGTTGGAGGTGGGCGTCCAGAATGCGCGCGGTCCCGTCCGCTCTCTCCAGGTAACGACCGATCCAGAACAGCGACTCCGCGATCCGACTGAGCATCATCGCTCCTGCACCGCGTCGTCCTGCTGTTGCTGTTCCTGCTGTTGCTGTTGCTGTTGCTGTTGCTGTTGCTGTTGCTGTTGCTGTTGCTGTTGCTGTTGCTGTTGCTGTTGCTGTTGCTGTTGCTGTTGCTGTTGCTGTTCGTTTTCGTACTGCGAGACCCCCATCGGGGTGCCCACGACGGAGGGAAGTGACGGGGTGGTGACGACGGGGGCGGATCCTCCGGGTGCCGATTGTGCTGCAACGAGGTCCCTGACGCGCTGAGACTCGTCCGCCGTCACGATCGGCAGTTCGCCGGTACGCAGCCTGTCAGGGTTCTCCAGTACCCAGGTGTCCTTCGATCCTCCGCCCTGCGACGAATTGACGACGAGTTGGCCGGCAGGAAGCGCCACTCTGGTGAGTCCACCTGGAAGCACCCACACGTCGTTGCCGTCGTTCACCGCGAACGGCCGCAGGTCGGAGTGCCGGGGTCGGATACCGTCATCCACGAGCGTGGGAATCGTCGAAAGCTGCACGACGGGCTGGGCGATCCAGCCTCGGGGGTCACGTTGCAGGCGGCGCCGGAGATCCTGCAGTTCGCGCGACGAGGCATCCGGGCCGATGATCAGGCCTTTTCCTCCCGAGCCGTCGACCGGCTTCACCACCAGTTCATTGAGCCGGTCCAGGACTTCCTCGAGAGAGCGGGGGTCTTCCAGACGCCAGGTGTCCACGTTGGGCAGCGAAGGCTCCTCACCGAGGTAGTACCTGATGAGGTCGGGCAGGTAGGTGTACACCAGTTTGTCGTCGGCGACACCGTTGCCCACCGCGTTCGCGATCGTCACGTGGCCCCTGCGGGCGGTGGCAAGAAGACCGGGAGCACCGAGCACGGAGTCGGCACGGAACTGCAGCGGGTCGAGGTAGTCGTCGTCGACGCGTCGGTAGATGACGTCCACCCTCGCCGGTCCGTTCGTGGTGCGCATCCACACGTAGCCGTCGGCACAGTACAGGTCACGTCCCTCCACGAGCTCGACGCCCATGAGCCGGGCGAGAAGCGTGTGCTCGAAGTACGCCGAGTTGAAGACGCCGGGAGTAAGCACGACGATCGTGGGATCCGCGACGTCCTCCGGCGCGGCCGCTCTGAGCGCGCCGAGCAGCCGATACGGGTAGTCGCCGACCGGCCGCACGCGCATGCTCATGAACAGCTCGGGAAGCGTCTGCGCCATGATGCGCCTGTTGGAGATCACGTAGCTGACGCCACTGGGCACGCGCACGTTGTCCTCGAGCACGCGCATCACACCGTTCTCGTCGCGGATCAGGTCGATGCCGGAGACCTGGATGCGCACCCCGTTCGGACTCTCGATGCCGTACGCCTGCCGGTGGAAGTGTGTCGACGAGCCGATGACGGATGCCGGCACCACCCCGTCCCGCACGCACAGTTGCGCGCCGTACACGTCGCCAAGCAGCGCCTCCAGCGCCCTCACCCGCTGCTGCACTCCGGTCTCGACCACCGCCCACTCGTCAGCGTCGATGACGCGCGGCACGGCATCCAGCGGGAACGGGCGTTCCTCGCCGGCGAAGTCGAACGTGACACCCTGCGCGAGATACGAGCTGGCCAGCGCCTCCGTTCGACCGCGGAGTTCGTCCTGCGACATCCGCGCGAGGGCCGCATGGACATCGGCGTAGGCGGATCGCGGCGCCCTGGGTGCATCGTCCGCATCGGCGAACATCTCATCCCACGCCGACGTCCCACGACGTCGTTTCGTCGTCGCGTAGCCGTGGAAGAGGTCGCCCATGCGCCGACGGTAAGCCCGCGACATTGCGCCGGTGTTGCCTGGTGGTTTCGGCGAGCGCATCCGGAGATGACGCTGTGCACGTGCGTGGTCGTCGACCGGAACGGTCGCCGCGCATCCGACGACATAGAGTCGATCCGTGAGTCTCGTCGTCAGTCTTCCCGGATCCGCCCTCCTCGACGCTTACCGCGCACTGCCAGGCGATGAGCCGGCATGTGTCGAATTCGTCACGTGGGATCTGAGGTCACCCGCGCCACGCGATCATTTCGACATCGTCGTGCCGCCCTACATGGGTGCCACTCCCCTGCTGGACGCGCTGGACGGCGTGCACGCCCGGCTGGTGCAAAGCCAGTCGATCGGGTTCGACGGCGTCGCGAAGGTGCTGCCGCTTGGCAACGTGTTCGCGAATGCGGCATCCGTGCATGAGACCTCGACGGCCGAGCTCGCGGTGGGGCTGATCCTTGCAGCACAGCGCGGCATCCCCGACTTCGTCAGGGCCGCCGAGCGTGGCGAGTGGGCGCCTGGGCGGTATCCGAGTCTCGCCGATCGTCGCGTGCTCATCCTGGGCTACGGCGGAGTCGGCAAGGCCGTTGACGTGCGGCTCGCGGGATTCGAGGTCGAGGTGACCCGCGTGGCATCCCGCGCCCGTGACGAAGACGGCGTGCACGTGCACGGCATCGACGAGTTGCCGCAGCTGCTGCCGCACGCCGACATCGTCGTGATCGGAACCCCGCTCTCGGATGCCACACGCGGCCTCGTCGACGACACCTTCCTCACCGCACTTCCCGAGGGCGCCCTCGTGGTGAACGTCGCGCGCGGACCCGTCGCCGACACGGATGCCGTGCTGAAGCACGCCACGTCCGGTCGCCTTCGCTTCGCGCTCGACGTGACGGATCCGGAGCCGCTGCCGGCGGGGCATCCGCTCTTCGCGCTCCCCAACGTGCTCATCTCGCCTCACGTCGGCGGTGCGACCAGCGCGATGATGCCCCGCATGGCGCGCCTGCTGCGCCGCCAGATCGAGCGGATGCTCGCCGGCGAGCCCCCGCTCAACGTGGTGCTGCGCACGTAGGCCGCCGCGGGCGGCATCCACGATCCGCGAGCCCGCATGATGTTGCCGAGCCACCCTCCGATTCACGCGAATTCAGGGGTGGCTCGGCACCACGGGGGTGGGTCGGCGGCAGAGGAGCGGGTCGGCGGCAGAGGAGCGGGTCGGCGGCAGAGGAGCGGGGCGCTGCCCTGACTGGTTACGCGGCCGCGTCCTCCTGCTGCGCCGACGCATCCCCGAGGGCGGCGACCTCATCCGGGGTCAGCTGCAGCGTGACGGACTCGAGCAGAGCCGGCAGCTGCTCAACGGTTCGCGCGCTGGCGAGCGGAGCCACCACCGTGGGCTGCTCGCGCAGCCAGGCGAGCGAGACGGCAGCGATGGATGCGTTGTGCGACTCCGCGATCTCGTCCAGCGTGTCGAGCACGCGGCGGCCACGTTCGTCGAGGTACTTCGACGCGCCGTGTGCTCGCGCGCTCTCGACGACCGCGCCGTCGCGGTATTTGCCGGTGAGGAATCCGGATGCCAGCGAGTAGTACGGAACGACCCCCAGCCCGTAGTGCTCCGCGCGCTCGGCGAGGCCGGCCTCGAAGTCGCGCTCGACCAGGTTGTAGTGCGGCTGCAGCGCGACGGCGCGGTGGAGTCCGTTCTTCTCCGTCGCCTCGAACCACTCGTCGATGCGCTCCGGCGTGTAGTTCGAGATGCCGATGGCGCGCACCTTGCCGGCATCCACAAGTTCGGAGAGCGCACCGACCGTGTCCGCGAGCGGGATGGCCGGGTCGTCGAAGTGCGCGTAGTAGAGGTCGAGGTGGTCGACCTGCAGGCGGCCCAGCGAGGCATCCGCTGCGGCCTTGATGTTCGCGGGACCGAGGCCCTTGAACTGCGGATGAGTGCTCACCTTGGTCGCGATGACGAAGGAATCGCGGTCCGTGCGGTGCGACAGCCAGCGTCCGATCAGCCGCTCCGACTCCCCGCCGTGGTTGCCGGGCACCCAGTGCGAATAGCCGTCGGCGGTGTCGATGAAATTGCCGCCGGCATCTGCATACGCATCCAGCACGGCGAAGGATGCGTCTTCGTCGGCGGTCCATCCGAAGACGTTGCCGCCGAGCGACAGGGGGAAGACCTCGAGCGTGGACTCGCCGAACGAGGCGGATCCCAGCCGGCTGCGTGGTGCGGACATGCATTCTCCTTCGTGTCGAACGGCGTCCGCTCGCGGGCCGCCGCATCGGCGACCGACTCGTGACCGGTCGCGGTGGACGTCGCCTGCGACGCGCCCTCTAACCTCCAACATTTCTCGCGCCGGCGCATTCCGCGTGCGTCGTACTTCGTCACGTCTGGCGCCCGCGGGCTCGCAGACCCGGAGACTCTGATCGCGCCATTTGCGCACAGTCGCGCCGTCCTCGCTGGCGCGATAGTGCGCACATGGCGCGGTAGCGCGTGCACGAACGTTTGGCGCGTGTGCACGCGCTGGCTCGCTGGTGGATGCGGTGGGTGCTGACGGCTGGGGGTGCTGATGGCTCGCGATGCGGATGGCTGAGCCGAAGGCGGCTTACGTGGCTGTGGTCCGACCACAGTGGTACGCTCATTTCCCGTGAGCAGCGTTGTGGTCGGACCACAGGGTGGGGCGCAGGCGGACGCGCCGGATCCGGCGCCGCTGCCCGCCTCCCGCGCGTGGCGCGTCGCCCTCGAGCACGTCGAGTCCCGGCTGCTGAGCGGCGAGCTCCAGCCGGGCGACCACCTTCCGCCGGAGCGTCAGCTTGCCGCGGATCTGGGCGTCGGACGCTCGTCGGTGCGCGAAGCGATCCGGGTGCTCGAGGTGCTCGGGCTCGTGCGAACCGCGACCGGAAGCGGTCCGAACGCCGGCGCGATCATCGTGGCATCGCCCGAGGGCGGCATGAGTGCCGTCATGCGACTGCAGGTGGCCGCGCACGGATTCCCGATCGCGGATGTCGTGCAGGCGCGACTCGTGGTGGAGCCGGCGATCGCGGCACACCTCGCCCGGACAGTCTCCGGCCGACCGGACGCCGAGCGCGAGGCTGAACTGTCGCGGGCATCCGCTCTGCTCGACGCGATGGACGTGCCTGGGCTCGAGCCGGCGGAGTTCCTCGCGCTGGACGCACGGTTCCACGTCGCGCTGGCCGAGGCATCCGGAAACACGGTGCTGAGCGCCACGATGGCGGGGCTTCGCGACTCGATCGAGAGCTACGTGCTGCAGGCCGTGCCGAATCTGCCGTCGTGGTGGGCGACATCCGCTCGGCTGCGCGCAGAGCATCGTGCGATCGTGCGTGCCGTCGAGCGGGGAGACGCGAACGGTGCAGCACAGCTGGTTCACGCGCATGTCGCCGGCTACTACGCCGAGTCGCGCATGACCGGCACGGTGCCGCCCACCGAACCCGAGCGGCCCGCGCAAAGACCGCCGAGCACGCCACCCACTCCAAGCACATCACCCACTCCGAGAAGTCAGTAGATGCGATCTCTCAACGCTGCAGACCGCGCTTGTCGACTTCTCGAGTGAGGAGAGAGGGTCGGGAGCTCGCGAATTCGCCGACCAACAAGACAACACGACGTAAGGAAGAAGGAGACCCGAGATGGTGCAGAGACAGTTCCCCAACGCGCGCGAGCTCGCCGCGCTGATGCAGTTCAAGAAGCCGCAGCTCGACGCGAAGAAGCGCCGCCTGGACGCCGCGTACACGATCGACGACCTGCGCACGATCGCGAAGCGCCGCACCCCGAAGGCTGCGTTCGACTACACGGACGGATCTGCGGAAGGTGAGATCAGCCTCGCCAGGGCGCGGCAGGCGTTCCAAGACGTGGAGTTCCATCCGGACATCCTGCGGCCGGCGGTCGACGTTGACACGTCGACGCAGATCCTGGGCGGCCCGTCGGCGCTGCCTTTCGGCATCGCACCGACGGGCTTCACCCGACTGATGCAGACGGAGGGCGAGGTCGCCGGAGCCGGTGCGGCCGGTGCTGCGGGCATCCCGTTCACGCTGTCCACGCTCGGCACGACGTCGATCGAGGGTGTGAAGGCAGCGAACCCGAACGGCCGCAACTGGTTCCAGCTGTACGTGATGCGTGAGCGCGAGGTCTCCTACGGCCTGGCAAGGCGTGCGGCCGAGGCTGGATTCGACACGCTGATGTTCACGGTGGACACCCCCATCGCCGGCGCGCGCCTGCGCGACAAGCGCAACGGATTCTCGATCCCGCCGCAGCTGACGCTCGGAACGATCGTCAACGCCATTCCGCGTCCGTGGTGGTGGATCGACTTCCTGACGACTCCCCCGCTCGAGTTCGCGTCGCTGTCCTCAACGGGAGGCACGGTCGGCGACCTGCTCGACGCCGCCATGGACCCGACGATCAGCTACGAGGACCTGGCCGTCATCCGCGAGATCTGGCCGGGCAAGATCGTCATCAAGGGCGTGCAGAACGTCAAGGACTCCAAGCGGCTCATCGACCTGGGGGTCGACGGCATCGTGTTGTCCAACCACGGCGGCCGCCAGCTCGACCGCGCTCCCGTGCCGTTCTGGCTGCTGCCGGATGTCGTGCGCGAGGTCGGCAAGGACGCCACCGTCATGATCGACACCGGCATCATGAACGGAGCCGACATCGTGGCATCCGTGGCGCTCGGCGCCAAGTTCACCCTCATCGGACGCGCCTATCTCTACGGCCTGATGGCCGGCGGACGGCAGGGCGTGGACAAGACCATCGAGATCCTGTCGACCCAGCTCGTGCGCACCATGCGACTGCTCGGAGTCTCGTCGCTCGAGGAGCTCAACCCGTCGCACGTCACCCAGCTGGCGCGGCTGCAGCCGGTGCATCGCGCGGCCGTCGAGGTCGCCGAAGCCGCACCCGCCCGCCCGCGGGCCGCGTCGTCGCGCTCCCGCTCGACGTCCGCGACGAAGGCGGCGGAGAGTACGAAGGCGACCGCCGGGGCGAAGACGGCCGGGGCGAAGAAGTAGGGCCGCGCGCACGCATCGACGCCGCTTGTCGAGCCCGCCGAAAGTAGTCCGGGTTTCGCTCCCCATCGCGCGGAGGCCGTCGCGCCGCTTCGCGACGTGCCGGCAACGGCGGGCGGGGCCCCGGCTCAACCGGCGACGGGAATGCTCAACCAGCGGTGGCAGCTGGGCGGAGGGCAGTGCGGCGCGGCGGACGTCCGTAGGGCGAGAGCGTGAGCACGGTGTCCGGCATGCCGAGTCCGCTCTCATTCGACACCTCGACCACCCGTGCCGCCGACGTCTCGGGATCCGTGTGCGGGAGCGTCGCCTCGGCGAGCGCCGCCGCGAGGTCGTCCAGAGCGGCAAAGTCGTCGGGCGACAGCTCGATCTTCTGGATCTGCGGATCCGTGAACTGCTCGAGGGGACCCCAGGCATCCCAGAGCAGCGGCTCACGCCCGTTCACAGCGGCCAGATCCATCACGAGGTTGTGCGCGAGGTAGGGCCAGGATCGCAGGAACACGATCGGAGTCGACGGATCGACGACGAACCGCTCCGGGTCGATGGCGCCAGTGCGGGCGGCGTGCCAGGCATCCGCTCCCACCAGGAAACGGTCGCGCGGAACGTCGAGCAGGTCGAGCGGCGTGCCCGTCTCCTGGTCGGGGAAGCCGTCGGGCATCTGCGGCTCGACGAGCATCCAGCGACGGGCAGCGGCGTCCCACACCTCGGCGATCACGTGGTCGAGCCACCAGCCGCGCATGAGGTAGCCGCCGAATCCGATGCGCATGCGCGTCGGGATGCCGGCCTCCCTCGCCAGCGCGACGAAGACCAGCGTGAAGTCGCGGCAGCATCCCAGAACGCGCGCCAGGTCGTCGCGCGGTGCCGTGATGGATCCGGGCTGCAGCTCGCGCGCCCGGCCGAGGATGGCATCCGCGTACCGTAGGTCGATCTCGTCGAGGCGTTCCTGCGCGAAACCCAGCGCCGTCGGATCGCCCGACGCACGGTAGTGGAAGACGAGCGTGCTCGCGACGCGACGGATGCCGGCCACGGTGCGCGGAGCATCCGCGAGCCAGTCGCGCTGCTCGCCCGGATCGCTGAACACGGTCTGCCGCGCGTAGTCGACGGCGGGACGGATGACGCTGTCTGGCGTGACGGAAAGGGTGCTGTGCTCGCTCATGACGACCTCTCTCTGGTACGGACGGGATACCGACGGACCAACCGACCGCCGGATCGCCGGATCGTCGGATCGACCGATGCAGTTCGTCTCCCTCATGTTCTGGCCCCTCACACCGTGTGAGGGTCAAGGGATCGAGCCGATATTCGCGAGATTCGCGGTGAAGGTCGCCACGATCGGACGGCATCGCGCGGTGCAGCCCGGCGATGAACGTTTCGGCGCTCGCACTCGTGTCACCACTGCGCGTCCCGGCCGCGATCGACGACGCAATGCCCGAGGCAATGTCCGACGCGCTGCTCGATGCAGCGGTCGAGACGGATTGCCGGACGCACCGACGGGACGGACGCGCAGACTGAATGAGACACGACGGCGGGAGGCGGCATGACGGCGGATGACGCGGCCCTGCTGCGCGCGCTGCACGACGAGCATGCGCCGGCGCTCTGGCGGTACGTCGTCTCGCTGACGGGCGACGCCGCCCAGGCGGATGACATCGTGCAGGAGACCCTGCTGCGCGCCTGGCGCAAGCCGAGCGTGCTCGACCAGAGCGAGGCATCCGCTCGGGCGTGGCTGTTCACGGTGGCACGCAACCTCGTGATCGACGGCACGCGCAGTGCACGGCATCACCACGAAGTGACCACGGACACGCTTCCGGATGCCCCGACCGGCGACGACACAGACGCCCGCCTCGACGCGTGGCTGATCGCCGACGCGCTCTCGACGCTGTCGATGGAACACCGTTCCGTCATCGTGCACGCGTACTACGGAGGACGCTCGACGGCGGAGATCTCGCGCGAACTGGGCATTCCGGAGGGGACGGTCAAGTCGCGCATGCACTACGGACTGCGAGCCCTGCGGCTCGCGCTCCAGGAGAAGGGGGTGACCCGATGAGCGATCACGACATCCGCACCGACGGGACCGCCGCCGATCACGAGCGCTTCGCCGAGTGGGATGCCGCCTACGTGCTCGGCGCCCTCTCGCCCGTCGACCGCCGCGTCTTCGAGGAGCACCTCGCCACCTGCCCGGCGTGTTCGGCCTCGGTAGGCGACTTCGCCGGCATGCCCGGCCTGCTGAGCGCCCTTCCGCGCGACGAGGCCACGGTGCTGCTCGACGACGAGCCCCCGCAGGTCCCCGACTTCATGCCATCCCTCCTCCATCGGGTGCGCCGCCGCCGCCGCGCACGCCGGTGGACGTTCGCAGGCGCCCTCGTCGCAGCGGCAGGCGTGGCCGCAGCGGTCGCGCTGATTGTCCCCGCCGTGGTGGCCGCACCGCCCGCTGCCACGGTGGCGACGAACCTCACGGATGTGCGTCCCTCCGAGTACGGAGCCCCGCCCATCACCGCACACGTGACGCTCACGACGAAATCGTGGGGTACCTCGGTCGGCATGGTCTGCGACTGGAAGGCCGACTCGAGCTGGTCGCCGGCTTCGAAGGGCACCACGCGGTGGGACTACGGGCTGTGGGCGATCTCCAGCGACGGCACCGAGGACCGCGTCTCGACGTGGACGGCCGGGCCGGGCGACGTGGTGCGCACGACTGGATCCACGTCGATTCCGGTCGACCACATCGCCCGCCTCGAACTGCGCGCACTCGACACGGGAGCGGTGCTGCTGGCCGCGCCGGTGCACGCGTCGAGCTGATTGTCAGATCAGGGCCTTGAGCGCCCGCAGCATCTGCTGCTCATCCTCGATCTGGCCGCCCTCGTGTCCGTTGTACGGCCAGATGTCGATCTCCTTCGACGCTCCGGCGTACGCGTTGAACGCGCCGAAGACCGTCGACGGCGGGCACACGTCATCCATCAGCGCGGTCGTGAACCATGCGGGCGCCGTGGCGCGCTTGGCGAAGTTGACGCCGTCGAAGTAGGCGAGCACGCCGTGAACGGCTTCGATCCGATCACGGTGCACGGCAAGGTACCGGCCGATCTCCTTGTACGGGTGTGAGTCCGTGATCACGGATGCCCGACGGAAGTCGCAGAGGAACGGCACGCGCGGGAAGGCGGCGAAGAGATCCGGAACGAGGCCGGCGACCGCGAGGGTGATGCCACCGCCCTGGCTGGCTCCGGCCACGATCGTCTTGGATGCGTCCACCTTCTCGAGCGAGCGGGCCGCGTCGACGGCGCGCACGGCATCCGTGAACAGCCGCCGGTAGTAGTAGGTGTCGGGGCTCTCGATGCCGCGGGTCATCACGCCGGGGTACGCGGGGCCGCTGCCGTCTGGATCGGCCGTGGCACCGATGCTCCATCCGGAGCCCTGACCGCGCGTGTCCATGTGGAAGTGCGCGAAGCCTGCGGATGCCCACAGCAGGTTCTCGAGAGCGTGCCCGCGACCGCCGCCGTATCCCTGATACTGCACGATCGTGGGCAGCGGACCGGATGCTCCGGCGGGCACGCGCAGCCACGCCTTGATCGGCTGGCCGCCGAACCCGTTGAACGTGACGTCGAACGTGTCGATGCTCGTCAGGCCGGTGTCGATGGGAACCAGCTCGACATCGAGCGGGAACGCCCTGGCCTCACCCAGAGTTCGCGCCCAGAAGGCGTCGAAGTCGTCGGGGTCGAGCTGGTCGCTGGTGCGGACGCGGAGCTGCGCTTCGGGGAGGTCGACAAACATCCGACCATTTTATGGTTGTTCAGCCCGCTCCCTTACCGCTGAACGTCTGTACCGCCGGAGTGCGTCAGCTGCGGCCCATGCCGCGATAGCGCCATCCTGCGGCCACCCAGGCGTCTCGATCCAGTGCATTGCGGCCGTCGATGATGGTCGCGCCGGCCACGAGGTCGCGGGCGGCGACGGGGTCCAGGCCGACGTATTCCGGCCATTCCGTGACGAGGATCACCAGGTCGGCGCCCCGGAGGGCATCCGTCACGTCGTCGGTGTACTCGAGCTGCGGATGCCGCACCCTCGCGTTCGCCACTCCCTTGGGGTCCACGGCGACCACGGCCGCGCCGAGTCCCTTGAGCGCGACCGCCACGTCGAGCGCCGGCGAGTCCCGCACATCGTCCGAGTGCGGCTTGAACGTGACGCCCAGCACCGCCACCTTGCGTCCCACGACGGATCCGCCCAGCTCCGACGTCGCGAGGTCGACCACGCGCTTGCGACGTCGCAGGTTGATGCCGTCCACTTCCTTGAGGAATGCGACCGCCTCGCCCCGGCCGAGCTCTTCGGCGCGCGCGGTGAACGCGCGGATGTCTTTGGGCAGGCATCCACCGCCGAAGCCGACGCCGGCGTTCAGGAAGCGGCGGCCGATGCGGGTGTCGTGGCCGATGGCATCCGCGAGCTGCGTCACGTCGGCGCCCGTCGCCTCCGCGATCTCGGCCATGGCGTTGATGAACGAGATCTTCGTGGCGAGGAAGGCGTTGGCCGCCACCTTGACCAGTTCCGAGGTGGCGAAGTCCGTGACCATGCGTGGCGTGCCGAGCTCGAGCGCGTGCGCGTAGACCTCGTCGAGCACGGCGACGGATCCGTCGTCTCCCGGCTCGACGCCGTACACCAGCCGGTCGGGCTCGACGGTGTCGCGTACGGCGTATCCCTCGCGCAGGAACTCCGGATTCCAGACCAGCCGAGCCCCCGTCTTGTGGATCCGCTCGGCGACCTTCGCGGCCGTGCCGACCGGCACCGTGCTCTTTCCGACGACCACGTGCCCGGGGCCGAGGTGCGGAAGGAGGGCGTCGATCGCGGCATCCACGTAGCGGAGGTCTGCGGCGTTGCCATCCGAGGTCTGCGGCGTCCCGACGGCGACGAAATGCACGGTGGCGTCCGCTGCGGCGGCGGGATCCGTCGTGAAGCGCAGCCGCCCCGACGCGATCGACGCGGTGAGCAGCTCCGGCAGCTCCGGCTCGAAGAACGGCGGCTCGCCGTGCGCCAGCCGTGCGATCTTGAGCGCGTCAACGTCGATGCCGACGACATCGTGTCCGAGCTTCGCCATCGCGGAGGCGTGCACCGCGCCAAGATAGCCGCAACCGGTCACCGAGATTCTCATGGTCTCCTCACGGGGTGTGCGCGGGGCGGGACCCGCGGGCGGAGGCGGCGCACGGCATCCGTGTCGGCATTCGATGCGCCCCGCACGAACGTACCCCGAGGAGGTGAACGGATGCCGACCCCCGCGCCGCGCGAGCCCCTCGCCTGAGGGCCGCCAGACGTTAGGATTCCTCGCATGGAAGCAGAGATTCCGGCGGGATGGTACCCGAATCCGTGGAACGACGCGGAGGAGCTGTACTGGTCCGGCACCGAGTGGACCGGAATCTCCCGTGCGGTGCATCGCACTGCCTCGGTCGGCCAGGGGGCGAGCGCGGAGTCCCAGGTCGAGGAGTCGACGATCATGCGTCCGGTCGCCGGTCACTACGCGGCGAACGGAGCGACCCCTGGCGGCATCGTTCCGCCGTCCTTCGGCGCGGATTCGGTCGCTCCCGTGGCACCGGTCGTCTCCCAGTACGCCGCCCCGCAGCCCATCGCGCCGCAGTACGCTGCGCCGCAGCCTGTTGCTCCGCAGTACATCGCCCCGGCTCCCGCTCCGTACGTGCCGCAGACACCCGTTGGTGCGCCCTCGGCCGCATCCCCCGATGCATCGGCCTTCGCCCCCATCTCTCAGCACGTCGAGCAGTCCTATCCGACCGTTCCGTACAGCGAGATGCAGCGACGCGATTCGGCCGCGGCATATTCGACGCCTGAGCAGGCGCAGCAGCACGCGTCGGCGCAGCAGACCTCAGCACAGCCGTACGCACCGCCATACGCACAGCAGTCGTACGCTCAGCAGACCTACGCGGCACCGCCGACCTACTCCGCTCCTCCCGCTCCGGACGCCTCCGGCCCGGCGCTGCTGGAGGCGAGCGGAGCGGATCCGATCGCCGAGACCCAGTACCGCCAGCTACCGGATGCCGGGCAGCAGCGTGCGGGGCTGCCGGCAGCAGCATCCGGATACCCGACGGATCCCGGGCAGCCCGACGACCTCGCGTATCCGGATCCCGCGGATGCCGCGACCATCCGCTGGGCACTGGGCGACAGCGCCCCGGCGCGACCTGCTCCGAACCCGAGGGCGCGTTTCGGCGTCATCGCGATGATCGCCGGCATCGTCGCCGCGGTCTTCTCGTTCCTGCCCATCCTCAGCTTCGCCGCGTGGATCCCGGCGTTCGCCGCCATCGCCTTCGGCATCATCAGCTACCTCGGCGGCAAGCCGCGCGCCTTCGCGCTCACGGGCATCATCGCCGGAGGCGCCGCACTCGCGGTGGGCACGGGAGTCTCGATCTGGTACCTCGTGACCTGGGGCACGCTCGCCCACTGAGGCGACGGGCTACCGCTTCGACCGACTACCGCACACCGCGCATCAACCGGCGGATCAGCGGCGCCATGAGCGCCAGCACCACACCGATCACGATCGCTATCGCGCCGAGGATACCGAAGTACCACCCTTCAGTCTCCGGCGAGTAGAGCTCCGCGAGCTGTCCGCTCAGCGCTGTGCCGAGCGCAACGGAGAGGAAGAACAGCGCCACCATCTGGGCGTGGAAGTGTCCCGGCGCCAGCTTCGTCGTGACCGAGAGCCCGACGGGAGACAGCAACAGTTCCGCGACGGTGAACACGAAGAGGATGCCGACCATCGCGATGAGCGGCGTGCTGTTCTTCCCGCCCCCGGCGAACGGCAGGAACAGCAGGAACGCGACACCCATGATCGCCGTGCCGAGCGCGAACTTGATCGGCGTCGACGGCTGTCGCTCGCCGAGCTTCGTCCAGATTGCGGCGAACACACCGCTCAGGATGATGATGAAGATCGGGTTGATGGACTGCACCCACGAGATCGGGAACTCCCATCCGAAGAGATCGCGGTTCAGACGGGTGTCCGAGTAGAACGTGACAACGGTGAACTGCTGCTGGTACAGCGACCAGAACGCGGTGCTCGCGATGAAGAGCGGAATGAACGCGTAGACGCGGCTGCGCTCGACATCCGTCAGCCTGCTGCTCAGGATGACCGCGAAGTACGCGATGGCCGCCACGATCGTGACGATGATGACGACCAGCGAGAGGTTCGTGGCGCGGATGACGCCCAGCAGCACCAGCAGTACGATGACGACGACGGCCCCGATCGCGATGCCGACCCACAGTCCGTAGCGCGAGCGCGGCAGCGGATTGGGCACGACGCTCGCCTCGGCCGGGAGGCGTTTGCGGCCGAACGAGTACTGCACGAGTCCGATCGCCATGCCCAGTGCGGCCAGGCCGAATCCGAAGTGGAACCCGATCGTGTCCTGCAGCAGCCCGGTCAGCAGCGGACCGAAGAACGCGCCAAGGTTGATGCCGAGGTAGAAGATCGAGAAGCCGGCATCCCGTCGCGGGTCGTGCTCGCCGTACAAGGTGCCAACGACCGCCGTGGCGTTGGCCTTGAGGCCCCCGGATCCGACCGCGATGAGCACCAGCCCGACACCGAGGCCGGGGATTCCGGGGATGAGCGCCAGGGACAGGTGGCCGCACATGATGACGATGGCGCTGTAGAACAGCACGCGCTCGGATCCGAGCAGCCGGTCAGCGACCCACGCCCCGATGATCGTGGACAGGTATACGGCGCCGCCGTACGCCCCGACGATGCCGGCGGCGACCGCCTTCGGCAACGCGAGACCGCCGTCCGCGACCGAGAAGTAGAGGTAGAGCAGCAGGATGCCCTGCATGCCGTAGAAGGAGAACCTCTCCCACATCTCCACCCCGAAGATGTTGGCCAGCGATCTCGGCTGACCCAGGAAGGTCTTCTCGTGTTCGTTCCGCGTCGTGTCGGTCGGCGCCCCCGCGTCCGCACTCATGATCCTCAGGCTATGGCCGGTCGGCGGCATGGACCAGCCCCGCGCCGGTCCCTCTCCGTTTCCGTCGGCACGTGCGATGCGGGCCCACACAGCGGGAGTCCGTTTCAAGTGCAGAAAATGTCAACGACAGCTCTCACCATGCGCATTTTCTGCAGTTGAAGGGCGGTCTCAGTGGAGCCATATCACCGGACGTTGCCGCGTGAGGAGTGCGAGAACGACGAGCGCTTGTGGAAACTGCGCCCGCGACATCCGTTCCGCCGCCACACTCTGAGGATGCCCGCCCGCAGGCCCTTGCCGCCGCACCTCCCGACAATGTCGTTCCGCGTGAGCGAACGCGAGTTCCATCAGCTGTCGCCTGGCAGGCTCCGTGCCCATGACCTCGATGCCCACTTCCATGGGATCCGTAGCGTCGGCCTCGACATCGGTTTCTCCTTCGAGCGGGCCAGGATCTACGCCCCACGATTGCGCAGCGGCCAACTCTTCTGCGGCGTCACTGCGGCGCAGCTCTGGGAGATCCCGCTGCCGCTGCACCTTCAGAGATCGACAACCGTACACGTAGGCGACCTGCGCGGCAGCGTCCCACGGACGAAGGGGGTGATCGGTCACGCGCTCCGATACGGGGACCGTCGCGACATCCAGGAGCTTCCGCTTGTCTCGCCGGCCCAGACCTGGTGTCAACTCGCAGCCGTGCTGTCGCGTGAAGATCTCGTCGCGGCCGGCGACTTCCTCATCACGGGAAAACGGCGTCCCCAAGGCGGACGCGAAGCTCCGCTCTGCTCTCTCGATGATCTGGACGATGCTGCTACCCGAATAGGCCGACAACCGGGAGCTGCGAACGTCCGCTGGGCACTCCCGCGGCTGCGCAGGGGTGCAGACTCGCGCCCCGAGTCGCTGTGGCGGCTGACGCTCGTCGCCCACCGCCTGCCGGAACCGGTGGTGCAGCATCCTGTCTCAGTCGCGGGAGGGCTGGTGCTGCATCCGGATCTGGCCTACCCGACCATACGACTCGGCATCGAGTACGAGGGAGAGGGCCATCGCACGGACAAGAAGCAATGGCGCGCCGATCTTCGGCGCGTCGCGCTGTTCGAGGATGCCGGGTGGCGGATCATCCACGTGACCCAGGCCGACCTCGACGATCCCACCGTGATCGTCGGAATCATCCGCCGCGCACTGCGCAACGCGACCAAGTGAGATTCCGTTTCAACCGCAGAAAATGCGCATGGACCAACTGCGCATCCGCATTTACTGCGGTTGAAACGACATCTCGATGGGCCCCGGGGCGCGCACCGCGGCGATGCGGCGCGGCCGCTACACCGCGGCGTTCGCCTGCGCGATCAGGCCGTCGACGACCTCGTCGCTGATGCCGACGCCGGGGAACCGCACGATGCGGCGCATCGGCATCGAGCCCATCATCGCCATGAGCTCCTGGTTCTGGAACATGCCGACGGCCTCCGGGTTCTGCGCAGCGGCCTGCTGCATCACGCCGGCGAGCACCTTCTGGCCGCCCGGATGCTTCATCCACTCCGCGAGGGACGACTGACGGTCGAGCGGCACCACCGGTTCGTCGGTCCGCAGCTCGACGCTGCCCTGCTCGCGGATGTCGCGCGAGCTCGCCCCGACCAGGATGTCGACGCCCCCGTTCTCCACGTACCACCGCTTCAGCACGGGGTGGAAGTAGGCGAAGTCGCGGTATCCGAGAGTGAAGCTCACCTCGCGGCTCTCGCCCGGCTCAAGGGCGACCACGCGAAACCCGCGCAGCTCGTTCTGCGGACGCCGCACCTCGGCGCTCGGCGCGCTCACGTACAGCTGCACGACTTCGCGGCCGGCAACCTTGCCCGTGTTGGTCACGGTGACGGACGCGTGCACGGCGAGGTCGGCATCCGCTCCCTCCGCGCTGAGCGAGAGGCCCGAGAACTCGAAGCTCGTGTAGGAGAGGCCGTGGCCGAACGGATAGCTGACCGGCAGCTCGCGCGCGTCGTACCAGCGGTAGCCGACGAAGACGCCGTCACCGTAGGAGAGGTGTCCGTCGCGTCCGGGGTAGTCGAGGAACGCGGAGTTGTCCTCGAGCTTCTCGGGGATGGTCTCGGTGAGACGTCCGGACGGGTTGGTGACGCCGAACAGGATGTCGGCGGTCGCGCCGCCGCCTGCCTGCCCGAGGAGCCATCCCTCGAGGATCGCGCGGGCTCCGGCCTCCCAGGTCGACACCCGAACCGCGGATCCGTTCGAGAGCACGACGACGAGGTTCGGATTCGCCTGAGCCACCTCGGCGAGCAACGCCAGCTGGTCGGCCGGCAGGTCGATGTGCTCGCGGTCGTATCCCTCGGACTCCGCAACCGACGGAAGCCCGAGGAACAGCACGACGAATTCGGCAGCGGATGCCACAGCCACCGCATCACGCGTCAGCTGGTCGGCATCCCCACTGCCGTCGAGCGTGAAGCCCGGTGCGAACGTGACATCGGATCCGGCGATCCTGCGCATCTCGGTGAGCGCGTCGTCCAGTC
This sequence comes from Rathayibacter sp. CAU 1779, assembly GCF_054551755.1. Classification (NCBI taxonomy): domain Bacteria; kingdom Bacillati; phylum Actinomycetota; class Actinomycetes; order Micrococcales; family Microbacteriaceae; genus Rathayibacter; species Rathayibacter sp. CAU 1779. The sequence continues at coordinate 482,715 of NZ_JBTOLK010000001.1, forward strand.
GCGTCGGCTCGATCTGCGAGCTGCCAGCGCCCTGGTACCGCGGGTTGCGGGCGAACTCGCCGATCACGGCGATAGACGCCTCGGGCGAGAGCGGCAGGATGCCGCCGTCGTTCTTGAGCAGCACCGCCGCCCGCGACGCGACCTCGCGTGCCAGCGCGTGATGCTCCTCGACCTGCTCGTTCGGGACGGCGAGCGCCGTCCCGTCGGCCGGCTTCAGGTCCGCATGGTCGAAGACGAGCTTGAGCACATTGCGCACGGCGGCGTCGAGGGATGCCTCGTCAAGGGATCCGGCCCGCACCGCCGCCACAATGGCAGCGGGGCCCGCCTCCGATTCGGGCATCTCGAGGTCGAGGCCGGCCGCGACGGCGGCGTCCCTGTCGTTCACCGCTCCCCAGTCGGAGACGAGAAGGCCCTCGAATCCCCATTCGTCACGCAGCACCTGGGTGAGCAGCCACGGATCCTCGGTGGCGTAGACGCCGTTCAGCTTGTTGTACGCCGCCATGACCGTGGCGGGAGCGGCATCCTTGACGGCGCGCTCGAATCCGGCGAGGTAGATCTCGCGGGCGGTGCGCTCGTCCATGTCGGCGCTCACACGGAAGCGATCCGTCTCCTGGCTGTTGGCCGCGAAGTGCTTGAGCGACGTTCCGACGCCCTTGGACTGGATGCCGCGGATCAGCGCCGCACCGAGTTCGCCGGCGATCAACGGATCCTCGGAGAAGTACTCGAAGTTGCGCCCGCACAACGGCGAGCGCTTGATGTTGATGCCCGGTCCGAGCAGCACCTGCACGTCGAGGGCGATGGACTCGTCGCCCAGTGCCGCTCCGACGCGCTCCACGAGTTCCGCGTCCCACGTGGATCCGAGCCCCACTGCGGGTGGGAAGCAGGTGGAGGGATAGCTGCCGCCGATCCCGTTCTCCTGGTCGGCCGGCTGACGGCGCACGCCGTGCGGACCGTCACTCAGGGTGATCGCCGGGATCCCGAGGCGTTCGATCGCCCGGGTATGCCAGAAGCCGTCGCCCGTGACGAGCGCCGCCTTCTCTTCGAGAGTGAGCTGGGAGATGAGGGCATCGACGTCGTTGGCCATGGCATCCATTGTGTCCGCCGTTGCATCGATCGTGCTGAAAACCCCGGATGCATCGATGGTGCTGAAAACCGGAGGGATCGCGCTCTCGACACGAGAACCGAAGCAGATCTCCGGTTCTCGCTGCGTCCTCCGGTCCTCGCAACGCGTCGGTGGCGTGCATTCGCAACGCGTCGATGGCGTGCATTCGCAACGTGTCGGAGGACGCGACTACCCTCGTGCACGTGACCCACCGGCTCACCCGCGACGAGGCGCGGCGCATCATCGTGCGCGCCCAGCTGCTCGACGCCGCGCGCCCGGGCGATGTGGTGGAGGTGGCCGAGCAGCTCGGCACAATCAGCATCGATCCGACCGCGACGATCGCGCCGGCAGAGCACACCATCCTCTGGTCGCGCATCGGCTGGTCATACGAGGCAGGCCAGCTGAAGAAGGCCGTCGAGATGGACCGCGCGCTGTTCGAGTTCGACGGCGCGTTCCGACCGATCGACCTGCTGCCGCTCATGCTGCCCTGGATGCGCACGCGGCCACTGCGCGACAGCACGAAAGAGTGGATCGCCGCGAACGAGAAGTTCCGCGACGACGTGGTCGCTCGGCTGCGCGCCGAGGGTCCGCTGCTCGCCTCTGAGATCCCCGACACCGCGGCAGTGGCGCGGGATTCCGAGGCGGGCTGGTACGGCCCCAACCAGGTGCCGCGCATGCTCGACTTTCTGGCGCGCACCGGTCAGATCGGCATCGTGCGCAGGGAGGGACGTCACCGCGTCTGGGACATCGCCGAGCGCGCCTTCCCAGCCGATCTGCCCGAGTACGAGCCGGAGGAGGCGAAACGGATGCTCGACGAACGCCGGTTGCAGGCCGCCGGCATCGCGAAGCAGAAGTCGCCGTGGACTCCGGTCGGTGAGGCAGGCGAGCCAGCGGTGATCGAGGGATCCAACCGCAAGTACCGCGTGGATCCGCGTGCCATCGCCGCCCTCGACGACGAGACGGACGGCCGGGTCGCGTTCCTCAGCCCGTACGACGGCATGCTGTTCGACCGGCCGCGGCTGCGCGAGATCTTCGACTTCGAGTATGTGCTGGAGCAGTTCAAGCCGAAGGCGCAGCGCAGATTCGGATACTTCGCACATCCCGTCCTCATCGGCGACGTCTTCATGGGCATGCTCGACGCCGCCGTCGACCGCGAGAACGAGGTCCTGCGGGTGGACGCGGTGCACGAGCTCGTCCCGTTCGAGCCGGAGGAAGACGAGATGGTGCGCGCCGAGATCGCGGATCTCGGCGAGTGGCTCGGCGTGCGCGTCGCGGAGTTCTGACCGCGGCGCCCCACCGCAGGTACCGCTGGTGTCAGCAGTGCCAGCGGTGCCAAGCGTGCTGCGCTATTCCGCGAGAGCCGCCGCGAACTCCTCGACCGCCCAGTCCAGGTCGGCCTCTTCGACGATGAGCGGCGGCGCAAAGCGGATCGTCGCCCCGTGCGTGTCCTTCACGAGGATGCCGCGACGCAGCATCCGCTCGGCGAGCTCGCGTCCCGATCCGATCGAGGGATCCACATCCACGCCGGCCCACAGGCCGGCCCCGCGAACCGCGGTCACGCCATGGCCGACGAGCTCCTCGAGCCGTCCGCGAAGGTGCTCGCCCAGCTCGCGGGCGCGACGTTGCGGATCGCCCGTGGCGAGCATCCGGATCACTTCGATGCCGACGGCACACGCCAGCGGATTGCCGCCGAACGTGGAGCCGTGCTCACCAGGGGCGATCACACCGAGCACGTCGCGGTCCGCGACGACCGCTGAGACCGGCATGATGCCGCCGCCGAGTGCCTTGCCGAGCAGGTACACGTCGGGGACGACGTCCCACAACGAGCACGCGAACGTCTCGCCGACACGTCCGAGTCCGGACTGCACCTCGTCGGCCACCAGCAGCACGCGATTCTCCGTGCAGAGGCGACGAAGCTCCGGAAGGAAGTCGTCCGGCGGCACGATGACGCCGGCCTCGCCCTGGATCGGCTCGACCAGAACGGCGACCGTGTTCTCGTCGATCGCCGACGCGACCGCCGCCGCGTCGCCGTACGGAACCGAGCGGAATCCGGGGGTGAAGGGACCGAAGCCGTCGCGGGCTTCCGGATCGTCGCTGAAGCCCACGATCGTGGTGGTGCGCCCGTGGAAGTTGCCGGTGAAGACCACGATGTTCGCGGCATCCGGCGCGACGCCCTTCACCCGGTAACCCCATGCGCGCGCCACCTTGATGCCGGTCTCGACGGCCTCGGCTCCCGTGTTCATCGGCAGCACCATGTCTTTGCCGGCGAGCGCGGCCAGCTCGGCCACGAACGGGCCGAGCAGGTCGTGGTGGAAGGCACGGCTGGTGAGGGTGATGCGGTCGAGCTGATCCTTGGCAGCTGCCACGAGCCGCGGATTCGAGTGCCCGAAGTTCACGGCCGAGTAGGCGGCCAGACAGTCCAGGTAGCGGTTGCCGTCCACGTCGGTGACCCACGCGCCCTCGCCGGAGGCGATCACCACGGGCAGCGGCGCGTAGTTGTGCGCGGCGTGCTCGTCCTCGAGCCGGAGCAGCCGCTTCGCTTCGTCGCCGGTCGAACCGCGGTCGTCGGCGGCTGAGCTTGGGCCGCCCTGAGCCTGTCGAAGGGTCGAAACCCGCGACGCTGATGAGCTGGTTCCGACCGCTTCATCCAACGGTGTCGTCTGTGCGGGATCGCGTCCGCTCAGCGGCGCAGTTCCAGAGTGCAGCATTTCACGCCTCCCCCGCCGAGCAGGAGCTCGGACAGATCGACTCCGATCGGGTTGTATCCGCGTTCGCGCAGCTGCTTCTCGAACCCGACAGCACGCTTCGCGATGACGATGTTGTAACCATCGGAGATGGAGTTGAGACCGAGGATGCCTGCGTCCTCTTCGCTCACGATGATGGCGTCCGGATACAGCGCCTCGAGCGTGCGGCGGCTCGCATCGTCGAACGCCGCTGGCACGTACGCGATGTTCGCGTTCTCGTCGTCCTCGAGCGGATCGAGCACGGAGATCGCCGTGTCCAGGTGATAGAAGCGCGGATCCACGAGCGTGAGGCTGACCACCTCGCGGCCGTAGATGCGGGCGAGCTCAGCGTGGCTCTCGACGGTGCTGCGGAATCCGGTGCCGGCCAGGATGCGCGGCCCGACGAGGAGGATGTCGCCCTCACCCTCGTTCACGCGCTCCGGCTCGACGACCTCGAACCCGTTGTCCGCGAACCAGTGCATGAACGCCGGGCCTTCAGGCGCCCGCTGCGGATACGCGAACAGGGCGCCGTACGCGACGCCTCCGATGACGAATCCGCCGTTGGCCGTGTAGACCATGTCGGGCAATCCCTCGAGCGGATCGATGAGGTACACGTCATGCCCGAGGCCGACGAACGTGTCATAGAGAGTCGTCCACTGCTCGACCGCCTTGGCCGTGTCCGTGGGATCCTGCGGATGCATCCACGGGTTGATCCGGTAGCTCACCGTGAAGTGCTCAGGTCGGCACATCAGATAGGTTCGGTGAGACGGTACGAGGTGCTGCACGGGTGCCTTCGAGGTCGCAGCGCCTGCGCCGGGCTCGGACGCGGAATCCGTCGCGGATGCCGTCGCGGCAGACGATCCGTTGCGGTGGCGCGTGTCGGTGGAGTCCAGTGCGGTCATGCTTCCCAGTGTCGCACCGGGATCTTGCGCGGTGTGTGGCATCTGCTGCACGAATCGTGCGCAGTTGATCATTCGGACGCAACGGATCGCCCTAGAATGACGCCGTGGACAACCTGGATCGGAACATCATCGACCTCCTGCGCGAGAACTCCCGCGCGTCGTACGGCGACATCGGCTCGCGTGTCGGTCTGTCCGCATCCGCCGTGAAGCGCCGCATCGATCGCCTGGTCGCCGATGGCGTGATCCGCGGGTTCACTATCAACGTCGATCCGACCATCGACGGCATGAGCACCGAGGCATACGTCGAGCTGTTCTGCCGCGGCACGGTCTCGCCGAGCGAGCTGCAGCGCATCCTCTCGGCCGTGCCCGAGGTGGCGGAGGCGTGCACGGTGTCGGGCAGCGCGGACGCGATTCTGCGCATCCGCTCCCGCGACATCCCGAGCCTCGAGGCCGCACTCGAACGGGTGCGCGTTGCGCCCAGTGTCGATCACACGCGCAGCGCGATCGTGCTCTCTCGTCTCGTGCACCGCGATCTCGACTGACGGCGATGGCCCGTAGAGCCTGAGTGAGTCCATAGCATTCGCTCTCGACGTGCCCAGCGCTCTCTGTGACGATTGGGGCGTGGACGATACGACTGCACGCCTCCTCGTGGTGGAGGACGACCCCGACATGGCCCGACTGCTGCGGCGCGGATTGGCGGCCGAAGGCTACGACGTGCTCTCGGTGGACAACGGCGTCGACGCTCTGATCACGCTGCGGGACAACACCGTCGACGCCCTTGCCGTCGACGTGATGCTTCCCGGCATGAGCGGATTCGAGTTGTGCCGACGCGTGCGCGAGTCGGGCCGGACCATGCCGATCCTGCTGCTGACCGCAAGGGATGCCGTCGAAGACCGCGTCTTCGGCCTCGACTCCGGCGCGGACGACTACCTCACCAAGCCCTTCGCCTTCGCGGAGCTCGCCGCACGGCTGCGTGCGCTGCTGCGGCGGGATGCCTCGGCCAAGCCGACCCTGAAGGTGGGCGGCCTCACAATCGATTCGCTCGAGCACAAGGCCACGGTCGACGGCAGGCAGGTCGCGTTCAGCCCGCGCGAGTTCTCCCTGGTGCGGCTTCTGGCACTGCACGCCGGCGAGATGGTGACGCGCGCCGACATCCTCGACGACATCTGGGGCGGCCACGAGCACATCGACCAGAACGTGCTCGACCAGTACGTGTCGTACGTGCGTCGCAAGCTCGACGCCTCATCGACCGGACTCCGGATCGCGACTGTGCGCGGACTGGGCTACCGACTGGAGACCGTCGATCCCGTGGAAGCCGCTCAGCGGTCTGCCGACAAGAGTTCGGGAGCGTCGGACACCGCAGCGTCTGACGCGTCCAGGCCCGCCGACACCTCGGCGTCGTCGGAAGCGTCCGGAACTGCGGATGTTTCGGGTGACGGCCCCCGGGATCCCGCGCCGGCCGAGCCGGACCGGTGAACTGGATCCGATCCCTTTCAGGCCGTCTCTCCATCACGGCCCGGATCGCGGTCGGCAGCCTGATCATCGCCGTCCTCGTCGGCGTGGTCGCCGTTGTCGGGATCCGGCTGGGCGTCAACGCCATCCTGAACAATGCGACGCTGACGGTGCTGCGGCACGACGCCGAGCCGTTCGAAGAGCAGCTGCAGCGCCACGCCACCGACATCGACGCCGCTCCTGGTGACGGTCAATACGTTGCTCTGATCTCGCCGGCCGGCGATGTGCGCATCTCCAGTCTTCCGAAGTCGCTGCGTCCATACGGCAAGGCGCCTCGCGAGGAGACCGAGACCATCACTCGTGTCAAGACCCCCAAGACCGAATACATCGTGCGCGTCGCACCCGTCGAGACGGCGGCGGGTGTCTGGTACGTCGTCACGGCCCGCAACGAGGACGCCAATCAGCTCGTGCTCGACAAGCTGAGTGCCGCGCTGATCGTGGGTGCCGTGATCCTGGTCGGATGCTTCACGCTCGCCTCGTACATCCTGGCCCGCACGGCATTGCGCCCGGTGAATGTGATGCGACGGCAGGCCGACGCGATCTCGCGCAGGCAGACCGACGGTTACCTGCGCGATGGAGGCGAACGCGCCTCCATGGCCGCCAGGCCGCCGGGGGGCCATCCGCGTCCGATGCGCTGGAGGAGGACGGGATCCGACGCTGCGGCGGGCGCGGATGTCGCCCGCGGAGCCGACGCGAGCGGAGAACTGTTGGAGGTGCCGCCGGTTCGCGATGAGCTCGCGGCCCTCGCCGTGACGCTGAACGGTCTGATCGAGGCGTTGCGGGCATCCGCCGACCGCGAGAAGCAACTCGTCTCTGACGCCAGCCACGAGCTGCGGACCCCCCTCGCCGTGCTGCGCGGAGAGCTGGAACTGGCCGAACTGGACTCCGGAGACGCGGATGCGCTGCTCGACGATATACGCCAGGCGCAGCAGACCGTGCTCCGGCTCTCCACTCTCGCGACGAACCTGCTCGAGCTCTCCAGGATCGACGCGCACGGCACGCGCGGATCGTCGAGCTGGAGCGAACTCGAGGACGAGCTCGCCGCCGCGATTGACCGCATGCGTCAGGCGTCGGTGGTGCAGGGCGTCGACTGTGTCATCGACTTCGAGGTGTCGGCCGAGAGCACGGATCACGGAACGATCGCGATGTCGACGCAGGATTTCGGCCGCATCGTGGACAACCTCATCGCGAACGCCATCAAGGCCGTCGGCAGCGACAGGGGCGCCGGAACCATCACGGCACGCCTCTCACGGGATGACGCCGCCGTACGTCTCACCATCGTCGACGACGGTCCGGGCATGCCGCCGGACTTCGTCCCGATCGCGCTCGATCGCTTCACCCGGGTGGACGAGGCTCGCAACACGACGACGGGCAGCGGGCTCGGACTCGCGATCGTCGCGGGGCTCGTGCACACGGCCGCGGGAGACATCCGACTGTTCCCGTCGGCGGGCGGCGGACTCACCGTCGAGCTCACGCTGCCGGTCACCGTCGCACCGGGAGACGATCCCGAAGCTTCCGACGCACTCGGAGTGCCGGATGAAGCCGCAGCATCGGATGAAGCCGCATCGCCGGGAGAGCTCCCAACGACAGAAGCGCCGCCAGCGGCCGGAGGGCTCACGGCGCACGATGCGTCAGCGGCAGGAGAGGCCCTCGCACCGCCGAACGACACCGTCGAGTGAGCCGACGCGTCGAACGCGCGGAGTGAGCTCGCGACGTGAGCTCCCGGTGAGCGCCGGGTGAGCGCCGGGTGAGCTCGCGGTGAGCGCCTCGTGAGCTCGTGATGTGAGTTCGCGACGTCAGCTAATGGTGAGCGCAGGGTGAGCTCGCTGGGTGATCCGGGCCATGGCTCCAGGCAGCGCCCCGGCGCGAAGCTACATTTGCCGTCATGGGGTTCGACGCGACGGTCTACGTCCTTGCCGCGCTGCTCGGTGCGTCCCTCGGCGGCATCATCACGTTCGCCGTGTCTGCCAGGGGTGCACGGCGCGAGAGACGCGCGCGCTACGGGGAGTCCCTGCTGACAGCGCTGACGGCGGCGGAGCGCCGACTCGCTTCGGCGACCCATGCCGACGATGAGGGCGAGCACCTGAACGGGTCGATCCTGCTGCGCGAGGAGGCCGTTGCCGCGTGGTCATTCGTCGAGCTCGCCTCGACGCTGGAGACGCCGGCCGGGCGCAAGGCGATGCGTGCCTGGGGCGAGCAGCTGTACGACTGCCTCTCCCGAGGCGCAGCGGATGACGCGCAATTGGGCTGGCTCGTCCATCGTCTCGACCTCGCGGTGTATCTGACGATCGCCTGGACCGCCGGATACGCGACCGGTCACGACTTCGCCCTCCCGGGCGCCGAGGTCGCGAAGAGGTTCGCACCCGCGCTGCGCGCGCACGACCTGCCCGACTACGGCGAGCGTCCGGCCTGACTCCCGCCGTTCCGCCCGGGGCCGCGCGATTCGTCCGATCCGAGTGCCGGATCCGGACGGGCCGGCCGGTCGATCAGTTCGGCAGGATGCGCCCGAAGTGGTACCCGATGCCCGACCAGGTGGAGAGGGAGACGATCCGCACCGGGATGCCGTAATCCGGGGCCTCGATGATCATGCCGCCGCCGAGGTAGATGGCGACGTGCTCCTCGTCGTTGAAGAAGACGAGGTCTCCTGGCTGGGCGTCGGTCTCAGCGATCGTGGTGGCCACGGCATCCTGCGACGGCACGTAGTGCGCAAGGGAGATGCCCGCCGCCGCGTACGAGACCATGGTGAGGCCCGAGCAGTCGATGCCGTCGTGAGACGAGCCGCCGAGTTCGTAGGGGTCGCCGAGGTAGGTGAGTGCGGTCTCGACGATCGCCTCGCGCGCGCCGCCGTGCTGGAGCGCCTCGGCGAGCGCGATGGCCACCTCGGCGCCGTTCGGGCCGGATTCGGCGGCCACGATGCCGGCGATGGCTCCCGCGACGTAGTTCTCTGTCTGCAGCGAGCTGCCGTTGACCGAGGCGGAGACCTGCAGCTTCTGGGCGATCAGCTTCGAGTTGCTGGCGATCGTCGCCTGCAACTGGTCGGGCGTGAGGGTCTCGGCGGCGTTCGCCGGCGCGGCGAACATCAGCCCTGGGATCAGCGCGAGCACGGCGCCTCCGGCGATCGCCGCCGATCTGCGGGATGACCGCGCGCGGTGAGCAGGAGCCCCCGGCATGCGTCCACCCGGCTGGTCGCCGACGGCGTTGTTCCGAGGACGGAACCCGTGCACGCCCGCCGCGGATGCGCCACCACCCGAGCCCTCGACGCGGTCGACCTGCTCGGCGAGCCCGGCGGCCGGTTGCTCGTCGTCGACGGGGTGCGCCGCGCGAGCGCTCCGATCACGCTTCCACTGGTCGGTGCGGGCGGGCCGGGCAACGTCGCCGGAACCACGCTGCGCCAACTGCTCGCGGGCGTCGCTGAAGCCCTGGGATGCGGCGAAAGCCGTGGGTCGCGCGCTGGGACGAGGGTCCGTCAGGTGATCGGCAGGGCTACCGCCGGCCCCGACCTCCGCACCGAGTCCGAGAACCTGATCGAAGTCGACGGGCCGCTCGGAGATCGGCTGTCCAACGGGAGGGAGGTTTGCGTCGCCGTCGCGAGCCGAAGTGCCATCCCCCTCGGTACGCGACGCCGCTGCCGACCCGGCGAGCGGTGCTGCCGACCCGGCGAGCGGCGTTGCCGGGGCGGAGGACTCCGCAGACTCCGCTGCGGCTCGGGCCGCCTCCCGCAGCGCGCGACGAGAAGGCAGCACCGCGGGGGCGGGTGCCGGCGCCAGCGCCGGCGTCCGGATCTGAGCTGCAGTCGGCGCCGGTGTCGGCTGTACCGTCGGCGCCGGTGTCGGTGTCGGTGTCGGCAGTGCAGTCGGCACCGAAGTCAACGGTTGAGCCGACGCCGCAGGCGCCGCCGGCTGCGGGTCCTGGATCGGCTGCGGCGACGCGGAATCCTGAGATGCCGTCTGCGCGGCACGCTCCCGTTCGCGAGCCTCGCGGCGCGACAGTCCGGCGGTGGCAACGGCGCTCAGCCGACGCGGCTCACCGGCGGGCCCGGGGGCCGCGGTCGGAGCGGCCGGCGCCGCTGCGCCCGCAGACGCGAAGGGAGCCGAAGGACGCACGGACACCGGCTGAGCGGCTGACGCGGGGTGAACCGCCGGCCCGTGCCGAACGGCCTCTGTGGGCTGGCCGGCAGCCGCCGACCGAGAGGCGGATGTCGGCTGAGCGGTGGACGCGTTGTGGTCAGGGGACGCCCGAGGACGGAACGCAGCATCCTGCGGCGCCGATGTCGGGTGCGGCGCCGATGGCTGAGCCGGGGTCGTCGGCCACATCGAGGCAGGCGGGAACATCGCGACAGGCCGCTGAGGCGGGGTGTGTTCGGGGGTACCGGGTTCCTCTGCGGTGGGCACAAGCGGGTTCGCGGAGCGCGGAGCCGGCATGGGCGGGGCCGGTGCCGGGTCGGGCTCGGCGGCATCCGCTTCGAAGAGGCCCGCAAAGAGATTCAGGCCCGACGCGTCATCGGACGAGTCGCCGGAACGGTCGTCATCTGCCGACGAGCGGCCGGATCCGGCCGCCGCTGCTCTCCGACCCATGCGCTCCCAGCCTGCTCCTCTTTCCGCACGCGGGGTACGGACGACATGACTTCCGTGTCCCCCAAAATGCGGACGGCTGAGCCGACCACGTTCCACACTAACGGATCGTCTTCGAGGCGCAACTGCAGACATCCGCGGGTCAGGCGACGCTGCGACCGGAGACGCACCGTCGCGGGCTGCCGTAGAGGCGGATGCGTGGGAAAAGGTCCAGGAAACGCCGATGGCGGGACCACGTGGGTCCCGCCATCGCTCCTGTCCGAGTTCTCAGACCCGTGATCTCAGATCAGGCGCGTGAAGTGGTACGGGATGCTCGCCCAATCGGTGAGCGGGTCGAGCTCGACGTTGCGTCCCTCGGTCGGCGCGTGCAGGACCATGCCGTTGCCCATGTACATGCCGACGTGGTCCTCGTCGTCCCAGACCACGAGGTCGCCTGGCCGCGCGTCGGCGGCGGAGATCCGGGAGCCGACGGAATCCTGCGTCGGAACATAGTGCGCGAGACCGACGCCGGCGGCCGCATACGCCACCATCGTGAGGCCCGAGCAGTCGATGCCGCTGTGCGATGCCCCACCCAGCACGTAGGGCGTGCCGAGGTAGCTCATCGCAGTCGAGACGATCGCGGCACGTGCACTCGGGTTGCCCGTGGTGATGAGCTGCTGCGCCATCGCCTGGTCGATGCCGTACTGGCTCTGCAGGTTGGCGACCACGTCGACCGTGGCGAACGTGTCCTGCACCACGGCGGGCGTCGTCACATCGGCTGCGACGTCGAGGTGCTGAACATCGCCGTGCGAAGCGGCGTTGAGGATGGCGGTGCGCAGGGCCACCTGCTGCACCTGCGCAGTTGTGACGTGCTTCGTGGAGGCGGTCATGGTCTGCTGAACCGTCTCGGCGTGGGCCGCATACGACGGCAGCGCCGTCGTCAGGCTGGCGATCAGGCCGAAGGAGATGCCGGCTACCGCGAGGGTCACGAGGCGGCGACGCGGCATCCGGCCGGGAAGTGCGACGGCAACGGCGAGGTGGGCGGCTTCGCGCCGGCGGATGCCGAACGCATTGCGGATGCCCGCGACCGCCGGGCGCAGTCCGGTCGCCATGGCGGAGCGTCCGCGGGCGACGACGGTGTTCAGGTTTTCGTACGTAAAGGAGGGGAGGCGCATAAGTCGGGTACCTAGAGGACGGCCCGCACGTACTGCGGCCGCCGTTTTCGTTCGGGAGCAAAACAAAAGGCCGGTTTCGCCCGGCCGGGTTCCAACGTAGGCGTGGGCGTGCGAGGACCGCCCAGCGGGCACCCAGGTTCTCAAGTAGCCGATCAGGGGCCATTTCTGCGGATCACCGACGCGTCGATCGCCGTCCGCAACAGCGCTTGCCGCGCGGTACGACGCCGCGTGTTCCGCATGCTGACGCGGATCCGCCGACACTCACTACGACACGCGTATGCACCAAAAGCTGGTCGATCGACCAACTTCCCCGCGCCGATCCGGACCGATAGCGGCCCCGCGACTACTGACTCTCTGTCAGGAAATCGTCAGCCCCTCTTGCGGGCCGTGCCAGGTTCGGCGACCGACTTCCCGTCGTCCGAACTGCAGAATTGGCTCTTCTCGCGCCTGGGAACAGCCATTTGTGCAGTTCGATCAGGGTGACGGACCACAGCTCGCCATGCCGGGTTCGTCCGTTGCGGTGTCCTCGGAATTCCTCCAACGATCGCGAGATCTCGTCTGACGGGCGGAAAATGCCCCTCCTCGCCGCAGACCCTGCCGCCGCGCCCCTTTGGCGGCCGCCCAACGCCCGCGAGATCCCGTTTGGAGGGCAGAAAGTGCTCTTCGCTGCTCAACGGAGCGCGTCTTTCGCCCTTCACACGAGCGGGCGCGCGGCCGCTGCAGGCCGGGACGCCGACCGTTCAGAGGATGTCTGCCGTCAGAGCCGTCGGGCTCCCGAAGCGGTGGTTCGTGATGGAGATGGCCTGTTCGCGCAGGAACGGCAGCAGTTCGACGCGCCCGGATGCTGTCACCGGCCCCGAGAACACGGCCACGTCGATCCGGTCCCCGAGCGCCTGCGCGAGCGCCGAGGCGTCGCCGCCGATGAGCCGAATCCGCTCCGTCGGCCGTGACTCCGGGTCGACGGCAGCACCCGAGGTGTACACGCGCTGCAGCCACGCGGCATCGGATTCCACGACATCCGCGGTTCCGATCTCGTGCAGCGCCTCGCGCATGGGACGCGGCAGCCGTGTCGGCGTGCTCAGGTCGAAGCGTCCACGCACGAGAGCCGCCGCCGCGAGCACGCGTAGCAGCGCCGGGATGCCGACGCCCTCGCTCAGCCGGATGCTCACCGATGCCGACCGGTAGCGGAACAGGTTGCGCTCGACGCCGAGGTCCGCGGCATCCCGCGTCACGCCGAACTCGTTCGCCCATGCGATCGCGTCACTGAGCGCCGAGCGGCGCACCAGGTCGAACTCCTCGTAGCTCATCGACGGCTGGCCGGCCTCGATGATCCGGGTGACCCGTGAGTCGAGACCGCGCAGGTGCAGGCTGGAGCTGGATGCGCCGGCATCCCCGACCCAGCTGCCGAGCCCGAACAGATAGTTGGGTCCGCCCGCCTTGTGTCCGGCCCCCACCGATGAGCGCTTCCAGCCGCCGAACGGCTGACGTTGCACGATCGCACCGGTGATGCCGCGGTTCACGTACAGGTTGCCGGCCTCGACGGCGGAGGTCCAGTACTCGATCTCGTCGGGATCCAACGAGTGCAGGCCGGCGGTGAGTCCGTAGTCGACGGCGTTCTGCCATTCGACCGCCTGCTCGAGGGTGCGGGCGTGCATGACGCCGAGCACCGGTCCGAAGAACTCGGTCTGGTGGAAACGGGATCCGGGCTGCACGCCCGTGCGGATCCCCGGCGACCACAGGCGTCCGGTGTCGTCCAGGCTGCGAGGCGTGACGAGCCACTCCTCGCCCTCCTCGAGCTGCGTGAGCGCCCAGGCGAGCTTGCCGCGTGCCGGCTCGATGAGCGGACCCATCCAGCTCACCGGCTGCTCCGGCCAGCCGACGTAGACGCTCTCCGCGGCGTCGGCGAGCTGGTCGAGGAAGCGGTGGGAGGATCCCATCGACCCGACCAGGATGACCAGGCTCGCCGCCGAGCACTTCTGGCCGGCGTTCGAGAAGGCACTCTTCACGACATCAGCGACGGCCAGGTCCACGTCGGCACTCGGCGTGACGATGATCGCGTTCTTGCCACTCGTCTCGGCGAGGAGCGGCAGGTCGGGACGCCAACTCTTGAACAGCTTCGCCGTGTCGTAGGCGCCGGTCAGGATGACGCGATCCACACGCGGATTCGCGATCAATGCCTGGCCGAGCGCGCCCTCCTCGACGTCGGCGAGCACGAGGAGGTCGCGTGAGATGCCCGCCTCCCAGAAGCACTCGGCGAGCACAGCGGCACACCGTCTGGCCTGCGGCGCCGGCTTGAGCACGACACCGCTGCCCGCGGCGAGCGGACCGAGCACGCTGCCCGCAGGGATGGACACCGGGAAGTTCCACGGCGGCGTCACGACGGTGAGCTGCGACGGCACGAACCGGGCGCCCTGCACCGTGTCGAGCTCCCGGGCGAGCGCCGCGTAGTAGTGCGCGAAGTCGACGGCCTCGCTGACCTCGGGATCCGCCTCCGCGATCGTCTTGCCCGTCTCCGAGGCCATGACCTCGATCAGGCGGTCGCGATTCGCGGAGAGTGCCAGGCCGACCCGGTCGAGGGCCGCCGCGCGGGCGCTTCCGGAGATGGAGCCCCACTGCGCACCGGTCGCCTGCACGCCGGCGAGCAGGTGGTCGAGCATCCGCTCGTCGTCGACGCGCGAACGCGCCAGCGTCTGCTCGCCGGCCGTCGACGCGGGAACGGATGCCAGGATGCGGCGTCCCCACGCCCGGTTCGGCGGCAGCGCGGGGTCGGTGTCGGATTCATTGCGGAAGCCGTGGTCCAGCGTGGCCGCGGCGGTGTCAGAGCCCGCTGAGGAGCCGGATGTCCCACCCGAGCTCCCTGAGCCGGCAGCAGGTGAGTCGAAGGTCACACCCTCCGCCGCCCCCTGCGTCGGTGTGGGCGCGGTCTCGGCACGCAGAGCCTCGCGCCGGGTCAAGGGTGCCGCAGCCAGCCCTTCGACTCCCCCAGACGGATCGGGATCGGAGAGCGGAACCACACCTGTGGTCGGGAAGAACCCGCTGCCTCGATGGATCCGGTCCAGCCCCAGCACGACGCCCGTGAGGCCCTCCTCGAGCGCCTCTGCTGCCGGATCGACGGGTGCCGGACGCGGGTGGAACAGCGTCGTCGGATCCGACTCCACCCATTCGCGCGCACGGTCCTGCCGCCGGTTCGGCAGCGGCGCGAGTCCGCGCGGACCCTCCTCCGCCTCGAGTTCGGCCAGCGATGCGAGGAATCGTGCCTTCTCGCGTTCGAACAGATCCGGCTGTTCCGTGAGCTCGAAGGCCGCGGAGAGGAAGTCCTCGTCGGCCGCGTTCTCCTGCAGCCGCCGCATCAGATACGAGATGGCGACGTCGAAGTGTCGCGGGTGCACGACGGGCGCGTAGAGCAACAGGCCGCCGACCGTGCCCGCCACGGCATCCGCCTGCCTCGTCGCCATGCCGAGCAGCATCTCGAAGTCGATGCGGTCGTCGACACCGCGGCTGCGGGCGAGCAGCCAGGCGTGCGCGACGTCGAACAGGTTGTGTCCGGCCACACCGATCTTCACCGCGTGCGTGTGCTCGGGCGTGAGCGCCCAGTCGAGCACGCGCTTGTAGTTGGCGTCGGTGTGCACCTTGCCGTCGTAGGTGGCCAGCGGCCAGCCGTGCACGGCGGCATCCACCCGTTCCATGGGGAGGTTGGCGCCCTTCACGATGCGCACCTTGATGGCTGCCCCGCCCGCCGCCCTGCGGTGCAGCGCCCACTCGGTCAGGTCTTGGAGGGCGTCCAGAGCATCGGGCAGGTAGGCCTGCAGCACGATGCCGGCCTCGAGCCCGAGCAGCCGCTGATCGCCGAGCAACCGCTTGAACACCGCGATCGTCAGATCGAGGTCGTGGTACTCCTCCATGTCGAGGTTGATGAACTTACGTCTAGGGGATGCTGCGGCGAACAGATAGAGCGGCGCGAGACGCTGCACCACGCGCGCCACCGACTCGTCGAAGGCCCACATCGACAGCTGGCTCGCCACGCTCGACACCTTGATGGACACGTAGTCCACGTCGTCGCGCTCGAGCAGCTCGCGCGTGCCGGCCCGCCGCGCGTCCGCCTCGTTCTCGCCCAGCACCGCTTCGCCCAGCAGGTTGAGGTTGAGGCGCACACCTCCCCCGGATGCTCCACCCGCCACCCCGCTCCCGTCGCGGAGCCGCGCGATCGCGGTGCCCAGCCGCGCCGGCGTCGCATCCACGATGAGGTGCCCCACCATCGACCGCAGCACGCGACGTGCGATCGGGATGACGATCCACGGGATCGCCGGCGCGATGGCACCACCCACCGCGATCGCGGCGCGCTGGATCCACGGCAGGAAGCGCGGGATCCGGCGTGCAAGCGCGTGCAGGTTCTTCGCCGCAACGTAGACATCCTGTGGACGTGCGACGCCGTCGACGAATCCGACAGCGAAGTCGAGGCCGCGCGGATCGCGCAGCAGCCCGGCCAGCCGTTCCGCCGCCGGATCCCGTCTCGATGCCTCCGGGATCGCGTCCCGTGCGTCCGAGGCCTGCAGCCACGCGCGCACGAGTTCGATCGATCGGATCCCGAGGTCGTCGTCGGGGGTTCCTGGGCCGCCATCGCCAAGGGGACCGCCGGGGGTGCGGATTCCGTTGTCCTGCGCCATGGATCCCAAGACTATTCCGGCACCCTGAACGGGGGCCATCGTCGATGCGGCGTGCGGCGCAACGGATGTGCGCGACGCGTGCCGTGCACGCAACGGTCAGGGCGTCAGCGCCGACTGCTGTGACGACGGCGCGCGATCAGGCGTCCGCGGCGGCCGACGTGGCAGACGCTGCATCAGGGGCGCCTGCCGCGCCCGCCCGCACCGATCGCCGCACGGCAGCGACCCCGATCCCGACCACGACGGACAGGATGATCAGAGCGACCCCGAGCATCCGCCAGCCGGGAACCGTGGCGAGCACGCCGGCGCTCAGCGAACCGATGACCTGGAAACCGTTCGTGATCACCTCCGCGATGGGCTGCACGCGGCCACGTTCGGATGGCCGGTAGGCATCCGTGATCAGGGCGCTTCCGCCGCTGAACGCGAAGTTCCAGCCGACACCGACCGCGAACATGGCCGTGAGGAACGCCCACTCCGCAGTGCTGCACGCCGCGGCGGCACCGGCGACGATCACGAGGATCGCGCCCGCCACCGTGATGGACCGTTCGCCGAACCGGCCGATCACCCGCGCGATCACGAAGCCGGGCGCGAACATGCCGATCATGTGCAGCTGAACCGCGAGCGCGGCATCCGCTTCACTGTGCCCCATGGCCATGCCGGCGATGGGCCCCGCCGTCATCATGGAGGTCATCGACATGGCTGCGAACGACGTGGCCGCCACGCCTGCGATGAGCACCGGCTGGCGCCAGAGCACCCGTCGTGTCCGCGCCGGGACCTCGGCTCCGGATGCCGCTTCCGCGCTTCGTGCGTCGCCCTGCGCTCCGCGGCCGAGCTGGGCCAGCTCCCGAGGCAGCGTCAGATTCCACACCGCAGCGAGCGCCCCGAACAACGCCACGAGCAGATAGCTGGCGACGAACGCCACGGGCAGCAGCCCGCCCACCCAGGTGGCGAGGAACGGGCCGAGGAGCGCCGCGACGAGTCCGCCGGCGAGCACGGTCGTGACGGCGCGAGCGCGCTGGGATCCGGACGCGTCGGCCGCTGCGTACCGGTAGTAGCCGGCGCCCGCCGAATAGGCGCCGATCAGTCCGGTGCCGACGCAGAACAGCCAGAACAGGTCGAGCTGCACGGCAAGGGCCGAGATCAGGCCGGCGAGAACCGCGATGCACGCCACAGACACGAACACCCTGCGGTATCCGAGGCGCCCGATGAAGCGCGAGATGACGAACGTCGTCGCAACGGCGACGATCGGGATGACGCTGTAGGGCACTGTGGCGAGCGCCGTGGTGGGCGCGAGCCGCGATCCGACGATGCCGGTCAGCGTCAGATCGACCGAGCTGCCGAAGACGTACAGGGCCTGGGCGGGGGCGAGGCGGCGGGCGATACGCAGGTGGGGCGCGGCATCCGATCGGGTCGTCGTGGTCGTCATGTGATCACAGTGGCGTGCGACGGCCCTGGTCAGCGAGTGGCAAGAATGCCTATCTCCGCTGGATTCCTGCCATCTCGCCGCGAGGTTCGCGAACGACCGGACGCTCCGCCGCTACCCGACGACCTCGTCCGTTGCGTGCTCGCCGTAGTACGCGGACTGATGCCGCATGAGCTCCGATCGAGGGTCGAACCGCAGAGAATCGAACCGCAGAGAGTCGAACTGCAGAGGCTAGAGCGCTGCCTTCTCCGCCACGAGCGCCGTGACCTGGCTGCACGCACGGAGAACGCCCGAGACTTCGCCGAACGTGTCACGGAGGCAGTCGGCGAAACTGTCTCTGCCCTCCTCGTCGCCGCCGGCGATCCAGCGCTGGAAGGAACGGTGGAACGCCGCGACGCCAAGGTCACCGGCGAGCTCGGCATCCCGGTCCGCGACGCCGCGGCGGCGAAGCGCGGCCGTGATCGCACCGCTCATGGTCGACAGCTTGAGCAGCTCGCGCTCCAGCAGGCTGCCGTCCGCCGCGATCACCGCCGCCCGTTTCGTCGACCACTCGCGCCGCTCGTCGAAGAACGGTGCAGCTGCGGCGAAGCCGTCCGCGACCATCTCGAGCGGGACGGATGCCGTCGACTCTTCGAGTCCACGCACGACCACCTGCTCGAGTTCCTGCGATCCGTCGAAGAGCACCTCGCGCTTGTCGGCGAAGTGCCGGAAGAAGGTGCGCTCCGTCACCCCCGCCCGCGCCGCGATGTCCTGCACCGTCGTCTCGTCGAAACCACGTTCCGCGTACAGGTCGAGAGCGGCGCGCTGCATCCTGCCGCGCGCATCCGGCTCCCACCTGGTCATGGCCTCGATTCTACCGATGTCACAACGTGATGACAGAAACTGACATCAGTGCTAGCGTGATCGATGTCAGCTACTGACATCACACCATCGATGACGCTCGTGTGCCACGGCGCGCGCTCCGGCGCCGCACGGCGGCACGAGCGAGAAGGAGCAGGTCTCATGCGCATCTTCATGACGGGAGCATCCGGCTGGATCGGATCCGGCGTCGTCCCCCATCTGCTGGCGGCGGGCCACGAGGTGACCGGCCTGGCGAGATCGGATGCCTCGGCATCCGCCCTCGAGACCGCCGGCGTGACGCCCGTGCGCGGCGGACTCGACGACCTCGACGTGCTGAGGGCGGGGGCCGCGGCATCCGACGCCGTCATCCACCTCGCCTTCAAACACGATTTCTCGGACTACGCCGCGTCAGGACGCACGGAGCGCGCCGCCCTGGAGACGTTCGCCGACGCCCTGGCCGGCAGCGGGCGAAAGCTCCTCTTCGCCTCGGGCATGGCGGGCGCGGAGAACGGGCGCGCGTTGACCGAGGCCGACCAGTCTCCGTATGTCGGCGCGGAGAGCCTCCGTGGCGGGGCCGAGCGCTTCGCGCTCGATCTCACGGCGCGGGACATCGCGCCCGTCGCCGTGCGTTTCTCGCCGACCGTGCACGGCACGGGCGACCACGGATTCAGCGCCACGTTCGTGCGGATCGCACGCGAGAAAGGCGTGTCCGGCTACATCGGCGACGGATCGCAGCGCTGGGCCGCCGTGCATCGGGACGACGCCGGCCGACTCGTGAGCCTCGCACTGGAGAAGGCGCCGGGTGGGAGCATCCTGCACGCGGCGGCCGAGGAGGGCGTCCCGACGAAGGAGATGGCGGAGGCGATCGGACGGGCGCTCGGCGTCCCCGTCGACTCCGTCGCGCCGGATGACGCACCCGACCGCTTTGGATTCCTGGCCGGGTTCTTCGGTCGTGACATCGCGGCATCCAGCACGGCGACCAGGGAACTCCTCGGCTGGGAGCCGCGTGAGATCGGGCTTCTCCGCGATCTGGAGGAGAACTACGCGGACCGCGCCGTGCAGACGCTGGTGTAGGTGCGACGCACTGAGCGAGCGTTGGCAGTCCAACGGCTGACGCGATGGCTCAGAGAGATCGGGTTCGGGCGTAGCGTCGGATCATGGCCACACGAGAGCACGTTCGTCACGAGATGGCGATCCGTCGACTGACCGTTTCGCACACCCAGCAGCTCACGCCCGCGATGGTGCGCGTCACGCTCATCGGCGATGCGCTGAACGACTTCGCGTCGTCCGGTCCCACGGATCACGTCAAGGTGTTCTTCCCCGACCCGGCGACCGGAGTTCTGACGATTCCCGAAGTGCGGGGTAACGGCATTCATCGGCCGACGGACGGCGTCATCATCTCGCGCGACTACACGCCCCGGCAGTTCCGACCGGCACCGTTCGGCGCCGCCGAGCTCGACCTCGACTTCGTGCTGCACTCTCCGGATGCCGCCCACGGCAACCCGAAGGATCCCGCGGGCGGCGGTCCGGCGTCGGCTTGGGCGGCATCCGCCAAGGCCGGCGACGAGATCGCCGTCGCCGGCCCGCGCGGGTCACGCGAGGCTCCGCGGGATGTCTCCGAGGCCGTTCTCATCGCGGATGAGACCGCACTCCCCTCCCTGACCCGCTGGCTGGACCTGCTGCCGGAGTCCACCCGGATCACGGCACTCCTCGACGTCGCCGACGAAGAGGTGGAGCCGTATCTGTCCGCGGATCAGCTGGCGCGGGGATCCGTCGAATGGCTGTACCGGGAGGACGGACCGGGACAGCTGGAGGAGGCCGTGCGGTCGCTGGAGCTGGGACCGGACGTGTACGTGTGGGCGGCGGGAGAGGCATCCGCTCTGATCCCGGTGCGGCGCTACCTCAGGCACGAGGCCGGGCTGCGGCCCGACCAGCTGGACGTGCAGGGGTACTGGAAGCGCGGGATCGTGAACCGCGACCACCACGAGCCGATCGACCCGTCGGATCCGGACTGAGCGGAACGGTCCTGGCCGGACGGATGGCCGCTAGGGCGAGTCTCTGCGGAACCACCGCCGGCGTCGGGCCCTCTGCGCCTCCTCGGCCGCGCGCTTCTCGTACGCGGCCGCCTCTCGCGCCGCGGCCTCGCGTTCGGCGCGGCGCTGGCGCCAGGCATCCACCTCCGCGTCCACGTCCCGAGTCGGAGTCACGACGGGCGGCCCGCCGAGCAGCTGCCTGCGCGCCTCGATCACGCGCCGGTTGAAGTCCTCGAGCGTCTCGCGCACCTCGGCCTCGCGCCACAGGGCATCGAGACGATCGTCGAGTTCGGCATTCTCGACGCGCAGCGTGAGCGCCGGCGGCCCGAGGCCGCGCAGCTGTTCGGTCTCGATCTTGCGGCGGATCCACCAGTCCTCGTCGAGCGCGCGCCCCAGCCCGGGGAGCGGCTTGCCCGCGCCTGGCAGGTCGTCGAACTCGCCGCGACGGATCGCCTGCTGGATCGCGACCTCGACCATCGCGGCACGCTGCAGGTCGGCCGGCCCGCCGGCACCTGGCCCGAGCTCGGCCGCGTCCTCCGGATCACCGCGGGACGCGCCGGCCGCCTTCTCGAGACGACGGCGCGCTGCCGCCAGTCGTGGATCTTCGGTCATCGATATCCATCAGAACGTGAACAGCTGCCCCAGCACAATCAGGATGATGACGAGAATCGCGACGATCACCCCGAAGACCGCCAGCCACTGCGCCGACAGCTTCGAGATCCCGAAGCCGACGAGGAACGGCAGAGACACGAGCAGCACGGCGAGAATCCACCAGAACGCCGAGTATCCTGCGGCGGACTGTGTGGAGAGGTGCTCGCCGAAGAGCTTGCGCGTCGCCGGATGAGTCGCGTATGCGATCGCGGCCGAGAGCGGGAAGGCGATGATCACGGCAGTGATCACGCCGGCGAGCCATCCCAGCACTCCGCGGCTGACGTGCGTGGTCTCGCGCGACTCGTCGTGGGAACCCTGCTTGCTCTTCGAACTCATGCGCGCAGGCTAGAACGGGCGAATGCGGGCCGCGCGCCCTCCGCCGCAGCTTCACCCGAGCCGTGCGAGGAGTCAGCACGTAGCATCCGATGGTGTCTTCCGAGTCGTCATCAGCCTTCGAACATCCTGCAGCCGCCGGACCTACCGCGTATTTCGAGCGGACCGGGTCATCGACGTTCCGCGCCACGATCGGCGTGCAGGGTGCCTGGAACACGAACGAACAGCACGTCGCCCCAGCGCTGGGGCTCATCGCGCACGTGATCGAACGGGAGCACGCCGCGCGTCGGCCCGACAGGATGCTGCTGGCCCGTGTCTCGTACGACATCCTCGGCGTGCTGCCGATCGAAGAGGTCGAGATCGAGGTGCGGATGCTGCGCCCCGGTCGCACCATCGAGCTCGTCGAGGCCGTGCTGAGCCACGATTCCCGTCCCGCGATCATCGCCCGTGCGTGGTGGATGCGGCGCTCCGACACCGCGTCGATCGCCGGCTCCCCGATCCCCGCGCTCGACCCACACGAGACGTTCGAGCCGTGGAGCGCATCGGCGGACTGGCCCGGAGAGTTCGTCAACACCGTGGAGACGCTGCGACGGCAGGTGGAGCCGGGGCGGGCATCCTTCTGGCTGCGGCCGCGCATCCCGCTGCTCGAGGGCGAGCCGATCTCACCCGTCGCGCGCCTGCTCGGCGTCATCGACATCGCCAACGGGATGACCGTGCGGATGTCGCCCACCCGGGTCGCGTTCCCCAACCTCGACCTCACCGCGCACCTCTTCCGCGAGCCGGTCGGCGAGTGGATCGGCGGGGACACGAGCGTGAGCTTCGGACCGGACGGTGCAGGGCTCACCCACACCATGCTGTTCGACGAGTCCGGACCGCTCGGCGCGTCGAGTCAGTCGTTGACCGTGCGCCCCTGAGTTCCGACCCGCTGCTGGTTGCGGCCCACCGCCGGGTGGGTCGACCGTGTCAGCGCCAGCGGTGGTCCGTGATGGTGGCACGCGGGCCGCGTCGCGCCGGCATGCGACCGGATGCAACGATGAGACGCACCACGCGCTGCCGCTGCCCGGCCCACGGCTCGAGGAGCTCCAGCATCCCGTCGTCGTCGGTCTCGGATCCGGTGAGCGCGAAGCCCACCACCTTGCACAGTCCGTAGTCCCCGATGCTGATCCGGTCGGGGTCGCCGTGCGACCGCTGCAGCGTCTCGGCGGCCGTCCACACGCCGATGCCGGGGATCGTGCGGAGCTTGGCCGCGGCATCCGCTCCCCCGTCGTCGACGATGCGTTCCAGCGACTCCGCGGACCGGCTCGCCAACACGAGCGTGCGCGACCGGCTCGGATCGACACCCAGCCGGTGCCATTCCCACGACGGAATATGTCTCAGCGTGTGCGCCGACGGACAGACGCGCAGGTCGCGCGGCGCGATCCCTTCGTCCACCCCGGGCGCGACCTCGCCGTACCAGCGCACGATGCGCGCCCACTCTCGGTACGCCTCGAGGCTCGTCACCTTCTGCTCGACGATGGCCGGCGCGAGCGCCTCCAGAACGCGCCGCGTGCGCGGCAGTCGCATGCCTTGGCGCCCGCGCAGCACCTCGACGAGGAACGGATGCCGCGACACGTCGAGCGCGCTCCAGTCGTCCCCCGCACCCAGCAGTTCGGGCACGCCCTCGATCGCCCACTCTGCGCCGCGTCCCCACGCTGCGGCGTCGACGCCGTCCGGACGCTGCACGAGTCGCAGCGTCGCGGGACCCGCAGGGGTCCGGAACGTGCGCCACACACCCTTGGCATCCCAGATCGTGGTCTGGTCGTAGGCGCCGCGGCCCAGGATCCCGAGCGTCTGCCGCAGGTCGATCGGCGTCCGCGGCCGGTATTCGCACGTGAGGGGTTCCGACAGCGAGTCTCGCAGTCCGTCCCGCGGGTCGTCGGGCGCAGTGTCGTCGACGACGGACGCGGCGATCGAGGACATGCATCCAGGCTACGGCGCCACCCTGACATCCCGTATGGCGCTGCGGGTCTCCGCACGCCGCTGGCGACAGGCGCTGAGGCGCCCCACCGCCCGCGCCACGTGCGAATCGGCGCGACGCCACCCATCCCACCGTGCGGCGTTCAGGAAAGCTGGCATGTCACCTGCATATGCGCCTCGAGATGGCCCATGTCCTGAACACGGAGCCGGATGAGCGGAGGTCAGCGGTGAGCCGGGGTTCGTGTCGAGCGGAGGTCAGCGGTGAGCCGGGGTTCGTGTCGAGCGGCTATCAGAGGTGAACCCGCACGCGTCAGCGGGCTTCGCCCGCGACCTTCGGGATCCGACGGTCGAGCGCGGTCATCAGGATGAGCGCCACGCCGAGTCCGCCGACCACCCACGCCATGGTGTGGAAGCCGGAGTCGGTCGCCTTCGCACCGAAGGCGAGGCCGATGAGGCTCGACGAGAAGATCGCGCCGATATAGGCGAACGTGCGGTAGAGACCGGATGCCACGGCGATCTCGTCCGCGCGCGTCTGCGTGTAAAGGGAGGCCTGGTTGGCGAATCCGGTGAAGCCGTTCGCGACGCCGACGAGCAGGCTCATGCCTACAGCGATCAGCCAGCTCGACTCGCTCGTGAGCAGCAATCCGACGGCGCCGGCGCCGACCAGCGCGATCCCACCGGTGACCAGCGGCCAGCGCACCCATCCGCGGTTCGAGACGACCCGCGCGAGCACGATGCTCGCCGCCGACATCGGGAGCATGATCAGGCCGGCGGTCGCCGCATCCACGTGCATACCGTCTTCGAGGAATTGCGGGGCGCCGTACATCATCGTGTACATGCCGAGCGCGGCGAGCGTCTGACGCAGGTAGGTGCGCTGCAGCGGTGAGTTGCGGGCGAGCATCCGCACGTCGATCATCGGGCTCTTCGCTCGCCGCTCCCACAGGATGAGCGCGACCAGCAGCACCGCGAACGCCGCGAGCAGCCACCAGATCGGCGCCGTCAGGTCCCCGAGAAAGACGAGCAGCGACACGATCGTCGCGGCGAACAGTGCGATGCCGGGCAGATCGAGAGCGGCGAGGATGCCGCGCCCGCCTCGTCTCTCGCGCGGAGCATCCTTCGGCACGCCGAGCACAGTGAACAAGTACGTGATGATCGCCACCGGCAGGTTGATGGCGAAGAGCGCCCGCCATCCCCACAGGCCGACGAGGATGCCGCCCAGCGGCAGCCCGATCACCGCACTCACCTGCGCGGCGATGGAGAAGTTGCCCAGCACACGGCTCGGAACACCGGATCCCGTTGCATCGGCCCTGCGGCGCACGAGCGCCATCGCCGTCGGGTATGCGGCGGAGGTGCCGACCCCGATCAGGGCGCGAGAGAGGAGCAGGAAGCCGAAGCTCGGCGCGAAGGCGCCGACCGCGCCGCCCACGAACAGGATCACGATGCCGGTGAGGAACGTGCGCCGGGCGCCGAGCAGCGTGGAGATCTTGCCCATCGTGGGCTGCATGATGGCGCTGCACAGGTAGAGCACCGAGATCAGCGTCGCCGCCGGCCCGGGGCCGAGGTGCATGTCGACGCCGATGCTGACCAGTCCGGTGGCCAGCGTGGCGCTGTTGATCGGGTTGAGCGTCGAGCCGAGCAGCAGCGGCGCGGTGAAACGCCAGCCGAACGGCTTCTTCGGAGCAGCGGATCCGGGCCCCGAGGTCTCTCGGCCTGGAGCGGATGCCACGGATGCCGGCTCGAGCGAGTCCGGCTGCGGCGGCGTCGGTTCTTCCGATGCCGGTTCGAGTCCGGTCGGTTCAAGCGACGCCGACTCGAGCGGTGTCGGTTCGATGGCGGGCACCGACGACGTGACGTCGCCGGGCCCGGAAGCGATGGGCTTCGGGTTCGTGGTGTGACTTCCTGTCATGGAGTTCTCGCGTGCGATCGTGGATCGCCGCTGCGGGTGGGATCCCGCTCGCTGTCCGTCAGTCCGACGGACCCCTGTGGTGGGCGATCAGCCTGTTCGTCCGTCGACGACGGCCGTGAGCAACTCGATGCCGCGACGGAGTTCCGCCTCTTCTGCGGTATCGAGCGAGTCGCGGATCGAGCGCGCGAGCCAGTCGGTGCGCGCGGCGCGACCGGAGAGCAGAGCCTCCCTGGCCTGGTCCGTGAGCGTCCAGAGGTGCTGACGCTTGTCGTTCGGATCCTGCTGGCTGCTCACCATGGACGCGTCGGCGAGCGCGGTGAGGATCGCAGCCATGGACTGGGGCTTCATGCCCTCAGCTCGCGCGAGGGCGGACAGCGTGGCGGATCCCTCGCGGTCGAGCCGCACGATCACGTTCTTCTGTGACGGCGTGTAGTCGCCGACGGTGCTCTGCTCGCGCAGGCGACGGGCCAGCCTGCCCGACAGCGCACGGATGCTCTCCGCGAGCTCGACCGTGCCGGTGAACGTGTCAACGGCGTCTTTGGCGGCCGGCCCGGCCGCGGCATCCGCCGTCTCGGACCCCCCACCCCGCACACGCTCATCGGTGCCGGTCGGGTTCGGGCCGAGACCGGTACCTGAGGCGTGTGCGGACGGGGTGGCCATGTCTCTATGATACCAGACTCTTCAGTTTAACTGAGCAGTTGACCTGAAGGGTCTAAGCAAACCCGCAACCCGCAACCCGCAACCCGCAACCCGCAACCCGCAACCCGCAACCCGCAACGGCAGGGTCCGCGCTCTCAGCACGAGAACAGGAGCAAAGCTGCTGTTCTCGGCGACAGCTGCTGTTCTCGGCGACAGCTGCTGTTCTCGACGCCTGCCGCCCCGACCTGCGTGGCTCCCGGCATCTGCCATTTCGGCGCACCTGGGCTGTCACGACCGATCCGAGCCGACTCGAGGTGTCACTCCCAGGTGCTGGGCGCCTCCGCGCGCGTGGACGGCAGCTTCACGTCGTCACCCCAGCGGACCAGCCACTCCGGGAGCTCGAGGTCCGGCGGCACCTGGCCGACGGCATCCAGCAGGTCGGCGACCGACACGGTGCCGCCCGTTCGCTTGAGGAACCGTGCCTTGATGAAGGCCTCGGCGTAGATCTCGCCGTTCACGACGGCGCGGTGCTGCATGTAAGCGGCCTTGTCGTCGAATCCGATGATGCGCGACTCCACGGTGAACGCCTGCCAGAGCTGCAGGGACTTGCGGAACGTGATGGTCTCGGATGCCACCACCGGGTACCACCCGTGCTCGGTGAAGATCTTCCAGATGCCGCTGCGACGGATCAGGTCGAACCGGCCGATGTCGAACAGCGAGAAGTACACGCCGTTGTTCATGTGCCTGAGGATGTCGAGGTCCGTCGGAAGCACGCGCAGCTTCGTGGAGACGACGTCGTAGTGACCGACCTGCTTGCCGAAGCGGGAGATCCAGGCGTGCAGGATCGTGCGGAAGAGCATGTGCATGACGCAAGGCTAGGCACGAGGTCCGGCCGACACCCACTCACGTGTGGAATGGCGACAAGCCGGCCGCGGACGCGCGCGGCATCCGTGGTCCCGCTGCGCAAA
Source organism: Rathayibacter sp. CAU 1779 (assembly GCF_054551755.1). NCBI lineage: Bacteria > Bacillati > Actinomycetota > Actinomycetes > Micrococcales > Microbacteriaceae > Rathayibacter > Rathayibacter sp. CAU 1779. Next base: position 510,089 of record NZ_JBTOLK010000001.1, read on the forward strand.
CGCCGGCCGTCGTGTCACTGCCCAGCACGATTGCGCCATTTGGCGCAAACACGGGCACCTCAGCGCGCGGACACGGGACCCCAGCGCGCAGACACGAGACCCCGTGCGCAGAGCGCCCCAGGAGCTCCCGCCTAGAGGTGGCGCTCCGCCGGCCCGTCGTACTTCGACAGTGGACGGATCAGCGCGTTCGACGAGAGCTGCTCGATCACGTGGGCGGTCCATCCGGTGACGCGGGCGGCAGCGAACAGCGGCGTGAACGTCGCCGTGTCGAATCCCATCAGGTTGTAGGCAGGACCGCTCGGGTAGTCGAGGTTCGGCTTGATGCCCTTGCGCGTCTCCATCGCCTGCTCGAGCGCGGTGTAGAGCGCCAGCACGTCCGGACGGTCGTAGTGCTCGACGAGCCGCTCGAGGGATGCCTTCATCGTCGGCACACGCGAGTCGCCGTTCTTGTACACGCGGTGCCCGAAGCCCATGATCTTGCGCTTGCCGGCGAGCGCGTCGTCGAGCCACGCCTCCGCCTTGTCCGCGGATCCGATCTCCTCGAACGCCACCATGACGGCCTCGTTCGCCCCGCCGTGCAGCGGTCCCTTGAGCGCCCCGATGGCGCCGGTGACCGCGCTGTAGACATCCGAGAGCGTGGACGCGATGACCCGCGCCGTGAACGTCGACGCGTTGAACGAGTGCTCCGCGTAGAGCACGAGCGAGACGCGGAAAGCGTCGACCACGTCCGCATCCGGCACCTCGCCGAACGTCATGTGCAGGAAGTTGCTGGAGTAGTCGAGGTCGTCGCGCGGCTCGACCAGAGGCAGACCGTGACGGCGGCGCTGGTCGTAGGCGACGATCGCGGGGAGCTGTGCGAGCATCCGCAGCGCCTTCGGATAGACGACGGCGAAGGGGTCGGCGAGCGCGCCGAACTCGTTGTCGGGGTCGTCGCCGCCGATGACGCTGACGGCGGTGCGCAGCACGTCCATCGGATGAGCGGATGTCGGCAGATCCTCGATCGCGCGCCTCACGTTCGGCGCGAGCGAGCGCTGCCCGCGCTCGAGCGCCTCGAAGGCCTCGAGTTCGTCGTCGTTCGGCAGTTCGCCGTGCCAGAGCAGGTACGCGACCTCCTCGAACGAGCACGTCGCCGCAAGCTCCTGCACCGGATACCCCCGGTACAGCAGCGAGTTCGTCTCGGGGTTGACGCTGGAGATCGCGGTCGTGTCGACGACCACTCCGGCCAATCCCCTGCGGATCTCGGGGTCTTGCTCGCTCATGGTGCTCCTTCGCTCCGGTCAGGCCAGTCTGTCATTTGGTCGCCGCGGCCGGTCAGCGAGCCGACTCCACGACCGCGCTCAGAACAGCCCGCGCGGCGACTCCACCGACGCGAGCACGCCGTGCCGCGCCGTGAAGCTCAGGCCGGGGAGCTCCTCGGCGGTGAGCTCGGGGAGCCGCTGCGCGACATCCAGGAACCGCTCGATCTCGGATGCCTCCAGCACCTCGCCCGCCAGCGTGCGGAACTTGTTCACGTAGTCGTCCCGGCCGAAGGGTCGTGCACCCTGCGGATGCGCGTCAGCCACGGCGATCTCCTCGATGACCTTGGATCCGTCGACCATCGTGATCTCGATCCGCCCACCGAACGCCTGCTCCTTCGGATCCAGCGAGTGGTAGCGGCGCGTCCACTCCTCGTCTTCCTGCGTGGTCACCTTGCGCCACAGTGCGACGGTGTCGGGACGAGCGGCCCGCTCCGGCGCGTAGGACTTGACGTGATCCCACTCGCCGTCCTGCAGCGCGACCGTGAAGATGTACGGGATCGAGTGGTCGAGCGTCTCGCGCGACGCGTTCGGATCGTATTTCTGCGGGTCGTTGGCACCGGATCCGATCACGAAGTGCGTGTGGTGCGAGGTGTGCAGCACGACGGATTCGATGCGATCGGGGTCGTCGAAGATGATCGGGTACTCGTTGTGCAGCTTGCGCGCCAGGTCGATCCACGCCTGCGCCTGGTACTCGGCGGAGTGCTCCTTGGTGAAGGAGTCGAGGATGGCGCGCTTGGACTCGCCGAGGTCGGGGAGGGAGACGTCGTAGACGGCGTCCGGCCCGTCGAGCAGCCACGCGATGACACCGTCCTCACCCTCGTAGATCGGGGTGGGGCTGGTCTCGCCGCGCATGGCGCGATCGACGGATTCGATGGCCATCTTCCCGGCGAACGCCGGCGCGAAGGCCTTCCAGCTGGAGATCTCGCCCTTGCGCGACTGGCGCGTGGCGGTCGTGGTGTGCAGGGCCTGTCCGATCGCCTGGAAGATCACCTCGGCGTCGAGCCCGAGCAGCGTTCCGATCCCCGCGGCAGCTGACGGTCCGAGGTGCGCGACATGGTCGATCTTGTGGGCGTGCAGGCTGATGGCGCGGGCGAGGTCGATCTGGATCTCGTACCCCGTGGCGATGCCGCGCACGACGTCGCGCCCCGTGATCCCGCGCTCGGTGGCCAGGTGCTGAGCAACCGCGACGACGGGCGGGATGTTGTCTCCCGGATGCGAGTACTCGGCCGCGAGGAACGTGTCGTGGTAGTCCAGCTCGCGAACGGCCACGCCGTTCGCCCAGGCCGCCCATTCCACGCTGACGCGGCGCGCGGCATCCGTTCCGAACACGCTCGACCCGTTGCCGCCGATCGACACCGGATGCGCCAGCGCCTGCGCCCGTGCCGCCGCGACCGGATGCCGAAGCAACGATGCCGCGGCGACCGCCGCATTGTCGATGACACGGTTCACGACCATGTCGGAGACCTCGGGCGAGACCTCCACCGGATCTGCCGCCACCCGGGCGATCTTGAAGGCCAGCTGCTCGTCACGGGGCAGGTTCTCGTCGCTGCGGTGGGTGCGTACGTGCGTGATGTTCACCCGATCGAACCTACCGGGACCCGATGACGACGGCAGCACCGCGGCACCCATCCGGGTGGATCTTCAGGCTCGCAAGGCCACTCTTTGCCGGGCCACTTTTCTCCCTGATGAGCCCTCACTATTCTGTAGGGATGCCTACCATCGCCACGCTCGGAGCGTTCGCTCTCACCGCGTTCGTGATCATCGTCATTCCCGGGCCAAGCGTGCTGTTCGCGATCGGACGGTCGCTCGCGCTCGGGCGCCGCGCGGGCATGCTGAGCGTCCTCGGCAACTCGCTGGGGATCATCCCGCTGGTCGCCGCCGTCGCGTTGGGGCTCGGCTTCATCGTCGCCCAGTCGATCGTGCTCTTCACCGTCATCAAGCTCGCCGGCGCGCTCTACATCGTCTACCTGGGCATCCAGGCCATCCGGCACCGCAAGGACGGAACGCTGACAGCTGTCGCCAAGGGACCGAAGAAGTCGGCAGCGCAGATGCTCGGCCAAGGGTTCCTGGTGGGCATCAGCAACCCCAAGCTGCTCGTCTTCTTCGTCGCCGTGCTGCCGCAGTTCGTGGACTTCCATGCCGGCGCCGTGCCGCTGCAGATGATGATCCTCGGAGTCGTCTTCTTCGTCATCGCGGTGCTCTCGGACAGCACGTGGGTCTTCCTGGCGGCGCTCGCGCGCGGCTGGTTCGCGAAGTCGCCCAAGAACTCCGAACGGCTCGCGGCGACCGGCGGTGTGATGCTGATCGGGCTCGGCGGCTTCCTGGCGCTCTCCGGCAACAAGAGCTGAGCGACGCGCACCGCGACGACGGATCCCCGAGACCAGGGATTCAAGCGAGCAAAGAACCTCGAGACTGGGGATTCGCGCCGAGACTTCTGCCCACACGCGTAGTCTCGGCGCGAATCACTAGTCTCGGCGGGGCCTATCTGGCGGCACGGAGGCCGGCGGCGCCTCGGCGAATCTCAGGCACCGGGGATCGTGCCCAGGCCGTCCGCGATCGGGATGGCCGCGAGCAGGCGGCGCGTGTAGGCATCCTTGGGGTGCGCCCAGACGTCGTCGGCCGTGCCGGACTCGACGATGCGGCCGGCGCTCATCACGGCGATCCGGTCGGCGATCATCCGCACAACCGAGAGGTCGTGACTGATGAAGAGCAGTGACGCTCCTCGCTTGCTCGCCGCGTCGCGCATGAGCGTCGCGATGCGCGCCTGGAGCGACGCATCCAGTGACGCGATCGGCTCGTCGCCGATCAGCACGTCCGGCTTCGCGGCCAGCGCCCGCGCGATGGCGACGCGCTGCCGCTGACCGCCGGAGAACTCGTGCGGATAGCGTCGCGCGGCATCCGCGTCGAGCCCCACGTCGGCGAGCAGCTCGGCGACCGACGGCGCGCCCTTGCCTGCCGCCCGTCGGCCGTCCTCGATCTGCCCGCCGATGCGGCGTCGCGGATTCAGCGAGGCGTATGGGTTCTGGAACACCATCTGGATGCGTCGCAGCCGCTCGGGCCGCGCCCGCATCCCCAGCTTCGGCACGGGTTCGCCGTCGAATCGGACGCTCCCGCCGGAGAGAGCCTCCAGCCCGCACACGGCGCGCGCGAGCGTGGATTTGCCGCATCCGGATTCGCCGACGAGGCCAAGGACCTCACCCGGCGCCAGGCTGAGACTGACGCCGTCGACGGCGCGAAGCTCTCCGCGACCGCTCTGCCGGTACGTGACGGCGACATCCTCCAGCACGAGGTCAGCGGGCATCGGGCACCTCCTCGTCGAAGCCGGCTCCAGGGGGCGGAGTGTGCGGAAGCGACTCGATGAGCGAGCGCGTGTAGTCGCTGCGGGGTTCCCGGATCACCTGATAGCGGTCGCCGTGCTCGACGATCTCGCCCTGGTGCATCACGGCGATGGTGTCGGCGACGGCCGACATGACGCCCAGGTCGTGCGTCACGAGCAGCACCGCGAGCCCCAGATCGTCGCACAGCTCGCGGATGAGGCGCAGCACGCCGGCCTGCACCGTCACGTCGAGCGCTGTGGTCGGCTCATCGGCGATGAGCACGCCCGGGTCGCAGGCGATCGCCGAGGCGATCGCGATCCGCTGCAACTGGCCGCCGGAGAACTGGTGCGGATACTTGTCGAGCGCCTCGCGCGGACTCGGCACGTGCACCCGCTCGAGGAGCTCGGCCGCGCGGGACCTGGCATCCTTCTTCGACAGTCCGAGGTGGTGGCGCATGTGGTCCGTCAGCTGACCGCCGATGGAGATCATCGGATGCAGGCTCGCCGTCGGATCCTGGAACACCATGGCAACCTCCCGCCCGCGCACTCTGTTGAGTGCCCGCGAACGAAGCGCGAGGACGTTCGGCACTTGCATCCGCTCGCCGTTCAGCTCGACCGTGCCGCCGACGACGGATCCAGCCGGCTGCAGCCCGCACACGGCGAGTCCCGTCATCGTCTTGCCGGATCCGGACTCTCCCGCCAGCCCCGTCACGTGCCCGGCCGGTACCTCGAGGTCGATCCCGCGGAGGATGGGCGTCTTCGCCTGCTTCGTCGCGATGGTCAGCGTCAGGCCGCGGATCGACAGGCCACGGGTCGACAGGTTCCCGGTCGACACGTCGCGTGCGGCATCCGTCCCGCTCACATCGACACCTCCGAGACCGCCTCAGCCGTGCGAGGATCCAGTGCGTCGCGCAGCGCATCGCCCACGAAGTTGAACGCCACGACCACGGTGAAGATGGCGAGGCCGGGGAACGCCGCCAGCCACCAGCTGCTGAACTGCTGCACGCCGTCGGCGACCATCGCACCCCATTCCGGCGTGGGCGGAACGGCCCCGAGGCCGAGGAACGACAGACCGGAGAGCAGGAGGATGGCGTTTCCGAAGTCGAGCGTGGCAAGCACGAAGACGGGCGCGGCGACATTCGGAAGCACGTCCCGCGAGAGGGACCGGAACGAACCGGCGCCGAGCAGCCGCCCGGCGACGACGTACTCCTGACGCCGTGCGGAGAGCACGAGCGACCGCATCACGCGCGCGTAGTTGGGCCACGAGACCACGAGCAGCGCGACGACGGCATTGAGCAGGCTGGGGCCGAGGGACGCCGCCACGATCATCGCCAGGATGATCGTCGGAAACGCGAACACGAGGTCGGCGATACGCATGATGACCTCGTCGACGACGCGTCCAAAGTACCCGGCGATGGCGCCCAGCACGGATCCGATGATCATCGACGAGACGACGAGGACCAGCGACAGCGGCAGCGAGACGCGAGCACCGTACAGCGTGCGGGAGAGCACGTCGCGACCGAGGACATCCGTTCCGAACCAATGCGCCGCGTTCGGCGGTGCGAGCCGCTGGAAGTCCTGTGCGAGCGGATCGTACGGCGCGATAAGCGGTGCGAAGATCGCGATCAGGAGCCAGAGGGCGATGACGGCGACGCCGACGATCGCCATGGGCCGCCGCCACTGCGGCGCCAGCAGCGGACGCCGCCGGCGCTTCCACGGAGGCGTCCGCATGATCCTGCGGCCCTCGGATCCGCCGTCCAGGACGCGCCCGTCCATCTCCGGCCCATCGGACGTCTGCCCAGCAGAGGCCTGCCAAGCGGATGCCTGTGCTCCGGCACTCATTGCACCCTCACTCTCGGGTCGATGAAGCCGTAGACCACATCGATGATGAAGTTGATCGCGATGTAGACGACGCCGACCACGATGCCCACGCCCATCACCGCTGGGAGGTCGAGCGTGGTCGCCGCCTTGTACGCGTACTGGCCGAGGCCGCCCCATCCGAAGACCTGCTCCGTGAGCACGGTGCCGGAGAGCAGCGACCCGAACGCGAGGCCGACGATCGTGAGGATCGGAAGCAGCGAGCCCCTCAGGATGTAGCGGAACACCACAGTGTGCGCCGCAAGGCCCTTCGCCCGCGCGGCCTTGACGTAGTCCTGGGACAGCACGTCGAGCACACCGGAGCGGGTGAAGCGCACGAGCAGTCCGACCGTGTACAGCGTGAGCACCAGTCCGGGCAGCACCAGGTGCGACAGTGCGTCCCCGAACGTGTCCCATTGGCCGGAGAGAAGGGCATCGACGGTGTACATGCCGGTGACGGTCGGAGGCGGGGTGGTCGCCGGGTCGAGTCGCCCCGTGCCAGGCGCCCAGCCCAGCTGGTAGAAGAACACGAAGAAGAGGGCCAGTGCCAGCCAGAAGGTCGGGATCGAGATCCCGATCAGGCTGAACACCCGGATGACCTGGTCGGAGAAGCGGTTGTGACGCAGCCCGGCGATGAGCCCGAGGCCGATGCCGATCACGATCGAGAAGACGATGACGAAGAGCGCGAGCTCGGCTGTGGCGGGAAAGGCCACGGCCAGGTCCTGGGTGACGGGGTTGTGGGTCTGAGTGGAGGTGCCGAGGTTTCCCTGAAGCACATGACCGAGGTAGATGAAGTACTGCACTACCACCGGCTTGTTCAGCCCCTGCGCCTCGCGGAACGCGGCGACAATCTTCGGATCCCCCGCCGCCCGCTCGCCGAGCGCCGCCTGCACCGGGTCGGCCGGCACCAGGTTGGTGAGCACGAACGTGACGATCGTCACCCCGATCACCAGCAGCAGGCTGATGCCGAAGCGGATCCCGATGTAGCGGAGCAGCGGATGCGGCAGGCGCCTGCCGACGCGGGGTGCGACGACCGACGCCTGCTCGACGTCGCTACTTGATGGCAGCGAGGTCAACGTTCCATACGGAGTTCAGCTTCAGCGAGGAGATGCTGGTCGACGTGGCCACGTACTGTCCTGGCTGCACCAGTGCCACGAAGGGCCCCGTCGCGTTCTCCGCCCTCTGCCAGTCACCGTACGCGGCGGCACGCTCGTCTCCGGTTGCCGCGATGGCCTTCTGCTGCGCGTCCGTCACGGCCTGATCGGCTCCGGTCTTCCAGCCGGCACGGAGGCCAAGGTCCTCACCCGGGTTGAAAACGAGGTAGTCGGACGGATCCGGGAAGTCCGGACCCCAATACATGATCCCGGACTGGAGCTTGCCTCCGCGATAGGCGTCGAGGAACGTCGAGATCGGCGACGGCGCCAGCGTGAGCTTCACCCCGATCGCAGCCAGCTGGGACTGGATCGCCTGTGCCAAGGTGTCCATCTGCAGGCCGTTGACGGTGATGTCGTTCGGATACGAGAACTTCACGTCCTGCCCGGCATAGCCACTCTTGGCCAGAGCCGCCTTCGCTGCTGCCGCATCGTAGGTGTCCGCGGCGTCCGGCTTGATCGCGCCGAGGAACTGCACGGGCACCATGCCTCCCGGCTGCTCCGAGCCAGAGCCCGCGATCGACAGGATCTTGTCGTAGTCGATGCCCTTGCGCATCGCGGTCAGGAAGTCCGCTTTGTCGGTCACGCCGCCCGAGTATGCGGAGTCCTGGTTGAACCACAGGTAGATGAGGTTCGGAGACACTGCCTTGATGATGTTGGTCTTGGCTGCGTCGAGACCCTCCACCTGGTCGGCCCCAAGGTCAAGGGCGACCTGGGACGATCCCGCCTGGATGTTGATCTTCTGCGTGGGCCCGGCGACGTTCTCGAGCACCACCTTGCTGTACGCGGGTTTGGTTCCCGTGTAGTGCGGATTGAGCGCGAACACCACCTTCGTGTTCACCCCGTACGACTGCAGCATGTACGGGCCGGATCCGGCCGAGGTCTTGTTGAGGAAGGACTCAGCCGAGTCCGATTTCGCGGTGGAACCGCCGTGCTTCTTCAGCAGTTTCGAGTTCACGATTCCGAGCGACGGGTTGGGCAGGATGAACGGCAGTGCCGGATTCGGATCCTTGCTGGTGAGCACGACCGTCTTGTCGTCCTTCTTGGTGACGGTCACTCCGTCGAGCAGGAACGACGGATTGCCGGCGATGCCCTGTACCCGTTTGAGCGAGAACACGACGTCGTCGACCGTCACCGGCGTTCCATCGGAGAAGGTGTGCTTTCCGTTCATCGTGAGCGTGAGGGTCTTCTGATCCGACGACTCCTTGTACGACATGAGGTCGGGCACCGGCTTCGTCACGTCGCTGCCGTTGAACGTCAGCACAGTGTCGTAGATGGCATGGTCGATGATCGATCCGGTGAGCTCGAAGGCGCGCGCGGGGTCGGAGGTCTTCAGATCGAACGAGTTGTCGACAACGAGGCTCTTGCCGCTAGAGCCTCCCGATCCGCCCCCGCTCGAGCATCCGGCCAGAATGACAGCTGCGGAAGCGCCGATGACGACGGCCGCTGCGAGGCGGCGGTGAGAGCGGATCATGTGTGTCTTCTCTCTTCGGGTTGGAGCTGCGGCGTCGGTCGGGCTGAGCACGATTGCCGCGCGCGGATTCCCCAACCGTAGAGGCGAACGGTTTCGCCGACGTTTCGGCTCGCCCGATTGGGCACTGGTTCGTTACAACGTGAGAGCCGGAGGGCCGGAGAACCGGCCGGATTCAAAGGCAGCATCCGTCTCCTCCAGCACGCGGAGGATGTTGCCCCCGGCGAGCATGGCCAGTTCCCCGCTGCTCCAACCGCGCCGGGCGAGCTCCTCGAGCAAGGCCGGATATCCATCGACGCCTTCGAGGCCGGGCGGGAAGACGTCCGTGCCGTCGAAGTCGCTGCCGAGTCCGATGTGGCGGACGCCGGCGACATCACGTGCGTGCTCCACGTGGTCGGCGACATCGGCGATCGTCACGCTCGGCATCCGTTTGCTGCGGTCGGACTCGTGCCATCGCGCGAAGTCCTCTCGCAGGAACTGCGGCACGAACGAGATCATGGCCACTCCGCCGTTGTCCGCGAGACGGGCCAGCACGTCGTCCGGAACGTTGCGGGGGTGGTCCGCGAGCGCCCGCACCGAGCTATGGCTGAAGACCACGGGAGCGGATGCCACGTCCAGCGCCGCGTGCATCGTCGCGGGCGCCACGTGCGAAAGGTCCACCAGCATGCCGATGCGATTCAGCTCCTTGATGTACGCCCTGCCGCGCTCGCTCAGGCCGCCATGCCGGGGTTCGTCGGTGGCGGAGTCCGCCCATCCGGACGTGCGGATGTGGGTCAGGGTGAGATAGCGCACGCCGAGCGCCGCGTACATGCGCAGCACGGCGGGTGAATCGTTCAGCTGGTGGCCGCCTTCCGCACCGAGCATGCACGCGATGCGTCCTCGGGATCGCGCGTGGGCGACATCCGCTGCGGATCTCGCGAGCTCGAAGTCGTCCGGATACCGGGCGACGAGCCGGTGCACCCAGTCGATCTGCTCCAGCGTGGCCTGCACAGCGGCGGCGCCGGAATCGTCGTCTTCGACCCACACCGACCAGAACTGGCCGCCGACACCGCCCCGACGCAGACGAGGGATGTCGGTGTCGGTGGGCAGAACGCGGTCGAGGCCCTCGACCGAGTACTCACGGTTCAGCCGGTTCTCATACGCCCAGTCGTTGTGGCCGTCGATCACCGGACACAGCTCGAGCGCTTCGGCTACCACGGAGGCCGGATCACGAGGAGTCATGCGTCGAACTTAGGGCCCATCGCTGTGCGAGCGTGTCCATGGCTGGTTGAACGTGCGGCCACGGCCGCCGGTCCCGGCGCGTCGCGCAGCGACGTGACGGCCGTGCACGCTGGGGAGCGAAGCAGCAGCGCATCGCTACGCGTCGGCTCAGATGCCCGGCGGCGTCTCCGTCAGAGCTTCGGTGACCACGGGTACGGATCGCCCGCTCTGCTTCACCCAGTCGCGGATCCCGATGAGCACCAGCACGAAGAAGATGCCGTACACGATCCCGGAGAAATACAACCCGGAGCTCACCGCGAGCGGCACACCGACGACGTCGACCGCGATCCAGACGAACCAGAACTCCACCAAGCGGCGTCCCTGGGCCACCATGGCGATGACCGTGCCGACGAAGATCCAGGCGTCGCAGGCCACGAGCCACCACGGTGCTCCCGGATAGAACGACAGGTCGGTCGCCTTGAGCAGCAGCGTGACGAGCGCCGTGCCGACCAGCATCGACGCGATGAGGACGGCCCGTGTGCGCCACGAGGCCCAGCGCACGTGCACCTCGCCCTGCTGCTGCTTGTTGCGGCCCCACATCGCCCAGCCCCAGCTGGCGACCACGATGATGATGACCTGGCGTCCCGCGTTGCCGAGCAGGTGCACGTTGATGCTTGCGATGAGCAGGAACACGGATCCGAGGATCTGCACCGGCCACGCCCAGACCCACCGCTTGAGTGCCAGCACCACCGTGGCGAGCGCCAGGATGTTGCCGATGAAGTCCGACCAGTAGACCGGCAGCCCGAAGAGGCTGAACTGGGTGTTCAGCCAGTCGAAGGCGGCGAGCCCGCTTGAAACCTGCGCGTGCATACGAAGGAACATTCTTGCCCATGCCCACCGCGACTGTTGACGGACCTCCGCGCGGATGCGCCCACCCGAGCCTGTCCTCGGATGCACCCACCCGGGTCCCCGCGCAGATACACCACAACGTTCCTGCCGGCCCATGCTGGACAGGAACGTTTGGGTGCATCCGATGGGAGTCGGGTCGGAACGTCAGTCCGGGTCGTCGAATGCTGCCGTCGGCACCATGACCGCTCGCCCCAGCGTGTGGAAGTGCAGGTTGAAGCCGAGCACGGCAGGCGTCGACTCGGGATCGAGGTCGAGCCGATCGACGTCCACCGCGTGCACGACGATGTAGTAGCGATGACGCCCTGTGCCATCCGGCGGCTCCGCACCCGTGAATCCCACCTCGCGGTACTCGTTCTTCAGCTGCACCGCCCCCGCGGGTACGGAGCCGCCCCCGCTGCCCGCGCCACGCTCGAATGACGTCACCGACGGCGGAATGTTGTACACGGCCCAGTGCCAGAAGCCGGAGCCGGTGGGGGCATCCGGATCGTGGATCGTCACTGCGAAGCTCTTCGTCTCCTCGGGGAAGCCGCTCCACGACAGCTGCGGTGATGTGTCGCCTTTGCTCGCGCGGTGAAGCGCGGCGATGGGATGTCCGTCCGCGACATCCTCGCTCGTCACGGTGAACTGCGGAACGGCTCCGAACCGCTCGTACGGGTCTTCGGCCACGATGCCTCCTGCGCCTTCGTAGGTACCGAAACCCTACGCCGACGCGCACAGACGGATGCGGCGAAAAGACTCGGGGCCGGTCACCATCGCCGGCCGCCGCCTCTTCAGCGGGTGCCGGCCGCAGCCGGCTCCTTGGTGACCGCACGGCGAATGCGCGCCGGGATCGAGCCGATCGCCCATCCGGTCACGCGGAGCATCGCCTCGAGCACGATCGCGCCCGACATCTTGGAGTCGCCGCGCTCGCGCTCCGGGAACGTGATCGGCACCTCTCGGATGCGCAGCTTCGCCACCTGCGCGTGCCAGAGCATGTCGATCTGGAAGCAGTAGCCCTGGCTGAGCACGGCGTCGAGGTCGATGCGCTGCAGCGCTTCGGCCGTGAAGGCCCGGTATCCGCCCGTCATGTCGCGCACCGGCACGCCCAGAGCGAAGCGTGCGTACGCACTGCCGCAGCGCGAGATCGCCTTGCGGTAGAACGGCCAGCCGATGACACCGCCGCCCGGCACCCACCGGGATCCCACGATGACGTCGGCCTTGCTCAGCGCGGCGAGCATCGCGGGGAGGTCTTCAGGACGGTGCGAGCCGTCGGCATCCATCTCGACGATGACGTCGTGACCGCGCCCGAGCGCCCACCTCATCCCTTCCCGGTACGCGGCGCCGAGCCCTTCTTTGCCTGCGCGATGCAGCACGTTGACGGCGGGATCCGCGGCGGCCAGGCCATCCGCGACATCCCCGGTTCCGTCAGGAGAGGAGTCGTCGACGATCAGCACGGATGCCCCCGGCACCGCGCTCCTCAGCCGGCCGACGATCCACGCGATGTTCTGCGCTTCGTTGTAGGTCGGGATGATGACGATTGCGTTCACGACCCTGTTCCTCTCGTAAAAAGGTAAACGACATCACGGTGCAAGGTGAACGTCTGGGTGACTTCGAATCCCTGAGCGCGCAGATCTGCGACGCGATCGCGCATACCCGTCGACGTGACAGCGCCCTCTCTGTCCGGCCCGCGGTACTCGATGAGCCAGACGCGTCCGTTCCCCGCGGAGAGCCGACCGGCCACCTCCGGAATGGTGTACGCCTTGTCCCACAGTGAGTCCCTGTCCACGTAGGGAATCTCGAGCGTGACGTCGACGACGTTCGCGAACTGCGCCGGATACAGGTGCATCGCCAGCCGCGGATTCCGCGACGGCCGCGTCGTCTCGTCGAACGCGATGTCGTCTCCCGGCTGCGAGTTCTGCTGGATGACGGCGGCCACCTCCGCCCAGTCGCTCCCGCCGTTCTTCGCGTACGGGCCGCGCTGCGCGAGGTATCCGGGGTAGGCGAGGACCGCCAGGAGCGCGACGGCGACAGCGATGGCGGCGGAGGATGCGCGCCACGTGTGCGGGCGCAGGGAGCCGGTGCGAGCATCCGCTCTCCCTCTGGCAGTCCATCGCGCCGTGACCCACTTCGCCGCGCCCTCGAGGGCGACCGCCAACAGGATGGCCAGCGCCGGCGTGGTGAAGGACATGTAGCGCACGGTGTATGCGGGCACGAACGAGTTCACGGCGAGCAGCGCGGCGGGCGGAAGCACGAAGCACGCCACGGCGAAGACGATCAGCACGCTGCGCGCGCCGGGCAGCATCCGGGCGGAAGACCCGCGGCGGCGACGCCACACGACGATCCCGGTGACGAGCAGCCCCAGCAGGACAGCCCACGCCACGATCGCGATCGCCCAGTCGTTGTCGAACCACTGGTTCACCGTGAAGGTGAGGAACGTCACGCCCGGATGCTTGCCGAGGAACGCGAGCTGGCCGTGCTCCTTGAGCGCGAATCCGATCACCGGCAGCGCGAGGATCGCACCGCCGATCGTGGCAGCGATCCAACGCACCCACACCGCTCGGTCGAGCGCGATCTCAGCGGATGCCGTCTGCCGCGGCTTCAGGACGGCCCGCGCGATCGCACTCCACCTTCCCCGCGTGACCCAGAGCAGCACCGCGGCGAAGGGCAGGGCGATCAGCGAGAGGTACAGGAAAAGGTAGATGCAGGCCGCGTACGCGACGCCGAACGCCACCCACGGCAGGATGCGCGTCGTGCGCTTGGTCACCAGCCGCAAGAACAGCACGGTCAACCAGACCGCGCAGGCCGTGCCGATCGCGTACGAGCGCACCTCGGTCGCCATATAGGTGGTGCGCGGCAGGATCGCGAAGATCACGGCGGACGTGGCGGCGAGCCGGAGGCCGCCGTACCGCTCGACCAGCACGACGATGCCGGCCGTAGCGAGGCCGACGGCGATCACGCTCGGCAGCCGGGTGGAGAGCTGGCCGGCTCCGAAGAAGTCGATCCACACGTGCAACATCGCGTAGTACGTGCCGTGCACGGCATCCACCCGGCCGAGTTCGGCCAGCAGGGACGTCCACGGCCGCTCTGCCGACATGATGCTGGCCGCCTCATCGCCCCAGAACGACGGGATCCACGATCCGATCCACGAGACCACGAACGCGAGGATGCCGAGCAGAGTGGCCACGACGGCGACGCGATGGCGACGGAGTCCCCGTGTCCCGGGATGCCGACGGCCCGGGACGCGCAGCGGTGCGGTCATCGCGGAAGAGTCCGCTGCCCGACTCAGACCACCGGCTGACTCGCCACGGGTTCCGGGCGCATGCGCACCCGCGACCGTTGCGTTGTAACGCCCCGATCGCCCGGCCCCCGCTCGTGCTGTCGTCACCGCCGCTCCCCGCGTCATCCATCGCGCCGACGCCGAGTGCGCGGCCACAGATCTAGGTCATCGCGGCGGCCTGGGCGTTCGCCTTCCCCCGGTCAGCAATGGAGTGAACTTCTTCTCAGAAGGGTGCTCTCTGTACGTTACCTCAGGGTGAAGACGAGTAGACAAGACCGGTATCTTTGGGCACCGACCGAGCCCCTGGCGTGGCGAGGACGCCCGCAATGAGCAGCCACCGGTGGATCGTCGGCTAGGCCTCGGCCGCCACCTCGGGAACCGGGCCGCCCGTCGCAAAGTGACCCCACGCGGCCACGACCAGCACGATCAGGGCGGAGACGAGCAGTCCGAGCGCCGGCTCGAGATGCACCGCCGCTGCGCCGACCACGGCGCCGAGGCCGATCAGCACGACGGCTCCTGCGCGGCGCGCCCACGGCTGCGACTTGCCGGCTCCGAAGACGGAGTCGGCTGCGAGACCAGCAAGCGTCGAGGTCACGACGACGGTCGTGACATCCTTCACGGCGATGTGCCTGGCGGTCGCGGCCTGCGCACCCATGGCGAGGCCGAGCATCCCGGTCACGGTCCACTGCAACGCCTGCTCCGGATGCCGCCCCGCGGCGAACAGCACCACCGCGGCCGCGAGCAGCACGACGCCGACCCCGGTGAACACCGTCGTCGAGAGTCGCGTCCAGCCCGCGTCGACGCGGCGCAGCATCCGCCCGCCGATCGCGGCGCCCGCCATGAAGCAGACGAGCGCGATGACCGGACCGATGATGGGAAGGTTGTCGGCGCCCAGCAGGGCCATGCCGAGGATGACGACGTTGCCCGTCATGTTGCCGGTGAACACGCGATCGAGACCGAGGTAGCCGACCGCATCCACCACACCGGTCGAGAACGTGAGCGCCAGCATCAATCCGAGGTGCGTGCGCTCGTGCAGTCCCCACTGTTTCGTCATCTGGTGCTCCCGTCGTCCGATCGATCTCACCACAGCGCAGCGCGGCGCCCGAACGTACGTGCTCTCGGCGCCGGCCGTCCGTCGCCGCGTACGGGTGGCGCCTCCTCGCGCTGACCCGCCGTGGGAGCGCTCTCAGGGCCGGTCGCGGACCCGGCAGAATAGAGGGGTGAGCATCCCCCTCTCCGGAACGTCCATCGACCTCGAACACGGCGACTACCGCGCCTCGATCGCCTCCGTCGGCGCATCGCTGCGCACGCTGACCCACGCCGACCGCGACCTCGTCGTGCCGTTCGGCGCAGACGAGGTGCGCCCCGCCTACCGTGGGGCGACCCTTGCTCCGTGGCCCAACCGCATCGTCGATGGCCGCTACACGTTCGCCGGCGTCGAGCAGCAGGTGCCCCTCACCGAGCCGCACCTGGCGAACGCGCTGCACGGGCTCGTGGTGTGGCAGGACTTCGATGTGCGCGACCGCGGCGACGACTTCGTGGAGCTGGCCACGACCGTCCAAGCGCAGCAGGGCTACTCCCACCGCATCGACCTCACCGTCGTCTTCCGCCTCAGCGACGACGGCCTGTTCTCGTCGGTGACCGCGAGGAACACCGGAGCGGATGCCGCTCCCTTCGGCACCGGCCCGCACCCGTACCTCGTTGCGGGGTCCGGCCATGTCGACGACTGGACGATGCTGCTGCCGGCATCCGAGATCCTCACGGTCACGCCGGACCGCCTCTCGCCCGTCGCACTGGCGGATGTCGCGACCGCCGTCGTCGGATCCGCGCGGCCGGGAGCATACGACTTCCGCACCCCCCGCGCGGTCGGCGATCTGTTCATCGACCACGCGTTCACCGCGCTGTCGCGGGATGCGGATGGTGTGGCATCCGTCGAGCTGATCGCGCCAGACGGGCACGGCGTCGCCATGCGCTGGGACACCGCATGTCCCTGGGTGCAGGTGCACACCGCCGACCAGGACAACCCGGCGACCAGCCGTCTCGGCATGGCCGTCGAACCCATGACGTGCCCGCCGGACGCCTTCAACTCCGGCACCGACCTCATCGTGCTCCAGCCCGATGAGTCGACGACCGCGGGATGGACCATCACCGCGCTCTGATCCGGGCAGAGCGCGGCACGACGAACGCGTTGCCGGACGACGCCGGCGATCCGTCACGCGTCGAGCTTCAGCACGCTCGTCACCATGAGCACGAGCGCGTCGAGGAATCGAGCGCGGTCGAGTTCCAGGGGCGCCGCACCCGTGGCATCCGTCATCGTCCAGTAGTGGCTCACGGCCGACACCATGACGGATGCCGTGGCCTCGACATCCGCGCGCGTCGCCGTCGACCGCGCCTTCAGCCAGGCGGCGAGTGCGGCTGTCACCCCGTCCACCTCGTACCGGCGAACCTCGGCGGCGAGGTCCGGGAACTCGCGCAGGTCGCGGAGCATGATCCGGCTGAGGTCGCGATCGTGGTCGAGGCGGGCGAGGCCGGCTTCTGCGATGGCACGAAGCTGGGTGCTCGGCGAGACATCGGTGCCGCCCTGCGCGGCGGCGAGAGCGTCGGCGACATCGTTGCGTCCGTCGAGCACGCGGCGCACGCCCTGCTCGAGCAGGTCGCGCTTGGACGCGACGTGACGATAGAGACCCCCTGATCCGGGGCGAAGTCCTGCCGCCGCCTCGATCTGGGCGACCGATGTCGCCGCGTATCCCTGCTCGCCGAAAAGCCGCATGGCCGCGTCGAGCACGCGGGACTTCGCCGTCGAGACGGCCGGGCCGGCCGGGCTGACTGCGCTGGCCGGGCTGGCGGGGCCGGCCGGAACGTGCGGACTGCCGGGTGCCGTGTCCACGTGCTCTTCCACCGTCATCCCACGATCCTCCCTTGCCTGCGCGGTCGGGGCGGCCGACGCAACGACGACCTAACGGGATGGCACGATCGCCCCTTGCGTTCTCATCTTATCCGATCTAAAAAGTAAGTACTTACTTTTGCTCCGTCGAGAGGGAACCATCATGCGCGTACTCATCGCGGGGGCCACCGGCGTCGCCGGCATCCCGCTCGTCACACAGCTCATCGCTGCAGGCCACGAGGTCGTCGGCATCGTGCGCAGTCAGGCCGGCATCGACACGCTCCGTGCGCTGGGAGCCTCGGCCGTCACGGCCGACGTGCTCGACCGCGACGCGCTGCTGCTCGCCACCGAGCAGGTCGAGGCGAACGCCGTGATCAGCGACCTCACCGCCCTCCGCAAGGCGCCGCTGCACCACTCCGACATGCGCGGCACGGACGTGCTGCGCACCGCAGGCACCGCGAATCTGCTGGATGTCTCCCGCCGGGTCGGCGCCACGCGCTTCCTCACCCAGTCCATGGTCTTCGGGTACGGCTACCGCGACCTCGGGCCCGCGCCCCTCACCGAGGATGCGCCCTTCGGGGTCCCGCAGCACGACGCGTTCGACGAGCACCTCCTCGCCATGGCATCCAATGAGCGCCAGGCGTTCTCGGCCCACGGCATCGACGGGATCGCCGTGCGCTACGGCCTGCTCTACGGAGCGGATCTCGCCACCATCGTGACCATGCTGCGTCACCGCACGATGCCGAGCGCCCGCACCGGCGGTCAGCTGGCCTGGGTGCACCACTCGGATGCGGCATCCGCCACCATCGCGGCGCTGGAGCGTGGAACGGACGGCGAGGCGTACAACGTCGTCGACGACACCAGCGTGACGTTCCGCGAGGTGCTCGACGAGATCGCGGCGGCGACGGGAGCTCCCCGTCCGTTCGTTCTCCCGGCCTGGGTGCTGCGGATGATGGCACCCTATGGCGCCGCCATGATGGACGGCGTCAGCATGCGGGTGTCCAACGAGAAGGCGCGACGCGAGCTCGGCTGGGCACCGGTGTATCCGTCGATCCGCGAGGGCGTTGCGGCGAGTGCCGCACAGTCGGCATCGCCTGCGCGGCGGTGACTGCGGCCGACGCGGCCGGCGATTCGGAGAGCACGAGCGATTTCGTCACCATGACTCCGCGCTGAGTGCGGCGTGGAGTGTCAGGCGGTCCGCCGAGCTGCACGCTTCGCCGACTTGCGCTCGATATGCAGATAGCGGATGCGTCTCGTCCACGCGCTCGAGCGTTCCGACGACAGCGCGAACAGCACCAGGATGTCCAGCGGCAGCCCCAACAGGTTGGCTCGCAGGCTCACCTGGGGTCCGCCGTTGAAGAAGTCGACGGCCGCAGCGATCACCGCGACCGCGCTGAGCGTCATGGACAGGATGCGCGCCCAGTTGCTGCCCCGGAAGATCAGCGTGATGAGCGCGAATTGCACGAGCAGTCCCGCAATGGTGACCGCCAGCGCGAACACCGCCACGAAGGCGACCACGCCGTTCAGCAGATCCTGCTGCACCCCCTCCACATCGATCGCGAGCGAACGCACGTAATCCGTCCAGTGGGTGGCGGTGATCACGACGAACACCACGCCGGCCACCGCGCGCAGCGCCAGCAGGGCAGCGCCGAGGGCGATCGAGACGGGACGCTTGTCGGCTGCCGCCTCCACGACATCCGTCTCGTTCCGGAACTCGGCGCGCGGACGGATGCCACGCAGATCCACCACGGGCAGGTCACCGTCCGTGATGATCGAGTCGCCGCCGCCGTTGCGAGCGTGGTAGCCCGTGGAGAAGTCGCGGATCACGCTCGGCCGCGCTCCGGCATCCGCCTGCTCGATGGACCGCACGACGTGGTCGCGCTCGATGTCGGTGTTCGCGTCGATCTTGTGCGTGATCTGGAGGGTGAACAGCGAGAAGCCGACGCGTCTGTCGAACGTGGCGGCGCCGAGCCACTCGGCCGGCTCGCCGCCGGGAAGCCGCCAGTTCTCCGGACACTTCCAGAAGCGCACGTGGTGCCGTTTCGCGGGGTTGCCGAGCACCTCCTGCTGGTAGGCGAGATCCTGCTGCCGCCCGAAGAGCAACAGGGGGCTCACCGGCGCCTCGTCGTAGCTGCGACGCAACAGCGTCGCGGTCACGATGCGCCAGCTCGTGCGCGCCGTCACGGGATCCGCACGCGTCCAGCCCGCCTCGGCCATCGCCGTCTCGAGCTGCGCCTGACTGCCTAGCACGGCGAGGTTGATCGGGTCGCCGAGGAGCCCGTCGCTCGTTCGCGCGCGGCCGATGAAGTAGTTCGGCACGTAGATGCGCGTCAGGATGCTGTGCAAGCGCGGCAGCACCAGGTACGCGAGCAGTGCCCAGAACAGCACGAAGAAGAGGATCAACCACCATCCCCAGCTGAAGCTCTCCACGGCCAACAGCCATGCCAGCCAGATGGCCGCGAGCGCCGCCACGAGGAAGTAGAGGTAGTCGATCGCGCTCGCCAGGCGCCAGCGGATGTTCCGTGCCGGCCTCTTGCGCGGCTCGCGCACGGCGGTGTCCCCCCGCGCCGCACCCCCGACCGACATGGGCCCATGCTATGGCCGCACGCCGTGAGCCTCACGTCAACCGCCGATAGAGCTGAGGCCCGGCCGCCGGTTCCGGCGCGGCGCACAGCGACGTGACGGCCGTGCGCGCTGGGGAGCGAAACTCATCGCGGGTTGCGCCTATCCAAACCCATCGCGGGTTGAGCCTGTCGAAACCCGTCCGCTGCGTGTGTCGGCGCAGAAACCGACGGGCTGGTTTCGACGAGCTCAACCAGCGGAAAGGACAAACCAACCGACGGAAAGGCCCGGTGTACTCCGGCCAGCGGGTCGATCCGCTTCCCTCCGACGGCCGATCCGAGACCGGATCCCTGGGAGACTCCAGACCAAACGGAATTCGGCCCTTTCGTCAGGAGTCGAAGGAAAGCGATCTCTACGAACCCGTGAGGGCGTCCGATGTCCCCCAGTCGGGTGGCGACCCGATTGTCCCGATGTGACATCCCAGACGGGGAGCGGGAAGAAGCCTCTTACTGACCTGTCTGTAAGTTACCCAACCGTTATCGGATTGTGGCCCTGAAGTGTGTCGGCGACGTAGGAAACAGTGCATGATCACCTATGCCGCATTCGGAAGTTGAACGCGGCAATCCCCGGAGGAGTCCGAGTCTCATCAAAGGAGAGAGACGTGAAGAAATCGTCAATGATTTCCCTCGCCGTTCTCGCCAGCGCGTCAGCACTTCTGCTGGCGGGCTGTTCGAGTGGAAGCGGCGGTAACAGCACTGACAACGCCAGCAAGACGCGCGCATGCGTGATTCTTCCCGACGCAGTGTCGTCGCCCCGTTGGGAGAACGGTGACCGCCCTGCACTGCAGAAGGCGATCACGGACGCCGGCTTCACCGCCGACATTCAGAACGCGCAGGGTGACACCAGCAAGTACGCCACCATCGCCGACCAGCAGCTCAACAAGGGCTGCGGTGTGATGCTTCTCGTCGACTACAACGGCGCGGGCGTCACGGTCGCCAAGAAGGCGAAGGCGCAGGGCATCCCGGTCATCGCCTACGACCGTCCGATCAAGGGCGCCGACTATTACGTGTCGTTCGACAACACGAAGGTCGGCGAGCTCGAGGGTCAGTCGATCGTCGACGGGCTGAAGGCCGAGGGCAAGGACCCGGCGACGGCCATCGTCGTCTACATGGGCGGCGACCCGACCGACGGCAACGCGAAGATGTTCCACGATGGCGCGGCGAAAGTCATGTCCGCTGCCGGCATCAAGCCGGCCGCCGAGCCGCCGGGGATCTGGGACGCTGACAAGTCGGCCACCAACTTCGAGCAGGCTCTCACCTCGCTCGGTGGCAAGGTCGACGCTGTCTGGGTCGCCAACGACACCAACGCGTCCGGCGTCATCTCGGTTCTGGACAAGAACGGTCTGAAGGTCCCGGTCTCCGGACAGGACGCCTCCACCGCCGGCCTCCAGAACGTGCTGCTCGGCAAGCAGACCGCAACGGTCTACAAGCCGTACCAGGACGAGGCGAAGGCCGCATCCGACCTGGCGATCACCCTGCTGAAGGGTAAGAAGCCCACCGGAATCACGCAGAAGGTGGACGGCGTGCCGTTCATCGCCGAGACGCCGCAGCTCATCACCGCCAAGGATGTCCAGAAGGTCATCGACGACGGAAACGCCAAGGCAAGCGACATCTGCACCGCCGCAGTGCAGGCTGCCTGCACGCAGTACGGCGTGAAGTAGCCGCATCGCTGATCCGAAGGGGCTTCGTGCTCGGACCGTCGGTCCGCCGCGGAGCCCCTTTGGGGTGTCGTCCGGCCGATCCGCCCTCATGCGGATGTCACGGGTGGACGACACCCCGCAGTCATGTCCCGCAGCGCTACGCCCCCGTGGCATGCGGACGAGAACCCTGACGTGAATCCGAACGAAAGGAACCCGACACATGGATGAGCCCCTCATCTCGTTGACGGGAGTCAAGAAGAGCTTCGGCCCGGTCGACGTGCTCCGCGGCGTCGACCTCAAGGCCTATCCAGGCAAGGTCACCGCACTGGTCGGCGACAACGGCGCGGGCAAGTCCACCCTCATCAAGGGCCTCGCCGGCGTGCAGCCTTACGACGACGGTGTCGTGACCTTCGACGGCGAACAGGTCAACCTGCACAACCCGCGCGAGGCGGCCGGGCTCGGTATCGAGGTCGTGTACCAGGACCTGGCGCTGGCGGACAACCTCGACATCGTGCAGAACATGTTCCTCGGCCGCGAAGAGACCCGCTGGGGCACTTTCGACGAAGGCCAGATGGAGCTGGAGACGAGCCGCGCGCTGCAGCAGCTGTCCGTGCGCACAGTGAAGTCGGTGCGGCAGAAGGTGTCGTCGCTCTCCGGAGGACAGCGGCAGTCCGTCGCAATCGCCCGATCCGTGATCAACAAGTCGCGGCTGGTCATCCTCGATGAGCCCACCGCCGCTCTCGGCGTCGCTCAGACCGAGCAGGTACTCAACCTGGTCTCCCGTCTGGCGGAGCAGAACGTGGCGATCATCATCATCAGCCACAACCTGGCCGACGTGTTCAAGGTCGCCGACTACATCAGCGTGCTCTACCTCGGTCGCATGGTGGCATCGGTGAAGACCAGCGAGACGACGTACGACGACGTCGTCGGCTACATCACCGGCAGCAAGACCTACACGGGAGAACCCGCATGAGCACCGACGCACGCGAAGCACAGACGACGGAGGCGCTGCCCGACCCGATGGTCGGCGACATCATCGGCAGCGGCGTCGAGGGCGGGATAGGCGATCAGGTCCGCGCCTACTTCCAGCGCCTGCGCGGCGGCGAGATGGGCGCGCTTCCCGCCATCGGCGGGCTCATCGTGCTCGCCATCCTGTTCTCGTTCCTCAGCCAGTACTTCCTCACGGAGCGCAACTTCGCCAACCTGCTGACGCAGTCCGCGACCCTGGTCATGCTGGGCATGGCGCTGGTGTTCGTCATCCTGCTCGGCGAGATCGACCTGTCGGCCGGCGTGACCGGCGGTGTCGCGATGTGCGCGTTCATCGTGCTCGTCGACGTGGCCAAGTGGAACACGTGGGTGGCGCTGGGCGTCGGATTCGTGATCGGCCTGGCAACGGGCGCGTTCATCGGATTCTTCGTGGCGCGGGTGGGCATCCCGTCATTCGTGGTGACCCTTGGTCTCTTCCTCGGATTCCAGGGCCTCGAGCTGATCATCATCGGCAACGGCGGACTGTACAACGTGCAGGACCCCGCGATCCTCGCCATCATGAACAACAACCTGCCCATCTGGGGCGGCTGGGTCATGCTCGCGGTGATGGTGCTCATCTCGATCGGCACCTCGTTCTGGGATCGCTCCCGGCGGAGCAGGGCAGGCGTGCCGAACCGTGCCGTCGTCCTCGTCTGGATCAAGGTGATCGTCATCGCCATCATCGGCGGCGTGGTGGTCGGCCTGCTCAGCCAGAACCGAGGCACCGGGTTCATCAAGGTGGAAGGCGTGCCGATCGTCGTGCCGATCACGCTGGCCATCCTCTGGATCGGTACGTTCGTGCTGGATCGCACCAAGTTCGGCCGCTACCTCTACGCGGTGGGCGGCAACGCGGAGGCGGCTCGGCGCGCCGGCGTCAAGGTGATCACGATCCGCTGGGTCGCGTTCGTGATCTGCTCGTTCCTGGCGGTCGTGTCCCAGTTGTTCAGCATCTCGAAGGTGGGATCCGTCGACCCTTCAGCCGGTGTCGCCATCGTGCTGAGCGGTGTCGCTGCGGCCGTCGTCGGCGGCGTCAGCCTGTTCGGCGGACGCGGCCGCCTCATGCACGCGGCCATCGGCGCCGTCGTGATCGCCATCATCACCAACGGCCTCGGCCTGCTCAACCTGCCGGCGGGCGTCAACTACGCCGTCACGGGCGGGGTGCTGATCCTGGCGGCGACCGTGGATGCCGTGTCTCGCGTTCGCGCGGGCGGGAGCCTCATCCGCAACTGACGCGGAGCATCCGCATCCATGGTGGGGCCAGACGAGCGATCGTCCGGCCCCACCGTCGTGTGGAACAGCATCGGCACGGAGGACAGCGGAATTCCGGGGCCCGCGGAGGCCGACGAGTAGGATTCGGAATGGTGGCGCCGCGTATCGCGCGGTGTCCAACCGGCCGGTGCGGGGGCATCCGGGACCGGCAGTTGACGAGGGGGAAGTCACATGAGCACAGCTGCACCCGCGAAACGACCAGGGGTCGTCACCGCGGCATACGTCATCTGGTTGATCGGCGCGATCGTCTCGCTCATCGGGTCGATCTTCGCGCTCATCGTCGGCATCATCGCGATCAGCGCCGGAGCGGCACTGGGCGGAGTGGCAGGGGCGGCGGCGGGATTCGTCGTGCTGATCTTCGCCATCTTCGTGTTCATCATCGCCATCATCGAGCTGGTCATCGTGAACCGCATGAGGGACGGCCGCAACTGGGCGCGCATCGTGCTGACCGTGCTGGGCATCCTGTCGCTCATCGGATCGATCGCGCCGTGGTTCTCCGGCGGCTGGAACTCGACCTCCACGTGGTCCGTGGTGCAGATCGTCGTGCTCATCATCGCGATCGTGCTGATGTACCTGCCCACCGCCAACGTCTACTTCGCGGCAGGCGGCATCGCCGCCCCCGGACCGGACCTCGCCGCCGGTGCGAACGCCTACTCGAACGCGGGTTCCCCCGCACCGTCGGCATATTCGGCACCCGCTGCCCCGCCCACCACCGCGATGCCTTCGGCGCCGGCAGCCCCGCAGGCTCCGGTCGCTCCTCCGGCTCCCGCCGTACCGCCCGCGCCGGCGGCTCCGCCTGCCGCGGCTCCCGCCGAGCCCGCAGCACCGTCCGTGCCGCCCGCACCACCCGCTCCCCCTGCGCCTGGCGAGCAGCAGGGTGACAGGCGTCCGCCGCTGACCTGAGACCTTGACGCACGGATGCCGGGACGTCCGGGCTCCTGACCACCTGAACGCCGGCATCCGCTCGCCCTTTGGTGCTGACTCGCCCCTCCGCCTCGCGACAGAGGGGCGAGTCAGTGCCACGGGGACGAGTCGGCGTCGCAGAGCGGGTCGGTGAACACAGTCGCGGCCGCGGAGGAACCGGCCTCGAACGACGGCCGACCCGCACGAGAGTGCGCCGCCCTAGGCTGAGGGAATGTCGTTCCGCGCCCTCTACGTCGACCAGCAGCTCGAGAACGGCGCCATCACGGCGCACTCCGCCAAGCTCCTGTCGCTCGACGACGACGTGCTCGAGCCGGATGCCGTCACCGTCGACATCGACTACTCCGGTCTGAACTACAAGGACGGCCTCGCCCTCGCCGGACGTCCGGGCGTGCTGAGGCGCACACCCCTCATCCCGGGGATCGACCTCGTGGGACGCGTCCGCTCCTCGACCGATGCCCGGTTCCGGCCCGGTGACCGCGTCGTGCTCAACGGCGACGGGATCGGGGAGTCCCGCAACGGCGGTCTCGCCGAGCTGGCCGTCGTGCGCTGCCAGGGACTGGTCCACGTTCCGGATGCCGTCAGCCAGCTGCACGCCGCCGCCATCGGCACAGCAGGATTCACGGCCATGCTCGCCGTGCTCGCGCTGGAGCGCGGCGGTGTGACACCGGAATCCGGCGACGTGCTGGTGACCGGAGCGGCGGGCGGCGTCGGATCCGTCGCCATCGCGGTGCTCGCACGACTCGGATACTCCGTCACGGCGTCCACGGGCCGCGGGGAGACGGAGGCGGACTACCTGCGCGAGCTCGGGGCATCCGCCATCCTCAACCGTGCGGACTTCGCCGAGCCGGGACGCCCGTTGCAGAAGGCCCGCTTCGCCGGCGCTGTCGACACCGTCGGAAGCGTCACGCTCGCCAACGTGCTCGCGCAGACCTCGTACGGCGGTGTGGTCGCGGCCTGCGGACTCGCGGGGGGCGCCGACCTTCCGACCACGGTGATGCCGTTCATC
This sequence comes from Rathayibacter sp. CAU 1779, assembly GCF_054551755.1. NCBI lineage: Bacteria > Bacillati > Actinomycetota > Actinomycetes > Micrococcales > Microbacteriaceae > Rathayibacter > Rathayibacter sp. CAU 1779. Next base: position 535,917 of record NZ_JBTOLK010000001.1, read on the forward strand.
CTGCGCGGAGTGACGCTGGCGGGCATCAACTCCGTCGAGGCGCCGCGCGCGTTGCGTGAGGAGGCGTGGTCGCGGCTGGCGAGCGACCTCGACGCACACCTGCTCGACGCCATGACCGAGACGATCGGACTGGCGGATGCGATCGGTGCGGCAGAGCGCATCCTGGCCGGGCAGATCCGCGGTCGCACCGTGGTCGACGTGCGTCGCTGACCGAGTTCCCGATGTCGCTGCGCGCCCGCTGGCCGAGTTCCCGAGTCGCTGCGCGGCCGCTGACCGTGTTCCCGATGTCGCTGCGCGCCCGCTGATCTGTCCCTGCCGCCCGCTGGCCTGTCGCCGCGTGTCCACTGGCCGCCGTCACGTCGAGCGGCACGTGTGTTCCTGCGGCATCTCCGGCCGACACGCTGCGGATGACCCGGGGCGCGCCGACGCGGTGGCGCCGGTTCCGCTGGAGCGCACACCCCCGGTCCTAGGCTGGCGGCATGATCGTGATCGCGACGCTGGTCGTCGCCCTGGCTGCCGTGCTCCACGTGCTGATCTTCGCGATGGAGAGCGTGTTCTGGGCGAGGCCGAGCGTGTGGAAACGGTTCGCGGTGCCCGACCAGGCGACCGCCGACGCGACAAGGCCGATGGCGTACAACCAGGGCTTCTACAACCTGTTCCTCGCGATCGGCGCGCTGGTGGGCATCATCGCGTACGGCGTCGGACAGCACGTCGTTGGACTGACGCTCGTGTTCTTCACGCTGACGTGCATGGTGCTGGCCGCCGTCGTGCTGGTGACCACGGGCGCGCGGTACATCCGCGCGGCGATCATCCAGGGCATCCTGCCTCTCGCCGGCATCGTGCTCATCTTCCTGAGCGATCCGATCACGACCTGACGCGGCCCATCGACCCAACGCCGTTCCACCACGGCCCCCACGGCCCCCATGGTCGGTCCCGCCCGCTCCCCATCACGTCCCCCACCACCGCCGTGGTCGTGCTGCCCGATCCGCGCCGGCTTTTCACCCTCGCGCCAGAATTCCTGGCGCATTAGCCGAAAGCCGGCGCGACCGTGGACCGCGACCGTGGAAAGCGATCGCGGGCTGGGCCGGGGCGGTGGTACGCGCGACCCTCAGCGGAACGGGCGCGTCGTCGCTCCGCGCACCTGGCGTGAGACGTGCTCGGGGCGGATGCCACGCCCGACGACCCGCGCGGCGACCCGTTGCACGATGGGCATCACCGCCGACAGCACGATGCGCTGCGGCTCCTGGATCGGATTCGGCAGCAGCGTCGCTCCCGTCCCGTTGATCACCTGGTGCGCCATGAGCTGCACGGCCTGCATGGCGCGAACGGGCGGCATCCGCCGGCGTTGCACCCACTCGCCCGCGGCATCCAGAGCGGATGCCCGTGCCCCGGCTGCCGAGCCGGCCCCGCGCAGCAGCGGCGCCAGTCTGTTCGCGGAGGCCACGGCATCCTGAATGGCGAAGTTCACACCCACTCCGAACGCCGGCGACATGGCGTGCGCCGCGTCGCCGATGCACAACAGGCCAGGGCGCGACCACGTGTCCAGTCGGTTGATCTGAACCGACAGCAGCTTGAGCTTCTTGAACGACGTCAGCTCGCCGATCACCGGCTCGAGGAACTCAGCGGTCTCCGTGACAGCCGAGCGCACGGCATCCAGGCCCTGTTTGCGCAGATCCTCGAAGCTCCCCTTCGGGATGATGAGGCCCACCTGGTAGTAGTCCTCACGAGGAATCGTGATGATGAGGCGGTGCTGGTCAAGGTATCCGAGCGTGTCCGGCGGGCGGGTCTCTGGATACGGCAGGCGGAACCACACCACATCGATGGGCGCACCGAAATCCGTCGCCGGAAGACCGGATGCCGCGCGCACCACCGAATCCCGCCCATCCGCCGCGACCGTGATCGCCGCCCGCACCTCGACGGGTCCGTCGGGTCCCGTCGCGCGCACCCCGACCACCCGACCGCTGCCTGGCACCCCGTCCCGATCGCCCTCGGTGACCAGCTCGGTCGCCTCGGTGTTCAGGTGCAGCCGGAATCCGGGATACGCAGCCGCGTGCTCCGCCAGGAAGTCGAGGAAGTCCCATTGCGGCATGAGGACGAGGAAGTCGTTCCTACCGCCCAGCGTGTCGAAGTCGATGGGAGTCAGGCGCGTGCCGTCGACGACCGCGTCGAACGACGACACGGTGGTGTGCGGAAGCGTGAGGAACGCGTCGCGCAGCCCCAGCTCGTCCAGCACCTGGATGGTCGACGGGTGGATCGTGTCGCCCCTGAAGTCCCGCAGGAAGTCGCCGTGCTTCTCGAGCACCGCAACGTTCACGCCCGCGCGAGCCAGCAGCATCCCGAGCATGATGCCCGCGGGGCCACCACCGACAACACAGCAGTCCGCCTCGACGATTCGCGGCTGAGCGTCGTGTCTCTTGACTCGCGGCGCGCGCCCACGACGGCCGCGGGCAGCGCCCGATCCCCCATCGCGCGGCTCCGGCATCGTCAGCCGATCACCTTGTCGATGGGAGCGTCGGAGCCGGGACGGATGTCGCGCAGCGCCTCGACCAGCTTCGATGCGTGCTGCGTCGAGACGATGACCCGGGAGAAGCCGTCGGCGACGATGCGGCGCCCGTTCGCTGCGAGATCGCCATCTGCGCCGTCGCCGGGGGCTGCGGCAGCGGCATCCGCTGCGCGTTCGCCCTTGGATCCCGCCTTGGATCCGGCCTTCGTCTTGCCCGACTTGCCCTTCTTCGTCGCGCTGGAAGCGCGATCCGTCTGTGCGGCATCCGTCTGCACGGCATCCGTCTCGTCGGGGTCCGGCTGCTCGATGTCGATGACGACGGCCGAGCGCTGCTTGCCCTTGAGCACCAGGAAGTCCATGCCGCCATGGAACTTCCACGTGCCGACCGCGAGCGTCAGCGGAATGCTGTTGCCGGGCGCGCGGACCCCGCGGATCCAGATCCACGGGTCGGCGGTGATGGCCACCGAGCGGATGCTCTCCCGCGGCACCACGAGGTCGTCGCGTCGCAGCGACAGCATCTTCTCCGCACGGGTGAGGCGGATCTCGAGACGATCGCGGTACACGTGGAAGTCGGCCATAGGCCTAGTCTGCCGGGTCGGCTTCACCCGGTCAGGCATGCGGCCGCACGGGCGCGAGACGTTACAGAACTGAGGCCTCGAGGTGCGGCGTGTCGCACGGGGAGATGAGGCCGACTCGCCGGGGCGCCACTCGACGCCGGCACCGTCGGCACCGCGAGCGGGACGCTCGACACCCGTCCTCACGATTCAGGACAGGTGTCGACTCGGACACACATCGGACTCGGTCGGGTGCACGTCCTGAACCGTGGCGTGGACGACGGTACGGCGCGCCGCAACGCGAAGAGATCTGCGACTTCTCCCTTATTCCACCGAGCCTCCATCGCGTATCGTGTACCCGTGCAAGCCCAACGTCGGACGCCTGGGTCGCAGACTTCACTACGTGAAGCCAATCGCGGCCGCATCGTCGACGCCGTCAAGATGTACGGCGGGCTGAGCCAGATCGAGCTCGCGGGACTCACCGGACTCTCGCCCGCGACCGTCTCCAACATCGTCAAGGAGCTCACCGGCGCCGGTGTGCTCAACACCGCGCCGGGTACGCGAAGCGGACGCCGCGCGCAGCACGTGACTCTCGCCCACGCGCTCGGGCTCGTCGCCGGTGTGCACGTCTCGACGCGCCATCTGCGGATCGCCATCTCCGACGTCGCCTACACGGTGGTCGCCGACACGCACATGCCGCTCGCCAAGGATCACCGCGCCGACAACGAGCTCGACCGCATCATGCTGCTGCTGGCCGACATGCTCGAGTCCGCCGGCGCGGGCATGCTCGACCTGCTGGCCGTCGGCGTGGCGCTTCCCGCCCCGATCGACAAGCGCACCGGGCGGATCGCGCGGCGCGGCATCCTTCGGGGATGGGACGGTGTCGAGGTCGCCGACGTGCTGCAGCAGCGGCTGCAGCGCCCGGTGTTCGTGGACACGGATGCCAACGCCGCCGCCCTGGGCGAGCTGCGACTGGGCGCGGCCCGTGGCAAGGATGACGCGATCTTCGTCGACGCCGGCGACCGGATCGGCGCCGGCCTCGTGCTGGGCGGACGCGTCTACGCCGGACACGCCGGCATGGCAGGCGAGCTCGGGCACACGGTGATCCAGGAGGACGGCCCGCTGTGCGAGTGCGGCAACCGCGGCTGCGTGCAGGCGATCGCCGGCGGCGACGCCCTGATCGAACGGCTGCAGTCCGGGCACAGGGGCATCAAGCTGCAGGACCTGATCGTGCGCGCGATGTCCGGGGAGTCCGAGGCCATCCGCGCCATCGCCGATGCCGGAACCGCGATAGGCGTGGCCACAGCGAACCTGTGCAACCTGCTCGATCCGGAGCGGATCGTCGTCGGCGGGGACCTCGGGCGTGCCGGCGAGCTGCTGCTCGGTCCGATGCGCCGCGAGGTGGAACGCGCGGTGCTCGCAGGAACGCAGTTCGCCCCCGAGATCGTGCAGAGCCAGCTCGGTGTGAATGCGGCGCCGATGGGCGCTGTTGCGATGGCCGTCGACCGCGTCTCGATCAAGCCCGACGAATCCGGGCAGACGGAGGAAGCCGCGGAATGAAGGCGATCCGAGCGGGTGCCCTGCTCGCCGCCGTCGCCTGCGTGCTGGCCCTCGTCGGGTGTGCGAACGCGGTGGCGCCCGGTGACACGTCGCATCCGGCAGTCGATCCGCAGCACGCCACCATCGGGCTCCTGCTGCCGGACTCCACCAACACCCGGTACGAGTCGGCCGACCGCCCGGCGTTCGAGGCGCGCATCCACACGAAATGCCCTGGCTGCACTGTCGCGTACCAGAATGCGTCGGCCGACGCCGCGCGGCAGCAGCAGCAGGCGGAGTCCATGCTCGCACAGGGCGTCGCCGTGCTGGTGCTGGATGCCGTGGACGGACAGGCTGCGGCATCCATCGTCAACGAGGCGGCAGCCAAGGGCGTGCCGGTCATCGCGTACGACCGCATCATCAACAGCCCCGATCTGTCGTTCTTCGTCTCGGCGGACAACGATCAGGTGGGCGTTCTCCAAGCGCAGTCCCTCGTCGCGAGGCTGCACGAGCTCGGCGTGCCGGAGGGGGGCGGCATCCTCATGGTCAACGGATCGCCCACCGACAACAACGCCGTCCTGTACAAGAAGGCTGCGCTCTCGGTGCTGGACAAGTCGGGCTACACGGTGCTCGCGAAGTACGACACTCCCGACTGGGCCGGATCCGAGGCGCAGACCTGGGTCGCGGGCCAGATCACACAGTTCGGCACCCGGATCGCCGGCGTGTACGCCGCGAACGACGGGCTGGCGGAAGGCGCGATTGCTGCGCTTCAGGCGGCGGGGATGAACCCGGTGCCCCCGACGACAGGGCAGGATGCGGAGGTGGCCGCCGTGCAGCGCATCCTCGCGGGAACCCAGTACATGACCGTGTACAAGCCGATCCGGCGTCAGGCGACGATCGCCGCGGATGCTGCGCTCACCCTCGTGAACGGTGGCACGCCGACCGGAACGGGCACCACGAAGGTCGGAGGCAAGACCGTGCCGAGCGTGACCCTGACGCCGGTTGCGGTGACCGTGCAGAACGTGAAGAAGGTGGTCATCGACAGCGGCTTCCACACGGTCGCCCAGATCTGCACGCCCGCATACGCCTCGTACTGCAAGGAGCACGGCATCACATGACGGGCTTCGAGACGGGAATCGGCGAGGGCGGAACGGCGGATGCCGGGCTGAGCCCCATCGTCAGCATGCGCGGCATCTCCAAGTCGTTCGGGCACATCCAGGCCCTGCGGAACGTGGATCTCGACCTCTACCGCGGCGAAGTCGTCGCGCTCGTCGGCGACAACGGTGCCGGCAAGTCGACGCTGGTGAAGATCCTCGCCGGCGTGCATCCGGCCGACGCGGGATCCATCTCCTACGGCGGCAGGACGGTCTCGATCCCGTCGCCGGCGGCGTCGCGCGAGCTCGGCATCGCGACCGTGTTCCAGGACCTCGCGCTCTGCGACAACCTCGACGTCGTCGCGAACCTGTTCCTGGGTCGCGAGCTCGGTCGTGGGCCGCTCGACGAGGAGGCGATGGAGCAGCGCTCGTGGGAGCTGCTGCGGCAGCTCTCCGCGCGCATCCCGTCCGTGCGGATGCCCGTCGCCACGCTCTCCGGCGGCCAGCGGCAGACCGTCGCCATCGCCCGCTCGCTGATCGGCGAACCGGATGTCGTCATCCTCGACGAGCCGACGGCCGCGCTCGGCGTCGCCCAGACGGCTGAGGTGCTCAACCTCATCGAGCTGCTTCGGGATCGCGGCCACTGCGTCGTGCTGATCAGCCACAACATGGCCGACGTGCAGGCGGTGGCCGACCGGGTGATCGTGCTCCGGCTCGGCCGGGTCAACGGCCGGTTCCGGGCCCCGAACCTGAGCTACGAGAACATCATCGCGTCCATCACCGGCGTGCTGAACCTCGAGGAGGGCACCCCGGAGGACGACCCGAGGGAACGAGGCGGCGAGCGGAACGGATACTGGCCGGGAGCATCCGGTGCGGACGATGGGCTTCCGCCGGGAGGCCGCCGATGACCGCCGACCGCGAACGTGCGGCGCGGAATGCTGCGAACGGAGCCGCGAAGAGCGGCGTGCTCCCCTCGTCGCGGCTCGACACCGGCGGCGTGCGCACGCTGCGCGACGTGTCGGCCGGATTCGTCTCCCGGCTGCGCGACGGTGAGCTCGGATCCGCTCCGATCGCTGTCGGCCTCATCGTGATCGCCGTGCTCTTCCAGTCGCTGAATCCGCGGTTCCTCGCACCGGGCAACCTGGTCAACCTCACCCTGCAGGCGGCGCCACTTGGCGTCATCGCGCTCGGCACCGTCGTCGTGCTGCTCGTGGCGCAGATCGACCTGTCGGTGGGATCCGTGAGCGGGCTGGCAAGTGCCGTGGTCGGCGTCTGCGCCATGCGACTGCAGTGGCCGATGCTCGTCGGCGTCGTCGCGGCGATCGCAGCGGGCGCCGTCATCGGCGTGTTCTACGGATTCCTGCAGACGCGTTTCGGCGTGCCCAGCTTCCTCATCACGCTCGCCGGGCTGCTGGCGTTCCTCGGCGTGCAGCTGGCGCTGCTGGGACCGACCGGATCCATCAACATCCCGTTCTCCGATCCGCTCGTGCAGTTCGCCAACACCTGGTTCCTGCCACCGTGGGCCGCGTATGTGATCGCCGGGCTCGCGGCACTCGCGGTACTGGGAACGGGGCTGGCTCGCAGGCGGCGTCGGATGCGTGCGCAACTTCCGGCGGAGCATCCGTCGGTCCCGATCGTTCGCGCGGTGGCGCTGGCCGTCGGTCTCGGCATCGCCGTGTGGTACCTCTCGCTCGACCGCGGGACCGCCGTCATGCCCGTGCTGTTCCTGTTGCTCGTCGTGTTCATGTCGTACCTGCTGCGCCGCACCAGGTGGGGTCGCTCGGTGTTCGCTGTCGGAGGCAACGTGGATGCCGCGCGCCGGGCGGGTCTCCCCGTCACCCGCACCCTGGTCACCGCGTTCGTCATCTGCTCGTCGTTCGCGGCGCTCGGCGGCGTACTGGCAGCCGCGCGGCTGGGTTCGGCGACCACGCTCACCGGATCCGCCGACACCAACCTCAACGCCATCGCCGCCGCGATCATCGGCGGAACGAGCCTGTTCGGCGGTCGCGGCAGCGCATGGTCGGCCGTGCTCGGCGTGCTCGTCATCTCGGCCATCTCGAGCGGCCTGACGCTGCTCAACCTCGACGCGTCGGTGCGGTACATGATCACCGGCGCCGTCCTCCTGCTCGCTGTGATCGTGGATTCACTTTCCAGACGGTCCCGCGCGAGCCACGGGCGCGCTTAGCCCCGTAATTCCGCGGCGCACGGATCCACGCGCGCTCACTTCTGCGCACGTCCGCGCGCTCATCCGCGCGCTTGAATTCAACACCTGAACGCAATTGTGTTACGGTTTCGTCCGTTGTCCGAAAGGACGCAGCCGAGCGGCCATGGGCCGCTTTCCACGGGACGAAGGCGTCGTCACGCACCACCCGCAGGGCTCTCACCCTGGCCGAACGGATGCCTCGCCCCGCACAGCGAGAGGATCATCCGTGGCGAACGCCCCCATTCTGGAAATGCGCGACATCACCAAGCGCTTCCCCGGCGTGGTCGCACTCTCCGACGTGACGATGACCGTGGCGCGTGGCGAGATCCACGCGATCTGCGGAGAGAACGGCGCAGGCAAGTCCACCCTCATGAAGGTGCTGTCCGGCGTCTATCCGTACGGCACGTACGAGGGCGACATCATCTTCGAGGGCGACGAGATGCGCTTCTCGAACACCAAGCAGAGCGAGACCGCCGGCATCGCGATCATCCACCAGGAGCTCGCCCTCATCCCCGAGCTCTCGATCACCGAGAACATCTTCCTCGGCAACGAGCCGGCCAAGGGCGGCGTCATCGACTGGGTGTACGCGCAGAACCGCGTGCGCGACCTGCTCGAGCGCGTGGGTCTGCCAGACGACCCCGACACGCCGATCAAAGCACTGGGCGTCGGCAAGCAGCAGCTCGTGGAGATCGCGAAGGCGCTCAACAAAGAGGTGAAGCTGCTCATCCTCGACGAGCCGACCGCCGCCCTCAACGAGTCGGAATCGCAGCACCTGCTCGACCTGATCGTCGATCTGCGCGAGAAGGGCGTGACGTCGATCATGATCTCGCACAAGCTGAACGAGATCGAGCGCGTCGCCGACTCCATCACCATCATCCGCGACGGCAAGACGATCGAGACGCTGGACGTCTCGGCCGGCGGCGTTGACGAAGACCGGATCATCCGGGGCATGGTCGGTCGATCGCTGGAGAACCGCTTCCCGGAGCGCACGCCGAGCATCGGCGAGACGTTCTTCGAGGTGCGGGGCTGGACGGTGCAGCATCCGACGGATCCCGACCGGCTTGTGTGCAAGGACGAGAACTTCTTCGTGCGCCGCGGCGAGATCGTAGGCTTCGCCGGCCTCATGGGTGCAGGGCGCACCGAGCTCGCGATGAGCATCTTCGGCCGCAGCTACGGCACCTACCTCTCCGGTGAGATCGTCAAGGACGGTCGCGAGATCAAGGTGAACACCGTCCACCAGGCCATCGAGCAGGGCATCGGCTACGTGAGCGAAGACCGCAAGGTGCTCGGCCTCAACCTCCTGGACAGCATCAAGCGCGCAACGGTCTCCGCCCGGCTGTCGAAGATCTCCAGCCGCTTCGGGGTGGTGGACGACATCCAGGAGTACGAGGTCGCCGACGAGTATCGCAAGACGCTGCGGACCAAGGCCCCCTCGGTCGACGAGAACGTCGGGCAGCTCTCCGGCGGCAACCAGCAGAAGGTCGTGCTGGCGAAGTGGATGTTCGCAGACCCCGACCTGCTCATCCTCGATGAGCCCACCCGCGGCATCGACGTCGGTGCCAAGTACGAGATCTACGGCATCATCAACGCCCTCGCCGCACAGGGCAAGGGCATCGTGCTCATCTCGTCCGAGCTGCCCGAGCTGCTCGGGATGTCCGATCGCATCTACACGATCTTCGAGGGGCAGATCACCAACGTGCTGCCCGCCGAGAAGGCGAACCCCGAATCCCTCATGGTCTCCATGACCTCCACCCGAAAGACCGGTTCCGCGGAATGAGCAAATTCACGCAGTCCATGCGCACCCTGACGGGGGGCCGTGGCATCAGCCAGTACAGCATGATCATCGCGCTCGTCGTGATCATCATCTTCTTCGAGATCTTCACCGGCGGCCTCACGCTCGACCCCACGAACGTGATCAACGTCGTTCAGCAGTACTCGTACATCCTGATCCTCGCCATCGGCATGGTCATGGTGATCATCGCCGGCCACATCGACCTGTCGGTCGGTTCGGTCGCCGCGTTCGTGGGCATCATCGTCGCCCAGTCCATGGCCGTGTGGCACTTCCCGGCGTGGCTCGCGATGATCTTGGGACTCGTCACCGGCGCCGTCGTCGGCGCCTGGCAGGGCTTCTGGGTGGCATACATGCGAGTGCCGGCGTTCATCGTCACGCTCGCGGGCCAGCTCATCTTCCGCGGTGCGAACCAGCTCATCGGCAGCTCGACGGCCGTGCCGACGCCCGACTCGTACAACTGGATCGGTGCCGGCTTCCTGCCCGACTTCGGTCCTGACTTCGGCTACAGCAACCCGACTCTGCTGATCGGTCTCATCGTCGTGGTCGCCCTGATCTGGCTCGAAGTCGCCGCCCGACGCCGCCGCATGAAGATGCACGCCAAGCAGCAGCCGCTCTGGGCCAGCATCGTCAAGCTCGTCGTCGTCTGCGGCATCACCATCTACGTGACGTTCCTGTTCGCCGGCGGCCGCGCGGGAACCAGCTTCCCGGTCGCGGGCATCATCGCGGGCATCCTGATCATCGCCTACAGCTTCGTCACCGCCCGCACCGTGTTCGGCCGCCGCATCTATGCAGTGGGCGGCAATGCCAACGCGGCAGTGCTCTCCGGCGTCAACTCCAAGCGGATCAACTTCTTCGTGATGATGAACATGTCGATCCTGGCGGCCGTGGCCGGCATGGTCTTCGTGGGCAACGCGAACGCATCCGGTCCGTCGGACGGCACCGGATGGGAGCTGGATGCCATCGCCGCGGTCTTCGTCGGCGGCGCGGCCATCTTCGGTGGCGTCGGTACCGTCGCCGGATCCATCATCGGTGCGCTGGTGATGGCCTTCCTCTCCAACGGCCTGTCGCTGCTGGGCATCGACACGAACTGGGTGGCGATCATCCGCGGTCTCGTGCTGCTCGCCGCCGTCGCCTTCGATGTCTACAACAAGACGCAGGGCAAGCCGTCGTTCACCGGCTTCCTCCTCGGCGGGTTGCGCCGCGGCAAGAAGTCGACGGTCACCGAAGAGGCTCTCGAGGCTCAGCCGCAGTCCATCGACCAGCCCGTCGGCGATCAGGTCACCAAGACCCCTGTGTCCTGACCCTCGGGGCACCCCGGACGGGCGCGTTCCTCGCGACGCGCCCACACACCAAGAAGAAAGAACAGCTCATGCGCAAAAAGATCCTCATCGGCGCCGCTGCCGTCACGATCGCGGCCCTGGCTCTGACCGGCTGCTCGCAGCGCGGAAACGGCTCGTCGACCGACGACGCCATCAAAAAGGGCGACACCGTCGGCGTCGCCCTGCCTGCAAAGACGTCGCAGAACTGGGTGCTCGCGAAGCAGGCCTTCGTCGACGCCCTCGACAAGGCGGGCTTCAAGGCCGACGTGCAGTACGCATCCGCCACCAACACGGTGCCGGACCAGCAGAACGAGATCCAGTCCATGGTCACCAAGGGCGACAAGGTGATCATCGTTGCTGCTCAGGACGGCAGCCAGCTCGGCACCCAGGTGGCTCAGGCCAAGAAGAACGGTGCCACCGTCATCGCGTGGGACCGCAACCTGCTGAACACGAAGAATGTCGACTACTACGTGGCGTTCAACAACTACAAGGTCGGACAGCTCCAGGCCCAGGCACTGCTCGACGGCATGAAGAAGAAGAAGAAGGCCAGCGGCCCGTACAACATCGAGCTGTTCGCCGGTGCGTCCACGGACGCCAACGCCACGGTCTTCTTCAACGGTGCGATGAGCGTGCTCCAGCCGAAGATCGACAGCGGTGACCTCGTCGTGTCGTCCGGCCAGACCACCTTCAAGCAGGTGAACACGGATGGCTGGCTCGCGCAGAACGCGCAGACCCGCATGACCAACATCATCACCAGCACGTACGCCGGTGGCAAGGCGCTTGACGGCGTGCTGTCACCCAACGACACGCTCGGCCGCGCCATCCTCACCGCGACCAAGCAGGCCGGCCTGCCGAACCCGATCGTCACCGGTCAGGACTCGGAGACCGCGTCGATCCCGCTCATCATGAACGGCACGCAGTACTCGACCATCTACAAGAACACCGACGAGGAGGCCCAGGCCGCCGTCAAGCTCGTCAGCGAGCTCGCCGCGGGCAAGAAGCCGACCGGTGTGGACTACAGCGACAAGACGAACGCCGGCAACGGTTCCAAGACCGTTCCCTACGTCGCGCTGACGCCGATCCTGGTCACCAAGGACAACGCCGTCAAGGCGTACTCCAACAACCCGACCCTCGAGAAGCTGGCCAAGGACAACCAGCAGTAGTCTCGACCGTCACGAAGGGGCCGTCCGCGAAAGCGGGCGGCCCCTCTGCGTCTGTGGGTGCGTGCCCGCCGCCCGCCGAGCGCCGCCCGGCGCCCCGGCGCAAGGGCGGATGGGATGCGCGCGCTATGCGTGCTTCCGTGCGCGGCGGATCCGGACGAGGACGATGGATGCAGCGCCCGCCAGAACGAGTGCCGCAGCCCAGAGCACGACGGGCGCCTGATCGGATCCCGTGGCCGCGAGCTCGCCGCCATCGGAGACCGCCGATGCCGGGTCGGCGGCCGTCTGCGTGGCCGACGCCGCGTCCGAGGAGCCCGTGGTGGATGCGCCGGTTGCCGGCGGATCGCTGGGTGCGGATCCCCCAGACGACGCGGGCACGACGTCGATGGCCGCGTCGGTCTGCGTCATCGGAATGGCGAACAGAGAGGGACCGCCGTACGAGTAGTACACATGGTGAACGCCGAGCGGGCTCGGTCCGGAGTCCCCGAGCTGAGCCATCGTGGCCGTGGCCAGACCGCTGACCGTGATCGTATCGCCGGGCTGAGGATCATCCAATTGGCATCCGATGCCCTTCGTCGACGCGGTGACCTGACATGACGAGGCGCCGGTGAACGAGGTGAGCGCGAAACTCAGGGAGCTTGCCGTGGAGTACGGGTCGGTCTCCGCGATGAAGCTGACGTACGAGGGGAGATAGTCGCTCGGCGTACCGGGCGCGATCACGAATGTCGCCGTCACCGACACGGTGTCTCCGATGGAGGCGGTGGGTGCCGACACTGTGACATTCGCCGTCACCGGATGCTCGATCACCGTCATGTCCAGGCTTCCGGCGAGAGCCTGCGTCCCGTCGCTCATGGTCTGCGAGAACGTGAGGTGCTGCAGGCCCGTCGCCCTGGCCATCCCCGTCTCGTGCACCGAGATGACGGCGGTATCGCCGGCCGCCGCCGTCGCCCAGGAGCACGACCCGCTCGTTCCGTCGGATGAGACAGAGCAGCTGTCGAGGTTGTCCGTCGTCGAGGTGATGGCGAGGGACAGTGCGCTCGGATCGGCGCCGGCATCGGGTGAAACCGAGAACGACACAGCGGTGGGAAGGTCCTCCGTGTCGTCGTCGAACGGAATTTGGTACGTGATTTGCGCATCGGTTTGGTCTCCGACGAAAACGAGAGACGGCGATGTGCTGTAGGCGTCGGCGGCAGAGGCTCGCGCGGGAGCGGTGCCGAGAGCCGTTGCGGCGGCGATTGTGCTGAGAGAGACCGCGCAGAGCGCGAGAACTCGGTAACGAGACAACGGTGTCCAGTCTGTGTGGGGGCGAGTGGTAGCGAAACCCTAGACCCTGGTATGGATCCGCTCCAATTCCGCCATGAAAGCGCCATCATGCGGCGTGCTATCCGGTCTCGATCGCCCCGGCGCGCCGGGCGCCCCGGCGCCTCGTGTCGTCCGGCTCCCGACGCCCAGCCCCCGCTCCCCGCTCCGCGCCGCAAGACTACGAATTCTGGACGCGACTATGCGCCACGGTCGTAGTCACGTCCAGAATTCGTAGTCTTGCGGGCGATGCGGGGCGGGTGCGCGGCGGCAGCCGCGACACGTGACGACCCGCGCGACACGCGGTGACTAGGCGGGGCGAGCGGATGCCGCGGCGCGCGCGGCCGCGGGGAGGGCATCCAGAACCCGGTTCACTGCCGAGTCGTCGTGCGCCGCCGTGACGAACCACGCCTCGAACACGCTCGGTGGCAGCGAGACGCCCTGCTCGAGCATGGCGTGGAAGAAGGCCCCGTAGCGGAAGGCATCCTGCGCCTGCACGCCGGCGTAGTCGAGCGCGGGCGTCTCGCGGAACTGGATGCTGAAGAGGTTGCCGGCTCGCGAGATGAAATGCGGAACGCCGGATTCGGTCAGCGCGTCATCGACGGCATCCGAGATCACCGCAGCCGTGTGGTCGAGCGCGGCATAGACATCCGCATCGGCCAGTCGAAGCGTGGCAAGGCCGGCCGCGACCGCGACGGGGTTTCCGGACAGCGTGCCCGCCTGGTACACCGGCCCGACCGGTGCGAGCTGCTCCATGAGCTCGCGGCGGCCACCGAGCGCGGCCAGCGGCATGCCGCCGCCGATGACCTTGCCGTACGTGACCAGGTCGGGCAGGTAAGTGGGCGAGACGAGGTGGCGGGATCCGTCGTCCTCCTCGCGGATGGCGAAGGCGTCGAGCGCCCAGAACCCTGCAGGCAAGACGCGGAATCCGGTGAGCACCTCGTCGAGGATGAGCAGCGCGCCGTTGTCATGCGCCGTCTCGGCGAGGAACGCGTTGAAGCCCGGCCACGGCGGGACGACGCCCATGTTGGCCGGCGCCGCCTCGGTGATAATCGCCGCGATGTTCTCGCCGTGCTCGGCGAACACTGCACGCACGGCGTCTCGATCGTTGTAGGGGATGACGATCGTCTGGCCCGCGATGGCGGCGGGCACCCCGGCCGAGGCGGGCAGCGCGAGCGTGGCGAGGCCGCTGCCGGCATCCGCCAGAAGTCCGTCGGAGTGGCCGTGGTACAGACCGGAGAACTTGACGACGAGGTCCCGTCCGGTGGCGCCGCGTGCCAACCGGATGGCCGTCATCGTGGCCTCGGTGCCCGTGGAGACCAGGCGCAGTTCGTCGATCAGTCGGGTTGCGACAAGCGACGCGCCAGGCAGGTGGTGTGCTCCGGGCGTCACGGCGAGACGGTCGACGACAAGCTCGGCCAGCTCGGTCTCGGCAGGGGTCGATGCGCCGAAGCTCAGGCCGCGGGAGGCGGCATCCTGCACGGCGGCGACGACCTCCGGATGCGCGTGCCCCAGAATCGCCGGACCCCACGACGCCACGAGGTCGACGTATTCACGACCCTCGACGTCTGTGACATATGGCCCGCGCGCCGACACCAGAAAGCGCGGTGTCCCGCCGACAGAACGGAACGCCCGCACCGGCGAGTTCACGCCGCCGGGGATGACCCGTCGCGCGCGGTCGAAGGCCGCGTCGTTCGTCGAGCCGATCGTGGTCACTTCAGCCACCCCGCGACTTCGGTCGCCCAGTAGGTGAGCACGGCGTCTGCGCCGGCTCGACGGATGCTCGTCAACGTCTCGAGCACAGCCCGATCTCGGTCGATCCAGCCGTTCGCGGCGGCAGCCTCGATCATCGAGTACTCGCCGCTCACCTGATATGCCCAGACCGGAATATCACTGATCTCCGCTACGTCGCTCAGCACGTCGAGATACGACATCGCCGGCTTCACCATGAGGATGTCTGCGTCCTCTTCGAGGTCGAGCCGCGCCTCGCGCAGACCTTCGCGCCTGTTCGCCGGGTCCTGCTGGTAGCTGCGGCGGTCGCCCTGCAGCTGCGAGTCGACGGCCTCGCGGAACGGGCCGTAGAAACCGGACGCATACTTCGCGGCGTATGCAAGTACGGCGGTGTCGGTGAATCCTTCGTCGTCGAGCGCATCGCGCACCGCGGCGACCTGGCCGTCCATCATGCCGCTGAGGCCGAGGATCGCGGATCCCGCCTCGGTCTGGGCGAGCGCCATGTCGCGGTAGCGCACGAGGGTGGCGTCGTTGTCGACGCGGCCGGCGGCATCCAGGACTCCGCAGTGGCCGTGATCCGTGAACTCGTCGAGGCAGAGATCGGTCTGCACCACCAGCGCGTCTCCCGCCTCGGCGACGGCGACTCGGGTGGCGACATTGAGGATGCCGTCGGGATCCGTCGCACCGCTGCCGACGGCGTCCCGCACCTCGGGAACGCCGAACAGCATGACACCACCGATACCGGCCTCTGCCGCCTCGTTCACGGCCGCCTTCAGGCTGTCGATCGTGTGCTGCACGACGCCCGGCATGGATGCGATCGGCTGCGGCTCGCGGATGCCCTCACGCACGAACACCGGCAGGATCAGCTCCGCCGGATGCAGGCGGGTCTCCGCCGTGAGTCGTCGCATCGCGGGGGTGGTGCGGAGGCGGCGGGGGCGAACAGTCGGGTGGAGGGCGTCGTTCACGGCTCCAGCGTAATCGGCACGCCCTGAGGGATCCCCGCGTGCGCAGGGTGCGAGGGCGACGTGGTGCTCGCGATGTGGGTCCCGGCGCAGCAGGCCATCTTGGCTGGACGCTGCACAGGGGCGTTCCCTGAGTACATGTCCGCTGGGGATGCCAGAGTTAGAGGATGGGCATTCTGAAGGCGTGGGGCGACGAGAGCATGCGCACCTCCGACGTGCCCGAACCCGCTTATCTACTTGGCGCCGTCATCGCCGGCGCCCACATGCGCGACCTTCACACGAGGGGCCCGAAGCTGCATTGGCACAACCTCGACGCGCGCCAGCGGCGTAAGGTCGTCGCCGCCGTCGCGGACTTCAACGCCTGCCATATCGTCGTTGTCGGCACGCAGTTGGATCCAAGACGACAGGAGCGCGCCAGAGCGCTGTGCCTAGAAAGGATCGCGTGGGAACTGGGCGACTACGACGTCAGCAACCTCGTCCTGGAAGCCCGGACCGAGTCCCTGAACCGACGCGACAGGCAACTCGTCGATGCGCTCCGTGGCCGTAAAGCATTGCCTCCTGGACTTCGCATCGACCACGAGCTTCCAAGTCAGGAGCCGATGCTGTGGATCGCGGACCAGGTCCTCGGCGCGGTGGGCGAGTCGTTGACCGGTCGGTCACAGTGGTACGAGGCACTCAAGCATGCCGTGACGATCATCAACATCGACCTGTAGAAGCGCGAAAGCCGGGTCCCGTCAATAGCGGGAGTCCCGGCTTTTACTTTCCGATCTCCCAGCGGGAGCGGACGCCAAAAGTCTAACTGTGAGGGTCACACTCCCGCTCCCACGTCCCAGGATTCCGCGCACAGCGCGCCGGTGAGCGGATCCGTCTGCGGGCATGAGGTTGCATCGGATCTGCTCGTTGAGACGCCCCGGTGAGTGTCAGCGATTGGCTCCGTCAAAGGTCATTGTCTGGGTGTGTTCGGTTCCGTTTTCGTACCAGACGAACTCCGCTTCGGTGAGTAGTTCACTTGGGCGCGACTTGACGTCTCGCGAGTTCTTCTCGTACGCCAATTGCCAGTCGTCGGCGCTCAGGGCGTTGCAGTAGATGAGCGACATATGGAAGATCCATTGGTCCAGGGGTAGTTCGCCTATGCGTTGGAAGTCCGTCGCATCCAACGACGAGCTGAGTCGTGCGTACGCGTCGACAAGGGGCGCGGACCTGTGAAGCCGGGCGATAAGAATCTGGAACGGCGTCGGGAACCCATCAACCGCGTCGACCTGCAACTCGAGCGGTTCTTGCTGCGTTGCCCATGTCGCAAGCGCGTCCCTCAGCTCTTGGACTCGTGTCGGTTCGTAGAAACCACGTAGCGTCACGTGTCCAGTGCGTGGGTGGGAGATCGATTCGGGCAGCACCGCTTTCAACGCCGCTTGCTCGGCGTCATAGAACTCAGCCACTGGTCCGGTCGGCCTCAGCACGAGATACTGCTGGCCATCGAGAGATGCCAGCAACCCCGGGTCGGTCATGAATGCTCGCACCAACTGGACCTCCCACTTCTCGGTTGGTCGACCTTACCGGGCGCGCAGAGGCCAGACGCGCGATGTTACGACGTCACACCCGCACGCGACGCGAGGCCCCCGCCCGTCATCCGCGCGGCTGCAGCTCCGCGATCGCGGCCCAGTCGTCATCGGCGCGTCCCTCGCGGATCGCCTGATCGAAGATGTTTCCGAGCAGCTCCCCCGTCGGCAGCGGGATCCCGGCCTCGGCCGCAGCATCGAGTGCGAGCCGGACGTCCTTGCGGCCCAGCACGACAGAGAACCCCGCGGGCTGGTAGCGGCGCTCGGCGATCATGGTTCCGTAGCCGGAGTACACCGGCCCGGGGAACAGGGTGGCGGCCATCAGCTGCACGAAGACACCGGGATCGACATCCGCTTCCTCGCCAAGGCTCACGGCCTCGCCGAGCGCCTGGATGGCACACGCGATCAGGTAGTTGCCGAGGATCTTCGTCGTGTTCGCCTGGGCGGGGTCGGATCCCATGCGCCACGTGCGAGCGCCGATGACGTCGAAGTACTGCTGCATCCGGTCGAGATCCGCGTCGCTCCCGGCCGCCACGACGTTGAGGTTGCCAGCCTCGGCGACGGCGACACGGCCGAACACCGGAGCCGCGACGTAGCCGACAGCATGGTCGGCATGCTGCTGAGCCGCTCGACGCGCCAGCGCCGGACTCACCGTGGAGAGATTGGCGTGAACTCCGCCCGCCGGCAGGTGGCTCACCGCGCCCGAGGTCAGGAACACGTCGTCGAACGCGGCGTCGTCCGCGAGCACCGAGAGCACGACGGGTGATGCGAGCGCGTCCGCGAGATCGGCTGCGGGCCTGGCGCCGGCCGCGGCGAGCTCGTCGACCGGGCCTGGCGAGCGATTCCACACCGTGACCTCGTGGCCTGTGCGCACGAGAGTGCGTGCGATCGCACGCCCCATGCCGCCCAATCCGATGACCGCCACCTGACCCATGCCGCCTCCAAGAACCATCCGAGTAGGTTCAGTTGTAGCACCGACCCTGACAGTTCTGAACCGTCTATGCTGGTTCGGGTTGCGTCCCGCCTCGACAGGGCGCCCGCTCCCGAAAGGATCCCCAGGTGACGGCATCCGCTCCGTTCCGGCTCGACAACGAGGTTCTCGCATTCCGTTTCACGGCGACCGTGAGCGATCGCGCGAGCGCCGCGCCGCGCGAACGGCTCACGGATCCTGACCGACTCGCGCTGTGGCTGCGCCTCAACGGGTTCGACGTCGCCGCGGTCTCCCGGGCCGAGTTCGGGGCATCCCTCGCCCTCCGCGAGACGATCTACCGCGTCGGTGCGGCCAGGGCGGCGTCAAGGACCGCGGATGCTGTGGACATCGCGGCTCTCAATCGCGCGGCCGCACTCGGGCGGGGATCCCGCTCGCTCAACGACGGCGCGGACGGTGCATCGTGGAACCTCAGCGCCGGTCGCGAGGTGCGCGATGCGCTCGGGATCCTGTCGGACGACGCCATCCGCATCCTGAGCTCGTCGCAGCCCGGCAGGATCAAGGCGTGCGAGGGCCCCGGATGCCAGGGCCTCTTCCTCGACACGAGTCACGGCGGCAACCGCCGCTGGTGCTCCATGAACACGTGTGGCAACAAGATCAAGAAGGCCCGACTCGCCGATCGCTGAGCGGCCGCGACCTGCGCCCCCATTACCGGGCCTTCGCACCCACGACGCGCGCGTCACTACGATCGAGACCGTGGAAATCAGCGGATCGTGAGCGACGGGACTCCCGCACAACCGGCATCCGGTCCGCAACACCCCCGCACCGGCCTCGCGGTCGCCAGCCTCAGCCTGGGCACGGCGCTCAACCCTCTGAACTCGTCGATGATCGCGGTCGCGCTCGTCGACCTGCAGAAGACCTTCGTGCTCGGCATCGCCGAGGCGACGTGGGTGATCACGGCGTTCTATCTGGCATCCGCTGCCGGGCAGCCGCTCATGGGCCGCCTCGGCGACCGGTTCGGTCCGCGACGGCTGTTCATGTTCGGAATGGGCGTCGTGATCGTCGTCGCGGTGCTCACACCGTTCGCACCGTCGTTCGCGTGGGTGTGCGTCGGACGCGTGGGACTCGCGATCGGCACGGCGACGGCGTTCCCGTCCGCCGTCGCGATGGTGCGGCCGTTGAGCAAGGCGGGCGGGGTGTCGACGCCGCGGCTGCTGGGGCGCATCCAGATCGCCAACACCGCAGGTGCCGCCGTCGGTCCGGTGGTCGGCGGCCTGCTGGTGAGCACGCTCGGATGGCCGGCGATCTTCGCGATCAACCTGCCGCTGGCGGTACTCGCCATGATCGGGGTCGGCCTGTTCGCCCCCAAGGATGCCGCGCGTCGCGCCGAGCGGGTGCGCACGCTCGTGGTGCAGTCCGACATCCCCGGTATCGCTCTGTTCATCGGCACGCTCGTCGCTCTGCTGATCTTCGTGCTCAGGCTGGAGTCGACACCCGTGTGGTGGTTGCTCGCGGCCGCGGTGGTTGCCGGCGGGCTGTTCGTGTGGCGCGAGCTGGCGGCATCCGTCCCGTTCATCGACTTGCGACTGCTGGCCGCCAACCGGTCGCTGATGATGGTGTACCTGTGCTTCGCGGTCTTCAATCTCGTGTACTACACGGCGTTCTTCGGCCTGCCGCAGCTGCTGCAGGAGCACGGCGGATACAACGCAGGGGTCACCGGCCTGCTGATGTTCCCGCTGGCCGCGGTGACGATCGGTCTCACGCCGCTCGGTGCCCGCCTGATCGAGCGCCGTGGGCTGCGCTTCACGCTGATCGTCGGCGGACTCGGGCTCATCGTCGGGGCCGCGCTCCTCACGGTCGCAGCGGTGACCGTGAACCCGATCGCGATCCTGCTCATCACGGCCGCGATGGGTGCGCCGTACTGCATCGTGAGCATCGCCATGAGCCAGGCGCTCTACGCCTCAGCACGGCCGCAGGATGCCGGCGTCGCGGCGGGGATCTTCCAGACCTCCCGCTATGTGGGCGCGATCGCCGCGACCACGGTGCTCGGCGTCGTGTTCACGTCCGGGTCCGGCCCGGATGCCCCTACGCAGTGGATCGTGGTGATCGGCATCGCGACCGGGCTGGCGATCGTGCATGCGCTGCTGCTGGGGTCGTGGCATCCGCGCGAGTACGTGGAGCGGGACACGGCGGGCAACCCGACGGTGCGGTGAGGCGGCGCCGTGGTCCGGCGAGCCGGCTCAGCGTCGAGTGACGGCGTCCGCGAACCAGGACGTGATCGTCGCGGGGTGCGTGATGGCCGTACCGACGACGACCGTGTCCGCCCCGGCATCCAGTGCAGCACGTGCTTGCTGCGGAGTGTGGATGCGACCCTCCGCGAACAGTGGAGCGCTTGTCGCGGCGGAGACCAGTGAGATCAGCTCCAGGTCCGGGCCGTCCGTCGCCGGCCGCTCCCCGGTGTAACCGGCGAGGGTGGTTCCGAGGATGTCGGCACCCGCCTCCTGCGCCGCGATCGCGTCGTCGAGACTTCCGCAGTCGGCCATCACGACCGCGCCCGCCTCGTCGTGCAGCGCTCGCACGACGTCGACGAGGGTGCGTCCGTCGGGTCGCGCACGCCGCGTGCCGTCGATCGCCACGATGTCGGCACCCGCACGAGCGACGGCCAGCGCATCGTCGAGCGTCGGCGTGATGAACACGTCGGCGCCCGACACCTTCACGAGGCCGATCAACGGCAGGCCAACGCGTTCGTGGATCAGGCGGATGTCGGCCAACCCCTGTGCCCGGATCCCGGCAGCGCCCCCGCGCTCCGCCGACAGGGCCATGCCGAGCATCGCCTCCGGGCTCCGCAGCGGCTCCCCCGGATAGGCCTGACACGAGACCACGAGCCGTCCGCGGAGGCGTTCGATGAGCGCGGATCCGTGCGCTGGATGCTCCTGTGCGCCGACCGGACCGTCCGAAGTGCCGACGGCCGTCTCGTTCGTCTCCCCGTTCGGCCCCCCGCTCACCGAACCGCCTCCACGAGCGCGACGTGCGCCGCGCCGATGAGCGCGGCATCCGCTCCGAGCTCAGCCGGCACGATGGGCGTCTCGGCGAGCGCGGGCATCGCCGCCAGCCGAACGGCGTCCGACATCGGCCGCCACCAGGCGTCTCCCGCGTGCTGCATTCCACCGCCGATCACGACCACGTGAGGGTCGACGGTGTCGACCAGCCCTCCGATCACCGTTCCGAGCGCTCCTCCCGCTTCGGCGAGCGCGGCGGCCGCGAGTTCGTCCGTCGCCGCGCGGTCGGCGATCTCTTTCGCCGAGACCACCGCCGGATCCCCTCCGAGCCGACGGTACAGCGCGTGCACACCGGGTCCTGAGGCGAGCGGTTCGAGATGTCCGTCGCGTCCGCAGCTGCACGTCAGGCCGACGGCTGCTGCCGACGGCACGTGCCCGAGGTGGCCGGCCGCGCCGTGGGCGCCGAGGAGCGGCATCCCGCCGACCACCACCGCGCCGCCGATGCCCGTTCCCACCGCGACGACGAGGACCGTGCCCTTGCCGCGTCCTGCGCCGGCGACGGCTTCGCCGACCGCGTGGGCGTGGGCGTCGTTGCGCACCGACACCGGCACGTCGAACGCTTCGCGGAAGGCGCCGGAGACATCCGCGCCGGTCCAGTCTGTGAGGATGCCCGTCGCCGCCGAGACCCGTCCGTCGGCGCCCACCACTCCCGCCGTCCCGACGCCGACGGCGACCGGCTCACGACCGCGCGCCACGTGTCGCCCGATCCTGATCGCCTCGGCGAGGATGCGCTCCGCTCCCTCCGCTGCCGGGGTCGGCGTTTCGACGCGCTCGAGGATGTCGCCGGACGCGGTGACGATCCCGGCAGCGATCTTCGTGCCCCCGATGTCGACCGCGAGCGCGATCCGATCCTCTCCGCCGCCCGGCGATCGGGACGCTGCCTGAACAGACGCTGCCACGCCCGAGGCGACCCAACCGGACGCCGCCGGTGTCACGAGCCGACCGCGGCGGGCAGCAGCCCGGCGTTCGCGAGATAACTGCGGATGGTCTCGACCTCGGTGTCGTCGAGCGGAACCTGCGGATCGGCGGTGCGCGCGCAGTCGATCACGCCGAGGAGCTGCATACCGGCCTTGAAGGCCCCGATGGCCGAGGAGTTGCCGCTCATCGGCCTGGCACGCGTACCGACCTCCACGAACTCGAAGAGCCGGAACAGGCGTTCCTGCTCGGTGCGGGCCGCCTCCCAGTCGCCGTCGCGGGCAGCCCGGTAGATGCGCACGTATCCTGCGGGATCCACGTTGCCGAGGCCGGGGACCACGCCGTCGGCGCCCATCCAGAGCGCGGTGTCGACGAGGAGCTCGCTGCCGGTCAGCACGCTGAAATCGCGGTAGCGGTCGTCGCCCGCGACCGCGAGCACGAGGGCTCGAAAGTTCGAGTCATCGCCCGACGAATCCTTGAGACCCGCGATCACGCCGTCGGCGGCGAGACCGAGAACGAGGTCCTTCGGCAGCTTGGTGTGCACGCACACTGGGATGTCGTACGCCCACAAGGGTGTCGTCGTCGCCTCGTGGATGAGCCGGAAGTGCCTGTCGATCTCGACCGGATGCGTCCGCGTGTAGAACGGCGCCGTGGCGACGACGGCATCCGCTCCCAGCTCGTCCGCGACGCGAACGTGTTCGAGCACACGCGGGGTCGTCGTGTCGATGACCCCGGCCATGACGGGCACCCGGCCGGCCACGTGCTTGACGGCGGTCTGCAGCACAGTGCGACGCTGCGCATCCGTGAGGTACACCACTTCGGAACTCGACCCGAGCACGAACAGGCCGTCGACGCCGGCATCGATCAGGTGGTCGAGCAGCCGTCGGTACGACGCGACGTCGACCTCGCCGGAGGCGGTCAGCGGTGTGCAGACCGGGGGGATGACGCCGGTGAGTTTGGACATGGTTTCTCCTGTGTGGTGCAGCGGTGTTGACGTGGTGGATGCGACGAGATCACGCGTGCAGGAGGCTCGGCGCGGCGCCGAGCAGCTTCTGCGTGTACGGATGCGTCGGATGGTCGAAGATCTGCTCGGCGTCTCCGCGCTCGACGATGACCCCGTCGTGCATGACGCAGATCGTGTCCGAGACGTGCCGAACGGTCTGGATGTCGTGCGAGATGAAGACCATGCCGAGCCCGAGCTCGCGTTTGAGAGTGCCGAGCAGGTTGAGGATCTGCGCACGCACGGAGACGTCGAGCGCGCTGGTCGGTTCATCGGCGACCATGACCTGCGGATCGAGCGCGAGCGCACGCGCGATCGCGACGCGTTGCCGCTGTCCGCCCGAGATCTGCGCCGGTACGACTCCCGCGGCGCTCGACGGCAGTCCGACGACGTCGAGCAGCTCGTACGCTCGCACCTCGCGACTGCGCCGGTTGCCGATGCCGTGCACCTGCATCGGGTCGAGCAGGGCGTTCAGCACGGTCATCCGCGGGTTCAGCGCCGTCGCCGGGTCCTGGAAGACGACGCTGACGGAGCGGCCGAACGCGGTGCGCGACGCTCGCGAGTTCACCGGCTTGCCTCGGAACAGCACCTGTCCGGACGTCGGAGGTTGCAGGCCGACGATCACCTTGGCGAGCGTTGACTTGCCGCATCCGGACTCGCCCACGATGCCGACCGTGCGGCCGACTGCGATGTCGAGGTCGACCCCGCGCACGGCATCCACGGTTCCGCGCTTGAAGATCGTGCCGCCGGTGCGGGTCTTGTACGTGACGTGCACGTCACGCAGTTCGACGATCGGTGCGTTCATCGCCTTCCTCCGTTCGCCGGCGCGGTGCGCGCCTCGTCCTCTTCTTGCTCCGCGACGAGAGCCGCCTGCGGCGTCGGGATCACCCGCGCCGCGAACAGGTGCTCCTCGGAACCGGGGATGGCCGCGAGCTCCGGCCGGATGTTCGGGTCGGCGTTGGGGTCCAGCGAGCGCGGTGCGAAGCGATCGCCGGACGGGAAGTCGCCTGGCGAAGGCACGGTTCCCGGGATCTGGTGCAGGATGTCCGCCTGGTCCTCGATGGACAGCACCGCGCCGAGCAGGCCGCGCGTGTACTCGTGCCGGGGATCCAGCAGCAGGCTGCGCGTCGGCGCCGTCTCCACGACCTGTCCCGCGTACATCACCGTGACCCGGTGGGCGAGGGATGCCACCAGCGCAAGATCGTGGCTCACGAATACCATCGCGAATCCGAGGTCTTCACGCAGCCGGTCCAGCAGCTCCACCACCTGCTTCTGCACGGTGACATCCAGTGCGGTCGTCGGCTCGTCGGCGACGATCAGCTTCGGATCCCTGGTCAGCGCCATCGCGATCAGAACGCGCTGCCGCTGCCCACCCGAGAGCTCGTGCGGATAGCTGCTCAGCGTGCGCTGCGGATCCAGCCCCACCATGGTGAGCAGCTCCTCGGCGGTGCGGGTCCCTCCGCGCTTCGTCAGCTGCTTCAGCTGCGCGCGGATCTTCATCGACGGGTTCAGCGAGCTGAGCGCATCCTGGTAGATCATCGACATCTCGTGGCCCCGCAGGGCATTGCGCTGCTTGGGTGAGAGCGTCAGCAGGTCGACCCCGTTGAACAGAATCTGCCCGTCCACCTTTGCCGACCGTGGCAGCAGACCCATGATCGCCAGGCTCGTGATCGACTTTCCGCAGCCGGACTCGCCGACGAGCGCCATCGTCTCCCCCGGTCGCACGGTGAAGCTCACGTCGTCGACGATCGGGATGTCGCCGTACCGTTCCGGGAAGCGGATGCTGAGGTTCCGCACCTCGAGCAGCGGCGCCTCCTTCGCTGTGTAGGTCTTGCGCGGGGCGCGGGCCAGCTCGACTTCGCGCAGCTGTTCGAGGTGCTCGTCGAGCGTCAGCGCCCGGACCGGCTCTTCGCCGGAGGCCGCGCCGGTGGTCACTGCGGCACCTGCGTCGGCGTGCTCCGTCTTCTCGGCGTCGCCCGCGATCGCGAGCTCCGCCTCCTTGATGAGTTGTGCCGTGCGCTGCGGCGTGATGACGGGTGCGTCCTTGCGCTTCTTGACGCGGCGCAGCGCGGGGTTGGCCATGGCATCCGTCACGCGCTCCGCGATGATGTTCAGGCAGATCACGGTGAGCAGGATGAACAGACCGGGGAACACGGTGGCCCACCAGCCGCCGGTGAACATCATCGCCCGGCCGTCCTGGATCACGTTGCCCCAGCTGGGCGTCGGCGGGCGGATGCCGGCGCCCACGAACGACAGGCTCGCCTCGAACACGATCGAGTCGGCAACGAGCAGCGTCGCGAACACCAGCACGGGGGCCGCGCAGTTGACGATCACGTGCTTGGTGACGATCCACCAGGTTCGGGCGCCGATCACCTTCTCGAACGCGACGTAGTCCTCGCTGTACTGCTCGAGGACGTTGGCCCGCACCACCCTGGCGACCATCGGCATGTAGACGAATCCGATGGCGAGGATGAGCGACGGGATGCTGCCCCCGAAGATCGTGACGAACAGGGCGGCGAGCGCGATGCCCGGGAACGCCATGATCACGTCGAGGATCCGCATGACGAGCCCGCCGCCCCACTTCGGCAGGGTCGCAGCCGCCGCGCCGACGATGGCACCCGCGACGAGCGCGATCGCGGCGGCACCGAGGCCGATCGAGAGGGAGATCCGTCCGCCGTACAGAATGCGGGAGAAGATGTCCCGCCCCTGCAGGTCCTGTCCGAACCAGTGCTGCAGGCTGGGCGCGGCGGATGCCGTCCCGTGCTGCAGCTGCTCGGTCGCCAGCGGATCCTGCGCGATGAGCGGAGCCAGGATGCAGGCCAGCGCGAGCAGCACGATGAAGCCGAGGGAGATCCATCCGGACAGGCTCATGCCGCGCAGTCGCAGCCCCGGCCGGCTCAGCCGCTCGGTGGTCTTCTTGCGGAGAATCATGCTGCGGCGCTCCTCAGTCGTGGGTTGACGGCGAGGTAGAGGATGTCGACCACCATGTTCACGACGACGAATCCGATGGCGATCACGATGACGACGCCCTGCACGACGAACGGATCGGAGTTGATGACGGAGTTGATCATCGTCTGGCCCATGCCGGGCAGGGCGAACGTGGTCTCGATGATCACCGCACCGCCGATCAGGTAGCCGATCTGCAGGCCGAGCACCGTCAGCGGGTTGATGAGCGCGTTGCGCAGCACGTTCCGTCCCACGACGACGATGCGCGGAAGCCCGTTGCCCATCGCGGTGCGCACGTAGTCCCTGTCCAGCTCCTCGACCATGGAGGTGCGCACGATACGAGCCAGGGCGCCTGCGATCGGCAGGGCGAGCGAGATCATCGGCAGCACCATGTAGAAGAGGAACTGGCCGAAGTCCTGCTGCGGGTTCACGTATCCGCTCGGCGGGAAGATCTTGAGGTCCACCGAGAACCACTGCACGAGCAGCAGCGCGACCCAGAACGACGGTGCGGCGACGAACGCGAGCGTCACGACGCGGATCGCCTTGTCCGGCCATCTGTCGCGGAACAACGCGCCCGTGATGCCCAGCAGAAGAGCGAGCACCACGGCCACGACGATGCCGAGCCCGGTCAGCTGCAGGGTCAGCGGCAGTGCCGTTGCGATGATCTGCGTGACCGGCTGGTGGTTGAGCAGGCTGTAGCCGAGGTTGCCGCGGAAGACGTCGCCGACGAAGTAGACGTACTGCACGATCAGCGGCTGATCGAGCCCGTTGTCGTGCCGGAACTGCTCGATCTGCTGCGGCGTCGGATTGCCGCCCTGCCCGGCCAGCGCCGCGATCGCCGGATCTGCCCCGGAGAAGCGCATGACGATGAAGACGAACAGGATGACGCCCAGCAGCAGCGGTATCAGCAGCAGGATGCGCTGGATGATGAGGCGAGTGAAGAGGGCCACGAGGATCAGGCGACCAGCTTGGCCTCGCGCAGGTCGATTCCGGGGATCGGCAGCGCTGGCACGCCGGTCACCTTCTTCGGATACCACGCGGTCAACATGTCGACGAAGACCACCGGATACAGCACCGCGTTCTTCGCGATCGTGTCGAGGTTCGCCTGGATCTGCGCGTTGCGCTTGGTCTGGTCAGCCTCCTTGGCCGCCTTGTTCATGGCGGCGAAGAGCGCGGTCGCCTCTGGCGACGAGTCCCACTTGGTGTACTTCATCCAGAGGCCGCCCTTCGTGTAGTTGTAGCGCATCAGCAGATCCGGATCCGTGCCGAACTGTTCCGGGTTCGACGAGGCGATCACCACCTGGTACGAGGCGTCCTGGTCCATCTTCGTGAACAGTGCCGCTGTGGCTTGCGGCTCCTGCGTCACGGTGAAGCCGAGCGCTTCCCAGCCCTCCTGGATGACGTTCAGCGAGTTGACAACGTAGGACGTGTTCGTGGCGAGGATGTTGATCTTCAGGCCGGAGTCGACGCCGGCATCCTTGAGCAGCTGCTTGGCCTTGGACAGGTTGTGCTTGTACACCGTGCTGGCCGGCTTGAACCCGGACTGCTCGGGCAGGAAGCTCTGCGGCTGGTCGCCGTATCCGTTCAGGCCGACCTTGATCAGCTTCTGCACGTCGATCGCGTAGAACAGCGCCTGGCGAACGCGCACGTCGTCGAACGGCTTCTGGCCGGTGTTGAACATCATGAAGATGTTGTCCATGCCCTTGGCCTCGCCCACCTTCATGCCTGCTCCGCTGATCGATGACACGTTGTTCGTCGGCACGTTGTCGGTGACGATGGCGGCCCCGCTGAGCACCTTGGCAATCAGGGCGTTCGGATCCGTGATGGAGAACCAGTTCATGGTCGAGAAGTTCGGCTTGAGCGAGCCGTTGTAGTCGGTGAACGCGGCGAACTGGGTGTTCGTGCCGAGGTTGTTCTGCGTCACCTTGTACGGGCCGGATCCGATGATCTGGCCGGTTCCCGTCGCCACGGCCGTCCAGTCCGTGTAGGCGTGCTTCGGCATGATCTTCGCAAGCTCCAGACGCTGCACCCCGAGTGGGAACGGGTAGTTCAGCTTGAGCTCGACTGTCGAGTCGTCCACCTTGTCGACGGATGCCAGCCATCCCGCGAAGAACTCGTTCATCAGCGTGCTGGGATCGAGCACGCGCTCGAAGCTGAAGACCACGTCGTCGGCCGTGACGTCGGTTCCGTCGTGGAACTTGGCGCCCTTGCGCAGCGAGAACTTCCAGGTCGTGGCGCCGGTGTCCGACGGCAGCGCGGTGCCCAGCGCGGGGCTCGCCTTGCCCGTGACGAGGTCGGTCGTGACAAGACCCTCGTAGATGTGTCTGTTGGCAGCCATCGTGAAAGCGGATGCCGTCTGCGACGGATCCCATGACTGATTGTTGCCGTAGCCGACGACGGCGGTGATGTCGCCACTCGGTCCTGAGTACGCGGCACCGGATGCCGTCTTGGTCGCCCCGGATCCGGCCGTGGAGGCAGGTCCGGTGCAGGCGGCGAGGGTCGTGCCGATGGTCGCCGCCGCGGCGACGGCCCCCGACCAGCGCAACAGGGTTCGTCGGCTGAATTCGGGTGATTCGGGCGTTCCGAAGGGGTTCGACATGGTGTCTCTCCTTGCTCGACATTGAACATCGGCGCGACGGGGTCGTGACGCCGGAGCACTCTGGGTGATGTGAACTGCTGATCGAACTATAGATAGGACATCGGTTGTTGGACAACCGATGTCGTGTTACGTTAGTGCCCACGATCCGATACGTCAACGACGCCGAGGGTCCTGATCCACGATCGATCTTGAGCTGTGACGTATCGGAGGGAGGGCGCCGCCATGGCGAAACCGGTGTCACTCGCGCGAACGAGCCTCGTGACAGAGGTGCAGGACGCCATCAAGGACCTCATCTACGAGCGCAAGCTCAAGCCGGGCGATCCGCTTCCGACCGAGCACGAGCTCGCCGAAGACCTCGGTGTCAGCCGCAACTCGCTGCGCGAGGCTCTCAAGGTGCTCGAGGCGACCGGTGTCGTCGTGATCCGCCGCGGATACGGCATGGCCGTCGGCGAGATGAGCCTGCGTTCGCTCATCTCCGAACTGGTCTTCCATGCCCGCCTCTCCGCCCAGGAAGGGACCAAGGAGCTGCGCGACCTGATGGATCTGCGCGCAGCCCTGGAGACGTCGCTCATCGTGCGGGCGTGCACGGCGATGCGTCCAGCCGACCTGGAGAACATCAACCGCGCGGTCGAGGCCATGGAGGCCGCGGCGGCCGATGGCCAGTTCTCGCCGGAGGACGATCGCGTCTTCCACGACCAGCTCTACCGTCCTCTCGACAACCCGTTCATCTCGCAGCTGCTCGCCGCGTTCTGGGATGTCTTCAACCTGCTCCAGGATCACCTCCCGACCAGTGCGGAGACGCCCGCCGAGATCGCCCTGCACCACCGGCAGATCTACGACGCGCTCGTCGCAGGCGACGCCACGCGCGCGGTCGCCGCGCTCGAGCGGCACTTCGACGGGATCGAGCGGCGCCTCGACGCGGAGCCCGCTGCACCGGCGAAGAGGCCTGCGGCAGCATCCGCCTGACCCCCGACGGTGCGCTGATCCTGTGCCGGCGCAAACGCCGTGGTCCGGCGAAACCAGACGTACGCGCCGACGCTAGCGCCCACACGTCTAGCCCCGGCGCGTACGTCTAGTCTCGCCGGGTTCAGCCCGCGGGGGGCGTTGGCTAGGCTCGGCCGCGGTTGCGGCGCCGGATCGGGCGCGGTGCGCGTCCGCCGACGAACGAGCGCCCCGGATCCACGAGGAAGCCGCCCTGGCGAAGCGCCTGCCTGCCGACGAGCATCCGGAAGCCCATCTGGTCGCGATTGGTGAGCGTCGTCTCCGCCTTCACCGTGCGTCCGTGCAGCTCGAGTTCGAGCAGCACGACGTAGCGACGCTGGGTGTGGCCCGACGAGCTGCGCACCATCCGTCTGTCGTGCACGGGGCACTCGACGACGACCGCGTCGCGGTTCGAGTCCTGCCACGGCCGCACGCGAAAACGCACGCGCGCACCGCCGTCGAGCTCTTCGATGTCGAAGGCGTGCAACGCGGAACTGCGGGCGCCGGTGTCGATCTTGGCCTTCACCCATGGCACGCCGATGCGCGGAAGAGTGACCCATTCGCGCCAGCCGACGACGGTGCTTGAATGGACTGATCCCGTCGAACCCCCCGCATTCGTCGGGCGTGCACGGTGAGTCGCCGCACGCGCCGTCGATTCACCCGCTTGTCCCATTCCCCCCATCTTTCCAGGAGCCCACGTTGAAGTTGGCGATTCTCTCGCGCGCACCGCAGTCGTACTCCACCCAGCGTCTCCGCAACGCCGCGGCGGATCGCGGTCACCGGGTGAAGGTGCTGGACACGCTGCGGTTCTCGATCGACCTCTCCGGGGAGGAGCCCGATCTCCAGTACCGCGGCAAGCTCCTGTCGGATTACGACGCGATCCTTCCGCGCATCGGCAACTCGATCACGTACTTCGGCACGGCCGTTGTTCGCCAGTTCGAGCAGATGGACGTGTACACCCCCAACACGGCCAACGGCATCACGAACTCGCGCGACAAGCTGCGTGCGAACCAGATCCTGTCCCGCCACAACATCGGCATGCCGGCGACCGCGTTCGTGCACAGCCGAGCGGATGTGCGCACGGCGATCGAATCCGTCGGCGGTGCGCCGGTGGTGATCAAACTCCTGGAGGGCACCCAGGGGATCGGCGTCATCCTGGCGCCCGAGGCGAAGATCGCGGAGGCGATCATCGAGACACTGCACTCGACGAAGCAGAACGTGCTGGTGCAGTCGTTCATCTCGGAGAGTAGGGGACGCGACATCCGCGCGCTCGTGGTCGGCGACCGCGTCGTGGCCGCGATGCGCCGCGTGGCGAGCGGCGACGAGTTCCGGTCGAACGTGCACCGTGGCGGATCCGTCGAGCGCGTGACCCTCGAGCCTGCGTACGAACAGGCGGCGGTGCGTTCCGCCCAGATCATGGGCCTGCGCGTCGCAGGCGTGGACATGCTGGAGGGCAACGAGGGTCCACTGGTCATGGAGGTCAACTCATCGCCCGGGCTGCAGGGCATCGAGGCCGCGACCGGCCTTGACGTCGCCGGCGCGATCGTGGACCACATCGACAACCAGGTGGCCTTCCCCGAGATCGACGTGCGCCAGCGGCTCAGCGTCTCGACGGGATACGGCGTCGCAGAACTCGCGGTCGGCGTCGGAGCGGATCTCATCGGCACGAGGCTCCGTGACTCCGGACTGGACGAACGGGACATCACGGTGCTGACACTGCACCGCGGCGCGACGGTCATCCCCAATCCGCGCGGCAACACCGAGCTGGAGGCCGGCGACCGGCTGCTGTGCTTCGGCCGGCTCGAGGAGATGCGGTCGATGATCCCCGCGCGGCGGCTGCGTCGCGCGAAGGTCCGCAAGCTGCCGAAGGACGCGTTCTCCACCGAGGCGTGACGGCGGCGCTGTCCGCTCCGTATTCCCTATTGCCGATTGCCTATTGCCTATTCCGTAGTCTGTGGTCCGCGGTCCGTGGTCCGCGCGATCCGTGTTCCGTATTCAGGACATATGACGACTCGAGCGCATATAGGGCCCCACTCTCCCGGTGTCCTGAATACGGAACGGAGTCGTGTCCTGAATACGGGAACGGAACCGGCTCGCCGCGCTGACGTAGCCCTGGTAGAGGCCCGCCGCGCCGTCGGCGACGACGGCCGGAGAGGGCTTCTGCAGTCATGGTTTCGCTCCGTCCAACCCGTATGCGATGAGCAGGACGGTCGCCAGAAAGCCGCAGAGGTAGTTCGCGACCAGAAACCAGCGCCATCCATGGTGTGCGCGCACCGAGTCGGCATCGGAGATCGTCACGTACGGAACGCTGAATCCGATGTACGGCACCACCAGCGTCGAGGCGAGCGGACCAGGCCACGCGGTGAACAGCATCAGGATGCCGGCCGCTGCCCAGCACCCGATGGCGAAGCGCACCGTCCATGCCGCTCCCATGACCGTCGCGACGGACGCGATCCCGGCAGCGCGGTCCGGTTCGATGTCCTGCACCGCGCCGAACGCGTGCGACGCCACGCCCCAGAGGAAGAAGGCGAGAAGGAGCACCGCGAGCTGCGGGGTGATCACCGCGCCCGCCAGCACGAGCCCGTAGACCGCGGGCGAGACGAAATGGATGCTCGAGGTGACCGAGTCGAGGAACGGCACCTCCTTGAAGCGCAGCCCGGGAACCGAGTACGCGGCGACGGCGAACAGGCTGACCGCGAGCACGATCCACGACGAAGGATCGCCGAGCGCCACCAGCGCCGCGACGAACGGCAGGCACAGAGCGATGGACACGATGAGCGTTGTGCCGTGCAGTCGCCGATCGAGGAGTGCTCCTTCGACGCCGCCCTTGCGCGGATTGGCGGCATCCGATTCGAAGTCGAAGACGTCGTTGATGCCATACATCGCCAGGTTGTACGGCACCAGGAAGAAGACCGTTCCCACGAAGAACGCCACGTCGACGGCGCCTGCGGCGAGGAGGTAGGCGGCAGCGAAGGGATATGCGGTATTGATCCAACTCACCGGGCGGGATGCCACGAACAGGCGGTGCGCCACGCCACGCGGAGACATCACGATCGTCATCGGCCCCGTCCTTCCTCGCTCATCGGTGCGACAGGTTCAGGAGTCTGCTCGGCGCAAGCTGCACCACTCGCCGACGGCTCGCCGATCGGCGGCCGCGCTCGGCGCGCCCCACCGACGAGCGACCACAGCGACGGAACCAACAGGATCGCCGCCAGGGGATAGGCGACGTCCTCGACCGGTGCCAATCCGAGACGAATACCCGAGAGGAATCCGTCGTCGTACCGAATGACGTCCGCGGCGATCAGCAGCGAATCGAACACGGCGGTCAACAGGACGACGGCGACCGACGAGAGCAGGGTCGGCGCCCACCACCGGCGAAGAGCCTCACGGCGCCCCCGGCGGTGCAGCACCACGGCCGTTGCGGCGACGACCGCCGCGGCGACCAAGAAGCCGAGGGCGAGGAGCGGGTAGGCGTCCGATCGGAGCATCCCGGGTCCGGTCAGAACCATTCTGAAGAGTTCCGCACCACCGACGCCGGACGTGCTCATCGCTCCGGTCCTTCCGGCGAGCGGAGCGTGTCGAGCAGCCGACGTGCGCCGAACAGCAGGACGGCGACGAGGTACACCAGAAAGGCGAGGAACACAGGCTCCTCGACCGGAAGCTGCGGAGCCAGCTGCACACCTGTGGTGAAGGGCGAGTCTCCGCGAAGGAAGATGCCGGCGGCGATTCCCGCGGCATCCCACAGCAGGAGGAAGACCATCGCCGTCGCGGTGACCACCGCAGCGCGGACGGGGGCACGCCAGAAGAACAGTCGCCAGCGCGCGTCGAGCAGGCACAGGCATCCGGATGCCCCGAGCAACGCCGCGAGATAGACGAACCTCATTCGCGCACCATCTCCCCGGCGGGCACCGGCTCGGGCGACGGGGACGCGGTCCGGTCGCCACGCAATCGCTTGAGCACGAGCTCAGCGCTGATCAGGCACATTGGCAGGCCGATGCCGGGAACAGTCGATCCGCCGGCGTAATACAAGCCTGCGACCCGCTTCGAAGCGTTCCCGGCACGGAGGAATGCACTCTGGCGAAGCGTGTGCGCCGGTCCGAGGGCCGTTCCCTTCCAGGCGTGCAGATCGAGTTCGAAGTCGCCCGGCCCGAGCGTACGGCGCACGACGATGCGGTCGGCGAGATCGGGGATGCCGGCCCACGTCGCGATCTGCGCGATCGCGGCATCAGCCGCGGCCTCCACCGTCGGCGATCCGGTGCCGTCGACGCCGCCGATCCCGATCGACGGATCGGCAGGTACCGGAATCAGCACGAACAGGTTGTCGTGACCCTCTGGCGCGACTGACGCGTCGCTCGCGCTCGGCCGGCAGACGTAGATCGACGCGGGGTCGGGCACGTGCGTCGGCTCCTGGAAGATCGCGCGGAAGTTCGCTTGCCACTCCCGGGTGAAGAACAGGGTGTGGTGCGCGAGCCGGGGCAAGCTCCCCCTCACTCCGGCCATGAGAAGCACCGCGCCGGGGCCTGCGACCCGACGCTCCCACCATGACTCGGGGTAGGTCTGCAGATGTTCCGGCAGCAGCGACGTCTCGGTGTGATGGAGGTCGGCGGCGCTCACGACCACATCGGCGTGCACGACGCGATCCGCTCCGTCACGGCGGTAGAGCACGCCTCTCGCAACCGCGCGCTGTCTGCGCCCGGTCACTCCGTCCTCGCGAGTCAGGATTCGGGTGACTCTGGCGTCGCGGATGATCGCGACGCCGGCGGACTCGGCCAGGCGCTCCAGTCCGTCGATGATCGACCGGAAACCGCCACGCGGATAGAGCACACCGGCATCCAGGTCGAGGTGACTCATCAGGTGGTACAGCGCCGGTGTCATGGCGGGCGATGAGCCAAGAAACACCGCGGGATACTCCAGCAGCTGCCGAAGACGGGGATCGCTGAACGAGCGCGCCGCGTGCTCGTCGAGGGATCGCAGCACCATCCGTGTGAGGCGGGGCGCCCGAGCGAGCAGGTCCGAGGAGAGAAGCGAGCGCTTCGACTCGAATGAGGTGTAGAGAAAGCGGTGGAGCGCGAGGTCGTAGGCATCCGCCGCCGAGTCGAGGTAGGCATCCAGTGCCGGTCCGCTGCCCCTCTCGATCCGCTCGAACAGCTCACGGACTCGCTCTCTCCCCTTCGGCACGTCGACCGGCTCGGGCTGCCCCTCGTAGTAGACGCGGTATCCGGGATCGAGGTCCACGAGATCGAGCTCGGAGCGCACGTCGGTTCCGAGCATCCGGTAGAAGTGCTCGAAGACCTCTGGAATCAGATACCAGGAGGGACCGGTGTCGAAGCGGAATCCGCCGCTCGACCACGTTCCGACACGACCGCCGAGAGTCGGGGATGCCTCGAGCAGCGTCACCGAGTCGCCCTCGCGCGCCAGCAACGCCGCTGTTGCGAGCCCCGCTATGCCGCCACCGATGACGATCGTGCGTCTGGCTGTTCCGTGCTCGTCGAGGTCCCCTGGCCGCCCTCGCCTGACATTCATCGTGCGATCCTCGGTGCCGGACGCCATGGCACGGGAGGGCGGCCGTTGCGACTGCTGATCGTGCGGAGCAGAATGACGAGCTTCTGCACATCGGGCACTCGCACGCGAGTGCGCATCAACTCGTCCGCGGGCGTGCGGTCGATGCGACGGCCCAGCGCGGCGAATAGGTCGTGTGCGACGCCGACAGCGGTGCGGCATCCTGCAGGAAGGTCAGGGATGACCAGGGCGGCAGCCCTCAGATCATCGTCGATCTCCGCGATGAGCTCGTGCTTGAGCTCCTCGGTGATCCCGCCGTCCGCCGTATCACCGAAGTACTCGCGGCCGCGATCCCCGATGTCACTGCCCAGATCGCGCAGGAAGTTCACCTTCTGAAATGCGGCACCGAGGCGTCGAGCCCCGTCGGTCAGTCGCTCGCAAGTGGCTGGATCCGGTCGTTCCCCTGTCGGCGTCGCGGCGAGGAACACCCGCAGGCACATCAGGCCGACGACCTCCGCGGAGCCGTAAACGTACTCGCCGAGCTCTGCGCTCGTGTAGTGCGTGCTCCCGAGATCCGATCGCATCGAGGCGAAGAACGGGGCGGTCAGATCGCGCCCGATGCCCGCTTTCGTCGCGGTGTGCGCAAACGCGTGCACGACGAGATTCGGGCTGAAGCCGCACCTCATCGCGTGTTCGGTCTCCGCTTCCAACTCGTCGAGGGCCGCACGTTGTGCCTCCTGCAGAAGCCCGGCCTGTTCCGCTGCCCCGTCGACGAGCTCATCCGCGACGCGCACCAGTGCGTAGACGGATGTCACCCCCGTTCGGTACTCCGGTGCGAGGAGTCGCACCGCTGCGCCGAAGGAGGTCGAGTATCGGCGGATGACCGTCGCCGCGCTTTCCTCGGCGGTACGGGTGTACAGCTCGAGGTCGGTCGTCGTGCGACCGTCGTGGTGGGGGCTCTTCTCGCCGGCAACGGCGCCCGCGGCGCCCTCCGGCGCGTCAGACCATCCCGCCCTGCGGACCGACACCGTCACGAGTGGCGCTCCGTCGCACGTCGCACGCACTCCTCGAGCACCGAGCGCAGTCGGTCGGGAACGATCGATTCGAACGCGAGCCGCAGGGCGGCATCCCGATTCCTCACGATCAGCCGCTCGGCCAGGTCGCGAGGCTGCGCATCGACCGGGTAGCGGACATCACTCACGCCCTCGGACATCGCCGTCAGGACGGTGACCTTTCCGTTGCGCCGGTCGCTTGCCACGCTCTTGCCGAGCACACGTTCATCGCCGAACGTGCCGAGCACGTCGTCGCGGAGCTGGAATGCCACGCCGACCGCCCTTCCGAACTCCCCGAGGAGGGACACCAGCTCGTCGCTCGCACCCGCGAGCAACGCCCCGGCCCGGAGCGGATCGCCGAACGAGTAGTGCGCGGTCTTGTCCTCCGTCATTGCAAGAACGTTCGCCAGGCTGGGTGTCGTGATCGAGCAGGAGAGCGCGATGTCGCTCTGCTCCCCCGCCGCCGTGCGGAAGATGGCGTCATCGAGCACGTCCTGGACCCGCCCTCGCAGCGGGTCTGGGAGCGCGGCACCGTCGATCAGCGTGTGCGCGCCGTGGATGAGCAGGTCCCCGGCGAGGATCGCGGATGCCTCGCCCCATCCTCGTGCCCGATCGGCGTCGACGCCGCGACGTTCCGCATCCGCGGCGAGCGCGCCGATAAGGTTGGCGCGACCGCGGCGCATCATGTCGCCGTCCAGCACGTCATCGTGCAGCAGGAACGCGGTGTGCAGCAGCTCGAAAGCCGCTGCGACGTCGACCGCCGCCGCCGGGAGAACACGCGTGCCCTCGTGAAGCGCAGTGTACGTCTCGACGACGAGTGCCGGCCGCAGCTTCTTTCCGCCGCGAGCGCTCTGTCTCATGGCGTTCCAGAGCTCGATGTAACGGCTGCCGAGCTGTGTGGCCCTGGCTTCCTGCTCGTCGAAGTATCGCTCGAGGCGATCCTCGACCTCGCCGACCGTCGCCGGCGAGCCGGTGGCGAGTGGAGTCAGTACGCTCATTTCGTCAGCCCGTCCTCACCCCTAATAGCTAGTCTGTCTAGATACTAGTAAGGCTAGCGAAATTCAGCAAGGCTCTCCACGATGAATGCTCAGGATCCCCCGGCCACTGGCGACGATGGAGGACGCCCGGATCCGTTCATCGACCCGCGGACCCTGGATCCAGAACGCGCCGTCGTCGACACTTCGGACCTCGCCGACGACGAGGTCGATCAGATCGTGCGGGTGCTCGCCGCGCTCCGTCGCTGGCGCGAGTCCGAGGAGGCGTCGCTCGACGAGTCCAGACGGACGATGCAACTCGGGCCGACCGACATGCGGGCCATGCGCTACCTGGTGGTTCTGAAGGGTCGAGGAGAACTGGCCACACCGAGCGGACTCGCGACCCATCTGGGCATCTCCACGGCGTCGGTCACGAAACTCCTCGATCGGCTCGAGGCGGCCGGCCACATCCAACGCCAACGACATCCGACGGACCGGCGAGGCGTCGTGATCATGCTCGCGCCCGACTCCCACCTCCGCGTCCGCGAGGTGATCGGCCGACGACACGGACGACGTTTCGAGCTCGCGAAGCAGTTGCGGCCCGACGAGCGCGAGACGGTCATCCGCTTTCTGAACGGGCTCAGCGAGACCTGAGCCGACCACATCGCGCCCGGAACCATCCGCGCACTTCGGTCTCGGGTACACCCCGGAACCGCAGAACGCCGGATTCCGATCCCTTCGCCTGAATTGCACGGGTGGCGAGGAGGGGATCGTCCCGGCAAAAGCGAAAGACTCGCGGTACGGGCCGGCTCTGCCGACTCGTACGTCGCTCGGGGCAGAATGGCCGGATGCCCTCGCCATCAGCCCGGATGCCCACGCCACCGGCATCGAGCGGGATCGACCTCTCCCTCGCCTATTGCGACGAGGTCGTCCGCCCGCTGCTCGCTGACCGCTTTCCCGGCATCCCGATCGCCGCCGGACGCCTCGGCACCGGATCCGACGTGCTCGGCCTCGACGACGCCACGTCGCGCGACCACGACTGGGGGCTGCGCCTGACCCTGTTCGTACCCGACGGCGACGTCGTCCCGGTCGACACGACTCTCGAGCGGATGCTCCCGCCCACGTTCCATGAGCTGCCCACCCGCTTCGCCTTCACCGGCGAATCCGTTGAGCGCCACCACATCGAGGTCACCACCGTCGCCGGTTTCCTGGATGCTCGACTCGGCTTCGACCCGCGCGCGGGCGTCACAGTCGAGGACTGGCTCTCGCTCACCGGGCAGGCGGCGCTCGAGGTCGTCGCCGGACCAGTCTTCGCCGACGACGACGGCGACCTCACGGCGGCGCGCGCCGCGCTGGAGTGGTATCCGGATGACGTGTGGCGCTACGTCCTCGCCTGCGACTGGACGCGACTGGCGCAGGAACTCCCCCTGATGAGTCGGGCAGGCGACACCGGCGACGACCGCGGATCCCGCATCATCGCCGCCCGCCTCGCCCACGTCGTGATGCATCTCGCATTCCTGCTCGAGCGCAGCTGGCCGCCGTACGCGAAGTGGTTCGGCACGCTGTTCGGCAGGCTGTCCTGCGCGGACGAGGTCGGCGCATCCGTCGATCACGTGCTGCGGGCGGATGCCTGGCAGGACCGCCAGCTCGGCCTCGCCGACGCGATGCGCACGCTGGCGACCGTGCAGAACGCGCTCGGGCTGACCGACGTGCCGAACGCCGCGATCCCGTTCTGGGACCGGCCGTACGTGCATCCGGATCCGGAGATCGAGCGGCAGCTGCTCGAGGGCATCCGGGACCCGAACGTACGGGCACTGCCTCGCGGACGCGGATCCGTCGAGCAGCGCACGGACAATGTGGACGTCCTCGTGGATCCGGTCGCGCGACGCGCGGCCGTCCACCTCGTCCCCTGACGCGCCCGCGTCCCTCTCGTCCCCCGACCCCACCCTCGTCCGGCTCATCCCCCGACCCATCCGTTCCGTGTTCAGGCGCACAGCCGTCTCGACCACATATGGACGCCGAAACGTCCCTCATCCTGAAGACGGAACAGGGAGGGGCGCCCGCGACGGACCAGCACAGGCAGGGTCGGCGGAGCGGAGCGACAGGGCGGAGCGACGGGACCGGCGGGGACCGGCGGAAGCTTCACCCGTTCCGTGTTCAGGCGCACAGCCGTCTCGACCGCATATGGACGTCGAAGCGTCCCTCATCCTGAAGACGGAACAGGGAGGGGCGCCGGGATGGGCGCCCCGGTGGGGCGGCGAAGCGGCGGGAGAGTCCCTGCGCATGTGGCGGGAAGAGCGGACGGCACAGGCGCGGGACCCGGCGGAAGCGTCCCTCTGCGTGGACGGGGAGGAGCGGTCAGGCCAGGCGACGGGCGGATCCCTTACGCGTAGAGCGGCAGCAGCTTCGCCTGCTCGACGAGCCACGGGCTGAACGCCCAGGGCGTGCTGCGCAGTGCCGCCGCGAGATCGGCCGGCGCCACTGCCGCATATTCGGCCACCTCGTCCGGGTTCGGCACCGGATCACCGACGGCCCGCGCGACGAAGACCGGGCAGAGCTCGTACTCGACGACCCCGTTCGAATCCACCGCCCGGTACCGGAAGTCCGGCAGCGCGAGTTCGAGCTCCTCGAGACGGATGCCCAGCTCGTGGCGCGCGTGCCGTCGCGCGGCATCCGCGAACTCCTCGCCGGGCGCCGGATGCCCGCAGAATGCGTTGGTCCACACCCCCGCGAACGTGCGCTTCGACAGCGCTCGTCTGGTGACGAGCAGGCGACCGTCCTCGAGCAGTACGTGGCACGAAAAGCCCAGATGAAGCGGTGTTTCCGCACTATGGATGGATGCCTTCTCGGCCGTCCCGATCGGGGATCCCGCTTCATCGATCAGCACGACACGGGTGGGATCGATGGCGCGTGCCGACGCTTCGGCCGGATGATCGCTCATCGGTCCTCGACTCGTTCCGTGAACTCGACCATCCAGATCGAGATCACGAGGCGGCGCGCCGCTCCGCGGCTCGCGCGACCGTGTCCACGAGCGACTCGGCTGTGCGATCCGTGGCGACGGCGTCCACGCGGAGGCCGATGGCCCGGGCGTCGCGGGCGGTACGGGGTCCGATCGCGGCGACGAGTGTGGCATCCGGGACAGGTCCGAGCTGCAGCTGCACCTGTTCCGCAACGCTGCCCGAGGTGACGAGGATGGCGCTGATGCGTCCGGAGGCGACATCCGCGACCACGTTCTCCGCCACCGGGATGCCGATCGTGCGATAGGCGACAACGGACTGCACGTCGTGGCCGAGCGCGGAGAGCCCGTCGGTCAGCGTGGTCTTCGCGATCTCACTGCGCAGCGTCAGAACGCGCAGCGGCACGAGTCCACGCGTGGCCTGCGGCCACTCGTCGAGCAGACCCGTCGCGGAGCTGTCGTCGGCCGGAACGAAGTCGGCACGGAAGCCTGCGGCGAGCAGCGCCGCTGCGGTCGTCTCGCCGACGGCGGCGATGTGCGTGTGCGCCGGGATGCGCGCCTGATGCGCCGACAACACGTCGACGGTGGTGGCGCTGGTGATGGTCACCCAGTCGAACTCGCCGGCGGCGAGCGCCCGAAGCGCCCGCACCAGGGTCTCCTCGTCGGAGGTCGGCGCGAAGTTGATCATGGGCGCGACGACGGGCGATCCGCCGTAGGCGCGGATGTCCGCGGCGACGGAGTCCCCCCACGGACCGCCGCGAGGCACGAGCACGCGCCATCCGGCGAGCGGTTTCGGACCCTGCGTCGGGATCGGACCCGTCGAGCCGGCGGTCATCGGGATCCTCCGAGCGGTGCGAGGTCGGCGGCGCCCGCGGCGAGGAGTTCCTCGACGACGCGCTTCGCGGCATCCTCAGCGGCCTCGAGCAGGGCAGCCTGCCCGTTGCCCTCGAGACTTGCGGCGTGCGACGAGGTGAGTCGCTCGGATCCGTCCGGCTTGTAGACCGTCGCCGTCAGGAACAGCAGACCGTCCTCGACGAGCGCGGTGGCCGCGAGCGGCGCTGCGCAGCCGGCTTCGAGTCCGGCGAGCACCGCGCGCTCCGCCGCGACGTTGCCGTGGGTCGTCACGTTGTTCACGACGCCGAGCGCCTTCGCGAGCGCTCGTCCGGCCGCCGAGGTGTCCTTCTCGGCGCGGGTTTCCAGTGCCAACGCTCCCTGTCCGGGTGCGGTCGGCCAGTCGGAGAGGTCGAAGTGCTGGGTGGCGGCATCCGCTCGTCCCAGGCGTGCGAGACCGGCAGCGGCGAGGATGATCGCGTCGAGCCTGCGGTCGTCCTCGGCATCGCCGAACACGCGTGAAAGCCGGGTGTCGATGTTGCCGCGGATGTCCACGACCTCCACGTCCGGACGCGCCGCCTTGAGCTGCGCGACGCGCCGAGGCGATCCGGTGCCGATCCGCGCCCCCTCGGGCAGCGTCTCCAGCGTCAGGCCGTCACGCGCGCACAACACGTCGCGGGCGTCGGCGCGCTTGGGCACAGCAGCGAGCACGATCTGCGGATGCGGCGCCGTCGGCAGATCCTTCAGCGAGTGCACCGCCACGTCGATCTCGCCGTTCACCAGCGCGTCCCGCAGTGCGGACGTGAAAACGCCGGTTCCGCCCAGCTGCGAGAGTGACTCGGTCGCCGTGTCGCCGTGGGTGGTGATCGTCTTCAGCTCGATCTCGAGACCGGATGCCTTACCCAGCAGGTCGGCCACCTGGCGCGTCTGCGCCAGGGCCAGGGCACTGCCGCGAGTGCCGATGCGCACCTTTCCGACCTGGGCCGTCATCACGCGTCGACCTTCTCCGCGCGCGCACCGACCGGTTCATGGTCGGGCCACGGGCCGAGATCGGTCAGGTGCGGACGCTGCTGAAGCGGCACGTCGTTCAGACGCTCTTCGATGAGGTCGACGAGTCCCGCGACAAAGGCCGGGTGCGTGCCTGGCGTCGGAACGCGCACAGAGCGCAGTCCGTTCTCGGCCGCGGTGGTGGTGGCCTCGTTGTCGAGGTCCCAGACCACCTCCATGTGGTCGCTGACGAATCCGAACGGCACGATGATCACGGCCTTGGTGAGTCCGGCGGCGGCCAGGTCTGCGATGGCGTCGTTGATGTCCGGCTCCAACCACGGCGTGCGCGGGTCGCCGGAGCGCGACTGGTAAACGAGGGACCAGGGGATGCCGGCTGCCGCCTGCTCCGAGATCGCGTGCGCGACAGCGCAGTGCTGCGCGACATAGGCGCCGCCCTTGCCGAACTGCGGACCGGATG
This sequence comes from Rathayibacter sp. CAU 1779, assembly GCF_054551755.1. Lineage (NCBI taxonomy): Bacteria > Bacillati > Actinomycetota > Actinomycetes > Micrococcales > Microbacteriaceae > Rathayibacter > Rathayibacter sp. CAU 1779. The sequence goes on from NZ_JBTOLK010000001.1 coordinate 578,831, forward strand.
CCTCTGCCGCGGAGCTCGGGATGGAGTGCGTCACGAACAGAACGTGGATGTCGTCGCGGGCGACGGCATCCGCTGCTCCCTCGCCCGACTCAGACGTCAACTCGGCGACCGCCGCCTCGACGCCTTCGATCAGCGGGGTGACGAATCCTGGGTGGTCGAAGTACTCGCGGATGCGGTCGATCGACACTTGGTCGGCGAGTCCCGTGTCGGCGAGCGCCTTCTCGAAGTCTTCGCGGTACTGCCCGACGCCGGAGTACGACGTGTATGCGCTGGTGACCAGTGCGAGCAGGCGGTCGTGACCTGCCTCGTGGGCCTCGCGCACGGCATCCGCGAAGTACGGATCCCAGTTGCGGTTGCCCCAGTGGATGGGAAGACGGATGTCACGCCTCGCCAGCTCCGCCTCGAGCGCCGCCTTCAGCCGACGGTTCTGCTCGTTGATGGGGCTCACACCGCCGTGTGCGCGGTAGTGGTGCGCGACCTCTTCGAGTCGCTCGTCCGGGATTCCCCTCCCCCGCGTCACGTTGCGCAGAAAGGGGATGACGTCGTCCTGGCCTTCCGGCCCGCCGAAGCTGGAGAGCAGGATCGCGTCGTATGTCGTCATTGCAAGACCTCGGGTATGTCTGTCACAGGTATGCGCCGACCCGTGTAGAAGGGGACCTCCTCGCGCACGTGCCTGCGGGCATCCGTGGCGCGAAGGTCGCGCATCATGTCGACGAGATCGACGAGATTGTCTGACTCCATCGGCAGCAGCCACTCGTAGTCGCCGAGGGCGAACGCGGCGACGGTGTTGGCCAGCACCGAGCGGAACGCCGCACCCTTTCGCCCGTGGTCGGCGAGCATACGGCTGCGCTCGGCATCGGGGAGAAGATACCACTCGTAACTGCGCACGAACGGGTAGACGGTGAGCCACTGCCGCGGCTCGAGTCCGCGGAGGAAGGCGGGCACGTGCGCCTTGTTGAACTCGGCAGCGCGGTGCACGCCCATGGCGTTCCAGGTGGGCAGCAGGTCGCGCAGCAGAGCGGTGCGACGGATGCGACGCAGTGCGCTCTGCACGTCCTCTGGCACCGGCCCGTGCAGCCAGACCATGAGGTCGGCGTCGGACTTCAGCCCCGAAACGTCGTAGAAGCCGCGGATCGTGACACCGGTCGCCTCCACGTCGGAGACGGCCGAGGCGAGTTCGGCGGTGGCTGCGTCGAGTTCGGAAGAGTCACGAGAAAGGAGGCGGGACGGATCCCGGCGCAGCACGGCCCACAGGGTGAAGCCGTCGGGCTGGTCGGCTGCTGATCCGGGCTCGCCGGATGCCTCGGGTGACGGGTGAGAAGCGGGGGAAACGGATGCCGCATCGGCGGCCGCCGGGTGAGTCATGGCATCCAGTCTCCCCCGTTCTCCCCGGTCGGGCAAAAGCAGCGGTGCCCGTGCCACCGGTCTCGCCGGACGGTCAACCCCTTGGCCTGAGCGCGTGTTTGAACGCATGCTGAACAAATGGCAGGAATCTCCTGCGATGAACCGAATAAATCCGGGCTTCGTGGTGTTGATAGATGCAAATGTCTGAATCGTTGAAGAACTCCAGCCGTGTCGTGGAGCAGTCCTCTGCGAGCACGACCACGCGGCGCAAGCGTCCCAGCCGCGCCAAGGCCAAGCCGATCATGGATGCCCGTGCGAAGGTGATCTCCGCCTTCCCGTGGGCGCAGAACCTGTCGTATACCGAGCAGCAGCAGTTTGCGGAGGAGCTCGCGCACCACCCGCGCGACCTCCCGAACGGCCAGCTCGAGGCCTTGATCGTCTCCTGGAAGCAACGCGCCCGCCGAGCGGCATAGGAATCCGCCCGGTCACACCAACCGAACAACCACCACCAGGCCGACCGACGTCGACGCCCGCGGGGCGCGGCGACGGGCGGCCTTTTCATGTGCGGATGCCGTGCGTCGCCTCGTTCACGGCGGCCTCCGCGCGCCGATCGGTGCCGATCGACTCACAGTGGACTGATGCTGCCGCACGCTAGCGTCCCGTTCCATGGGATCCGTCCGCACTGTCGTCCGCGTCAGCACGTTGCTACTGGTCGGTGCCGCAGTGCTCGGCGCGGTCGCCGGATGCTCGGCCGCAGGATCCGTACCGACCAAGGCGCCGACATCCGTCACCACGACGACGCCCGCATCGACACCGACGCCCAGCGCGGCCGCCACCGCCGGCCCGTCGACCGTCGCCTTCGCCTCGCTCGCCATCGGCGACTGCCTCACGCTGCCCGCCGGATCCGACCAGGAAGCACCCGCAACGGCACCCGTCGTGCCGTGCGCGCAGGCGCACTCGTCTGAGGTGTACGCGCTGCCTGGCCTGCAAGGCTCCGCGTTCCCCGGTGACGACACGGTGACGGCGCAGGCCGACGACGCCTGCCAGAGCGCCTTCGCCGGATACGTCGGTGTCGACGTCTACGACACCCAGCTCAACTTCAGCACCTTCACGCCGAGCCAGGCCGACTGGAACGCCGGCCTCACCCACGCCACCTGCGTCGTGTTCTCCACACAGGGCGACACGACGGGCAGCGTGAGGGGCATCGGGAGCGGGATGCCGCCGGTTGCTGGGTGAGGGGGGCGCCGCCCCACCGCAGCGCCCCCGTCACCCCTTGAGGTTGAGGTGCACGAGCACGCGCACCGGTTCCGCCTCCGTCGCACCCGTGACCGAGAGCCGGAGCCAGTTGCCGAAAACGGTCGCGGTCAGTTCGACGACCGACTCGTCGCGCGCGAGGGCGACAGCGGGTTCGCGGCGGATCCAATGGATCCCGTCTGGCGACACCTCGACGGCAACGGCCAGTTCCGGATGCTCGCCCTCGGTCTGGAGGAAGAACACCGCCTCGGTCGCCCAGCCGGCTTCGTACGGGAGCGTGGAGTGGTCATCCGCGATCCAGGTGCGTCGTTCCAGGACGGTGGTGTAGGTCGTCTGCACGGTTCAGGCTTTCTCGCAGGGCGGTCGGCGGAACGGTCGGCGGATCATTCGGTCGAGTAGACGACCGAGTCCAGGAACAGGTGCACGGATCGATCGGTGTCCGTTTCGACGAAGAAGACCGGATTGATCAGGTTGTCGATCGACTTGTAGCCGGGTGTCAGGGTCGGAGCGAGCCCTCTCATGTCGAACACCCTGTCCATGGACTGAAGCTCGATGTACTCTCGCCGCTTCACGTCGACGGTGAGACGGAGGTAGAGCCAGTTCAGCTTGTCGGGGCTCTCGTTGTAGAGCAGATCCTGTTCGCCGTCCGGCAGCCACTGGAATCCGTCCGCAGACCCGTCCTCATGGCGACGTCCGTACCACTGGGCGTCGACACCGGGGACGGCCCAGCCGTTCTCCACCCCGAAGTTCCAGTCGGCACGCGTGACGCCGTCAGCGACGTGGTAGTACTGCCAGCGCTTGACGGGCTTCCCGCCAAGCGCATTCACGTAGCGCACGCCTGGCATGTAGCGGAACTCCGGATCCTGCACGTCGAAGAAGAAGCCGAAGGCTCGCATGTCCTCTTCGCCGAGCCCCACGCGATCCTGCGCGGGCGTGTAGGCGTACCAGGTCTCGATCTGGATGGTCGACGGATCTCCGAACCGGCTCAGTCGCTTGATCGCGTGACCCATGCTTCCCGGATGCGGCGGATCCGTGTGCGGCCCGCCGGTCGGCGCCGTCGTGAGCTTGAGCGAGTACGTTCCCTCCATCGATCCGTGCGAGGCGGCGAACCGCATCGACGCCGAGCTGAGCATGGTCGGTGCCCAGCTGGAGAGGTCGACGACCGAGGGAAACGACTCGTAGTCGTCGTACACGTAGTTCGGCGTGAGGTCGAGCCATCCGTTGAACCCGTGGTCGAAGTCGTCGTACGTGATCACACGCTCGAGTGGATTGAACCGCTCGAGACCGCGCTCATAGCTGAGGAACTTCTGCACTGCGTCTCCCTTGTGGATCCGTCTCGGGCGCGGCGGCGTACGCGGGCGCCACGTTGTCGTGGTCGACGATCGCGCCCTGCTCGATGAGGGCACGTCGAAGTGCGGCGAAGTCCATGTGCGACATGCTGTGGCCGTCGCGCGCGCTGAGCGCTGCCGCTGTCCCAGCTCCCTGACCCATCGCCATGCACGTGGCCATCACCCGCACGGATCCGAATCCGGGACCGTCGGCGCTGAGACAGCGGCCGGCGGTCACCAGGTTGACGCTCCCCTTCGGCACGAGGCAGCGGAACGGAACGTTGTAGCTCTTGCGCGGAACGACGAAGTCGTTCTGCTCGTTGCTGTCGACCGAGTGGATGTCGATCACGTGAGCACCCTTGGCGATCGTGTCAGGGAACGCCTTCGGGTTCAGGACGTCGTCGCGCGTCAGTTGGTACAGCCCGACGATGTGATAGGTCTCGCGCACGCCCGTCTGGATGCCGGATTTCGCGAGCCAGGCATCCTTGAACTCCGGGAAGTTCTCGCGCAGCACGTCGACGATGAGGTGGAGGTTCTCGCGCAGACTGCACTCCGTGCGCGTGAAACGCTCGGGATCGCTGGCGTCTGTCGCCTCGCGCAGCAGGTTGATGCTGACCATGCCGTCGTGGAAGAACTCGCTGATCCACGGGCCGCCGAAGATGGGGATGTCGCCGGCGCGATTGAGCTCGCCGAGCCGGTCGCGGATGGTGTCCGAGACCGGCAGCACACCGCCGACGGCGTCGCCGAAGAGCCCGGCGAGCGCATCGGTGTCGACGCCGCCGAGCTGGAACCAGAGCGTCGCAGGCTGAAGGACGTCGCCCTTCACGACCTCGAATCCCGCAGACCGCACGAGATCGGCATCCCCTGTGCAGTCGACGAAGACCGAGCCCTCGTACGCGACGCGGCCCGCTTTGTTCTGCAGGATGACGTGGGTCACCCGTCCGTCGGCCGTCACGCACTCCGAGAACCAGGAGTGGTACAGCAGCGTGACGCCGCTGTCGAGAAGGAGTCGTTGTGCCGCGAGCTTCAGGATCTCGTCGTTGACCGGATAATTGCCGCTCTCCATCGTCACGTCCGCCCCGCCGAGCGCGGCGGCATCGGTGAGCAGCTCGAACGGGATGCCGGCGATGTGCTGCTCGCCGTTCACCCGGAACTCGCTGACGGGAGTGACGAGCGCGCTGGTCGCCATGCCGCCGACGAAGCCGTAGCGCTCGACCAGGAGCGTCTTCGCGCCGTTGCGTGCAGCGGCGACGGCGGCGATCACGCCGGCCGGACCGCCACCGCAGACGATGACGTCGTAGCTGCCGACGACGGGGACGTCGCGGCTCGGCTCGCTGATGCGCCCGAGAACGGATGCATCAGATTCGATGGCGGACACTGGGCCATTCCTCCCGGTCGGGATGATCGCGCGAGAGCGACGCGTCGGCGCCGCTCTCGCGCGCTGGATGAGGTCGGTGCTACTTGGTGAGGTAGGCCGAACTCCAGTCGATGAACTCCGTCGGAGGGATCTTCACGCCCTTGACGGTGTCCAGGTAGGCCAGGTTCGACTTGGTCTGGAACAACGGGATGGCCGGCGCATCCTTCGCCATGATGTCCACGGCCTGCTTGTACAGCGTCTTGCGCTGCGCGGCGTCCGTCGACTGCTGCGCCTGGGTGAGGATCTTGTCCAGATCGGGATTGCAGTATCCGAGCCGCTTGGCTGCACAGCTGTACAGGCGGTTCAGCGTGTAGTCGGCGTCACCGGTGACCGTCTGGTTCGGCTGCACGTCCATGTCCCACTTCAAGGCGCTGAAGTCGGCCAGCCAGCTCGCTCCGTCCTCCGCTCGCGGCGTCACGGTGATCCCGATGGACTTCCATGCGGAGATCATGGCCTTGGTGAGGTTGTCGAGTCCGGAGTTGGCCGTGCTGTAGATGATGTCCACGGTGAATCCGTTCGGGTATCCGGCGTCGGCCAGCAGCTTCTTAGCGTCCGCGATGTTGTGCTTGGGCATCCCCGATGCCGCGACGCAGCCGAAGGCCGCCGATGGGCAGAACGAGTCCATCGTGGATGCCGTGCTGCCGTAGAGCGTCTTCACGATCGTCGACAGGTCGAGCGCTTCCCACATGGCCGTTCGCACGCGCACATCGGTGAGCGGCGAGTGCTGGTTCTCGAACCAGAGGAAGTAGTACGTCAGGCTGGGCGCCTGCGTGAGCTTCACATTCGACATCGACTTGATGGTCGGAATCTGGTCGTTGGTCACGTCGTCGAGCACCTGCGCCTGACCGTTCGAGAGCGCTGTGATCTTCGCGTTGGTGTCGGTGATCAGCTTGAAGGTGACGGTCTTGAGCTTCGCCTTCTTGCCCCAGTAGTCGTTGTTCCTGGTCAGCGTCACGTGGTCGTTCGGCACGTAATCGGTGAGCACGAACGGACCCGTGCCGAGTGGTTTGCTCCACCAGGCGTCGTCCGTCGCGTGGGACCCCTCGCCGATGTATACGAGCGAGAGGATGCCGACCAGCGTTCCGGTCGGGGCGCTGGTGTGGATGGTGAAGGTGTCGGGCGTGTCGGCACTGGTCGACGTGATGATGGCCAGGGATGCGGCGAGCGCCTGCTTCTGCGCGATGTACCTTTCGAGCGATCCCTTCACGTCGGCGGAGGTGAACTCCTGCCCGTCGCTGAACGTGACGCCCTTGCGGAGCTGGAAGACGAGGGTGGTCGGATCCGTCCATTTCCAGGACGTCGCCAGCTGCGGCTGCGGCACGGACTTGCTGTCCAGTTTCACCAGAGCCTGCATGACGTTGGTGAGCACCTGGTTGGTTCCCATCTCCAGCGGCGCCTTCGTCGGATCGACGCTGGGCACGGCGTAGTTGGGAACGTACGTGAGGTTCTGCTGCGAATCGGGGAGCGGCGTGGCTGAGGAGCCGGAGCCGCTCGAGTCTCCGGCTGTGCAGCCGGTGAGGGCAAGGACGATGGCGGCGGCCGCTGCGGCCACCCCCAACGCGGCCTTGCGGCGGAGGGATGTCATTGCGATCTCCTTTGATTCATTGACACGTGGCGCTGGTGGGGTTCACCGATCGGCGGGCATCCGTTGAACGCCTGTGGACGATGTCCGGGAGGAATCGGTGGACGGGATGACGGGGCGGAGCGGATCGCATCATGGCGCCGGCTCCAACCATGGGCGCACGACGGGAACAGCCTTCAGCAGGGCCTTGGTGTAGGCATCCTGCGGCTGCTCGAAGAGCTGTCGTGCCGTTCCCTCCTCGACGACCACGCCCTTGTTGAGCACGAGAACGCGGTCGCAGATGTGCTCGATGACCGAGAGGTCATGCGAGATGAACAGGTAGGAGAGGCCGAGCTCCGCCTGCAGGTCTTCGAGCAGGTTGAGCACCTGGGCCTGTACCGAGACGTCGAGCGCCGACACGGCCTCGTCGCAGATGATCAGCTTGGGCTTCAAGGCGAGGGCCCTCGCCACACCGATGCGCTGGCGCTGACCCCCCGAGAACTGGTGCGGATAGCGGTCGGAGTAGTCGGGGTTGAGACCGACGCGTTCCATGAGTGTCTTCGCCTGCTCGGTCCACTCGCGACGTGCGACGACTCCCGGATGCACGCGCCACGCCTCCGCGATGAGGTCGCGCACCGTGAGCCGCGGGTTGAGCGACGCGAACGGATCCTGGAAGACCATCTGCATGTCGCGGCGAACGCCTTTGAGCCGGCGGGGCGACAGATGGGCGATGTCCCGTCCCTCGAACCGGATCGTGCCGCCGTCCGGCTCGACCAGGCCGATGATCGTGCGCGCGATGGTCGACTTGCCCGACCCGGACTCCCCGACCAGCCCGACCGTCTGCCCGCGATCGATGTCGAAACTCACGTCGCTGACGGCGAGGTTCTCGCCGACCTTCCGAAGGAGAACGGACGACCGGATCGGATACGCCACTCTGAGCCGCTGCACGCTGAGCAGCGGGGTTGCTACGGCCTCAGCCATGGCTCAGCACCTCCTCGGTTCGGTGACAGGCAGCCTCGTGTCCGGCGTTCCAGCCCTCCGGCTGCCGCAGCTCGGGGACGATCGTTCGGCAGGTCGCCGTCGCGAACGGACAGCGCGGGTGGAACGCGCATCCGCTGGGCACGGCGAGCAGATTGGGCGGCGCGCCCACGATGGGCGTGAGCCGCTCACCGGCCATCACGTTGCTGGGGATGGAGTTCAGCAGCCCGACGGTGTACGGGTGCGCCGGCCGGTCGTAGACCTCGCGGATCCGCCCGGTCTCCACGATGCGGCCCGCGTACATGATGGCGGCGCGCTCGGCGACGTCCGCCACCACTCCGAGATCGTGGCTGATCAGGATCATCCCCATGCCGGTCTCCGCCTGGAGATCGGCCAGCAACGACATGATCTGCTTCTGAACGGTCACGTCGAGAGCCGTGGTCGGCTCATCGGCGATCAGCAGCCGGGGCTGGAGGGCGATCGCCATCGCGATCATGATGCGCTGCCGCTGACCGCCCGAGAACTGGTGCGGATAGTCGCGGATGCGCCGCACGGCATCCGGGATGCCCACCCGCTCGAGCAGATCGAGTGCCTTGCCCCACGCGGCGCGCTTGCTCATCCCGAGGCGCCGACGGAACGGCTCAGCGACCTGGTAGCCGACACGGAACACCGGGTTCAGGGAGCTCAGCGGGTCCTGGAAGATCATCGCGATCTCGGTCGCGCAGAGAGCTCGTACCTTCTTGACCGGTGCGGAGGCCAGGTCCGTTCCCTTGTAGAGGATCTGCCCTCCGGTGATCGATCCGGCAGGCTTCGGGAGGAGCGCCATGATCGCCTGGGCGGTGACCGACTTGCCCGAACCGGACTCTCCCAGGATGGCCAGGGTCTCGCCCTCGTGCACGTCGAAGCTCACACCGTCGAGCGCGTGGACCGCTCCGCCGGAAGTCGAGAAGTCGACCTTCAGGTCCTGCACGCTCAGCAGCGATCCGCTGTCCGCCGCGGTCGCGGCCTTCGTGCCCTGGGTCATCGTCATCATGCGCTCCGCAGCCTGGGATCGAACCGGTCCCGTAGCGCGTCACCGAGCACGCCGGTCGCGAGTACCAGGATGGCGAGCGCGATGCCGGGCAGGGTCGAGATCCACCACGCGATGGTCAGGTACTGCGTGCCGTTCGCGATCGTGCTGCCCAGGCTGGGAGTGCCGACCGGAACACCGACACCCAGGAACGACAGGGCTGCCTCGGCGAGGATGACCTGTCCGAACTCGACGGTCGCGACGACCAACACCGGTGCCATGCTTCCCGGCAGCAGCGTGCGGAAGATGAGATGACCGTGGCCGGCGCCCAGCGTGCGTGCCGCCTCGACGTACTCTCGACCCTTCAGCGCCAACGCCTGACTGCGGGCGACGCGCGCGAACACGACCCAGTTGGCGATGGACAGCACGATGATCACGTTCAGCACGCCCTGGCCGAGCACGGAGGCGATGAGGATCGCCAGCAGGATCGAGGGGAATGCGAGCTGGATGTCCGCGAGCCGCATGAGCGCCGTGTCCGACCAGCCGCCGAAGTATCCGGCGAGCATTCCGAGCAGCACGCCGACGACCCCCGCGACGAGCAGGGTCGCGGCGCCGACGACGAGCGAGACGCGGACGCCGTCCATCATCTCCGCGAAGAGGTCGGAGCCGACCTGATCCGTGCCGAGGATGGCGACGGATCCGTCGGACAGCACGGTCCCCGGCGGCTTGAGCCGGTTCAGCAGATCGGTGTGCAACGGGTCGTAGTGGTACAGGATCGGCACGACGATCGCACCGATCACCATGAGACCGATGACGACGAGGGGGATCACGATCCGAGCGGTGACGGCGCCGCGTGGACGGCGGGCGCTCTGCGCGGTCTGCACGACGAGCGTGCGCGGCATAGTCGTCACTTCGCGAGCCTCACTCTCGGGTCGAGGTACGCGTACAGCAGGTCGACGATCAGGTTGATGATCACGAATCCGGCCGCGATGACGAGCACGCAGGCCTGGGCGACGTTGTAGTCGCGCACCTGGATCGACGAGACCAGCAGCCTCCCGATGCCGGGGAACGAGAAGACGGTCTCGGTGATGACGGCGCCGCCGAGGAGGGTGCCGAACTCGAGCCCGATGACCGTGACGATCGGGATGAGCGCGTTGCGCACGGCGTGCGGGAAGATCACGGTGTGCTCGGCCAGTCCTTTCGCGCGCGCGGTCTGGATGTAGCCCTCGCCGATCACTTCGAGCAGACCGCTCCTGGTGAGGCGCGTCAGGATGGCGATGAAGGGGAGCGCCAGCACGATCGTCGGCAGGATGAGGCTCTGCAGGCTCACCAGGCCGGCGCTGGGCAGCCATTTCAACGTGCGGGAGAACACGAGCAGGAGCACGACGCCGACCCAGAACCCCGGCAGCGACTGCAGGATGAGGGAACCGATGCTGACGATGCGGTCACCGGCGCGGTTGACCTGGAGCGCCGCCAGAAGCCCGAGGGGGAAGCTGACGATCAGAGCCAGCGCGCAGGCCAGCACCGCGAGGAGCGCCGTGTTCGGCAGCACCTGCGCGATGAGCTGCGAGGCCGGAATGCCCTGCGTGTACGAGTTGCCGAGATGTCCGGTGAGCAGATTGCCCAGGTACTGCACGTACTGCACGAACATCGGCTGATCGAGACCCATCTGGTGTCGAAGTGCGGCCAGCTGCGCCGGTGTCGCGGTCTCACCCGCGATCATCAGCGCCGGATCCGCCGGCACGATCCGCACGATCACGAAGACGACCGAGGCGACACCCCACAACACGAAGACGGCCAGCAGCAGTCGGCGAACGATGTAGCCGAGCATTCTCACCTCCGTCGGTGATGCTGCTGGCTCCGACGTGGGAGCCACCGTCGCAACATTATCGTTCATGAACAATGGACCCTCGGGATATGCCTTGTCAACCGTTCCCAGATCCTTGTTTTTCCGCGGGTCGTGACCGGATGCTTCAACCAACCCTTGACTGCAGGGGTGCCCTTTGACATCAATTTTCGGTAACGCTAATGTTGCGGTCACCATCGCAGGGAAGCGATCCCGCTCACCGCGAGGCACGGGCGAGGAGTGACTGTGACAGATCCTGGAACCGCGAGCATCGCTGCGGAGCTACGGGAGGCCATCCGCAGCAGCGACCCGCGCCTGTCGAAGTACTCCCCGCTGAGACGCATCCTCGCCGTCGACGATTTCAACGACGGCCTGCACGGATGGGTCGAGCTCGGCGGCAACTACAACGGTCGCGGCGACCTTGAATCGCTCGATCACCACTTCAGGGACTTCCGTCCGCCGCAGCTCTCGAACGCGAACTTCTTCGACGTGGGAACCCACGGGGGAATGACCGGCACCTATTCGATGAAGCTTGCGACGCGAGCGCACAGGGGGCACACGGCCACGAGCATCCGCCGACTCACGATGAGCGGCCGTGGCCTGCTGCAGATCGAGGCCTACCTGACGTGGAAGACGGAGGCGAACCTGTCAGGGAGCGAGGCGGAGGCGAACACCTATGGGGACATCACGTGGGACGCCAACGCCCACCCGTCGGAGGCGCAGTTCGGTGCTTTCACCGTCGCCACCGACCTCTGCGGGGAGGGCGTGCGCTATCACAACGTGATGCGCTTCGTGAATTCCGACTGGGATGGCCACCTCGTCCAGCGCTGGGCGTATCCCGTCGTTCCGGAACCGACGCCCCACGAACGATGGGCGGGCGAACACGACTACGGATACGCCGCGGACTTCACGGCTCCGAACCCCGACGACTGGCGCTTCGTCAACGATGACAGGGTCGAGAGCTGCTACAACGAGGTCCCCACGAAGATCAACTGGCACTACCTGCGCTTCGTCGTGGACACCAGCACGCGTCGCAACGTGGAGTTGCAGTTCAACGACACGGTCATCGACCTCACCGACGTGCCGGTGCCGGCATACGCCGACAAGTATGAATCGCTGGAGAACCTCCTCAACTTCTACTTCTCGGTGCGCACGCTGAGCGGTGTGCGCAACTTCCTCTTCCTGGACTCCGTCGTCATCTCGGCAGATTGGTGAGAAGCACCATGCGTCAGTCGCAAAGCGCCGTGCTGGAGCGGGGATTCGAGCTCACCGGCATCCACACCACCGAACCGTTCGAAGTGGCCTGGGCCGGCGAGGCCAGATGGTTCGTGCAATTCCTCCGAGAGGCGCCGGGCACGTCGGTAAGATTCCACGTGCAGATCTCGCCGGACGGCATCGACTGGCTCGATCACGAGTCGTCGGCCGGAGTCGAGACGGCGGCGGTCGGCATGGTGTCCATTCCCGTCGAGAGTTTCGGTCACTGGCTCCGGCTGCGCACGGAATCCGTCTCCGGTGACGACGCACCCCTCGTGCGCATCTACCTCGAACTGAAGGAGTGACCGGGGCGTGTCATGACCAGGATGACGATGGGACCGAAGCGACAGACCCTGCAGGATGTCGCCCAGGCGGTCGGCCTGTCCGTGAACACCGTCTCGCGGGCTCTCAACGACATGCCCGGAGTGAGCGACGCCACGCGAGCGCGCATCAAGCTCGAGGCGGAGCGGATCGGATACGTGCCCAACGCGCACGCGCGATCCCTCGTTCTCGGCTCACGCAAGACCATCGGAGTCGTCGTGACGGATCTCGCGAATCCGTTCTTCAACGACCTGGTCAGCGAGATCGAAGAACAGGCGATCAGCGCCGGCTACACACTTCTGCTCCTTCTTTCGGATGAGGATCCCGAGCGTGAGCAGGTCGCCGTCGAGACGGCGCTGCGGTCGGGAGTCGACGGACTCATCGGCGTTCCCGTGCAGGGCCGGACCAACCCGTGGTCCGCCGTCACGCGAGCCGGCATCCCTCTCGTTCTCACGGCACGCGAGCTTCCCGACCTCGGCGTCGACTTCTACTCGAACGACAACGAGGCCGGCCGCCGCATGACCACCGAGGTGGTCATCGAGCGCGGCGCGACAGACATCATGGTCATCGAGGAAGACCTGCACATCTCGACGGTCGAGCATCGCATCGCGGGGTTCCGCACCGCGCTCGAGGCGAAGGGGATCCCGTTCGACTCGAAGAGGCTGGCGTTCGTACCCTCCCGTCGCACCATGCGGGGCTCGTCGCTGTGGCGTGGCGAAGACGCGTACCGAGTGGTGAGCGATCTGCTCGAGACCGGCCGCGTTCCGGACGCCTTCCTGGTCGGGAACGACTACTTCGCACTCGGGCTGTACACGGCGCTGCGCGAGCGCAGAATCCGGATTCCGGAGGACGTGCTCGTCATCGGATGGGGGGACTACCCGTTCTCCCGCTTCCTCGACCCGCCGCTGTCCACCCTGCGGCTGCCGTCCGCCGAGGTCGCCAGGCGATCCACCTCCCGCCTGCTCGCGTTGCTCGACGGAACGGCGGAGCCGGGACCTGTCGTCGAATACACGCAGCCGGAACTCGTGCTGCGTGCCTCCACCAACCGCTGACCGACCACGAAGGGTGAGTGATGTCCAACTTCGCCGCCGTCATGCCAGAACTCGGGAGCATCGAGATCCGGGATCGTGGCGAACCGGAGCTCGGTGACCGTGACGCCCTCGTGCGCATCGAGGCCGTCGGCGTCTGCGGATCGGACGTCGCGTACTTCACCGTGGGACGCATCGGCGAGTGGGTCGTCGACGGCCCGATCATCCTGGGTCACGAAGCCGCCGGCCAGGTCGTCGCTGTCGGCCCGCGCGTGACACAGGTTGCCGTCGGCGACCGTGTCGCGATCGAGCCGGGCAAGCCCTGTCGCGACTGCCGTGACTGCATGGCCGGACGCTATCACCTCTGTGCCGAGCTCCAGTTCCTTGCAACGCCTCCCTACGACGGCGCTCTCGTCCAGCGGATGGCGATCGATGAGCGCCAGCTCTTCCGTGTGCCCGACTCGATGTCGTACGAGGAGGCGGCGCTGTGCGAGCCGCTGTCCGTCGGCATCTGGGCGTGCCACCGAGCCGGCCTGGAACCCGGAGACCGTGTGCTCGTGACGGGAGCCGGTCCCGTCGGGATCCTCGCGGCGCAGACCGCACGTGCGTTCGGCGCCGCATCCGTGACGCTGACGGATGTCTCCGACTTCCGTCTCGACTTCGCACGCAGTCTCGACTTCGAGGTCGAGCGCGCCGGCGAGGGAGGACCGAACGACTTCGACGTGCTTCTCGAATGCTCCGGGGCGCCGAGCGCACTCGCAGACGGATTGTGGCGGCTTCGCACCAACGGCCGGGCAGCCATGGTGGGCATGCCCAAGCAGGATGTCCTCCTGCCCCTGTCCAAGCTCAACGTGCGCGAGCTCTCCATCGGCCTCGTCAATCGATACGCCCACACCTGGCCGACGGCGATCTCGCTGGTCTCCGGCGGTCACGTAGACGTCGCGTCGCTCGTCACCCACCGTTTCGGACTGAACCGCTCCATCGACGCGATCACGCTGGCGGGCCGCGTGCCGGACTCGATGAAGGCGATCGTCATGCCGCAGACCCTCGAGGGATGACCGCGTTCCGGCGCATTGCCAGTGCAGCGCCATCTGCGCACTATCGCGCCACTCCGGCTGGCGCGGTAGTGCGCAGATGGCGCTGTCGGTCCCGCTGGTCCTGGGACTCGATCAGCCGATCGTGTACGACTTGACGTTGGCGTACGGCTCCATGCCGCTCTCGCCGAGCTCGCGTCCGACGCCGGACGACTTCGTGCCGCCGAAGGGCACCTCGATCGGTGCACCGAAGTAGGTGTTGATGCCGATTCCGCCCGAATCGATGGCCTCTGCCACACGCGTCGCCTCGTCGAGGTCCTCACCGTAGACCGTTCCGGTCAGGCCGTACTTGGTGTCGTTGGCGAGGGCGACCGCGGCATCCGCGTTCGGAACGACGTAGATCATGCCGAGCGGACCGAACGCCTCTTCCGAGTAGATGCGCATGTCGGGGGTGATGCCTGTGACGACGGCGGGGGTGAAGAAGGCGCCGGGTCCGTCGACCCGGCCGCCGGGCACGACCACCTTCGCACCCTTGTCGAGAGCGTCCTGGTACTGCTCCTGGAGCAGGTCCGCAGCGGCGATGGTGGAGAGCGGACCGACGGTCGTCGTAGGGTCGAACGGGTCACCGACCTTCTGCGCCGAGAACACGGCCGAATACGTAGCGATGAACTCGTCGGCGACCTTCTCGGTGACGATGACACGCTTCGGCGAGACGCAGATCTGGCCGGCGTTCATGAGCCGCGCACCGGCGGCCAGTCGAGCGGCCTTCTGCACATCGGCCGAGTCGAGCACCACGAACGGATCGGATCCGCCGAGCTCCAGCACGACGGGCTTGATGTGTTCGCCCGCCTGCTTCGCGATGATCGACCCGGTGCGATCCGACCCCGTGAACGTCACGGATCGCACGCGCTTGTCGGCGATGTACGCGGACACCTGATCGTTTGTGAGCAGCGCCGTCTGGTAGACGCCCTCCGGGAATCCCGCCTCGCGGAACCAGTCGTCGAACAGCATGCTCGAGTTCACCGTGACGGGCGACGGCTTCATCAGAATGGTGTTGCCGAGCATGAGGTTCGGCACCGCGGCGCGCATCGCCTGGTACACGGCCACGTTCCACGGTTCGATCGCCAGCGTGACTCCGGTCGGCGCCAGCTTCGTGTACGCCCGGCGGGCTCCCGCGACCTGCGCCTCCTTCGCCGCGAGGAACTTCGGGCCGTTGTCGGCGAAGTAGGCGAACATCCGCTGCGGGATCGCCACCTCCCCGGTCGCCGCCGCCAGGGGCTTGCCCATCTCCTCGGCGTCGAGCCGACCGTAGTCCTCCGCGTGCGCGCCGATGACGTCGACCATGCGTCGGAACAGCGCGACACGTTCCTCGACCGGCGTGGTGCGCCAGGTCTGGTATGCCTCGTGCGCTCGGGCCAGCGCGGCGTCCGCTTCGTCGTCCGTCCACGCGTCCCGCTTGTTGACCACGTCACCGGTGGCTGGATTCACAGTCCAATAGAGCGATGCAGGCGCCGTTTCGACCACTGTGCTCATGTCACGTCCCCTCTGACGGATGAGTGGGAACCCGCGCAGATCGGGAGGCGCATCCTTGTGCTTCTCGGCGGTCACTCAATGTGTACCGACACTAGGACGCCACCCCACGAGGGACAAGCCCGCACGGGGATTCCGCGGCGAACTCCCGTCGTGAACACTCGCTCGTGTATACACGAGCGGCCGAACCGCTGACTATTTGCGGCGCAGCATCCAGACCGTCAGCCACACCGCGCCCGCGATCGCGGCCACGACCCCGAGCGTCACCGCACCGAGCCCGATCGGGTTCTCCTCGGCGGCGATGCGGATGCGCTTGGGCACGTTGAGCTTGTCCTGGAGCGCATCGAGGGTGGCGGCGAGCTCGGCACGCGCCGCGGCGACGTCGGCCACCGGATCGGATCCCTTGCCTTTCGCCGCGCCGACCGCGGCATCCCGCTTCGCTCCACGTGATGCGTCGGGCGCGCCGTGCACCGACCCGGGTGTCCTCGGGTCGGTGTTCCTCGGGTCGGTGTTCCTCGGATCGGTGTTCCTCGGTTCAGCGGTCATAGTCGCCCAGCCCCTTCACCGCGTTGACGTCTTGTTTGACGCTCTCGATCGTCTCCGTCGGCGCGGGCGGCATCCCGCGTTTGAGCACGGCCACTCCGACGAGGATCAGCACCGCCGCTATCACGAGCAGACCACCGGCGACGATCAGCGCAGCCAGCCAGGCGGGCAGCGCAACGGCGATCCCGAGGATCGCGGCGGCCACGAGCGTGCCGAGCATGAAGAACAGCACGGCACCGGCGACGAGGAACAGGCCGATTCCGATGCCCGCGCTGATCGCCTTGCGGATGAGCTCAGCCTTGAGCTGCGCCAGCTCCGCCTTGAGCAGCGCGACCACCAGGCCGGGCAGCTCCTTCAGCAACTGGATGAGCGAGCGCCTGTCGCGCGATCCCGAACCGGCCGGCCGAGTGCTCTCGGACATCAGGACGCCTGCCCGTCCGATCCGCTCGAGCCGCTGCCGGATCCACCGGACTTCGACGCCGACCCTCCGCCCGACTTGCCGCCGGAGGCCTTTCCACCGGAACCCTTGGATCCGCTGGAACGGGATCCGCTGGAAGCGGATCCACTCGAGCCGGATCCACTCGAACGGGTTCCGCTCGCCTTGGCGGTACTCGACTTCGCACCCGACGACCCGGAATGCGTCGTCCCCGACCTCGAGCCCGACGCGGACGACTTCGCCGCTCCGCTCCTGGATCCGCCCGAATTGGTCACGGCCCGCTTGAGGCCGTCCGTCACGACGGTGCCGAGGTCGCCGATGCGATCGGCCGCGTAGCCCTGAACCGTGTGCACCTGCTTCTGCACGGCAGGCGATTCCCACACCCGCTGCGCAGCGGACTTGATCTGCTCATACCGCTGTCGTCCGGCGCGGGTGCCGAGAACGTACCCGACCCCCAGTCCGACGACGAAGAGAACCTTGCCCTTCATGGTGCCCCCACCCTTGCCGCGTTCGCCCTTGTGTCGGTTCGGGCCCACGCGGTCAGTTCTTGTCGGTTGCGTCTGCGCTGGCCCCGTCTACACCAGGCCCGTCTGCGTCGGTCCCGGCTGTGTCGGTCAGCGTCTTCCAGCGTAGTGCGCGGATGTGCTCGGCTGCCTTGCGCGCGTCCGGAACCACCGAGGCGAGCCCGGTTCCGGTCAGCCAGGAGCCGGTCACTTCGAGTCCGTTCACGCGTTCGACCGCATCGCGCACCGCACCGATGCGCTCCCGCTCCCCCTCTGCGGCGACCGGGAGTGCGTTGGTCCAGCGCACTACGTCCGATGCGACGACAGTAGATTCCGCTAGCGGAATATTCAAGAGGGTTGACGCATCGGCGATTGCCTGCAAGCGCACAGAGCCACCGTCGAGACCCTCCAGCGGGCTGGGCGATCCGGCCCGTCCGTACGAGAGCCGGAGCACATGCCGACCGGCGGGGAGCTGCTGCGCCACCCACGGCCACTTCGCGGTGACGTGCGTCAGCGCCTTGGCGGAGACTTCGGATGCCGGCACGGTCTCGGCCACGAGCATCCCTGTGCCGCGCGGCGCGGCATCGAGACGCGCGTCGTCGATCACGAGCGTGACGATGTCCACGGTCGACGCGGCGGGCCAGCCGAGACCGGCGAGCGGCTCCAAGGTTTCGGATGCCTGCCCCAGCAACCGCAGAGCGGCATCCGATGGCACGGCGAGCAGCACCGCGTCGGCGTCGATCGTCTCGCCGTCGGCGAGCGTCACGCGCCAGCGGGCGGGACGCGCGGAATCCTCGTCCGAGCGGACCGACTGCGCGCTGCCGTCGGTCATCGTGTCGTCGGGCCGCACGTCTCCGAACACCGCGTCGACGGATGCGGCGAGCGCGTCATCCGCTGCAGTGTCCTGCACCCCGCCGTCCTGCACCGCGCCGTCCTGCGTCGCGCCATCCTGCGCCGCACCGTCCTTCACCGCACGGTTCCCGGCGGCACCGCCTCTGACCGCCGATTCCCCCGCGCCCGCGCCGGCCGGTCGGTCGGCGGGCGCCAACCCGAGCACGTCGGCGTCGGTGCGGAGGCGGGCACCGCGGGCCGTGGCATCCGTTGCGAGCACGTCGATCAAGCGGGCCATGCCGCCGATCAGTCCGCCGACGGCGGAGCCCGCCTTGGCGGACTCGCGCAGCTCCGCCACGCCGCCGGACAGCGAGCCCGTACGGGTCAGGGCTTGGTTCAAGCCGGGCGCGGCGACGGTCACGTCGAGATCGTACGGCGACGCCGAGTACACGCCCGTCGTCACGGGGGCCACGAGGTTGTCGAGCACGGCCGCGCCCATGCGGCGACGCACGAGCCGGCCGAGGTTGCGCTCTTCGCCGATCTTCAGCACGGGCATGAGCCGGTCCAGGTACGCGCGCAGCGCCCCGCCCCAGCCGATGGCCGCGATCACGTCGGACGCGAGCGGCGAGCTCGGGATGCCGAGCATCCCCGCCTTGGGCGTCGGCACGGCGCGCCCCGGCAGCTGCAGCCAGGCGCCGGCCGCGAGCGGGGTCACGACCTCCGCGGTCAGTCCCAGGTCGTCGATGAGGGAGGCGACGTGTCCGCCGCGGGTGGCGAAGCTCTCCGCCCCGGCGTCGAGCGTGATGCCTGCGACCTCGTGCCGGGCGACGCTTCCGCCGAGCGTCGGCCGCGCTTCGAGCACCATGACATCGAATCCGGGACGCGCGATCTCCCTCGCGGCGACGAGCCCTGCCGCGCCGCCGCCGATGACGACGACGCGCGTCGGCGCATCCGTGATGGCATGCTCGAACGCGTCGCGTGCCGCCTCGCGCGCGGCGTCTCCTTTGGTGTCGCTCATTCTCCGAGCCCGTGCACGAGCTCGACGATCCGCGTGAGCACCGTGGGATCCGTCTCCGGCGGAACGCCGTGGCCCAGGTTCAGCACGTGCGAGGGTGCGCTGCGACCGCGCTGCACGACATCGCGCACGTGCGCCTCCAGGACCGGCCACGGGGCATCCAGGTAGGCGGGGTCGATGTTGCCCTGCAGCGGAACGATGTTGCCGAGCCTGCGGCTGGCCTCGTCCAGCGGCACCCGGTAGTCGACACCGATCACGTCGGTGCCGATGTCGTGCATGGCGCGCAGCAGCTCGCTCGTGCCGACACCGAAGTGCACGATCGGCACGTTCCGCTCCACGGCGTGCGCCGACACCGCATCCGCGGCCCGTTCCGGGTCGGGATACGACAGGTCGCGCACGAACGACAGCGCGCGAGCGGATGCCGGTGCCACGTGGCGCGTGTAATCCTCCAGCGACAGCGCGCCCGCCCACGAGTCGAAAAGCTGCGCGGCGCTCGCGCCGGCGAGCACCTGGGCGCGCAGGAACGTCCCCGTGATGTCGGCTGCCCACGCCATGAGTGCCTGCCAGGTGTCCGGATCCGAGTGCATGAGTGTGCGGGCGCGGATGTGATCCTTCGACGGGCCGCCCTCCACGAGATACGCGGCGAGGGTGAACGGCGCCCCGCCGAAGCCGATCAGCGGGATGTCACCCAGTTCGGCGAGGCCGGCCACTGTCGCACGCACGCCGTCCGCGACGGGGGTGAGGGCATCCGGATCCAGCGTCGGCAGTGCCGCAACCTCGTCGGCCGTGCGGACGGGCTTGCCGAGCACCGGACCCTTGCCGGACACGATGTCGATGTCGACGCCCGCGAGCTTCAGCGGCACCACGATGTCGCTGTAGAAGATGCCCGCGTCGACCTTGTGTCTACGAACGGGCTGCAGCGTGATCTCGCTGGCCATGGCGGGATCGAGGCAGGAGTCGAGCATGCCGATGCCGGCCCGCAACTCGCGATATTCGGGCAGCGACCGCCCTGCCTGACGCATGAACCACACGGGAAGCACGTCAGGGCGCTTGCCGGCATAGGCGGTGATGAGCGGCGACCGCGACGTGCGACCGGAGACGAGCGGATGCTCCGCCGAGAGTGCGCCCGACGGCTCACGTCCCTGGGCGGTGCGGTCGGTCGCGGCACCGTCTGTTCCGGTGCCGGCGATCTCCGTGCGGTCGATTCCGGGCTGCGCGTCGGCGAAAGTCACGTACTCGATTCTCACACCCGCACCTGGATGACCGGCACGGCCGATGCGCGGCGTCACGGCGGTCAGACGCACAGCTTTCGCGGCGTACCATCTAACCCGTGCTTCTCTGCTTCACCGCGAGCCACCGCACGGCCGACTTCGAGCTCCTCGAACGGCTCGAACGGCACGCGGGTGACGTCGACGCTGCACTGCGAGCGCGCACGGATGCCTTCGCGGGCTCCGTCGTGCTGGCCACCTGCAACCGCTTCGAGGCCTATCTCGAGGTGACGGATGCCACCGCAGCGGATGCCGCCGCCCTCGCCCTCGCCGCCGTCAGCGACGCCACAGGCGTCGCGCCCGATGAGCTGCGGGCCTCAACGGCCGTCGTGCATCACCGTGCCGTCGCCGACCACCTCTTCTCCGTCGCGAGTGGCCTCGAGTCTCTCGTCGTCGGGGAGGGCGAGATCGCCGGACAGGTGCGCCGTGCCCTGGAGAACGCGCGCCATCACGGCAGTGCGACCCGGGAGCTCGAGCGCCTGTTCCAGAACGCTTCGCGCGTCTCGCGCGACGTGAAGAACGGCACGAAGGTCGGGTCGGCGGGACGGTCGATCGTCCGCCTCGCCCTCGAGCTGGCCGAGAGCCGTATCGCGGACTGGTCCAGCGCTCGCATCCTGCTCGTCGGAACGGGCAACTACGCGGCAGCCAGCCTCAAGGCGCTGCGCGATCGCGGCGCCGAGGACGTGCGCGTGTGGTCGCGCACCGGACGTGCGCAGGCGTTCGCCCTGAAGCACGGCATCGCCGCGGTGGGTCGCGAAGGACTCGTCGAGGCTGTCGCGGCATCCGACCTCGTCGTCACCTGCAGTGTCGCGCCGACCGTGCTGCTCGACCGCGACCTCGTGGAGAAAGCCAGCCACCTGCCGGATGCCGTCGTGCACCGGCTCATCGTCGACCTCGGCCTTCCCCGCAACGTCGATCGCGACGTCGCGTGGGTCTCCGGCACCGAACTGCTTGACCTCGAGACCATCGGACTGCACGCCCCCCTCGAGGACTTCACCGCCACGGACCGCGCGCGCGGGATCGTGAGCGACGCGGCCGCGGAATTCGCCGCCAAGGGCGACGAGTTCGCGGCCGAGCCCGCCATCGTCGCGCTGCGATCCCACGTTTTCGCGCTGCTCGACGCCGAGATCGAGCGCGCCAAGCGCCGTGGCGACCCCGACGGTCAGGCGGAGGCAGCACTCCGCCACCTCGTCGGAGTGCTGCTGCACACGCCGTCCTCCCGCGCCAGGGAGCTCGCACGGGACGGCGACGCCGAGTCGTTCATCGCCGGCGTGAATGCCGTGTTCGGCCTCGATTCGGAAGCACGGCCCACCCTGCGTATCGTTGCTGACGAAGGCACGGCATCCTGATCGGGCGGATGCCGCAGAAGCTTCCCGACGACGTGCGAGCGACACTGCGCGACCCGTCGGGAGCATCCACGAGGGGACGGACCAGACCATGACATCCGAGACGACGATCGGGGCCGGATTGCTGGCACTGCCCTTCGAGACTCGCGAGATCGCCACGGAACGGCTGCGGCTGCGTCCGCTCACGAAAGCGGATCTCGAGCACCGCAGCGAGAACTACCAGAAGCGCACGGATGTCGTGCGCTACCTCCGCTGGGAGGCCCACGACCACGACGAGCCGGCCAAGAACCTCGAGAAGCGCATCGCGCTGGAGCGCCTGTCGCGCGACGGTGACGGCCTCATCTTCGCGGTCGAGCTCTGCGCCACCGACGGATCGACCGACCACCGCGTGATCGGTGACGTGAGCATCTCCGTGAAGAGCTCGAAGGACGCCCAGGTGGAGATCGGATGGGTGTTCCATCCGGCCGTCCACGGTCGCGGTTTCGCCACCGAGGCAGCCACCGCTCTGCTCGGGATCGCGTTCGGCGAACTCGGGGCGCACCGGGTCTACGCCGAACTGGATGCCGCGAACGAGGCATCCGCTCGCCTGTGCGAGATCCTCGGCATGACGCGCGAGGCTTTGCTGCGGGAGCGCGACAACATCGAGGGCGAGTGGCACGACGTGGCCATCTTCGGCCTTCTCGAATCGGAGTTCGCTGCCGCGCGACAGTAGTTCGAGGAACCGTCGGGCTCAGCCGGCGGTGCTGCGATGAGGGCTCGACCAGCGGTCGGGCGGTGGGGCTCGCCGCGCTTGGCCGGCTGCGAATGCGCCGCGCGTGTCCGAGGCGACGCCGGCCGGCGGCCCGCCGACTTCGGTATCGCCTGTGAGCCAGCGGGGCGATTCGCCCGGACTGTGCAACGGATCCGGTGCACGATGGGGCAATGAGCGATGAGCAGGGATTCCCCGAACCGCTCGGCGACGGGGGCGGCACCGGCGGTGACGGCGGATCGGGCGGACCGGAGGATCCGGGAGATCCGGACAAGGCGCGCAAGGGCATCCGCGGTCGCACGATCGCGATCATCGTGCTGGCCGTCGTCGTCGTGGCCTTGCTCGTGCTGATCGCGGTGATGGCATTCGCGAACGGGGGCAAGGGCTCGCCGACGGCGAGTCCGACGGTCACGCCGACGGCGAGTCCGACGCGGACGAGCACCGGCACGGCGACGCCGACCTCCACGGCCACCTCCGGTGCGACGCCCACGTGCTCGGTTGACGACCTGTCGATCACCCTCGGCACGCCGAGCGGCGCGGCGGGCAGCGAGTACCTGCCGATCGACTTCACGAACACGTCGTCGAAGGCGTGCGAGCTGCACGGGTTCCCCGGCGTCTCGTTCGTGGGCAACGGGAACGGCACGCAACTCGGCGCACCGGCCGACTGGGACACATCGCAGACCATCGTGCAGAACACGCTCCAGCCGGGATCCGCCGTGGTGTCGAACCTCAAGATCGCCCAGGCACGCAACTACGACTCGAGCGAATGCCAGCCGCTGAAGGCCGACGGCCTGCGCATCTACCCGCCGCACTCCACGAAGTCGGCTTTCGTGCAGGCCTCCAACCTGACCGCCTGTCAGAATGCGAACGTGCACCTGCTGACCGTCATCTCACCGGTCGGTCCTCCGCAGTAGACGCAGCGCCGAAGCAATCGCCGGTCGAGCCTGGCCCCGGCCGCCGATTCCGTCGCATCGCGGAGCGATGTGACGGCCGTGCGCGCTGGGGAGCGGAATCGTAAGACGCCGGCCGACCTCGGCGTTCCCGCATCATCCCGCCGCGGCTACCGTTGTCGTATGGCGGGCGGGGTCAAGACGGCGTTCATCATCGGCGGCACCGGACAGATCGGTGTCGCGACGGCACGCCATCTCGCCGAACGCGGCTGGTCGGTGATGATCGCGCATCGCGGCGCGCACGAGGGCGATCCGATGCTGATCGACCTCGATGTCACAACGGTGCGCCTCGACCGCGACGACACGGAGACGCTGATCCCTCTCGCCGACGGACACGACCTGGTGCTGGATGCCGTCGCCTACGAACCGCGACACGCGCAGCAGCTCGCGCAGCTGGCCGGCCTCGTCGGATCCGTCGTCGTCATCTCGACGGGAGCGGTCTACCAGGATGCCGACGGCCGCAGCCTCGACACGGCGACGAGCGAGGATGCCATGCCCCGCTTCCCCGACCCCATCGACGAGTCGCAGCCCACCGTCACCGAAGGGGCGCCGACGTACGGGGTGCTGAAGGCAGGGCTGGAGCGAGCGCTCCTCGACGCGGACGAGCTGCCGGTGAGCATCCTGCGTCCGGGTGCGGTGCACGGACCGTTCAGCGTGGCGCTGCGCGAGTGGTACTTCGTGAAGCGTGTGCTCGATCACCGCGAACACGCCGTGCTCGCATACGACGGCGCCAGCCGGTTCAGCCCCACCTCGACAGAGGCGATCGCGGAGCTGTCCAGGCTGTGCGCGGAGGCACCGGCCAAGCGCGTGCTCAACGTGGCAGACGACGACGTGACGGTGACGGACATCGCGAACGCCGTGTTCGATGCGATGGGCCACAGCGTCGAGCTCGTCCCGGTTCCCGGTGCTCCGGCGCGCGGCGTCGGGAGCACACCGTGGTCGACGCCGACTCCGATCGTGCTCAGCACGCGCCGCGCCGAGGACGAGCTTGGGTTCACGGTGCCCGCGCCTTACCGCACCGCGGTGCACGACGACATCGAATGGATCGTCGACGTCGTCAACGGGGCGAAGTGGCGACAGACATCCTGGCGTGCGCTCTTCCCGCACCTCGTGCGGCGATACGGAGCGGATGCCTGGTTCGACTACGAAGCGGAAGACGAGTTCCTCGCGCATCGCGCCGCCGCCGGCTGAGCCCCCACCGCCGGTTGAGTCCCGGACCCAACCAGCGGTGCTCGACAAGCTCAACCAGCGACGCCTGGCGTCACGCGACGCCCAGGTACGCCTCCTTGATGGCGGTGTTCGCCAGCAGCTCCCGGCCCGTCCCGCTGTGCGTGATCGTTCCGGTCTCCAGCACGAAGGCGCGGTCCGCACGCGCGAGCGCCTGATTCGCGTTCTGCTCGACGAGCAGGATCGTGGTCCCCTGCTCGTTGATCTCGGAGATGATGCGGAAGATCTGCTTGATGAACTGCGGTGCGAGTCCCATCGACGGTTCGTCCAACAGCAGCAGACGAGGCCGGCCCATGAGCGCCCGCCCGATCGCGAGCATCTGCTGCTCGCCGCCGGACATCGTGCCGCCGAGCTGCGACTTGCGCTCCAGAAGTCGCGGGAACAGACCGAACACGCGGTCGAGATCCTCCTTGACGCCCGTGCGATCCTTGCGCCCGTACGTGCCCATGTCCAGGTTCTCGAGCACCGTCATGCCGGGGAAGATGCCACGTCCCTCCGGTGCCTGCGAGATGCCCTTCACGACGCGTACGTGCGCCTTCATCTTGCTGATGTCCTGACCGTCGAACGTGATCGAGCCCTTGGTCAGGTTGAGGAGACCCGAGATCGCCTTCATCGTCGTGGTCTTGCCCGCGCCGTTCGCACCGATCAGCGAGACGATCTCGCCCTCCTGAACGGTGAACGACAGACCGTGCAACGCCTCGATCCGGCCGTAGCCGACGACGACATCCTTCAGTTCAAGCAGCGTCGTCATCGGGCTCTCCCAGGTAGGCGGAGATCACACGAGGGTCGTTGCGCACCTCGGCGGGGGATCCGTCCGCGATCTTCTTTCCGAACTCCAGCACGACGATCCTGTCGCACACGCCCATCACGAGCCTCATGTCGTGCTCGATGAGCAGCACGGTGTAGCCGTCGGCGCGGATCGTGCGGATGAGGTCCATCAACTGGTCCTTCTCCGCGGGGTTGAATCCGGCCGCCGGTTCGTCGAGGCAGAGCACCTTCGGATCCGTCGCCAGCGCCCGCGCGATCTCGAGACGACGCTGGCTGCCGTAGGGCAGGTGCCTGGACAGCGTGTCCGCGGAGTCCGCGATGCCCACGAACTCCAACAGCGCCATGCCGCGCTCGATCGAGGACTTCTCCTCCCGGTAGTGCCGGGGACTGCGCACCAGCGCGCCGGGCACGCTCGTCTTGTGGCGGGCATCCAGGCCGACGACGACATTCTCGAGCGCCGTCATCTCGCCGAAGAGGCGGATGTTCTGGAACGTACGCGCGAGACCGGCCCTGGTGATCTTGTGCTGCTTCTTGCCCTTGATCGAGGAGCCCTCCATGAGCACGTCGCCGCTGGTGGGCCGATAGACGCCGGTCATCGCGTTGAACGCGGTCGTCTTGCCTGCACCGTTCGGACCGATCAGGCCGAGGATCTCGCCTCGGTTGATGTGGAACGTCACGTCGTCGAGCGCCGTGAGGCCGCCGAACTTCACCGTGACGGCCTTCACCTCGACGAGCTTCTCGCCCACCTCGACGGCGATCTCGCGCTCGGATGCCGCCGCTTCGGCGAGCTCCTCATCGACGCCGGCCTCGGCGAGCGTCGCCGCATTCTCGGCTTCGTCGGGCACGTCGGCGTCGGCAGTCTCCGACGGATCCGGCCCGATGTCAGTGAGGTCGACGTTCTCCGGACCCTGGTTCGGGACCGGCTCGGGGATGGCGCCGACGTTCGGGTCGTTCTCGGCAGGCACCCGCTCCGGACGTTCGTCCTCGGGGATGCCGTCGCGCGGCTCGCTCATTCTGTGCCTCCCTTCGCGCCGTCGATCGTTTCTCCGGTCGTGTCACCACTCGTGTCGTCGACGGCGGCGGTGTTCGGGACTCCGCCGTTCACGGCGCTGCAGGTTCCGCCGCCTTCGAGGCCGCTTGCGCTGTCATCCGCCGCGACGGATGCCGCCGCACCGGCAGGCACGGGATCGCCCGGTTTCGCTCGCGCGGCTCTCAGCTCCGCGATCTTGTCGCCTACCACTCGCGAGTACGTCAGCAGGTGGGCCTTCGCCGCGATCAGGCCCTGTGGGCGGAAGATCATCAGCACGATCAGGATGACGCCGAAGATCAGATACTTGTAGTCCGCGATCGCCGTGAATCGCAGCGGGATGTACGCCACGATCGCACCACCGAGGATGGCACCGACCTTGTTGCCTGACCCGCCGAGCACGACGGCCGCGACGAACAGCATCGAGGTCGCGACGTCGAACTTCTGGTTGTTCACGAATCCGACCTGGCCGGCGAACAGTGCGCCGGAGAGGCCGCCGATGCCGGCGCCGATCGCGAACGCCCACAGCTTGAACTTGAACGTCGGAACACCCATGATCTCGGCGGCATCCTCGTCCTCGCGGATCGCGATCCAGGCGCGTCCCACACGGCTGCGCTCGAGGTTGCCGACGAGCAGCAGGATCAGCACGACGACCGTCACGGCCAGCCAGTACCAGGGAGTGCCGTTCGAGACGGAGAAGATCGGGTGACCCTGGGCATCCGTCCCCGGCGGATGCCCGACCTCCTTGAACCCGACCTGGCCGCGTGCCGCTGGGATGATCGTGGCCAGGATGCGGATGATCTCACCGAAGCCGAGCGTGACGATCGCCAGATAGTCGCCGCGGAGGCGGAGGGTCGGGAGTCCGAGCGCCACGCCGAACACCATCGCGATGCCGAGCGCCAGGGGCAGGGTCCACAGGTAGGGCAGATGGATGAGCGACGAGTCCGGCGAGGTGAAGAACGCCGCCGTGTACGAGCCGATCGCGAAGAACGCGATGTATCCCAAGTCGAGCAGGCCCGCGAATCCGACCACGACGTTCAGGCCGACCGCGACGAGCGCGTAGACCGCCATCTGGAAGCACGCGATCGGGAAGTCGTTGCCCGGCTCTGTGGTGATCAGCCACGGGTTGGCGATCGGCAGGTAGTAGACCGCTGCCAGCACGATGAGCAGGAACAGCCACTGCTGCCACCGCGCCATGCGGTTCCAGCGCCTGCGCCATCCGCCGAGGAACTGCTTGCGGCCGCCGACCGCCTCGTGCTGATCCAGCAGCTGCGTTGCGCGGGCACTGGGGATGGGGGTGCCGCCTCCGATGGCGCTCATGCGCGGCTCCTTCCGAGGGTCTGTCCGAGCAATCCGGACGGCCGGACCAGCAGCACCAGCACCAGCACGATGAACGCGACGACGTCTGTCCACTGCGAGTCGCCGAGCAGCAGCTGACCGTAGTTGCCGATGACGCCGATGAGCAGACCGCCGAGCAGAGCGCCCCGCACGTTGCCGATCCCGCCGAGCACGGCTGCGGCGAACGCCTTGATGCCGAGCACGAATCCGCCGTTGTAGATGACGCCGCTCGGCACCTTCATCACGTAGAACAGAGCGGCGGCACCCGCGAGGATGCCGCCGATGACGAACGTGGTGACGATGATCCGGTCCTTGTTCACGCCCATGAGCGTGGCCGTGTCGGGATCCTGGGCGACGGCACGGATGCCGCGTCCCACACGAGTGCGGCGGATGTACTGATCCGTCAGCACCATCAGGACGACGGCCGCGATCACGATGGTGAGCTGCTGGCTGTCGATGATCGCGCCGAACACCTGGAACACCGGGGTCGGGATGAACATCGTCACCGCCGGTTCGGCGTTCGAGCCGCGCGTCAGGAAGATCAGGTACTGGATGGAGAACGAGGCGCCGATCGCCGTGATGAGGAACGCCAGACGGGAGGCTCCACGACGCCGAAGCGGACGGTAGGCCACCCTCTCGACGATGAACGCCGTGACGACGGAGAAGACCATGCCGACGATCATCGCCAGCACGAGGTTCATGATGATCGCCCAGATGGACAGGTTCGGCGGGTTGGGTCCGAAACCGAGGGTGGTCAGCGTGAACACCACGCCGTAGCACCCCATGATGAAGACCTCGGAGTGCGCGAAGTTGATGAGGTTGAGCACGCCGTAGACGAGCGTGTAGCCGAGGGCGATGAGCGCGTAGATGGCGCCGAACGTGAGCCCGTCGAAGGTGGCCGGCCAGAAGTTCTGAACCAGAGAGTTGACGTCGAAGCTGATCCAGCCGTTGTCGGTGGGGACGGATGCCGGCAGCGCGGCCGGTAGGGAGAGCAGTGTTACGAGCATGTGGGTCTTCCGGTGCCGCGTCGATCCCCGACTACGTCGTCGGGTTCCGACTGATTCGGGTCAAGCATGGCCGCGCCGTGAGGCTCGATGTCGTCGCCCCACGGCGCGGCCCGAAATTGCCGCTTGAGCTTTGGCGCTCCTAGCTAGCCGATCGCACCCACTGACACGATCTTGCCGCTGTCGACCTTGTAGCCGTACACGGTCGACTTCGCGAGCTCACCGACGGAGTTCCACTGGTAGTGCTTGCTCAGGCCGTCTGCGTTGTAGTTCTTGACCCAGTCCTTGAGCTTGGCACGGTCGGTGTTGCCCTTGTCGATGCCGGCAAGGAGGATGGTCGCCGAGTCGTAACCTTCGATCGAGTAGGTACCGGGAGCCGCGTTGAACGCCGCCTGGTACTGGTCGGAGAAGGTCTTGATCAGCTCGCCGGGGATGCAGGGGCAGGTGAAGTACGCGTTGTCGGATGCGTTGCCGGCAAGCTTGATGAACTGGTCGTCCTTCACGCCGTCAGGGCCGACGAACACGCCCTTGTAGCCCTTGTTGACAAGCTGCTGGTCGAACGGCGCACCCTCCGCGTAGTAGCCGGAGTAGAACACCGCGTCGGGCTTCGCGTTGATGATCTTGGAGACCGTCGCGGAGAAGTCCTTCTGACCCGTCGTCACCTTGTCGGTGCCGACGACCTTCGAGCCGAGCGCCTTCTGGATCGCCGTGGAGAGGCCGATGCCGTAGTCCGAGTCGTCCTGGACGACGTAGACCTTCGGAAGCTTCAACTCCTTGGTGATGAACGTGGCTGCCGCCGGGCCCTGCACGTTGTCGTTGCCCAGTGCGCGGAAGAACGTCGTCCAACCGTTCTTCGTCAGGCCCGGGTTGGTCGCCGACGCCGTGATGTGCACGAGGTCCGCCTGCTCGAAGATTCCGCCCGTCGCCTGCGACTCACCGGAGAACGGAAGGCCGACGACGCCGATGATGTCGGACTCGTTGACCGCCTGCGTCACCGGACCGGTCGCCTTGGTCGGGTCGCCCTCGGTGTCGAACTTCTTGAACTGCACCTGGCAGCCCGGGTTGGCCTTGTTGTGCTGGTCGATCGCGAGCTGCACGCCGTTGTAGATGTTGATGCCCAGCTGAGCGTTCGGGCCCGTCTCCGCTCCGATGTAGGCGAGCGTGAGATTGCTGTCGCAGGTCGCCTTTCCGTCACCGGCGGGCAGCACGGCGTCTTTCGGCACGTCGATCGACGTCTGGACCGGAAGGTCGACTTTGCTCGTTGCGGAGGTCGAGCCCCCCGTCGACGCCTGGTTGACACAACCAGCCGTCAGGAGCGCTACCGCTGCTGCGGCGGCGAGCGCTCCGATGATCCTCTTGGATGCCATGAAAATGCCTTTCACGCGTCTGTGCCGGGGTGTCGGGCCCCGTATTACACGGTTGCAATGTTCAAGAACCGTAGACGAGTGTTCTCACGCGCCGCAACGGATGGGCCGGGCATTGTGCCAAATCTTTACAAAGTGATTACACGGCGTCGCGGCCAGGTTCCGCACAGATCCGGCCGTCTTCGCTCGACACGTGCTGACTCCGAGTCAGTAGATGGCAAGCGGGATCCGGGGGCCTCGTGCCGTCATTGGATCCGGAGCGATCCGAGCGTCTGAGCGCCCGCAGAACGGCCCCTGTCGTCCTCGACTGCATCGCGCGTCGTCGGAGGGGACGCAGAGCATTCCGCCGCGGGCATATGCCGGCACAGGGGCGTCGAGCGCGGGCGTTGGGTGCGGGACGTCGAACATGGGCGTCACCAGTCGTGGCTGCGCCACCCGACTGACTCCATCGGCTCCGCCGATCGAGCCGGCCAGCATGGCTATCGCCTCAGTCGTCAGTGCACGTAGTCGAGCAGGTCGCGGCCGACCGCGCGCATCCCGTCGAGGACGCCGAGGCGCGTGGACAGATCCCCGTCGTCGAACGCCGTGCACACCGTGTATGCCACGCCTGCGCGTGGACCTCTGAGCACCCCGACCTCACCCCGCACGCCGGAGTCGGTGCCGGTCTTGTTGACGAGCAGGAGACCGTGATCCGGGGCGCGGTGGGCGAGCGGATCCAGTCCGAACGCGCTGGCCACCATGGAGAGGTCGTGGCCGAGCGAGAGCCAGCCGATGACCCGCTTGCTGGTGCCCGCGTCGACGACCTCGCCCCTGGCGAGCGCGGAGAACAGCCAGGTGAGCTCCTTGGCGCTGCCGACGGAGAGCTGTGGAGCGTCATCCGGCCCGCGGTGGTCGCGCACGAGATCGAGCATGGCCGTGTGTTTCAGGCCGAGCGTCTCGGTGCGAACCCGCACGGCGTCGAGCCCGATGCGACGCAGCAGCACGTTGGTGGCGAGGTTGTCGCTCGTCGCGCCGACCAGCGCGGCGAGGTCGGCGAGTGGCAGGGAGGGAGCAGCGAGGTGCTGCCAGATGCCGGAGTCGGCCACAGCATCCGGCTGGGTGCGATCCACCAGGCTGAGGGAGCTCGTCTCTCGGGACTCCAGTCGTGCCGCCAGCTCGATGAGCAACAGGACCTTGCCGATCGACGCCGTCGGCATGACGACGTGATCGTCGACCGAGAAGAGCACGGCGCCCGTGGCCAGGTCGACGGCACGCGCGGACACCTGCACTCCGGCCAGGGCCAGTTCGCCGAGCGCGGCGAATCCACGGCTGAAGCTCTCGGCCGGCTCGTGTCCGCGATGCTTTCCGCGGCGACCCCCGTTGTGCCTGGCTCGACGTTCCGAACCCTGGACGGGAGCGCTCACGATCTGGTCATTCCTCATCGACGTGCGGACGTAAGACGGATGCTGCTCCCCCGTCGCGGCATCTGGTTCCCTCCATCAAACCACGACGACCGACCGCACGAACGTGTCATCGCACACGCGGCCCGAGGGCTCAATCGGGCCGGCCCCACGAGCCAGCTCGTGCTTCCCACCCTCAATCGCCCCTGCCGGGGTCGATCGTCGAAGCCGAATCACCAGATGCGTACGCGCTCCTCGGGATCGAGCCACGCGGCATCCGTCTTCCGCACATCGAACGCGTCGTAGAAGGCGTCGATGTTGCGCACGATCTGGTTGCAGCGGAACTCGTTCGGCGAGTGCGGATCGATCGCCAGCAGGCGGATGACCTCCGCGTCGCGACCCTTCTGCTGCCAGGCCTGTGCCCAGGAGAGGAAGAACCGTTCGGCACCGGTCAGCCCGTCGATCACAGCAGGCTCCTCGCCGTGCAGCGAGAGGAGATACGCCTTCCACGCGATGCCGAGTCCGCCGAGATCGCCGATGTTCTCGCCGATCGTGAGCGCGCCGTTGACGTGCTTGTCCGGCACCTGCGCGGGGGCGAGCGCGTCGTACTGCGCGATCAGCGCGTGGGTGCGCTTCTCGAACGCTGCGCGGTCCGCTCCCGTCCACCAGTCCTCGAGCTTGCCGTCACCGTCGAACTTGGAGCCCTGGTCGTCGAAGCCGTGCCCGATCTCGTGCCCGATGACCGCGCCGATCGCGCCGTAGTTGGCCGCGTCATCCCGGTTCGGGTCGAAGAACGGGAACTGCAGGATGGCCGCCGGGAACACGATCTCGTTGAACCCGGGGTTGTAGTACGCGTTGATGGTCTGCGGCGTCATGAACCACTCGTCGCGGTCGAGCGGCTTGCCGATCTTGCCCAGCTCACGGTTGAACTCGAACTCGGCCGAGCGGCGCACATTGCCGATCAGGTCGGTGGGGTCGACGAGCAGGCTCGAGTAATCGCGCCACTTCACCGGGTACCCGATCTTCGGCGTGAACTTGGCGAGCTTGTCGAGCGCGCGATTGCGGGTGTCCTCGCCCATCCATTCCAGCGTGCGGATCGACTTCTCGTACGCGGTGATGAGGTTGCCGACCAGGATGTCCATGCGCCGCTTCGACTCCGGCGGGAAGTGCTCCTCGACGTAGACGCGTCCGACGGCCTCGCCCATCGCGCCCTCGACGAGCGAGACGCCGCGCTTCCATCGCTCGCGGATCTGCGGAGTGCCGGTGAGCGTGCGCCCGTAGAAGTCGAAGTTCGCATCGACGAAGTCGCCGCTGAGGTAGGGCGCTGCGTCGTGCAGCACACGCCAGCTCAGCCAGTCCGTCCACTGCGTGAGACGGTCCGCGGTGAGGAGCGAGGCGAGACCGGTCGTGAAGCTCGGCTGACGCAGCACGAGCTCGTCCAGGGACCCGTCGGGTGCGCCGAGCGCGTCTCGCCACACGCCGAGGGCGACGTCGGGGGCGAGGGATGCGGCATCCGTCCAGCTGTAGAGGTTGTAGGTCTTCTCGCTGTCGCGGCTGGCGACGTTGTCCCAGTGGTGCTTCGCGATGGCCGTCTCGAGGTCGAAGACGTTCTGGGCGCGGCGCGGGGCGTCCTGGGATCCGGCGAGCTCGAACATGCGCTGCACGTGCGCGACGAACGCCGCACGGATGGGCGCGAACTGCTCCTCGCGGTAGTAGCTCTCGTCGGGCAACGAGATGCCGCCCTGCTCGACGAACACGAGATAGCGCTCGGGATTGCCCGGATCGTTGTCGACGAACAACTGGTAGAAGCCGCTCAGCCCGCTCTTCTCCAGGTGTCCGATGGTCTCCAGCAGGGTGTCGACGGAGTCGACGTTGCCCGCGAGAGCGAGGCGGGACTCCACAGGAGATACGCCGAGCTGCTCGATGCGATCGGTGTCCATGAAGCTGCCGTAGAGGTCGCCGAACTTGCGTGCCTCCGTGCCCTCCTGCGCATCCTGGGCGGCATCGATGATCTCACGAACGGCCTTCTCCGACTCCTCCGCAAGGATCATGAACGACCCCCACCTGGCCTTGTCGGCGGGGATCTCGGTGCGGTTGATCCACTTGCCGTTCACGTGCCGGAAGAGGTCGTCCTGGGGGCGGATGCCCGGGTCGAGTTCCTCGAGCAGGATCCCCGATTCGAGCACGGATGCCGCACCCTCTTCGCCCACGCCTGCTGGCTTCTGCGCCGCTTCAGTCATGGGCTCAAGCCTAGGGTCTGTCGTCGTCCGGCGACTGAGGCGACTATGGCGACGGAGAGGACTGTGGCGACGGAGAGGAGCCGGACGAAAGATCGTGCCGCCCGCGACGCTGCGCATCCCACTCCCGAAGAAGCTCAGGCAGCCTGCTCCTGATGAACCGGAAGAAGCCGAGCATTTCGTCGAGGCGCGCCCCGACAGGCGTCTGCGTTCCTCCTGTGGCGGGCATGACGGCCTCGGTCAGGCTGATCATGGCGTCGAAGATGCGGGTCTCGGACATGCTCGCGGCGTACCAGGTGTTGTTCGGGAGGTCGTAGACATCCCGACGACTTCCCGGTTTCGAGACGCGTCGCACCATGGCCAGCGTCTGCAGGTACCGAACGGCGCCGGACACAGCGGCCGCGCTGATGTCGAGCCGCTCCGCGATCTCCGCCGCCGTGAGGCCGCTGTCGGCAACGCTGAGCGCGAGGAGCACCCTGGCGGGCATGCGCGGAAAACCGGCGGCGTTGAGCACGGCAGCAGCGTGCTCGGCGTACTCCCGAAGCTTCTCATCGTCGTGTGCCACGACACCTCCCCCATAGATTCTGCCGGTCGGTGACACGGTGGTCCGCCACCTCGACGGACCACCGTGCCGTGATCATCCCCGGCACCGCACGGACCCGGCGCCCGGTCCGGCCCGGCCGCGCGTCAGCCGTGCGACACGAGATCCCGCCTCGTGAAGACGATGCCCGCGAGGACGAAGGCGACAACGGCGATCCCGACGAGCCACCAGGTTCCGCTCCAGTCGGCCGACGACATGGGCGGAACGGCCGTGTGTGCCGTCGGCGCCACCTGTCGCACCCAGTCCGGCAGGTTCAGCAGGCTGCCGAATTCGCCGAGCACGACGCCGACTCCGAACACGATCCATCCGGCGGCGATGGTGAGCCTCGGGATGACCGCGAACACCAGTGCCGTCACGCCCATGTAGACCGCAACGGCCGGCAGCTGGGCGATCGACAGCAGAATGGTCTGGCCGACGAGGTTCTGGTCGATGCTGGCCAGCGCGCTCCCCGCGACGATCCCGGCGAGCGCGAGGATGACGGCGGATGCCACCAGCCCGACGACCACGTATGACACGAACCAGCGCAGTCGCGAGACCGGCGTTGCCAGCACCAGCTCGGCCGTCGTCGCAGCCTCCTCCTGACGCATCCGCATCGCGGTCTGGATGGCCGCGCCGGCCACGACGAGTCCGATCAGCGCGATCATCACGCCGATGAACACCTCGAACACCGTGCCGTTTCCCGAGCCCATCTCCTCGATGGCCTTCGACAGATCCTTGTTCTGGCTGATGCTGTCATTCAGCGTCTTGCCGAGGCCGCCGATCGCGGCACCGCCGAGCACGGCGCCGATGCCCCAGCCGATGATCGATCCGCGCTGCAGCCGCCATGCCAGCCCGATCGGACCCCGCAGCACAGCGGATGCCGTGCCTCGCCCGAGCCGAGCCGCGACG
Organism: Rathayibacter sp. CAU 1779; assembly: GCF_054551755.1. Lineage (NCBI taxonomy): Bacteria > Bacillati > Actinomycetota > Actinomycetes > Micrococcales > Microbacteriaceae > Rathayibacter > Rathayibacter sp. CAU 1779. The sequence continues at coordinate 614,208 of NZ_JBTOLK010000001.1, forward strand.
AGTCCTGCTCCCGTGTCGCGCACACCCTGCAAGAGCACGGACACGACGATGAGCACGGCGGCGAGCGCCAGGCTCAGGAGTCCCGGCCACCAGAGGTTCTGTGTGTACGGGAGGGTGCGCAGACCCCATCCGATGGGCGTGAACCAGATGGCGGCGCCGGGGGTGACGTGCAATCCGTCACTGGACACCTTGCCGGCAGCGTTCCCGGCGGCGGCCACGACCCAGAAGAGCCCGACGGCCGCCGATCCCCATCCGTTCGCCGCTCGCGACGTGGAGAAGATCTGCCCGAACAGGAGCCCGATGCCGAAGAACGCGAGGCCCGTCGTGGCGAGCGCCCAGCCGAGCACGATGGAGCCCGGGCCGTCGTATCCGGTCGCCATCGCGGCGAGCGCGCCGAACAGTCCGACGCCCACGTTCGCGATCACCGCGAGCACCAAGGTGGAGGCGGTCATCGACGGACGGGACGCCCTGGTCGCGAGAACGAGCTCGGCGCGTCCGGCCTGCTCATCCGCGCGCGTGTGCCGCACGGCGAGGAACGTGTTCATGAAGCCGACGAGGATGAGGAGGTAGGCGCCGATCTCCATCACGAAGAACGAGCCTGCCGATGGGCCGTCGGGATCCCCGCGCAGCGCAAGCAGAGTCGGGTCGACAGCGGCCAGCCGGATGACGGCCACGCGCAGCGACTCCGTGTTGTACGTGGACGCGAGCGCCGCGGCGACGAACAGCACGCTGAACGCCATCACGACGATCCAGACCGGGACGACTATTCGGTCGCGGCGCAACCGGAATCGGAGGAGTACGGCTGTGGCGCTCATCACGAGACCCGTTCCAGCGAGTTGTCCGCCGCCGTGATCTCGTCGCCATAGTGCCGCAGGAAGAGCTCTTCCAGCGAAGGCGGTGTCACGGTGAGGGCCTGCACGTTCAGCGCGCCGAGCCCGGGGAGGGTGGAGGCGACATCCGAACTGTCCACGGTGAAGTGGACGCGGTCGGACTCGACCGTCACGTCGTGCGCCCCGGGGATGGCCTCGACCGAGGCGAGATCGACGCCTTCGGCGAGGAACGACACCTCTGTGCGCGTCAGGTGGCGCAGGTCCGCGAGGCTTCCCGACTCGACAGCGGTGCCCGCGCGGATGATGGTCACCCGATCGCAGAGCGCCTCCACCTCCGAGAGAATGTGGCTGGAGAGCAGGATGCTCGCACCATCGTTCTTCTTGATGCTCTCGACCTCCTCGGAGAACACGGCCTCCATCACGGGGTCGAGGCCGCTCGTGGGTTCGTCGAGGATGTACAGGCTCGCCGGCACGGCGAACGCGGCGATGAGCGACACCTTCTGTCTGTTGCCCTTGGAATAGGTGCCCGCCTTCTTGCGCGGATCGAACTGGAATGCGTCGACGAGCCGTGCGCGGCGCTGCTTGTACTCGTTTGAGCGCGTGTCCGCGCCGCGCAGTCGCGCCATGAAGTCGATGGTCTCGCCGCCGCTCAGGTTGGGCCAGAGCGCGACATCGCCCGGGACGTACGCGATCTGCTCGTGCAGGCGGCTCGCCTTGCCCCACGGATCTTCGCCGAAGACCTTCGCGTCACCGCCCGATGGCCGAATCAGCCCGAGCAGTACTCGGATGGTGGTGGACTTGCCTGCGCCGTTCGGTCCAAGGAAGCCGTGTACTTCGCCTTCCCCCACCGTGAGGTCGAGTCCGTCGAGAGCGTGGACCCGACCGAACCGCTTCTGCAGTCCACGGGTCTCTATCACTGAGGTCATGGGCGTGACACTACGCGCGTTTCACAAAATTGTGAAACTTCCTAACGGAACGCTAACGGCCTCAGCCGAACGCCGATGTTCCTCCTCCTCGCCGTCGTCCGCAATGCCCCGCCCCGATGCTGCGCAACCCCTCCCGAAAGTGCCCGTTCCCCCTCCCGAAAGTGCGCCTTCCTCCTCCCGAAAGTGCCCGTTCCCCCTCCCGAGGGTGCGCCTTCCTCCTCCCGAGGGTGCCCGTTCCCCCTCCCGAAAGTGCACTACGGCGCTCGCGGCGATTCGTCTCGTCCGCGAGACGCCTGCACGCTCGGCCGCGGATACAGTCGAGGGATGCCCCGCCGCGCCATCGACCGCGAGATCATGCGGCTGGCGATCCCGGCATTCGGCGCACTGGTGGCGGAACCGCTCTTCCTGCTCGCCGACTCGGCCATGGTCGGCCACCTCGGATCCGCACCGCTCGCCGCGCTCGGCATCGCTGGCGCCATCCTGCAGACGATCGTCGGGCTCATGGTGTTCCTGGCGTACGGGACGACGCCGGCCGTTGCGCGGCGCCTCGGCGCCGGCAGCGAGCGCGAGGCGGTCGAGGCTGGGGTCGACGGCATGTGGCTCGCGACCGGCATCGGAGTCGTGCTCGCCGTGGTCGGCGCGGTGCTTGCTCCGACTCTGGTGGGACTGTTCGGTGCGCAGGCGGATGTCGCGGGTCCGGCATCCGCCTATCTCGCGGTGTCCATGGCCGGGCTGCCCGCGATGCTCATCGTGTATGCCGCGGCGGGCCTGCTGCGCGGCTTGCAGGACACGCGCACGCCGCTGTGGGTGTCATCCGGCGGGTTCGCGGCGAACATCGCGCTGAACGGTCTCTTCATCTACGGCGTCGGCCTCGGCGTGGAGGGGTCGGCGGTCGGAACGGTGATCGCGCAGTGGGGCATGGCCGCCGTCTACCTCGTGGTCACCGTGCGGCACGCGCGGCGCGCCGGGGCGTCGCTGCGGGTGCGGATGGCCGGGATCCGCGGGTTGTCCGGCACGGGCTGGTGGCTGTTCCTGCGCACGGCGAGCTTGCGCGCCGCGATCGTGCTCGCCGTCTTCCTGGCCACGGACATCTCCTCGGACGCCCTCGCCGCCTGGCAGGTGACCATGGCCGTCTACAACGCGGTCGCGCTGGCACTCGATGCGCTGGCGATCGCGGCACAGGCGCTGATCGGACGGGATCTCGGCCGCGGCGACCTCGAATCCGCGCGCGCGGTGCTCCGGCGCTGTCTGTGGTGGGGCGTGGGCGGCGGCACCGTCGTCGGCGTGCTGCTGATCGCCGTGAGTCCGGTGTTCGGATGGGTCTTCACGACCGACCCGAGCGTGCTCGCGCTGCTTCCCGTTCCGCTGGCGATCCTCGGTGTCACGACGCCGCTCGGCGGCTACGTGTTCGTGCTCGACGGTGTGCTGATCGGTGCCGGGGATGCCCGCTACCTCGCTGCGACGGGGCTCGCGAATCTCGCGGTGTTCGTCCCGCTGGCGTGGCTGGCCGTCGCGTTCGGCGGGAGCGCCGCGCAGTCCTGGCTCACGCTGGCGTTCGCGGTCGGATACCTCGGCGCGCGGGCCGTGACCCTCGGCGTGCGCGCCCACGGCGACCGCTGGATGGTCACGGGCGCAGTACGCCCCTGAGCGCGTCCGAATGCGCACTTTCGGGAGGAGACTCGCACACTCTCGCGAGGAGATTCGTGCACCTTCGCGGGGAGATACGCGCACCTTCGCGAGGAGATACGCGCACCCTCGGGAGGGGGAACGCGCACCTTCGGGAGGGCGCGACGCGCCCCGGGGAGGGGCGGGCCGTCAGTGGTGGGCGGTCCGCGGTGGCGGCGCCGTCGTGTTGCCGACGCGGAGCACGCTCGTGAACGCGACGGGCTCCGCCTCGCCGCCCCCGAGCATCCGCACGATCGCGCGTCCTGCAGCGCGGCCCTTCTCGTAGGCCGGCTGCTCGAGCGTGGTGAGCTCGTACGGCCACAGGCCGTCGACGCGCACGCCGTCGAAGCCGATCACGCTGAGCTCGTCCGGGATCGAGATGCCCAGCTCCTCCGCTGCGCGGATCACCCCGACGGCGAGCAGGTCGCTCTGAGCGATGATCGCCGTCGGCCGGTCCTCAGGCGGCACGGAGAGGATCTCGCGCGCGGCCCGACGTCCCTCGTCGACGTAACTGCCGGCGGCGGCGTAGGCAGGAGCATCCGGGAACACCTCGCGCGCACCCTCGAGCCGCTGCAGCGCGGTGGCAGACGAGCTGATGGCGAGCAGCTCGTCGGTGACCAGGCCGCGGTGGTGGAAGAGATCCAGCGGAAGCGTGATGATCGCGACCCGCTCGTGGCCCAGCTGCTTCAGGTGCCTTGCGCCGCGCTCGGTCGCATCCTTGTTGTCTTGCTCGATCACCAGGATGCCCTCGGCCGGGTATCCCTCGATCGCCACGACCGGCAGACCCCGGTTGCGCAGAACGGAGATGCTGTCTGCGAGGCGAGGCGAACATCCCATCAACACGGCGGCATCGATCGGGGCGTCCTCGACGGTGACCGGATGCGTCGACTGCGACGGCATCGCCTTCACGCCGGCGAGCGGCTGGCCCGGCCCGGCGGCGGCGAGGATCAGCAGCGCAGCGTCGATGTGGCCGATCTCCTCGGAGAGGCCGTCGAACTGGGCGATGGCGATCGGATCCCGGAACGCCTCGCGAACCCGTTCCTCGATGACGACGCCGATGATCCCGGAGCGCCCGCGGCGCAGCGACCTGGCCCGCGGATCGGGTCCGGCGTAGTGCAGATCCTTCGCGGCCTGGAGCACGCGCTCCCTGGTGGACTCGGCGACCGGACCGGATCCGCTGAACGCCAGCGACGCGGTCGACGCCGAGACGCCGGCCTTCGCGGCGACGTCGGCGAGGGTCGGGCGGCTGGAATCGTGATCGGGCATCCGACTCCCTTCGTGCGGCCGATCCGCGGGTGCGCGTGACCGGCCGGATGCATGGATGCCGCCATAGGACGGCACGTACGGTCGCGCGCCGGGCTGCGCACGAGCCGCGGATGCCTGTCGCCTTGACGGTCGGCATCCGATTCGCTAGCTTAGGCGAAAGACGCGGTCGAATCGATTCGAGAATACTGAACCGCTCGCCTCGATCCCTGAGACTCATCCTCCGGTGAGTTGCGGATACCGCGTCCGTGAACCGCAACGGTGGGGGCGCCGTAGCGGTCACAGTCCGCAACCCCGTCTCGGACGGCCGCCCGGGTTCCGACGGTCGTCCGGGTCGCGGGCGGAGCCGATCCCCCTCGTCTTCCCCCGCGCACAACCCCTCAACCTCACCATCACCGCCGACCGGCGCCGTCACGATCGAATCCCATGGCACGTACCGACACCACTGCTCCCCGCGCCCGCGTCGCACCGGAGCTGCGCCGCTGGCGCAACGCGCTCTTCGTCATCTTCATCGTGAGCGGGCTGTTCCTCTCCAGCTGGGTGTCCCGCGTTCCCGGTGTGCGCGACTCGCTGAAGCTGCCGACCGACGTGGTGGGGCTCATCCTGCTCGGCGTCTCGATCGGGGCGATCGTCGGTCTCGTGGTGGCTCCGCCGCTGCAGGCCCGCGTCGGCACCAGGCGCGGCATCGCGATCGTCGCCGTCACGGCGGCGCTCGGCCTTGCCGTGGTCGGCTTCGGCGCAACGGTCGTCGTATCCTTCCCGATCGTGGTCGTGGGACTCGCGCTGCTCGGTCTGGGCAACGGTGCGATCGACGTCATGATGAACGTCTCGGCCGCGGCCGTCGAGAAGCGGATCGGCCGCACGATCATGCCGCTGATGCACGCCTGCTTCAGCATCGGAACCGTGGTCGGGGCCGGGATCGGCGCCGCCTGCGCGGCGCTCGGGATCTCCATCTTCTGGCACTTCTCCGTGATGGCCGTCATCACGATCGCCGCAGCGGTCTACGTCGTGCGGTACGTGCCCAACACCCAGGACGTGCTCGACAAGGAAGCCGCCGGCGGCCTCGACTCCTTCGATGACCCGGCCATGGCCGTCGCTCCGCGCCGCCGCTCGTTCGGCGAGACCATCAAGTCCCAGCTCACGGTCTGGGCCGACTGGCGCCTCGTGTTGATCGGTGTCGTCATGCTGGGCATGGCGTTCGCGGAAGGATCCGCCAACGACTGGATCGCCCTGGCCTCCGTCGACGGCCACGGCCTCACGAACGCCGGCGGTGCGCTCGTACTCGATGTCTTCGTCGCCGCGATGACCGTGGGTCGCGTCGTCGGCGGTCCCGCCGTCGATCGGATCGGTCGTGTGTGGTCCATCCGTCTCACGGCGGGGCTCGGCGTGATCGGACTGCTGGCGTTCATCCTGCTGCCGCAGCCGGGGGCGTACATCACAGGCGTCGTGCTCTGGGGTCTCGGCGCCTCGCTCGGATTCCCGCTCGGCATGTCCGCCGCGGCCGACGACGAGCAGAACGCCACGGCCCGAGTCTCCGCGGTCGCCATGATCGGCTACCTCGCGTTCCTCGCCGGCCCGCCGGTCATCGGCTTCCTCGGTCAGCAGTTCGGCATCCTCAACGCCCTCTACGTAGTGCTGGTGCTCCTCGTCGCCGCGTTCGTCTGCGCTCCGGCACTCCGGCACCGCGAGCACCCAGCGGGCGAGCGGATGCCGCAGCCCGACCCCCAGCGCAACGCCGCCTGACCGTACGCCCGGCGCCCGGGCGCCGCACCCGTCTCCGAGTCGCACCTGCCTCCGCGATCACGCCAGCTCTTGGCTTCTGCGCCAGGAATGCTGGCGCGATCACGGAGACCTGGCGCTGTCGGCGGAGATGCGGTGCTGGGTCGAGGTGCAGCGCGAGCAGACGCACGAACGTCGGCGCGCATCCGTTAGCCTCGACGGGTGCGTTTGGTTGTTGCTCGCTGCTCCGTCGACTACGCGGGACGCCTGAGCGCCCACCTCCCGCTCGCGACCCGTCTGCTGGTGCTCAAGGCGGACGGTAGCCTGCTCGTGCACTCCGACGGCGGTTCGTACAAGCCGCTGAACTGGATGAGCCCTCCCTGCACCCTCACGGTCTCGGACCCCGACGCCGACCAGGCGGATGCCGGTGCCACCGAGATCTGGACCGTCACCAACTCCAAGACCTCCGACCGCCTCATCGTGAGCGTGCACGAGGTGCTGCACGACTCGAGCCACGAGCTCGGCATCGATCCCGGACTCCAGAAGGATGGAGTCGAGGCACACCTGCAGAAGCTTCTCGCCGAACAGATCCATCTTCTGGGCGACGGACACACCCTCGTGCGACGTGAATACATGACGGCCATCGGCCCGGTGGACATCCTCGCCAGGGATTCCGAAGGCCACTCGGTCGCCGTCGAGCTCAAACGCAGGGGCGATATCGACGGCGTCGAACAGCTCACGCGCTACCTCGAGCTGATGAACCGGGATCCGCTTCTCGCGCCGGTCGCGGGTGTCTTCGCGGCGCAGGAGATCAAGCCGCAGGCACGCACCCTGGCTGAGGATCGCGGGATCCGCTGTCTCGTTCTCGACTACGACGAGATGCGTGGAATCGACGACTCATTGAGTCGTTTGTTCTGATACACCGGCAATGGGCGGCATCGGCCACAATACAACAGCAGTTCCGAAGGATAATCGCACGCAGCGCTCATCGACCGCCGTGTACGCATATCCTTCGGAACTGCTGAGGCCGAACCCGATTCGCTCGGTTTCAGGCGTTGGCGCGGTACTCGTCCAGAAGCGCCGCCGGAATGCGCCCGCGGTCGGAGACGGTGTGTCCGTGCGCCCGCAGCCATTCGCGAACCGCACCGAGGTCTTCCTTCGAGCGGGCTGACCGGCCGACCGTCACCGAACGCGTGCCGCGTGCGGTGCGACGCCCGGCATCCACGAATTCCTGCAGTGCGTCACGCAGTCTGCTTGCATTCGTCGTGCTCAGATCAATCTCATACGAGACACCATCGAGGGCGAAGTAGACGGTCTCGCCCTTTCCGTTCTCGATTTCGTCGCCGTCGATATCGTCGACAAGAATCACAGTGGTTTTCTTCGCCATGCGATAAGCCTACGGAAAACACTGTGTCTCGGAAATATCGACACGAATATCCGTCGGCAACAAGCGCCTCCTTTGTGGTTCTTCAATTGCCTTCCATCTGCGGGAAGGCGATTCAGGTCCGGATGCGCAGAGCATCCGCGACGCTCTCCGGCGGCGGGTAGCGTGGTGCGGGTGAAACCGAGGCCGCCCTTTCCGAAGACCTACGAGAACACCGCTGTTCGACGCGCCTTGGAATCTCTTGCGGCGTCGCCGAGCCTGGAAGGTCTCGAGGAGTTGATGGCGGCATCCGTCAAGGGAGCGCTCGTCGTCGACGTGACCGGCTCGACGCAGGAGAGCGGCACCCGTGTGCGCACCATCGAGTCCACCGACGGTCGCCTGGTTCTTCCCCTTTTCACGTCGATGCGCGAACTCGAGACCGCTGTCGGAGAGACGGATGCCGGAACCGCCGTGCAGGCGATCGTCATTCCCGCGCGCGAGGCTCTGGCGCTCATCACCACGGCGGACTTCGCCGCCGTGCAGTTCAATCCGGGATCGCATGGCCAGGTCGTTGCCCGCGAGCACGTGGAGGCGGTGCTCGACAAAAAGTCGTAGCATGGCCCGGCCATGACTATCCCGACTTCGATCATGAGCGAACAGTCCCCCCAGACCACCCGTACCTGGTCCGCTGTGCTGTTCGATCTCGACGGCACCCTGACCGACTCCGCCCCCGGCATCACCGAATCGCTGGCCGCCGCGCTGGAGGAGGTGGGCCACCCGGTCGCCGACCCCGACTCCCTGACCGTGCACGTGGGCCCACCGCTGCACGAGACTCTCGCGTCCTTCGGTCTGACGGATGACGAGGTGGAAGCCGCCGTCGCCGCCTATCGTTCGCGCGCCGACTTCACCGACCTGCACGGCAACGCCGTGTTCCCCGGCATGCTCGGCCTGCTGCATTCGCTGCGCGAGGCCGGCGTCCCGATCGCGCTGGCCACGAGCAAGCCGACGAAGCGCGCGACGCGCATCCTCGAGCACTTCGGCCTCCTGCCCTATTTCGATGTGGTCGGCGGTTCGCCGGAATCCGGCCACAACACGACCAAGGCGGATGTCATCCGCTGGGTGAGCGAGCAGCTCGACGAGCGCGGCGTTGACACCTCGCAGCTCGTGATGGTGGGCGACCGCGGACATGACGTGCTCGGCGCCGAGGCCAACGACGTCCCGTCGATCGTCGTCGAATGGGGATACGGGTCCCCGGTCGAGGCCGTCGGCGCGATGGCCGTCGTGCACTCTGTGGATCAGCTGCGCAACCTCCTGATCGGCTGACGCCGCCGAGCTCCGCACCACACCACCGACACCCGCGGTGCCCAACCGCCCGCCCTCCATCTCTATTGCGCCATTTGCGCACTATTGCGCCAGCCCCGTTGGCGCAATAGTGCGCAAATGGCCCGGTTACAGGGACGCGGGACACGAACCCTGGCTCTGGGTTACGAAGGGCGGACTCAAGAGGGCCAAAGAGGGCAAGGGACCCCAGGTCACCGAGCCAGGCGCTCGACGATCCCGCCGTACGTGCCAGGCAGCAAGACCGCTGCAGGCACGATCGCACCGCGCAGCGGCGATCGTGCTGCCGTAACCAGCCGCGCCGTCAGCCTGCGGAAGTCGCGAGTGAGCGACGTCCACTCCCGCTCATAGCGATGCGGCTCCCCCGCGCACACGGCATCCACGGCGGCACGCGCCTGCGCGAATCCGACCCGCAGTCCCTCGCCGGTGAGCGCGTCGACGTAACCGGCCGCGTCTCCGACCAGCAGAACGCGACCGGCGTTGCGTGCGATGGTCCGCTGCAGCAGCGGGCCGGCGCCACGTGTCGATCCGACCTGCGTGTCGGACTCTCCGTTGGCATCGGCTCCGAGCAGCGCGCGCAACTCGGGCTCCGCTGCGAGCGCGTCCGCGAAGTCGACGCCGCGTGGGCCGAGCAGCGCGACCCCGACGACCTCCGGACCGAGCGGTGTCACGTACAGTTCGACCTGCGGAGTCCAGCGCACCTCGACGAGGTCGCTCCACGGCTTCAGCGCGTAGTGCCTGCGAAGCCCGTAGCGGCGATGGGATGCTCGTTGCGGCTCCCCCGCGAGCCCGACGAGTCCGCGCACGGCCGAGTGCAGGCCGTCGGCTCCGATGACGTATCCGGCCGTGAGCGTCTCCAGACCGGGACCGGAGAGCGTCACGCCCGTGTCGTGCTGTTTCACGGCATCCACCCGGCCGGGCACGATGGGGATGCCACGCTCCGCAACACGCGCCGCGATCGTGCCGTGCAGCGCCGTGCGTGCGACCCCTCGCCCGATCTCTTGCGCGAACGGATGCTCGGCCCGCCTCGCCCCCTGCACATAGGCGATCCCGCGCAGATCGGCCCCTGGCGGATCGAGGTCGAGCTCACGCAGCAGCCGCAGTGCGCCCGGCATCAGTCCCTCGCCGCAGGCCTTGTCGATCGGCGTCCGCCGCGGCTCGATGACGACCGGCTCGAGCCCACGATCCGCCGCGAGCAGGGCGGTCACGAGCCCGACGGGTCCGCCGCCGACGATCGCAAGCGGCGTGTCGGTTCTCACCCCGCGCTCTCCGGGGTCGCGGGGCCGGACACCGCTCGGTCCGCCGCTGCGCCAGCGGGCGCCGCGTCGTCCGCGTCGGGACCATTCGTCCCCCGGATGTCGAGCTCCTCCAGAGCGCGGTCCTCGGCCGGGATGCGGAATCCGAGCAGGAACACCGCGTTCAGCACTGTGAACGCGATCGCGGTGATCCATCCGGTGAAGACGAGCGGCAGGGCAGCGCCCTCGATCGCGACCGCGAGATAGTTCGGGTGTGCGATCACCCGGTAGGGCCCTCTGCGCACGGGGCTCAGACCTGGCACGACGATCACCCGAGTGCACCACTGCCTCCCGAGCGTGCCCACGCACCACCAGCGCAGCACGTTCGCGAGAACGACGATCGCGAGCATCGGCCAGCCCAGCCATGGCAGGAACGTGCCGGCGAGCCACCACTCGAGAAGACAACCGAGCAGCAGTGCGACATGCAAGGCGATCATCCACGGCACCTGCCGTGCGGCATACTCGCGCCCTCCGCGGGCCGACGACCAGCGAAGGTTGCTCGCTGAAACCACGAGTTCGGCGATGCGCTCGCACGCGATCACGGCGATCAGCGCGACGCCCCAGATCATGCGGCAGACCCGGCCGGGGCGGCAGGAGCAGCGAACTCGGCCGGCATGGGAAGCTCAGCGGAGTCGGCAGACGCAACAGGCTCGACAGAACCGGCGGGGACAGAAGTCTCGGCAGACAGGGCTGCGCCTTCTTCGCACGCGGCAGCGTCCGCCCAGCGCAGCAGCACCAGTTCGGCTGCTACTCCGGGTCCGAGCGCGAAGAGGAGCCCGCTCTCTCGCGGTGCCTGCGTGCGCAGCGTCTCGGCGAGGATGCCGAGCACGGCCGCCGACGACTGGTTGCCCGCCGCGGCGAGCGCGCGCCAGCTCGACGCGAGCGCGGCATCCTCCAGTCCCAGTGCCTGCGCGAACGCCTCGAGCACTTTGGGGCCTCCCGGATGCGCGAGCCACGTCCCGATGTCGGCCACCGTGAGGCCGTGAGCGTCGAGCAGGGAGTGCACGTCGCGGGCGAAGTGGCGTCCGATCACGTCGGGCACACCGGCGCTGAGCACGATGCGGAAGCCGCTGCCGCCGATGTCCCAGCCGATGACGTTCTCGGTCTCCGGGTACAGGCTGCTGCGCGTGTCGACCACGTCTGGCCCGATCAGCCCACGTTCGTGAGCCACGGCATCGCCCACCACGACCACCGCCGCAGCTCCGTCGCCGAACAGTCCGCTGGCCACGATGTTGGCCATGGAGTCGTCGCCGCGCTGAACGGTGAGCGAGCACAGCTCCACGGAGACGAGCACGGCCACGTCGTGCGGATGCCCGACAAGGTAGTCGTGGACGCGCGCGAGTCCCGAGGCGCCCGCGACGCATCCGAGTCCGAACGACGGCAGCCGCTTGACGTCAGGGCGCATGCCCACCCGTTTCGCAAGCTGCGCGTCGATGGACGGCGCCGCAACACCGGTCACCGACGTGAAGAGAACGAAGTCCACCTCGTCCGGACGGATGCCGGCGGCATCCAGCGCATCCCGCGTCGCCCGTTCCGCGAGGTCCGCTCCGGCGGCGATGAACAGGTCGTTCGCCTCGTGGAAGGAATCGAGGGTCGCGTACCGATCGAGCTCCATCACCAGGTTCCGCGTCTCGACGCCCGCCGACGCGTGGATTCGGCGCAACAAGGCAGCCCGAGCCGGGTCGTGGGTGAGCAGCGGTTCGAGCGCCGTGGTGATCTCCGCCTGCGAATAGCGGAACGCGGGGACGGCCGGTGCGGCCGCCACGATACGGGACACAGGGGCAAGCTATCACCGGACCGCGGGCCGGGCGTCGCTCCGTCGGACACTCATGCCGGCTTCACGGGTGCGGCCACGTCGATCGGGGCACCTCGACGCCGGCTGAGGCGTGCTACTTCGTCCAGACGGGCATCTGCTGCAGCGTCCATCGGTTGCCGTCGGGGTCGCTGAAGGTGACGAAGCGTCCCCATGGCTGTTCGTCCACCTCGCTCGGCTCGACGCCGCCGTCGATCAGCAGCTGACGAGCGGCATCCGCGTCCTCGATCACGAGCTGCACGCTGCGCTGACTGCCGACCGGCATGTCGATGAGGCCCTTGCCGAAGGCGATGGAGCACGCCGATCCGGGAGGGGTGATCTGCACGAAGCGCACCTCGTCGCTGACCGTCTGGTCGTAGTCGACGTTCCAGCCGAGCTGATCGCCGTAGAAGTGCTTGGCGCGGTCGACGTCGGAGACGGGTACGAACACGAGCTCGATCTTGAAGTCCATCACTGTTCCTTTCGCATCGGCGGCGGTGCCGGTCGGTCCGCCGTGATGCCTCGACGATAGGTGGGCATCCGGTCAGATTCTGTCCTGATTGAGACGAAGATGAAGACATGGCCGCCACCGCCTCCCGCGTTCTCGAACTGCTCTCTCTGTTGCAGACCCATCGCCAGTGGCCCGGTCCGGAGCTCGCGGAGCGCCTCGAGATCACCGAGCGCACGCTGCGCCGCGACGTCGAGCGGCTCCGTGAGCTCGGCTACCGCATCGACTCCGTGCGAGGATCGGCCGGCGGCTACCGGCTCGAGGCCGGTGCGCACCTCCCGCCGCTGCTGCTCAGCGAAGAGGAAGCAGTGACGGTGGCGGTGGGGCTGCGCTCCGCGGTCGCACAAGGCCTCGTCGACGGCGAGCGCACCACGCTGAGCGCGCTCGCGAAGTTCGAACAGCTGCTGCCGCCCGCACTGCGCGCCAGAACGGATGCCCTGGCCGCCGCCCTGCACACCTCGCCGTCGGGCGGCGTGCCCGTCGGCGCCGAACTGATCGGGGTGCTCGCGCTCACGTGCCGCGACCACGAGCGGATCCGGTTCCGCTACCGCACGGCCGACGGTACCGAGTCGCAACGCAGTGTCGAGCCGCACGCGCTGGTGTCGCAGGGACGCAGCTGGTTCCTCCTCGCCTGGGACCGCGACCGCGACGGATGGCGCACCTTCCGTATCGACCGCATCGCCGACGTGTTCGGAACCCGGGTGCGGTTCGAGCCGCGAGAGATTCCAGGGGGTGACGCCGCGGGATACGTGCGCACGAGCATCCGCTCGCTGCGGGCGCCGTTGCGCGTCGACGTCGTGCTGCACATGCCTGTGGACGAGATGCGCTCGCGGATGGGCGGATGGGGTGCCGCGATCGTCGCGGCCGGCGACGATCGCTGTGTCTGGCCCGTGGCCGGCGAGACGGTCGCGCACCTCGTCTCCGCTCTCGCCTGGATTCCCGGCGACGTCGGTTACGAGCTTCGTGCGGATCGCCGGCTCCTGGCGGAGATCGCCGGCGCAGCCAGACGGCCGGCCGCGGCCGCCAGGGCCGCTGCTCACTGAACGATTCGATCATCGGGATGCGAGAGTCCGCACGGATACCGGGACGCACCGCCGGCGCCTCTGTATAGTGCGAACCATGAGCGAGGCAGCAGGTTCGCAGAGTGGCGGCGCGGCATCCGCCCAGCCCGTGATCGTCGGCGTCGTCGCCGACGTCCCCGACGTCGTCATCACCGAGGCTGCGTCCCTTGCGCAGCAGCTCGGCGCATCAGTGGTCTTCGCAACCGTCGAGCCGTTGCGGTATTCGATCAGCACGCTTCCGGACGGGTCGGTGCTCTCGATGCCGCTCGATCCCGACACATCCGACGCCCAGGAGGAGCGGTTCGATCCGGAGCTGGCCGGACGCATCCGCGGTCTGCTCGCGAATGTCCCCGATATTCCGGATGCCTCTGCCCGGTTCGTCGCGCGCGCCGGCGATCCGGCAATCGAACTGGCCCGGCTCGCCGACGAACTGGACGCACGCGCCATCGCCGTCGGCACCCGCAAACCGGGCTTCCGGGCCAGCCTCGAGGAGTTCCTCGCCGGATCCATCGCCGTGGCACTCGCCCACAACCAGGCGCGTCCCGTGATCGTCATCCCCGTCGCGCACACGGTCGAGGGAGCGGATCCGGCGCGTCGAGGCGACGACGCCTCCTGATTCGCTGACACCCGAAATCCCTGAGCGCGCGACCGCCGTCTCGGCGGTCGGGTCCCGGTCCCGCTACGCTCGCGTGACGGCCTTGTCGGTGCGCACGCTCCAGCGGCCTTCCACTCGCGTGATCGTCAGCGGGTAGTCAAGGGCCTCGCTGACCAGGGATCCGGTGAGCACGGCATCCGCCTCTCCCTGCGCCAGCACGAGGCCGTCGCGCAGCAGCATGGCGTGCGTGGTCGACGCCGGCAACTCCTCGAGATGGTGGGTGACGAGCACACTGGCCAGATCCGGATGCCGCTCCCGCAGCTCGTCCACCCGGTCGAGCAGGTGCTCGCGGGCGGCGATGTCGAGACCCGTCGTCGGCTCGTCGAGCAGCAGCAGGTGCGGATCCGGCATCAGCGCCCTGGCGATCAACGTGCGGCCACGCTCGCCCTGTGACAAGTTCGGCCAGAGGGCGTCCCGCCTCGCCGTCATGCCCATGAGCTCGATGAGCTCGTCGATCCTGATGCGATCCTGCGCGGTCGGCTCCCACCGCATCATGAGCTCCTGGGTGCCGGTGGCACCGGTGGCGACGACCTCGCGCACGGTGAGCGGTGAGCGCACCTGGTGTCGCGGGTTCACGTGTCCGATGATCGAGCGCAGCTCGCGCAGGTCCACCCGGCCGAGTCGCTTGCCGAGCACGTCGACACTTCCGCTGGTCGGATGCTGCACCGCGCCGAGCAGGCTGAGCAGCGTCGACTTCCCCGCGCCGTTCGCTCCGATCAGTGCCCAGTGCTCGCCGCGGTCGACCGTCAGCGAGATATCCGAGAGGATCGCCCTCCCCTGCCGGACGAAGGCGACATCGGACACGGTGAGGATTCGTTCGGACACAGCACTATTGTCCCAGGACGCGCGCCTGGCAATCACCGCCGGGCGGCGGAGCCCGCATGACGCGGCAGCAGTGCGGCCTCCACCATGGGGAAGACCAGCAGCACAGCGACGACCGCGAGCGCCCAGCGGTAGCCGAGCCAGGCATCCGATGGGCCGAGGGCCGATGCCGCGGCAGTCGTGACCCGCACGATGAGGGCCGCCACCGCGATGCCGATCCCGACCGCCACCTGCTGCATGGTCGAGGCGAGCGTGTTCGCCGAGGTCATCAGCTCGCTCGGCACGTCGGCGAACTGCAGAGAGTTGTATCCGCTGAATCCGATGGACCGGAACACACCGCTGAGGAACAACAGCACGGCGATCAGCCAGAGGGGGGTCGTCGGGTCGATGAAGACGCACGCCACGTAGACGAGTGCGCCCAGCAGATTGCTGCCGACGATCACGTTCTTGAACCCGAAACGACGGATGAGCGGCGTCGTCACCGGCTTGATCGCGATATTGCCCACGAAGACGGCGCCGACGAGGAGGCCGGCCTGAGCTGCGGTCCATCCGAAGCCCACCTGGAACAGCAACGTGAAGAGGAACGGTGCAGCGCTGATGATCAGGCGATACACTCCACCGCCCACATTCCCCACGCGGAATGTATCGATGCGCAGGGCCGCGAAGTTCAGCAGCGGATGCCGCACCCTCCGCATCCAGACCACCCCGGCCACGCCCGCTCCGACGGCGATGATCAAGTAGGCGATGGCCCATCCCCAGTTCGTCGAGGAGGATCCGACCTCCTCCATACCGAGCACGAGCGCGGCGAGCGCGACCCCGGTGAACGCGAATCCAGCCCAGTCCAGGCGCCGCGCCTCCGGGCTCGGCGTGTTCGGCACGATCTTCAGTGCAGCGATGAACGCCCCGACACCGAACGGGATGTTGATCAGGAAGATCCACGGCCATCCGACCGTGTCGGTCAGGATGCCGCCGAGCGCGGGCGCGACCACCGGTGCCAGCAGGCCGGGCCAGGTGAGGTATGCCATGGCATCCAGGAGGTCACGGCGGTCGAGACCGCGCAGCACTGCCAGCCGTCCGACCGGGACCATCATGGCCCCGCCGATACCCTGCAGCACGCGCGCCGCTGTGAGCAGTGGCAGGTCGGGCGCGAAGGCGCACAGTGCTGATGCGACGGTGAAGACGGCGAGAGCGGTCGTGAAGATGCGACGCTCGCCGAAGCGGTCGGCGAGCCATCCGCTCACGGGCACGCACACCGCGACCGTGAGGAGATATGCCGTCATGGCAATATTCAGGTCGACCGCTCGCACGCCGAAGTCGTGTGCCATCGCAGGGGCCGCGGTCTGGATGATCGTGCCGTCAAGGTTCTCCATCGACAGGCCGACCGCGGCGAGCAGAGCGAGCGGGCGATTCAGGGTGGCGGATCGGGGCACTGTGACAGTCTGCCCTGCCAGACGGCCCGTTGCCGGTCAGTGCTTCTTCGCTGTGACCTCATCCTCGCGACGCGCGTAGTCGTCGAGCAACGGCAGGAAGACCTCGTCGACGACGGAGAGGACGAAGCCCTCCGCGATGGCGCTGAGCGACATCAGGAGTTCGTGCCGCAGCAGGTCGAAGGGAAGGCTCTTGACCCTGGCCGGAAGATCACGTGGAACACGCTCGCCACGCGCGCGGGCACGATCCAGCAGGATGTCGACGGCCGACGAGCGCGGATCGACGAGCCGCGCCCTGATCTGGCCGATCGTCTCTCCCGTTGACGAGTAGTAGCCGCCGAAGAGCACGCTGACGAGCGAGACCATGTCGGTGAACCGCGTGCTCGCGGATTCCATCAGTGCGATCAGGTCTCCGCGCAGGCTTCCGGTGTCGCGAATCTCGACCGGCGCGCGGCTGGTGACGTGCCTGGTGATCGCCGCAAGCACGAGGTCGTCCCGCGTCGGCCATCGCCGGTACAGCACCGGCCTGCTGGTCTGAGCGCGCTGCGCGACGGCGTCATAGGTGAGCGCCGCGTAGCCGTTCTGCTCGAGCTCGTCCCATGCGGCATCCAGAAGGGCTGCTTCAAGTTCGTCCCCTCTACGCCGACGCTGGCCCTGGGCTGCGCTAGGAGAGTCTGGGCTTTTCGACTCAAGATCCACTTGCGTATCTTATCGCAGCCTCGTATCCTGGACATTGTTAGATACATGCGCGTATCTAAATGAGGAGATTCCATGAGCACCACACCCCCGGCGGCGACCTCGGACCCGATCGTCAGCCGCGAACTCAAGCGAACGACCACCGCCCTCGTCGTCGGCGTGCTGGCGGTCGTCTTCGACACCACGATCATGAGCGTTGCCCTGCACACGCTCTCCAAAGACCTCGATGTGTCGGTCTCGACCATCCAATGGGTCACCACCGGCTACGTCCTCGCTCTCGCCGCGACGGTCCCGCTGAGCGCATGGGTGCAGCAGTGGCTCGGCGGCAAACGCGCCTGGATGATCGCCCTCACCCTGTTCCTCGTCGGCTCCATCCTCTGCAGCCTTGCGTGGAACGCCGAGAGCCTGATCGCGTTCCGCGTCATCCAGGGCATCGGCGGCGGCATCATGCTGCCCCTGCTGCAGACGCTCGTCATGCAGGCGGCAGGCGGCAAGAACCTCGGCCGCATCGCGGCCACCGTCGGTCTGCCCGCCATGCTGGGACCGATCCTCGGACCCGCGGTGGGCGGCATCATCCTGAACTGGCTGGACTGGCAGTGGATCTTCTGGGTCAACGTGCCGTTCTGCGTTGTCGGCCTCTTCCTGGCCTGGCGGATGCTCCCCCGCGACGTCCCCGCGAAGACCCGACCGCGGCTCGACGTCGTCGGCATGATCCTGCTGCTTCCGTCGCTGGTGGCGCTGCTGCTCGGTCTCTCCAACTCCGCGGGGTCCAAGGGATTCGGCGCCACGGATGCCTGGCTGCCGCTCACGATCGGCGCAGTCCTGCTCGCCGCCTTCGTGGCCTGGGCGTTGCGGCGTAAGGAGAAGGCACTGGTGGATATCAGACTGCTCCGTCATCGATCGGTGTGGTCGGCGTCCGCGCTGCTGTTCCTCTCCGGCCTCGCCGCGTACGGGATCATGCTCCTGCTCCCTCTCTATCTGCAGCAGTTGCGCGGCGCCGACGTTCTTGCGGCCGGCCTCTTCCTCATCCCGCAGGGACTCGGCACGCTCGCCAGTCGCAGCCTCGCTGGCGGCCTGACCGACAAGCTCGGTGCGAAGTGGGTCGGCGTCATCGGCTTCGCCATCGTCGGCCTGGCGACCATCCCGTTCGCGTTGAGCACGGCGACCACGAACGAGTGGTACCTGATGGCCGTGCTGTTCGTGCGAGGCTTCGGGCTCGGCGCCATCGTGATGCCGCTGATGGTGGCGTCGTTCCAGGGCTTGCAGCGGGCCGACATCCCGCACTCCAGCATCATCACCCGCACCGCGCAGCAGCTCGGCGGATCGTTCGGCACGGCCGTGCTCGCCGTCATCCTGCAGTCCGCACTCACCGCGCACGCCTCGGCGGGCGTGGCCGGTGTCGCCACCTCGTTCGACACGGCGTTCTGGTGGTCGATCGGCTTCACCGGAGTCGCGACGCTGCTCGCGTTCGCGCTGCCAGGACGGCCGAAGGCCGTCACGGATGCCAAGCCCGGCCCCGAGCAGAGCGTGGCATCACCCGCGGTCGCGAAGCAGGCTTAGGAGCGGCTCGGAGCAACGCAACGGATCGAAGGGTGGACGGAGTTCCAGCCCTTCGATCCGTTCGGTTCACTCGGCGAGTTCGATCGGCCGGTCCTACGCCGTCGTGTCGAGCAGGCGCTCCACCTCGGTGAGCAGGATCGCCGTGCACATCCCCTCGAGCGCCTCCACCAGCTCCGCGAGTGACGGCATGGTCGGCGCGATCCGGATGTTCGCGTCCTTCGGGTCGCGGTGGTACGGATACGTCGACCCGGCAGGTGTCACCGCAATGCCCGCCTGCGCGGCGAGCGCGACGGCTCGCTCGGCGCATCCGTCATGCACGTCGAGGCTCACGAAGTAACCCCCCGTCGGGGTGGTCCAGGTACCGGCTCCGTACGGCGAGAGCCGACGCTCGAACACCTCGCTCACCGCCGCGAACTTGGGCTCGATCAGTGCACGGTGGCGAAGCATGTGCTCGCGCACCCCGGCCTCGTCCTTCAGGAACTGCACGTGGCGCAGCTGGTTCAGCTTGTCCGGTCCGATCGACTGCACGGCCGCATGGCTGAGGTACCAGGAGACGTTCTCTGGTGATGACCCGAAGAACGCGACGCCTGCGCCCGCGAACGTCACCTTCGAGGTGGACGCGAACACGAACACGCGGTCCGGGTTTCGGGCCTCCGCCGCCAGCGACAGGATGTCGATGGGCTCGGGCACGTCGTCGGTGAGGTGGTGCACGGCGTAGGCGTTGTCCCAGAAGATGCGGAAGTCGGATGCCGCGGGCAGCGACACCAGAGCGCGCGCCACCTCTTCGGTGTAGACGGCACCCGTCGGGTTGGAGTGCACGGGGACGCACCAGATGCCACGGATCGTCGGGTCCTCAGCGAGCAGACGCTCGACTTCCGCGACATCGGGTCCGTCATCCGTCATCGCCACCGGGATCATGCGGATGCCGAGGTGCTCGGTGATCGCGAAGTGACGGTCGTACCCTGGCACCGGGCACAGGAACGACACGGTCTCCTCGCGGGCCCACGGCCGCTCGCTTTCCGGGAGTCCGTGCAGCAGCGCATGCACGACGACGTCGTGCATGATCGTCAGGCTCGAGCTGCCGAGGGCGAGGAGCTGGGGCACCGGCACGCGCAGCACGTCGCTGAAGATGGCGCGCAGTTCGGGGAGGCCCTGCGGGTTGCCGTAGTTGCGAAGATCCGCTCCGCCCGCGTCACGGTAGTTCCCCTCGCCCGGGAGCATCAGCAGGGCGTTCGACAGGTCGAGCTGTTCGGCGGACGGCTTGCCGCGCGTGATGTCGAGAGACAGCCCGCGCTCGACGAGCGCGGCGTAGTCAGCGGTGAGCTGCGCGTGCAGTTCGCGGAGCTCGGCAGAGGACAGTTCGGTGAGGGCGGTCACCCTTCGATCGTAGTCAGCCGCGTATACCGGTCGAGCGTCAGCTCTGCCGGATCGGGGCTCCGTTGTCTGGGCTCATGTGCCGCTGGTTGAGCTCGTGGAAACCAGCCCGGCCGCACGACCGCTGGTCCAGGTGGGGGCGCGGTGAGAGCCGAACGGCTCAATCTGCCGGATCGGAGCGGACCGTCGCTAGCTCGCCTTGGCGAGAGTGCCGTAGTCGGCCGAGACCACGATCGGCAGGTGATCGGAGTCGCCCCTGCGCAGAGTCTCGACCGTGTGCACATCGAGCCCGGCAGAGGTCACGAAGTCGAAGTGTCCTTTGAAGAACTTGTAGCGCGTGTACGTCTTGCGGTCGCTGAGAGACATGTCGTACCCGGCGGCCTTGACCTTCTCACCGAGCGACTGGGTGAAGAACGGGTAGTTGTAGTCGCCGATCATGAGCGTGGGCGCCCCGTGTCCGAGCCGCAGCAACTCGGCGTGCGCGGCATGGATCTGCGTGCGGCGCAACGAGTTCAGCGCGGTGAGCGGTGCCGCGTGGAACGACGCGACGACGACCTCGTGGCCGGTGGCGGCATCCTGAAGCAGAGTTCCGACGAGCCGCTCGTGAGCCGGAGCCAGCACGCGGTCGTGCAGCGACTTCTTCAGCTCGAAGGTGTCGGTCTCGCGCAGGTGGAATCGGTCGGCTCGGTAATAGACGGCGAGGCCGAGCCGGTTGCGCTTGGTGGAGTCGGCGAGACGGAGTGTTCCGACCTCCTCCGGCAGCACCGTGGTGTCCGCTTCCTGAAGGCACATCACGTCGACCGAGGTGGCGGCAGCGAGGTCGATGAGCTCGCCCGTCGCTCGGTTCTTGCGGAGGTTGTAACTGAGTACGCGTATCAGGACGATCACTTCTTCATCGGGGCGGTCGGGTGGAGCGATGATACCTGCGCGGTGTGTGCGACGTGTGAACGCGGTCCGACCGACAGGTGCGCCGACCCCCGCTACTCCGCCCAATCGAACGTTTTTGTCACGGCCTTCTTCCAGGTCTTGTACAGCTTCTCCACGGGCTGGCGATCGGATGTCGGCACCCACCGCTTGCCCTCCTGCCAATTGGTCCGCAGCTCGTCGCGGTCCCGCCAGAAGCCGACCGCGAGTCCGGCGGCATAGGCTGCGCCGAGCGCGGTCGTCTCGGCGACTGTCGGACGCACGACGGGGATGCCGAGCAGATCCGCCTGGAACTGCATGAGCAGCTCGTTGGCCGTCATCCCACCGTCGACCTTGAGCTCCGTGAGCGCCTTCCCGGTGTCCTGTTCGACGGCCTCGAGCACGTCTCGGGTCTGGTACGCGGTGGACTCCAACGCCGCACGTGCGAGGTGCGCCTTGTTCACGAAACGGGTGAGGCCGACGATCGCGCCGCGGGCATCCGGTCGCCAGTAGGGGGCGAACAGACCCGAGAACGCCGGAACGATGTAGGCACCGCCGTTGTCGTCGACGGAGGCGGCGAGCTTCTCCACCTGCTTCGCGTCCGAGATGATGCCCAGATTGTCGCGCAGCCACTGCACGAGCGAGCCGGTGACGGCGATGGATCCCTCCAGGGCGTACCGCGGCGCCTCGTCGCCGAGCCGGTACGCGAGCGTCGTGATGAGCCCGTTCCTGCTGTGCACAATCTCCTCGCCGGTGCCGACGATGAGGAAGTTGCCCGTTCCATAGGTGTTCTTCGACTCACCGACGTCGAACGCCGCCTGGCCGAAGGTGGCCGCCTGCTGGTCGCCCAGGATGCCCGCGATCGGCGCCTCCCGGAGCAGGCTGTGCGTCTCCGCCTCGCCGTACACCTCGCTCGAGGAACGGATCTGCGGCAGCATCGACCGCGGCACCCCGAAGGCGTCGAGGATATCGTCACGCCAGTCCAGCGTCGTCAGATCCATGAAGAGCGTGCGGGATGCGTTGGTCACATCCGTGGCGTGTACGCCTCCGTGCCTGCCGCCGGTGAGATTCCAGAGCACCCAGGTGTCGGTCGTGCCGAAGAGCAGCTCACCGCGCTCCGCGCGCTCGCGTGCTCCGTCGACGTTCTCCAGGATCCACGCGATCTTGGTGCCGGCGAAGTAGGTGGCCAACGGAAGCCCGACCTCCTGGGAGAAGCGATCCAGCCCACCCTCTGCGGCCAACCGGTCCACGATCGTCTGGGTGCGGGTGTCCTGCCAGACGATCGCGTTGTAGACGGGCTTGCCCGTCGCCCTGTCCCAGACCACCGTCGTCTCGCGCTGGTTCGTGATGCCGACGCCGGCCAGATCGTGCCTGGTCAGGTTCGCCTTGGCGAGCGCGATGCCGATGACCTCGCGCACGTTGCGCCAGATCTCCATCGGGTCGTGCTCTACCCAGCCCGCCTTGGGGAAGATCTGCCTGTGCTCCAGCTGGCCGACGGAGACGACGCTGCCCGCGTGGTCGAACACGATCGCGCGGGTGCTCGTTGTCCCCTGGTCGATGGCGAGGATATGGGTCGACATGCTCGTCAGGCTAGGGCGTGTCGCCGTCGTCGGCCGAGAGCATCGCGGGAGGGAGTCGGTTCCGCCCTGGCCCCTATCGGGTGACTCCGTCGCGCCTCGGCACCTTCCGGGTGCGAGGAGCGCAGAGTGGCGAGATGGAGAGCTCGGAGGCCGCCGCACCCGATGGACCACGTCGAACAGGACGCCAGGTCGACGTGCTGCAGGCGGCGCGGGCATCCGCTCTCCTCGCACTGCCGTTCCAGCTCGGCTTCATCGTGCTCGCCGTCGCGTTCTCGCTGTTCGGCCTCTCGACCAACATGATCGTGGCCGTGCTGATGGTGCCGGCGCTCTGGGTGCCGGCGATAGCTCAGCTCGTATTTCGCACGGTTCTGCCGCGGGCGCTGCAGCTCCACTTCCTGATCTTCCTGACGGGCGGGCCGTTCGCCGGCAGTGCGCTCGGCGTCTACGGGTACATTCCGCACTGGGACAAGGTCGTGCACCTCGACTCCGGCATCATGCTCGCGTGGGTCGGGTGGGTCGCTGTGCGACGCGTCGAGGAGCATACGGGCATCGCACTGCCGCGCTGGTTCTCGCTGACCATCGGGATCCTCACACCGATGGCGTTCGCCGCCGCCTGGGAGATCTGCGAGTTCACCAGCGACCACCTGATCGGCACGCACGCGCAGAACGGCAACACCGACACCATGGGAGACATCATCGCGGCGACGATCGGCGCCTTCCTCACGCTCGGGCTCACGCTCCTCTGGAAGCGACCGCGGAGTGTTCTGCCCCTCGCGCTGCTCGATCCGGATCACCGTCCTAGCCGCACGGCCACGTGGGCGGCGCCCACCGAGTAGTCGAGCATTCCTCTTTACCCGGCGACCGCAGCGGCGTAGTCTCACAGCACGTTTTCCCGGTCCTGCGGCGCCCGCCCGCGACCGGGCGAGACGCCGGCGTTCGGCGGATGGCGATGGCCCCGCCGGCGCCGTGCGCTGTCCGGATCGCCTCGGTCTGAGTGTCCGCGGATGTCGCTACCCTCATCACGAGCGCCGGCCCGACGACGCCACGACCCGGAAGATCCGCATGCCCACTGCTCCCGTTCGCCGCCGCCTTCACGCGGCTCGCGGAACCATCGCCCTGGCCGCCGTCGCCGCGGTCACCCTGATGCTCGCGGCGTGCTCGGGCGTGGCATCCGCTCTCTCGGACGGATCGCTGGACGGTCCCGATTCACCGACGTCCGTCGCGACGTCGACCGTCGCACCTGCCGCCGCAGGCACGGCCTTGGCCGCGCTCGACACCGTCCCGGTCAAGGGACGTGCGCCACACACCGGCTACGACCGCGTCGGTGACTTCGGCGCGGCGTGGAAGGACATCGACGGCAACCACTGCGACACCCGCGACGACATACTGTCCCGCGACCTGCAGCAGGTCGCGAAGAAGGGATCGTGCACCGTGGAGACGGGAGTGCTGAACGATCCGTACACGGGCAAGACGATCGACTTCCAGCGCGGAGTGCAGACGTCGCTGCTCGTGCAGATCGACCATCTCGTTCCGCTGTCGGATGCCTGGGAGACCGGCGCGCAGCAGCTCACGCAGCAGCAACGCGAGACGCTCGCCAACGATCCGCTCGAGCTTCTCGCGGTCGACGGCCCGACGAACAGCGCGAAGGGCGATGGGGATGCCGCCACCTGGCTTCCCCCGAACCGCTCGTACTGGTGCACGTACGCCGCGAAGCAGGTCTCCGTGAAGGCCGCCTATCACCTGTGGGTGACGCAGGCCGAGCACGATGCGCTGGCACGAATCCTGAGCGGATGCCCGACACAGCAGGCGTGGATCTCCACCCTCGCACCAACGGTCGGGCTCGGCTGAGCTCAGCGCGACTGCAGGGCTGCGGCGATCTGCACCACGTACTTCGCGCGCGTCTCCGCCCGCTTCGCGAGCGCGAGCTTCGTCAGCGAGGCCTTCTGCACGCTCGGAGTCTGCGCGAACCACGCGTCAGTGGCGCCTGCCGCCGCGAGCGCCGCCGAGAGATCATCCGGGACGACGAGCGCCTCGGCGTCGTCGAGCAGGTTCCAGCTGCCGTCGGCCTTCGCGGTCTCGATGACACGGCGACCGGCATCGGTCATCCTGCCGTCCGCCTCGAGTCGCGCGACCCTGACCTTGTTCGTTCCCGCCCACGGCGACCCCGGCCTTCGCGGACCGAACCGGAGCGCGGAGCGCTCCTCGTCGATCGTCTTCGCCTGGCTGTCCACCCAGCCGAAGGCCACGGCCTCCGTGATCGACTCGTCGTAGGTCATCGCCGGGCGCCCGGTCACACGTCGCCAGGACACCAGCCAGACTCCGGCGGACGAATCGTGGTTGCGCAGCAACCAGTCGCGCCAGGTCGCCGCGTCCTCGCAGTGCACGTGTTCCGCGTCGTCGCTCGGCATCTCAGCGTCCTTCCTCGCGCAGGTACTCGATGAGCGCCGACTCCACGGTGCGGTCCTGGAACTCGAAGCCGTCGTCCAGCAACGCGACCGGCAGCATGCGCTGGCTCCCCAGCAGCAGCTCGTCGGCCGCGTCCCGGAGCACGAGCCGCAGGGCGATAGCGGGTGCCGGCATCCCGTACGGCCGGTGGACGAGGCGTGCGAGCGTGCGCATGAACTCCGCCTCGGTCGCCGGAGTCGGCCCGGCGAAGTCGACCGGTCCCGCGATCCGGGATCCGATGAGGTGGTCGATCGCAGCCACCTCATCGCGGAGGCTGATCCACGGCCACCACTGGCGACCGGATCCGATCGGCCCGGCCAGTCCGGCCCTGGCCACGAATCCGAGCGCCTTCATCGCGCCTCCGCGTCCGACGACCAGTCCTGTGCGCACGAACGCGACCCGCGTGGCGTCAGAGGCCCTCGCGGCCTCCTCCTCCCATGCCTTCACGACCGCGGAAAGGAAGGCGGTCCCCCTCGGCGACGACTCCGTGAGGTCTTCGTCGCCCCGATCACCGTAGAAGCCGACGGCCGATCCGCTCACGAAGACTGCTGGTGGTCGCTTCGCTGCGTGGATGGCATCCACGATCGTGCGCGTCACGTCGAGCCGCGACTGCATCACGACCTCTTTATATGCACGCGTCCACGGAAGCCGCGCGGTGGGTGCTCCCGAGAGGCTCACGACAGCATCCGCTCCGCTCACCACCGCAGGGTCGAGGATGCCCTCCGCCGGATCCCAGCGCACCTCGCCCGCCGCGCGCTCCGGCCTGCGCACGAGCGAGACGACCTCGTCGCCCGATGCCTGCAACCGTGTCGCCAGCGCCGTTCCGATCATGCCCGACGCGCCCGCGATCACGATGCGCCGGGATCGGGGTTCGCCCGTCTTCTCCGCCATGAGGTCCACTCTGCCGCCGTCGGCCGCGAACGTGAACCGGATGCGTGCATCCGCTTCCCCGAACCGTTCGACTGCTCGCCCGGAACGACGGGGAAAGCCCTCACCTGAGGATCACTAAACTAGACAGTCACGTGCTCCCATCCACCAGTTCCTCGAAAGGGGATGCACCCATGCCCGACCAGACAGCGCTCGATGCCGTCATCGCCCTCGCCCGCCACCGCGGGTTCGTCTTCCAGTCGGGCGAGATCTACGGCGGGTCGCGGTCCGCATGGGACTACGGCCCCCTAGGCACGGAGCTGAAGGAGAACATCCGTCGCCAGTGGTGGCAGACGTTCGTGCGCGGCCGCGCCGACATGGTCGGCCTGGACTCGGCGGTCATTCTGCCGAAGCAGGTGTGGGTGGCATCCGGTCACGTCGGGGTGTTCACCGACCCGCTGGTGGAGTGTCTGCACTGCCACAAGCGCTTCCGCGAGGACCACCTCATCGAGGCCTTCGAGGAGAAGAAGGGTCGCGCGCCGGAGAACGGCATGGGCGACATCGCCTGCCCGAACTGCGGCACCCGCGGTCAGTGGACGCCTCCGCGCGACTTCAACATGATGCTCGAGACGTTCCTCGGACCGGTGAAGGACGACTCCGGACTGAACTATTTGCGCCCCGAGACGGCGCAGGGCATCTTCGTGAACTTCGCCAACGTGGTACAGGCGGCGCGCATGAAGCCGCCGTTCGGCATCGGCCAGGTCGGCAAGGCGTTCCGCAACGAGATCACGCCGGGAAACTTCATCTTCCGTACGCGCGAGTTCGAGCAGATGGAGATCGAATACTTCGTGCCGCCGGCGGAGGCGAAGGAATGGTTCGACCACTGGGTGGATGCCTCGTGGAACTGGTTCGTCGACCTCGGCATCGATCCGTCGCACATGCGCAAGTTCGACGTTCCGGAGTCCGAGCGCGCGCACTACTCGGACGGCACCATCGACATCGAGTACGAGTTCGGCTTCGCCGGCAAGGGCTGGGGCGAGCTCATGGGTGTCGCCAACCGCACCGACTTCGACCTGAAGAACCACACGGACGCCTCCGGCCAGAACCTCGCATTCTTCGACCAGGCGACGAACGAGCGCTACCTGCCGTACGTGATCGAGCCGTCGTTCGGTCTCACCCGGTCGATGATGGCGTTCCTCGTCGACGCCTACCACCAGGAAGAGGTGCCGAACGCGAAGGGCGGCACCGACACCCGCACCGTGCTGAAGCTCGACCCGCGCCTGTCGCCGGTCAAGGTCGCCGTCCTGCCGTTGTCACGCAACGAGAAGCTCTCGCCTCTGGCACGCTCCCTCGCCGACGACCTCCGCAAGCACCGCAATGTCGACTTCGACGATTCGGGCGCGATCGGCCGCCGCTATCGCCGGCAAGACGAGATCGGCACGCCGTTCTGCGTCACCGTCGACTTCGACTCCCTCGACGACAACGCTGTGACCGTGCGCGACCGCGACACGATGGGTCAAGAGCGCATCCCGCTCGAGGCACTCGACGCCTACCTCACGGAGCGTCTCAAGGAGCGCTGACTCGATCACCGCCGGTCGAGCCTGTCGAAACCAGCCCACACGGCCGCTAGTCGGTCAGCGATTACCCGTCAGCTCCGTCTGGGCGAGGTCACAGGCGCGGGTCGACGTGGACCTTCGGGCCAGGCCCGGCGTCCATCGGACGCTGTCCGCTGAGCACCTCGGCCACATGATCGAGGCTTATCGTCGCGGCGACGAGTGGACGCGCATCCACGGCACCCGACGCGAATCCGGCGATCGCAGCATCCAATCCCGGTGACGCACTGAGGATCCCCGTCGCTGTCGCATCCTTCAGCAGCAGGGTGCGTGTGTCGACGAGGCTCGGCTCCGACGCGATGCCGATGAGCACCACGCGACCGCCCGGTTGCACGAGGTCGGCCGCGCGAGCCGGGGTGCCGGCATCCGTCGCGGCGTCGATCACGGCGTCGAAGGGCAGGTCGGGCACGGCATTCCAGCCGAGCCATGCCGCGAACCCCAGCGAACGTGCGTAGTGGACGGATGCCTGCGTCACCCCCACGAGATGCACCTCGCTCCCCGAGGCGCGCGCGAACATCGCGGCCAGAAGCCCGATCGTGCCGGGACCGACCACAAGCACGCGCTCGGCGGATCCCGCCGCGCGAGCCGCACGCAGGCCGTTGCCCGCCGGCTCCACCAGCGCGCCGAGCACGTCGTCCACGGATGCCGGCAGCCCGTGCAGCGACCTGGCGGGCACCGCGATCCGCTCGGCGAGGGCGCCGGCGCGTCCGCGCCTGATGCCCACCTCCTCGCGGTCCGCGCACACGTGCTGTCGTCCGCTGCGGCACAGCCGGCAGTGCCCGCAGCCGAGCATGGTGTCGCCGGTCACCCGACGGCCGAGCCACGAGGCATCCACGCCGGGTCCGAGCTCGGTGACGACGCCCATCCACTCATGGCCGATGCGCACCGGATACCGCGCGTTCCCATCGTGCAGATACGCCATGTGGCCGGTGTAGAACTCCATGTCCGTGCCGCAGACGCCGGCCCGCCGCACGTCCACCACGACCTCACCGGATGCCGCCACCGGCTCCGGCACATCGGCGACCTCCGCCTGCCCAGGCGCGGTGATCACGAACGCGCGCACCTTCGCTCCCGTTCCCGCCGCTGCGGCGACGTCGGCTCCGAGCCTAAAGGTGATTGAGGGTTGGACGCACGAGCTCGCTCGTGGGGCCGACCCGATTGAGTCCCTGAGTCGCGGGCGCGGCGACAGGGGCGTCACAGGCTCCAGACACTTGCGAGCGTCACGACAACTCCGACGGTGTACCGACGGATGCTCATTGCGTCAGCCCGACCGCCAGCCCGACCGCGGCGCCTGTGCTCAGCACAGACCGCACGAGATTCCACGCAGCCCATCTGGCTTCCCTGAAACGGCGGCGGATGGCACCGGCGTCCTGCAGCGGATCCCCCGCTTCCGCCTTGAGCGCGTTGTTCGCCGGAAGGTGCACCGCCATTGTGATCACGATGCACACGACCGTCGCGGCGAAGGCGGCGACCATCCACCCGAAACCCGGACCGCCCCATCCAGCGATCGCGGCCAGCGCGGTCAGCACCGGCGCCCCGAAGAAGATCACGAGCAGGAACCACGGGTTGACGATGGCCCGATCGAGCGCCGCGAATGCCGTGACGAACGTGTTGTCATCCACACGCCGCAGGCCCGGCATGATCGCGAACGTGTAGAGCTGGAAGACCCCGGCAAGCAGCCCGGTGGTCACGGTGGCGGCGATGAGCGCCGTCGTCGTCAGTGCGTCCATGGATCGTCGTGCCGCCCCTCGTCGATGTCCTGGTGCGTCCACCGTAGCGACCAGCACAGCGAGAATGGGCTGGTGGCAGACACGATGCGGGCGGTCGTCTACGACGAGATCGGGACGCGACCGCGGATCGCCGAGGTCCCTGTTCCCTCCTGTCCTCCCGACGGCGCCGTCGTGCGGGTTGAGGCCACCGGCGTCTGTCGATCCGATTGGCACGCGTGGCGCGGACACGATCCCGTGCCCCTGCCGATCGTCCCGGGCCACGAGTTCGCCGGCGTGGTCAGCGCTGTCGGTGCCGCGGTGACGCGCTTCGCGCCCGGCGAGCGCGTCACGGCGCCGTTCGTCAACGGCTGCGGCAGTTGCGAATGGTGCGTGCGCGGCGACGCCCAGGTCTGCCCCGATCAGACCCAGCCCGGCTTCACCCGCGACGGATCTTTCGCCGAATACGTCGTGGTGACCGCCGCCGACACGAACCTGGTCAGGCTTCCGGATGTCGTCCCGTTCGACGCCGCCGCAGCGCTGGGCTGCCGCTTCGCCACGGCGTTCCGTGCGATCACGGCCCACGCTCGCGTGGCGCCCGGCGACGAGGTCGCCGTCTTCGGATGCGGCGGCGTCGGGCTCTCCGCGATCATGATCGCGTCCGCGCTCGGGGCACACGTCACGGCCGTCGACGTATCGGATGCCGCACTCGAGCGGGCGAGCGAGCTCGGCGCGACCCACGCCGTCCGCTCCGGATCCGACGACGCAGCGCTCGAACGCGCCGTCATCAAGGCGACGGGTGGCGGTGCACACGCGTCGATCGACGCGCTGGGATCGGCCGGCACCGCCGCATCCGCCGTGCGCTCCCTGCGGAGGCGTGGCGTGCACGTGCAGGTCGGCCTCATGCTCGGCGACAACACGAACGCACCGCTGGCCTGGGATCGCGTCATCGCCTGGGAGCTGACCGTCGCAGGGTCCCACGGCATGAGCGCCCGCGACTACCCGGAGATGTTGGAGCTCATCGCCGACGGGCGACTGGATCCGTCGCGACTCGTCGGATCGACCACGGACCTCGACGGCGCCATCGACGCTCTCGTCGCGATGGACGCCCCACAGCCGGCGAGCGCGGGGATCGTCATCGCGCGACCGTGAGCCATCCCGCGCCCCTCGCGTGCATCCAGACGGTCCTGTCTACACGACGGATGACGCGCGTCCGCGTGCGGCGAAGGGGCACGGTGGGCAGGAACCGGTCTGTGAGGAGCAGCAGATGAGGAGCGCGCTTCGCGCGGCTCGGTTCGGGACCGAGGCGATGCTTCGGTCCCGCGAAGGGGGAGTAGTCCCTGCGGCCCCTCCACACGCTGCTACGCAGCGCGCGGACCCTCCGGCCGCGGGGCCCACCCGGGCCGGTTCTCAGCAACCCTCAAGGGCAAAAGGAGAATGACCCCGGGAGATCCCGGGGTCATTCTCCTTTGTGCGCGAGGGGGGAGTTGAACCCCCACGCCCTCACGGGCACACGGACCTGAACCGTGCGCGTCTGCCTATTCCGCCACTCGCGCTGATTCGCCGACACGCGTGCGTGCCAACCCAGCGAGATTAGCATGCGATCGGCGGGGATGCCATTTCGCGGCATCCCCTCTCCGCTGCCGGCTGTCTTTGCCCTCGACCGTGTCATTCGACCGCGGGATGCCCGCGGCGCTCACCCAGCTCATCGGCGCTGCCGACGGCCCCGCGACGCGCCCGGATCATCCGTGAACGTACACGGTGGACAGGCCGGTGCAGAACGCCGTATTCACGGCGCCCCGATGGCGGATGACGCACCGAAGCCTCCCGTCGCGATCGAGGCCGCTTCACACTGGGTACGGCTAACATGCATCTAGTCGTCGGGCAGATCGGGAGACCTGTGGGCATTCTGGACAGTTTCGAGAAGGGCCTCGAACGCGCCGTCAATGGCGCGTTCGCGAAGACCTTCCGGTCCGGCCTGCAACCGGTCGAACTGACCAGCGCACTTCGGCGCGAACTCGACACGAAGGCCGCAGTCGTCACCCGCGATCGCATCCTCGCCCCGAACGACTTCACCCTGCTGCTCGCACCCAGCGATTACAAGCGGATGCACGCCATGGGTCCCGCGCTCACCGACGAGCTGACCGACTTCGTGCAGCAGCACGCGCGCAAGCAGCACTACCAGTTCGCCGGCGGCATCCAGATCACGATGCACCCCGACGATTCGCTGTCGACGGGCATCATGCAGGTCGAGTCGCAGAACATCCGCGGCGAGGTCTCGTGGGTGCCCGTGCTCGACATCGACGGCAAGCGCTACCCGCTGACTCACTCCCGCACGGTCGTCGGCCGGGGCCGCGAGGCGGACATCACGGTCGACGACAGCGGCACGTCCCGCAAGCACATCGAGATCTCGTGGGACGGCTCGCACGCTCAGGTGCGCGATCTCGGCTCCACGAACGGCTCGCAGCTCAACGGACGTCCCGTGAAGAAGGCCATTCTCGAACCGGATTCCGTCGTCACCATCGGCCGCACCCGTATCGTGTTCCGCGTGCTGCCCCAGGCATCCGCTCGTTCTCCGCGTACGCCAGAGCCCGACGACGTCACCCGGCGTCACGACATCGACGGATTCTGGGACCGATGACGGTCAGCACGCTCACACTCCTCGTGCTGCGCATCGGGTTCCTCCTGCTGCTGTGGCTGTTCGTCTTCGCCATCGTCTATGCGCTGCGCAGCGATCTCTTCGGCCAGCGCGTGCGCAAATTGCAGTCGGATGCCACGCCCGGCCCCTTCGCGAATGTCCCGTCCGCGCCTCCCGGCTCCGCTTCAGCGATGGGGGCATCCGCGGCAACGGGCGCCGCGACCGGCGCCGCTGCTGGCGCCGCAGGAGACCATCCCCTCGCGGGCCTCGCGCGACCGACCACCGGCCCCATCGACAGGCAGTCCGGACCTGCGACCGGATACCGTCCCAGACCAGGCGAGCCCACCGGCGCCTTCCCGAACCGCCCGATGGCAACGGTTCTCACGGCCAACAAGCTCGTCATCACGTCAGGACCGCGGCGCGGCACGGAGGTCGAGCTGGGCAACGAGCCCATCACGATCGGCCGCTCAGGCGAGTCCGGTCTCGTCATCCGCGACGACTACACGTCCACTCATCACGCCCGGCTCATGCTGTGGAACAACGAGTGGATGATCCAGGACCTCGATTCCACCAACGGCACGTTCCTCGACGGGCAACGTGTCACAGTCCCCACGCAAGTACCGCTCGACGCTCCCATCAAGATCGGCACGACGACCTTCGAGCTGCGGCGGTAGCCCATGGTGACCTCCCTCACTGCCGCAGCGCTGTCCCATGTCGGGAAGGTGCGCTCGAACAACCAGGACTCCGGATATGCCGGCGCCTCGCTGTTCCTCGTCGCCGACGGCATGGGCGGGCACGCGGGCGGTGACGTGGCCTCCGCGATCGCGACCAACCGCATCAAGGAGATCGACCACGCGTATCCGACGGCGGAGGAGGCGCAGATCGCGCTGCAGTCCGCGCTGCTGGCGGCCAACGGACTGCTCGCCGAGACGGTGTTCGAGCATCCGGAGCTCACCGGAATGGGCACCACCGTCAGCGCACTCATCCGCGTGGACGGCAGGATCGCCTTCGCGCACATCGGCGACTCGCGCATCTACCTGATGCGCCGAGGCGAGCTGAAGCAGGTCACGACGGACCACACGTTCGTGCAACGGCTCGTCGACACGGGACGCATCACCGAGGAAGAGGCGCTCACGCATCCTCGCCGCTCGGTGCTGATGCGCGTGCTCGGCGACGTGGACTCGTCTCCGGAGATCGACACCTGGACCGCGGACACGAATCCCGGCGACCGTTGGCTGATCTGCTCCGACGGCCTCAGCGGCGTCATCAAGCAGGAGCTCATCGCGGCGATCCTGGCGAACGTGGAGTCGCCGACGGCTGCCGCCGAGCGACTGGTCCGCGCGAGCCTTGACGCCGGAGCTCCCGACAACGTCACCGTCGTGATCGTGGACATCGACCGCGCGACCGCGGACGGCATCCGCGAGCCCGTCACCGTCGGATCCGCAGCAGCCCCCGTGCTGTTCGAGCAGGAGCCGTCAGCGCACACGAGGGCGCTCCGGCTTCCGGCGCTGCGACTGCATCCGTCCCGACCGGCCACCGGTCCCACCCACTTCGAGCCGCAGACCGACGACTACCTCGACGAGCTCATCGAAGAGGACCAGCGGCGCGCCCGTCGACGCAAGCTCACCTGGCTGCTCAGCGGCATCCTCCTTCTCATCGCCATCGTCCTCGCCGTCGTGGTCGGCTACGAGTGGACGCAGTCGCGATATTTCGTCGGAGAATCGGCCGGCAAGGTCGCGATCTTCCAGGGCGTGCAGCAGAACCTCGGTCCGATCTCGCTCTCGCACGTGTACAAGAAGACGGATGTCTCCGTCAGCAGCCTGAGCGACTACGAGCAACAGCAGGTACAGGACACCATCAACGCCTCGTCGCTCGACGACGCCAAACGCATCGTGAACCAGCTCTCCGATGACAGCTCCGGTTAGCGCGACGGCGTCCCCCGACCGCTCCGGCCCCGCGACGGCACCGGTGCGGCGCATCCGCCTGCCCAAGAAGCTGCGGAACCTCGAGCTCGGCCTGCTGATCTTCGCGTGCGCCATCAACGCGATCGCCGTCATCCTGGTCGAGCTCGGCGCGCTCGGGCACCTCGATTTCACCCTGATCTACCTGGGTGTCGGCCTCTCGGCGCTCGTCGTCGCCATGCACATCGTGATGCGCTACCTCGCACCGGATGCCGACCCCTTCGTCCTCCCCATCGCCACCGTTCTCAACGGCATCGGCATCGCCGAGATCTACCGCATTGACATCGCACGGCACGACACCGGATGGGAATCCGCGGCCGTCCGCCAGATCGTGTGGACGGCCATCGCGGTCCTCTGCGCCATCGCCGTCATCGTCGTGATCCGCAACCACCGCGTGCTGCAGCGCTACACCTACGTGTTCGGCCTCAGCGCGCTCGTGCTCCTGATCCTGCCGATGCTCCCGGTGATCGGACGCGAGGTGAACGGCGCCCGCGTCTGGATCGGCATCGGACCGTTCAGCTTCCAGCCCGGCGAGCTGGCCAAGATCGCCCTCGCCGTCTTCTTCGCCGGATACCTGGTGCAGGCCAGGGATTCGCTCTCCATGGTGGGCAAGAAGTTCATCGGCATCCGCTTCCCGCGGCTGAGGGATCTGGGACCGATCATCGTGCTCTGGATCATCTCGATGGCCGTGATCGTCTTCCAGCACGACCTCGGAACCGGTCTCCTCTACTTCGGCCTGTTCCTCGTGATGATCTACGTCGCGACGGCGCGCATCGGATGGGTCGTCATCGGTCTGGTGCTGTTCATCGGCGGCGCGTACATCGCCAGCCGCGTTCTGGACTACGTGCAGGGTCGCTTCCAGAACTGGCTGAATCCCTTCAACGACCACGTCTACAACGCGACAGGTGGCAGCTTCCAGCTCGTGCAGGGCCTCTTCGGGCTCGCCCACGGCGGTCTGCTCGGCACGGGCCTCGGACAGGGACGTCCCACCGTCACGCCCCTCGCGGAGAGTGACTACATCATCGCCAGCCTCGGCGAAGAACTGGGCCTGATCGGCATTTTCGCCATCCTGTGTCTCTATCTGCTCTTCGTCTCGCGCGGCTTCCGGGTGGGCTTCGGCGGCCAGGACGACTTCGGCAAGCTCCTCAGCGTGGGCCTCGCCTTCACCGTCGCGCTGCAGGTCTTCATCGTCATCGGCGGCATCACGCGTGTCATCCCGCTGACCGGACTCACCACTCCGTTCCTCGCTGCCGGCGGCTCGTCACTCGTCGCGAACTGGGTGATCGCCGCGCTGCTGCTGCGACTGTCCGACACCGTCCGCAACCAACCGAGGCTGGTGGTGTAGGTGAACAGAGAGATCAAGCGGGTCAGCATCGTCGTGCTGTGCATGTTCCTCGCGCTGTTCGTGTCGACATCTGTCATCCAGGTCGCAGCCGCCGACGTCTTGAACGCGGATGCCCGCAACTCCCGCACCCTCTACGACAGCTACCAGGTGCAGCGAGGTTCCATCCTCGTGGCGGGCCAGCCCGTCGCCGAGTCCGTCCCCAGCAACGACTCCTACAAGTACCAGCGGCAGTACCCGCAGGGCCCGCTGTACTCGTCGGTCACCGGATTCTTCCCCATCAGCGGCGCCCCGACCGGCATCGAGGGCGCCATGAACAGCGAGCTGAGCGGTACGTCGAACGACGACTTCCTCTCTCAGCTGCAGAACCTGTTCACCGGCAAGCATCCGCAGGGCAACTCGGTCGAGCTCACGATCGACCCCGTCGCGCAGCAGGCGGCCTACGACGCGCTCGGCGATCAGAAGGGCGCTGTGGCGCTGCTGCAGCCGAAGACCGGACGCATCCTCGCCCTGGTGTCGAAGCCTTCTTTCGATCCCAACACCCTGGCGGTGCACGACGTCAACCAGGTGGATGCCACGTATCAGCAGCTCCTCGACGCCGCCGGATCGCCCCTGATCAACAAGGCGATCAACGAGCTGAATCCGCCGGGATCCACGTTCAAGCCGGTCGTCCTGTCGGCTGCTCTGGAGAGCGGGAACTACACGCTCGAGTCGCAGATGCCCAACCCGTCCAGCCTGACGCTCCCCGGCACGAACACCACGATCTATAACGATTCGCACACGACCTGCGGCTCGGGCGACACCGTCTCACTGGAGACGGCGCTCATCCTGTCGTGCAACATCCCCTACGCCGAGCTGGCGATGAAGCTGGGATCGGATGCCATCAAAGCGCAGGCGGAGAAGTACGGCTTCAATCAGAGCTTCAACGTGCCGATGCGCACGTCACCCAGCGAGTATCCGGGCTACGACTCGCTCGATGCGGTCGCCATGAGCGGATTCGGACAGAAGGACGACAAAGCCACTGCGCTGCAGATCGCCATGAACTCCGCGGCAATCTGCACAGGGGGTGAGGTGATGCGCCCGAATCTCGTCGAGTCCGTGCTCACGCCCGACCTGCAGGCGAGGGACTCGTTCAAGCCAACGGCCTTCGGACGTGCGACCAGCAAGAAGACGGCGGATCAGATCGCCGCGACCATGGTCAGGGACGTCTCAGAAGGCGTCGCGAGCAATGCAAGAATAGACGGGGTCAAGGTCGGCGGAAAGACCGGGACCGCGCAAAACGGCAGTGATGACCCGTACACGCTGTGGTTCACCGGATTCGCTCCAGCGAATGATCCTCAGTTCGCCATTGCGGTCGTGGTCGACGATGGCGGCGGACTAGGTCAGAGTGGGAACGGAAACTCCGTCGCTGCTCCGATCGCTAAGAAGGTACTAGAGGCGGTGCTTGGCAAATGAGACCCACGACAGGGCTCACGTTCGGTGGACGTTATGAACTCCAGTCGCGGATCGCAGTCGGCGGCATGGGCGAGGTGTGGCAGGCCACGGACCTCGTCATCGGACGCCAGGTCGCCATCAAGATCCTCAAGGACGAGTACCTCGGCGATCCGACCTTCCTCGAGCGGTTCCGCTCCGAGGCGCGTCACGCCGCACTGGTGAACCACGAGGGCATCGCGAATGTCTTCGACTACGGCGAGGAAGACGGCAGCGCCTTCCTCGTGATGGAGCTCGTGCCGGGCGAGGCGCTGTCCACCATCCTCGAGCGCGAGCACACGCTCTCCACTGACAAGGTGCTCGACATCGTCGCGCAGACGGCCGCCGCCCTGCACGCCGCGCACGCCGCCGGACTGGTGCACCGCGACATCAAGCCGGGCAACCTGCTGATCACCCCGGACGGCCGTGTCAAGATCACGGACTTCGGCATCGCCCGCATCGCGGACCAGGTGCCGCTGACGGCCACCGGACAGGTCATGGGCACCGTGCAGTACCTGTCACCCGAGCAGGCATCCGGACATCCCGCATCGCCTACCACGGACATCTACTCGCTCGGCATCGTCGCGTACGAGTGCCTCGCGGGCCGTCGTCCGTTCACGGGCGAATCGCAGGTGGCCATCGCCATGGCGCAGATCAACGAGCAGCCTCCGCCGCTCCCGGTCACCGTCAGCGAGCCGGTGCGCAACCTGGTGTACGCGTGCATCGCGAAGAACCCGGCGGAACGCCCTGCCTCCGCGGCTCACCTCGCGCGTGCGGCGACGGCGCTGCGTCGGGGCGACATCCAGGCGGCAGCAGCCGCCGTTCCCGCCGTGCTCGGCGAGGGAACGGACACCACACGCTTCAACACGCTCCTCATGCCGGGTGCGGCGGCGGGTGCCACCGAGGCGACGACTGTTCTGTCTGCGGCAGACGGCGAAGAAGAGACCACGACCGAAGAGGAAGAGGGCGAGAAGAAGAAGCGCAGCCCGTGGACGTGGCCGCTCATCGCGCTGATCGCGCTCCTCGCCATCATCCTCATCGCCATGTTGATCGCGTTCCTGACACAGAACCATCCGACACCGGTGGCGACGAACACCACGCATTCGGCCCCGCCGACCACCCCGAAGACAACGGCGACGCAGACTGCAACGAAGCCCACCTCGGCTGTCATCAACGCCAACGACTACAAGGGCAAGACGTACGACCAGGCCGTCGCTGCGCTCGTCGCGCTCGGGTTCAGCCAGAACAACATCCAGAAGGATGAGACGAGTCCGGCCACGAGCCAGGACAAGGTGGACGTTGTCAACGGCGTGAACCCGACGGGGAACGTCGCGTTCACCCAGACCATCACGCTGAGCGTGTACGGTCCGATGACGCCGCCGTCGGCCCCGACCGATACCGTCACACAGGTGACGAAGCCCGCCATCGTCAACCAGCCGGCGACGTTCAACTTCGGCACTGCGCAATGCCCGTCCGGACAGTCGCTCACCGGACGCCAGTTCTACATCGACGGCAAGCCGGCGCCCACCGGTCCCACGCAAGGGTCGCAGGGCACCATCACCTTCACCACGGCCGGCGATCACACCGTCTCGTACACGATCTTCTGCGGTGCATCCGTTGAATCGGGTCAGTCGCCGACGATCACCGTCACGGCTCAGGGGTCGGCGACCTCGACTCCTGCCCCGGGCTCATGACCCCCGCTCAGCGGTGATCTCGTCCAGCCCGACGAGGTGTACCGAACTCACAACTTGGCCCCACTACACTGTTCGCAGTGTTGCCTGACGTCGACTACCCCACCACGGATGAACCCCGCATGCTTGCGGGGCGATACCGCGTAGGCGAGCTCATCGGGCGAGGCGGAATGGCCGATGTGCACAAGGGTGTCGACATCCGTTTGGGGCGCACTGTCGCCATCAAGCTGCTGAAGCCATCGCTCGCGACGGACCCCGCCTTCCGCACCCGCTTCCGCCAGGAGGCTCAGGCTGCCGCGCGTATGGCACATCCGACCATCGTCCGCGTCTTCGACGCCGGCGAGGAGACGGTCCGCGACACGCACGGCAACGAGGTGCAGGCTCCCTTCATCGTCATGGAGTACGTCGACGGCGTGCTGCTGCGCGACATCCTGCGCAACGGCCCGTTGGAGCCCGCGGAGGCGGCACGCATCGCATCCGGCCTGCTGACCGCGCTCGAATACTCACACCGCGCCGGCGTCGTGCACCGCGACATCAAGCCCGGCAACATCATGGTCACCCGCGCCGGCCAGGTGAAGGTGATGGACTTCGGAATCGCCCGCGCCATCAGCGACTCGTCCGCAACTGTCGCCCAGACGACGGCCATCCTCGGCACCGCAAGCTACTTCTCGCCTGAGCAGGCGAAGGGCGAGACGGTGGATGCTCGCACCGACCTGTACTCGACCGGCGTCGTGCTCTTCGAGATGCTGACCGGACGACCGCCGTTCCGCGGCGACACGGCCGTCGCGGTCGCCTACCAACACGTCAGCGAGCAGCCGGTCAAGCCGAGCAGCCTCAACGCCCGCGTCTCACCGGCATTCGACATGGTCGTGCTGAGGGCGCTGGCGAAGGATCGCTACCAGCGCTACCAGACAGCAGCCGAGTTCCGCGACGACCTCGAGCTCGCTGCTTCTGGGCAGGTGCCGATCCACAAGAAGCGCGACGCCTTCGATGCCGCACTCTTCGGCGAATCCGCCACCAGCCCCACTCCGACAGAGGCGGCGCTCCGGCAGCTGGCCGACGACGACCAGGTGGTCCGCACTCAGAGCCGCCCGCCCGTGCTCTGGATCTGGGCGGGCGTGCTCAGCATCGCCGTGATCATCGCGGCCCTGCTGCTCTGGGTCTTCAATCAGTCGCCGACCCAGCACCTGGCCGACAATGCAGCGAAGGTCCCGATCGTCGCCGGCATGACCGTCGACCAGGCGACCAAGGCTCTGAACGGCGTCAAGCTCAAGTCCACCTTCACCGAGGAATCCAGCAATTCGGTACCGAAGGACAAGGTCATCCGTACCAATCCGGCCGCAGGCGTCATCGCCACCAAGGGCGACACGGTCACGGTCTACGTCTCCACCGGCGCCAAGGCGATCCAGGTTCCGGATGTCGCGGGCACGTCGGTCGACGACGCCCAGAACACCCTGAAACAGCTCGGCTTCGTCATGGGCCAGGTCGACACACAGGACTCGCCGACGGTTCCGGCCAACGTGGTCATCTCGACGAATCCGGCCAGTGGCGCCACCGCGCATGAGGGTGACACCATTAATTTCGTGGTCTCGAACGGCCAGGTCACCCTCCCCGACATCACGGGAAAGAGCGTGCAAGAGGCGACCACGACGCTGCAGGATCCCAAGCTCG
The DNA here is from genome assembly GCF_054551755.1 of Rathayibacter sp. CAU 1779. NCBI lineage: Bacteria > Bacillati > Actinomycetota > Actinomycetes > Micrococcales > Microbacteriaceae > Rathayibacter > Rathayibacter sp. CAU 1779. Next base: position 654,389 of record NZ_JBTOLK010000001.1, read on the forward strand.
GCCTCATCCCCGACCCCGAAGCGGATCCGACGTGCAAGACGCAGACCGGCGCCCCGGTGAACCATCAGGATCAGGCGCCCGGCTCCGTGCCCCAGGGATCCACCATCAGGTTCACGTACTGCACTGGGTGATTGATGCAACTGCCGACCGAGACGGTCGGCAGCGCTGGCGTCGCGGCGGCGGCCAGCAATGGCCCCCGCTTTCAGCTCCAGCGCGCCCCGCCCGGCGCACCGCAGTCGGCTGACCGCGTGGTCGCGTCCGGCGGCGTACACGCCGCCGCCTCCTCCGAGAGCGGGTCGCGTCTCCTACGAGCTGGCTTGTCCCGATCCGAAGTCGCGATGCCATGGGACGCGAGGCTGCGCCACCTCGGACCGTGGCGTCGCACGGTCGGGCTGAGTGCAGCGTCCGGTTCAGGGCGCCCGGCTGCTCAGCTGACGGCGAGGAGCGGGTCCAGCGTGCGGGAGCGTTCCTTGGCGGAGGTGAGGCCGGCGACGGCGAGCCAGTTGCCCAGCAACCGGTAGCCATCCTGGGTGAGCACCGACTCCGGGTGGAACTGCACACCGTAGATGGGTGCCGTCCGGTGTCGCAAGCCCATGATGACACCACCCGGGGTGCGGGCAGTCACTATGAGGTCGTCTGGGACGGTACCGTCGACCACCGCGAGCGAGTGGTAGCGGGTGGCTGTGAATCCTTGGCGAACATCGTCGTAGAACGCCGAGCCGTCGTGCTCGACCACGGACGTCTTGCCGTGCATGAGCTCCTCGGCATTCGTCACCGTTGCGCCGAACGCCTCAGCGATCGCCTGGTGTCCGAGGCACACGCCCAGCAAGGGCGTCCCCGACGCCAGAGCGGCCTTCACCGTGTCGATCGACACCCCGGCATCCCGTGGCGTCCCAGGACCGGGCGAGAGCAGCACGGCATCGTAGCCGCGCAACACCGAGGGGATGTCGTCGGCGGCGATCGCGTCGTTGCGCACGACATCCGTCTCCGCACCGAGTTCGCGCAGGTACCCGTTCAGCGTGTAGACGAAGCTGTCGTAGTTGTCGATCACGAGCACCCGGGTCATACGCCGACGGTTCCTTCCTCATTGCTTTGCAGCAGACTATCGATCCACGGGAAAACCCACGTCACGAGGCAGTAGAGCACCGCCACGACCAGGACCACGAGAATGATGATCCTCAGCCAGACGGGTCCGGGCAACAGGCGCCACAGTGCGCCGTACATCAGTTGGTCCCCACTTCGGCAGCGATCTCTTTGGGCGGCCCCGCCGACAGAGGCTGCCAGGAATCCAGCACTCCGAACGCCGCGATGCGCTCCTGCGCGTGGTACGGCGGGTTGCACGTCGTCATGGTGATGTAGCGGTCTCCGGGCTGTGCATCCTTCACCTGCGGCACCGAGTAGAGCACCTGAACGGTGGTCGGCCTGATGTACTCCATGTTCCGGAACTGATAGGTGTAGTACCCGTCCTTGGTCTGGATGTAGATCTTGTCGCCCACCTGCAGCTTCGAGACGTCGATGAACGTGTTGCCGTATCCGGTGTCGTGTGCGGCGATCGCGAAGTTGCCCACCGCGCCAGGCATCGCCGTGTTCGAATAGTGGCCGACGCCGGCGTTGTAGCTGTTGAGCACACTCTCCACGTCCACCGTCTCGCGGATCGTGCGCTTCCAGTCCGCCCCGAACCGCGGCACGTAGATCACGGCGAACGATTGCGCGGCACCCGGCGCCTTCATGACGGGCGGATCACCGTAGTTCACTGCCGTGGAGCCCGGGGTGGGAGTCGGCTTCGGGGTTGGCGTCGGAGAGTCCTTCGCCTGATCCAGGAACTTCTTGCTCTGCTCCGCCGCCGCACTGTTCTGCTGAGACGCCAGCACGCTCGACTGCCACCAGGTCTGCCATCCGATGAAGAGCAGAACGAGCACTCCCGCTGTCACCAGCAGTTCGCCGATGACCCCGATAACGGACACCTTGCGACGTGGGCTGGCTGCGGCTCTGCGGCCCTTGGCGTGCCGCAGCTGTCCAGCGCTCGAAGGAGACGGAACACTGTCGTCGTCGTCCGTCGACGTCGGGAGGGTCTCCGCGACACGCAGCTCCTCCTCGGGAGCGGAATCATCGCGGTCTGTCACGAGTCCGGAGTCTAATCGGCCAGGCCGTGCGGGTGCCGAGAGGCGCTCACGTTCCTCCCCGCTGCGCAGAGAAGCCGCCGATCGTGTCCGGCTAGAATGTTGGCACTATGGCTTCCAAGACCCGCTCCAAGCGCTCGTCCCGATCGGTCAACGAGGTCCGGTCAACCGATGAGACCCCCAACCCGGTATGGTTCCTGCCGGTCATGCTCGGCTTCATGATCGTCGGCCTCCTCTGGATCGTCGTGTTCTACGTGAGCGGCAGCCAGTACCCCATCCCACAGCTCGGCGCGTGGAACATCCTGATCGGGTTCGGCATCGCGTTCGTCGGCTTCCTCATGACCACCCGGTGGCGCTGACCTCCGTCTGCACCGTCCAGCGAATCGCGTCGACTACGGTCGGCGCGAATCGCATTTAACGGAGCGGCGGATGCGAACGCCGACGTTTTCGTGTCGTTCGAGGAGCAATTACACCGGTGTAATTATCCCCTTGTGGGAAAACCTGTGGATAACTCTTGTGCGAAAACCTGTGGATAACTCAGAAATCCACACCCGTCATCCCCAATCGGTGGACGGGTGCAGCGCGACGGCAGGGTTCAGGCGAAAACGTGCCAGCTGCCCGCGAGAACGAGCAGCACACCCAGAACCACCAGGAGCACGATCTGCAGCGGACGACGCGAACGTGCTCGGGTCTGGGTGTAGATGAGTCCGACGAGCGCGCCGCCCACGAGGCCCCCCACGTGGGCCTGCCACGCGATGCCGAATCCGGGCAGGAAGCTGATCACCAGGTTGATGCCGACGAGTACCAGAAGCTGGGTGATCGGGCCGCCCAGGTGTCGCTGGATGATGAGCAGCGCGGCCATCATGCCGAAGATCGCTCCGGAAGCCCCGACGACAGGTTGCACGGGTGAGTCGAGCAGATACACGCCCACCGAGCCGGCGATCGCGCTCAGCACGAAGAGCACGGCGTAGCGCACGCGACCCAACATCGGCTCGAGCACGATGCCGAAGATCCACAGCGTGTACATGTTCAGGGCGATGTGCAGGATGTTCCCGTGCACGAACGCAGCGGTGAGCATGCGCCATGGTTCATACCCGGCCCATGAGACTGTGCCGTTCGGATACCCGTAGATACCGGCGTACCAGAGCGAACTCGTCACGGGACCGTTGGCCAGTCCCGTGATCCATTGGAGCAGGAACACCACGACGCAGATCGCGATGATCACGTACGTGACCACCGGCTGTCGCGGGCCGGTGAGCCTGGTCAGGAACGCCGGCTTCGTGCGCGGCGCTGTGGCTCGCTGCTGTCGCATGCACTCCGGGCAGATGAATCCGACGGGCGCCGGGGTCTGGCATTCGCCGCAGATCGGCCGACCGCAGCGCTGACACCTCACATAGGTGAGCCGATCCGGATGCCGGTAGCAGGCTGACGCGGACGGCTCACCCGGCGAGGACGGTTGCGACACTCTGTGCTCTGGTGCTCTGTGCTCGGATTGAAGGGGGGTGCAGCGACGCGGGCCGGCGGACTACGCCTGGTCGACCGTGATGGACTCGATGACCACGTCGTCGAGCGGACGGTCACGGGCATCCGTCGGCACAGCCGCCAGCTTGTCCACGATGCGGCGCGAGTCATCGTCGGCCACCTCGCCGAAGATGGTGTGCTTTCCCTGCAGCCACGTGGTCGGGCCGACGGTGATGAAGAACTGGGAACCGTTGGTGCCGCGACCGCCCTGGATGCCGGCATTGGCCATGGCGAGCACGTACGGCTTCGTGAAGTCCAGCTCCGAGTTGATCTCGTCGTCGAAGCGGTATCCGGGTCCACCGGTGCCGGTTCCCAGCGGGTCGCCGCCCTGGATCATGAAGCCGGGGATGATGCGGTGGAACACCACACCCTCGTACAGGGAGTCGTTGCGAGACTCGCCCGTCCGGGGATCCGTCCACTCCTGCTCACCGGTGGCGAGACCGACGAAGTTGCGAACCGTCTTGGGTGCGTGGTTGCCGTACAGGTTGACGGCGATGTCGCCGTAGTTGGTGTGCAGAGTGGCCACCGCGGTGTGCTTGGACATGGGCTCAATTCTTGCATAGCGGATTTGTCCATCCCCTGGCCGTCGGGGCTTTCGGTGGCAAGATGGAGGAACCTGCAAGTACGACCGGGTGGAGGAACCGTGAGTCTGTCACGAAAGCGCCAGAAGGAACTCAACCGGCTTCGCGCTGAAGCCCTCGAACTCTGGGGGGCGCAGCAGGATGTGCTGGGCCGGGCGAACGTCGTCGCCCAGGAGGCGGGCCGGCAGGCCGCGCATCTGACGCGCGAAGAGGTCGCTCCCCGCGTCCGCGAGGGCTACGACCAGTACGTCAGGCCCGTGACGCGTGCCGCGAGTGACGCCATCTCCAACAACGTGGTTCCCGCGGTGGGCACCGTGCTCGGCACTGCGCTGAGCGTTGCGGATGTCGCACACGACGCCCGTGTTCAGGCCGCCGTCAAGCGGCTCCAGGCCGCCAAGGGCGAGCTCACCAAGAAGGCCAAGCCGGAGAAGTCCGGTCCCGGATTCGGAACATATCTCGCGTTGGCCGTCGCCGCCGTGGCCGTCATCGGGATCGCGTACGCCGTGTGGCAGACGTTCCGCGCCGACGACGAGCTGTGGGTCGCCGAGGACGACCTCACCGAGCCGCCGGCCGCCGAGTAGATCCTGACGTTTCGAATCACGCCGTGGGCATCGTCACACGGCGTGATTCTGTCGTTCACGATTCGACAAGATTCGCGAACCGCAGACCGATGTCCACGAGCGAGACCTTTCGGATGTTCGCCACATCCGCGATGTCGAACCAGCGCGCCTCATCCGTCGACCCGTCGAGTTCGTCGGTGAGAGTCCCGCCAAGGATGTGCGCACGGTAGACGATCCGCAGTCCCTGCAAGGGTCCGTGGCCGGAGATGCGTTGGTTCTCCGGGATGACGTGCGAGTGCACACCGATCAGCTCATCGAGCTCGGCGTCGTATCCGGTCTCCTCGCGCACCTCGCGCACCGCGGCATCCGCAGGGTCCTCTCCCGACTCGATACCGCCGCCCGGGAGCGTCCATCCGCTACGGCCACGATCGTTCCAGTGAGCGAGCAGAACCCTGCTGCCGTCGGTGATGACGGCATACGCAGCGACGCGGATGTCCATCTAGACACCCTACGACGCCACATCCCGCGTGCGAGACCGGGTCAGTCGACCGGCGGATGCGAGACGTGCGGACGACGCAGCTCCGGATATCCGAGAGCGGACGCTCGTGCCGACGCACCTCGACCGCCCGACACCGTAGACTCCGACGGATGAGCGACGATGTACTCGATCTCTTCGATGGAGCCGAAGAAACGACCGAAGGTAGCGTCACTCCGGCGACGAGAGGAACAGCGGGACTAGGGATCCTCGGCCTCTGTCTGGCGTTCGGTCTCCTCGTGGGAATCGGCGTCGGCGCAGTCCTCGCGCTCTGGTACGTCCTGTACGGAGGAGCCAGCTTCGACATGGTGGCCTACGGCATCTTCCAGCTGTTCCCGTAGCGAGACCGTTCGTCCGTGCCACGCGAGATCCGCGAAGCGTCGACGACTCGAACTGTGGAGCCTAGGGGAATCGAACCCCTGACCTCCTGCTTGCAAAGCAGGCGCTCTACCAATTGAGCTAAGGCCCCGTGCCTATTTGCAAGCCGGTCCCTGCCCGGCTTGCGGCGCTGCGCGACTCGCCGTACACGCCGCCGAGTCGCTATGGTGCGGATGGCGCGCACGTCATTTTGTGCAGCAGTTGGCGTTCCTGCGACTACAGAAATCGAACCGTGGGGATACGAGGACTTGAACCTCGGACCTCTTCGTTATCAGCGAAGCGCTCTAACCGCCTGAGCTATATCCCCGGGATCCGGCCGTTGAATTGGCCGAATGACAGACTACCTGAGCGTCTGCGTTGACGCGAATCGAGGCGGTGAGAATCAGTTGTTGGTGAAGCCGACCAGCAGGCCACCGGTGATCTTCACGCTGAGGTTGTACAGCAGCGAGCAGACCGCACCGAGGGCCGTCGTGATGACCAGGTTCAGGATGGCGACGACGATCGAGAAGCCCATCACCGTCCCGAGACTGAGAATCGACTTCAAGTCGCTTCCGCTCGTGCCGGAGATGTCCTTGAACAGGCTGTTCAGGTTGTCGAAGATCCCCGTCTGGTCGAGCACGACCCAGATCAGGAACGATCCGACGATCGAGATGATCGCCAGGCACAGGCCGACAAGGAATGACAGCTTCACGGCCGACCAGAAGTCGATGTAGACCAGGCGAAGCCGCACCTGCTTGGCGGGTGCTCTGCGAGTGGAGGACTTCTGGGCCAATCGTTCTGCCACACTACTCATCTACTGCGTCGTCCTTTCGGGGCTCCTCGGCCTCCTCGCCGGTCTCAGGTTCAACCGGTTCGGCGTCGTGAGCGTCCAGATTCCGCTCGCTGTTCCGTGCGATGGCGATGATCTTGTCGTCATCGGCGAAACGAGCGAATACGACACCCATGGTGTCCCGGCCCTTCGCCGGCACCTCGGCCACGGCAGAGCGTACCACCTTGCCGCTGGCAAGAACCACGAGCACCTCGTCGTCCTCGTCGACGATGAGAGCACCCGCAAGATCCCCTCGGTCGTCGCTCAGCTTCGCGACTTTGATGCCCAGTCCGCCGCGTCCCTGGAGCCGGTACTGGTCGACTGCCGTGCGCTTCGCGTACCCGCCTTCGGTGACGACGAAGACGTAACCGTCGTCGGCGGATGCTGCGGTATCCGTGCGCTCGGCGCCGGGAGAAGCGATCACCGCGGCATCCAGAAGCGAGTCGTCGTCACGGAAGTGCATGCCGATCACACCGGATGTGGAACGACCCATCGGGCGCAACGCCTCGTCGGTGGCCGTGAAACGGATCGACATTCCCTTGCGCGAGACGAGCAGGACGTCGGAGTCCTCTTCGACAAGCAATGCAGAGATGAGCTCGTCACCCTCGCGGAGCTTGATCGCGATGATTCCGCCGGTGCGATTCGTGTCGTACTCGTCGAGAGCCGTCTTCTTGACCAGACCGTCCCGCGTCGCGAGCACCAGGTACTTCGCAGCGGAATAGTCGCGGATGTCCAGGATCTCGGCGATCTCCTCATCCGGCTGCATGGCGAGCAGATTCGCGACGTGCTGGCCCTTCGCGTCGCGTCCTGCCTCAGGCACTTCGTACCCCTTGGCGCGGTACACCCGGCCCTTCGTCGTGAAGAAGAGCAGCCAGTGGTGCGTGGTCGTCACGAAGAAGTGCTCGACGACATCCTCTCCGCGAAGCTGCGCTCCCTTGACGCCCTTGCCGCCGCGGTGCTGCGAACGGTAGTTGTCGCTGCGTGTGCGCTTGATGTAGCCGCCGCGCGTGACGGTGACCACCATCTCTTCCTCGGGAATGAGGTCTTCAACGCTCATGTCCCCGTCGAAGCCGTACAGGATGTTGGTGCGACGCTCGTCCCCGAACCTGTCGGCGATCTCCGTGAGCTCTTCGCTGATGATGCTCCGCTGACGCACCGGATCGGCGAGGATCGCCTGGTAGTCGGCGATCTCCGCCTCGAGGCGGGCGAGGTTGTCGATGATCTTCTGACGCTCGAGTGCCGCGAGCCGGCGCAGCTGCATCGAGAGGATGGCATCCGCCTGCACCTGGTCGACATCGAGCAGCTCGATCAGTCCCGCACGAGCCTCGTCGGCGCTCGGTGAGCGACGGATGAGCGCGATGACCTCGTCGAGCGCGTCGAGCGCCTTCACCAGGCCGCGCTGGATGTGCGCATCCTCCTCGGCCTTGCGCAGGCGGAACTGGGTGCGGCGCACGATGACGTCGACCTGGTGGTCGACCCAGGCGGAGATGAATCCGTCCAGCGGCAGCGTGCGCGGAACGCCGTCGACGATCGCGAGCATGTTCGCGCCGAAGTTCTCCTGCAGCTGCGTGTGCTTGTACAGGTTGTTCAGCACGACCTTTGCGACGGCGTCGCGCTTGAGCACGATGACGAGCCGCTGTCCCGTTCGACCACTGGATTCGTCGCGGATGTCCGCGATACCGGCGATCCTGCCGTCCTTCACGAACTCGGCGATCTTGATCGCCAGGTTGTCGGGATTGACCTGGTAAGGCAGCTCGGTGACGACGAGACAGTTGCGACCCTGGATCTCCTCGACGTTGACGACCGCTCGCATCGTGATCGATCCGCGCCCGGTGCGGTACGCGTCGTGGATCCCCTTCACACCGAGGATCTGAGCGCCGGTCGGGAAGTCGGGGCCCTTGATGCGCTCCATGAGCGCGTCGAGCAGCTCGTCACGTGTGGCATCCGGATGCTCCAGCGCCCACAGGGCGCCGGCAGCGACCTCGCGCATGTTGTGCGGAGGGATGTTCGTGGCCATGCCGACCGCGATGCCCACCGAGCCGTTGACGAGAAGGTTCGGGAACCGCGCAGGCAGGATGGACGGCTCCTGCGTTCGTCCGTCGTAGTTGTCCTGGAAGTTGACGGTGTCCTCGTCGATGTCCCGCACCATCTCAAGGGCGAGCGGAGCCATCTTCGTCTCCGTGTACCGCATGGCCGCCGCGCCGTCGTTGCCAGGGGATCCGAAGTTGCCCTGCCCGAGCGCGAGCGGATACCTCAGGCTCCACGGCTGCACGAGACGAACGAGCGTGTCGTAGATGGCAGTGTCGCCGTGCGGGTGGAACTGTCCCATCACGTCGCCGACGACGCGGGAGCACTTCGAGAACGCGCGGTCGGGACGGTATCCGCCGTCGTACATCGCGTAGATCACGCGGCGGTGCACGGGCTTCAGGCCGTCGCGCACCTCGGGCAGCGCACGGCCGACGATGACCGCCATCGCGTAGTCGAGGTAGCTGCGCTGCATCTCCAGCTGCAGCTCCACCGGCTCGATCTTGCCGTGAACGATTCCGGCGCTGCCGTCCGTTCCCTCGGATGCGGTCTGCTCGATGCCGTCGGTCTCGTCTGCCATCTACTTCTCTTCTTCGTCTTCTTCTCGTCTGCTGCGATTCTTCGGTTCACCGGCCCGGTCGGGACGGCCCGTCTGCTGTTCCCGGCTGCCGCGCCGGTGCTCATCAGATGTCGAGGAACCGCACATCCTTCGCGTTCTTCTGGATGAAGTGCCGACGCGACTCGACGTCCTCGCCCATGAGGGTGGCGAACGTCTCATCTGCGGCTGCCGCGTCATCCATGGTGACCTGGAGCAGTGTGCGAGTCTCCGGATCCATCGTGGTCTCCCACAGTTCCTGGTAGCTCATCTCGCCAAGACCCTTGTAGCGCTGGATGCCGTTGTCCTTCGGGATCCGCTTGCCAGCCGCCAGGCCGTCGGCGAGCAGCGCATCACGCTCTCGATCCGAGTACACGAACTGGTGGTCGGAGTTCGACCACTTGAGCCGGTACAGCGGGGGCTGCGCGAGATAGACGTATCCCATCTCGATCAGTGGTCGCATGTAACGGAACAGGAGCGTGAGGAGCAGCGTCGTGATGTGCTGGCCGTCGACATCCGCATCGGCCATCAGCACGATCTTGTGGTAGCGGGCCTTCTCACTGTTGAAGTCCTCGCCGATGCCGGTGCCGAACGCCGTGATCATCGCCTGGATCTCGGCATTCGCCAGCGCGCGATCGAGTCGTGCCTTCTCCACGTTCAGGATCTTGCCGCGCAACGGCAGGATCGCCTGCGTCGCCGGGTTGCGTCCCTGCTTCGCGGATCCGCCGGCCGAGTCGCCCTCCACGAGGAAGATCTCGCTTTCCGCGGGATTCCGGCTTGAGCAGTCGGAGAGTTTGCCCGGCATCCCCCCGCCCTCGAGAAGTCCCTTGCGCCGAGCCGTGTCTCTGGCCTTGCGTGCGGCCACGCGGGCGCTGGCTGCCTGGATGGCCTTGCGGATGATCTCCTTGGCCTGGTTCGGATTGCGGTCGAACCAGTCGCCGAGCTGATCACCGACAACCTTCTGCACGAACGCCTTCGCCTCGGTGTTGCCGAGCTTCGTCTTGGTCTGGCCCTCGAACTGCGGCTCGGCCAGCTTCACCGAGATCACGGCCGTGAGGCCCTCGCGCACGTCGTCGCCCGACAGGTTGTCGTCACGCTCCTTGAGGATGCCCTTCTCCCGGGCGTACTTGTTGACCAGCGTCGTCAGCGCGGCACGGAAACCCTCTTCGTGGGTTCCGCCCTCGTGCGTGTTGATGGTGTTCGCGTAGGTGTGGACGCTCTCGGTGTAAGCGGTCGTCCACTGCATCGCGACCTCGAGCGCGATCTTGCGCTCCGTGTCTTCAGACTCGAACGAGATGATCTCGTCGTTGACGACATCCGCTCGCTTCGCCGAGTTGAGGTATTCGACGTAGTCCTCGAGTCCCCGCTGATACAGGAACGTGTCGTTGCGCTCGGGCGCGAGTTCGCCCTCCTCGTCGAGCACCTCTCGCTCGCGCTTGTCCCAGAGCGAGATGGTGAGCCCCTTGTTGAGGAACGCGTACTGCTGGAACCGGGTGCGGAGAATGTCGTATTCGAACTCGGTGCTCTCGAAGATGGTCGCACTCGGCCAGAAGGTGATCGTCGTTCCGGTGTCGCTGGTTTCGGCGCCTCGCTGGAGCGGAGCATTCGGAACGCCGTCGTGGTAGCTCTGTGTCCACACGTGGCCCTGGTTCTTCACCTCTACCTCGAGCCTGGTCGACAGCGCGTTCACCACCGACGAACCGACGCCGTGGAGACCGCCGGACACCGCGTATGCGCCGCCGCCGAACTTGCCTCCTGCATGCAGAACGGTCAGCACGAGCTCGACGGTCGAGATGCCCTCCGGCTGATGGATATCCACCGGGATGCCGCGCGCATTGTCCACCACGCGCACTCCGCCGTCGGCGGTAAGGGTGATGTCGATGTGATCGCCATAACCGGCGAGGTACTCGTCGACCGCGTTGTCCACGATCTCGGTGACCAGGTGGTGAAGACCACGTGGACCGGTCGAGCCGATGTACATGCCCGGCCGCTTGCGGACCGCCTCGAGTCCTTCGAGAACCTGAATCTGGCTTGCGCCGTAGGTGTTATCGGTTCCAGCCGTATTCGGTTCTGTCGTCATCGGGTTGAGAGCTCCTGACCGCACGCTTTTCGTGACCACTCATTCTACCAAGAAGGACCTGATGACTGGGCGAGAAACGGCCGTCTGACGCGATGAAAGTGACGGGTTGACCTGATTTGGCGCCTTAACCGTAGGTGTCGCGTGGGCCACGCCCTGGAACCGACCTGGGGCCGCGTTTCCAGGTGGGGACGTCCGGCCCTAAAAACCGGATACTTTCCACACCCGCGTCCGGATACCGACGCTCGATGTGCAGCAGCAGCTCACCGCGCATGATGCGCAGCTGTGTCGCCCAGCTCGTCGAATCGCATCGCACGGTCAGCACGCCACCCTCGACGCCAACCGGATCCGAGTGCTTTGCCGTCTCTTCGCCGACGACCTGCGACCAGGCAGCCATCAGCTCAGACTTGGCCAACGGGGAGTTCCAGCCGAGCTCATCGGCGAGGGAGTCCATGAGTCGACCGAGTCCGTGGGGCTCCCGGCCGGGATCGAACGGTTGGCTGGCATTCCTCGAGTCCCGCTTGTCCGCGCGATCGGTCCGTCGCCGTCCACGACCCGGATCCGTGCCGAACAGTTCCTTCAGATGACGGTAGAAGTCGGACGCCTCGCTCATGACGTCTCGTCTGCCTGGCCGTGCTCGGAACGCTGGGAATCGTCATCCGCTCCCGCTTCCGTCTGATCGATCACCCGGCCGGCACGAATGTGCACGGTGTGAGCACGAAGTCCCGCAGGCACGTCGTCGAGCACGGCCGAAGTGACAAGCACCTGTTCGAAATCGTGAACGGATGCCGCAAGCCGCGCCCGCCGCGTCTGGTCGAGTTCTGCGAACACGTCGTCCAGTATCAGCACCGGATCACCGATGGTCGAGTGCTCGCGCAGCAGCTGAGCGGATGCCAGCCGCAGCGAGAGCGCGAACGACCACGACTCCCCGTGGCTCGCGTACCCCTTGGCGGGCAGTCCGTTCAGTTCGAATCGCACGTCGTCGCGGTGCGGACCGACGAGGGTTACACCGCGGTCCAGCTCGCGAGGCCGCAACCGCGCGATCGCCGCCGCAAACCGCTCGTTGGTGGTCCCTGACTCGCCGGGCGAGGCGTCCGCTTCGGATTCGGATGCGGAGTCGCCGTCCTCGTCAGGAGCTGCGCCGTCGACCGAGAGCAGGGGCACCAGTCGCGGGTCGTGATCGTCGCCGGCCACGGACCGATAGGCATCCCGCACCGGCTGCCTCAGCCTGTCGACGAGGTCGGACCGCTCGTCGATGATCTCTGATCCGAGGGCCACGAGGCGCTCGTCCCAGACATCCAGGGTGGAGAGCGCTGACCCTCTCACGCCGGATGCCCTTGCCGACTTGAGAAGCGTGTTGCGCTGCCGCAGCACGCGGTCGTAGTCCGCGAGCACCCCGGCAAGGCGAGGCGTGCGCTGCACGAGCACCGTGTCGAGCAGGCGCCGACGGATGGCCGGCTCACCGCGCACCAGAGCGAGGTCCTCTGGAGCGAACAGCACGGTGGACAGGTAGCGCACCAGTTCACGAGGACGAGACGACGACCGGTTGACCATCGCCTTGTTCGCCGAGCCCCTGTTCAGCTGCAGCTCCAGCAGCACGGCTCTGCCGTCGTGTTCGAGACGAGCCCGCACGACTGCTGCCGCGGCATCCTGCCGGATCATCGCAGCATCGACGGGCGTTCTGTGCGAGGAACCCGTCGAGACGTAGACGAGCGATTCGACGAGATTGGTCTTTCCCTGCCCGTTGCTGCCGACGAACAGGTTCGGACCGGCCGCGAGTTCAACCTCGGCGTGCTCGTAGTTGCGAAAGTCGGTCAGCGACAGGTGGGTGACCTTCATCGCCGCTCCTTCACCGGTTTCTCACTGATGGAGCCCGTACCGCTGGTCGAGCTTGGGCCGCCGGCCGCCGGCCGCCGCGGCGCGAAGCGATGTGACGGCGGCGCGCGCTGCGGAACGAAGCCAGCACAACGGGTCGACCCGGGCTTTCGACAAGCTCAACCAGCGGCGTGTGGATCAGTCGACGGCCTTGACCGCGTGTCCACCGAACTGGTTGCGAAGCGCGGCGACGGCCTTCATGGCGGGAGAGTCTTCCTGGCGCGAGACGAACCGGGCGAAGATCGAGGCGCTGATCGTCGGCATCGGGACAGCGTTGTTCAGGCCCTCTTCGACGGTCCAGCGTCCCTCGCCGGAGTCCTGCACGTAGCCCTCGATGTGCTCGAACTCCGGATCCTGCTCGAGCGCACGCACGAGCAGATCGAGCAGCCAGGATCGCACGACCGTGCCGCGCTGCCACGCTTTGAAGGTTCCGGTGACGTCCTTGATGATGTCTTTCCGGGTGTCGAGAAGTTCATACCCTTCGGCGTATGCCTGCATCAGCGCGTACTCGATGCCGTTGTGCACCATCTTCGCGTAGTGGCCGGCGCCGACCTCGCCGACGTGGACGAACCCTTCATCACGCGGTCCCTCCGGACGAAGAGCGTCGAAGACCGGCATGACGCGCTCGACCTGGGCTGCGCTGCCGCCCACCATGAGTCCGTAACCGTTGTCGAGACCCCACACACCACCGGAGACCCCGGCGTCCATGAAGTCGACGCCGGTCTTGCCGAGCAGTTCGGAGTGCTTGAAGTCCTCCGTGAACTTCGAGTTTCCGCCGTCGATCACAAGATCGCCGGCCTCGAGGAGACCCGCCAGATCGTTCACGACTCCATCGGTGATCGCGCCGGCGGGGACCATCACCCAGACGGTGCGGGGTGCGGGCAGTGCCGCGACGAGGTCGGCGAGTGTTGCAACGTCGGAGATGTCCGGGTTGGTGTCGAACCCGGTGACCTCGATGCCCTTGCGCTCGAGGCGCGCACGCATGTTGTTGCCCATCTTTCCGAGACCGATGAGACCGATGTGCATGAGTAGTCCTTCGTGGTGTGAGCCGAACCGGGAACCGACCGGATGATGGGTCAGCGCAACAGCAGGTTAGGCTGCAGCAGATAACGGTAGCTGTCGCTCCCCGCCTGCTCCTTGCTGGTCTGGCTCGTGATGAGCACGGGACCGGGCTTGTTGGGATTGTCGGTCTTCGTGAACGAGATGCGCACGTATTCCGAGTGCACGGCTCCGAGGCCGTCCAGCAGGAACTGGGGCTTGAGCGAGACGACGGTGTCTGGTCCGGTGAGGAGAGCGTCGATGCTCTCGGATGCTTGTGCCTGCTCAGACCCGATCGCCTCGAGCGTGAGCCCTTCGGTCGAGAACGAGAACCGCAGCGCGGCCTCCCGCTCGAGCACGAGGGATACACGACGAGTCGCCTCGATGAGGTCGGCGGTGTTGATGACTGCGTAGTTGTCGACGTTCTCCGGGAAGAGCCGCTTGACCGGAGGGAAGTTGCCCTTGATGAGGAGAGACGTCACGGTCTTCTTCTCGGCGGTGAAGGCGATGAGCTCCCGGTCGTCCTTGGAGACGAGCGTGACGCTGATCGTGCCGTTATGACCGAAGGTCTTGCCGATCTCCTGCAGCGTGCGCGCAGGCACAAGGGCAGTAGATGACTCTGTCTGCCCGAGTGATCCATCCCAGTCGATCTCCCGCACGGCGACCCGATACCTATCGGTGGCGACGAGGCTGAGTCGGTTCTCGGTGATTTCGAGCTGGACTCCCGTGATGACCGGGGTCACGTCATCTCGTGACGCTGCGACGGCGACCTGCGAAACGGCCTCGGAGAAATCCCCGGCAGGGACGAGACCGGACTCGCCGGCGATCTGGGGCAGAGTCGGATATTCCTCAACAGGCATAGACAGCAACGTGAAGCTCGCCGTGCCGCAGCTGACCACGATTCGGTTGTCATCCGTCGCGAAGGTCACAGGTGCGTTCGGCAGCTTCGATGCGATCTCGGCGAGGAGGCGACCGGAAACGAGCACCGTTCCGGGCTCTTCGACATTCGCTGTGATCTCGGTCTGAGCCGAGACTTCGTAATCGAACGCCGAGAGGGAGATGCCATCTTCTGTCGTCGTGATGAGGATGCCGCTGAGGATAGGCAGCGTCGTGCGCTGGGGAAGCAGTTTGACGGTGAACGAAACGGCTTCGCTCAGCACATCGCGGTTGGCCTGAAACCTCACGAAGTTCTCCCCTATCGGTGGATCGAGTACGCGCGCTCCATGCTATCCCCAGCCTGTGGCGGGTGGACGAAGCGGTGCGAGGCTCTGCCGACGGAGCTGAGGTTGTCGGACGCCTGCTTAAGAAAACTTGTTCTTTTAACCGGCTTAACCGCTGTGGATACTGTGGATAACTCGGCGCATGCCAGTGAACTACAGGGAACTACACGCTTGTCACTTGTCAGCGACCTGTTGATGACAAGCCGATGCCTGCTGAGCCGCCCGCCGCCGAATGACAAGGATTTCACAGCCGTCGCTGGATCGCTCACATGGCCGAGGCTGTTATTCGTTAACTATCCCCAGGGTTATCCACAGTGTGGATTTCTATGCAGGGCTTCCGGAGCGCGGCACCTGCCGGGGTCGGATCCGAGGATGGAACACGCCGGCGAGCGGATGCGGCGGGCGAGCTCACGAGGTGCGGGCGAAGCCGAATCGGACTCGTCGGCGAGCCGATGGCATCCGTGTCGACGTTGCGCGGTCGGGGCGAGACTTCGGCGGCTGGGCGCCCGGCGGCTGGTTGTACAGCGAAGAAGGTCACCGCCGGCACTGTCATCCGCTGACCAGTCGGTTCCGGTTCTTCATGCTGACGATCAAGGTGATCAGCGGTGCGTCTGCTTGATGCGCGCGGTGAGCTCCGTGACCTGGTTGTAAATGGAGCGCCGCTCCTTCATGAGCTCACTGATCTTCTTGTTCGCGTACATCACGGTGGTGTGGTCGCGGTTGCCGAACAGCTGGCCGATCTTGGGCAAGGAGAGATTGGTCATCTCACGGCACAGGTACATCGCGATCTGGCGGGCTGTGGCGATGGCTTGCGATCGGGATGAGCCGTAGAGATCGTCGACGCTGAGCTTGAAGTAGTCCGCGGTGGCCGTGATGATGTCGGCCGGCGCGACCACGTTGTCGTCGTCGAGCGTGATCAGATCCTTGAGCACGGTCTGCACAAGGTTCATGTCCACCGGAGTCTTGTTGAGACTGGCGAAGGCGGTGACGCGGATCAGCGTTCCCTCGAGCTCTCGGATGTTGCTGGAGACCTTGGTCGCCATGAACTCGAGGATGTCGTCGGGAACGAGGATCCGCTCGCTCTGCGCCTTCTTGCGCAGGATCGCGATACGGGTCTCGAGGTCGGGCGCCTGCACATCCGTGATCAGGCCCCACTCGAAGCGCGTGAGCATCCGATCCTCGAACCCTGTGAGGTGCTTCGGCGGCAGATCACTCGTGATGACGACCTGCTTGTTGTGGTCGTGCAGCGTGTTGAACGTGTGGAAGAACGCCTCCTGCGTCTCGACCGCTCGCTGAAGGAATTGGATGTCGTCGATCAGCAGGATGTCGATGTTGCGGTACCGCGCCTGGAACGATGAACCGCGGTTGTTGGCGATCGAGTTGATGAAGTCGTTCGTGAACTCCTCGGAGCTCACATACCTGACGCGGATGCCCGGGTACAGGCTCATCGCGTAGTGGCCGATGGCGTGCAGGAGGTGCGTCTTGCCGAGCCCGGAGTCACCGTAGATGAAGAGAGGGTTGTAGGCCTTGGCAGGCGCCTCGGCGACGGCGACGGCCGCCGCGTGGGCGAACCGGTTCGACTGCCCGATGACGAAGTTGTCGAAACTGTACTTCGGATTGAGTCGCGAGTCAGAGCTGCGCGGTGCAGCGCTGATCTCCGTGATCGGGGCCGAAGGCTGCGTCACGGTGGTCGGCGTGTCGATATAGCTGGACTCGAGGCGTTCCGGCTCGAGTTGTGGCGAGTCGTGCGTGATGTCCGGATTGACGACGATCGCGAACGTCGACACCGCGAAGGAGTCATCGAGCCTGCCGATCGAGCTCAGCAGCGGAACCCGGCAACGCTGCTCGATCATGCCGCGGGTGAACTCGTTGGGCACCTCGAGGTAGAAGGTGCCGGCCATGATGCCCTTGGGCTCGACCAGACTGAGGAATCCGTACAGCTGCGGGGTCACCCTGTCGTCCGCTTCGAGCGTCGACAAGACCGAGCGCCATGCACTCGTCAACGACGGATCGCCGTCAGCCATAGTTCCCCTAGATCATTCTCACGGACCCTGGCACCAGCAGTCCGATCCACCCCATCGTGAATCAGGCCGGCCGAAGCAGCAGGTCCGGCCGCTCTTATCCACACCGTTATCCCCAGCGTCGCAACAGCATTCTGCATGCTGCCGTAAGGGTTGGACACAGATCGATTCACAACCTGGGGATAACTCCGCATGTCACGCTAACGAATCGGACCCGCACGCTCAAATCTTCGAGCGAACGCGATCTCCGCGATCATCGGCGCGTCTTTCCAGGCATAGTCCTGTCCCTTGGGATAATCAACGCTTCATTCGCCCTCGGTTTGACCTTGCGCAGGTCACCCCGTACCGTTAATGGGTTGACCCCTGCCGTGCGAGCGGCACTTCTTCCTTCCAGGCGCCTCGGGCGATGTGTCCCACCAGGCCTGCCTCGCGAAGAGAACTCCATCGATCGAGAGACAAGTCTGATGAGCAAGAGAACGTTCCAGCCGAACAACCGTCGTCGCGCCAAGGTGCACGGCTTCCGTCTGCGCATGCGCACGCGTGCCGGTCGCGCCATCCTCGCGAACCGCCGCCGCAAGGGCCGTACCGAGCTCTCCGCGTAGCAGCTCAGTGCGGTGCTCGCCAAGGCGAATCGGATCCGGAGCGGCGCTGACTATCGCCTGACGGTCCGCAAGGGTGTACGAGTCCACGCGGCTCACACCATCACGTACGTCAGGCGAGCGTCCGATCTGACAACGGTTCGCTTCGGCTTCATCGTGAGCAAGGCGGTGGGCGTCGCTGTTGTCCGCAACACCGTGCGCCGCAGACTCAAGGCCGTGAGCAGAGAACTCCTTCCGGATATAGCGCCCGGCTACGAGATCGTGGTCCGGGCGCTGCCAGCGTCTGCGCAGGCATCCTGGACTACCCTGCAAGGTGAGATTCGCCGAGCCGTCGACAAAGTGGGCGCCAGATGCATGCCGTGATGACGACCCTCCTCCTTCTGCCGAGGAACGTCGCTGTGCTGATTCTGCGCGCGTACCGCGCGGTGATCTCGCCACTGTACGGCGACGTCTGCCGTTACTACCCCTCGTGCTCGGCGTACGCGCTCGGCGCGATCCAAGAACACGGTCTCATCGTCGGGACCGGTCTGGGAGTCGCGCGCATCGCGCGTTGCCATCCCTGGGCCGCCGGCGGAGTGGACGACGTTCCCCGTAAGAAGACCCCCCGCTATTCCGTCACCCCATTCGGGTTCGTGGTGGCACGCGGCCACGCAAAAGGATGACCGACTAACAGATGGACTTCATCTATACGATCCTCTGGCCGATCGAGTGGCTCGTGCAGCTGCTCCTGGTCGGCTGGCACCTGCTCTGGACATCACTCGGTCTCGATCCCAACGCCGGCCTCACCTGGGTGCTGTCCATCGTCGGATTGACCGCGGTGATCCGTGCGGCGCTGATCCCGATCTTCGTGCGGCAGATCAAGAACCAGCGCCGCATGCTGGAGGTCGCACCGCAGCTGAAGAAGATCCAGGACAAATACAAGGGCAAGAAGGACCAGCTCTCTCGTGAGGCGATGTCGCGCGAGACGATGGAGCTGTACAAGCGCACTGGTACGAATCCGCTGAGCTCCTGCCTCCCGCTGCTTCTGCAGATGCCGGTGTTCTTCAGCCTGTTCCATGTGCTGAACGATGCTCAGCAGGGCAAGGACAGCGTCGGTCTCCTCGCGAACTTCGACCTTCTGCATTCGTTCCAGAACGCGAAACTCCTGGGTGCCCCGCTCAACGCGTCGTTCGGTTCGCAATGGTCGCTCATGGTTGCTGGCAAGGACTTCAGCTGGGAAGTCATGATCATCGCGGCGACCATGGTCGTGCTGATGACTGCGTCGCAGTTCCTCACGCAGCTGCAGATCGTTTCGAAGAACATGTCGCCCGAGACCAAGGCGAGCCCGCAGTTCCGCCAGCAGCGGATCCTGCTCTACCTGCTCCCCTTCGTCTTCCTGTTCTCCGGTGTCGCGTTCCCGCTGGGCGTGATGTTCTACTGGCTGACCTCCAACCTGTGGACGATGGGCCAGCAGTTCCTGGTCATCCGGAACATGCCGACTCCGGGCAGCGATGCGGAGAAGGCGCGCGAGGCTCGCCTGGCGCGCAAAGGCAAGCTCAAGACTCCTGAAGGCGCACCGATTCTCGTCGTCGACGAGGTTCCGGCGAAGCCGATCACCACTCAACGACAGCAGCCGATGGGCAAGTCCCGGGCGAAGAAGTCTGGCGGAAAGAAATAGTGAGCATGACTGACGAGGCAGCAGTGAACGGAGCCGGTGGTGCGGCCGATGTCGACGCGACCACGAGCGTGGAGACGCTTGAAGCGCAGGGTGACGCTGCCGCGGACTACATCGAGGCGCTTCTGGACATCTGTGATCTGGATGGCGATATCGACATCGACGTGCAGAACGGCCGCCCGTACGTCTCTGTCTCCGCTGAGGACCCTCAGGCGCTTCGCCTCATCAATCGTGCGGACACGGTGAACGCTCTTCAGGAGCTCGCCCGCCTGGCGGTGCAGTCGAAGACCGGCGCGTTCTCGAGGCTGATCCTCGACATCGGTGGATCGCGAGATGCGCGGAAGAGTGAGCTGACCCTGCTGGTCGACCGGGCCATCGCCCGAGTCGAGGAGGGTGCGGCGCAGGCTGCGCTCCCAGCGATGTCGTCGTACGAACGCAAGATCGTTCACGATGTCGTGGCCGAACGCGGCTTCTCGTCGCATTCCGTTGGCGAGGCGTCCGATCGTCACACTGTCATCACGCGCGCCTAGTTTCACGTGAAACATGACGACTGCCGTCGAGCCTGAGCCTGCGGTCGCCGCGACGTTGTTCGGCGATCGTATCGATATGGCGCGTGCATTCACGGCTGCCTTGGCGCGCGAGGGTGAGGAGCGTGGGCTGATCGGTCCGCTTGAGCCACCCCGGTTGTGGTCCCGTCACCTCATCAACTGTGCGCTGATGGCTCCCCTGCTGATCAGCGGAGGTCGCGTCGGGGATGTCGGCAGCGGCGCCGGTCTTCCCGGGCTCGTGCTTGCCATAGCTCGACCGGACGTGCGCTTCGTGTTGATCGAGCCCATGGAACGCAGAATCGCCTGGCTGCAGGAGCAGAGTGATGCGCTCCACTTGGAGAACGTCGAGGTTCTGCGGGCCAGAGCCGAAGACGTGCGCTTGAACGATGCGCTCGATCAGGTGACGGCGCGCGCTGTCAGCGCGTTCAGAAAGCTGATCCCGATCACCGCTCCACTCGTGCGCGATGGCGGAGAGCTGGTCTTGATGAAGGGTGCGAATGCCCAGGCGGAGATCGACTCCGCGGTGAAGGAGATGCGCCGTTTCCACATTCACGACGTACGCGTGGAGATTCTTGGGACCGGGGTCGTCGACGAGGTCACGAGGGTCATCCGGGCTACAGTGAGATAGCTTCCCGACCGCCTGCGAGATCCCTTGCGCGGGCGGGCCGTTTGTAATGAAACAGCCGAGTTTCACGTGAAACATCCCGAGAACGAGAGCGCGGAGGTGCCTGCACCCTTGGACATGTCGACTCCCCTGGCGAGCGAGATCGTCGAACTCAATCGCCGCCGTCAGGCAATCGAGGAGACGACCCTTCCACTGCCGTCGCGCACGCGCATCTTCACCATCTCCAACCAGAAGGGCGGCGTCGGCAAGACAACCACTGTGGTGAACCTTGCCGCCGCCCTCGCACGGTCGGGTGCCCGCGTGCTCGTGATCGATCTGGATCCGCAGGGCAATGCGTCGACGGCTCTGGGGGTGGAGCATCGGGAGGGCACGCCGAGCGTCTACGACGTCGTCGTGAATGACGCCGAAATGGCGGATGTCGTGCAGCAGTCCCCCGAACAGCCAGACCTGTTCTGTGTTCCCGCCACGATCGACCTCGCAGGTGCCGAGATCGAGCTCGTGTCGATGGTCGCGCGCGAACAGCGGCTTTCGCGTGCCCTTCAAACGTTCCTCGACGAGGTCCCGGAAGGGATCGACTACGTGCTGATCGATTGCCCGCCGTCCCTCGGCCTGCTGACGATCAATGCTTTCGTGGCCGCTACCGAGGTACTCATTCCCATCCAGTGCGAGTACTACGCGCTCGAGGGGTTGAGTCAGCTGCTCAAGAACATCTCGTTGATCGAGAAGCACCTCAATCCGAAGCTGCACGTGTCGACGATCCTGCTGACGATGTTCGATTCGCGAACGAACCTCGCACATCAAGTGGCGGATGAGGTGCGTGAGCACTTCCCGAAGCAGGTGCTCGAGACGATCATCCCCCGCTCTGTGCGGATCTCGGAGGCTCCGAGCTACGGTCAGAGCGTCATCAGCTACGACGTCGGCTCACCCGGAGCCCTTTCGTATCTCGAAGCGGCGGCGGAGATCGCCAAGCGCGGCGCACCGCGCTGATCGGCCGCACCAGCACCACCCTTTTCGCCGAGGCCGCACGTAGCGGCAGACGAGGATATACAACACCATGGCAGCGAAGCGCACAGGTTTGGGCCGTGGAATCGGCGCGCTGATCCCCACCACAGACAGCGACACGCATCGCCCCGTGGACGTCTTCTTCAGTGAGGATCACGGCACGGCACCGGTCATCACGGCCCCATCCGACGGCCTCGTCGCGGTCCCTGGGGCGAGGCTGGCCAGCCTCTCCCCCGACGACATCGTGCCGAACGCGCAGCAGCCCCGCACGGAGTTCGACCAGGAAGCCATGGACGAGCTCGTAGCGAGCATCCGCGAGGTCGGCGTTCTGCAGCCCGTCGTCGTGCGCCCGCTGACGGGACTTCCGGGTAAGTACGAGCTCATCATGGGCGAGCGGCGACTGCGCGCTTCGAAGGCTGTCGGGCTTGAGGCGATTCCTGCTGTCGTGAAGGACACCGCCGATGAGGACATGCTGCGCGATGCGCTGCTCGAGAATCTGCATCGTTCGCAGCTCAATCCGCTTGAGGAGGCATCCGCCTATCAGCAGTTGCTCGCGGACTTCGGAATCACGCAGGACGAACTCGCCACGAAGATCGGACGATCGCGCCCTCAGATCACCAACACCATCCGTCTGCTGAAGCTGCCGGCTCCTGTTCAACAGCGGGTCGCTGCGGGGGTGTTGACGGCAGGCCACGCCCGAGCGATCCTCGCCGCCGGCGATCTGGAGGCGATGCAGAAGATCGCGGACAAGATCGTGAACGAGGATCTCTCGGTGCGCGCCGCCGAGGCGCTCGTGAGTCCCTCTGCGAAGCCGGCGAAACCCCGGCCTGCCGCGGGCAAACGACAGGCGCATTTGGACGAAGTGGCGGATCGTCTGGGCGACCGCCTGAACACGCGAGTCAAGGTGGCGCTCGGCGCACGCAAGGGGCAGATCACCATCGAGTTCGCCTCGGTGCAAGACCTCAATCGGATTCTCGGCGAGATCGGCGAAGGGCCGTACGCCGGCTGACGTCCGACGCTTTCGGCGCGACGCGCGACGGCTTCAACCGAGCGCCCGCCGCCCGCGACCCAGTTCTAGTCGTGGCGACTGGTGATGGTGTCTGGGCGCGTTCGGACGCAGGTTGAGCCGAGAATTCGGCCATGAGCACTTCCAGGCATGGGCTTGGACGGAAGGTCCGGCGCTCTCCTCGCGAAGCGGCAGGCCCCGGCGGTCCATCCAGAAGCTCTGGACATTGGCGAGTGAATCCGGGTGCGAATCGGGGTGTGGATCGATTGCGCACTCGGGACAGGGTGACTGGCGCACCCTCTGTTTGGCTGCACCCGTTGCGGTTGATGCAACGCCCTATCGTGTGCGCACGCAGCGCATGGTTGCTGGTTGCTGGTTGCTGGTTGCTGATTGCTGATTGCTGGTTGCTGGTTGCTGGTTGCTGGCTGCTGGCTGCTGGCTGCTAGGTGCTAAGTGCTAGGTGCTAGGTGCTAAGTGCTAGGTGCTAAGTGCTAGGTGCTAGGTGCTAAGTGCTAAGTGCTAAGTGCTAAGTGCTAAGTGCTAAGTGCTAAGTGCTAAGTGCTAAGTGCTAAGTGCTAAGTGCTAAGTGCTAAGTGCTAAGTGCCAGGCGCCCAGCGCCAGTTGCCCGGTGTTGAGCGCTCTGTGCTCAGTGAGTGGTGGACGGTCAGGCCAGCATTCCGTGCGCGGCATGCGTCGGCCTGGCCCGAAGGTCATGTGCGAAGTGTCACGGTCGGATCCCGAGGCCTCCGGGGCGCGCGTGCGGCATCGTTCTCGCAGACCCAACGACGGTGGTCGCCGACGCTTACACGTCGACGCTTCAGAGGCGCCGAGGTGGTCCGATGTTTCACGTGAAACCGTACATGCGAAGTGTTCAGCTGGGGACGCACCGGACGGCGCCCACAGAGCGCTGGAACGCTCGCCGACCGTTGGGGAGCTTCGCACAGCCCAGTGACGCTCGGCGCTCCCCTGTCCGAGGAATGTGTGCGTGGCTGTCGAAGCCAGTCGCGCTCGACAGCATGGCTCGAGCGCCTCTCTGGCGCATGACATCTGTGCGCTGCTGGCCCGATCCCGGTAATTGAGGTCGGTGACTGATCACGGACACGGAGTCGGTTCACGTCCGACACTCGTCCGCGCCCAATCGGTGCGATTTGGTCAAGTTGCCGTGTGGAGGCCGGCGTCGTCCACCGAATGAATAGGTCGCACTTCCGACACCGGCATGCCGAATCCTCAAGGGGCCAGCCTCGCGACTGTTGACCCCGATGGTTTGCCCGCCACACGTGCGCGTGTTGACTGTCAGGAAGTGGCGACTGGGAGGGACTCTCCCACTCAGGATGTTTCACGTGAAACGTCGCGGGTGTGATGGCGACGACACTCTCCGATGTTGGAAAGACAGTCTGGCGTGGGAGCGGCAAGCGGCTCCGTGCAGAGGAGGGCATTGCTGGTCCGCCCGGCGCGCTCGTGCTGACTTTCAGGAGAGTACCGACAGGGAGGGACGTCCCCACCACGATGTTTCACGTGGAGCGTCACGGGGTGCGATGGCGACGACACTCGCTGTGACTGGACTGGCAGTCAGGCGCAGAACGGCAAGTGGAGTCACGCAGAGGAGAGAGCCGGTGGCGCGGTCGCGCGCGCGACGCGCTCGTGCTGACTCTCACGAGAGTGCCGACAGAGAGGGGCGCCTCACTCAGGATGTTTCACGCGAAGCGCCCCGGGTGTGATGGCGACGACACTCTCCTGTGACTGGACAGGTGGCCACGTGCAGGAACCGCAAGCAGTTCCACCCGGAGGAGAGAACTACTGGGCGGTGGCCCGCCCGACGCACGCGTGTCGACTCTCAGGAGAGTGCCGACAAGGAGGACCGCTCACGCTCACCATGTTTCACGTGAAACATCGCCGGTCTGATCGCGACGATATTCCGCCTTGATTGGGTCGCCACGAAGCACCCCAGAAGTGGCACCGATATCCTGATGGCTTTTGTCACCGATGTCCTGATACGTGACACGGACGTCACGGAGGACCTGAGCGCACGCGGGTGCGCGACGGTCGTCTGGAGGGCGACTCGGATGGGTCAGGGTCGCAATCATGTTTCGCGTGAAACGTCGCGGTGCCAAGTAACTCAATCGGTCGAGGGGTGACCCAGACGAGAGTGAGCGCTGACCTAGACGAGAGTGAGCGCTGACCTAGACGAGAGTGAGCGCTGACCTAGACGAGAGTGAGACGAGGACGGCCCCTGCGCCGCCGATCGGATGGCGCGAGCACGAGTGTGCTTCGAACTTTCAGCCGGTTTGAGTGGAGTTTCGCCACTCGCGCATGTTTCACATGAAACGTCACCGCTGTGCGCCGACTGTTTCACCGCACGGTGAGCCGCACGACGAGGGGTGA
This sequence comes from Rathayibacter sp. CAU 1779, assembly GCF_054551755.1. Taxonomy (NCBI): domain Bacteria; kingdom Bacillati; phylum Actinomycetota; class Actinomycetes; order Micrococcales; family Microbacteriaceae; genus Rathayibacter; species Rathayibacter sp. CAU 1779. The sequence goes on from NZ_JBTOLK010000001.1 coordinate 679,559, forward strand.
GTGGATATCGCCACGAGGCGATTGCGTCGACGTGGAGCAAGACGGTCGGTACCGCGGTCCGCCACTGGCGCACACGCTGGCATCCCGCGCGCGGATCCACGGGCGCCCACTCGACGAGACGCCTATCTCGTCAGCGTGAGACCATCGCGGATCGCCTGCTCGGCCAGGCCGGCGTAGACCGCGCCGAGATCGAATCCGGCAGCCTCGATCGCCAGGGGAACGAGTGACGTCTCGGTGAGACCTGGCAGGACGTTCGCCTCGAGAAACCACGGCACGCCGGACGGATCCACGATCAGGTCGATGCGGGACAGGTGCCGAAGGCCGAGTGCCTCGTGCGCGGCGATGGCGACGTCCGCGACACGGGAGGTGGCGGCATCCGTGAGCCTGGCGGGTGTGTAGAAGCTGGTCTCCCCCGCGTTGTACCGGGCTTCGAAGCTGTACACGCCGTTGCGCGGCACGATCTCGACCGCAGGCAGCGCAACGGGGCCGGCGCCGGTGTCCAGAACGGTGACCGCGACCTCGATACCGGTGATGCGACGCTCGATGAGGGCGACGTCGTTGTACGTGTACGCGTTGACCAGCGCTCGCGGGAGATCGGTGATGTCGTCCACGTAGGTGACACCCTGGGCCGATCCGCCTTCGGCGGGCTTCACGACGAGTGGTGGCGTAAGCGCATCGCCGAGGGCTTCGAGCACGCTGACCGCGCCGAGTTCACGGAAGGTCTCGGTTGGGATCGTGACGGATGCCGGGGTATCGACGCCCGCTCGGCTCACAACGGTCTTGGCGACGGGCTTGAGCCAGGCGAGGCGGGCGGACTCCGCATCCGCACCGACGAATGGCACGCCGGCGGCAGTGAGGAGTGCGCGAAGGGCGCCGTTCTCCCCGCTCGCCCCGTGGAGAGCGGGCCACACCACGTCAGGATTGACGTCGCGGATGCTGGCAAGGAGCGTCGCATCCGGCTCGCGCACGGTCACCTTGTGGCCGTGCGCGGCGAGTCCGTCCGCAACGCGCCTGCCGGAGCGTAGCGAGACATCCCGTTCATGGGAGATGCCGCCGGCGAGCACGAGCACGTTGAGGCGTTCGAAGTCTGTCATGGTGCAGCCCTTCTCCGGTCGGAGTCAGCGAAGGTCGGACGGAGGGAACGTGTTCGCTGTTGCGCGCTCCGCGCGAAGCCGCCCTGTCCCCTTGAAGGTGTCGAGGAGGTCGAGTTCCCCGTTGATGACGTTGGCCAGCCTGCGCACGCCGACCCGGATCGACTCCGGAGTCGGGTAGCAGAACGAGAGGCGGATGTTCTGGGCACCGTCGCCGTTGGCGTAGAACGCCGTGCCGGGTGTGTAGGCGACGAGCTCCGTGACCGCGCGCGGCAGCATCGCCTTCGAGTCCAAGGGTTCGGGCAGCGTGAGCCACACGTAGAACCCGCCGTTCGGGTTCGTCCACGAGAGATCGGGCAGGTATTCCTCCAGCGCGGAGATCATCGCCTGCTTGCGCTCGCGATAGACACCGCGGAACGTGTCGATCTGGCCGCGCCAGTCCGCTTCGCTGAGGTACTGCGAAACGACGAGCTGGGTGAACGAGCTCGGGCTGAGCACCGCGGCCTCGTTGGCCAGGATGAGCTTCTCGCGGATGGCGTGCGGTGCGAGGGCCCATCCGACGCGCAGCCCCGGGGCCAGCGTCTTGGAGAACGTGCCGAGGTACACGACGCCGTCCTCGTCGATGGACCGCATCGCCGCCGGTGGCTTCTGGTCGAAGTAGAGCAGCCCGTACGGGTTGTCCTCGAGGACCAGGATGTCGTTCTCACGGCAGATCTCGAGGATCTCCAGTCGGCGCTCCCACGTGAGCGTCACCCCGGCCGGATTGTGGAACGTGGGGATCGTGTAGAGGAACTTGATCCGGCGTCCGACTGCGCGAGCGTTCGCGATGTGCTCGCGGAGAGCCTCGGGGATCAGGCCGTGTTCGTCCATGGGCACATGATCGACATCCGCCTGGTACGACTTGAAGATGACGAGGGCCGTCACATAGCTCGGTCCCTCGGCGAGCACCAGGTCGCCCGGGTCGATGAACAGCTTCGAGAACAGCTCGAGAGCGTGTTGGGATCCCGTGGTCACGACGACGTCGTCGGCGCTGGCGCTGATGCCCTCGAGCGCCATCACCTCGGTGATCTGCTCGCGAAGCAGCGGGACTCCTTGTCCGGAGCCGTACTGCAGGGCCACGGGACCCTGCTCGCGCATGACGCGCTCCATCGCTCCGACGACGAGGTCCTCGGGGAGAGCGGTGACGTACGGCATGCCGCCCGCCAGCGAGACCACTTCGGGCCTCGAGGCGACGGCGAACAGAGCTCGAACCTCACTGGCGGCCAGGCCGGCCGTGCGCTGCGCGTAGTGCGAGTACCAGGGGTCGAGGTTGTTGCCTGCGCTGTGCAGGCTGCCGTTTTCAATCACGTGTCATTCCGTTCTGGGCGTGGATTCCATGGTAGGGGATGCCTGTCCGCGAACTTGCTGGGGTCATGGACGGGCGTTGTCGCGTGGTGGTGTAGGGGAAGTAGTGGTGGTGCGGTGGGTGGTGGTGCGTCAGTGATGGTCCAGTAGTGCCCGGATGGTGCAGTAGTGCCCGGATGGTGCAGTAGTGCCCGGATGGTGCAGCGTCCGTGGTCGTACCGGGGTGGCGTGTCGATGCGTAGGTGGTGGTGCTGCGGGGTAGGCACTGCGGTGGTGTGCAGGGGGTGTCGCGTGGTGACGGACGATCAGCAGTGGTGCGCGGTCGGTGCTGGTGTTCGATCTCTGCTGGGTTCGACAGCCTCAGCCGACTTGCCCGGAAATGCAGAACGCCCGCCCGGCGTGTGCCGGGCGGGCGTTCGAGCCAGCGACCGACTACGAGATGTAGGCGGCCAGGTCGGCTTCGAGGGCGGGCTTCGGCTTGGCGCCGATGACGGTCTTGACGACCTCTCCACCCTGGTAGACCTTCAGTGCCGGGATCGAGGTGATCTGGTACTTGAAAGCGGTCTGCGGGTTCTCGTCGACGTTCAGCTTGACGATCTCGATCTTGTCGCCGTGCTCGGCGGCGATCTGGTCGAGGATCGGAGCGACCGCACGACACGGACCGCACCACTCGGCCCAGAAGTCGACGAGGATGGTCTTCTCGCTGTCGAGGACGTCCTGCTGGAACGAGGCGTCGGTGACGGACTTGGCGGTGGACATTGTTCTCCTTCTATCGGGTCTGGATTCGCAGAAGCCGCTGCGCGGCATCCGAAGAGTCAGTTGGCGAGGGTCAACGCCTCGTGTTCGGCCTGCTCCAGGGCGGCCAGGTAGTGCTCGGCATCCAGCGCAGCGACGGTTCCGCTCGCGGCGGCGGTGACGGCCTGACGGTATGTCGGGTCGACCACGTCTCCTGCGGCGAAAACGCCCTGCAGGTTGGTCTTCGAGCTGCGACCGACGACCGCGATGGTGCCCTCGGCGGTGAGATCGAGCTGCCCGTGCACGAGATGCGTGCGGGGGTCGTTGCCGATCGCGACGAAGAGTCCGTCGAGAGGCAGCACGCGCTGCTCCCCCGTGACCGTGTCGCGCAGCGTGACGCCGTCGACGGCACCTTCACCGTTGATGGAGACGACCTCGCTGTTCCAGACGAACTCGATCTTGTCGTTCTCGAACGCACGATCCTGCATGATCTTGGACGCTCGCAGCTGGTCGCGGCGGTGGATCAGGTAGACCTTCGACGCGAAGCGTGTGAGGAACGTCGCCTCCTCGACGGCGGAGTCGCCGCCGCCGACGACCGCGATGGTCTTCTCGCGGAAGAAGAATCCGTCGCACGTCGCGCACCAGGACAGGCCGTGACCGGAGAGGTGCTCCTCCTCGGCAAGCCCGAGCTTGCGGTACGCGGATCCGGTCGCGAAGATCACCGTCTTCGCCTCGAAGGTCTCGCCGCTGCCGACGGTGACCTTCTTGACCTCCTCGGTGAGTTCGAGCGAGACGACATCGTCGTACAGCACCTCGGCACCGAACTTCTCGGCCTGCACCTGCAGCTTCGCCATCAGATCGGGACCCATGATGCCGTCGGGGAATCCGGGGAAGTTCTCCACCTCGGTGGTGTTCATCAACTCGCCGCCAGCCTCGACGGAACTGGCGATGACGAGCGGCTCCAGATTGGCGCGGGCCGCGTAGATGGCCGCGGTGTAACCGGCGGGGCCGGAACCGATGATGATGATCTGCCGCACGTGCTCTCCTCGTTGTACTGCGCCGGGAGTAACCGCTGTCGACGGTTCACCCTCTGCGTGCTCACGTTGAACCCACTGGCCCACCGCTTGCAACGTGTGAAACACAGTGTAGGCGGATGCTATTCCGCGCCCCCCGAGGCACCCCCGCGGCTCGAAGGACCGCCGCTTCCCGAGCGCCCGCGACGTCGCGGAAGTCGGCCCTGGACCATGGCCCACGCGGCACCGAACTCCTCGGTTCGGAGGAGGCGGAGCATGCCGGCGTACACCGCGAACATGACCACTCCGACAGCGGCGATGGAGAGTATGGCGGGGATGCGGCCGGCCACCGCGAACCCGTCATCGAACGCGCCGACGAGCCAGAGCACCGGCATTCCGATCGCCCCGGCGATCACTGCTGCGACCAGGAAACGCCAGAGCCCGCGAACGATGCGCCGTCCATCGATGCCGCGTACGCGTCGCCTCAGCAGAATGGCGGCGACCACGGCCTGAACAGTGCCGGCGATGGAGACGGCGAACGCGATGGCCATCGCCCGGTACTCGGGGATCACGAGGAGACAGAGAAGCACACCGGCGATGGCCACGAAAACCTGCACGAGGGTGAAGAAGAACGGTGTGCGGGTGTCGCCCAGCGAGTAGAAGGCGCGTTGGATGACGAACAGGATGCAGAAGGGAACGAGGCCGACGGCGTAGCCGATGAGCACGTTTCCGACCTGCGAGTAGTCAGGGGTGAAAACGCGAGCGATCGGATATGCGGCAACGATGAGGGCGACAGAAAAAAAGCAGATCAGAGCGGATATTGAACGCGCCGCGGTGGAGAAATCGATGCGGAAGGACGAGATGTCGCCTTCGCGAGCGTGCTCAGCCATGCGCGTGTAGAAGGCGGTCACGATCGAGACCGCGATGATCGAGTGCGGCAGCATGAAGACCAGCCATGCGGTCGCCATCGCCAACACCGAGGCGACGCCCTGCGTGGCGACCGTGTTGGCGACATTCGTCTCGATGACGCCGGCGATCTGGGTTCCGATGAGCATGGCGAATGTCCAGCCCGCAGCCTTGCCCGCTGCGCCGAGGTTCACACCGCGCCACTTGAAGTCGAATCGGAAGGACAGTCCGACCCTCCGCCAGAAGAAGAAGAGCACGAGTGCCTGGACCGCGATTCCGAGCGTGGCCCCGCCACCGAGGAGGGCGATCATCTCGGGTGTCCAGGCATGCAGCTTGCGGTGGCTCCCCGCGTCACTGCCGAACGCGACGATGAACACGACCAGCATGGCGATGCTGACGATGTTGTTGAACACGGGCGCCCACGTGAACGGCCCGAAGGACTTGCGCGCGTTCAACACCTCGCCGAGCAGAGAGTAGAGGCCCAGGAAGAAGATCTGCGGCAACGACCAGTACGCGAACGCCGTCACCAGAGCAGCGAACTCGCCGCGCGCGCCGAACAGAAGGGAGAGGAACGGCGCCAGCAGGGTAGCCACGACAGTGACGGCGACGAAGATGAGAATGCCGAGCGTGACCAGTTTGTTGATGTACGCCTTGCCGCCGTCGGCATGAACCGACGCTCGAACGATCTGCGGCACCAGCACGGCACTGAGGATGCCTTGGGCGATGATCGCGTAGATGCTGTTCGGCACTTGCGTGGCTGTTGAGTAGGCGTTCGCTCCGGCTGCCACTGCACCAACGGCCTGTACCAGCACCAATGACCTGACGAATCCGAGCACGCGGGAGACCATCGTGCCCGAGGCGAGCATCGCGCTCGCGCGTCCGACGCTAGCCACGCGGCGTTCCGCCTTCGCCGTCCGCGGATGTGCCGTCACCGCCGACTGAGTCACTGGACGATCCGCCGCCGACGTTCCCCGCACCGTTGCTGCTTCGCTCGACGGTGTCGCTCCCGTCGTTCCCGGATCCGTCGGCGGAAGGCTTTGGGGTGTCGGCATCGGTGGCTGAGGCTCCTTCTGAGGTGTGTGCCGCAGTGGCTGACGTGCCAGCGACGGAGCTCCGCGGTTCGGAGTGGACGGCCAATCCGTCGCCGTGCTCTGCCTCGTCGTCGGCGTTCTCCTCGCCGTCGGGCTGCGTCTCGTCGTCGGCTTCGGGAGGCTTGCCGCGCGACCTCACGCGACGCACGATGCTGCGCGTCAGTCCGAAGCCGAAGAAGAGCACGACGGCGATGCCGAGGATCAGTGCGCCCAGGCCCTCCCAGTCGGCATGGACCTCGATGGATGACGTCTGCGGCGAGCCGATCGGCAGCCCGGTCGGGCTGTACAGCTGGAGACCGAGCTTGACGCTGCCGTTTCCGAGCCTTGCCTTGACCGGCACCAGGACCTTCGCGCTGGCCGAGGCCGGAATCGTCTTCGCCGTGTCCGATTCGACATCGAGGCGGCCGTTCGACGGGGTCGCCGTGAGCACGATGTTCACGGGCAGATCGAACTTGTTCGTGACGGTGACGGGGATGAGGCTCTGGGTGCTTGCGACGGTGATCTTGCCCGTCGGTTCGATCTGGACGGATGCCACGGTCTCGCCGGCTTGTTTCTGAAACTCCTCGACCGCCGATCCCCAGTTGTTGTCTGGCTGACGCCATCCGACGCCGAGCAGCGAGAGCAGCTGGTTGCGAGTGCGGCCGGTGAGCACGGTGGGATCCGAGAGCACGGTGGAGAAGGCATCCATGCTGCCCGCGGCGCGACTGAGTGTCTGCACGCCGGCCGTGCGTGTGCCGTCTTGTGTGACATCCGTGAGCTCGAGTCCGTCGCTCACCGGTGCAGTGAGCGCGTCGCGCAGTGAGGCCGCGGTCACCCAGGGCTGTGAGAACACGGAGGAGAGCGCCCGGGTCGTGTCTGCGGCGTTCGTCGGCCAGTCCCGATCGAGTCCCGCGAGGATGACGCCGCCGTCGCTGTGGGCGCTGACCTCGGCGAGTTGTGCGGACACGGACGCCAGTGCGGCGCTCTCCTCGTCGGTGGTGGTGGCGGAGATGAGCGCGCGCAGCGCGGTGCTGATGCCCTGATCGGTGACGAGCGCCGTTCCGCCCTTGACCGGCAGCGGGGCGTTGGGTGTTGTGGGGAGGGATGCCTGGTTGGTGTTGGATCCGGAGACGATCGTGGACGGGTACCCGCTCTTCGCCAGGGCCTCGACGTCGCTGGTGCGCAGGCTGGCGTCAGCCGGCCACGCGATTCCGCTGTAGGTGTACGGCCAGGACAGGAGCTGCGCGGTCGTGGGGACGTTGGACGTCGGCTGGGTGGCCGTCGGCGTGGGAGTCACGAAGGGGTTGGTGGCAGGCGTCGGCGTGGGCTCCGGCGTCTCCCCCACCTCGAGCGGCGCGGGGAAGTTCTTCGGATCCAGGGCGTACCCGAACGACGTCGGGGTGAGCAGCGACGTGATGCCGGACTGGAGCTGGCTGGCGACATCCGCATCGCCGTACTGCAGCGGGAAGGAGTCGTTGCTGAGCGTGTTCTCCAGCTCGTTGAGCCAGTTCTGCGCGCTCGTTGGCGCCGAGTTCCCGTACACGCGAATCGACGCGATGATCATCGGGTCGATCGCGACGGCGATGGACGGATGGTCCCTGGCGACCTCGAGTTGCCGTGTAAGGAGGCCATCGGGCGCCGTGTAGGTCGCCAGATCGTCCAGCGCGATGAGACCGGACGACGTGGGCGGCACAGTGATGGGCATGGCGATGGCAAGCCCGACCGACTGCTGCACACCGTCCCCAGCGAACGTGAGGCTGGAGTAACCGGCGCCGACGGTGTCGGATGCCGACGAGACCGTGGCCTGAAGCCCGTAGACGGCGGTCGATCCACTCAACGCGACGGCTGCGGCCGGGATCGTCACCGTGGCGACGCGCTGGTTGGTGCCGGCTGTAACCCCCTGAGTCGGTGTCGTGGCGATGACCCGGGTCGTTGCGTGGTCCCCGTCCGGCTTGAGCCAGTCGTTCAGCGAGTCCCGTGTGGTCAGCGGCTTCTCGGTCAGCGAGATGGTTGCCGTACCAGGGCCGACGAACTTCGCGGAGGAGTTCGCGATGCTGATGGTGACCGTCACCGACTCGCCCGACGACTCCGTTCCGGCGTTGCCGGCGTACAGGGAGACCTTTGCGGAACCGGCGTCGGAGTCCAGCGACGTCGCTGCGTCGGCCGGTTGGGCGGTGACCGGCGCGAGCGCCGTCAGCACGAGAGCCGCGCACGCCATCCACAGCGCGCTCCGGCGGAATCCCCGGGGTCTGCGACTCAGCCGCATGCGGCAGCGCAGGGTTCGACGGGGAGCATGACGGCAATTGTACGGGGACGAAGACGCCCGAAACCGGGGAACGAGCGGCGGATGCCGCGGGCTCACAAACATCCGTGACCTGCCGTCCAGAGAGCGCGGCTTCACGCCAGAGCAGGCCGAGACGTTCCGGTGGCCGTGCGGCCACGCTCCACGTCGCCGGTAGACTGGCGACCACTATGCAGAGCGTCGCCGAGTCCCTCGCGCGCCTGCGCGATACGGCCGAATCCCCCGCCGTCTCGCGCCTCGCGAAGGCGTTCGCAGAAGCCGGCTACGAACTCTCACTCGTCGGTGGACCCGTGCGCGATGCGCTCCTCGGACGGGCGGTGCACGACCTCGACTTCACGACGGATGCGCGGCCCGAACGCACGATCGAGATCGTGAAGCCGCTCGCGGATGCCTGGTGGGACATCGGCCGCCAGTTCGGCACGATCGGAGCCCGGCTCGGCGACGACACCGTCGAGATCACGACGTATCGGGCCGACAGCTACGACGGATCCACGCGCAAGCCCGAAGTCGAGTTCGGGGACAGCCTCGAGGGCGATCTCATCCGACGCGACTTCACGGTGAACGCGCTCGCGCTGCGCGTTCCGGATGTCGTGCTCGTCGATCCGGCGGGCGGTGTCGACGACCTCATCGCGCAGGTGCTCCGCACGCCGATCACACCCGAGATCTCCTTCGGAGACGACCCGCTGCGCATGCTGCGGGCGGCACGCTTCGCGTCCCAGCTCGGGTTCGCCGTCAGCGACGATACCGTCGCGGCCATGACCGCCATGGCGGACCGCATCGAGATCATCAGTGCCGAGCGCATCCGCGACGAGCTCGTGAAGCTGCTCGCCAGCGACGATCCGCGGCCGGGGCTCGAGTTGCTGGTCGAAACCGGACTGGCCGAGCGGATCCTGCCGGAGCTGCCTGCGTTGCGCCTGGAGATCGACGAGCACCACCACCACAAGGACGTCTACCGGCACACCCTCACCGTGCTGGACCAGGCGATCGGATACGAGCGGGAGCGGCATCCGGGCGAAGCTCCCGATGTGGTGCTGCGCCTCGCAGCACTGTTGCACGACATCGGCAAGCCGGCGACCAGGCGACTCGAGGCCGGGGGTGCCGTCAGCTTTCACCACCACGACGTGGTCGGGGCCAAGCTTGCCCGCAAGCGTCTGCGCGCGCTGCGCTTCGACAACGACACGGTGGATGCCGTCGCCCGCCTGATCGAGCTGCACCTGCGCTTCTTCGGTTACGCCGACGGCGCGTGGACCGACTCCGCCGTTCGCCGCTACGTGCGGGATGCCGGCTCCCAGCTCGAACGCCTACACGAGTTGACCCGCGCCGACGTCACGACCCGCAACCGCCGCAAGGCCGATCGTCTGGGCTTCGCCTACGACGACCTCGAAGACCGCATCGCGCAGCTCGAGGAGCAGGAGGAGCTGGCGGCCGTACGTCCGGACCTCGACGGCACCGCCGTCATGCAGATTTTGGGCTTGAATCCGGGACCCGAGGTCGGCAAGGCCATGAAGTTCCTGCTCGACCTGCGGCTGGACGAGGGTCCGCTGCCGCACGACGAGGTCGAGCGTCGGCTCCGTGAGTGGTGGGCAGCGCAGTAACCGATGTAGTTGGTTACTCGACGACTCGGACGCCGAACGTCGTGACGATCGGCTCACGCTGGCCGCCCGAGTGGACGACCTCGGCGCCGTCGACGGTGAGCTGCGTGGCGTGCGCACGGAGCGCATCCGTGATCGCGTCCAGACGATCGGTGGCGTCCACGACGTAGGCGCCCGGCGAATCCGGAGCGACGAGCTCGGCGAACGGCACGTCCTCCCGGCGGCTGGCCGCGAGTGCGGCCGCACGGATGGCGCGGTGATCCGGATGGCCGTATCCGCCCTGGTCGTCGTAGCTGACGACGAGATCCGGATGCAGGTGGCGGATGACCGCCGCGACGTCCGCGACGAGCTCGGACGCGGGCGCCAGGGTGAGAGCCGCAGCCGGTGCGTCGTCGACGGGACCGGCGAGCGTCGGGGTGACCCAGCGCATCCCGGAGTCGCTGTACTGCCGTGGTTGCCGTCCGTCGCCGCGCGCGGGAGGCTCCCCCAAGAAGAAGGCATCGGCGATGCCCAGTGACCGAACGGCACGCTCGAGCTCGCTCAGACGGATGCGCGTGAGCACCTCGGGATCGTCGCCGGTCGTCTCCCGCAGCGCGGGAACGACCTCTCCGCGCTCGCCGCGCGTCGCAGTCAGCAACGCGACCCGGATTCCGCGCGCCACGAGCCAGAGGATCAGGCCGCCCGACGAGAGCGTCTCGTCGTCGGGATGGGCGTGCACGACAAGCACGGACCGCACGCCCGCGAACGGATTCACGCGCAGTTCCGCCACGACTCGTGCGCGGCGCGGCCCAGCAGGTCGCGGTACACGTCGATCGTCTCGTGCACTGTGCGGTCCCAGGTGCGCTCGTGCGCGAAGCGGATGCCTGCTGCCGACAGTGAGTTCCACAGCGTCTCGTCGTCGAGCAGCTCCGTGAGCCGTGCAGCCCACTCCTGCGGATCCCTGGTCGGGAGCAGCGCGGCGGCGCGCTGGCTCACCGCTTCGAGCAGACCGCCGGATGCCGACGCCAGCACGGGCACGCCGCTCGCCTCCGCCTCCAACGCGACGAGTCCATACGTCTCGGAGTGCGACGGCACGAGTACGGCGGATGCGTGTGCGAACAGTTCGGCGAGATCCTCACGCGAGAGCGGACCCACGAATCGCACGCGCTCGGCGACGCCGAGCTCGTTCGCGATGCTGTGGAGTTCGTCGACGTGGGACTCGTATCCGTCGGTAGGGCCGCCGGCGATGACGAGATCCGGACGACGGTCGGACGGGATGGCAGCGATCGTGCGGATCGCGAGGTCGAGGCCCTTCAGCGGCTCGATGCGAGCAGCGGTGACGACGTAGGGACGCGGATCGACGGTGCGGGGCGCGCGATGGAAGAGAGTGGCATCCACTCCGGGAAGCACGACGTGAATGTGCTCCGGAGCGGCGCCCAGCCTCCCCGCGATCGTGTGCTCCTCGGCGTGGCTGACGGCGATGATCGCGTCGGACTCCCTCGCGAGCCATTCCTCGCCGGAGAGCCGTCCTGCCGACTCCGGCCGCTCCCCCTCGCTCAGTGCCGTCGACGGGTGCGCCGCGATGCTGTGGAAGCTCTGCACGTGCGGCACGCGACGGTCACGCGCGAACGGGAGCCCGGCCATGCCCGCGAGCCAGTGATGCGAGTGCACGATGTCGATGTCGCCGACGGCATCCAGTCCCCGACGGAACGCTGCGACGAACGCCTCCTGCTCGCCCTTCGGTCGCAGCCTGGCCGGGCCTGCGTCGACGAGACGCAGCACCACTCCCGACGGCCGCGTGCTGACGGCGGGGAGGTCAGGCGTGAAGCGCCGCGTGATCACCTCGACGTGATGCCCCTCGGATGCCATGCGTTCGGCCGTCGCCCGCACGAGCACGTTCATGCCGCCGACGTCGCCGGACCCTGGCGCGGCGAAGGGCGACGTGTGCAGCGCGACGACCGCGATGCTCAGAGTCGTGTGGGTCATTCATCCAGCCTAGAGAGGCGCCCACGGTCGCAGCGTCCTTCCTCCTCCGCCCCTCTCCTCCGCCCCCTCTCCTCCGCCCCCTTCCCTTCCGGACCGCGACTTACCGTCTGCTCCACGACTGCCGTCGAGGACGTAAGTCGCGCCGCAGACGGTAAGTCGCGGCGGATTGGCCGATCCGGAGCGGGTCCGGTACGATGTACAGGTTGTCTGCCCGACCGGGCACCCGTTCGCGGGGCAGGCACGATGCACAACCCTCCTGCTGCAGAAATACTGCAGCCGTTCTAGTCCAGAGGAGGTGGGTTAGTCATGCATCAGTACGAGTTGATGGTCATCCTCGATCCGGAGATCGATGAGCGCACCGTTGCTCCCAGCCTTGACAAGTTCCTCAACGTCATCCGCACGGATGGTGGAACGATCGACAAGGTCGACATCTGGGGCAAGCGCCGCCTGGCGTACGAGATCAACAAGAAGTCCGAGGGCATCTACGCCGTTGTCGACTTCACCGCTGAGTCCGCATCCACGCAGGAGCTCGACCGCCAGCTGAACCTTTCCGAGGCAGTCATGCGCACCAAGGTGCTGCGTGCCGAGGAAGCCATCGCCCAGGTCGCCGCCGCTGCGAAGCGTGCCGACGAGAAGGCGGCCCGCAAGGCCGACAAGGCAGGCGCCTAGTCCGATGGCAGGCGAGACCATCATCACCGTGGTGGGCAACCTCACCGCCGACCCGGAGCTGCGTTACACGCAGAACGGGCTGGCCGTTGCCAACTTCACCATCGCATCCACTCCGCGCACCTTCGACCGTGCGGCCAACGAGTGGAAGGATGGCGAGGCTCTGTTCCTGCGCGCGAGCGTCTGGCGTGATTTCGCCGAGCACGTGGCGGGATCACTGACCAAGGGTTCCAGGGTCATCGCAACCGGGCGGCTCAAGCAGCGCTCGTACGAGACGAAGGAAGGCGAGCGACGCACGTCGATCGAGCTCGAGATCGATGAGATCGGGCCGTCGCTGCGTTACGCCACCGCGTCCGTCACGCGTGCTCAGTCGTCGGGAGGTGGCGGCCGCGTCGGTGGGGCGCCGTCCAACGACGACCAGTGGGCGCCGTCCACCGGGTCCGACTCGAGCTCCGACGTGTGGAACACGCCGGGCAACTTCAACGACGAGACCCCTTTTTAACAGGCATTCCGCGGATGCCTGAAGCCAGGCATCCGCATCATTCGAAGGAAAAACCATGGCTGGAAAGTCGAGCGGCGACCGCCGCAAGCCGATCCGCAAGGGTAAGGACGGAAAGAACGCCGCTCCGGCGAAGACCGTCCGCGTCGGCGTCATCGATTACAAGGACGTCGCCACCCTGCGCAAGTTCATCTCCGAGCGCGGCAAGATCCGTGCCCGTCGTATCACCGGTGTCTCCGTGCAGGAGCAGCGCCTCATCGCGAAGGCCGTCAAGAACGCCCGCGAGATGGCTCTGCTGCCGTACGCCGGCTCTGGCCGTTAGGAGTCACCCCCATGTCGAAACTCATTCTGACGCACGAGGTCTCCGGCCTCGGTTCGGCCGGTGACGTCGTCGAGGTCAAGAACGGCTACGCCCGCAACTTCCTCATCCCGCAGGGCTTCGCGATCGCGTGGACCCGCGGTGGCGAGAAGCAGGTCGAGCAGATCCGTTCGGCGCGCGCCGCTCGCGAGCACGCGACCATCGAAGAGGCCCAGGACCTCAAGGCGAAGCTGCAGGCCACGAAGGTGAAGCTCACCGTCAAGGCCGGCGCCGAGGGCCGTCTGTTCGGTTCGGTGAAGCCGGCCGACATCGCCGCCGCCGTCGAGGCCGCCGGTATCGGCGCCGTCGACAAGCGCAAGATCGAGATCGCCGCGCCGATCAAGTCGGTCGGAACGCACGAGGCGACCATCAAGCTGCGCGACGACATCAACGCAACGATCACCCTTCAGGTGGTCGCCGCGAAGTAGGCGCCGCTCTTCTCACGAAACGGGCCGCACCCCTCCTCGGGTGCGGCCCGTTTCGTGTGCTCGCGCCGCCCCAGTGAGATCGACGTCGCCTTGCCAGCACGGAAACATCCGATGTCCGGACGGTTTCACGTGCATCCGGATGACCTCCGTCGGCGCCGCTCAGGCAGCGTGTCCGATGTCGCATGTAGCGATCCGTTGCATGCCGTCAGGAACATGGGACGAGCGGATGCCACACCCGTCGCCGCCGCTCTTCTGAGCACTCTGCGACACCGGTTGGCAACCTGTCGCGAACTAACACCTCGTCTGACTTTCCGCAAGCTTTGTCCACATGTCGGGAGTGTCGTGACGTGCGCTTGCCACAGGCCTCCGACGAGTTTTTACACACAGGACCGGGATAACTATTTCCCTGATCAGAGTTCATAAACGCGGTGAACTTAGTTAGTTATCCCCAGAGTTCCTCACACCTTGTTCACACAGCCGTCGGCGTTTCGCGCAGATTGTCCACAAAGTTATCCACAGGCTGAGTTGTGCTGTGGGGAGAGCCTTCCCTAGGGTTGGGCAGCGTTGCAGGCGGTGGGGTGCCGAGTGCGAATCGAAGGTCTTTGTCGGGGGTGGCTGAGACCGTTGTAGAGCACTGCCCGAGGACACCGCTGACGCGTCGTGCCCGCAAGGAACGCGATGCGGGGAGCGGTGGATCCGCCCCGAGCGCGAAATCGAAGACGTAGGGCCGGTCGAGTCCGGCACCGGGGAAGACAGGAGGTCTGGGTGTCGATCGCTCACCTGGGTCTGGCAGATGGCCGGCCCGCACCCGAAGGCCGATCGGCGGAGCGCACCCCTCCGCATGACCTCCTCGCCGAGCAGAGTGCGCTCGGCGGAATGCTGCTCAGCAAGGATGCCGTTGCCGACGTCGTCGAGACCGTGCGCGGCGGCGACTTCTACATCCCGAAGCACGAGGTCGTCTTCGAGGCGATCCTGTCGCTCTACTCGCGCGGTGAGCCCACCGATGTGATCGCCGTCACCGACGAGCTGAGCAAGACCGGCGACCTCAGCCGCGCCGGCGGACCCGAATACCTGCACTCCCTCACCAGCCTCGTGCCGACCGCGGCGAACGCCGGCTACTACGCCGAGATCGTCGCCGAGCGAGCGCTGCTGCGCCGCCTCGTCGAGGCGGGCACCCGCATCACGCAGATGGGATACAACGGCGAGGGCGAAGTGCTCGACCTCGTCAACGAAGCCCAGGCCGAGATCTACTCGGTGACCGGTCATCAGGAAACTGAGGACTACATCCCTCTGACGGATGCCGTCACCGCCGCCATCGACGAGATCGAGGCAGCGAAGCACAAAGACGGCAGCATGACGGGCGTGCCGACCGGATTCGCCGACCTCGACGAGCTCACCAACGGACTGCATCCGGGACAGATGGTGATCGTCGCCGCGCGACCCGCACTCGGCAAGTCGACGCTTGCGCTGGACTTCGCGAGGGCGGCCGCCATCCATCACGACCTGCCGACCATCTTCTTCTCACTCGAGATGGGGCGCAGCGAGATCGCCATGCGTTTGCTGTCGGCAGAGGCATCCGTTCCGCTGCAGAACATGCGCAAGGGCACGGTGGACCAGCGCGACTGGACCACCATCGCTTCGACCAGAGGGCGCATCAACGACGCACCTCTGTACATCGACGACAGCCCGAACATGACGCTCGTCGAGATCCGCGCCAAATGTCGCCGCCTCAAGCAGCGCGTCGGCCTCCGGATGGTCGTCATCGACTACCTGCAGCTGATGACGAGCGGCAAGCGCGTCGAGAGCCGCCAGCAGGAGGTCAGCGAGTTCTCGCGTGCGCTCAAGCTGCTCGCGAAGGAACTTCAGGTCCCCGTCGTCGCGCTCTCCCAGCTGAACCGTGGACCCGAGCAGCGTGCCGACAAGCTGCCGGCGCTCAGCGACCTGCGCGAGTCGGGATCGATCGAGCAGGACGCCGACGTCGTCATCCTGCTGCACCGCGAAAGCGCATACGAGAAGGACAACCCGCGCGCCGGCGAGGCCGACCTCATCGTGGCCAAGCACCGCAACGGGCCGACGCGGACGGTGACCGTCGCGTTCCAGGGGCACTTCTCGCGATTCGCGGACATGGCGGCGATGTAGGACGGCTGGTTATAGCTTCCGCGCGAAGATGCCCAATTCCGCGACACTTGTCCACCAAATGCCCTATGGGACAAGTAACACGGAATGCGGCCGTCTCGGTAGAAGGAAGGACGGTCTTCATCGTCGAGACTGGCACCGACTCGCCCACGCCGGTACCGGCGGCTGAGGCTCCGAACCGGCCCGCTGGGGACCGCGGGCGCACCACCCATCAAGCCGGAGCTCCGAGCAACCCGGGCCTGGCCGGGTTCGCCGGCGCGCGTCTGAAGAGGATCATCGGCATCGGGCGCTCCAGTAGCGTGGGCCGCATGGCCGAAGGCCGTGGGTTAGCCGGAAGTGGCCTTCCTCGTGCCCTCGGCAAGGCTCGCCAGTGGCGGGTTGGGTGTCTTCCTCACGTGCGATCGCGCGGACGCTCCGCCTTTCAGCGTCCGAAAGGCGGCCGAGCAGCACCAGGGGCGGCAGCGTAGCGTTCGATCATGAATACGCAAATTCCGCCCATTGATACCGACGTGGGACTGCTAGGCCTGCGATCGGTGCTGGTCAGCTCCCTGCCTGCAGCTCTCCTGACCGATGCAGCACCCGACCGATATACGGTCGAAGCAGTCTTCACCCGACGACCAGAGCCGCAAGAGGTCGCGGAGATTCTCGGGAACGAGACGCGCACCTTTTTGACGGACAGAGGCCATTCGACCATCGAATTGAGGATCTCCGATCGCCGTTTGGAGATCGCGAACACGAGCCTGGAGGAGCTTCGCGATGGCCTGGCAGGCATTCTCGAGGAACTGCTCGCCGAAATCTCCATTCGAGTGAAGTCGCAACGCGTGATGGCCGCCGCGCGGTCGCAGCTTGCAGCCGAGCTCGAGCAGGAACGAGCATTGGCAGTGGTCCGGCTTGCGGAGTCCGTGGTGTTCTCTCTCCCTTCGGACCGCACGGCGCGGGCCGAGGCCGACGAAGACCAGTCCACTTCATGGGAGGAAGAGGGAGGCGCAGCCGGACGTAGTCAGGTCGCCTGATCCTCTGCAGGTCGTTGCTCAAGCGAAATACGATGCGGGCGCCATCGCATGACGGCGCCCACGGCTCACGAACACTCGGGCCGGACCGCATTCGCCGGGGGCATCGAAGCTCTGATCGTTCGACGTGGAATCCGGTCGAACCACCGCGGAGGTGACTCGTGAGTCTTGCTTTCGTCTCCCTGACACCCGCCCAGACGTTGGGTATTCCGGTCGCGCTGGTGGGATCGATCTTCCTCGCGGTAGGGGCCGAGTTCCAACAACATGGCGTGACCAAGGTCGGTGACGCCCAGACCGGCACCGAACGTTCCGGTCTGGGCTGGAGGCAACTCGCCGCTCTCGCGCGGCGTCCGTCTTGGCTGCTGGGCACGCTCATGCTCGGGCTCGCGATCGTGTTCCAGCTCTTCGCCCTCTACTTGGCGCCGCTGACGGTCGTGCAACCGCTCGGCGCGATCGCGCTCGTCGTGACGGCCCTGATCACCGCCCGGCTGACCAGAACGAGGCTCCGGCCGCCGACGATCCGCGCGATTCTGTACTGCGTGGGCGGGGTCGGTCTCTTCGTCGCCGTTGCCGCACTGACCACCACGACCATTCCCATCACCGACGTTCAGCTCCTGATCGTGGTGATCATCCTCGCCGCAATACTCCTGGTGTTCGGTATCGCCTTCGTGCTGTTGAGCACCAGGTTCACCAGGATCTTCTACGTGGTCGGTGCCGGCGTGCTCTTCGGTTTCGTGGCCACGCTCGCCAAGGTGTTGATCACCCGCATCCAGACGATCATCCACAACGGCTTCCACGTGAACCCGGCCGACTGGCTGACCGTGGTCTGCCTGCTCGGGCTGGCGGCTGCCGGCATCCTCGGTTCCTACTTCGTGCAGACGGCGTACTCTGCCGGATCACCGGAGCTCGTGATCGCGGGGCTTACCGTCATCGACCCGCTCGTGGGCGTGAGCATCGGTATCATCGTGCTTGGCGAAGCCGCCACTGCACCGATCTGGGCCGACGTCGTGTTCGTCGTCACCGGCGCGATCGCCGTCTACGGCGTGATCCAACTCTCCCGGCACCAGCCGCACGCCGCTGCCACCGCGAGTACGGAATCGGCGGGGAAAGCCACCCGAGAGTGATCAGGGCTGCACGCCTGCATCCGATGACAGCGTGTCGGCGGTAGCCTCTTCGATCTCCCAGAACAACGGCTCCGGTGCATCCTTCTGCAACTGTGCACGGATGGCCGACTCGGCCACCTGGGATGCGTACGCGATCACGGCCCATTTTCCCGGCACCAGGATCTTTCCGGCCCGTTTCCGAAGTCCCCTCGCGGAGATGCGTTCGCTCTCGGTGACCCGGTCGGCCACGGCGCCCAGCGTGCCGTCGACGGATTCCCCGAGAAGTGGAGCCGCCAGGAGGGAGCCGAGGATCTGCGCGAACGATGCGGCATCCCGATCGCTCTCCGAGGCGATCGAGTCGTGCGGCGCGGTTGTCACGTCGAGATGCCCGTCCTTCGCGACGAAGATCCAGATCAGGCCGGTGAGGTTGAGCAGGGCGACGGTGTGCATCCTCTGAAAGTCGGCGAAGACGCGGTGCGATGTGTCTTCGTCGTCGAACGTGCAACTGATCAGAACCGAGGTCGCCATGAGCCGCCACCTTTACGAGCAGGAATCGGGCGCGCCCGCGCCCGGACCTTCCGACTCTCCCCCCACGTCCCCGCCGAATCAAGGGGTTGTCTTCGTGACACGCACGGCGACTGACGGTTCCACCCGATGCGGCTGTCCCAGAAAAGGCCCCAGCCTAGGCAACCCGGGTGCGTGGTGTGGGAATCCGCCACCTTCCGGGGAATCCGTGCTCGGAACCACCGCCAAGTGGCGCGGAGTCCGCGGCGATCTCCGCCATCTCGGCGTGGAAGCTGCAGGCAACTGTGGGTTCCGAGTCGAAATGTCGGATTCCGCGGCAAGTGTCGGTGAGATGCGGATCCGGCATCTGTCTCGGAATCCACCGTTGGCCTGACACACCCGGGGCAAAAGACGAACGCAATGTCATCCGTCGCCGCCGGATGCCAGGCTGCTGACGATGCGCTCACGCATCGTCAGCAGATCCCCGATCTGCGTGTCGACAACACCGAGACGCTGCAGCAGGGTTGCACGTGCAGCAGGGCATGTCGGCACTATTGCGCCGCTGCCGAGGCACGAGACGAGTTCGCGAATCTGCGAGACGGTCAGGCCCAACAGCAACAGGGCGCGAATCGCTTGCACGCGGCCCACCTGCTGCTCGTCGAAGTCCCGGTACTCGTTGCTGTCTCGAGTGGTTGAGACCAGACCGGCGTTCGCGTAGTGGCGCACCATGCGCACAGACACGCCGCTGCGTTCCGCCACCTCACCGATCAGCATGTTCGCTCGCGCTCCTCACGGGGTTGACCTTGACACCAGTGTCAAGTCGTACCGTTGCGTTCGCTATTCCAACTCGCCCGAGGAGAGACTCGTGACCATCGATATCCATGCGCACGTCACCGATGACCTGGACGCGCGGTTGACCGCGGACCTGCATGCCGGAATCGACCTGACCGTCTTGCTCTCAACCCGCGTGCACCCGGAACGTGCCCACACCGTGGAAGAAGTGCAAACCGAGTTCCGCAGCCTGCAGAACGTCATCGCCGGCGAGGCTGTCGACCCGAATGAGTTCGCCGCGCCGGCGATGGAACTGCGCACGGCGCTCGACGCGCATCCCGGACGCGTGCTCGGCATGGCGGCGGCCCCCTTGACGCTGGAGAGCCAGACCCTTGTCGAATTCGTGGACGAGCAGTTGCGGCACCCGTCGATGGTCGGCATCGGTGAGCTGACGTGCGCCCCGGATGCCGCGCAGACGGTAGAGCCCGTCGTCCAGCTCGCCGACGACCACGGTGGACTACCGGTGCTCGTGCACGGATTCGCGCCCAATACCGACGGCGACCTCCGCTCGTATGCTGCGGTCGCCAGTCGCCATCCACGCGTTCCCGTCATCATCGGCGCCTTCGGCGGTCTCAATGCGATGCTTGCGGTGCAGTTGGCCGCCGACGTGAGCAACGTGTACCTCGACATATCGAGCGCACTGCAGATCTTCGTTCTCCAGGCGGCGGGAAACGAGATCCCGTCCAAGCTTCTCTTCGGCTCGAACACACCGTACGGTCTGCCGGCCGCCTCTCTGGCAACGGTTCAGGCCGCCATCACGGATCGCGGCATCGTGACGGCGGTCCTGCACGACAACGCAGCAGGTCTCTTGTGCCCGTGATCACATCGATCTCCAGGCGCACTGCAATGCCGCTCAATGCTCCGCCGATGGAGGAACTCGCCATCTTCGGTGGAATCCGGGCTAGGGATCACCGCCATCTTCCGTGAAATCACCGACGATCTCCGCCACCTTCGCTCGGGACCGACAACCAACCAGGATCTCCGCGAGAGTGGCGTTGCTGCTGTCATCGCGGCAGCCGCCGCCAAGCGCCGCGGAGTCCCCGGCCTCTGCCGGCAGGTCGACGAGGAACCTACGGTCGGCTCGCTGATGCGGCTCCCGGTCGCCTATTCCTGGAATGTGCTGCGGTAGGTGGTCGGCGAGGTGCCGACGATGCTGCCGAAGTGCCGGCGGAGGTTCGTGTCGGATCCGAGGCCGGTCGCCTCTGCGATCTGCGTCACGGTGAGATCGGTGCGTTCCAGGAGTTCTCGGGCGTGGTCGATGCGCGCCCGAAGGATCCATTGCATGGGCGTGATGCCCGTGTCTGCCGTGAATCGCCGCGAGAACGTGCGGGCCGAGACATTGGCGTGTCTGGCGAGGGTGGTGAGGGTGAGCTCGTCGCGGAGGTGTTCGAGCGCCCAGGCTCGGGTGTTCGCGAAGGCGTCGCCGAGTGGTTCGGGGATGCTGCGGGGCACGTACTGCGCCTGCCCGCCCGTCCGATAAGGCGCGCTCACGAGACGACGGGCGACATGGTTCGCGAGCGCGACACCGTGGTCTCGGCGGATGAGGTGGAGGCAGAGGTCGATGCCGCTGGCCGCACCGGCGCTGGTGAGCACCTGACCGGCATCCACGAAGAGCACGTTCTCGTCGACGTCGATCTCGGGATACCGGTCCTGCATGACGTGCGTGTAGTGCCAGTGCGTTGTGGCTCGTCTGCCGTCCAGGAGCCCTGCGGCCGCCAGGGTGAATGCTCCGGTCGAGATGGCGGCGATCCTCGTTCCCCGGGTGTAGGCGGCGCGCAGCGCCTCGATCACCTCGGGTGACGTGCTGGTGTCGGCGGGGTTTCGATAGCCGGGGACCAGGATCGTGTCGGCCCAGGTGAGTGTCTCGAGGCCGTGACTGACGGCGTATGCCAGCCCGTTCCATCCTTCGACCGTTCCAGGGCGTTCACCGCAGACACGCACCTCATAGGGCATGCTCGGTCGTTTGGCGAAGACGTGGGCCGCTATTCCGACATCGAGCGCCTTCGCACCATCGAGAACGAGCACACCGACTCGGTGGTCGTTTGTGGTGGTCATCTTCGAGACGCTAGTGCGCATCGACGTCGGGTGTGCTCACACGATGAGGGATGAGTGTCGTCGAGTAGCCGACGAGGACGAGAACCACGAGGACCGCTGCCGCCGCGTAGACGGCTCTGTAGGTGTCAGGGAAGACCGCGAGAGCGGCGATGAGCGCGCCGGAGAGAACGGCGCCGACGCGACGTGTGTTGGTGAAAAGGCCGGACGCCAAGCCGGGGCTGGGGAAGACATCCTGGAACACGGTGAGTCCGACGCCGGCGACCGTCGCGAAGAACCACGCGTTCAGCGGCTGCAGCGCGAGGAGCTGCCAGGGCGCCCGGACCACCGCCGCCAGTGCGTAGTAGGCAACGCCGACACTGCAGGCGATGAGGACGAGGGATCGCGCCGACATGCGTGCGTGGAGCCATCCGATGAGAAGAAGGGAGGGGATCTCTAGGAGTGCCGCCGCCCCGAGGACGATTCCAGCCCAGAGTATCGGCGCGTGCAGCTGGCTGGTGACGAACAGGGTCGCGACGGTCACGGTGGCGATGTTCGTCACTTGGAGCACGAGAAAGGCGATGACGACGGCCCAGCGGCCCCAACCACGCAGCTGGGCGAGCAACGACGGATGCGGCGTCGGCGGCTCCGGTTCGCGCACGCGACGGCTCCGGCTGCGCAGGAGCAGCATGGCGGTCGCGACATTCACCAGACTGATGCCGGCGAGCAGCCACAACGCGGAGCCGCTGCCCAGGATTCCTGTGCACGCCGTCGCGAGCGGCGGACCGACCACCCACGCGAAGGACACGATCGCGCGGGTCCGGATCACCCGGGACGGCGAGGCGCCGTCGTGACGCAGCTGCGCGAAAAGGAGAGTGGAACCGACACCAGGCGGACCGCCGAGGAGGACGAGCGCGATGAGCGCGAACGGCAAGGATGTCGTCACCGCAAGGATGATCACCATCGCGAGACCGCAGATGCCGCAGACGAGCAGAGGGCGCAGGTAGTCGCTCCTCCGATCGGCGACAGCAGGGATCACCAGCGACGCGATGAAGCCACCGATGTTGTAGACGCCGAGCGTCAACCCGACCTGTGTCGGGGTGGCGTCGTACAGAGTCACCAGCAGGACAGCGAGCAGAGGGTTCAGCACGGCGAACTGCAATGCCCAGAACCAGGCGGCAGTGGGCCAGAGCAGCCTTCCGGCCGATCCCTTGGGCGACTCCACGCCCAACTTGGCCGTGCCCACTCCGGTCAAGGCCGCCCCACGATCAGCCGGAGCGATCCATTGAAGAACGGCTGGATGCGCAGGTGACCGTGCCTGGCATCCCATGCGCCGCTGTCGAGATCGGCACGGAGTGTTCGTTCGAACCGTTCGCCGACGGAGGGGTCGACGAAGCTCCAGGCCGAGTTCGCGAGACGGGCCCCGGGATCGAGGAGTGCCTCCGGCCTGCCGTAATACGCCTCCGAGAAACCGTCGGTGCACTTCAAGGGGATCGGCAGCTCCGTGACCGTGACGACCCCGCCGAGGCCGGACCGGATGTCCGCGAGGTCCGGGTACCGGGCCGCTTCCGTGGCGATGACCTCCGGGGCGTACTCGTTCAGCCAAAAGGACCGCAACGCTGTCGGGTCGCCGGTGAGGATCACCACCGGTCCGCTCGTGACGCGGCGCGCCTCCCGCAGGCCCGCGCGAAGGTCTCGCCACTGATGGACGGTGAAGGATGCCAGCGCTGCATCGAAGGCGTCGTCGGCGAAAGGAAGCCGCTCCGCAATGGCATCGACGACAGGGGCGGAACCGACGGGACGTTGCGCTCGCATGGCGGCGCTTGGCTCGACGGCCGTGACGTCGAGTTCCGTAGGCTCGTAGGAGCCGGCGCCGGCACCGATGTTGACCAATGTCATCGCATCGCCCAACGCGTCCGCGATCGCTGAAGCGAAGGCCGGCTCTGGTCGCCGGTATCGGGCGTAGCCGACGCCGATGACTGAATAGTCGGCGTCCCCGGCGCTGCCGTCCTCGCTTCGCGGATCCGGTCTGCTCTTCTCCTCGGACATGTCACCACCCTCGTGGCAGCCGACGAGTGCCGCCATTGGCCTGAACGCCACTACCCGCACGGATCACGCCAATGCGGTGCGTGCGGGCGTCGCAAACGAGAACAAGGTCGATGGCAGCGAGCGACGCTGTCCACGGATGCTGGCCTCCTGCTAGCTTCCGGGTATGACCCTGTCGGATGTCCTGGACGCCGTCAACGCTGTCGCGCTCATCGCGGGCGGTCTGTTCGCGGCGTACCAGCTGGTGGAACTTCGCCGGCAGCGCCGCCGCGAGGCGATCGTCGACCTCGTGCGTTCGTTCCAGAGCGGCGAATTCACTGCGGCACTCGCGGCAGTCAATTCGCTCCCCGACGACGCTGACAGCGCCACCGTCCAGCGCGTTCTGGGCGATGGCGGGCGCGATCGCGTCTTTCTCGTCGGCCTCACCTGGGAGAGTCTCGGGGTCCTGGTCTTCCGCCGCGAGGTCGACATGGCGACGGTTGATGACTTCTTCAGCGGCGCTATCGCCATCTCGTGGGCCAAGCTTCGTGCCTTCGTGGAAGAGGACAGGCGACTCCTGGGACGCCCCACGGTGTGGGAGTGGTTCCAGTGGCTGGCGGAGAGGATGACGGAGCGTGAAAGCGGAACGGCTCCGATTCCCGCTCACGTCGCGCATCGTGACTGGAAGCCGTGAGCCGGTGGCCGGTCGCCAGTCTCTCGCTCGACGCTCAGCATCTGACGTCGACTGAGCCTTCGTTCGGCTCAAGGGCTCATGTTCGGGAACCCGTTCTGTTGCGCGCGACGCGCGGCCGCTGGTGGAACGTCGGTGGCTGGCGCGATGGTTGGCCTATGGCACTTTCGGCCGCGGAGCGTGACGAGTTTCTTGCCCAGCCTCATGTGGCGGCACTGGCCGTTGCGGCCGGTCCGGGTCGCGGGCCGCTTATGGTTCCGATCTGGTATCACTACTCGCTGGGCGGTCCGATCTGGATATCGACGCGTCCGGACTCGCGCAAAGCCAAAGCCATCGCTGGAAGCGGCCGGTTCTCCCTGCTCGTTCAGCGAGTGTCGCCGACCACCCGTTACGTCTCGGTGGAAGGCAAGGCGACGATCGTGGGCCCAACGACGGACGACGACCTTCGGAAGATCGCGAGCCGATACCTGCTGCCTGAGAAGGTGGAGCCGTACGTGGCCTTCGCCCAAGGGGAATGCCGAATCGAGTTGAAACCCGAGCACTGGCTCTCCGCAGACCTCGGCACCCCATAGCTGTGTGACTGCCGCAGATTCGCGCAGGGATCGTGGTCGCCGACGTCGAAGCCAGGCCCGGTACGTGGCTGCGCTGACGACTGTGTCGAGCAAGACATGCAGCTGAGCGAGTCGGCCCGCGCGCATCCCGGAGGAGACGGGACGGATCGCTCACCGGATCGCCTCAGTGGGGACCGCGTCGAGGCGCTTCGGGTCGGCGAGCACCTCGAGTCCCATGATCCGGCCATCATCGATGTCGAAGGCCATGATCGACACGACTCGGCCGTTCATGACTGCGGCCACGCCGGGGCGGCCATCGATGAGGATGGGCGTGGAATGCGCGGCGAGCCGAGCAGACAGCACCGCCTTCGCCGCGATGGACCGGGCGCCTTCGACGGTCTCGGTGCTCGTGCCGTAGTCGGCGTGGAGGACGGCCCCGTCATCGAGCAGACTCAGAAGCGCGCCGATGTTCCCGTCTTGAGCTGCGGCGAGCCACGCCTCCACAATGCGTCGGCCCTTCTCGCGGCTGGGCTTCGCCGGTTCCTCTGCACCGCGCACTCGCCGCCGCCCCCTGGAGGCGAGTTGGCGCGCCGAATCGGGTGACCGATCGAGCACGACGGCGATCTCCTCGAAGGACTGCCCGAAGACGTCGTGCAGCACGAACGCTATCCGCTCTGCCGGACTGAGCCTCTCCAACAACACGAGAAGCGCGACGCTCACCTGGTCGCTCTCCGCGGTGAGCTCGGCCGGATCGGCCGCGACAGCGACCGGCTCGTCTCGCCACTCCTCGACTTGCCACGAACGCTCGCGCGAGCGGCGAGGTGCGCGCAACATGTCCAGGCTCACGCGCGAGACGACGGTGGTGAGCCACGCGTCCAGGTTGTCGATGCCGTCGACAGACGTGCGCTCCAGCCGCAGCCAGGTCTCCTGGACGGCATCGTCCGCGTCCGCAGCAGAGCCGAGCAGGCGTGTGGCGATGGCGCTGAGCCGTGGGCGTTCGGTCTCGAACCGCCGGGCGAGAATCCTTTTGTCCGTCATGTCACATCTCCTCGATGTCGGTCGTCATGGTGTCGACGAGGGAACGCCCTCGGTTGTGACATGAAAGGACGAAGGCCATGAACGCAACAGTGCTCGTGACAGGCGGAACCGGAACCATCGGCAGCCGCGTCGTGCCGATGCTACGGGAGGCCGGCCGCGATGTGCGGATCCTCTCCCGGCATCCGCGTGAGGACCAGCCCGGAATCCACCACGTCGCCGGCGACACTGTCGCAGGCACCGGACTCGCGGAGGCGCTTGACGGTGTGGATGTCGTGCTGCACCTCGCCGGCGGGGCGAAGGGCGACGACATCGCTGCACGCAACCTGGCTGCAGCTGCGACGGCCGCGGGTACGCGACACCTCATCCTCATCTCCGTGGTCGGCGCGGACCGGATGCCCATCGGCTACTTCCGCGCTAAGGCTGAGGCCGAGCGCGCGATCGCCGAGTCGGGCACACCGTGGTCCGTTCTGCGAGCCGCGCAGCTGCACGAATTCGTGTTCCCGATGCTGCGGGGCATGGCGAAGCTCCCCCTGTTGCCCACTCCGGGCGGGCTGCGCTTCGAGCCGGTCAATGTGGACGAGGTCGCCGCGCGACTTGTGGAACTGGCACTCGGGGATCCTGCCGGCCGTGTCGCCGACATCGCCGGGCCCGAGGTTCTCGACATCCGGCAGCTGGCCGACGTCTACGCCGAGGCGACCGGTGGCCGCTCGCATCCCGGGCTCCCGGTTCGGATCCCCGGGGCGATCGGTCGCGCCTACCGCGCCGGGGACAACCTCGCAGGAGACGACGTGCAGCGTGGTCGGCGAACCTGGCACGAGTTCCTCAACGCGCGTGCACAGCAGGACGGCACCGGCGAAGAGCCAGGGCGCGTGGGTCGCGGTTCTGCGGGTCTCGTGTAGGTGTTCGCCCGATGACGGATGCCCGTTCCGGTGCTACTTTCTGGGTGTGACGGCCTCGAGGAGGCCCGGAAAGCTGGTGTTGAGGTCGTCCAGCCGCAGCGTGGTCCAGCGGCGGGTCCCGTGGTCTTCCTGGAAGATCACGCCGGCGGTGCGGAGCACCTTGAAGTGGTGGCTGAGCGTGGACGGGGCCACGTCGACGGGGAAAGTGCCGCACGCGCGACCGTCGGCTTCGCGGTAGAGGGTGCGGACGATGGCCAGCCGGGTCGGGTCCGCGAGCGCATGCAGCACCGCCGTCAGCTCGAGTTCATCGCCGGCCGGGTGGTCGAGCCGCGGGCGTGGATTGTGGGCCATGATCCTCTCTTTCGATGATCTACGAATGATGCTACCGTGATCCGACATTCGATGGTTGTCGAAAGAAGGAACGGAATGCACGCAGTGCTGTTCGACGGGCCGGCGAGCGATGTCTCGCGCACGCGGATCGACGAAGTCGCTCGGCCGAAGCCCGGCGTCGGCCAGGTCCTCATCCGGGTGAGCTACGCAGGCGTGAACTTCAAGGACGTCATGGTGCGTCGTGGGGACCCGGGATACGCGGACTCATGGCCCGCGATCCCAGGGCTCGAGGTTTCCGGCACGATCGCCGACGTGGGGCCCAGTGTGGTCGGCTTCGCTCCGGGTGACGAAGTGGCGGCGCTGACGAACTCCGGAGGCCTCGCCGACTACGCGC
Organism: Rathayibacter sp. CAU 1779; assembly: GCF_054551755.1. Classification (NCBI taxonomy): domain Bacteria; kingdom Bacillati; phylum Actinomycetota; class Actinomycetes; order Micrococcales; family Microbacteriaceae; genus Rathayibacter; species Rathayibacter sp. CAU 1779. The sequence goes on from NZ_JBTOLK010000001.1 coordinate 707,071, forward strand.
TCGCCGCGGCATCCCTGGTCGCACGCGTCCCAGCAGGCGTTCCGCTGGATGCTGCGGCCGTCGCGCCGGGAGTGCTGACGACCGCGGCGTTACTGGTCGACGATGCCGCGCGCATCCGCTCCGGCGACATCGTCGTCGTGCACAGTGCGGCCGGGGCAGTCGGACAGGCGATCTCGTCGCTGGCGGCCATTCGCGGTGACGTGCGGTTGATCGGCGTGGTGGGCGCTCCCGCCCGAGTGCCGGCGGCCATCGCGGCAGGATACGAATCCGCGTTCGTGAGAGGACCGTCAGTGGCCGCGCAGGTGCGCGACCACCTCGGCGGCCGTAGGGCAGACGTGATCCTGGATCCGCAAGGCACCGCGGGGCTGGAAGCCGATCTCGACATGCTGGAACCGCTGGGCCGCGTCATCCTGTTCGGGAACGCGAACGGCGGAGCCTTTGCTGCGCTGCCACCGACCGCACGGCTTTTCGCCGCTAGCGCCTCGATCGGGGGATACAGTCTCGCCGGGATCTCGGCGGCTCGCCCGGAGCTCATCGGAGCCGCACTGACTCGTGCCCTGGCTTCGATGGCTGCCGGCGACGTGACGCCGCAACGCACGGTCGTCAGCGGCTTGGCGGCAGCGCCGGAACTGCAGCAACGACTTGCCGAGGGCCGTGGAGAAGGCAAATACGTGATCCGGGTCGCCTAGCAGCCGGACAGGGTGCCGACCTGGGTCTCGGCCCGGTCCTGCACGCCGCGCGGGGAGGGCGACGAGCGTCTCACGAGCGAGCTCGGCCGGCCCGATCGCGACTGCGCGCCGCGCCATGCGGCCGGCCACGAATTGTCAGACATGTCCTTGGCCGGCTCACTGGAACGACGGGCTGCCGTACGCGAGCGGCGTGACGTCTGCCAGGTGGGGCGCAAGGGCGAGGGCGTCCGACTCCTTGGTTCGTGACGGCGCCGTATGGGTGACCAGCAACTGGTCGGGGTGGGCCCCTGAGCGCAGCGACTGCTGCAGCACAGTGAGCGTTCCGAGCTCAGGATGGTTGAGGGTGACCTCCATCGCGGCGCAGGGCTGGATGCGGTGGTCGTTCCAGAGGGCAGAGAACTCCGTGCTGCGAATGGCGAGGTTGCCGATGAGTCTGGCGAGTTTCGCGTCGCCAGGATGCTGCGCGCTGACGATGCGCAGATTGCCGACGACGGCGTGCGCCTTCTGCGTCCAGTTCGTGTATAGGCTGCGCGTGCCGGGGTCGAGGAACACCGCCTCAGCCATGTTCGGCCGGTTGCCGTCGGTGAGCGCGACGTCGGGGAAGCTCGGCATGAGGAGCTTGCGGCCGCCGGCGTTCCAGGCGAGCACCTCCGTGTAGCGCCCGAGGATCAGTGCCGGGATGTTCGGGGCGACCTCGAGCAGTTGGAGCAGACCGGGGTCGGGTCTCACGGATGCTTGCTTCTCGGCTCTGCCGGTGCTCGGCCCGTCGGAGAGCGTGCGCAGATGGGCGCGCTCTGCCGGCGTGAGCAGCAGCGTGTCGGCCACGGCGTTCAACACCTCGATGCCGACATGGCGTGATCGCCCCTGTTCGATGCGCGTGTAATAGGAGACGCCGACGCCCGCCAGCAGCGCGACTTCTTCGCGGCGCAGTCCGGGCAGGCGACGAGACGTCCGCGCGGCCGGCAGGCCAACCTGTTCTGGCTGCACCCGGCCTCGCGCCGCCCGCAGGAAGGTGCCGAGCTCGTTGGCCTCAGGTTGGGTGTCCACCGTCCCAGTATCCGTGCGGGTCACCGCGGCTGCCTGCCCCTGGCAGGGGTAGTTCTCGCGTGGGCTGGGGCCGGGCGCATCCGCCGGCGAGGTTGTTCATGTACCGGCACCATCACCGCCGCAACCAGCACAGAACAGGCAACGAAATGACCATCACCTCCGCCTCACGCACCTCTGCCACGCCCACCTCCGCCTTACCCACTTCTCCCACGCTCACCTTCGGCGACGTGATCGTCACCCGCGCGGTCGAAAGCGTCGGCAGCGTCGGGATGACGCCCGAGCAGTTCTTCCCCGGCACCGCAGTCTCTGCCTGGGAGGATCACGAGGCCCTGCTGCGCCCGCACCACCTCGAGTCCGACGCCGACACCGTGCTGGACAGCACGGCTCGTGTCGCCTTCCAGAGCTGGGTGTTCCGCTCGGCCGGGAAGGTCGTGCTCTTCGAGGCCGCGATCGGCGACGACAAGGACCGTCCGGACGTCCCCGGCTGGTCGCACCTGAAGACCGGGTTCCTCGACCGACTGGCCGCGCTCGGCATCCGGCCGGAAGACGTCGACATCGTGATCAACTCGCACCTGCACGCCGACCACATCGGGTGGAACACGCGGCTCGTCGACGGCGCGTGGGTGCCGACCTTTCCGAACGCCCGCTATCTCATGCCGCAGGACGACCTGGACTTCTGGAACCCCGAGCGCGGCGCCGACACCATCATGGGTCCGGGCGCGCACCTCGCCTGGGCGGACAGCATCCAGCCCGTCCTCGACGCTGGACAGGTGACGGCGTGGCGAGGGATCTACCGCATCGATGACAACCTCACCCTCGAGGCGGCTCCTGGCCACACGCCCGGCTCCGCCATCCTGCGCGTGAAGTCCGGTGACGCGGAAGCGCTGTTCATCGGCGACACGATCCACAGCCCGGCGCAGGTGCACGACCACGGCACCAGCAGCTGCTTCTGCGAGGATCCGACGACCGCAGAGGCCACCCGCTTCCGCGTCTTCGGCGAGGCCGCGGACAAGGGGCTGCTCATGTTCCCGTCGCATACCCCCGGCCACGGCGGCTTCACGGTGACGCGTGACGGTGACGGCTTCGCCTTCGCGCAATGGGCGCCGCTGGACGCGATCTGACACCAGGATGTCCGGGGCTGGGCTCGACGGCCCCGTCCCGACGTCCGGCGGTGCAGGCGTGGCAGTCCGTGGTCTCGGTGAACCTACCTTGCCGCTTCGTGCAGGAGCCGGAACTCGTGACGGCGCAGGAGTCTGAGGACGATGGCCCGGGGGTTGCCGAATGCGCTGAGCCCCTCCTCGGTGCTGAGGGGTTCGATGCGGTCGATGTGATGCTCGACCCCCTGGTAAAGGATGTCGCAGTGTCCGGCGGCGACGATGTTGCGGTACCAGTTCACCTGCGGACCGTAGGTGAGTTCGGCCACGAAACCGTCGGCGCGGCGCGCCAGGATGACCGGGGTTTCGTACGTCGCACCGGATGTGCGTCCGACATGACGCACCAGCGAAAACGGACCTCGCCCCGACCGGGCGGCGCGGAGGGTGAGCGGGTTGAGGGTGTTCTTGAGCATCCGCAGGAATCCCGTTCGGATCGACGGCGTCACGGCTGCTCGCCCGGCCCTGCCGCAGCGGAGGCGAAGGCCGCCGGCATCCAGATCGTCGCTGCCAGCGCCGCCCGTCGTGCGGTGCGGTGGTCGACGAGTCGCACGCTCACGACTCGTATTCCTTCCGAACCAGTGCCAACAGTGTCCCGATCGGGATGCCGGCGGCCTTCGCCTCCGCTGCGGCACGGGCGACGGCCACACGCACCTCCTCGGCGGTGGGTGTGCCGAGCACCATGGCGCCACGGCCGCGTCGCAGCTCGACCTGGCCTTCGTCGCGCAGCTCCTGATAGGCGCGCAGAACCGTGTGGACATTGACGCCGAGAGAGCCGGCCAACTCCTTCGCGGCAGGCAGCCGTTCTCCGGTGACGATCGTTCCCGTCGCGATCTGCGTGGCGATCGACTCGGCGATCTGTGCGAAAACGGGGGTCACGGCTGTCGGGTCGACGAGCACGAACACGAGGCCATCCTAGCGAGAAGCACACATTATTCTAGTTGCAGTAGAACTTTCCGCGTTCTACTGTTCGACTGTCGGCCCGCGATTCGGGCCGACAGAGCGGACAGAGAGGCGGTTGCAGGTGCCTGAAGACGACCAGCGACCGACGGCGGGGCGCCGAGCATCGTACGGACCAGACGCGCATGCCATGGTTCGGGCCGAACAGGTCCGGGGTGGGCTGGCGACCGTATCGCTGGCAAGGCTGGGTGGTCCTCGCGCTCGTGGTTGCCGCGGTCGTCGCCGCGGTCGTGCTGTTCAGAACCGGGATGTTGTGATGGAGGTCGCATCGTGAGCGCGTTCTTCACGTGGGTGGCGCAATCCGGGGTGGTGCAAGGCGTGATCATGGGCCTCACGTTCGCCTACCTCACCACGATCCTCGTGTTGAACGCGGTGGCCAGGGCGGAGACGACGACCGTGAACGGATGGAGCGCGATCCGCAGAGCCGGGCGTCCGGGCAACGGCATCCTCGTGCGGGCGGCGCTGCAGAAGGCGCTCCCCGTCGTGAACGTGTTCGAGGAGGCCGCCTACTGGACGACCGCCCGCGACGAGAAGGGCGCGCGGCTCGGCGGCGGGAACACGTATCGGATGCACTTCCCAGCAGGGCAGCTTCCTCCGAACGATGCGTTCTGGTCCCTCACTGCGACCGACACCGCGGGCTACCAGACCCGCATTTCCAGCGGTCGGTCGAGCGTGGACAGCCACTCGGGTCTCGTGACGAATCCGGACGGCTCAGTCGACATCGTGCTCAGAGCGGACCCGCCCGCCGACGCGGCGCCGAACTGGCTGGCGACCCCGAAGGGTCGGTTCAAGCTCATGCTTCGCGCGTATCTGCCGGGCGCATCCGTCGTCAATGGCGACTACGAGGTGCCACCGATCGTCGAGGTGCGGTCGTGAACCGCCTGATCCTGAAGTACGGCGTGGTGGTCACGATCGTCATCCTGGTCGTCTTCGCGTGGGTCATCTACCAGCGGGTCGCCGACGGTGGCCCGGATGCCATCCTCCTGCTGGCTGTGACGGCTGTCGCCGTGTGGGTGGTCGGAGCGTTCGCCTTCATCTACTTCTGGCCGCGGATCACGGTCGGGGGTTTCAAGCGGCTCTTCACCAGGCGGGGGCTGGGCGGCGGCCCGATCCCGGTGAACACGATCTACGCCGTGCCGGAGAACTCGGCCGAATCCGCGGCCTCGGGCAGCGTCATCGCCACAGGCGCGGACGACGTGCTCTACGTCGGCGGCTGGCTGGATGTGAAGTCGGCGCCGCGAGTGCTCCACGTGCCCGACATGAACGACCGCTACTACTGCCTGCAGTTCACCGATCCCACCAGTGGCGCAAACTTCGCCTACGTCGGAAAGCGCACGACCGGAACGGCAGCCGGTGACTTCCTGCTCTGCGGGTCCGCGTGGAGCGGAGAAACGCCGGCCGGGATGACGAGGATTACCGTGCCGCATCACGCTGCCCTTCTCATCGGGCGGGTCTTCGTCGCCGACGAAGACGACCGGAGCGCGGCGTATGGCCTCGCGAGACAGATACGGCTCGCGCCGCTGGAACCGGGCGACGGAGCCTAGGCTCCGATCCGCTCCGATCCGTGCGATTTCGACACGGGGCTGGAGCGGTAGCGCGAGCTCCGCGGAATCTGCAGGGGCCCTCCGCCATTTCACATCGATTCGGTATTTGAGACCTACACCTCCTGCAGTTTTCGCGGTCGCGCCGGGATCATCAAACAGGGGATGAGGGCGATTGCCGTGAGCCCGATGCTCCAGAGGAACGCGGTGTGGAAACCGGTCAGGGGTTGGGTCGCCAGGGCGAAGCCCGCGAGCACTGTCGCGAGGATCGCCGTACCGGCCGAACCGCCCAGCTGCTGGACGAGGCGGACGACAGCCGAGCCGGCTGGCACCTCGGCACGGGACAGCCCGACGAATGCGCCGGCACTGATCGCGATGTTGACCGCACTGAGCGCTCCGCCGCGGACGATCAGGGCTGCTCCGAGAAGCAGATAACTGGTGTGCGGGGTGGCCACGGCGAAGGGAATCGTCGCGATGGCGCACAGGATGACGCCGGTGACGGTGATGAGCTTCGCGCCGATCTTGTCGACGACGCCGCCGACCCACCGGGTGAGCAGTGAACCGATGCCCTGCAAGGCGAGAATCGCGCCCGCCGCCAACGCCGTCATGCCGCGCTCTTGCTGGAAGTAGAGCGGGATCAGGAAGAGCGCCCCATAGAGAGCGACGCCGGTGAGGAAGAGCACGCTGGTGGCGGTGCCGAATGATCGCTGCGCGAACAGACGGACGGGGATGGCGGCACGCTCTCCGAGCCGCAGACTCCATGCGACGAATGCCCCGATGAGAACGATGCCGGCGACGAGCGGTGTCCACACCCGCAGTCCGGCATCATCTGACCTCGAAGCGGCATTGCTCAACGCGAACAAGAGCGCCGTGGTGCCGACCCCGAGCAGCAGCACACCGAGAAGATCGAGTTTCTTGTCGCGTTGCGGCTTCTCGCGCGGAACGTACACGGTGGCGAGCGCGGCCGCCGCTATGCAGAGCGGGAGGTTGATCACGAACACCCACTGCCAGCTCGCCGACGTGACGATGATCCCGCCGACCAGCGGGCCGGCGATCGGGGCGATCGTGGCCACGAGCATCACGATCGTGAGCACCCGGCCGACCCTGGATGGTCCGGCGGCACGAACCAGGATCGTCTGCATCACTGGAAGCATGAGTCCGCCGCCGACGCCTTGGAGGGCACGGAAGGCGACCAGGGAACCGAAGCTCCACGACACCGCACACAGTCCCGAGCCGGCCAGGAACAGCACCAACCCGATCAGCCACAGGCGCCTCGCACCGAACCGGTCGGACGCCCATGTCGTCACGGGCACAGTCACCGCCATGGTGAGCAGGTACGCGGTCGTCACCCACTGGACGCTGCTCGCGCCGACGCCGAAGTCCTCGCCGATCGTGTGCAAGGCGACGTTGACCACCGTCGTGTCGATCAGCGGTGTCACACCGCCGATCATGATCACGAGCGCCAATCGGATCAACGGCCAGCCCAGCGGCTCCAGCTTCTGTTTCGTGTCCGTCATGTCGCTCCCAAGAGTCACGTGTATCTAATGGGCTCAAGGTACACGTGTATCCTCTGGGTATGGAAACGCCAATCGATGCCGGTCCTGCGCATCGACGCAGTGCATCCGAGCTCGACGGCGCTCTCCTCGACGCTGCATGGAAGCAACTGCAGAGCGAGGGCTATACAGCGTTCACCATCGATGGCGTGGCCCGCGCGGTGGGCACCAGCCGGGCCGTCGTCTATCGCCGCTGGCCCAACAGGGCGGCCCTCGTGCTCGCGACCGTGCGTGCCCACGCCGGAACGATCGTCGGGCATGTGCCCGACACCGGAAGCCTCGAGAGTGACGTCCTGGCCCTCCTGCACGAGTTCGCACACCGCATGCGGCGGATCGGCATCGACGTCGCGGCCGGGTTGTTCAGCGAGCTCGACGAAATCCCCGAAGAGACGAGAGAGGTCGCGACCGCCGCATTCCGGCAGGTGGTGGACCAGGCCCGCAGCCGCGGTGAGATCGGCGACGCACCCGTTCCCGATGTCGTGCTCGTCATGCCGGGCATGTTCATCCGGTATTCCATGCTCGCCGAACGCATCGCCCCATCAAGTGAAGAGCTCGAACACGTGGCTCACCAGCTCTTCTTGCCTCTGGTGCGGTACCACGCGGGGCTTGAACAGCACGAGGACCTGCCGGGTTGATCCCCGTCAGGAACGGAGGCTTCGGAGGCCGGTGCGGATCTCCTCGACGAGGATCGCCGGTTGCTCGAGCGCGGCGAAATGGCCGCCCTTGCTTGCCTCCCCGTAGTGGATGAGGTCGGCGTAGGCCTCTTCGATCCACGTGCGCGGCAGCGATGCGGTCGACGTTCCATCCCGGCTCGGTCGGCTTGCCGGCGGTCTACTCGGCGATCGCCGCTATCGCCTCGATCTCCACGAGTTGGTCGGCGTAGCCGAGCACGGTCACGCCGAAGAGCGTGCTGGGCACGTCGTGTTGTCCGAATTCGGCGTGCGCGACATCCCAGGCCGCCCCGAGATCTTCCTGGCGGGTGGATGCCACGAGCACGCGCGTGAAGATCACGTCGGTGATGTCGGCGCCCGCGGCCTTCAGCGCGGCGTGCATGTTCTCGAGACACTTGCGGGTCTGCCCCGGGATGTCGCCGACCGCCGCCGTCGACCCATCCGCATTCAACGGGCACGCTCCGGCCAGGTAGACGATGCGCGCGCCGGCGGGAGCGGTCGCAGCATATGCGTAGGGGACACCGTCGAAGAGTTCGCTCGAACGGATGAGCTGCACGTTTCCGGCCATGGGATTCCTCCATGAGGACGTTGGGTCGACGCTCGAATCGATTCGACTCGGGCTGGTCGATGTCACCATATCCCACATCGTGGCTTCGGCAGGCGGTCGAGACGGACGCGGGTCACGCGAGCAATGGCATCCTGAAGGCCGCTGCCTTCCGTCGAGGCCACGTGTTTTCGGACCGGACGGATTCGTCGGTCGACGATCGCGTCCGTTGTGGCAGAGTGACGCGGGTGGAACTGCAACTCAGCATGGTCTTGCTGGAAGTGCGCGACCTCGCGGCTTCCGTCCGCTTCTATCGCGCCCTGGGCCTGGACCTGCCGGATCCGCCTGCCACGCGACCGATCGTCATCCACCGCATGCCGAGCGGCGTGAGTCTGCTTCTGACCACGGACTTCGCCTCCGTGTACGACCCCGACTTCTCCCGCCCGTCCGAGGGCTACCAGCAGCTGCTGGAGTTCTACGTCGGTGAGGATGCCGTTGTCGAGTCGAAGTGGCGCGAGCTCACCGAAGCCGGGTATCACGGCCGCATGGCGCCGACCAAGACCGCCGGACCGTTCGCCGCGATGATCGACGACCCCGACGGCAATGTCGTTCTGCTCACGTCGGACGAGGCGGCATCGCCCGAACATCAGACACCCTGACTCCTCGCGGAGTGGCGTCCGCCCCGCCACCCCTCGCCCGCGAGCCACCCTCTTGCCGAGCCACCCTCTTGCCGCCGAGCCACCCCTCGTTTCACGTGAATTCCCGGGTGGCTCGGCGACAAGAGGGTGACTGGTCCGGTGCGCGGGGCGGGACCGCGATTCACGACGCGAGCCGCACGTCGGCTCGCGGTTCGCCGAACCAGGCGCGGAGCTCATCCGCGAGGTCGACCGGATCCTCGGCGGACCAGGCGACGTAGCCGTCGGGACGCACCAGCAACGACGCAGCGGAGCCGTCATCGGCGACCGTCACGTGATCGATCCGATCGCTCCAGGGTGCGGCGATCTCCCCGAGGCGCCCGCCGGCGTCGATGAGGGTAGGCCGTGCCGTGCGCAGCAGTTCGGCGAGCCGCACGTCTTGGCCGTCGGGGAGGCGGAGGGTGATCGACGGCGCGAACCAGCCTGTCGGGCCGTTCGGCGCGGCCGACCCCATCGCGTAGCGAACGTCGGCGCCCGCGATGAGGTCGGCGACGCGTTGCACGTTGTCCGCATCCGCGAGGAATTCGCCGAACAGCTCCCTGAGCGCTGTGACATCGGAGCCGGGAGACATCAGCGCGGTCTGCGCCTGGGTCTGCATGAAGACCCGTCGGCCGAGCGGATGCCGCTCGGCCTCGTAGGTGTCCAGCAATCCGTCGGGCGCCCAGCCGTTCACGCGGGCGGCGAGCTTCCAGGCAAGGTTCGCGGCGTCTTGCAGTGCGAGGTTCAGACCGGGACCGCCGGCGGCCGAGTGCACATGTGCCGCATCACCGGCCAGGAACACGCGGCGATCGCGGTAACGCTCCGCCACCCGGGTGTTGCGGCCGCTTCGCCTCCGCAACAGCGTGGGCGATCCCTCCGCCGGCGCGGACAGCGAAAGGCGGATGCCGAGGACCCGCTCCAGGCTGTCCTCCATCTCGCTCAGCGTCATCGGGGCGCCGTTACCGGGAGAGTCGCCCTCGGGCGCTTCCTCCCATTCCAGCGTGTTGATCATCGGATGCTCGGGGTTCCACAGGGCGATGGTGGCCACGCCGTTCTCGGTGCGGTGGTAGCTGTCCGGGATCTCCCCGAGGCCGGCGACCCGCACTCGTCCCGGTCCGGCCGGCGCGAGCTGTGCGGTCGGCGCGATGAGCACCGTGCGGTCGACGACACGATGGTCGGTGTGACCGGGGAATCCGATTCCGGATTGCTTGCGCACCGTGCTGCTCGCCCCGTCACACCCGATCAGGTAAGCGCAGGAGAGCGTGGTCTCGGCGCCTGTCCGGTCCACAGTGACGACCTGGACCCCGTCATCATCCTGCTCGAACGAGCGGACCTCGACGCCCCGCCGCACCTGGACTCCGAGCTCCGCCGCGCGCTCGCCGAACACGCGCTCGAGGTCGCGCTGATTGATCGGCATCAGGTACATCGGGTTGCGGTCGCCGAGGACGTGCAGCGGCAGCGTCATCGCACCGAAGAAGAACGCGGGCGCCGGGGCCGGCTCGGCCTTTCCCGTGCAACGTTCGAACAAGCCGCGGTGGTCCATCAGTCGCACCACTTGTCCGGTCAGGCCATGGGCCTTGTCGCCCTGATCGATCTCGAGACGGCGTTCGAGCACGAGAGGATTCGCACCGGCCAGCTTGAGCTCGCAGGCGAGGAACAGGCCGACCGGGCCTCCTCCGGTGATGATGACGTCGAACATGGAACTGGGTCCTTTCTCGCGCACGCCGGTGGCGTCAGGTCGTGTCGGACCCACCTCAATCGAGGTGGTCGAAACCTGCTCCGAGCCGATCGAACGCGGTTCGGAGCAAGGGTTGCAAGGGGCCGGGATCCTCGCATCCGACCCAGTACTCGAGCGTGGTCAGCAGCGTGGAGAGCGCGGCGGTGGCGATGATGCGAGGAAGCGGGTCACCGAGCGCGGCCGTGCCCATGCGTGCGGCGATCCCCTCAGCGAGCACAGTCGCGGCGGCCCGAGTGCCGCGGTCGACGGCGGACTGCATGCCCGGATCGGACAGCACGGCCAGCAGCCCGCTCTGCTCCTTCGGGGAGCCGGGACCGACGCCGACGTACGGCGCGAGCAGCGACTCCGTGACCGCCGTCCACACGGACTCCTCGGCTGGGCGCCGCACCAGGTCGTCGGCGGCGACCCTGGCGCGCTGAACGTGGCGGTCGGCGATGGCGTCTTCCTTGCTGGAGAAGTAGTTGCCGAACGTACGGCGAGACACGCCGACCTTGTCGACGATGTCGTCGACGCGCAGATTGCCGAGTCCGCGCTCTTGGGCGAGCAACACCGTCGTCACGCTGAGCTCCTCGCGGAGCTGCTCCTTCTTCTTCTCGCGCAATGAACCGACCACGCCGACATCGTCTCATTAACTTGCCCATCAGGCAATATTGCCCATCAGGCAATTTCCTAAATCGGCGTCCACCCAACCCCCATCCCCGCCGAGCCACCCTCTTATTGCCGAGCCACCCTTTTGTTGCCGAGCCACCCCTCATTTCGCGTGAATTCCGGGGTGGCTCGGCGACAAGAGGGTGGCTCAGCGTGATGGCGGCAACAAGGGGGCGAGCGTGATGGCGGCAACAAGGCGGTGGCTGGCGGAGTGGTGACAACAAGCGGGTGGCTGGTCGAGACAGCGGGGTGGCTGGCGGAGTGGCGACAACAAGCGGGTGGCTGGGCGGGGCGGGGCGGCAGTGTGGGACGGGGCGGCGGTGTGGGGGCGGCGGTGTGGGTCGGGACGGGGCGGCAGTGTGGGTCGGGACGGGGCGGCAGTGTGGGCCGGGTCGGTCGGTCGGGACGGTCGGGCGGTCGGGCGGTCGGACTGCAACGAACGGCCGAACAGGCTGGGCGGATGCCGCCGTGCCCTACAGTTGGCGGGTGCGACTGGTTCAGTGGTGCCGGTCCCTGCCCGGATGGGTGTGGGACGGCCTCGGGGCGGTGGCGCTCGCCGCGATCTCCCTGGTGCCGGCGCTGAGGTCATACGGGCTCGAACTCGGCGAGCTCTCCTCGCGGCCCGGGGATCCCCTGCACGTCGTGCTGATCCTCGTTCAGACCCTGCCGTTGGCCGCCCGGCGGATCGCGCCGGGATGGGTGCTCGGCGTCGTCGGCCTCGCGTTCGCACTCGACCAGTGCCTCGGATACCCGGCATCCCCCGCCGGTCTCGGCATGCTCTTCGCGCTCTATTCGGCGGCCGCCCATCTGCGACGACGTCGTGGTCTCGCCATCGCGGTGAGCGTCGTCGCGTACGTCGCGCTCGCCGTCGCGCTGACCTGGCTCGGTTCACGCGAACAGCCGTGGGACTTCGCGACGTTCGCACTGGTGCTCGTCGCGGCCTGGGGCATCGGCGATGTGGTGCGAATCCAGGTGGCGGCGGCGCGCACCAGAGCCGATCAGGCCGCGCATGACGCGGTGAGCGATGAGCGTGCTCGTCTGGCCAGAGAGCTGCACGACGTGGTGAGTCATCACGTGACGGGCATGGTGGTGCAGGCGGATTCCGCGGCCTTCCTCCTGCCGGCCGACGAGACCGCGGTGCGCGCGCAGCTCGAATCGATCGCGGCCGGCGGCAGAAGCGCCCTCGCCGACCTGCGGCAGCTGCTCGACGTGCTCGGGCCAGAGGGTGCTGCAACCTCGCCCGCGATCGGCGACCTGCATGACCTCATCGCCGATGCGCAGCGGTCGGGCCAGCCTGTCGTGCTGCACGAGAACGGGGATCCCGTCGGAACGGATGAGCTGCGCCTCGCCGTGTACCGCATCGTGCAGGAAGGGCTGACCAACGCGTTGAAGCACGCAGCGGGTGCGTCGACCCAGGTGCGGGTGGACTGGGATCGGTCCGAAGTGCGGACGCGGCTCGTCACGCGGGCCGCCGGCCGCGCATCTCACGGACCGGTCGCGCCGGGCTCCGGCCGCGGACTGGCCGGACTGGCCGAGCGCGTGCGGCGTCTCGACGGACGACTGCGAGCGGATGCCGAACCTGACGGTGCATTCGTGCTGGAGGCGGTCATCCCGGTGACGGTGGCCGACGCCACACTCCGAGGAGGGACCCGGTGACAGCCGACGCCGCGAAGGCCGACACGGCGAGCCCTGGGATGGCTCGTCCCGGGACGGCGAGCCCCGGGACGGCGAGCCCCGGCGCGGCGAACTCCGGGGCCGACCGCGCTGACGCAACGGGCATGGACGACGTGAGCGGAGAGCGGATGCCGGGTGGCGGCATCCGCGTCATCATCGCCGACGACCAGGCCCTGATCAGGGCGGGGTACGCGACGATCCTCGGCGCGCAGTCGGACATCAAGGTCGTCGGCGAGGCGGAGAACGGACGTGACGCTGTCGAACTCGCCGGCCGCGTGCATCCGGATGTCGTCGTGATGGATGTGCGGATGCCCGTGCTCGACGGCATCGCGGCCACCCGGATGATCGCGGGCCCCGGGGTGGAGCACGCGCCGCGGGTGCTCGTGGTGACGACGTTCCACTTCGATCAATACGTGTACGACGCGCTGCGGGCAGGGGCGAGCGGATTCCTGCTCAAGGACACGAGTCCGGCCCAGCTGGTCGACGGTGTGCGCACGATCGCAGCCGGCGAATCGCTGCTGGCGCCGACCGTGACCCAGGCACTGCTCGGGCGGTTCGCGGAGCGCGTGCTGCCGCCTGGACCGCGCGCCGACGCTGATCCGCTGCTCGCGCAGCTGACGCCCCGCGAGCTCGAGGTGTTCACCGCGATGGCGCACGGGGATTCGAATGCGGAGATCGCCGAGGCGCTCGTGATCAGCCGCGAGACGGTGAAGACGTACGTGTCGCGGATCCTGCTCAAACTCGAGCTTCGCGACAGGGTGCAGGCGGTGGCCTACGCATACCGGAGCGGGTTGATCGTCCCCGAGCGGTGAGCGCCCGCCCCGATCCGGACGGGAGCTCAGCCGTGGGCCGTGACCGGATCTGGCCGATGCCCATCCCCCGGCAGAGGGATGGCGATTGTCCGCTCGGGGGCGATTCGGGCGGGGCGGGGGCATCCGTAGCGTCGGAGCCATGACAATCGTGCAGCACAACAAGCCCATCATCCGCTTCCTCCGCCACCCACTTGTGTGGCTCGTCGTTGGCGTCATCGTCGTTGGCGTGATTTCGGTGTTCGTCGGCGCCGGACCCCTGCCCGCTGTCGGCTGCGCGGCGCTCGCGATCGTCGCGTATTGGGCGGTGATGCGCTTCGTCGCAGGTCGTCGTACCCCCGAGATCGCCTTCCGTCACGCCCTCCGCGACGTGGGGATCGGCGCCGCGATCGGTGCCGGATTCCTCGCCCTGTCCGTCGGTGTGATCGCGCTGTTCGGCGGCTACAGCTTCACGTTCGACGGCGCGGTCGGCCTGCGTGCGCTCCCCGAGCTGATCGCCGTCGCGATCGGCGGCGCGGTCACCGAAGAGCTGCTCTTCCGCGGGCTCGCACTGCAGGCGATCGAAAAGCTCGGTGGGAGCTGGATCGCTCTCATCGCGACGGCCGCGCTGTTCGGGCTCGCGCACTCCGCCAACCCGGGCGCGACGCTGTGGAGCTCGATCGCGATCGCCGTCGAGGCCGGCGGCCTGATGGGCGCGGCCTTCCTGTGGCGTCGCAGCCTGTGGCTGGTCTTCGCCCTCCACGCGACGTGGAACGGACTCGAGCAGGCCATCGGCATCCCGGTCTCCGGTCACGTCGACCCCGGCCTCATGATCACCTCGGTGCACGGGCCCGCGTTCCTCACCGGTGGAGACTTCGGCCTCGAAGCGTCGATCATCCCCGTCCTGGTGAGCGTCGCGCTCTCGGCGATCATGCTGGTGGCGGCACACCGTCGCAAGGCGATCGTGCCGCTGTCGCCGCGCAAGCGCCTGAGCGCGGTGCCGGGATCAGCGAGCCTCGCAGCGGAGTGACGCGAAGAGGGCATCGCGGGAGGCCCTGACGAACACGACGAGGAGCGGGCGAGCGATGGAGAGCGTTATTGCGCGCGCGGCACAGGCAAGCTTCGGGGTGCGGCGGGTGAGCGGCGGTGTTACGGTCGCGGGCGGGAAGGGTCATCATGAAACTGCTGCTCACCTCCGGCGGAGTCACCAACCCGAGCATCGAGGACGCGCTGGTGCGGCTCCTCGGCAAGCCGATCTCCGAAAGCCGGGCACTCTTCATCCCGACCGCGCAATGGGGTCAGCCCGCGTGCACACCGGAATCGGTGTGGATGTCGGTGGCCGGCAGGTGGCCCGGCCAGGTCGGCCTCGGCGAGCTGGGCTGGAAGTCGGTCGGCGTCCTCGAGCTCACCGCGCTGCCGAGCATCGGCGAGGAACGCTGGCTGCCGTGGGTCCGCGAGGCAGACGTGCTGCTCGTCGACGGCGGCGAAGCCGTGTACCTCGCCCACTGGATGCGCGAGTCGGGCCTCGCGGCGCAGCTCCCTTCGCTGAGCGACACCGTGTGGGTCGGGGTCAGCGCAGGCAGCATGGTGATGACGCCTCGGATCGGGCGTCAGTTCGTCGACTGGCATCCGGATGGCGGCGACGAGACGCTCGGCATCGTGGACTTCTCGATCTTCCCCCACCTGGACTATCCGGGCTGGGCGTACAACACGACCGAGCGTGCGCACGAGTGGGCCAAGACGATCCAGGGACCGGCCTACGCGATCGACGACCAGACCGCGATCACGGTCGTCGACGGCGCAGTCGACGTGGTGTCGGAGGGACACTGGGAGCTGCTCAACGCCTCCTGAGCCACGTTGCTACGGCGACGCCGTGTGCTCAGCGGACGCCCGATGCTCCGCGATCACGTCGGCGATCACCCGCAGCGCGTTCGCCTGCTCGCGTGCCGGATCGTGCGAACCCGCCATACCGGCGGCGACGATCAGCGCCTTCCAGATCGCCCAGCCGCGGGCACGCACCCAGAGCTCGTCGTCCCAGCCGAGCGCGTCGCGGAAGGCGACGCGAGTCGGCGCGTCGAACGAGTTCCAGGCGATCACGAGATCACACGCGGGATCGCCGACACCGCTCGTGCCGAAGTCAATCACGGCCGCGAGGCGTCCGTCCCGTACGAGAAGGTTCCCGTGGGCGATGTCGCCGTGGAACCACACCGGATGCTCGCCCCACGACGATGCGCAGGCTGCGGCCCAGACGTCCAGGGCGGCATCCGTATCGATCGTGCCCTCGAGGAGCGCGAGCGCTCGCCGCGTGTCGTCGTCATAGAACGCGACGGGTCCGCCGCGCCAGAAGCAGTGCGGACCCGGCTCAGGTCCGTCGGTGGCGTCCGCCGCGCGCAGAGCGTTGAGGAAGCCGGCGAGGTCACGCGCGAAGAGCGACGGATCGGGGATGCGCGCCGTCGTGGCCGGCTCGCCGTCGAGCCACGTGTTGATCGTCCAGGGCCTCGGAAACTCGGCACTGGGCGCGCCTGTCGCCACCGACGTCGGAACGGGCACGGGAAGCTGCGGGGCGAGCAACGGCAGCCAGCGCTGCTCCTTCTCGGTGCCGGGAACATAGGCGTCCGCGCTCGGGAGGCGGACGCTCAGCTCGTCGCCGAGACGGAACGTGCGATTGTCCCAGCCGCCGGGTTCGACCTTCACGATCGGCAGGTCGGCCCAGTCCGGGAACTGGTCGTGCAGCAACGAGCGCACGAGATCGACGGTGATGGGAGCGGTGGCGTTGGGCGGATCGGCCGGCACGGCACGCACTCTAGCAACGCGCTTGCCGCACCGCGATCACGCGGGTCAGTTCCCCGCGGCGCTCCTGGATTCTCTCGCCGCCACTGTTCGTCGGTGATCGTGCTCGACGTCGTCCCCCGGATCACCCGATGGACGCGAATCATCCGAGCGTAGGCTCGACCGATGCGCGCGATCGTCCATCACGAATTCGGTGACCCGGCAGAAGTACTCGACGTCGAACAGCAACCGCTTCCCGAGCCCGGACCGCGGGAGCTTCGACTTCGTGTCGTGCTCTCCCCCATTCACAACCACGATCTCTGGACCATCAAGGGCACCTACGGCTACAAGCCGGAGCTGCCCGCGCGGGCCGGCACGGAAGCCGTGGGCATCGTGGATGCGATCGGCAGCGAGATCCAGGGTCTCGAGGTGGGGCAGCGCGTGGCGACCGGTGGCACGTTCGGGTCCTGGGCGGAGTACGTGATCGCCAAGCCGGGCGCCGTGGTGCCGGTCCCGGAGGGAATCCCGGACGAGGTCGCCGCACAGCTCATCGCCATGCCGTTCAGCGCCGTCTCGCTCGTCGACTTCCTCGAGGTCGGGCCGGGCGACGTGATCGTGCAGAACACGGCGAACGGGGTGGTCGGACGCCTGGTAGCGCAGATCGCGGCGAGCCGCGGCATCCGCGTCATCGGCGTCGTGCGTCGCGAGGAGGACGTGGCCGAGCTCGCGGCGTACGGGATCCCGGATGTCGTGGCCACGGCATCCGACGACTGGCGCGATCGCGTGCTCGAGCTCGCCGGCGACCGCCCGATCAGCGCGGCGGTCGACTCGGTCGGCGGGTCGGCATCCGGGGACCTGCTGCATCTGCTCGGCGAGGGCGGGACGCTCGTGTCGTTCGGAGCCATGGCCTCCGATCGCATGGAGCTGTCATCGGGCGATGTGATCTTCAAACAGACGACCGTGAAGGGATTCTGGGGCAGCAAGGTGTCGGCAGCAATGCCGGCGGACACGCGCCGGGCGTTGTTCGGCGAACTGTTCCGGTTGATCAGAAGCGGACAGCTGAGGCTTCCGGTCGAGGGGACCTTCGCTCTGAGCGATGTGCGTGCGGCGGTCGGGGCCGCCACGCGCCCCGGCCGGGTCGGCAAGGTGCTGCTGCGACCCTGAGGCTTCGGCTCGGCACGCGGCGAAGCATGCCCTGTCGCGAGACCTGACTGAAGAAGTCGTGCGTAAAGGGGATCCATTAGCGTGCGGCTCAGCGTGAGGCCAGGGTGTGCGTATGTCAACGCAACGGGGCAGCCGGCGGCCTTTGCGGCACGGCTCAGGCTCCCTCGGCGCCCCAGTGCGCGAGCGCGATGATCGCCTCACGCAAGGCAAGTCCGCGATCCGTCAGTGCATAGGCGCGGGTGTTGTGCCGGAGGGGCAGACGGTGCAGCACGCCTGCTTCTTCGAGTTCGCGCAGGCGGGTGGCGAGCACGCTCATCGGTATGCCGAGGTCGCGTTGCAGGTCGCCGTATCGTTGCGGCCCGTCCAACAGCCGCTCGACGAGGAGCAGGGCCCACCGTGCTCCCACGATCTCGAGGGCCGCGGCGAGGTCGCTCACGTGGTTGGGGCGGTGTCTGGCTTCATCCAGAACGGTGAGTAGTGGTAGCCGTCGGGGTCGTCGAACTGGCGCTGGTACATGAAGGGGTAGTCGTCGATGTCGCCGATCCGGCCGCCGGCGCTGCCGGCGCGCTCGATGAGGTCATCGACCGCCTCGCGGCTGTCGAGGTCGAACGAAACCGTGACCTTCGAGGGTGTGTCGGGTCCGCCGATCAGCTCCTGGACGCCGCCGACGCTTGCGTACATTTCACGGCTGCCGAGCATGACGTACTGATCGGGCGTGATCGCGAAGCATGACACGTTGTGATCGGACATCTCTGCGTTGAAGGTCCAGCCGAGCGCGGTGTAGAAGGCGGTAGCGCGTTCCACGTTCTCGACCGGGCAGGTGATGAAAAGGCTCATACATCGACACTTTCAAAATCAAAGTGCGGTGTCAAGTACCGCACACTCACTCCGCCCACGACATGGTCATCCGATTCTTCGTTCCCGATCCGGTAAGCCAGATCGCAAGCCGATCCCATTTGAGACGCAGTCGACTGGGCCTTCCAGCCGGGGCACGGCCGCACCACCTGTCGCGCTCCCGTGTTCAGCGGCAGCGCTGCCACTGCTGCAGGCGGACCCGCCACCGTGTACTTCGGCGGGAGCAGCGCAGACTGTAGAAGTGACCGACATGGACCTCCAGAACGCGGTGATCATCCCCGTCGTTGCTGTTGACGACCCTGCCGCGGCAGTCGAGTTCTACCGGCGTGCATTCGGGGCTGTCGAACTCCACCGGAACGCCTACCCGGATGGTCGTTTCGTCGCGGAACTGTCGATCGGTGGTGCGCATCTGCGTGTCGCACCAGCAGCAACCGGCACCAGCGACAGCCCAGACCGTTCGCCTACCGCACTCGGAGGAACCAGCGTGAGGCTGAATCTTCTGGTACCGGACCCCGACGAGGCTGCCGAGCGTGCTGTGTCAGCGGGCGCCCACCAGATCGTGCCGGTTGCCGATCAGGACTACGGCCTGCGCCAGGGCCGGCTCGTGGATCCGTTCGGACATCACTGGCTCATCGGCCGGCCACTGCCCGACGGATCCGGAGACTGGGCCGTCACGTAGCCGGACGCCACGCTCGTCACCACCTCACTGAGACCGCCGCTACCCGATTGTCGATCCTTGTGCGTGGCATGAGGTTGTGCCGGCTGGCTCTATGTCGGGGGCGCATGGGACTCTGAGGGGATGGTGACGACGACGCGGGTGTTGAGCGTGACGGTGCCGGTTCCCGACCAGGACCGGGCCCTGGAGTATTACCGAGACGTGCTCGGTTGCGAGGTCAGATATGACGGTGAGCCCTGGCCCGGTGCGCGGATGATCGAAGTGGTTCCGCCGGGGTCATCCGTTGGAATCGTGCTGCTCCCGCCAGACAGCGAGATACCGGTCGCCCTGCGACTTGGCACACACGACGCGGCGGAGGCATTCAGCCGCGTCAGAGACGCAGGCAGCGTGCTGCACAACGACGCTCCGATCTCGATCGGCGATGGCTCCCCGATGTTTTTCTTCGACGATCCGTTCGGCAACGGTCTCGTCTATATCCAGGAAGACTGAGCCAGGAACGCGAGTCCTCGTTGCACCCGCTGCAGCATCCGGCCGCGCGGGGATCGATGGTCATACCGGTTATATCGAGTGTATGAGAACAGCGATCTCTGTCCCTGACAAGGATTTCGAGCGCTTCGAGCGAGTCGCGGAACGTAACGGCATGAGTCGTTCGGAGTTCTACCGTCGTGCCGGCGCACGACTGGCCCACGAGTTGGAAGGCTCAAGTTCTCTGACGACGATCGCCAACGAGGTTCTGACCCAGGCAGGTCGGCCATCAGGTGACGGCCTCTTCCTGACGGAATCGCAACGGATCATCTCCACGGGTTCAGAGTGGTGATCGCCCGAGGCGACATCGTTTGGGCTGACTTCGGTGGACCGCGTGGCTCTGAACCGGGGACGAGCCGCCCCACCATCGTGTTCCAGGACGACTGGCTGCTGGCGACCTCGATCAACACGGTGCTGGTGATCCCGCTGACCTCGAACCTCGCGCAGGAAGCTTTCCCCGGCAACGTCCTGATCCCCGCCGTTGCATCTGGGCTGGACAAGGACTCGGTCGCCTTGGTCACCCAGCTCGGTCCCCTCAGCCGCGAGCACCTGCAGCCCGTCGCCGTCGGCCACCTCCCGCCATACCTCCTCAACGAACTCGGCACCGGAATACGCCTGGTCACCGGGGCCTGACCCGCACGCTGACAGACCCCCGTCGCGAACGTTTCGGTTCTGGGTGATCGTGTGGGGATGAATGAGATACAGGCTGGCTACGCGAGGGTGTCGACTCCTGAGCAGGATTTGACTGCTCAGCGGGATGCTCTTCTGCGGCTGGGAGTGGATGAGAGTCGGATCTTCGTTGATCACGGTTTGACGGGCACGAACCGTGCACGTCCAGGGTTGCGGGAGGCGTAGGCCTCGGTTCGATCGGGCGACACGCTCGTCGTCATCAAGTTGGATCGTTTGGCGAGGTCGTTGCGTGACGCGCGGGACATCGCGGACGAGCTGACGGCTAAGGGGTTGTGCTGAGTCTGGGTGGGAGTTTGTACGACTCGAGCGACCCGGTGGGCAGGTTGTTGTTCAACGTTCTCGGCATGGTGGCCGAGTTCGAAGCCGATCTGATCCGGATGCGCACCAAAGCGGGAATGGCTGTGGCCAAGGCGAAAGGAAAGCTGAAGGGCAAGCAACCCAAACTCTCGCGAACGCAGCGTGCTCATCTCTACGAGCTGATGGACGGATGCCAGTACGCCCAGTCGGAACTTGCGGAACTGTTCAGCGTCTCATGTGCCACCATCTACCGCGAAGGTCGCCGTCGCACCACAACAACGAGCACAGATTGAAACGCCAATCCTCGAGCGCGCGCCAGAACACGCACGCTCGAGGATCCGTCACCGTTCAATACGAAGGCAGTACATCCCGAGCCGCGCGATAAGCGATCCACTTGCGGGCTCAGGATCTGCAGGGTCGCGTTATGAGCGGGAACGTGGATCATCCTCCACGGCGCCTCATGGGGTGGATCGCATTTTGGATCGTGGTCGCTCCTACTCCTAGCGATCCCGGCATTTGTCTATCTGCACTTCGTACTCGCGGGACCCGTTGGGTTCGCCCACGCCTGAGCTTCTGCTCCGTCCGCGAGCGGGTCCCCAGCTGACGCTTGCAGGTTGTGGCCAGCGCTACCCTTCAGTCATGAGTGAGCCCACGCGGGATGGCATGGGAAGCCAGCAAGCGCGCCTGGGCGGGGCGGACGCCGTGGTGTCGACGGCTTTGATCGTGCTCTTGTTCCTCGCGACCTTGGGTGGGATGTTCATCGTGTTGGCGGTGTTTGCGGCCGCCACTTCGAGCAATGGGCCACAGGCAGTGCCGGTGTGCGCAGCTGATCTGATCATCTTCGGCAGCTTCCTGATGATCGCCGTGGCCATTCTTGTTGCTGGGTCGGTCGTGACCGTGCGCCGCCGAGAGCATCAACTCGTAGCTTGGCCGGCCGCGGCGATCGCTATCGGCTGCATCGCCCTAACGAGTGGAGTGGCCGTAGCGCTCACGCAGGTAAGCGCGTTGTCGATCTGCCCCGCATAACCCCCGCCGCTCGACAACAGCTCGCACAGGGATCCCCGATTGACGCATTTGGGGCGGGGAAGACGAGGAGTGGCCGCCCCGCGGTTTTCGGCGCGGTAACCGACCCGCTTGCACGGCAGTTGGCCCTGCAGCTCGTCGAGCTCGGTGCGTAACCGACCGACTTGCGCTGATCCTCAGGCATGCAGGCCAGTTCAAGAAGCAGTCACGACAACACATGTCAAGAACCCGCAACTGCGCCGTCGACATGCCCAATGCGCGGCGAAATTGGGACTCTGCAATCAAGGCTTGTAGCCATTCCAGATAGTTGCCCTAAATGCTTCCGGATGCCCTCGAAGCTTCGAATCGAAGACCAGATCGTCTCGAGAGCAGTAGTAGGCGGCTTCGAACCGAAGCGCTATAAGGTTCCACCCCGAGATGCGCTTCTTAAATGCATCAGAATCCCGTTGTGCACTGCGCGCTATGGCGGACGTGATCGCGCCGACGATGAGTGCCGGAACTATGGCGATGATCAACGCACCAAAGATCCCCGCCCCGATGCCGTCACCTATCGGATCGGTCGTGCCGCCGTGGGCGACGCTAAGCCCGCACCCGATCCCGATGAGCACAGTGGTCACTCCGTACGACCATCCGAACACGCGTCCGGTGTGAGTGGTTGGCTTCGGACGATTACTGAGACGGTTCCGCAGTATCGGCGCAGCGTTGGACCGAACCGCAAGAACCCGCTGTACGAAGTCCGACGCGCCGCACGAGGGACAGAGGTTATCTGCCGTTCCAGTCGTCACGACGACGGGCACCTGGGTCTGGTGCTCGGATCGCACTGTCACACCGGCTGCCGGCTGCCCGCATGAAGAGCAGAAATTCCCTTCCTGACCGGCACTTCCGCAATTCGAGCAGTACATCCCCACTAGCCTCCATTTCTCCGCAGCCTCTCGAAGCTACCGAGTGAGGGCGAACCCCGAAACCGCCAGAACTGGGGCAGTTAGTTCTTCGGCCCGGTGGATTGCCGAGAAGGGTTCGCACAGCGTGCTGCCGGCGATGCGACAAAGTTGGACCCGCACGCTGACGGATCCCGTTCCGAGCTGGCACACGCCTCATGGGCGCACTGGCTTGACTCCATGGGTGAACGCAGCGAGGCATTCCTCGATAATTTGGCTGCGCCGGGTCCGTTCGGGGGTGGCGGCAAGGATCTTCGCGTCGTCTGGAATGGTGTGCCGCACGTGAAAGATCCAAAGCATCCCGAGGACAAAGACTGGTCCGCCAGTGAACCAGATCCTGAAGCTCCATGAGTAGGCGCTTCGGAGCGCGCCGCGGGATCCGGCTGCGGGCATCTCGAGCGCGCGTCTAGCGCCCGTTTGCCTCGTAGACGGCGTCGGGTGGCAGCATCGCACTTCCTTCGATGCTGACGTTTCGGAAGCCATTGCCAGTGCGAACGAACCCGGGCTCCGCTCTTGCGATCTGTCCCCAGAAGGGAATCACCAGCGAACGTTGCGGTGGTTCATCACGCGGCAGCTCTAGTTCGTGTCGAAAGTAATCGAGGAGGTTCCAGCCGTAGACGATGACGTCCGTTTGCATCACGGACAAGATGGGCACTCCACGCGGCGCGTCGCCGCCTGGTAGGAAGCGATGACCGAACACAGGCAAGAGCTGAGGTACGGCAGCCAATTGCCGGGCGACGAGACGTGATCGCGCCTGTCGTGTCGTCGGGCGTCGGCCCCATGTGGGTGGCCAGAATCCGTTGTTTTCCACGTCCCATCGCACACCGTCCTTTGGCCAGTCCAGCCGTCGACGCAAGTCGTCCACGCTCGCATTGCGCCAGTCTGGGAACCCGGGTCCCTGTGGCAGGGCACGGCGCAAGAGATCCCGATGGTCAGGACTGAACTCGACGTCGAGTTGCTCCCGAAGCCGTCGGAACTCCGATTCATCAAGACCACGATCAAGGATCACGCCGTTGTCTCGAAGCAGAAGTAGTGCTGTCTCGATGGCGTCCGCATCTTCCATTGCTAGCACCCACCTCTTGAGCCCGCCGGTACAGCCGCAAGCGTACCGAGTCATCGACAGGCGGTGAACAGATAATCTCGCGCCGATCCCGGGTCCGGGACCGGGCAATAGACAATCCCGGGGCACATCGTTCCTGAGGGGTTTCGCGGAGATGGCGTCGGTTGGTTCTATGCAGTTGCGCACGAACGTGAGTGCTCGTTAGGTTTCCGCTACCGAGTGCCTGCCCACAGACGCCGTCGGGGAAGTGTTCAAGTCGCACCGAGTGAGGAAGCGGTCATACTTTGATTCCGAGTCGATGGTCGCGCGCCCTGTGGTGGCTCCTACTCATCCCGGCCTTCGTGGTTGTCTGCTCCGCGTTTCTCATGTTGGGCAGCGGTCGTGACCTTGGTCTTCCGGCAGTGGTGGCCATCTGCCTTGTCGTTGTGGTGCCGGTTGATGTCATCATTCTCGGGATGCGGTGGCGCGCTGATGCACGGTTCGATGCGGTCACTGCGATCTCCCCGCGTGGATATGTGGTTGAGGGTCTTTCCTGCAATCCGACGACCGCGGCCTTGTTCAGAGTCGGGGGTGTTGACGCGTCGAAGAGCTCGGGTCGTGGGTTCGCCGTGGTGTTCGATGCTGATGGTGCTCGCTTCTACGTCGGCGCTCGTTCGGTGCGACAGATCCTGAGTCTCTCCTGGTCTCAGATGACGTCGATTGACACTGAGACAGTGAGCGTGAACAACCGCGAAGTGGCGGCGCTGACGATCATGGTTGCTTGTGGCGGCGGTTCCACGGTTCTGCCGATCGTGATCAAAGCCACCAAGGGAGTCACCGGGTTTCAATTCAGTT
This sequence comes from Rathayibacter sp. CAU 1779, assembly GCF_054551755.1. Classification (NCBI taxonomy): domain Bacteria; kingdom Bacillati; phylum Actinomycetota; class Actinomycetes; order Micrococcales; family Microbacteriaceae; genus Rathayibacter; species Rathayibacter sp. CAU 1779. The sequence goes on from NZ_JBTOLK010000001.1 coordinate 731,580, forward strand.
CGTCTAGCGAAACCCTCGCGCACGTCCAGGCCGTTCAGAAGCTGCGCGGGAACCCAGCACCCACCCCTCGGATCAGCGCAAACGCTCAGCCGGTCAGTCGTGCCCGGCCGGTGGCGCGGCGAGAACGCCTGCGTGGTCTCAGCTCTAGAGAAATGGTGTGGCTTGCCTTGATCGGATTCCTGATTGGGATGGTCGGTCTTTTCGGCATGCTCCCGTTCGGCATCCTCACGTGGACGAACACTTGGGACGTGCCCAGTGGCGTATTCATGCCCTTCATCCTCGTTGGCCTGATCAGCGTCGCGAGCGGTGGCACTGTTCTCTCGTTCGTCCCGTTGCGTCAGTCCGCAGAGACGCGAGCCGGCTACACGCTCTTCAACTCCGGGGACACCAACCTTGACCTCATCGACGCCAAGACGGGATACGTCATCCGACCTGGTGGACATGAGGAACTCAGTACGGAGGAACTCAAGGACGCCCGCCACCGCGCACGGCTAGAAGCAGCCAAGATAAGCCCCCGACGCAAGATGAAAGAGACGGCATAAACCAGCAGGAAAGCGGCCCGTCAACACGTAGCAATTCATCACTGCCCGCTGAGCGATCCGCTACCGTCAACGCCTCGCCCGAGCTATCGGCGAACGTGTGCCGGACCCGCCTGGCTAAGGACAACTTGAGCGGTGTGTGTCGGTCGTGCCCGATACGCTAACGCTGAGCTCGCGCAGATGGTGGGCCGAAGGGGTGACAATGGCGAAGTCCGTTTTCTACAGCTTCCACTACGACCGCGATGCATGGCGCGTGCAGCAGATCATCAACATGGGCGCTTTGGACGGGCAGCCTCTGCTCAATCCACAGAAGTGGGAAGAGGTCCAGCGCAAGGGCACCACCGGCATCCAGAACTGGATCGACGAGCAGATGTCGTACAAGAGGGCAGTCGTAGTTCTCGTAGGCGCCCAGACAGCATCGCGACCTTGGGTGCAGTACGAGATCAAGAAGGCGTGGAACGCCAAGAAGCCGATCCTCGGAGTGCGCATCAATGGGCTGGCAGACAACTCTGGCAAGACAGACATTGCAGGCGCGAACCCGTTCGAAAAGGTGACGCTGCAAGGCGGGGGCACCGTAGCAGGCTACGTGCCTCTATTCACTCCGTTTGGAACGACTAGCCAGCAGGTGCACGCAAGCATCAAAGCCAATCTCACAGCGTGGGTAGACAAGGCATATCAGCGGTCATGATCGGCCGGGATCCCAACTGTGCGTTCTGCGAGATCGTCGCACGAGCAGACCCCGACGCGCGCGAAATCTATCGGGATGCGGATACCATTGCGTTTTTCCCAACCGAGCCTGCGGTGCTCGGTCACACGATGGTGATCCCGCTACGTCACGTCGCTGACATATGGGCCCTCGACGAGCACAGCGGCGAACGAATCGCAGTTACGACCCTCAAGATCGCCGGCGCAATCAAGAGTGCGCTCCACCCGCACGGATTGAACATCATCCAGTCCAACGGACGCGCAGCTGGCCAGACCGTCATGCATGTCCATGTGCATTTGGTTCCGAGATGGGAGAACGACCGGGTTGGCCGGATCTGGCCGCCAGAGAGCCACTACAGCGAGGCTGAGAAGGACGACGCCTGGGAGGCGTTGCGGACGGCCGTGAGGAATTTCAGCGGCTAGCGATCCAGATGATCCAGGCCAAGAGCGCGAGACCTGCCAGGAAGATCACGCCGTAGTAATTCTGAATCGACCAGGACCACATGACTCGCGGTATTGCGAGCGTCTTTCGTGCCTCCTCAGAGAGCAACTTGCAGTAGCCGTCCGCATTCATGTCGAAGACCTCGACTTGGCCAGCGGCGGCGGCCTGGAAGAGCTTTCGATACTTGCGCTCTTCCAGCAGATAGCGGGAATCGAGCGCGGCGAATACCAAGACTGCGCCGAGACCGAGGACGGCGACCGGAATGGAGTGCTTGGTCCCTGCGTAGCCGTAGGTCGCGACCGCGATAGTTAGCGCCCACCCTTTTGTGATCGCCGACGCCGAAGCCATTCGCGCGATAACCGATTGGATGAAGTCCAGGTGCTTCCTGCGATCTTCTAGCGAAGGTCCAGCAGGAACTGAGTCGGCACGCTTCCACCACATCAGAAGGTGTTCCTCCAGGCTGTCCCGCCCATCGAATTCACCAGAGCGTCAACGGACTTCCGCAGCGTGCCCCCGCTCTCGACCTTCGTGACTACCGGTACTCCATCCCGATCCCGATCGATGCTGGGGTAGAGCTGCAGATACTCCTGTCCGAGACTTCGACCGGACTCGTCCACCAACGGCATGATCGCGACAGATTCTCGTCCCCGATAGCCATCAAAGAATCCGAGTTCCCAGGGCATCCACTTCGACGATGAGGCCGCCGGGGTCAGCGCGTAGACCAGGGAACGGCACTGCGTCATCCGCCTACGGAGGATCATCGCGGTCGCCGGAGAAACTCGTGAGCGATCGAGCTGCGGATCATCAATCCAGTCGACATACACCGTCTTGCCCGTCTTCTGCAGTACCGCTCGTACGCCGAGGACGAGCTCTGCGTCCAGATAGCTGTGGCTGAGGAAGATGTCATAAGAACCCGACCCTCCGCCGGCTGCCTTGCGAAGAACCTCCCGGGCGCCACCTGGCTGATACATCGCGGCACTCCTACCGGCGTTGCGCACCTCGGTGACCGTGTATTGAGGCATCAGCCCTCCATGCCTTGAAGCTCGAGCCGCCTTCGGGCGGAGACCACGCCGAGTCTAGGGATACCTAGTGACACATGCTTGGAGTGGCCTGCTCCTATGCCCGCTCGACGGTCCCCCGCCGCACGGGAGCCCGAAGAACCCTGCGCCCGGCGACGTGCGGCGGCGGAGATGCACGTAAGACCCATACGGTGAGAACGCCCGCAAGGGTAGGTCAACCGCAACGTTCAGTGAGCGATTGCCGAGTTGCCTGCTGGAGCGAACTCGGAGCGGCTCCGGGAGCGTCGGCCGATGTGCGCCGGCGTCTGTGATGAAGTCCGGCGATCGGATTCGGAGCCTAGCGAAGGCGCTCCTCGCGCGCCCGAATCAGTTCTTCCACAGCGATCGGCAGCGTCGTCTCGAAGTCGATGAGCTTCGCCCACGTCGGCGTGACGACGATGCGCACCATGCCGTCCACGTAGAGCGAGCGAGTCTCCTTCTCCCACTCGACGCGCTGCTCCGCGGTCATCTCGTACGTCGTGTTCGCCTTGAGGAATTCGTCGGGGATGCCGTCGACGTAGTCCAGCTCGGCGCGGCCGCGGATCAGCAGGATCTGCGGCGGGTGCACCTCGGTGTCGAGGGTCATCGCCACGGCCGGGTTCGCTCGAAGGTGCCTCAGCTTCGGCGAGTTGGGTGGTGTGCTCATCACGATCTCCGCACCGTTCCACGTGAAACCCATCGGCACGTTGCGCGGTGTGCCGTCAGCCGCCACGTAGGCGAAGCGGATGATGTCTCGTGCGAGCAGTTCCCTGCTGATCGGGCGGTTCAGAACTTCGGTGATCTCGGTGGGGTGCACGTCGATGCTCCTTCGTCTTTCCGTCCATCCAACCGCACCCTTCACCCGGCGACGGCCGCGTCGCGCTGCGGGGAGAGGTACTTCGTGAGCGCGACGACGGCATCCCGTCCCGCACGATTCGCGCCGACCGTCGACTGCGAAGGGCCGAATCCGATGAGGTGCACGCGGGGGTCGCTGGCGACCTGAGTGCCGTGCATCCGGATGCCGCCCAGCTCGTTGCGCAGCTGCAGCGGTGCCAGGTGGGCGAGATCCGCCTTGAAGCCCGTCGCCCACAGGATGGCGTCGACCGGGGTGAAGCTCCCGTCCGCTTCGCGCACGCCGTGCGGCTCGATTCGGGTGAACATCGGACGACGCACCAGCGCGCCGCGCTCACGGGCGGCGACCGCGTAGGGCGTCCACGCCAGTCCGGTGTAGGAGACGACGGATCCGGTCGGTCGCCCGGCCTCCACATCGGCGACGACCTTCTCGATGACGGCTCGCCCCGTGGTCTCTGGCTGGAACTCCCCCTCGATGAAACGAGGCTCGTGCCGGGTGTACCAGAAGACGGTGGCGACGCGCGAGATCTCTTCGAGCTGCTGGATCGCGGAGATCCCACCGCCGACGACCGCGACGCGCTGCCCGGCGAACTCGTCGAGCGACACGTAATCGCGCGTGTGCAGCTGCCTGCCGAGGAACGATCCGGCTCCCGGATACGACGGCAGCACGGGGTTGTTCCACGTGCCGGTCGCGTTCACCACGGCGCGGGTCAGCCAGATGCCGTGATCCGTCTCGACCGCGAGCAGCCCGTTCGGGTCATCGTCGACGCGCCGCACGGATGCCACGACAACCGGTCGCAGGATGGGCAGCGCGTTCGCGTCCTCGAAGCCGGCGAAGTACCGCGGAACGGCCGTCCGGCTCTCCTCCTGCGGATCCAGCTGCGGTGCCGGATAACGCGGCAATCCGAAGATGCCGTTCAGCGTTGCGACGTGGAGGGACCGCCAGCGGTGCTGCCAGGCTCCTCCGGGCGTCGGGTTCGCATCCAGCACCACGAAGGTGCGCTCACCGCCCGGATCGGCGATCGCACTCGTGAACCCGCGCCGACTCAGGTGATAGGCCGCCGACAGGCCGGCCTGGCCGCCTCCGATCACGACCACGGTCGCCCGACGCTCGTTGCTGCTCACACCTGCTCAACCCATCGACGATGACGGTTCTTCCCACGCCGGGCGGCGCGTGTTCGGTTGGCAAACATGTGGCAACCCTTTGCCATCTGCCGAAGGCGAGCGTCAGACTTGCTCGGGCGGAGCATCCGCACGGCGTCTGCAATCGATGGACGACGAAGCACATAACCGGGAGCGAAGAAGCGTGGCCAAGATCGGCGTACAGGCGATGATGCTGAAGCAGCAGGTGGCGGAGAGCGGCGCCTACCCGATCTGGAAGCGCCTCGCCGACGGCGGATTCCGCGTCGTCGAGGTGTCGCAGGTCGAACTCACCGAGGCCACGCGGAACGACATCGTTCGCGCGAATGCCGACTTCGGCATGAGCGTCGCCGCGATCTCCGGCGGCATGGGAGAGACCGGAGGCGGCGGCAACGACTCGCTGCGCGAGTCCTTCGACAAGATCGTCGCCGACTGCCGCGCGCTCGGCACGAGTCGCGTGCGCATCGGCATGCTGCCCATGCCGTCGCTCGCGTCGAAGGATGCGCTGCTCCAGTTCGCAGCGGACGCCAACGACATGGCGCGCCGGCTGGCCGACGAGGGCATCGTGCTCAGCTACCACAACCACCACGCCGAGTTCGCGCGGATCGACGGCGTGCACCTGTTGGACCTGATCCGCGAGAACGCTCCGGATCTCAAGTTCGAGCTCGACGTGCATTGGATCCAGCGCGGCGGCATGGACCCCGTGACCGTCCTGAACCGCTACGCGGGCCTCGTCGACCTCGTGCACCTGAAGGACTACCGCATCGAGCTGCCCCCGGCATCGGCGTTCGACGCGCTCGCCGCCGGCGACCAGAAGACGTGGGGCGAGGCTTGGCAGAACCTCGTGCAGTTCGCGGAGGTGGGTCTCGGAAACCTCGACTTCAAGGGCGTCGTGGATGCCGGCATCGCGGCCGGCGCCGAGTACCTGCTGATCGAGCAGGACGACCAGTACGGTCGCGACATCTTCGACTGCCTCGCCGACTCGCGCGAGCACCTGGTCGAGCTGGGGTACGCCGACCTGTTCTGAAGCGCAGAGCCCATCACGTCGGTCCGCCGGGGCCTCCAGTCTCGGCGGCAGCGCGAGTCAGGGTCCCCGCTACGCTCGCATCGTGCCGCTCGCCCAAGAAAACACTCCTTTCGTCATCGCGGCCGATGTGGGCGGGACGTATTCGCGCGTCGCATGCTTCGGCCTCGACGGCACGCTGCTCGGGTCGGCGACAGGCAAGGGCGGCAGCCCGTTCCACAACACGGATGCCGCGGCCAACGTCGCCGACGCGACAGAGCGTGCACTGGGTGCAGGCGGCCTCGACGCGGCAGGTGCCATCGGACTGGTCGCAGGGCTCGCGAACATCAGCCGTCCCGGATCCAACCAGGGCGACGGGAACAACGACTGGGCAGAGGAGTTCTTCGCCATCCCGTCGCTGAGCTGCGACCGGATCATCGTCAACGACGCGGTCGTCGCACACCGTGGAGCGCTGCTCGGACGACCAGGGGTGATGGTCGTGGCCGGCACGGGATCGATGATCCTCGCCATCGACGAGGACGGCACCGAGGTCGAGAGCGGACAGTTCCAGCACTACGCCGGAGCAGCCAGGCACCTGGTCTTCGAGACGATGCAGCTCATCCTCGTGGGCGCGGCCGGGCCAGACGACGACGCGCTCGTCGATGCCGTGCTGAAGTACTGGGATGCGGCCGACGTGCCGGAGCTGCGTCGCGCGCTGCTCGACCTCGGCGCGACGGATCCCATTGAGGTGCGGCACCGCTACGGGCGGCTCGCTCCGACCGTGACGGCCGCAGCCGAGACCTCACCCCTCGCCGATCGCGCGCTCCGCGACCTGACGGACAAGACGGCGCGCGGCATCCGCCTGCTCCTGCCGTTCGTCGGCGACGAGGAGACCCAGGTTGCCGTGACCGGAAGCCTTGCGATGACGCCTGCGTTCACGTCACGACTGGATGCCGCGCTGCACGAGGAGCCAGCGGCGTGCGCGACGCTGGTCCCGACGGCTCTCGACGCCTTGCGGGGCGCAGCGCTGATGGCGTACCAGCGTGTGGGCGTACCGGTCGGGCCTGGCGTCGTTGGCCGGCTGCGCGAGAGCCAGGTCGACGTGGAGATCCGCTGATCCGATTCGGATGATGGAACGATCGAGGGTCGACCGGCGGCGGGAGCCGGGTCGCGAGGTTGACTCCGCCACAGTCCACCGCAACCCCGTTTCGCACATCTGCGTTCAGCGAAAGGACGCGAGCGCTTCCCGGTAGCGGTCCGGATCGGCACGCGTCTCAGCGGTGAGCAACAGTGCGTGCTCTCCGACGACCCGCGTGAAGGTGCCGCGGCAGGGGATCTGCACGATGATCGTGAGGCCGGCGCGCCAGGCCGGGATGAGCGCATCAAGGGCGATCCGCTCCGGTTGCTCGTCCAGCGTGTGCGGACGCTCGGCGCGGTGACGCTCGAAGAGCTGCTCCTGCCAGCGTTGGTGCTCGTCGGTGAAGGCATCCGTTCCGAACCGGTCCGACCAGATGGGACCGATGAGCTCGTGGAGGCGGCGTTTGTATTCGACCGAGCCAGGCTCGAACGCACGCAGGTGGTCGAACAAGGTCGGGTCGATCGGGATGCCCTCGTGCCGCAGGCAGTCGCGCCAGAGCTGCGACCAGGCATCCCGCCATTCGGTGACGGGTGCGCTCGCGCGGACGGTCTCGCTGACGGCCTGCGGGGTGTCGACGAGCGCCGGCGGCAGGTCGTCGCCTTCGGGGCCGAGGCGCCACGCCTCCCGGATCCAGAGGAGATCGAGGAGCGAATTCGGGTCATCCTTGACAGTGATGACCATGTCGTGCGGCCACGGGTTGCCGGGGATGGGGCGGAGCGATCTCATGAGAGTCCTCTCGACGGGTCGAGCTTAGAGCTGCTCCAGGAGCTGGGGCCAGGCAACCCTCCAGCCGCATGGGCGAGAATCATCCCGTGCCCCTCGCCCCGATCACCCCGTCCGACATCGACGCGTTGCGCGCATTCCTCGGTGAGGTCGACCTCACGCTTGCCGGGCTGGAGGGTCCGGGCGTGCGCCTGTGGGTCGAACGCGATCCGGATGGCTCCATCGTCGGCAGCACCGGACTCGAGCTCAGCGCGGACGGCCGCCACGCACTGATCCGCAGTGTTGCGGTTGCACCGGATCGACGTACAGCAGGGGCAGGATCCCGACTGGCGCACTTCGCGCTGGATGCCGCACGAGAAGCCGGTGCGGAACACGCCTGGCTGTTCTCACGCCGCTCAGGACCGTTCTGGCAGAAGCTCGGATTCGTGTCAGCGGATCGCGACCGACTGGCATCCGTTCTTTCCGGCTCTCATCAGGTGGAATTGTTCCGCAGCACGGGCCAGCTGGCCGGTGAGGTGGCCTGGTCGATGGCTCTCGACCAGCGAGTGGATGTCATGGCGTCGGCCTGAGAACCCGCCCGCACGTCGGCAGAGCGCTCAGTCGACGACGAGCACGAGCTTGCCGCGCACGCGACCCTCTTCACCGACACGATGAGCCTCGGCGATCTGGGCGAGCGGGAACGTGGTCACCTGCGGGAGCGCGAAGCGTCCGGACTCGATCAGGCGAGGCAACTCGTCGAGCACGTACATCGCGCGGCCGCCGTCGCCACGGCTGAAGCGCACGCCGTGCTCCTGCGCGCCCGCGAAGTCCGCCACGGTGATGACGTGGTCGGGGCCGCCCGCGAGGTCGATGAGTTCGGGCAGGATGCCGTTGCCCGCGACATCCAACGCGAGGTCGACTCCGCCCGGCGCGAGTTTCCGCACCCGATCGCCGAGACCCTCGCCGTAGACGACGGGCTCGGCACCCAACGAGCGCACGTACTCCTGATTCGAGGGCCCGGCGGATCCGATCACGCGCGCCCCACGGTCGACGGCGAGCTGCACGGCAGCACCGCCGACGTTGCCGGACGCGCCGTTGATGAGGACCGTGTCGCCGCTGCCGACCCCGAGCTGGTCGAGCGCCCGGGCCGCGGTCTCGACGGACGACGGCAGCGCCGCGATGTCTGCGAAGTCGAGTGCTGCCGGGATCGCGGCGCAGGCGGACAACACGGCGAGCTCCGCCTGCGCCGCGCCGTCGGTGCAGAAGCCGAAGACACGATCGCCGATGGCGACGTCGTCGACGCCGGGCCCGAGCTCGTCGACCACGCCGGCCGCCTCGTATCCGAGGGTCTGCGGAAGCTCGGGATCCATCAGGCCCTGCCGCTTCTTCCAGTCGCTGGCGTTGACGCCTGCCGCTTTCACGGCGATGCGGATCTCGCCGGGGCCGGGGTGGGGATCCGGGAGCTCGGCGATCTCCAACACGTCCGGGCCGCCGAAGCTGCTGAACCTGGCTGCCTTCATCGTTCGCTCCCCTTCGTCTCTGCCGCAGTCTGCACGGTCGTCCCCGTGTGCGTCACCACTGCCGGTGAACCTCAGCGTGTGGACCTGTCACCAGTGTGGACGGCGGCACGTCATCCGTCACGACCGCTCCCGCCGCGATGACCGCGTCCTTACCGATGGTGACGCCCGGGAGGATGGTCGCGCCGGCTCCGATCCACACGTTCTCGGCCACGTCGATCGGCGCGCCGGTCAGGTAATGGTGCCGCGGCTCAGGATGCACCGGGTGCCCGACGGTGATGAACGTGACCTTCGGCGCGACCAACACGCCCTCGCCGAGGCGGATCCCCGCGTAGTCGAGGAACGTGCAGTTCTGGTTGATGAAGACGCGCTCGGACAGCTCGAGGTTCAGGCCGTGGTCGGTGAAGAACGGCGGGTAGATCGTGACGCGATCCGGCAGAGGACGTCCGAAGATGCGCTCGAACAGCACGGTCTTGCCCTCCTCGTCGTCGAAGGGCAGCACGTTGAGCCGCGACGTCAGCGCGGTGACCTCGAGCACCCGCTGGGACATGGCGGTGAACTCGGGGCTGCGGATGCGCATGAGGTGCGGGACGGGCATCCTCCGATCCTTCCGTACGCGCCCGACATCGGGTGGAACGCTCCGGCGCCCGCGGCACGTGCCGGGTCTGCACACCGCGGAACCGCAGCAGTGCCACGTGCGCACAATCGCGCCAACGAGAGTGGCGCAAGAGTGCGCACATGGCGCAGTCGTGGCGCCGGCGGCGGAGACCGCTCAGCGCAGCACGCCCAACCCGCGCGCCGCGACGACGGCGGCGGTGCGTGAGCTGACGCCGAGCTTGGAGAACACGTGAACGAGGTGAGACTTCACCGTGGCATCCGTGATGTGGAGTCGCCGCGCGATCTCATTGTTCGAAGCGCCTTGGGCGACGAGCCTCAGCACCTCGATCTCACGTGCCGACAGGCTGACGTGCGGCGCACGCACGCGTTCCATGAGACGCCCGGCGATCGCCGGGGCCAGTGCGCTCTCCCCCGAGGCTGCGGCATGCACGGCCGCGACGAGCTCGTGGGGTGGAGCATCCTTGAGAAGGTATCCGCTGGCGCCCGCCTCGACGGCGCTGAGAATGTCGCCGTCACTGTCGTAGTTCGTGAGGACCAGAACGTACGGAGGCGCCTCCAGCGCGCGGATGCGCCGCGTGGCATCCGCGCCCGTCTCGCCGCCGCCGAACTGCAGGTCCATCAGCACGAGCTCGGGTGCGAGCGTCTCCGCCTGTCTCACGGCGTCGTCGGCGGTGGCGGCCTCACCGACGACGGTGACGTCCGATTCGCCTTCGAGCAAGGCGCGGATGCCGGCACGCACCACGGGATGGTCATCCGCGATCACGATGCGTTCCCTTCCGTGTCGCGAAGCGTCACCGTGAGAGAGGTTCCGTGTCCTGGCTCGCTGGCCACCTCGAGTGTGCCGTCGAGCTGGGCGACACGCTCGGTGATGGCCCGCAGCCCGAACGAGTCGGATGCCGTCGCACGCTCGGCCGCCGCGTTCGGGTCGAAGCCGATTCCGTCATCCGTCACGGTCAGCCGAGCCCGGCCATCGTCCACGGTCAGCGTGATGGATGCGCGGGACGCGTGAGCATGCTGCACCACATTGGCGAGGGCGCCCTGGGCGATGCGGAGCAGGGCGCTCTGCGCATCCATCTGCAGGTCCACCGCTTCGGGAACGTCGACGTGCACGCGCAATCCGTCATGAGTCCACTCGCGCTCCGCCAGACGGATGAGGGCGGCCCGCAGACCCTCGTCGAGCGACGCAGGAGACAGCTCCCGGATGAACCTCCGTGTCTCGGCGAGGCTCACGGCGGCGGTCTCCCTGGCGAGCCGCAGGTGCTCGGAGCCCGGACGGTCGGCATCCGCCCGCTCCACGGCGTGCAGCAGCATCTGGATGCTCGACAGAGACTGCGCAACGGTGTCGTGGATCTCTCGTGCCAGTCGTGCCCGTTCCTCCAGCACGCCCTGCTCGCGTTCGACTGCAGCGAGTCTGTCCTGCGCTGAGAGCAGCTCCCCGAGCAAGGCCTCGCGCTCGGCCGCGTCACGGGCCAGCTCCCGATAGCCGAGACCGATCAGCACTGCGACGCCCGCGCCGACCAGCGGCCCGACCACGCCGCCGACCGTGTATCCGCTGTGCATGCCGAGTGCCACGATCGCCACCGCCGTCGCAACCAGGACCATGATCAGCCCGTATGGCATCGGCAGCAGATGCAGGTAAAGGAAGAACAACGGGAAGACGAGATAGGCGGCCTCTGGAACCAGGAACAAGAGTGCGATCCAGATGATCGAGAGGAGGGCCAGCCACACCACGCTCGCCAGACGTCGGCGGGGCGCCGGTGCCCTCACGACCAGGAGCCCGCCCAGATAGACCAGGCCGAGGAGGACGGCGAGAGTCAGGCCCAGCCACATGTGAGGAGGATCGAGGAGCGCGACCCGCACGATCACCAGAGCGAGCAGCGCGACGAAGAGCACGTGCAGGCCGATGCGCAGCACGAGGAAGACGCGCGTGAGGTTGTCGTGCACCATGTCGCATCCAGGCTACAAAGGCGTCGAACCCCTGGTCATCAACCGAAAGTGGGAGACGGAGACTCAACCCCCCGACGATGTCGGACGCCCGCGTGACGGCGAGGCTGGATGACGTGGCCGCTCCGTGCGCGCCACGGAGAGGAATCCATCGTGTTCGTCGCCTGGCGGGATCTGCGATTCGCCCGGGGCCGTTTCGTGCTCATCGGATCCGTCGTCGCGCTCATCACCTTGCTCGTCGGCTTTCTGGCAGGACTCACCGGAGGATTGGCAGCGCAGAACGTCTCCGCCGTTCTCGACCTGCCAGGGGACCGGATCGTGCTCCAGCATCCGTCGACCGGTCAACCGAGCTTCAGCGAGTCGTCCATCCCGTCGGCTGCCGTCGACGATTGGCGTGCTGCGGCCGGCGTGAAGGACGTGCTGCCGGTCGGCATCGTGCAGGGCAAGGCGAAAGCAGGCGACACGACTGCCGCCGTCGCGCTGTTCGGCCTTGAACACCGAGCGGATGTGCAGGGCACGGCCTCCTCGGCGGTGACCGGCATCACACCCACCGCGGCAGACGAGGTCGGGTTGTCGGCCGGCGCCGCGAAGGATCTGGGCGGCGCAGAAGTCGGAGACACGGTGCGGATGCTCGGAACGGACTTCCGCGTGGCATCCATCGGCGGCGATGCCTGGTACAGCCACACGCCCGTTGTCGCACTGACGCCCGAGGCCTGGGCCGCGCTCGACAAGGGGATGGGCGGCGACGGCGAGGCGACGGCACTGTGGGTCACGGGGAACGCGGACTGGAGCGTCGTTGCCGATCAGACGAAGACGATCGCCCGACAGCCCCTCCTCAGCCTGACAGCCCTCGACGCGTTCAAATCGGAGATCGGGTCGCTGGGACTCATGATCGCCATGCTGTTCGGAATCTCGGCGCTCGTCGTCGGCGCCTTCTTCACGGTCTGGACGATGCAGCGCTCCGGAGACGTGGCCGTGCTGAAAGCGCTGGGCGCCACGACGAAGTCGCTCGTGAGAGACGCCCTCGGTCAGGCGCTCGTCGTTCTCGTCATCGGAATCGGCGTCGGGATGCTCGTGGTCACCGCCCTCGGACTCCTCGCCGGAGGCGTACTTCCGTTCCTGCTCAGCCCGCTGACCACCGTCGTGCCCGCTGCCGCGATGGCCGTGCTGGGGCTCGCCGGCGCGGCCGTCGCGCTGCGCACCGTCACCAAGTCCGACCCTCTCACCGCACTCGGGAGCAACCGATGATCACCCTCGACGACGTCACCCTCACCTTTCCCGACGGCGGTTCGCGCGTCACCGCCGTCGACCACGTGTCGCTCGACGGCAAGGCCGGCGTGCTGACCGGCATCACCGGGCCGTCGGGCTCGGGCAAGTCGAGCTTGCTCGCTGTGGCGGCCACGCTCATCCGTCCCGACTCCGGTCGGGTCGTGCTCGGCGACGTGGATGGCACCATGCTCTCTCGAGACGAGGCGACGGCACTGCGCCGCGAGAGGATCGGCATCGTCTTCCAGCAGTCCAACCTGCTGCCGTCGCTGACCGCGCGTGAGCAGCTCATGGTCATGGCCGAACTCGGCGGTCGGAATGCCCGCGGCCGCCGTCGAGCTGTGCGATCCCACGTCGATGAACTGCTGGATGCCGTCGGTCTCGCCGATCACGCCGGCAAGCGCCCCGCGCAGCTCTCCGGTGGCCAGCGTCAGCGCGTCGCCATCGCACGAGCCCTGGTGCACGAGCCGGATGTGCTGCTCGTCGACGAGCCGACGAGCGCCCTCGACCAGGAGCGCGGTGCCGCGATCATGGACCTGATCGCTCGGCTCACCCACGAGCGGGAGACGGCGACCCTGCTGGTCACGCACGACCTCGTGCACGAACACCTTCTCGACGATCTCGTCACCGTCGTGGACGGCCGCATCGTCGAGGCGACGTCACGCGCTCTGGCCTGAGCTCGACGATGGTCGTCCACGGCGTCCCCCTGGCGGCGCCCATCGGGCGCCGGTG
>NZ_JBTOLK010000001.1:745224-1154765 GCF_054551755.1 Rathayibacter sp. CAU 1779
CTCCCCTCCCCCCCCCCCCCCCCCCCCCCCCCTGCGCCGGCTGAGACGGCGCAGCAGTGCGCGCTTGGCGCTGGTGCGGCATGCCCCGCCTACCCCTCCGACGTCAGCAGCGCCTTGATCGCGCGGCGCTCGTCCATCGCCGCGTAGCCCTCCGCGACCTGCGACAGCGGCAGCGTGAGGTCGAACACCTTTCCAGGGTCGATCTCGCGACGCTCGATGCGCGCGACGAGGTCCGGCAGGAAGCGGCGGACGGGTGCCGGTCCGCCCAGCAGGTGCACCGTGGCGTAGAAGAGCTCCTCGCCGGGAAGTGCGACATTGTGCGAGACGCCGACGAATCCGACGTGTCCGCCGTGGCGGGTGGAGCGGATCGCCTGCATCATCGACTCCTGCGTGCCGACGGCCTCGATCACGGAGTGCGCGCCGAGTCCGTTGGTGAGTTCCTTGATGCGGGCCACACCGTCGTCCCCGCGTTCAGTGACGATGTCTGTCGCACCGTACTCGAGCGCGAGGTTCTGCCGGGATTCGTGGCGGGACATCGCGATGATCCGCTCCGCTCCCAGTTGCTTCGCGGCGAGCACGCCGAGGAGTCCGACGGCTCCGTCGCCGACGACCGCGACCGTCTTGCCTGGACCGACCTCGGCGGCCACGGCCCCGAACCATCCGGTGCCGAGCACGTCGGAGGCGGCGAGGAGCGAAGGGATGAGGTCGGCGTCCGGGGTGCCGTTCGTCGCGACGAGTGTGCCGTCCGCGAGCGGGACACGCAGGTACTCGGCTTGCGCGCCCTCTCTGCCCATCGACTGCACGTGCACGCATCGGGACTGGAATCCTGCCGCGCAGATCTCGCACGTGTTGTCCGAGGCCATGAACGAGCCGACCACGAAGTCGCCCACCTTCACGGTCTTCACATCGGTGCCGATCTCCTCGATCACCCCGACGTACTCGTGGCCCATCGGAATGGGGCGACGCACCTCGTTGATGCCGCGGTAGGTCCACAGATCCGACCCGCACACGCAGGATGCCGCAACCCTGATGACCGCATCCGTCGGCTCGATGATGCGCGGGTCATCGCGGTGTTCGTACCGCACGTCGCCCGGGCCGTACAGAACAGCTCCGTACATGTCAGTGCTCCTCGTGTCGTGTCGTGTCGCGGATGCCACCAGCTAACGCCCGTTCCGCGGCGCGCGGGAGTGTCTGGCGAGACGTGTACTGGCAGGGCGTCCCACGGCATCCGGTCGCGGCGTAGCGTCGCTGGTGTCGCTGGTGTCGCTGGTGTCGCTGGTGTCGCTGGTGTCGCTGGTGTCGCTGGTGTTGCTGGTGTTGCTGGTGTTGCTGGTGTTGCTGGTGTTGCTGGTGTTGCTGGTGTTGCTCGTGTTGCTCGTGTTGCTCGTGTTGCTCGTGTTGCTCGTGTTGCTCGTGTCGCTCGTGACGATCGTGTTGATGGTGTTGCTCGCCTTGACCGTCCTGATCGCGCCAGCTTTTGGGTGTCGCGCCCGAAATGCTGGCGCGGTAGCCACGAGCGGGCGCTGGAGGCCTGACGCGATCGGCGCGGTACGCAAGAGCGGGTGCTGAAAGTCTGGCGCGATCGGCGCGCTGGCAGCGCAGAGAGAAGGAGAGCATGAACCTCGAACCGACTCATCCGACCGGCAAGGGCTCTCCCGACTGGTTCACCGGCGATGTGTACGTGGATCCGATCGCCACTCGCAAGCCCGAGCCGTCCCGCATGGTGGTCAGCCGCGTGCGGTTCACGCCGGGCGCCCACACCGCCTGGCATTCGCACGCTCAGGGACAGACCCTGCACATCACCGAGGGCGTCGCGCTGATCGGGACGAGGGATGGCACGGTCATCCGCGCCGTTCCCGGCCAGACGGTCTACACGCCTCCCGGCGAGGAGCACTGGCATGGCGCGACGGCCGACCTCTTCATGGAGCACCTGGCGATGCTCGAGGACGGCGACGGATCCGAGCCGACGACCATCTGGCTCGAGCACGTCAGCGACGAGGGCTACGGCGCCGCGAACGCCAGCGCCGCCAGCGGCACCAGCGCAGACGCGTGACTCGACCCAACCATCCGCCGTTTTCCGTCGAGCGACCCGCTTGCTGTCGAGCCACCCCCTTACCGACGTGATTACGGGGGTGGCTCGGCGACAGAGGGGTGGCTCGGCAACGGAGGGGTGGCTCGGGGTGACGGGGACGGGGATGGGTGTGACAGCCACCCCGGATCGACGTGATCACCGGGGCGGCTCGGCATTGGAGGGGTGGCTCGGCGTGACAGGGACGGGCGCGACCCCGCGCAGCACCGCGTCGACGGCGTAGTCGAGT
Organism: Rathayibacter sp. CAU 1779; assembly: GCF_054551755.1. NCBI lineage: Bacteria > Bacillati > Actinomycetota > Actinomycetes > Micrococcales > Microbacteriaceae > Rathayibacter > Rathayibacter sp. CAU 1779. The sequence continues at coordinate 747,543 of NZ_JBTOLK010000001.1, forward strand.
TCGGCGCGCGGATCCGAGACGTCCTGCTGCGGAGCCGCGGCCAGAGCCGGGAAGCGCGCGGCGACGGCTGCGCCCAGCCAGGGTTCCGGATCCGACGCCGTCACCGACCGTTCGAGCGTCGCGTACGTGCGGATCAGGCTGTCCAGCAGCAGAGCCAGGCGCAGCGCGTCGACGCCGGACGCCGGCGGGATCCCACGCACGAGCGCATCGATCCACGCGTAGGGACGCGGTTGGCGCGGCATCCCCGTCGCCTTCACGTCGGTCAGCCACGGATGCGCCGCATACCGGTCCGCGAGCAGCCGTACCCACTTCCGGGAGCGTGCCTGCCAGTCGCGCCCCGTGATGGCGGGCGGATCGCCGATCGCGGCATCCACCATCAGCTCGACGAGCGTCGCCTTGGCGTCGACGTAGCGGTACAGCGCCGTGGTGGTCATGCCGAGACGGGCTGCGACGCGGGAGAGGGAGACAGCGTCGAGCCCGATCTCATCCGCCAATTCCACGGCGGATGCCGCGACCTCCTCCGGGCTGAAGCGCGCCTTGGGCCCGCGAACCGGTGAGGACTCGACGCCCCAGAGCACCTTGAGCGCACGACTTTCCGAACTGTGCATGACATTCACTGTAGCTTCTGTTACTGTGAACATCATTCACAGAAAGGGATGTCACATCATGACCACTGCATTCATCACGGGAGCATCATCCGGAATCGGCGCACGCACGGCGGCGCTGCTGGTCGAGCGCGGGCTGACCGTCTTCGGCGCGGCACGCAACACCGACGCGGTAGCGGCGATCGAGGGTGTGATCCCGGTCAAGCTCGACCTCTCCGACGACGCCTCGATCCGCGCTGCCGTTGCGCAGGTGACCGAGCGTGTCGGCACGGTGGACATCCTGATCAACTGCGCCGGCTACGGCGAGTTCGGCACCGTTGAGGAGACCTCACTCGACGCCGCGCGTCAGCAGCTCGAGGTGAACGTGGTCGGAGCGATGGGCCTCATCCAGGCGGTGCTGCCCGGCATGCGCGACGCCCGCCGCGGGCGCATCGTCAACGTGTCGTCGCTCGCCGGCGAGTTCGCCGCGCCGCTCGGCGGCTGGTACCACGCCTCGAAGTTCGCCCTGGAGGCACTCTCCGACTCGCTCCGCGGCGAGGTCGCGCAGTTCGGCGTCGACGTCACGCTCGTGCAGCCCAGCTATGTGGCAACGGACTGGCACGACACAGCCATGGAGCACCTCGCAGAGGCATCCGGCGACGGTCCCTACGCCGGCATGGCGGCCGCCATGCGCCGCTACTTCTCCAGCCCCGCGCTTGCCAAGCAGATGTCGACCCCGGATGCCGTCGCCCGGCTGATCGTGAAGGCCGCGGTGACTCCGCACCCGCGGACGCGCTACCGCATCGGCGCGGGTGCGAACATCGCCGTCGCCATGGCGACCGTGCTGCCGGACCGCACCTTCGACGCCCTCACCCGCAAGCAGTTCGGGTACGCCTGATCGGCCTCCGTCGCTGTCTACCGGTCGCCGACTCTGTCGCGCCACTTGCGCACTCTCGCGCCGCCCTTCCTGACGCTTGATGTCGCTTCCGGTCGCCGATGCGACGACACGGGCCAGGAACTCGGGGGTGGGAGTGGCGATGCGACGACACGGGCCAGGAACTCCGGGTGGGAGTGGCGATGCGACGACACGGGCCAGGAACTCCGGGTGAGAGTGCCGATGCGACCGCGGCGACTGTCCTCCTAGACTGCGACAGTGTCCGTGACCACCCGCCGCATGCAGGACCTGACCGTCGACGACCACACCATCACCGTTCCGCTGGTGTGGAACGAGCCGGCGGATGTCCGCACCATCGACGTGCACGCATCCGTCATCACCGGAGAGGGCGGCTCCGACCTCCCCTACCTTGTGTACCTGCAGGGCGGACCGGGATTCGAGGCGCCGCGTCCGTTCCACTCGTCGACGGATCCGTACTGGCTGGACCTCGCCCTCGCGCACTATCGCGTCGTGATGATCGACCAGCGCGGCACCGGCACGTCGACACCGGTGAGCGACGCGGACCTGGAGCGCGGAGCATCCGAGCTCGCCGAGTACATCACGCACCTGCGCGCCGACTCGATCGTGCGCGACTGCGAGGCGATGCGCGAGCACCTGGGCGCCACGACGTGGAGCGTGCTCGGCCAGTCGTTCGGCGGGTTCACGACGCTCGCGTATCTGACGACGGATGCCGCATCCCTCGAGCACGTGTACCTCACCGGCGGCCTGAGTGCCGTCGGTCGTCATCCCGATGAGGTCTACGCCCTCACGTACGACAAGATGCGCACCGAGTCCCTGAGGTACTACCGGCGCTTCCCCGAGCATCGGGATGCCATGCGCCGCCTCGTCGACCGCGCGGACGCCGGACGGATCGTGTTGCCCGACGGCGAGGTGGTGTCCGTCTCGCGGCTGCGCTCCATCGGCATGCTGCTCGGCACGAACGACGGATGGCAGACGGTCTGGTCGCTCCTCAACCAGGATCCGGCCACCAACGCGTTCCGCCACGACCTGGCGCACGCACTCCCGTTCTCGGCCCGCAACCCGCTGTACTACGTGTTCCACGAGTCCAGCTACGCGGACGGACACGCCACCCGCTGGTCGGCCGAACGCGTGGAGCCGGACGACTTCCGCGCGGATCCCACGCTCCTCACCGGGGAACACGTACGGCGTGAATGGCTCGACACCGTCCCCGGCCTGCGGCCGTGGCGTGACGTCACGCTGGAGCTCGCGGAGTTCGAGTGGCCGCGGCTCTACGACGCGAGCGTGCTGCAGGCATCCGGTGCCCGCGGTGCGGCGGCCGTGTACGTCAACGACGCGTATGTTCCGTTCGAGTTCTCGATGGAGACCGCTGCGCTGCTGCCCGGCGTGACGCCGTGGGTGACGAGCGAGCACGAACACAACGGGCTGCGCTCCGGCGACGTGCTGACGCGCCTGATCGACCTCGCGCACGGACGCCGCCTGCGCTAGTCGTCATCGCACTCGCGCCGGGCCCGAATGCCTGGCGCTCGATGTCGCTTCCCGCGAGGGAAGCGACCACACGCGCCAGGGATTCGTGCGTGGCGCGAGTCAGCGGGCCGAAGGGCGCTGCGGCGCCGTGCTCGCGCGCACCACGAGGCGGCGCTCAGAACCCGCTCAGAACCCGGTCGGCGCCCGCAGCGTGTACGGCGCCTCGAGGGCCGCGGCCTCGTCATCCGTGAGCTCGAGGTCGAGTGCGGCGACCGCGTCGTCCAGGTGTGCGGGCTTCGATGCGCCCACGATCGGGGCATCCACCACAGGGTTGCGCAGCACCCAGCCCAGTGCGACCTGCGCCATCGGGATGCCGCGCGCGGCTGCGACACGCTCGACGGCATCCGCGATCGGCTGGTCGGCATCCTGGAAGAAACGGTTCTGCAGCGGATCCGTCTGGCCGCGCTGACTGGACTGCTGACCCCAGGGCCGGGTGAGGCGCCCCTTCGCGAGCGGGCTCCACGGGATGGATCCCACCCCCTGGTCGTCCAGCAGCGGGAACATCTCGCGCTCGTCCTCGCGCATCATCAGCGAGTACTGGTTCTGCATCGAGACGAAGCGGGTCCAGCCGCCGAGGTCGGCGGCGTGCTGCAGCTTGGCGAACTGCCACGCCCACATCGAGGATGCCCCGATGTACCGCGCCTTGCCCGCCTTCACCACGTCGTGCAGTGCCTCCATCGTCTCCTCGACCGGGGTTTCCTGGTCGAAGCGGTGGATCTGGTACAGGTCGACGAAGTCCGTGCCGAGGCGCTTCAGCGACGCGTCGATGTTCTCCATGATCGCTCGGCGGCTGAGCCCTGATCCGCCGGGACCGTCGTGCATACGGAAGTTCACCTTCGTTGCCAGCACGATCTCCTCGCGGCGGGTGAGCTCGCGCATCGCGCGGCCCACGATCTCCTCGCTGGTGCCGTAGCTGTAGATGTTGGCGGTGTCCCAGAACGTGATGCCGAGTTCGAACGCGTGCCGAATGATCGGCAGCGCGTCGTCGTAGCCCAGCGACCACTCGTTCCAACCGGTGGAACGGTCGCCGAAGCTCATGCACCCGAGGGTGATGCGGCTCACCTTGAGGCCGGTGCTGCCGAGTCGTGTGTACTCCATGGCGGTTCTCCTTGTGTTCGTTCTGCTGGCTGAGCGTGTCTCTCCCACGGGTTCAACGTCTCTCCTGCTGGTTGAGCTTGTCGAAACCAGCATTGTCAGGCGTCGGCTGGTTTCGACGGGCTCAACCAGCGGGTAGGCCTCGACCGGGGTCAAGCGGCGGAGGTGGCCGGTTCCAGGCGCAGCGTCACGTCGTGCACCGACGGTCCGACGATCCCGGCCGTGATGCTTGCGTAGCGCGCCGCGTACTTGTCCCGGTACGCGGCGTCGACGGCGGGCTGCTCGGCGGCATCCGCCAGCACGAACTCGACGTCGTGTGCGACACCGGCGATCCGGATGCTCCCCCGCCCCGAAGCGATCGCCCGCCGGTACCACGGATTGGCGGCGCCGTGCGCCGACCGGATGTACACCCCACCGTCGGCGGCGACCGACCAGATGGTGACATACGGACGCAGACTGCCGTCGGCACGGTACGAGCTGATGCCGACTTCCTCGTTCCGGGTGACGGATGCCAGGTCGTCGTCGGTCCAATGCGTGCTCATGGTGCTCCTCCCTCGTGGACGTGTCCATGTCACCGCGATCAGCGGCGACACGCCAGTGCCCGCCGTTCCGTGTATTGCCAGTACCTCCCTTTCCCGCCTCACGGGACGTACCGTCGAGGCATGACGATGCAGCAAGACGTGCGCGAGTTCCTCAGTTCTCGCCGCGCGAAGGTCACGCCGGAGCAGGCTGGACTGCCGGTCTACGGCGGAAACCGTCGTGTGCCCGGGCTGCGCCGCGAGGAGGTCGCGATGCTCGCCGGCGTGAGCGTCGACTACTACAACCGGCTCGAGCGCGGCAATCTCGCCGGCGTCTCCGAGACGGTGCTCGACGCGCTGTCGCGGGCACTCCAGCTTGACGAGGCCGAGACGGCGCACCTGTTCGATCTGGCGCGTCAGGCCAACCGGTCGCCCCTTGCCCGGGCACCGCGCAAGCGGTCTGATGTCGTGAGGCCGAGCATCCAGCGGGTCCTGGATGCCATCACCGACGCCCCGGCACTGCTTCGCAACAACTACTTCGACTACGTCTCCGCCAATGCGATGGGTCGTGCGCTCTATGCGCCCGTGTTCGCCGAGCCGGCACCGAACAGCGCGCGCTTCACGTTCCTGAATCCTGCCGCGCGGGACTTCTATCCCGAGTGGGAACAGGTCTCGGCCGAGCTGGTCGCCACCATGCGTGGCGAGGCCGGACGGAACCCGTACGACAAGCGTCTGAGCGACCTCGTCGGCGAGCTGTCGACGCGATCGGACCGGTTCCGCACCCTGTGGGGTGCTCACAACGTTCGCTACCACCGCAGCGGGGTCAAGCGGCTGCATCATCCCGTCGTCGGCGACCTCGAGCTCGTCTACGAGGCGCTCGAACTGCCCGCGGATGCCGGCCTCACAATCTCGACATACACCGCCGAGCCCGGCACCCCGTCTGCAGACGCCCTCAAACTTCTCGCCAGTTGGGCGGCCACCAGGGACGCCCCGCCCTCGCATCCAACGGAATCGCGTCCCTCGGCGGCGCCGTCAGCCTCCGCCGGCTGAGCCTGTCGAGCCAGCCCTCTCTGTCCATCACACCTCGTCCATCACACCTCGCTGGTTGAGCTTGTCGGAACCGGCCCTGCCCGACCACGCTGGCCCGACAAGCTCGACCGGCGAGAACAGCTGAACCGGCGGGAACCGTTCAGCCCGCGGGAACAGCTCAACCGGCGGGAACCGTCCAGCCCGCGATACGCCACACAAGGAGAACCACTCATGATCGATCTCACACTGAACAACGGCGTGACGATGCCCGCTCTGGGCTTCGGCGTCTTCCAGAGTGCGCCGGAGGTGACCGCGCAGGCGGTCGAGACGGCGCTGAACGTCGGCTACCGGCACATCGACACGGCCGCCGCATACGGCAACGAGCGCGAGGTGGGCGAGGGCATCCGTCGCTCCGGCGTGCCGCGCGACGACGTCTTCATCGAGACGAAGGTCTGGGTATCGGACTACGGCTACGACCAGACGCTGCACGCGTTCGAGAAGGCCGTCGGCAAACTCGGGATCGAGACCCTCGACCTGCTGATCCTGCACCAGCCGGCTCCCGACCGGTTCGACAAGACGATCGCCGCATACAAGGCGCTCGAGACCCTGCTCGCCGACGGACGCGTGCGCTCGATCGGCGTCAGCAACTTCATTCCCGAGAAGCTGCAAGAACTGGTGGATGCCACCCGGATCGTTCCCGCCGTCAACCAGGTCGAGCTGCACCCGTACTTCCGCCAGCCGGACGTTCAGGCTGCGGATGCCGAGCACGGCGTCATCACGCAGGCATGGTCGCCGATCGGCGGTATCACGTTCTACCCCGGATACGGGGACGAGCGGCGCAGCGTGATGGACGACCCCACCCTGCAGGAGCTCGCGGCGACCCACGCCAAGTCGCCGGCGCAGGTGATGCTGCGGTGGCACCTGCAGCAGGGACGGTCGGCGATCCCCAAGTCGACGAACCCGGAGCGGATCGCGCAGAACTTCGATGTCTTCGACTTCGAATTGAGTGCCGAAGAACTGGCACGGATCGATGCGCTCGACACTGGTGTGCGCAGCGGGCCTGACCCCGAGGTGCCGCGGCCGGCGATGTTCGACAGGGTGATCCCCGAGGTCTGATCCCGCGCCGTGACTTCCCGCGGTGTCCTCCCGCGCTGTGTCTCCCCGGTCTGTGTCTTCCAGCGGCACTTCGGACCCGATGCCGGCGCGCCGCGAGCGGCCCCCGGCGTGTCTCAGGGAATCGCCGCGGGAACGAACGCATTCCTGAGCCGACTGGGCGAGTCGAAGTGCAGTGCCGGCAGGCACCCTTCGACTCGCACCGCTCGCTCAGGGGGCCGAGGGAGCCGAGGGGGCCGAGGGAGCCGAGGGGGCCGAAAGAGCCGAGGGGGCCGAGGGAGACGAAAGATCCGTGAGAGCCGATGGCACCGCGAATGGTCCCGTCGAGGCCCGCAGCACGAGCTCGTTGTCGATGAGCCGCAGTCCCGAATCGATGCGCTCGCCTCTGATCGCCTGACTGAGCAGCCCGAACGCCTGCTGCCCCACCTCGGTGAAGTTCTGGCGCACCGTCGTCAGCGGCGGCCAATACTCGGCGGATTCCGGGTTGTCGTCGAATCCGACCACGCTGATCTCGGCTGGCACCGCCCGTCCGGCTTCGTGCAGGGCACGGAGAACGCCGAGCGCGAGCTGGTCGTTGGCGCAGAACACGGCCGTCACATCGTCCCTGCCGGCGATGACCTTGCCTGCTTCGTAGCCTGACTCGGCGTTCCACGTGCCGCCGAGCAGCTTCGGCACGTCGCATCCGTGGGCCTCGAGCGTCTCGCGCCAGGCGTCGGCCCGGTCGGCGGCGGCGTTCGAGGTGTCCGTGGGTCCGGACACATGCCAGACCGTCGGATGTCCCAACTCCAGCAGGTGCTCGACCGCCAGCCGCGCGCCCTGCTTCTGGTTCGCGTTGACGGAGACACGATCCTCGTACTCGCGAGAGTCGACGAGCACCGACGGGATGCGATCCGGAAACGTGATCGAATGCTCGCTGAGTTCGTGCGCCTCGACGATGACGATGATGCCGTCGACGGCTTCCTGGTCGAGCCGGGAGAGGGCATCCGTGATGCTGCCGGTTGAGGGATCCCCCGTGGAGATCAGGTCGATGGAGAAACCCTTTGCGGCCGCAGCCGTCGTGATGGCGTCGAGGATGCGCACCGATCCGATGTTCTGCAACGAGAACATCAGCACGCCGACGTTCTGGAAGCGCCCGCTCTTCAATGCCCGGGCCGCGCTGTTCGGTCGGTAGTCCAGCTCGGCCATGGCCGCGAGCACGCGATCCCTCGTGGCCGCCTTCACGGTGTCGAGCCCGTTGGAGACGCGGCTCACGGTCTGTGCTGACACTCCGGCGCGGGCGGCGACGTCCGCGATGGATGCTGCGCGTTGGCGCCCTCGCGGCTCCATCAACACCATGCGTCACTCCCTGCCGTCGACCGCGCGCCGTGCGGCGGCAGGATCGGTTCCTGCATCGTATTCAACTCCGGCGTTCGCCCGCACCCACGGTGCGTCCCAGCTCTCTCGTTCGGTCTGGTTCCGGCACCACATCGTTCGGCTGTCTGTTCCTTTCGCCCGAGGGCCCGCGGGACCGACACTTCGGGACATCCGAGCAGGGATAGGGCGACGCTCGCCACGACGTGCTCGATCGGTCTTCGCGCGCGTGGTCCTTGCGCGCTCGCGGTCTCGCGCGTGTGGTCTCGCGCACGCCCATGCGTTCCGCTGTCCCTTCGTGTCGCTCACGGCGTGCTGAACCGACACTTCGGGACAGCGGAACCACAGAGGTCCAGGGCCTTTGGGCCACTGGAGTGGCGCCACAAGACCCCGTGCCACGGGCCCCACGGCCACACGACCCGGGGCGCGACGACTCGGAGCCGGGACTCGTCGAGCGCGGAGCCGGCGCCCGACGGGTGACGTGGCCAAAGCACCCGTGCAACTATGTTAGCGTAAACATGTTTACGTGAACATTGCGTGATCGGATGTCGACCCGAACGGCATCCACCCCTGGTGCGAACCGGTGCCTCATGGCGCCGGGGAGCACCGCCCCCTACGCACCCGATGAAGGTTGCCCGTGTCATCCCTTACTCACAACACCGCAGGTCGGCTGAGCACGACCGCCGCGACGTCGCAGACCGCCGCTGCCGCAGACTCGCACAACGCTGCTGCGGCAACGTCCCGGCAGACGGTCGCCACGGGCCGACGGAAGACGACGACCCCGCCCGGCCGACGCAAGGGCTCCGTGCTGCAGCGACGCGTCTCGTTCGCCGGCGTCGGCTTCGTGACGCCGTTCATGATCGGACTCGCGCTCTTCGTCGTCGCACCGATCGTGTACGCCCTCTACCTCAGCGTGTTCCGCACGCAGCTGGTCGGCGGCACGACGTTCGTCGGGCTGGGCAACTACATCTCGCTGTTCCAGGACGTGAAGTTCTGGCAGTCGTTCCTGCGCGTGCTGCTGTTCCTCGTGGTGCAGGTGCCGATCATGCTGGTGCTGTCTCTCGTGGCGGCTCTGGCGCTGGACAGCGCCCGCCTGCACGGCGCCGGATTCTTCCGCATCGCGATCTTCCTGCCCTACGCGGTTCCCGGCGTGGTCGCCGCCCTCATCTGGGGTTTCATCTACGGCGACCAGTTCGGACTGACGGCGGCCGTCAACCACGCGTTCGGATGGCACCTCGAGCCGCTCGCCAAGTCCTGGATCCTCGGCTCGATCGGCAACATCGTGACCTGGGAGTTCATGGGCTACAACATGCTCATCTTCTACTCCGCGCTGCGGGTCATCTCCCCTGACCTGTACGAGGCGGCCGAGCTCGACGGTGCCGGAGGGTGGCGCGTGATGTGGAGCATCAAGCTCCCGGCACTGCGGGGCTCCATCGTGATCGCGGTGATCTTCTCGATCATCGGAAGCTTCCAGCTCTTCAACGAGCCGAACCTTCTGCAGCCGCTCGCACCGAACTCGATCAGCAGCTACTTCACCCCCAACATGTACGCCTACAACCTGTCGTTCGCCGGTCAGCAGTTCAACTACTCCGCCACCGTCGCGATCGTGATGGGCCTCATCACCGCAGTCATCGCGTACGTGGTGCAGGTACGAGGCACGAGCGCGGAGAACCGATGAGCGCAGAACCGATGATCACCGGACCGATGACGACCGCCGCCACAACGACGACCACTCGCACGACTGCCGCGTCCGCGACCACGCGACGTGCGGCATCCGCTGCCCGTCGTTCCTCGCCGGTGCGCCGCCGTCGCTCAGCGACCGTCGCCCGCCCGCGCAAGAACCTCGTGCTCACGATCGTGATGATCGTCTTCGTCATCTACTCGTTCGTGCCGCTGGTGTGGCTGTTGATCAACGCGTCGAAGACGCAGGGCGACCTGTTCTCCACGTTCGGTCTCGGGTTCGGCAACCACTTCGCGCTGTGGGACAACATCGTCGAGACCCTCACGTACAAAGACGGCATCTTCGTGCACTGGCTCGGCAACACGCTGCTGTACGTCGTCGTCGGCGCCGGCGGCGCGACGCTGCTGGCCACCCTCGCCGGATACGGCCTGGCCAAGTACAAGTTCCGCGGCCGCCGCGCGGTGTTCGCCATCGTGCTCGGCGCCATCGCCGTTCCGGGCACCGCGCTGGCCGTGCCGACGTTCCTGCTGTTCAGCCAGCTCGGCCTGACGAACACGCCGTGGGCGGTGATCCTGCCGTCGCTGATCAGCCCGTTCGGCCTCTACCTGGTCTGGACGTTCGCGATCGACGCCGTTCCGACCGAGGTCCTCGAGGCAGCGCGCATGGATGGCGCGAGCGAGTTCCGCACCTTCTTCACGATCTCGCTGAAGCTCCTGGCGCCGGGCATCGTGACGGTCGCGTTGTTTGCCATCGTCGCCACCTGGAACAACTACTTCCTGCCGCTCATCATGCTCAGCGACCCCACTTGGTATCCGCTCACCGTCGGTCTCAGCCAGTGGAGCGCACAGGCAACGGGCGTGGGCGCGCAGCCCATCTTCAACCTGGTCATCACCGGAAGCCTCCTCACGATCGTGCCGATCGTCGTGGCCTTCCTCTTCCTCCAGCGCTACTGGCAGTCCGGCCTGACCGCCGGAAGCGTCAAGGCCTGACCGGGCAGCGGATGCCACCACCCGGCATCCGCGTCATCTCACCTCTTCAATTCCCTCCATCTTGTTTCGACCCCTTCCATCCCGATGAAGTGAAAGGCAACCCATGAATCACAGCAAGCGATCGTCGGCTCTGCGCCGCATCGCATCCGTGGCCGCGGCGGGCGCCGTCGTGGCCGCCGCTCTGGTCGGATGCTCGTCCGGCTCCGGTAACGGAGGCAGCGCATCCGACGTCGAGTCCGCCCTGCAGAAGGGCGGAACGATCACCTACTGGACGTGGACCCCCGCCGCCAAGGCGCAGGTCAAGGCGTTCGAGAAGGCCTACCCGAAGGTGAAGGTGAACCTCGTCAACGCGGGCACCAACACCACCGAGTACACCAAGCTGCAGAACGCCGTGAAGGCGGGCAAGGGCGCTCCGGATGTCGCCCAGGTCGAGTACTACGCACTGCCGCAGTTCGCCCTCAGCGACTCCCTCGTCGACCTGAACCAGTTCGGCTTCGACAAGCTGAAGAGCGACTACTCGGTCGGACCCTGGAACAACGTCAACGTGCAGGACAAGCTCGTCGGCCTGCCGCAGGACTCCGGCCCCATGGCGCTGTTCTACAACAAGACGGTCTTCGAGAAGTACGGCATCGACGTGCCCACCACGTGGGACCAGTACGTCGACGCGGCCAAGAAGCTCCACGCGGCCGACCCCAACGCGTACATCACCGCTGACAGCGGCGACCCGGGCTTCATGACGAGCATGGCGTGGCAGGCGGGCGGCCACCCGTTCAAGGTCGACGGCACGAACGTGACCATCAACCTGCAGGACGAGGGCACCAAGAAGTTCACGTCCGTCTGGAACCAACTCGTGGAGAACAACCTCCTCTCCCAGACCCCCGGCTGGACCGACGACTGGTACAAGCAGCTCGGCAACGGCGACATCGCGACGATGATCACCGGTGCATGGATGCCGGGCGTGCTCGAGTCCTCGGTGCCGCAGGCCTCCGGTGACTGGGCCGTTGCCCCGATCCCGACGTACGACGGCAAGGCCGCCAACGCCGAGAACGGCGGCAGCTCCGAGGTCGTCATGAAGCAGAGCAAGAACCAGGCGCTGGCCGCCGGATTCCTCAAGTGGCTGAACGACAGCAAGGACAGCGTCAAGATCTTCATCAACTCGGGCGGCGGATTCCCGTCGACCACGGCCGACCAGAACTCGAGCGCCTTCCTGAACCAGGCTCCCGAGTACTTCGGCGGTCAGAAGATCAACCAGGTGCTGGTCGACGGCGCCAAGGACGTGCTCACCGGATGGCAGTACCTGCCGTACGAGGTGTACGCGAACAGCATCTTCTCCGACACCGTCGGACAGTCCTACAGCGATGCCAAGCCGCTCGACGACGGACTGAAGCAGTGGCAGCAGTCCCTCGTGAAGTACGGCAACGAGCAGGGCTTCAAGGTCAAGGCCGGATAGCCAGCTCACCCACCCGAGAGCGGACCGGCTCGGAATCCTCGAGCCGGCCCGCTGTCCATGTACGGTCCTAGCCGACACGGACAACGCCGGCCCACCGGCACTTCACACACCGCCCCCGCACCACCTGGAGTCCATCCCATGGGTCGTTTCGAGATCGGATCCGACGCCTTCCTGCTCGACGGCACACCCTTTCGCGTCATCTCGGGAGCCATGCACTACTTCCGCGTGCATCCGGGGCAGTGGCGGGAGCGCATCCGCCTGGCCAAGGCGATGGGCCTCAACACCATCGAGACCTACGTTCCATGGAACGAGCACGAGCCCGAGCCGGGAGTCTTCGTCACGGATGACCCACGGCTGGGCCTGCGTCGCTACCTCGAGCTCATCGCTGAGGAGGGCATGCACGCCATCGTGCGTCCCGGTCCGTATATCTGCGCGGAGTGGGACGGCGGCGGGCTCCCGGCCTGGCTGCTCACGGATCCGGATCTGCGGATGCGCACCTCGGATCCGCGCTTCCTCGAACCCGCGAGCCGTTTCCTGCACCACATCCTCGGGCAGGTCGCGCCGCTGCAGATCGACAACGGCGGACCCGTCATCCTCGTGCAGGTCGAGAACGAATACGGCGCGTACGGACGCGACAAGGAGTACCTCAAGGCGCTGACCGAGGTGACCCGCGCATCCGGGATCACGGTTCCGCTCATCACGGTGGATCAACCGGCCGGCGACATGATCGCGGACGGCAGCCTGCCGGAGCTGCACAAGACGGCATCCTTCGGATCCCACGCCGCTGAGCGGCTCGCCCATCTGCGCGAGCAGCAGCCGACCGGGCCGCTGATGTGCGGCGAGTTCTGGTGCGGATGGTTCGACCACTGGGGCGCGCATCACCACACGACGTCGGCACAGGCATCCGCTCACGAGCTCGACGCTCTGCTGGCGGCCGGCGCCTCAGTGAACATCTACATGGTGCACGGCGGCACCAACTTCGGCTTCACGAACGGCGCCAACGACAAGGGCGTCTACCAGCCGATCACGACCTCCTACGACTACGACGCCCCGATCGACGAGGCGGGACGGCCGACCGAGAAGTTCTGGGCGTTCCGCGAGGTGATCGCGAAGTACGCGCCGGTGCCCCACTTCGGGCGGGCGGATGCGCCGACCGCGCCGACGTTCGAGGTTCCGCTTCGTCCGGCCGCAGACGTGCTGACCGCGGCCGAGTCGCTGCAGCACGCGGTTCGGCGTTCGGGCGACCCGCTGCTTCCGCGCGAGGGCCCTCTCACAGATGACGTCCGTCTCCCAGATGGCGTCCGTTTGGCAGACGACGTCGTTCTGGCAGACGAGGTCCTTCTAGTAGATGACGTCCGTCTTGCAGATGATGTCCTTCTTGCAGATGACGTCCGTCTTGCAGATGATGTCCTTCTTGCAGATGACGTCCTTCTTCCAGATGACGTCACACTCGTAGATGACGAGACCGTCGATGCCGTCGCGCCTGCGGATGTCGCATCCCCGGCCCCCGCCTGGACCCGCCACACCGCGCTCCCCACCATGGAAGATCTCGGGGTGTACCGCGGCCTCGTCGCCTACCGCACGACCCTCGACACGGATGCTCCCGCACTCCTCGCCTTCGCCGAGGTACGCGACCGTGCGATCGTCCTCGTGGACGGCATCCGCATCGGGGTTCTTGCGCGTGAGCGGCACGAGCGTGCGCTCGTGGTCCCCGCCGGACGCGAGCTCGTGGTGATCGTCGAGGATGAGGGCCGCGTGGACTACGGACTCCGCATCGGCGAACGCAAGGGTCTCATCGGCCCGGCCACGCTCGACGGCGTCGCCCTCGACGCCTGGGACACGCTCGTGCTCGACGTGGACGCGCTCGTCGACGAGCGTGCCGTCGTCCCCTCGTCCGCGAGGGATTCCGAGGGTGCCGCCGTCCTCTCGTCCGCTCTTGATGCCGACCGTTCCGCTGTCCCGAACGGTCGGTCAGCGGTCTCCGAGGCGACACGAACGGACAGCGGAACGGAGTCCGGCGACGTTCTCTCGACACGAACGGACAGCGGTATCGGGTCAACTGAGGCGTCTTCGACGCCCGCGATGCTTCCGACGTTCCACCGCGCGGAGTTCGACCTCGCAGAGCCATCCGATCTATTCCTCAGCACGGACGGCTGGGGTAAAGGCCTCGCCTGGCTGAACGGCTTCGCGCTCGGTCGTTACTGGAGTGCCGGGCCGCAGCACACGTTGTATGTGCCACGCGGAGCGACGCGTGCGGGATCCAACGACCTTGTCATCCTGGAGCTGGATGCCATGGCCGAACCCGTCGCCCGCTTCGTCGCCGACCTCGAACTGGGGCACACGGAGGAGTAGTCCGACAGGACCCGCGGGTGTGCGAACCGTCGCGACGCTCGTCGGGCGGCTGCTGCCAGGATGGCGGGGTGGGCGCGCGAACGAGAGCGGTGATCTGGGACTGGAACGGCACCCTCCTCGACGACGTCGAGCCGGCCATGCGCACCATGAACACCGTGCTCGCCGAGTTCGGCATGCCGGTCGTGCCGGATCTTGCGACGTACCGTTCACTGTTCGGCTTCCCGATCCGTGACTTCTATGCCCGGCTCGGGTTCGATGTGACTCCTGGCGGGCAGTTCGAAGGCGCGGCAGACCGCTATCTGGAGCTGTTCGACGCGGCGGTGCTCGAGGCATCCTTGCGGCCGGGTGCACGTGAGGCGGTCGACGCCGTGCGCGGGCTCGGGATTCGGCAGGTGCTCATCTCGGCCACCGTCGAGCCGATGCTGCACCGGCAGCTCGAACCGCACGGTGTCCAGGGGTGGTTCGACGAGATCCACGGCATCACGGATGCCTATGCCGGCTCCAAAGCGTCCGCGATCGCCGGATGGCTGGCTTCGTCCTGCCTGGATGCTCGCGACGTGGTCATGGTCGGCGACACCGATCACGACGAGAGCACCGCCAGCGAACTGGGCGCGAGGTTCGTCGCGTTCGAACACGGCCACCAGGCCGGCCGCTTCGGTGTCGACGTGAGGATCGACGACCTCAGGCTGTTGCCGCTGCTGCTCTGACGGCCCGACGACGGCAACCGCCCCCAGCCTCCGGCGAGCGGTCTCAGTGCCGGCACAGCTGCGCATTCCGACGGTTCCGCCGAAGCAGGACCTTCTACCTGGCAGACACCCATCCCAAGGCGACGGCGTAGACCGGCAGTAGTAGCAGGGCCGCGATCTCGACCAGGGCCAACACTGAAGGGCAGATCCAAGCTGCCCGGAGCCACTTGCGATTGTTGTCTTCGGCGTGAGTACGGTGCAGTGCAGCAGCGGCGGCGAGAGGGAGCGCCACAATCGGCACGGGACTGACCCACACGGCAGCGCGGGCGAAGACCTCCCACGTCTCGAGGTCGCGAGGACCTGTCTCCTTCTTGCGCAGGCGATCCGCTTCGTCCTCCAGTTTCTTGCGTGCGAGGTCGAGAAGAGGCGCCGAACGATCACCCCATAGGCGGGGTAGCGATAGAGACGCTGGAACAAGCACGACAGGCACGAAGAGGAGAAGCCCGAAGCCTATCGCGGGTACATAGGCCCAGGGCTGGTCTCGTTCGACAACGAGCGGGAGTGCGTAGCCGATGAGCTGGACCGCGAAGATAAGCACCATCATGGCCGGAAGAATTGTCAGCATGATCAGATCGAGAGCCTTGCCACGAAGCACCGCCGTCGCGGCCTCAGGTAGGACGATCACAGCTGTTGCTGTGGAGATCACCGCGATGCTGGCGAAGATGAAGGCTGCGTTGCTGTCCGGTACCAGACTCCAAGCGGCGAGAGCGGCCAGAGTGACGGCGCTGACGCCCGTGCCGCAGCTCCACCAGATGAACCGCTGACGTGGGCGAGTGGATCTGTGGCCGGAGACGCGATCTGCGGCGATGCGGAGAGCGGCGATCCCCTTCTCGCGATACGCGTCCGCCAGCCGTAGAACGCGCGCTTCCTGCTGAGTGATCGCTGCCGCATCCGAGGTGAGAAGCAGTGCGACGACGGCGCCGAGTGGGACGCCGAAAAGACCTTTCACATCGAGAGCTGACTCGCTCACGGTCGTCACGAAGCCATTGACGAACGTGCAGAGGGCGATGTACGCGGCCGCGGTCGCGACAATGCTTGAGAATCCTCCCCAGAACTGGCGATGCGCGACCGCGTCTTCCGGTGTAAGGCGATCAGGGTCGCGAGGGAGTCTGAGGAGCGCCTGGAGTGCGATCGAGACGGTCAGGAGAACAACGAGCGCCGCGCCCGCATCCTGGAGAGTGATGCTCGGGTAGGGGAAGGAAGGGCTCTTCGTCACCCGATTCTCGAGCAGCGATTCGGTTGCGAACACGATTTGGGCCGCGTACAACAGAACGGCGACTCCGACCGCCGTTCCGATCGTGCGCAGAATCGCTCGTGAGTACCGTGCTCCTGCTTCGACGACTACCGACGGCTGAGGCGTCAGTGGCGCCGGCGGTGTTTCCGGGGCAGTTGGAGTCTGTGTGCGAGCGCCCTGAGCAAGGAATCTCATGATGCTGCCTTTCCGCCTTCTGATGCCGTCAACGGCAGCTGCGTTCTGCAACTGAGCAACATAACTCTCGCCACCGACATCCGGAGCGCGGATGGTGATTCGCTCGTCGAGCGCACGGTCGACTGGGAAGCATGAACGCCGGGCGGCGTCGTGCTCGACCGCGTCCGACCCGTAAGCGGAGCGCGGGCTCGTAGATCTCATGACCAAGAACTACGTCCGGATCGCCGGACAATAACCGATATCACACACGATATAATCGAAGCATGGCCCGATTCGACGTCACCGTGGCTCCGTCGCTCGTCAGCGCGGCGCGACGCGACGCCGGACTGACGCAGCGAGAACTCGCAGAACGAGCCGGCATCGCGCAACCGAATCTCGCGGCGATCGAGGCTGGTCGCCGCGTGCCATCCGACGACCTCCTGGAGCGCATCCTTCGCGCAGCGGACTATCGGCCCAGCACCGCCCTTCGCCTGCACCGCTCCGAGGTGGAGGCGATCGCCCGCCGGTTCAGGCTCGAGAATCCGCGCGTCTTCGGCTCGGTGGCGACGGGGACCGACGGATACACCAGCGACATCGACCTGCTCGTTGATCTGCCGAGCGACGTGGACACGCTCCGCGCTTATGCAGCGCCCGAGTACATCGAGCGACTCCTCGGGTTTCCGGTGGACATGTTCGTTGCATCCGCGGCAAGCGGGTCGGAGATCGGGAACCGTGTGCTCGCCGAGGCTGTGCCGTTGTGAGGCGTGCGTCTCCGACCAGTTCGAAGGATGGATCCGATGAGCATCGTCAGCGTGACGCGAGAAATCTCGCGATCGAACTTGCTGGCATCCGTTCGAGAGTGGAACGCGTGCGATCCAGCGACCCCGGTGATTTCGTCGAGGGATCGCCGTCGCACGATGCTGCGAGCATGGCGATCATCCGCTTGAAGGCACTCACCGAAGTTCCCGACTTCGCACCTTTCTTCCGAGTGCTCGATGACGAGCAATTGGCGGGACTGACCCGCGTCAGGAACATCGCGGCCCACGGCGGATATCTGGCCATGAACGACGACATTCTCTGGGACGTCGTGACCCAGCGCCTTGAGCCCATCCTCGATGTCGTCGAGAAGTTGGTGCGGGAAGGCGACTGACCCTACACGGCCCTGCCTACCTCACGCCAGAATCGTCCAAGGATCCTCGATCAACCGCGTGAACGTCTGCAGCCACTGCGCGGCGAGGGCGCCGTCGATGATCCGGTGGTCGCTGTTCAGCGTGTAGCGCATGCGCTGCCGCGGCACGATCTGTCCGTCCACGACCGCGGGCTCCACCTTCGTGCCGCCGACGGCGAGGATCGCGCCCTCTGGCGGGTTGATGATCGCGGTGAACTCCTCGACCCCGTACATGCCGAGATTGCTGATGGTGAACGTTCCGCCGCTCATCTGCGTCGGGGTGAGCTTGCGGTCCTGCGCAAGCTTCACCAGCTGCTTGGCTTCCTCGGCCAGGCGGCCGACCGATTTGGTGTCGGCGTCGTCGATCACCGGCACCACGAGGCCGTGGTCGGAGGCGACAGCGATGCCGATGTTGATGCGGTGATGCACCTGCATGGTGGTGGCATCCTCGCCGGTGAAGCTGGCGTTCACGAGCGGATGCTCGCGCAACGCGAGCGCAGCGGCCCGCACCAGCAGGTCGTTGACGCTGACCTTCTGCCGTCCGGCCGCGACGAGGCGCTCGTTGAGCGTCGCGCGCATGGTCATCAGCTCTTCGGCGTCGGCGACGGCCGTGACGGCGAAGTGTGGGATGGTCCGGGCGCTCTCCGCGAGTCGCCGCGCGATCACCCGCCGCACCGAATCCATCGGCACCTGCTCGGTGCCGCGGCGCTCGTCGAGCGAGCTCGATCCGGGACGGGGAGCGGATGCCTGGGCCGGCGCCGGAGCGGACGCCGTGGGTGCGCTCTCCGCGGGCGCGGGAGCCGCAGGGGCCGCAGCCGATGCGGGCGCGCCGGCCGTGGCATCCGCTGCGCCGATGAGGTGCTCGACGTCGGCACGGATGATGCGCCCTCCGGGACCGGTGCCCGTCACGGAACGCAGGTCGATGCCGTTCTCGCGAGCGATCGTGCGGACCACGGGCGACGCGAGCAGACGCTCCCGTGAATTCGCACCCGCGGCTGCGGCTGCAGGTTCCGAGGATGCGGCCGGTGCGGATGCGGTCGGTGCGGACGCGGTCGGTGCGGACGCGGTCGGTGCGGAAGCAGCCGGCGCAGCAGTCTCGGCGACCGACCGGGTCGGCGTCTCGGCGGTGGCCGTCTCGACGGCGTCCGCGGTGGCGTCTTCGGGAGTCGCCGCCGCGCCGGGAGCGGTGGCAGCCGAGGCCGCGCCTGCGGCCGCACTCGGGGTGGTCTCACCACCGCCCGATCCGCCCGGCGTTCCGTCCAGCTCCGCGATCGGGGTGCCGATCGCCACCGTCTTGCCCTCCGGCACGAGGATCGCGGTCAACGTCCCCGCTTCGTAGGCCTCGAAGTCCATGGTGGCCTTGTCGGTCTCGATCTCGGCGAGCGTCTCACCTGCCTCGACGTGGTCGCCGATCTTCTTGTACCAGGTGGAGATCGCGCCCTCCTCCATCGTGTCGGAGAGGCGGGGCATGGTGATCTGTTTCATGACGATTCCTTGTTGTTCGTCGAAGGTCTCAGTTCGTCCGGAGCGCTCAGCGCCGCCGTCCGACGGCGTCGAGCGTCTGGTGCACGGCGTTCACGACGTCGTAGACCGACGGCAGCGCCGCGGTCTCGAGCGGCTTCGCATAAGGCAGCGGAACCTCGGCCATGGCCACGCGCCGCACGGGGGCATCCAGGTAGTCGAACGCTCCGTCGGAGATGGATGCGGCGATCTCTGCGCCGATGCCGTACGTGAGCCAGTCGTCCTCGAGCACGACCGCCGCGTTCGTCTTCTTCACGGACTCGATCACCGTGTCGCGGTCGAGTGGACGCAGGCTGCGCAGGTCGACCACCTCGATGTCGAGACCCTCGGTCTCGGCCAGACGGTCGGCGACCTGCTGGGCGACCAGGGCCATCCGGGAGTATCCGATGAGCGTGAGGTCCTTGCCGGTGCGCGTGACCTTGGCTTTGCCGATCTCGGCCGGCTCCACGTGGTCGGGCACGTCGCCCTTCGTGTTGTAGAGCGCGAGGTTCTCGAGGAACAGCACCGGGTCGTCGTCTCGGATGGATGCCATCAGCAGCGCCTTCGCGTCGGCCGGCGTCGACGGGGCGACCACCTTCATCCCGGGCACGAACGCGTAGTACAGCTCGATGTTCTGCGAGTGGGATGCGCCCAGCTGCTGCCCGCCGCCGCCCGGCGTGCGGATTACCATCGGCACGCCCAGCTGTCCGCCGAACATGCCGTGGATCTTCGCCGCATGGTTCACGATCTGGTCGAGCGCGAGCAGCGAGAAGTTGATGGTCATGATCTCCACGACCGGCCGGAGGCCCAGCATCGCGGCGCCGATCGCCGCGCCGGTGAAGCCCTCCTCGGAGATGGGGGTGTCGCGCACGCGGCGCGCGCCGAACTCCTTGAGCAGGCCGGCGGTGATCTTGTACGAGCCGTCGAAGATGCCGATCTCCTCGCCGATCAGCATCACGTTCTCGTCGCGCAGCAGCTCCTCGCGCAGCGTGTCGTGCAGCGCCTGCCGGTAGGTCATCTCGGTCATGCGATCCTCCCGGAAGCCTGCGCGGTGGTGGCCAGAGCCGGGGAGGGAAGCGCCGGGAACAGCGGATCGCCCGGGTATCGACGCGAATCGTTCGCGACCGGTGTGGCGTACGTGTAGTCGAAGAGGGTCGAGACATCCGGATTCGGGCTGGATGACGCGAACGACGCCGCATCGTCGACGATCGCCGTCGCCTGCCGGTCGATCTCTGCCAGCTCCGTGTCGTCGAGCACGCCGGCCTTCTTGAGCGTGGCCGCGAACGTGTGCACGGGATCGTTCTCCTTGAGAAGCTCGACCGTCTCCGCGCTGCGGTACTTGGCCGGGTCGACGACGGAGTGCCCGCGAAGGCGCTCGGTCATCACCTCGAGCAGATACGGACGTCCGGATCGCGCTACCGCGACGGCCTTCTTCGCGGCGGCGGCGGTCTCCTCCGGATCGAGTCCGTTCACTCGAGCGGATTCGATGCGGTAGGCGGCGCCGCGCTTGTACAGGTCGGGTTCCGCGGACGAGTGCGCGACATCCGTTCCCATGCCGAGGCCGTTGTTGATGATGACGTAGACGATCGGAAGGTCCCAGAGGCCGGCGAGGTTCAGCGACTCGTGAAACGCGCCGGTCGCCGTGGTGCCGTCGCCCATGGTGCACATGACGATCTCGGACCGGCCCTGGTACTGCAGCGCGAGCGCCGCGCCGGTGGCGATAGGCAGTTGGCCGCCGACGATGCCGTATCCGCCGAGCAGGCGGTGCGTCACGTCGAACATGTGCATCGAGCCGCCCCAGCCCTTGGAGACGCCGTCGACGCGGCCGTAGAGCTCGGCCATCACCCGTCGCGGCTCGATGCCGCGGTTCAGCGCATAGCCGTGCTCGCGGTAGTTCGTGAACAGGTAGTCGTCGGGGTTCAGCTCGCCGAGCAGACCGACGATCGCGGCCTCTTCGCCGAGGTTGAGGTGGCAATATCCGCCGATCAGGGCTTCGGTATAGGCGCGCTGCGCGCGCTCCTCGAAGCGGCGGATGAGCATCATGTGCGTGTAGTACTCCGTCAGCCGCTGCCGCTCGGCGTCGCCCAGCTTCGGGCGGCGTGTGGAGCGGGACGGAGCAGGACGGGTCGTGCGAGCGGACGTGGTTCGCGTCGTCCGCGCCGGATCGGCCATGGAACGGTTCTCCTCCCGGCGTCTCGTGGGCGCCTGTTGTAAATGACACCGGTGAGTATCATTACAGAGGAAATCATACGCCGTGCGCAGCGGGATCGGGAGGCCGTCATGAAGGTGGCAGTCGAGGAGCCGCGTCGTGGCCGTCCGACGGCCGAACAGCGGGAGGAGCGGCGGGAGCGGATGCTGGAACGCTCGCTCGCCGTCTTCCTGGAGCGCGGATACCAGGGGTCCAGTCTCGATGAGCTGGCGCGCGCATCCGGGGTCACCAAACGCACCATCTACACGGACTACGGCGACAAAGAAGGACTCTTCGCCGCCATGGTGGAGGCCCTCGCCGGCGGGATCAGCCACGGATCCGACACCACGGGCGACACGCTCGAGTCGCTCGCCACGCGCATCGTCGTGCGCATCCACTCGGAAGATCTGGTCGGCCTGCACCGCCTGGTCATCGCCGAGGCGCCGCGCTTTCCGGAGCTCGCCAGGGCGTTCTACGAAAGCACCGACGCCCGCCACATCGTTGCGCTGCGCGCGCATCTCGTGCACGAGCACGGCGAGGAGGCCGGCGAGCTCGCGCCCGCCCTGTTCTCCCTGCTGCTCGGCGAACGCCACAGGCAGAGGCTGCTCGGCGTCGAGGGCCCCGCATCCGAGGCGGAAGCCCTGCGGATCGTGCGGGACGCCCGCAGGCTCCTCGGCCTGACGCCGCGTCGGTAGCGGCGCGCGGAGTCACAGGGAAACGTGCGCGGCACCCTCGTTCCGCTGTCCCTTGATGTCGCTCCTCGACGGATCCCGCGACGCGAAGGGACAGCGGAACCGGGATGCGGCGACCGCGTCGTCCGCACTTCGGTGAGCCGCGTGCGGCACCTACCCTGATCCCATGGGTGAACTGAACGGGACGGTGGCCGTCGTGACCGGAGCGTCGAGCGGGATCGGGGAGGCGACCGCGCGGGCGCTCGCCGCGGAGGGCGCGAGCGTTGCGCTCATCGCACGTCGACGCGATCGGCTGGAGGGGCTGGCGCAGGAACTGGCATCCGCGGGGTCGACAGCGCTGGTCGTCGAAGCCGATGTCACCGACCGCGATCAGGCGCGCACGGCGGTCGCACGCACGGTCGATGAGTGGGGGCGGCTGGACATCCTGGTGAACAACGCGGGCGTCATGCTGCTCGGCCCCATCGAGGGTGCACCCATCGAGGAGTGGGACCGGATGCTCGACCTCAACCTCCGCGCGCTGCTCTCCGTGACCGAGGCGGCGCTTCCGCATCTGCTGGCGGCGGCCGACAGCGGCCCGCGCCGCGTCGCGGATCTGGTGAACATCTCGTCGACGGCCGGACGCCAGGTGAAGCGCGGATCCGCGGTCTACAACCTCACGAAGCACGGCGTCGGCGCCTTCAGCGAGTCGTTCCGCCAGGAGTTCAGCCGTCGCCACCTGCGAGTGGGCGTGGTCGAGCCCGGTGCCGTTGACACGGAGTTGCGTGAGCACCTGCGTCCGGAGGTGCGGGAGGCGCAGGCCAAGCGGATGGCGACGATGGAGCGGCTCCAGGCACCCGACATCGCGGATGCCATTCGCTACATGGTCACGCGCCCGCGGCACATGGTGGTCAACGAGCTGCTCGTGCGGCCGACGGAGCAGGACGACTGAGACCGGATGCCTACGACTGCCCGGACTCCTCGAGGATGGTCCGTAGCCGGTCGAGATCCGCGGCGATCAGTGCCGCATCTCGCGCGAACTCCTCGTCCGTCGCATCGAGCTGTCGCACCGTGAAGATGATCTCCGCGCCATCCGGGTGGTCGATCACGCGCAGCGCGTTGTACGTCGTCTCGCCCGACGGCAGAGTGACCCAGTGGTCGAGCACGCCGAAGTCGTTGCGCGGCGCGAACGTCATGCGGATGCTTCCCATCGGCGACTCCGTGACAAGCACGTCGCCGTCGTGTGTGATCGGCGCGTTCGTGAGGCCGGCAGCCCACGCCGGCAGATTGTCGACATCCGCGGCGTAGTTGTAGACCTGCTGTCGTGACCGACGGATGACGGCACTCACGTGACGACTGGGCATTTCGCGTCGTTCGGACATGTGACCCATTGTCCAGGAGGGGTCCGACATCGGCGGGCGAGCGGTGGCGCATTCGCCCCCGCTCCGCTGTCCCTTGACGTCGCCTCTGGACGGTTCTGGCGACACGAAGGGACAGCGGAAGTGGGACACAGGTCGGAGTGGGACGCCGGAGGGCGTGCCGCGGCCGACGGGCGAGTGACCCACGGCGACCTGGGAGCGTGATCAGCGCACGAGCACAACGCCGTCTCGGTCCGCCCAGGCCGAATCCGCGGTGAGCACCTCGGCCTGCAGCCGAGCACCGAGCGCCAGACAGAGGCGGTCCTCGAGCGAGAGGTTCTCCCCGCGGCGCCACAGGGATGCGGCGGCCTCGGCATCCGCGACGGTCACCGGCTGCACCGTCAGGTCATAGCTGAGCAGCACGCCTCGCGCGAGTGCCCAGTCCGCTCCGGATGTAGCGACCTTCTGCGCTGTCTCCGAACAGTTCGCGGCGCTGACGCGCCACCTGATTCGAGCCGGCCGGCCGTCACGCGTTCGATCAGCCCGAAGCGGCATATACGCTGCCACGAGTGGACCGGATGACGACGGGATTGCTTCGGGGATTGGGCCGATTCAGCGCGGCGCATCCGTGGTCGCACAACGATGCCTACACGCCGTGGATAATGCGGCACGCCCGCAAAGTTCGTCGGGCCGGCGGACTCAGCGCGCTGGATGTGGGATGCGGCACCGGAAACCTGCTTCGCAAACTCGCGGATGTCATGCACGATCTCACCGGTATCGAACCGGACGTCCAGACCGCCATGCGCGCCCGCGCCAACCTGGCCGACATCAACACGGCGACCGTGCATCAGGCCTCATTCGAGGCGGTCTCTCTCGGCCAGCCGAGCTACGACCTGGTGACGTTTGTTGCGGTGCTTCATCACATGCCCTTGACGCAGACGCTTGCAGCTGCTCGATCATTGGTGCGGCCCGGAGGCCGTCTGGTCATTGTCGGGCTGGCGCGTGAAACTCCGGCCGATCTGCCGTGGTCCGTCGCCTCTGTGTTCCTCAACCCGCTCATCGGGGCGGTGCGACATCCCCGGCGCGCGCGCGAAACCCCGGAGAACATGACGGCCCCAACCGCAGAGCCGCAAGAGACGTTCGAGCAGATCGTGGATGCGGCGCGCGCCGTGATCCCGAGCGTGAAGATACGCCGCTCGCTCTTCTGGCGCTATACGGCTGTTTGGGTGGCGCCGGTGTCCGAGTAGCGAACCTTCACGAACCTCCCCGCATTTCCATTATCCCTTGGGAGGGGGGCCTTGCGGCAAGGCCCCCCAGTTGAGGCAGAATCGCTGATCGTGCCGGAAATCGAGGCGCGAACAAGGTGGGAGTATGCATGGCATCGGCTGACGCGAGTGACGAGAGAAGAGGCGACGCGAGAGTGTCGGCCGAAGCCGGCGGTCGTGCTGGGGCGCGCAGCGCATTCGACCTGCCACCGCGGCTTGCCGCGAAGGCGGATCCCGCGCTGATCGGCGGGGACGAGGCGCAGTTCGCCGCCATCGGCACCGCCCTCCGCACCAGGATCGATGACCTGAACAGGCGTCTGGACGAGGAGCGCGCCGCGCCTGGCGGGGCCGGCCAGCAGTCGATGGACCGGGATCTCGAGGTGCGGCGGCTGGCATCCGAGCTGCGGTTGATGCGCCGGTTCGGCCTGGACCTATGCCTCGGGCGCATGGTGACCACAGACGGCGAGGCCGTGTACATCGGGCGCATCGGGCTCACGGACGACGACGGACGGCGGCTGCTCGTGGACTGGCGGGCGCCGGCATCCGAGCCGTTCTTCGCGGCGACGCACGCCAATCCGATGGGGCTCGTCAGCCGGAGACGCTATCGCTGGAGCGTCGGCCGTGTCAGCGACTACTGGGACGAGGTCTTCACCGCCGAGGGCCTGGAACACAACGCGGCGCTCGACGACCAGTCGGCCTTCATCGCGAGCCTCGGCACGAGCCGGTCGTCGCGCATGCGCGACGTGCTGAGCACGATCCAGGCGGATCAGGATGCCATCATCCGCGCCGATTCGCACGGCCCGTTGGTCGTCGACGGCGGTCCGGGAACCGGCAAGACCGTCGTCGCGCTGCACAGGGCCGCGTACCTCCTCTACTCGGAGCCCCGGTTCGCCCGCGGCGGTGGCGGCGTGCTGTTCGTCGGTCCGCACCAGGCCTACCTGTCGTACGTCGACGACGTACTGCCGAGTCTCGGCGAGGAGAGCGTGCAGATCTGCACGCTGCGGGACATGCTGCCGGAGGGCGCGGAAGCGCGCGAGGAGCGGGATGCGCGGGTGGCCGCACTGAAGGCATCCGAAGGGCTCGAGCGCGCGGTGGAGGCGGCCGTCCGTGCGTACGAGACGCCGCCGGCGGCCGCGCTGACGGTCGAGACGCCGTGGGCGGAGATCGAGGTCGGATCGGCGCAGTGGCGCGAGGCCTTCGGATCCGCCGAGCCCGGGTCGACCCACAACGACGCGCGCGATCAGGTGTGGGAGTCGCTGCTGGAGATCCTGATCGACGAAGCCGACGATGAGGATGCTCCCCCGCACCTGATCCGTCGCTACCTCGCCCAGGACGAGGCGCTCACGCACGCCTTCACCCGGGCGTGGCCGGTGCTGGATCCGGCAGGCGTCGTCTCGGATCTGCTCACCGTGCCCGGCTATCTCGCGGGGTGCGCGCCCTGGCTGTCGGACGATGACGTGCGGATGCTGCAGCGCGAGGACGGGCGCGCGTGGACGACATCCGATTTGCCGCTGCTGGATGCCGCACGTCAGCGCATCGGCGACCCGGAGGCGATCAGGCGCTCCCGGCAGCGTGAGGCGGCGGTCGCCGCCGAGCAGGAGCAGAAGAACCTGGTCGTCGCCGACCTGATCGCCGCCGATGACTCGGAGCTGATGGTCATGAAGATGCTGCGCGGCGAGGACCTGCAGAACACGCTCGTGGACCAGGACGCGTTGCCCGCCATCGATCCGGACCTGCTGGCCGGGCCGTTCGCCCATGTCATCGTCGATGAGGCACAGGAGTTGACGGATGCCGAGTGGCAGATGCTGCTGCGTCGCTGTCCGTCTCGCAGCTTCACGATCGTCGGCGATCGGGCGCAGGCACGACACGGCTTTACGCAGAGCTGGCAGGAGCGGCTGGCCCGAGTCGGCGTCGGCGAGGTCACGATGTCGTCGCTCAGCGTGAACTACCGCACGCCCGTCGAGGTGATGACCGAGGCGGAGCCGGTGATCCGTGCCGCGTTCCCGGATGCGAACGTGCCGACCTCGATCCGCACGAGCGGCATCCCGGTCGTGCACGGGTCGGTCACCGAGCTCGAGGAGATCCTCGAGTCGTGGCTGGAGTCGAGCGCAGACGGGGTGGCGTGCGTCATCGGTGCACCGGACTTCCGCGGGATGCCGCGCGTCCGCTCGCTCAGCCCCGTCACGGTCAAGGGACTGGAGTTCGACCTGGTGGTGATCGTGGATCCGGATGCCTTCGGCGACGGCATCGAGGGCGCGGTCGACCGCTACGTGGCGATGACCCGGTCGACGCAGCAGCTCGCGATCCTGGCGACGGCGACCGGCTGACCCACTCCATCCGCGGTCAGTTCGCATGATCGCAGGCACCGCGATCGGCTGCGATCACGCGACGTGGTCGTACACCTATCGTCGGGTCGAATGTCGGATGCCTCGCCTAGCGTCGACGCATGAGCGACGAAGCGAACACCGAGTGGACCGTCGAGCGACATCTGGCAGGCCAGCCCGAGGCATCCGTCGAGTTGTACCGGGCGTTCATCCGGATGGTGGAGGGCATCGGACCCTTCACCTACGCGGTCGCAAAGTCGACCATCACACTGAAGGGTGTGCGGCGCGGCTTCGCGGGCGCCAGGCCCACCGCGAAGGGCCTCTCGGGATACTTCGACGTGCAGCGCGTGATCGAGGACGACCGGATCCAGAGGTCGTCGCCCTACACGAAGCGGCTCTTCGTGCACCAGTTCCTCATCACGGATGCCGCGCAGCTCGACTCAGAGTTCGAGGGCTGGCTGTGGGAGGCGTACGCGGTGGGGGCGGGCGAGCACCTCGCATCCGCATGACGGCAGGCGGCGTCTGACCGTCAGCCGGACCGCAACAGCATCCGATCTCGGCGGCGTGCAGACTCAGGGGCGCGCAACTCAGCGGCGGAGCGCGGTGGGCCGTGGTATCCCGAGGTCTTCGATGAGGTCGCCGAGAGCACGGTCCAGCTCCGCGCCGGCCTGGGCCACCTTGTTGATGCCGAAGCCGCCGAGGCTCGCGCTCGGCACGTCGAACCCCAGCACGGTGCCGGCGTCTCGCGCTGCGTGCGCCTCCAGGCGCAGCGGTGAGTACAGCAGCGCGGCGGGATCGTGCCGGAACAGTCGGGCACCGATGCCGTGGTTCACGATCAGCCAGACGGCGCTCGCCGTCGGGTTGCCGGCGAAGCGCATGAGCTCATCCGGACGGGAGGTCCACACGCGCACGAATCCGCTCGGCGCCTCCCACTGCAGGCCGCGCACGAAGCCCGACCAGTCGCCGTCCTCGGTGAGGCGGGCGGAGGCATCCGCATCGGTGAGCGACGGGACGGCCTCTTCGAACGCGGCGACGAAGGAGTCGAAGCGGGCGTTGAGGTGCAGCTGCACCCTGGTCGCGGCGTATTCGGTGGTGGTCTCGGTCGCGTCGTAGCTCACTGTGACATCCTGCCGCGCCGGACAGCGCCACAATGGTCGGATGCCAACCCGACTGATCATGGACTGCGACACCGGAACCGACGACGCGATAGCGATCATGGCGGCAATCGGTCATCCCGAGCTCGAGCTGCTGGCGATCACGACGGTGAACGGCAACGTCGCACTGCCGAACGTCACCGAGAACACCCTGCGCGTGCTCGACCATCTCGGGTCGAGCATCTCGGTGTACGAGGGGGCCGAACGCCCGCTCGTGCGCGATGACCTGCCGATTCCCCGGGACGTGCTGAACGCCGACAACCCCGAGTTCCAGGCGCCGCTCGCGCTTCCGACCGCGCGGAGTCACGCTCAGGCGACGCCTGCCGTGGAGTTCTTCGTTGACTTCTACCGCGACGACGCCAACGCCGACGTGACCCTCGTGGCGACGGGCCCGCTCACCAACGTGGCGGCCGCGCTGCGGAGGGATCCCGCCCTCAGCGAGCGGATCCCTCGTCTCGTGCTCATGGGCGGCGCGGTCTCCGGCGGCAACGTCACGGCGGTGGCCGAGTTCAACATCTGGGTCGACGCGGATGCCGCACAGGAGGTGTTGACCGCCGGCATCCGCGACGTCGTCGTCATGCCGCTGGATGCCACGCACAGCGCTCCGCTCACCGTCGCAGACTGCGACGCGCTCGCCGCGCTCGGCACCCCAGGCGGGCAGGCGGCGGCCGCGTTCATCAGGCACCGCATCGAAACGGACGGCGACGGAACGGCCGGCGACGCCGAGACCGGACCGGATGCCCCGGTGCACGACCCGCTGTGCGTCGCGTACCTCGTCGACCCCCTGGTGCTCACGGAGTCGGGGCGATACCCGGTGACGGTCGAGACCACGGGCGAGCACACGCTCGGCGAGCTGATCGTGGATCGTCGCCCTTGGTCGCCCGGCGGACCCTCGGCGACGGTCGCCCTTCGCGCGGACCACGACAGGTACATCGGCTTTCTGCGCGACGCGCTCCGCGGCTGACGACACGCCGCCCG
Source organism: Rathayibacter sp. CAU 1779 (assembly GCF_054551755.1). Lineage (NCBI taxonomy): Bacteria > Bacillati > Actinomycetota > Actinomycetes > Micrococcales > Microbacteriaceae > Rathayibacter > Rathayibacter sp. CAU 1779. Next base: position 776,901 of record NZ_JBTOLK010000001.1, read on the forward strand.
GAGGTCTTGGTCAGCCGCCAGACACCGCCGACACGTACCCGTGCATGAAGCCGATGACGAACATCACCACGCCGACGATCGTCCCGATGATCGACACCGCGAGCCCGACGTAGCCGAGCCACTTCGTCGAGCCTCTGTGCAGCGCGATCCCGGACAGCACGAAGCCTGCGATCAGCAGCAGGATCCCGACGAGCTCCGGACCGGTCCACGGCAGCACGACGGCGATCAGACCCAGGACGGCCGCAGCCACGGCGCTGTAGCCAACGACATCGCTCGATTCAGACCGAGCCGGGCCGATGGGGCCGGCAGGCGATGCCGTCGCGGCGCCAGCGACACGGTCGGTCCAGGCGGATCCGTCCCAGTAGCGGAGCCCGGAGGATTCGTCCTCGTACCAGCCCGCCGGCGCCTGTCCACTCATCCGTCGATCCTCCCGTTGCGTCATCCGCGTCATCCGCCGAACGCGACCACCCCTGTTCGGGTGTCGAGAACGAGCATGCCACCTGCGTGGGCCGGTGTGCAGAGAGTGCGGGCTCATCCGTCGCGAAGTCTGCTCGCACCTCCCGGCCACCCTCTGGGGGCGGAAGAGCGATGGCTCAGGCGGCCAGATGGAACGTGTCTGCGAAGCGTCCGAGCAGTTCGCTCCGGCCGTCGAGCACCTCGACGACGCCCGTGGCGATCGCCCGATCCGCGGTCAGTTCCCCGGTGATGAGATGACGGATGTCCGGCCCGGCAGCGAAGGCGAGGTCGGCCGGTCCTATCCCCCGTGTCACATCGAGTGCCGAGCCGTCCACCCGAACGAGCAGCTCGGCCGCGCCGAACCGCGTGGCGTACGAGGTGGTGGGCAGGGTCGCCGCCACCTGCGGACGGAACGCGGTGCGCAGATCCATCGTCACCGAGTCGGGCGTGATGACCTGCTCGTCGCGCGGATCGTCCAGCGCCTTGAAACCCCAGGCGCCGAACGCCAGCACGATCGGCTCCAGTTCGCGGCCGTACGGCGTGAGCTCGTAGAGGATGATGCGCGAACGTGGCGCCCTGCGGATGACGCCCGCCGCCTGCAGCTCTTTGAGCCGCGCTGCCAGGATGTTGCTCGGGATGCGTGGAAGCCCCGCGGCGAGCTCACCGTAGCGACGTGGCCCGACGAGCAGATCGCGCACGATGAGCAGCGCCCAGCGTTCGCCAACGAGCTCCAGGGCTCGCGTGATGCCGCCGTACTGGCCGTAGTCGCGCGCTGCCATCGAGCTCAGGACTGCTGGACCGGGGCCTGCTGGCTCGCGTACGCCTCCGGACCCTCCTGTGCGGCGACCGGATCCATCCAGCCGAACTCGACGATGTTGCCGTCGGGATCGGTCACCTGGCGCTGGTACATGAAGCCATAGTCCGCTGCCGGACGCGCCTCTGTGCCGCCTGCGGCGAGCCCGTCGGCGACGACCGCATCGACCTCCTCGCGGCTGTCGCGGAACAGCGCCACCGTCATCGACGGATTCGCCGCCGGGTTGCCGATGGGCAGATCCGTGAACGTCTGGAAGTAGTCGCGCGTCACGAGCATGAAGTAGTTGTGGTCTTCGTCGACGACGATGCAGGCCGCGTTGTGATCGGTGAACTTCGGATTCACCGTGCCGCCGATCGCCTCGTAGAACGCCTTGGCGCGCTCGAGATCGGTGACGGGCAGGTTGACGAACATCATGCTCATGGTGGTCCCCTTTGTCGGTTCCGTATCCGGTGTGTTCTTCGTGCGAACGCGTTAACACTTGCAAAAAGCAAGCTGACTGTCAAGAGACTCGACTTGCCCCGCCGCCGGCTCCGGATGACGGGCGATCCGACCCGCACCCCGAATGCGACACCCCGGCACCCGATGCGACCCGCGAACGCGACACCCGGTCATCCGGCGGGGCCGGACCGTCGCAGCCCACGAGAATGGGCCCGTGGTCGATCAGGGGGAACAGCCAGGGCATCCGCACCGTCGCCTCAAACAGGGCAAAGGTCGGATGGAGGCGATCAGCGACGGCGTTTTCGCGGTGGCGATGACGCTCCTCGTGCTGGACCTCGCCATCCCGCTCGCCGCACGAGGGAACCTCGTGGGCGCCCTCCTGAAGGAGTGGCCCGGCTACCTCGGCTTCCTCGTGAGCTTCGCCACCATCGGGACCATCTGGCTCGGGCACAACACGATGACGGAGTACCTCGAGCGCGTGGATCCGGTGCTCCTCCGCCTGAACCTCCTCCTCCTGTTCTTCGTCTGCCTGCTGCCCTTCGCGACGGGACTGCTCGGCGAGTTCCGAGACGCAGAAGGCGCTGAACGCGTCGCGTCGGTGACCTACGGGATCATGCTGCTGCTGTGCTCGGCGCTGCTCTCCGTGCTGTGGCGCTACGCCGTGAGCGCGAAGCTCGTCATCCCCGATCTCGACGACGACGAGATCTCACTCCTCACCACGCGCCTCACACCCGGCCTGGGCGGCTATGTCGTGCTGATCGTGCTGGGCGTCTTCTTCCCGAAGATCTCCGTGTTCGGATACCTGCTGGTCTCCGTCTTCCTGCTGCTGCCGTTCCGTCCACGGATGCCACGCCGTCGCGCCCGCGAACGTCCCCCGTCACGCGCCCGGGGTTGAGCGAGGGCTCACGCCTTCGGTGATCGCGCCTCGATGAGCCTGTCGCGGGATCCGAGGATGCCGAACACCACCTGTACGACGACCACCGCGAGCATCACGACGAGCGACACGGCCCAGGCGTTCGTCGCATCGTGCAGCACGCTGATCACGATCGGCCCCGTCGCGGCGAGCAGGTAGCCGATCGACTGGGCCATCCCGGAGAGGGCAGCCGACTGCCCGTGGTGGTGCGTGCGGAGGCCGAGCAGGGCGAGCGCGAGCACGATGGATCCGCCGGAGCCGAGCCCGATCGAGCACACCCAGAGCAGGCCGAGGGCCGGGACCGTCAACTGGCCGAGGATGCCGACGAACATCAGCACGCTCACCGCGACGGCGATCGGGCGCTGATCCCGCAGCCGGTTGATCGTCGCGGCCGCGAGCACGGTGCCGACGAGACCCAGCATCTGGTATGCGAACTGATGCCATCCGGCGACGACAGGAGAGAGCCCGCTGGACTGCTCGATGGCCGGCCACCACGTCACGACCGTGTAGTAGATGGTCGACTGCAGTCCGAGGAACAGCGTCACCTGCCACGCGAGGGCTGATCCCCACGGCGAGCGGTATCCCCTCACGCCACGTGCCGCCCGGACGGACGCTGCCTGAACGGACGGTTCCGGGGCAGAAGTCGCGGTCGTCGCGGTCGTCGCGGTCGTCGACCGCCCGGAGCGCGCGTCGGGCCCGCGCCGCAGCTGCGGGAGCAGCACGCCGAACGCGATGACGGCGAGTCCCGCCCAGAGGCCGAGGGAGAGGCGCCAGCCGTGCGGCGCGGCATCCGCGATGGGTACGGCGATTCCGGCGGCGACGGCGGCGAAGGCGGACTGCACCGCCGAGTAGGTCCCGGTGACGGAACCCACGCGGGTCGGATAGTCGCGCTTGACGAGCGCAGGCAGAAGCACGTTCAACAGGGCGATCGCGAGACCCAGCAGCACCGTTCCGACCCAGATGGTGACGGTGCCGGGCCAGGATCGCGTCACGATGCCGATGGCCAGCACGATGAGCGCCGCGCCAAGGGTGCGCTCGATGCCGAGCCGCGACGCGAGCAGCGGTGCCACAGGCGAGAACACGCCGAACGCCACGAGCGGTATGGAGATGAGCACCGACGCCGTGACCGCGCTGAAGCCGAGATCCGCCCGGATGTCGCCGAGCACCGGACCCACCGACGTGATCGACGCGCGCAGATTCGCCGCGATGAGCAACAGCCCGATGAGCACGAACCCGCCGCGCGCCATGCGCAGCGTGCGGTCGGCGGATGCTTTCGGTTCGGCATTCGGCACGGGTGACGCTTTCGTAGGTGGGCGGACCATTCGAGGGTAGGCGCTCGCCGGATCCGATCCCGCAGTCCGGCCTTCGGCACGATCCGGATGCCGCGGGACCGGCCGAACCTCTGACTGGACCCTTCGTCTCGCCGCTACCGTCGCGCCGGTCGCGCGTATCGGCACGCGACAAACACGATTCACGGATGCTAGTACCAGGCGTATTACCGTTGTCGCGTGGCGACACACGATGGTGCGGCCCGGCAGGCGCAGCGGGCAGAGGTGAAGCAGGCAGAGGCGAAGCGGGCAGAGGCGAAGCGGGCGCAGACGAAGCGTGCCGACAACGGTCGCTCCGAGCTCGGCGCCTTCCTGCGTGCGCGGCGGGAGACCCTCTCGCGAGCGGATGCCGGCCTGCCCACGCTCGGCCGCACCCGCACATCGGGGCTCCGCCGCGAAGACGTCTCGTACCTGAGCGGCGTGAGCGTCACCTGGTACACGTGGCTGGAGCAGGGGCGGGACATCCATCCGTCGCGTCAGGTGCTCGACGCCATCGCACGGGCGCTCCGGCTCACGGTCACCGAGCACGACTACCTGCTCGCGCTCGCCGGGTATTCGCCGGCACCGGTGGCGACCCACTCGAGGGTCGTCACGGCACCAACGCAGCTGCAGCGTTTCATGGATGCCCTTGCCGACTCTCCTGCCTACACCGTCACTGCGGACTGGCACATCGCGGGGTGGAATGCCGCTTACGCCGCCCTCTACCCTGGCGTCGCCACCGCGCGCGCCGAGGACCGCAATCTGCTCTGGCTCGTCTTCACCGACCCGTACGTGCGGGAGCTCCTTCCGGACTGGGATGTCACGAGTCGCCGGTTCGTCGCCGAGTTTCGAGCAGATGCCGGACCCCGCCTCGGCGACCCCGCTTTCCTCGACCTGATCTCGCGTCTCGAGGAGGCGAGTCCGGAGTTCCGTTCGGCGTGGGCGGCTCACGACATCGAGGGATTCACGTCGCGTGAGCGGGTTTTCCGGCATTTCACGGCCGGCCTGATCACGCTTGAGCACCACCAGTTCGTTCCGTCTGACCACCCCGACTTGCGCGTGGTCGTCTACACCCCGGCGCCCTAGGGAGCGCGGTAAGGAGTACTGCCGAAAGTTAGATCCGACGAAGACTTGCTGGATTAATAACACACTGAGTGATACTTTTCCGTTCGGGTCGGGATCGATGACGATCCGGGTGGAGTACCGCACACCCGCTTCGCGCCCTGGTCCTTTCTCCATGACAGGCATGACAGAAAGGTCTCGCACGGTGTTCAAACGATTGGCGTCTGCCGTACTGGCTGCGTTGGGAATCGCTCTTCTCTCGGTGGCGACGGCGGCGCCCGCCCACGCCGGCTCGCCCGGCCGTCCATCCCCACCAGGCTCGTCCGAGTCGAAGCTCTGGGACACCCAGCTGTTCTTCGACAACAACGGTGTTCCGTGGTCGGTGTCCGACTTCCAGGCACTGCGGGCCAAAGGCATCACTGGGGCGGAGATCGACCTTCCCTGGGGCGGCATCGAGCCGTCGAAGGGCACATTCGACTTCTCCGAACTCGATACCGAGCTGGCGAATGCGGCGAAGGCGCGCTTCACTCTCGTTCCGATCTTCTGGCAGTCCGGATGGACTGGCAGCCCGGCTCCCTGGGAGACCGATCGCGAGGTGACGAGCGACGGAGGGACCGGGGTGGCACCCGCGTGGTGGGGTGGCGGACAGAACGCATACTTCGACTACGTCGAGACGACCGTGCGGCACATCACTCACACCCCCGGCTACGGCGGCGCCATCCTCGACTACGGATTCCTGGATGCCCAGTGGGACAACCAGGGCACGGGTGGATGGGCGCAAGCCGATATCGACGAATTCCACGCCCATTACTTGCCCGAGCATTTTCATGGGATTGCCGCCTTCAACGTGGCACACGGAACGAACTACGCATCGTTCTTGGATGTGCCGGCCGCAAAGCCGGGCGAGCCGCTCGCCGACGTCTATCAGGCATTTCGCTCGTGGAGCGTCGCGGACACGTATGCACGCCTGACTGCGGCCGTGAGAAGAATCTCAAACGGTCCGCTCTACTACTACTTCGGTGGGCACCTCGCGAACGCGCCGAGCTACGCGAACAATCCCGATACCTTCTTCGCCCTCGCTCGCCGATACGACGTGACGGTGATCGTGGATGCCGCGCAGTCACCCGGCCTGGCGCTGACCTTCGGTTCACTTGCTCGCGCTTACGGGGTGAAGCTGGCACAAGAGTGGACTGCACCGGACGGCCAGGCAGCGCTGAAGGCTCAAGCCGCACAGTGGGTCGCGAACTACGGACTCGGCCTGCCAGAGGGAGGCGGAGAGGACTTCTTCATCCACGATGGAACCGACAAGGATGTCTACGGATATCCGATCTACACCTCGTGGCTCTCTACCCTGAAGTCGCTCGACGGTTCGTACCCGTCGCAGCCCGTGGCCGTGTACGTCGATGTGTCGCAGGGCTACGACAACTCCGCGGGCGGTTCCCTCCTGAACGTCGAGAATCTGATCACGACCGCATGGGATCGAGATCAATCCGGATTCGACGTCGTCACGAGCCAGGAGATCGCGAACGGACGCGTCGATCTGTCGCATTACCGGGCGGTGCTGCCGCTCAACGGCCAGGACGCGCACGTCAGCGCCTACGCATCTCACGGTGGTGTCGTTCTCAGCGACGCTTCCCAGCTGCTCGACTACGCGCCAGCCTATGCACAGCTGACGAGCGCAGGCGCGCTCCAGGTCGTTCCGACGGTCGCGCCCGACCGACGAAGCGCACAGATCGTCCTGGCCGAAGTCAGCAGTGCCTATCCGTACGACGGGTCCGTCGTCCTGCGGACGGACGGTCTCAACCTGCGAAAGGGTGCGTATCACGTCGTCAACGGTTCGACAGGCAAGCCGCTCACCCAGGTTGTGTTGAGCGACGGTGGCCTCTGTGTACCCGCACAATTGGCGTCCGCTGAACTCGTGTACTGGCGGGTCGTTGCTGGGCCGGTGCCGCAGGGTACTCCGGAGCCGACCACGTGCCCGGTCTCCCCGGGCTCGTCCGAGTCGACGGTGTCGGTCACGGCGGGCCAGCCGGGGGAAGGCATGCAGTTTCTCGGGGTCGGTCAGGCGGGGCATGGAGCAGACGGAAATCTGAGTGCGACGACGCAGGACGGCACGCCCGCGGTGCAGACCTGGACGAGCGATCAGAGCGGCGCCCCCACGGCGAATGTCTACCTGCAGGTCGATCCGTCGAGCGCGGTCGCCGCCTCGAGCACGATCGATCTAACAGTGACGTATTGGGGCAGCGTCGGGCAGGGGTTCACCGCGCAGTACGACGCCCCAGGCGATCCCTACCATGCCGGACCCTCGGTGAACAGCTCGGGAACGGGCACGTGGGAGACCGCGACCGTGCGGCTTAGTGATGCTCAACTCAGCGAGGCACAAAACCTCTCCGCTGACCTGCGGCTCGTCGCACGGGATCCCTCGCAGCCGCTGATCATCGCCAGCGTCAGCATGAGCGCCGTGTCCGGCTGATATCGGGATCACGCAACCAGGAGGGCCTCCGAGTCACCCGTCACCGGGCTCGGGGGCCCTTGCGCGCGTCCACATCGTCTGGCTTGCGAGGCACGGAGCACCCGCAACGCACAGGCACTCGCAAGGCACGGAGTATTCGCAAGGCACGGTGTGCCTCAACAGCGTTCCATGACGCCGCTTTTCTTGCACGTGGCACGTACGCTCGCCACATGCCCACCGCTCCCGACTTCGATCTCGTGGTCCGTCGTCTGCGCGCCGCAGGATGCGTCTTCGCCGAAGACGAGGCCCGCCTCCTGATCGACGAATCGCTCGACGAGGCACAGCTCGAGCGGGATGTCGCGCGGCGCGTGGCCGGAGAGCCGCTCGAGTACATCCTCGGCTGGGCGGAGTTCCGCGGGCTCCGCATCGCTGTCGCGCCCCGTGTCTTCGTGCCGCGTCAGCGCACGTCCGTGCTCGTGCAGGAGGCGCTGCGACTGGCACCGCGGGCTCCCGTTGTTCTCGACCTCTGCTGCGGTGCGGGCGCGATCGGCGCGGCCATCCTCGATGCCCGACCGGATGCCGCGGTGCACGCCGCCGACATCGACCCGGCCGCCGCAGACTGCGCGCGTCGCACCCTCGCATCCGTCTCGGCGTCGTTCGGCTCGAACACTGCGTCACGCAGTTCGGACACTGCATCGCACCCCGAGCCGCGGGTCTACGTCGGCGACCTGTACGCGCCGCTGCCTGCATCCCTCCGCGGAGCCGTCGACCTCATCGTCGCGAACGCGCCGTATGTGCCGACCGACGAGATCCGTCTGATGCCGCCGGAAGCCCGCGAGCACGAGGCGCTCGCAGCGCTCGACGGCGGCGACGATGGATTGGCGCTGCAGCGCAGAGTCGCGGACGGCGCGCGCGGATGGCTCAGGTCTGGCGGACACCTGCTCATCGAGACGAGCAGGAGGCAGGCATCCGCCACGGCGGGCATCCTCGAGTCAGCCGGGTTCACAGTCTCGATCGTGCACGACGACGACGTGGACGGTACGGCAGCCATCGGCACTCTGCTCTGAACGCGATGTCTGGTGGAGTCGCGTCAAGCACAGCCCGCGCGCATCTCTTCCCGCGGCTCGACGTTCATCACTGCCGCTCGACGTTCATAACTCAGGACCGAAGCCTCGATTGGGCTCGTCATCCGCCGTCCTGCGGCACCTGGATGGTTCCACAGTTCCTGCCTTCCTGAGTTGTGAACGCGTGTGCCCCTTACCGCACTGAGAAGGCACTGACAGGCGCCACGGCGAGCACTCGTCTACGACCGGTAGAATCGACGCGGCCTCGGCTTCCGCCTCCCGCACCGCGGATGCCGCCACTGAACGCAGGAAAGAAGTCACGTGAGCTCAGCCGCGCCCGAGCGCGTCAGCGCCCGTCGATCCTGGTCGGATCGGTACTGGATCGTCGCCCTGACGCGCGCGATCGTCGCCCTCCTCGCAGGCGGCTTCATCACGTTCGACCCGGAGCACTCGGCCCGCGTCGGCCTGATGGTCTTCGGCAGCTTCGCGCTGCTCGAGGGGATCGTCGTCGGCGTGGGCAGCCTCGTGCTCAAGGATTCCCTGATCAGATGGCTGTTCGTCGCCCAGGGCGCACTCAGTGTCGTTGTCGGGATCGCCGCCCTCGCACTGAACGGCGCAGGCCTCGGGGTGCTGCTCTACGGCGTCAGCGTCTGGGCCCTGCTCACCGGATTCGCCGAGCTCTACTGCGGAATCCGCAGTCGCGGCCGGTCGGAGTCGTCCCGCGACTGGATGGTCATCGGCGCACTGACCGTGGTGCTGGCCGTGGTCTTCCTCGTCATTCCGCCCGACTCCCTGCTGGCCGTCGGCCTGTTCGGCGCCTACGCCGTGATCGTCGGCGTCTACGTGGGGATCGGGGCCTTCACCCTCAAGTTCGGACTGGCACACGGGCACGCCGCCGACGACACAGCTTCGGAGAAACACGCGTGACCGACGACAACAAGACACCTGAGGGGCGCCAGCCGAGCCTGCGCGACCGCATGAAGCCCATCGAGTTCATCGGCATCGCCGCGGTGCTGGCTCTCTTCGTGGGCCTCATCGTGCTGATGGCCACGCGCGAGCCGATCCTGTCGCTCATCTTCTTCGGCGTCGCGTTCATCGTGACCCTCGTCGTGCTGGCCATGTTCGCGCTCGGGTTCAAGCCCGACGACGAGGAGCGACGCGACCTCGCGGAGCAGAACCACGAGCATCCCGAGCTCCCTTCAGGCGAGACGGATGCCGGTGGCTCCGACACCCCGGACGCCCCGTCCGGCCCTCGCAACCCGCACGACTGAGTCCATCACGTGCCGAGGGCCCGCGCAGTCATGGCCGGCTGGGTGAACGAGAGGGTCTAGCGTCGGGCACTGGGTCCTGAGTAGATTCGCCGGGAACTCTTCCGCGGATAGGGCAGGTCTGGCACGCATGAAACGAACCTCGTGGTTCCTGTTCGGCATCGGAACGCTGCCGTTGTTGGGTACCGTGCTCTTCAACTCGTCGGTTGGCGTGTTCGAGAAGTCGGTAGTGATCGCGGCCACCCTCTTCGTCGCAGCGATCATCGCCGCTATCGAAGGGACGCCCGCGCGAAGGGCGAAACGAGAGGCCGCACGGGAAACCTCGTCGGAGATGACCAGGGAGTCATTGTTCCGGGAGTGACAGCGACCCTCGGGCTCGCGACATGATCGGACGAGGCTGCCCACAACGGGATCCATCTCGGTGAGTCGGGGATCGGAGGTGTGACGGGCCCGATCCAAGCCCGCGGCGGACCGGTCTTGCGGCGGCGGTCGCGCTAGTCGAGGGTGAGGAGTTCCCCGACGTTCCTCGAGAAGTATGCCAAGACGGCAGTGAACTCGGGCCCACTACACCAAGCCCCTGCTGTCCTCGTGAAACGTGGCGCCGGCCCGGAAGACCGCGGCCAAGCCGGTCAGCGCGCCCGCCGCCCTACATCCGGTCGACGAGCTCCGACGCGAGTCCCACGTACCCGGCAGGGGTCAACTCGAGGAGGCGAGCCTTGGCATCCGCTCCGATGTCGAGCGTCTCGATGAATGCTGCGAGCCCCTCGCGATCGACGCGCTTGCCGCGGGTCAGCTCCTTGAGCAGGGCGTAGGGATCGCTGATGGACGAGCGTCCGGCGGCGACCTCCGCGCGGATCACCGTCTGGATCGCCTCGCCGAGCACCTCCCAGTTGGCCTCGAGGTCGCGGTCGAGCGCGTCCTGGTCCAGGGCGATCTCGCGCAGGCCGCGCTCGATGTTGTCCAGCGCGAGGAGCGAGTGCCCGAGGCCGACGCCGATGTTGCGCTGCGTCGTCGAGTCGGTGAGGTCGCGCTGCAGGCGGCTGGTGACGAGCGTGGACGCGAGCGAGTCCAGCAGTGCGCTGGACAGCTCCAGGTTCGCTTCGGCGTTCTCGAAGCGGATCGGGTTGATCTTGTGTGGCATCGTGGACGAGCCGGTTGCGCCGGCCTGCGGGATCTGGCGGAAGTACCCGAGCGAGATGTACGTCCAGATGTCGGTCGCGAGGTTGTGCAGCACCCGGTTGGCGTGCGAGATCCGGCCGTAGAGCTCGGCCTGCCAGTCGTGCGACTCGATCTGCGTGGTCAGCGGGTTCCAGGTGAGCCCGAGCGATTCGACGAACTCGCGCGAGATCGCCGGCCAGTCGGCACCCGGATCCGCGGCCAGATGCGCAGAGAATGTGCCTGTCGCCCCGCTGAACTTGCCCAGGTACTCGCTGTCCGCCACCTGCTTCGCGATCCGCTCCAGCCGATACACGAAGACCGCGAACTCCTTGCCCATGGTCGTGGGCGTCGCGGGCTGGCCGTGCGTGTGGGCGAGCATCGAGGCATCCCGCATCTCGATCGCGCGAGCGCGCAGCGCGTCGATCACGACCCGGAACTTCGGCAGCCACACGTCGCGCACGGCCGACGACACGGTCAGCGCGTACGAGAGGTTGTTGATGTCCTCGCTCGTGCAGGCGAAGTGCGTGAGCTCCGCGATCGAGTCGAGGTCCAGCTCGTGCAGCTTCTCGCGCACCAGATACTCGACGGCCTTCACGTCGTGACGCGTGGTGGCCTCGAGCGTCGCGAGCCGGTCGATCTCGTCCTGCCCGAACTCGGTGACGAGCGCACGCAGAGCGGATGCCTGTGCATCCGTCAGCGGCCGGCTCCCGAACATCCCGTGAGAGGTGAGATACAGCAGCCATTCGACCTCCACCTGCACGCGGGCGCGGTTCAGGCCGGCCTCGGAGAGGAAGTCTCCGAGCGACGAGACGGCGGCGCGGTAGCGGCCGTCGAGCGGGCTCAGCGGCTGGGGAGGCAGGGATGTCATGGCTTTCCGTTTCCTTGAGTCGGAGGGCGCAGCGCCGGTGCCAGCTGGGCGAGCAGAGCGCGATCCGCGCGCTCGATCATGCCGAGCACCGCGGCGAAGAAGGTGTGGTCGGAGTAATACGGATCCGGCACGTCAAGTGAATCGGATCGCGGAGTCTCGAAGCTGCGCAGAAGCTGCACCTTGCTCCGGTCGATGCTGTTCGTCGTCCAGTTCTTCAGGATCCGCTCGTGGCTGCGATCCAGGGCCACGACGAGGTCGAGGTGCTCGAACCACTCCGGATCGAACTGGCGGGCGCGGTGGGCGGAGCCGTCATAACCGTGAGTGTGCAGGGTCTCGACGGCTCGCGGATCCGCCTGCTCCCCGACGTGCCAGTCGCCGGTCCCCGCTGACGACACCTGGATGCGGCTGCCGAGCCCGGCATCCTCAGCGAGCTGTCTGAACACCACCTCGGCCATGGGGGAACGGCAGATGTTGCCGCTGCACACGAAGCAGATGCGGAAGGGCGGACTCGCTGTCGTCGATGCCTCTGCGGTGCGGGCGTCCTGCGGCACAGCGTGCGACAGCTGCGCCTGCGTCTCCTCCGGCGCGAAGCTCATGCATCCATTGTGCTGCAGGTTGCGGCTCGGCCGTCCACTCGTCCGTCTGTCCACCCATCGTCCCCAGACCGGCAAGTGCGGAGTACTCCACGGATATGCGCATCCAGCCGCCGCCGTCCGCCGCCGGTCGACAAGCTGGTCACCCCGAGGGAGGTGGTCATCTGGACGGCTCATACAACGCGGCACGGTCCGCGGTCGACTACGTGCGGTCCGAACTGACGGCAGCCCTCGCGCAGCTCCCGGACCCGGCGGACGTCGACTGGAGGTCGGAGGCGCAACGGCGCTGTGGCACGCGAATCGACGCCATCAGGTCGACGGTCAAGGATGCGTTGCACGCGCTGGACTACGCAGCGATCGCGTTCCGTGACGCTGCGATCCTCGACAGTAGCCAGGGCGCTGGCACGCCTGCGGTCGAAACGTCGGGGGCTGGCTCCGGTGGGTGACGACATCACGATCTCGGGCGGTGGAACGCGCGTGGCGACCGAGGCCCTCTATGCGGCGCGCGATTCGCTCGTTGCCCTGAGCGGCGTGTTCGGCGAGCTGTCACACTCCCTGCGGCCGGCAACAGCCGTGACGACGTCAGCGCCCGGCCCGGATGCTGCTGCAAGTGGCGGGGTGGGTGCGGGTGCGGCGAGTGCTGCGGATGCCGCGCGCCTGGCGTACGAGGCTGTCGCGAGCATCCGGTATGCGGCCTCGCAGTCCACAGGTCTCGCCCGAAGTCTCGGCGAAGCCGCCGCGTCCTACGATGCGGCCGAGGCGGGCGCCCGATCGGGCATGGATCTGCTCCGCGACCCCGCTTTCCTCAACGCGCTGAGCACACTGAGCGGCTGGGCGCTCGGACAACTGGCACCGTTCGCGGTGGCGCTGGGGATCGTGACGGGGCCCACGTTGGTGGCTGCGCTGGCGGCGGCCTTCGGCGCGGGAAGCCTCGCGGACGGCTCGCCCAGCGGATTCCTCGGACGGCTCGAGCACCTTCTCGGGAGCAAAGCGAGTCTGCTGCGCGACCCCCGCATGGTCGCACTCGTCCGGTACGCAGTGTCATCGACGGATGATGCGATCCTCGGCGCCGCTGGTGCGCCGCTGTCCGCGATCGCACTGGCTGGCGACCAGGGCACCGGTGCCTTCGGGATACACGGCGCCGCCCGAGTCATCGTCGGTGCAGGATCCACGCTCGGCCTCCTGCGCGAGACGCCGGTGAGGGTGGATCGCGTCTCAGCGGGCACAGTCACTCCGCCGTCGGACTACACGGATCTCGTCCGGCGCATCCCGTCCGCCACTTCGGACGGTCCGCAGGTGCGGATCGAGCGTTACGCGGGATCCGACGGCGATCCGGTCTACCTGGTCTACGTGGGAGGCACGGTCGACTGGGACCCGGTCACCGGAGACCAGCCGTTCGACGTCACGAGCGACCTGACGGGCGTCGCGCAACTGGACCCGGCCTCGCTTCGGGCGACGCAGGAGGCAATGCGGGAAGCAGGCATCCAGCGCGGCGACACGGTCATCCCGGTCGGATACTCGCAGGGCGGCATCATCGCAACGGACCTCGCGACGTCGGGCGAGTACATCACACCGACGCTCGTCACGTTCGGATCGCCCACCGGCGGGGTCGCCGTGCCGGCGGGCGTGACGGACATCGCCGTCGAGCACACGGACGACCTGGTCCCCGCTCTGGGCGGGCTGCCGAGCGGGACCGGCAACGATGCCGGTGATCGCGTCCTCATCACTCGGCAGACGTTCGACCGCGAGATCCCGTCCGGTTCGTCGCCCGCAGACGCGCACCGCATCTCGGAGTATGCGATCACGGCGCAGCAGATGGACGCCACGACAGATCTGCGGCTCGCCGCCGGTCTCGCAGCGCTTCCGACCGGATCGGCCGGCGAGGCCGGGCTCTATCGCGGGGTTCGCACCACCGGAGAAACCGGATGAGCGCCGGATTCCCGGCGCTCTGGCCTCAGTGGCGGGTGACCGGCCGGAATATCAGACCGAGCAGCCAGCTGATGACGGCCAGGATCAGCGCCGCCCACACGCCGTCCCAGAATCCGTCGACGTGGAGGCCGAAGCCCATGGCGTCGCTGATCCACGAGACGATGAGCAGCAGCAATCCATTGACGATCAAGGAGATCAGACCCAGCGTCAGGATGTACAGCGGGAACGCGACGATGCGGATCACCGTGCCCACGATCCCGTTGACGACCCCGAAGATCAGAGCGATCAACAGGTACGTCAGGATCAGCGGGAACTCACCGCCGCTCGGGTCGTACGACTTCACGGTGACGCCGCTCACGATCAGTGTCGTGACCCAGAGCGCGAACGCGTTGATGATCAGTTTCAGCAGAAACCTCATACGCACAGTCTTTCAGGCGCTGCGTCGCCCGGGAAGGAGGGCGCGCTGTGCACGCGTCCTTACAGCCTTCCGGGGACGGCACGTGCTTCCGAGGACGGCACGTGCTTCCGAGGTCAGCACGTCCGGGAGGACAGCCGAGCCCGCCGTCGCAGTGGACTGCGGCGGATTTCCTTTGCCACGAGCAGCCGATCGAGCGGTCACCGACGCGGCATCCTCCGGTCGAGCGCGATCGACCGGGGCTGCAGCCGGCGAACGGTTCTCCCCTTGCACGCAGCCAGCGGAATATGCCCGTGGGTAAGTTATCGGTGTGGATCCCCAGAACGTCGACAGAGTGCGCTTGCGCCCGGAGATCGCCGGCCTCGCCGCTTACGCCCAGGGCCGGGTCCCGGCACAGGACGGCTTCAAGCTGTCGAGCAACGAGAACCCGTTCGATCCCCTGCCGGGTGTCGTGGAGGCCGTCGCCGCAGCGGATGCGCTCAATCGCTACCCGGACGGCGCGGCGCTGGCCCTGCGGGATCGCCTGGCAGAACGCTTCGGCGTCGGCACCTCCGAGGTGCATCTCGGCGCCGGATCCGTCGCGCTCCTGTCGCAGTTCATCAACGCTGCCGCCGGACCGGGCGATGAGGTCGTCTACGCGTGGCGATCGTTCGAGGCGTACCCGGGGCTCGTCGTCGTGTCGGGCGCCGCCAGCGTGACAGTTCCGCTGCTGCCGGATGCGAGGCACGACCTCGACGGCATGCTCGCCGCCATCAACGAGCGCACCCGCGTGGTGATCGTCTGCACCCCGAACAACCCGACAGGGCCGATCGTGACGACGGACGAGTTCGAGCGCTTCATGGCGTCGGTACCGTCGGATCTGCTCGTCATCCTCGACGAGGCCTACGTCGAGTTCGTCACCGATCCGGACCACGTCGACGGACGTCAGCAGATCGGCCGCTACCCCAACCTCGTCGTGCTCCGCACCTTCTCGAAGGCGTATGGCCTCGCCGGACTTCGCATCGGCTACGCGATCGGACCGGAGCGGCTGCTGAACGCGGCGCGCGCGGCAGCCATCCCGATGAGCGTCACCGACACGGCGCAGGCCGCGGCGCTGGCGTCGCTCGACCGTGAGAGCGAGCTGCTCGATCGCGTCGCTGTGATCGCCGAACGTCGCACGCGACTTCGCGACGGGCTCATCGCCCAGGGCTGGGACGTTCCGGAGGCCCAGGGGAACTTCGTGTGGCTGCGCACGGGCGAGGACACGGCGCGGTGCGTTGACGCCTTCTTCGACGGTGGACTGGCCGTGCGCGGATTCGCGCCAGACGGCATCCGGGTGGGTGTCGGTGAGGAGGAGTCTGTGGATCGGGTTCTAAAGATCACGCAGGAGCTTGTCGGCACCCTACGGAAGACGCCCCGAAACGAGCAGTTAGGTTAGTCAGGATGTCTGCCACGAACGACCGGTTCGCGTCGCCGGAAGGGCTCTCCGCCGCGACCGTGCAAGTACTGACCCCCGATGGTCGCTTCGAGCCGACGGATGCCGCGGCCGATTTCCTGCCCTACCTCGAGACCCTCACCGACGACGACTACCGCCGCTTCTATCGCGACATGGTCGTCGTGCGTCGTTTCGACGTCGAGGCCACCAACCTGCAGCGGCAGGGACAGCTCGCGCTGTGGCCGCCGAGCAGCGGGCAGGAAGCGGCCCAGGTCGGATCCGCCTACGCCGCCAAGCCGCAGGACACGATCTTCCCCTCGTACCGCGAACACGTGGTGGCGACCATCCGCGGGGTGGATCCGCTCGACATCATCCGTGTCATGCGCGGCGTGACGAACGGCGGATGGGATCCGACGGATCCGAAGAACGGCAACTTCCGCATCTACACGCTCGTGCTGGGCACGCAGGCGCTGCACGCCACCGGATACGCGATGGGCGTGAAGTTCGACGGCAACGTCGCAACCGAGAGTCCCGACTCCGACCAGGCGGTCATGGTCTACTTCGGCGACGGCGCAAGCTCGGAAGGCGATGTCAGCGAAGCGTTCGTGTTCGCCGCCAGCTATCAGACACCGCAGGTGTTCTTCTTGCAGAACAACCAGTGGGCGATCTCCGTCCCGGTCAAGACGCAGTCGCGTGCGCCGCTCTACCTGCGCTCGAGCGGATTCGGCATCCCCGGCTACCAGGTCGACGGGAACGACGTTCTGGCCAGCTACATGGTCACCGCGAAGCAGTTGGATGCTGCCCGCGGCGGGCAGGGACCGAGCCTCATCGAAGCCGTCACGTACCGCATGGGTGCGCACACCACGAGCGACGATCCGACGCGCTATCGCACCTCGGACGAGGACGACCATTGGCGCGGACGTGATCCGATCGCCCGCATGCGAGCGTTCCTGGCCGGCCGCGGCATCGGCGACGAGTGGTTCGCCTCCGTCGACGAGGAAGCCGCAGACTACGCGGCCGACGTCCGTCGCCGCACGCTCGAGCTCTCGGTTCCGACGGCCGAGCTGATCTTCGACCACGTGTACTCGGAGCCGCACGCCGACGTCGTCGAGCAGCAGGCGTGGCTCGAGCGCTACGAGAAGTCGTTCGAAGCGGATGCCGCGGCATCCGTGCCCGCACCGTCACCGGCATCGGCGGCACAGGCATCGGCGGCACAGGCATCGACGCAGGGGGCGAGCGCGTGACAGACGTGACGACCACGCAGAACGCGGCGCAGGCATCCGCTCGGATGCCGTTCCGCACGGGGACCGAGAGTCTCCCGATGGCGAAGGCGTTGAACGCCGGGCTCCGGCAGGCGCTCGCCGACGACCCGCACGTGCTGCTGATGGGCGAGGACATCGGCCCGCTCGGCGGCGTGTTCCGCATCACCGAAGGACTGCAGGCGGAGTTCGGGCCGCAGCGTGTCATCGACACCCCGCTTGCGGAGTCGGGCATCGTCGGCACGGCGATCGGCCTCGCCATGCGCGGATACCGACCGGTGTGCGAGATCCAGTTCGACGGATTCGTGTTCCCCGCCTTCGACCAGATCACCACACAGCTCGCGAAGATCACGTCGCGGCACGAGGGTGCACTGCGGATGCCCGTGGTCATCCGCATCCCCTACGGCGGTCACATCGGCGCCGTGGAGCACCACCAGGAGAGCCCCGAGACGTACTTCGCGCACACCGGCGGGCTCCGCGTCGTGAGCCCGTCGACGCCGAACGATGCGTACTGGATGATCCAAGAAGCCATCGCCTCCGACGACCCGATCATCTTCCTCGAGCCGAAGAGCCGCTACTGGCCGAAGGGCGAGGTCGACTTCACGGCCAGTGCCGCCCCGCTGCACGCCAGCCGCGTCGTGCGCACCGGAACGGACGTCACGCTGGTCGGTCATGGCGCGATGGTGAGCGTGCTGCTCCGCGCGGCGGAGATCGCCGCCGAGGAGGGCACCAGCCTCGAGGTGGTCGACCTCCGATCGCTGTCGCCGATCGACTACGGACCGCTGCTCGGATCCGTGCGCAAGACAGGACGTCTGGTGGTGGCGCAGGAGGCGCCGGGATCCGTGAGCGTGGGCAGCGAGGTCGCCGCAACCGTCGCCGAGAAGTCGTTCTACTCCCTGGAGGCCCCCGTGCTGCGCGTGTCCGGATTCGACACACCGTTCCCGCCCGGCAAGCTCGAAGACCTGTACCTGCCCGACGCCGACCGCGTGCTCGAAGCCGTCGATCGCGCGCTCGCGTACTGACGACATCCGCTCGAACGCAGCGTCTCACCCCGAACCCCCAGAGCCTCGAAAACGTCCGCAAGGAGAACCATGAGTGAGTCCGAGTTCCTGCTTCCGGACGTCGGTGAGGGCCTGACCGAGGCCGAGATCGTCTCGTGGAAGGTGGCGCCAGGCGACACCGTGCACGTCAACGACGTGTTGTGCGAAATCGAGACGGCGAAGTCGCTCGTCGAGCTCCCTTCACCGTTCGAAGGTGTCGTCGACCGGTTGCTCGTCACGGAGGGCGACACCGTCGAGGTCGGTGCGCCGATCATCATCGTCGGCGACGGACCGCAGGGAGGTGCCGCGCAGCACACCGACGGTCTGGACAACGTCATCGAGGTGGACGACGCCGAGCTGGCGAGGGTGCGCGAGACGGCCGGATCGGGGGATGCTGCGGCAGCCGCTTCAGCAGCCTCTGCCGCGCAGACTCCCGCGTCGCACGCTGCAGCCGCGGCGCGTGAGGATGCCGAGGCGGCAACCCTCATCGAGCGCGACGGCGACGAGCCCAAGCCCGGCGCCGTGCTCGTCGGATACGGATCCGCCGGCCACGGTGCCAGCCGTCGTCGCAGCCAGACGCGTCGACCCGAGGTTCCCGGACGTCACGTGCCGACGGCAGCGGACCTCGTCCCTGCGGCGTCGGCGACACCTGTGATCGCGAAGCCGCCGATCCGCAAGCTCGCCAAAGACCTCGGTGTCGACCTCCTCGCCATCTCCGGGACGGGCATCGCCGGCGAGATCACTCGGGATGACGTGGTGCGCAACGCCAGCCAGGCCAGCGTCTTCCGCAACATCGAGACCCCCGAGTGGGCGGACGAGCGCGAGGAGCGCGTGCCGGTCAAGGGCATGCGCAAGCAGATCGCGTCGGCCATGGTCCGATCGAAGTTCACCGCCCCGCACGTGAGCGTCTTCGTCGACGTCGACGCGACCCGCACGATGGAGTTCGTCAAGCGTCTCAAGGACTCGACGGCATTCGCCGGCGTGCGCGTCTCGCCGCTTCTCATCATGGCGAAGGCGATGATCTGGGCGGTGCGCCGCAACCCGAGCGTGAACGCCACGTGGACCGACGACGAGATCATCATCCACCACTACGTGAACCTCGGCATCGCGGCGGCGACGCCGCGCGGACTCATCGTGCCGAACATCAAGGACGCCCAGTCGATGACCCTGCTCGAGCTCGCGAAGGCGCTCGAACAGCTCACGCTGATCGCCCGCGACGGCAAGACTCCGCCGGCCGACATGCAGAACGGCACCATCACCATCACGAACATCGGCGTGTTCGGCATGGACACCGGAACGCCCATCCTCAATCCCGGCGAGGTCGGGATCGTCGCCCTCGGCACGATCAAGCAGAAGCCCTGGGTGGTGGACGGCGAGGTGCGCCCGCGCTTCGTGACCACGATCGGCGGATCCTTCGACCACCGCGTCGTCGACGGCGACGTCGTCTCACGTTTCGTTGCCGACGTGGCCTCCATCATCGAGGAGCCCGCACTCCTTCTCGACTGATGCCGCAAGTGCACGACTACGGACGCGAGAGTGCACAACCCCGGATGCGAGAGTGCACTCTCGGCACCGGGCAGGGGCCGCCGTCGCACCCGGAGCCTTCAGCGCTTGCTCGAGCGAGTTGGCGCCTTGTAAGGCGCCGACTCGTGGCGCGGGGTCTCGAAACCGACGAATCGTTCGCCGAGCGCCACCGATCGGCGCTTGCGATCGACGCGCTGCGTCGACCACGGTGGCTGCAGAGCCGACCACCACGACGACGAACAGCCATCCGAATGCGGGGTGGCCGAGCACGAAGCACGTCACCGTGGCGACGATCCCGAGCAGCATGACCGAAGTGGCCACCCCGGATATCCGCGCGCGCCGAAGATAGCGCGGGTCGGGATCGAGCATGTTGAGCTTGACGAAATCGCGGGTGCGGGAGATGGCCAGAACCGGAATCGAGACGCCGATCCACACGACCGCTGCCGCCATAAGGCCCACCGCATATCCGACGAGGAGGATCGGCATCCACACCGGTCCGCCATCGAACCAGTAATGCCAAGGATCTCGGGCGAGGGCGACGGCGAGGGCGTTCTGGAATGCGGGCAGCACCCACACGATCAGCTCCGTGACAGAGCACAGAACGGCGGCCACGAACGGCAATAGGAACATCGGTACGGTGAACGTCTGCATGTCGCGCCCACCGCGCCAGAGCGGCTGAAGTACGCCGAACACCCCTGCGAGCACGGGCCCGGCGAAGGGCAGGTATCCCCACACCGTCTCGCCCTGGCTGTCCGGAATGGCCAGGAATTCGCCGATGACCGTGACGATGACTCCCGCCGCGAGCACTGCGATGGCCGGGGCGCTGAAACACAGACGCAAGGGGCTGGGTGTCGGGGCTGCCGAAGGGTCCTCAGAAGGCGAACTCACCCGGCCATTATCCCGGCGACTCACGTTCGGACCGCGCCGACCACAACGCCTTCAACGCGCGGCGCCCGGCATCCGCGCGCCGCGCGATATGACAACGAGAGGAGCCGCGGGGGCGGAGCGGACTCTCAGCGACGAGCAGCGATCTCGAGCGCCTTCAGCGCCCGATCGAGCGAACCGCCCAGGTTGTAGCGCTCGCCGATGGCGTGCACGGATGCCAGGTGCGCGGCATCCAGCGGCCGGAGCGTCCCGTCGACCTCCGGCAGCTCCACTCGTTCGCCGACCACGATGGCAGGCATCGCACGGGCGAGATAGTCGGTGGACACGGTCAGCTTCATCCGCACGCTCGGTGACAGCGCGACGGACGGATCCGCCGCCGCCGCCGCCAGGATCCCGTCCAGATCCCCGAACTCCCGCAGCAATCCCGCTGCGGTCTTCTCGCCGACGCCGGCGACGCCTGGCAGCCCGTCGGACGGATCCCCTCGCATGGCGGCGAAGGCTGCGTACTGCCCGGGTGAGATGCCGTATTTGGCCTCGACGACGGCATCCGTCACGAGCTCGAGCTTGCTCATGCCGCGCGCCGTATAGATGATGCGCACGCCGGAAGCGTCGTCGACGAGCTGAAACAGGTCGCGGTCGCCGGTGACGACGTCGACTGCCGTCGACCCGGACGACCGACTCGCTTCACGACGGACAAGGAACCCGATGATGTCATCGGCCTCAGCCTGCTCCGCACCCACCACCTGGATGCCGAGCTCGCCCAGCAGCTCGCGGATCACCGGTACCTGCGGCACCAGTCCGGCTGGCGTGTCCTCTACGTCGACGCCGCCCGGGCGCAGTTCCGCGACACGGTGCGCCTTGTACTGCGGGATGAGATCCACCCGCCAACGTGGACGCCAGTCGTCGTCCCAGCAGGCCACGAGCGCCGTCGGCTCGTAGTCGGTGACGAGCTTCGCGATGATGTCGAGCAGTCCGCGGATGCCGTTCACCGGCATCCCTTCCGCATCTCTCACGCTGTCGGGCACGCCGTAGAACGCGCGGAAGTACAGAGAGGCGGTGTCGAGCAGCATCAGTCGGCCCATGCGCTTGATCCTCGCACCCACGGACGACGCCGGCACCTCCGGTGCCATGACGACCCGCTTGCCCCTCGTTCGGCTGTCCCTTCGTGTCGCCCGGCGCGGTACAAGCGGCACGAGGGGACAGCGGAGCCGGGTATCGGATGCCTGCGCAGCGAAGCCGTGCCGGATGCCTGCACTCCCCTTCCGCTGTCCGTTCATGTCGCCTGGCGTCGACTGCCGCGGCACGAAGGGACAGCGGAGCTGAGTCTCGGCTGCCCGCACTCCCGAACCGATCCGTGGGAGCGGTACCGCAGGTCTCGCGGCATCCGCAGCAGGGCGCGGCGCATGCCTCGGCTCGCAGACCCTGTTGCTTTTGAGTATCATTATCAATAAGCATCGGCGTCAGTCGCGTCGTCGGTGCTCGCCTGCCGCACACACGCGGCGATCGGTGCCGGAACGGTGCCGATCCGGCCACACACGCGGCTTAGACAAGGTTCCCTTTCATGAAGCGTTCCGTCCTGACGCTCTCCGCCCTCGCCTCGGTCGCTGCGGCGGCCCTCCTCCTGGCCGGATGTTCCGCATCATCCGCCGACCCGTCCACGTCGAAGACCGGCAGGATCGCCGTCGTCGCCTCCACCAACGTGTGGGGGGATATCGCGAAGCAGGTCGGCGGCGACGAGGTCGACGTGACGTCGATCATCGACGATCCCGACAAGGATCCGCACGAATACCAGGCCAGCGGGCAGAACCAGCTCGCGCTCTCGAAGGCCGAGGTCGTCATCGTGAACGGCGGCGGATACGACGACTTCGTCGGCGAGATGCTCTCGGCCGTGCAGACCACTCCGACCGTGCTGAACGCGGCAGACATCTCCGGCCACGACCAGCACCCGTCGAGCGGCGAGTTCAACGAGCACCTCTGGTATGACTTCCCGACGGTCGACAAGGTCGCCGACAAGCTCGCCGATGCGTTCGCGGATGCCCGGCCCGGAGACAGGGCTGCGTTCCGTGCCAACGCCAAGGCGTTCGAGGCATCCGTCGCGAAGCTCACGGCCACGGAGGCCGATCTGAAGCAGCAGTTCGCAGGCAAGGGCGTGGCGATCACCGAGCCTGTGCCGCTGTACATGCTGAGCGCGATCGGACTCGTCGACAAGACGCCGGAGAAATTCAGCGAGGCAGTCGAGAGCGATACGGATGTCGCACCCGCGGTCTTGCAGCAGACCCTCGACCTCTTCTCCAGTCGTGCCGTCTCGCTGCTCGTCTACAACGAGCAGACGACCGGTGCGCAGACCCAGCAGGTGCTGGCCGCGGCGAAGGCGAGCTCCATTCCTGTCGTCGGAGTGACGGAGACGCTCCCCGCAGGCAAGGATTACCTGGGATGGATGCGCGCGAACCTGACGAACATCGGCGCGGCACTGCAGAAAGCGGCTTCGTGATGACGAACAGCTCCGAGCTCCCGGTGCTCTCCGAGGACGAGGCGCTCCTCGACGGCCGTCCTGAGGATTCCGTTCGGCCGGCCGAAGGCGGTGACGGGACGGTCGATGCCGGGGCGGTCGATGCCGGAATGG
Source organism: Rathayibacter sp. CAU 1779 (assembly GCF_054551755.1). Classification (NCBI taxonomy): domain Bacteria; kingdom Bacillati; phylum Actinomycetota; class Actinomycetes; order Micrococcales; family Microbacteriaceae; genus Rathayibacter; species Rathayibacter sp. CAU 1779. The sequence goes on from NZ_JBTOLK010000001.1 coordinate 800,383, forward strand.
TCGCCGACGACGCCGCAGACAGCTCGCTCGACGCCCCGCGCGGATCCCTCGAAACGGTCCTCTCGCTGCGCGACGCCACTCTCGGATTCGCCGACCGCACGCTCTGGTCCGGACTCGACCTCGATGTGCACGCCGGCGAGTTCATCGCGGTGCTCGGTGCGAACGGATCCGGCAAGACGAGCCTGCTCAAGGTGATCCTCGGGCAGCAGAAGCTGCTCTCCGGATCCATCGAGTTCCTCGGCGAGCCCGTCACCAGTGGAAACCGGCGCATCGGCTACATCCCGCAGCAGAAGCTCGCCGACGAGGGAACGCCGCTTCGCGCGAGGGATCTCGTCGGGCTCGGCGTCGACGGGCACCGATGGGGCATCCCGTGGCCGTCGAAACAGCGGCGTCAGCGGATCAACGACCTGCTCGACGCGGTCGGCGCGTCCGCTTATGCCAAGGTGCCGATCGCCACGCTCTCCGGTGGGGAGCAGCAGCGTCTCCGCGTCGGCCAGGCGCTGGCCGGCGACCCGCGGATGCTGCTCTGCGACGAGCCGCTCCTCTCGCTCGACCTCACCCATCAGCGCGCGGTCAGCGAGCTCATCGACCGGCACAGGCGCGAACGCCAGCTCGGCGTGCTGTTCGTGACACACGACGTGAATCCAGTCCTCGACCTTGTCGACCGCGTGCTCTACCTCGCCGGTGGGAAGTTCCGAATCGGCACTCCGGATCAGGTGCTGCGCAGCGAAGTGCTCAGCGAGCTGTACGGGTCGCCGGTGGACGTCATCCGCACGCGGGGTCGCATCGTGGTCGTCGGCACGGCGGATGCGCCAGGCGGGCATCCCGACGGACCTCACGCCCACCACGACGAGCACCACGACCCGTCGCACGACCTGGAAGCGGCAGCGCCATTTGCGCACAACAGCGCCACTCCGGTTGGCGCGGCAGTGCGCACATGGCGCAGTAGCTCGGACGGGCGGGATGAACGATGAGGCTGGATGCCGCCCCCGACTGGTGGGGACAGATCTTCGACTTCACGGACTACGGGCAGCTGCTCGTGCTGCTGCACAACTCGATCCTCGCCGGGGCGATGCTGGGCATCATCGGCGGACTGATCGGAGTCTTCGTCATGTCGAGGGACATGGCGTTCGCGGTGCACGGCATCAGCGAGTTGTCGTTCGCCGGAGCATCCGCAGGGCTGCTGCTGGGCGTCGGGGTGGTGGAGGGATCGATCGTCGGTTCACTCATCGCCGCGCTCCTGATCGGGCTGCTCGGCTCGAGGGCTCGAGAACGCAACTCGATCACGGCCGTTCTGATGCCGTTCGGACTCGGCCTGGGCATCCTCTGTCTGGCCCTCTACCCTGGACGCTCGGCCAACAAGTTCGGTCTGTTGACGGGACAGATCGTCGCGATCGACAACCCGCAGATCGGCGCGCTCCTGGTCATCTCGATCATCGTGCTGGTCGGTCTCGGCGTGGTGTGGCGCCCGCTGATGTTCGCCAGCACCGACGCGGATGTCGCGGCCGCTCGCGGTGTCCCGACCCGGTCGCTCTCGATCGTGTTCATGCTGCTGCTCGGGCTCGCGGTCGCGGTCTCCGTGCAGATCGTGGGCGCGCTGCTCGTGCTCTCGATCCTCGTGACACCGGCTGCCGCCGCGTTGAAGGTGTCGTCGTCGCCGCTCTGGGTGCCGCTGCTCAGCGTCGTGTTCGGCGTGGTCTCGATGGTGGGCGGCATCATGCTGGCGCTCGGCGGCAGCGTGCCGATCAGCCCGTACGTGACGACCATCTCGTTCCTCATCTATGTGGTGTGCAGGCTGATCGCCTGGGGTCGCAAGCGTCGAGGCATGAGCGGACGGATGCCCGTGGCATCGACCCGCGCACCGCTCACCGCGTCGAGGCGGCCGGTTGTGGTCGGCGCAGTCCCGGTGGCCGGCGCAGTCCCGGTGACGGACAGAGTCCCGGTGACCGAGGCAGTCCCGGTGACCGAGTCCGCGGGAGCGTCATGATCGACGCGCGATCGGGGGTTCAGCGATGAAACGGAACACCTGGCAGCGCGAGGCGGTGCGCGAGGCGTTGACCTCCAACGAGGGATTCGTCAGCGCCCAGAGCCTGCACACCGAGCTGCGCGAGCACGGATCCCCCATCGGCCTCGCCACTGTCTATCGCGCACTGTCGGATCTCGCCACCGAGGGCGAGGCGGACTCGCTCCAGTCGCCGGAGGGCGAGGCCCTCTACCGCGCGTGCTCGACCAGCGGACACCACCATCACCTGATCTGCCGCCGTTGCGGGCTGACCGTCGAGATCGCGGCGGACGACGTGGAGCAGTGGGCGCAGCGAGTGGCATCCGAGCACGGCTTCACGGATGCGCGCCACGTCGTCGACGTCTTCGGTCTCTGTGCGGACTGCGCGGCATCCGCTCCCGATCGCTGATTAGGCGCCCCGCTGCCGGAAGCTGCCCAACTTGATCCGTTCCGAAACCGGAGCGATCGCGCTCTCGCAGCGAAAACCGGAGGATCCCTCCGACCCTGGATGCCAGCTCTGGTAATCGGTACCGAATGATGCGCGGGTCGCCACGCGCACATCCGGAGCTCGCCGCCAACCCGATCAACGCCGCCAACCCGGTCAACGCCGCCAATCCGGTCAGCGGCGCCAACCCGGTCAGCGCCGCCAACCCAGACGGCGGCATGGGCATCGACCGCAATGAGCGCCTCCGCGCGTGTCATGCAGTTCACGGTTACCCGCGTAGATACTGATGTGCCGAACACGGTTTCCTCCCTGAAATCCGCGGGCAACTGATCAGTTGACACGGGTAACTTGAACCTGGCAGGCTGTCGAGCACGCGCTCGCACTCGGCAGCGCAGAAGGCTCGAAGGATTCACGATGACGTTCTCCCTGGGCATCGTCGGAGCAGGCCAGTTCGCCGGCCAGTTCGCGACGCTCTTCCACCACCACCCGGACGTATCGGAGGTGTACCTGACGGATCTCATCCCAGAGCGGGCGACCGAGCTGGTTGCTTCCGGCGGATTCGCGGGGACGTTTGCAGACTTCGACGAGATGTTGAAGTCCCCGGTGGACGCCGTCGCGATCTTCACCCAGCGCTGGACCCACGGTCCGCTCGTTGTCAAGGCGCTCCGCGCCGGCAAGCACGTGTACTCGGCGGTGCCGATGGCCATCTCCGCCGAGGAGATCGAAGAGATCGTCGCGACGGTGCGCGAGACCGGCCTCACCTACATGATGGGCGAGACGAGCTACTACAACCCGGCGACGGTGTTCGCCCGGCAGAAGCTGGCGGCAGGCGAGTTCGGCACCATCTTCTACGGTGAGGGCGACTACGTGCACGACATGGACCTCGGGTTCTATGACGCGTACAAGTACTCCGGCGGCGAGAACTGGAAGTCGACGGCAAGCTATCCTCCTCTCCTCTACCCGACGCACTCCGTCGGCGGTGTGCTCGGGGCTTGGCCGAGCCATGCGACGTCGGTGTCCGCGATCGGCGTGGTCGACGGGCGCGGAGACGGCGTCTTCGACCGTTCGGTGAGCCAGTTCGACAACGACCTCTCGAACGCGACCGCGCTGTTCGAGATCGCGGGTGGCGGATCCATGCGCATCAACGAGTTCCGCCGCGTCGGATTCCCGTCGCACAAGCGCGAGTCCCGGTTCCGCTGGTTCGGCACCGAGGGCAGCTTCGAACAGGTGACGACCGCGTCGTTCTGGCAGACGCGGGAGGAGGCGGTCGACGTTTCGGCACTCATCGACACCCACGCATCCGTCTCGCTCGACGATCCGTCGCTCGCGAACGTGTCGCCCGCCCTCCGCGACGCCTTCGTGTCCGGATACGCCGCCGTGCACGACACGACGCGCATTCCCGCGGAGCTGCTCGGTCTGCACAACGGGCACGAGGGCAGCCATCACTTCCTCGTGGATGACTTCGTTCGTGCGGTCGAGTCGCAGATCCTGCCGCCCGTGAATGCGTGGACGGCCGCTCGCTTCACGCTCCCCGGCGTGATCGCGCACCAATCAGCTCGGCGGGATGGCGAGCGTCTCACCATCCCCGATCTCGGGGACGCTCCGGGGCAGGCCGCCGTGGAGGCGGCATCCGCGACGGTCACGGCAGGCTGACGACGACGCCGACCGGCGAGAATACAGGGATGCCAGCCAGGTCGGGGTCCAGGGTCACGCGTGCTGACGTCGCACGATACAGCGGCGTCAGCACAGCCGTCGTGAGTTATGTGCTCAATGACAGCCCGAAGCGGGTGGCGCCCGGCACCAGGGACCGCGTGCTCGAAGCGGTGCGGATGCTGGGCTATCGTCCGAACGCGGCAGCCAGGGCGCTCTCCAAGGGGTCGGCCGACATGTTCGGCATGGTCGTGATCGACACCCGCAACCCGTTCTTCGCGCAGCTCTGCTACGAGCTCGACCTGGCCAGCGTTCGGCATGGCCGATCCCTGTTGACGATGAACTCGGATCGAACACACGTGGCGACCGCGGACCTCATTCACGACCTGGTTGCACGCCAGATCGGCGGCCTCATCATCGCGGAGACGCTCACGGCCTCAGAGCAGGCGATCGTGGCGGGACTCGCCGTCCCCGTGGTCCTCATCAATCAGTTCAGCGGTGACCAGCCGATCCCCGCCATCGGCGTCGATTTCCGCTCCGGCGCCAGGCAGGCCACGGAACACCTGATCGGCCACGGGCGTCGCTCCATCGCCTTCGTGGGCAGCGACCAGCCACTGGACCAGCGCGAGCGAGGGTGGTCGGATGCTCTGAGCGATGCCGGGCTGCCGCGTGGGCGCATCCTGCACGCCGAGTTCGGCTACCGGAGCGGCTACGAGGCCGGCCTCGCACTCGCCGAAGGCGGCGGCCGATCGGATGCGGTGTTCGCGGCATCCGATCAGATCGCGATGGGTCTGATGGCCGCGCTGCACGCGGCCGATGTCAGGATCCCGGAGGACATCGCCGTCGTGTCGTTCGACGGGATCACGGAGGCGGCGTACATGACCCCGCCGCTGACGACCGTGGCGCAGCCGATCGCAGACATGGCCGAGGACGCCATTCGCCGCCTCGAGTCCGGCGAACCCGAACCGGGTCTGACGACGTTCCCTGTGGAGTTGGTGATTCGCGAATCCTGCGGATGCCCGCCGGCGTCGTGAGCGTCGGGCCGTCGCGGGACTTCAGCGCCTGAGGACCCCTGAGTGCAACCTCGCTGCAGCGACCGTATTGCTGCACTCCGGCGCCATGCTCCTGACGTCCAACCCAGTGAGAGAACGGACGTGGCATCCGTCCAGATGGAATCGGATGCCACGTGAAGAGTCGGTCGAGGTCAGCAGCCCGCCGCGACGCGGGCCTTCTTGGCGGCGGCTGTTCCGACGGAGGTCCAGCCGCACAGGGCCTTCCACGTGGCCGGGCCGACGTAGCCGTCGGTCGCGAGCTTCGGATTGGTCATGTCGCCCTGGAACTGCTTGACCCGGCTCGTGGTCGCGTTCCCGTATGAGTTGTCGACAGCGATGGCCTTGATGCCGTAGTCGTTCGCCCAACTGTTGAGCATGGTCTGGATGTATCCGACGCACACGGAGTATCCGCCGGGACCATACACGTTGGCGGTGCACGTGGTTGAGGCGCTGGCCGACGTTGTGGGGATGATGGCCAGGCCGACGACGAGCGAGGCACCGAGGGCAACAGAGGCTATGCGTTTGCTGAGTTTCACGCCCAAGGAACCTAGCAACGACAGTTGACGGCGGTCAACCATTTCACCCGCATCCGATCACCACTGCCGAGGAGAGTGGACGTTCGCCTGCCTTCTCGATTTGGGTACCCGCGGCGTGTCGCGTAGACTTGACGTTCGTCTGCGCGGACTCCTCTGCGCAGTTCGCACACACAATCCCCTCTTCGCGAATGCGGTGAGTCGTTGTGTGCGCCGACAAGAGATCTTGGGAAGGGCATCCGCCCTTCGGTACTGATGGAGGAAATCATGGCAGCTGTCTGCCAGGTGACGGGAGCTGTGCCCGGTTTCGGACACAACATCTCGCACTCGCACCGACGCACGAAGCGTCGTTTCGACCCGAACATCCAGAAGAAGACGTACTACGTGCCGTCCCTGCGCCGTAACGTCACTCTGAACGTGAGCGCCAAGGGCATCAAGGTGATCGACGTCCGCGGCATCGAGTCCGTGGTCAAGGACATCCTGGCCCGTGGGGAGAAGATCTGATGGCCAAGGCACAAGACATCCGCCCGATCATCAAGCTCCGTTCGACGGCCGGCACCGGTTACACCTACGTGACCAAGAAGAACCGCCGCAACGACCCCGACCGTCTCGTGCTCAAGAAGTACGACCCCATTGTGCGCAAGCACGTCGAATTCCGCGAGGAGCGGTAGAAGCATGGCCAAGAAGAGCAAGATCGCGCGCAACAAGCAGCGCCAGGACGTCGTCGACCGTTACGCCGAGAAGCGTCTCGAGCTGAAGAAGGCCCTCATCAATCCGAACTCCTCCGACGAGGAGCGCGAAGCCGCTCGCGTCGGTCTGCAGAAGCTGCCGCGCAACGCGTCGCCGGTGCGCCTCCGCAGCCGCGACGCCGTCGACGGTCGTCCGCGTGGTGTGCTGACCAAGTTCGGCATCTCCCGTGTGCGCTTCCGCGACATGGCTCACCGCGGTGAGCTGCCGGGCATCACCAAGTCGTCTTGGTGACATCCAGGTAAAGAGGCGCAGTCGTCCTCGGCTTGCCGCCTGAGCGACATGTCGAGACGGCATCCGCCATCCAGCTCCGGTTCGTCCGGCGCAGTGCTTCGAAAGGGGCGTCGTCCTTCGGGACGGCGCCCCTTTTGCATGCCTTCGTCTTTGTGTGCGTGCTTGCCCATTGTCACCGCGGTCACCGCGACATCCGTCATCACATGGCAGCTCCGAGAACAGGACAAGTGATCGAAAACAGGCCAAATCGGCCTGTTTTCGTCGCGAGAGCGCGATCAGTCCTGTTTTCGTGACGGACCGCGCGTCTGAACCTCGGACGGACACCTCGGCCGGGGGCCTGAGGACCGGAGTGTCGGACTGCCACAGCCTGTTGCTGACCCGGTGGCTCGAACTGCTGCCGCATCTGTTGGCCGATCGTTGCTGTGGGCAGGACCGAGGACGAACCCTGTGCATAACTCCGCCGGTTCTGTGTATAACCCTGTGAATAGTCCGTCATGAGGGTCATCAAGCGGTCCAAATGACCTCTGAAACCCCGGAAATCCGCGGAATTCCGCGGAATCTTGGTACTTTGAGGTCGGTTCGCGGACCTGTTCGCCGAACCACTTCAAGCGGCTCATGGCCGTGAAGTTCACCACAAACGCTGCTCCGCAGCAGAACGTCCGAGGAGGACACTCAATGGCTGACAAGTCGCTGAACAAGACCGAGCTCGTCGCGGCAGTGGCTGCGTCGTCGGGGGAGAGCCAGGCTACGGTCTCGAAGGTGGTCGACGCCTTCTTCACGACGATCTCCGAGACCGTCGCAGGCGGTGGCAAGGTCACCATCCCGGGCTGGCTCGCCGCAGAGCGCACGTCGACGGCCGCGCGTACGGGCCGCAACCCGCAGACCGGTGCCGAGATCAAGATCCCGGCCGGCCACCGCGTCAAGCTGACCGCGGGCAGCAAGCTCAAGGCTTCCGTCAAGTAGCCATCAGCGCCTGAGAAGGGGATGCCGGTTCGCCGGCATCCCCTTTCTCATGCCTCCGCAATCGCAGGAGCTCTCCGGTCCCCTCCCCTCACCCCGGTCCCCTCCCCTCACCCCGGTCCCCTCCCCTCACCCCGGTCCCCTCCCCTCCCCTCACCTCGGTCCCTTCCTCCCGAGCCTCACCCGGCCCTTCCTGCCGGGCCGCCTTCACCTGCCGACCCGCTCCGTTCCCGCCGGCCCACCCCGTTCCTGCCGACCCACCCTCTTGTTGGCGCGAACATCGGGGTGGCTCGGCACGAAGCGGGTGGGTCGCGAAAAGTGTCGAGCGGCAACGGTGAGATCGGTACGCGAGCATCGGGGTGGCTCGGCATGAAGCGGGTGGGTCGCGACACGGCATCGTGCGACAACGGCGAGATCGGTACGAGGGCACCGCCGGGGTGACCGGCACCTGGAGGCGGCTCGCGTATGGGGCCGAAAGGCGTCCCGGTGTGACGACTCTCCGTCCACAAAGCTGCAGATTGCGGATGTCTGCGCACCGTCATCCGGACACGTCGGCCGCCCAGGTCCAACCGCCTACGCTTGACTGGTGAGCAGAGTTCAGCGCGTCGCGGGCCCCGTCGCCCTGGTCGTCTTCGCGCTGCTCGCCATCCTCGCGGCGCTCGCGTACGGGGGCGCAGCATCCGCTCCCGCGCTGCTGGATCCGGGTCCCGTCGTGAGGTGGGGACTGCCGGTCGCGAACCTCTTCGTCAATCTGAGCGCGGCGGGCATGATCGGCGCGCTCGTCATGGCGTGCTTCGCGCTCAGCCCCGAGAAGCCCGAGTACGACAGGGCGCTGGATGTTGCGGCCGGCTCAGCCGCGATCATGACGGTCGCGAGCGCGGTCACCGGCGTGCTGACGTACCTCGACGTCACCGGATCGGCTCTCTCCTTCGACCAGCAGTTCAGCGACGGGATCAGCCAGTTCGCAACGCAGATCGCAGTCGGACAGGTCTGGCTGGCGATCACGCTGATCGCCGCTGTCACGACAGTGCTCTGCTTCGCCGTGCGCAACCACACGGCCGTCGTGTTCGTCGCGATCGTGGCGCTGTGCTCCCTCATCCCGATGGCGCTGAGCGGGCACTCCGCAGGCACCGCCGGACACGACCAGGCGATCACGTCCCTCGGCCTGCACCTCGTCTTCGCGGCGATCTGGATCGGCGGGCTGCTCACGATCGTCCTCATCCGGAAGTCGCTGACCGGGGACCGTCTGATCACCGTGCTCGAACGCTTCTCGACCCTGGCGATCGTTTCGTTCGTCGTCGTCGCGTTCTCAGGCGTCATCAACGCGGACCTCCGCATCGGCACGCTGGAGAACCTTCTCACCTCCTACGGTGTGCTCGTGCTGGTGAAGGTGCTCGCGCTCGTCATCCTCGGGCTCTTCGGGCTGCTTCAGCGCCGCTACCTCATCGGTCGTCTCAAGCGCACCGGCAGCAAGGGACCTTTCTGGTGGCTCGTCGCAGCCGAGCTCGCTTTCATGGGCATCGCGTCCGGTGTCGCAGCGGCGCTCGCACGCACGGCGACTCCGGTCGCCGACGTTCCGGTCAGCCAGCCGACGCCTGCCGAGGTACTCACCGGCGAGCCCCTTCCCGCGCCCGTGAGCCTTGCGCACTACCTCTTCGGCATCAACGTCGATCCGCTGTGGCTCATCGGATGCTGCTTCGCGCTCTTCTTCTACGTGGCGGGCGTCGTGCGGCTGCGCCGTCGCGGCGACAGGTGGCCCATCGGACGCACGATCGCCTGGGTGGCCGGCATCATCCTGCTGCTGTGGGTCACGAACGGCGGCATCAACGTCTACGAGAAGTACCTGTTCTCAAGCCACATGCTCGCGCACATGCTCCTCACCATGGCCGTCCCCGTGCTGCTCGTACCCGGTGCTCCCGTCACGCTGGCGCTGCGGGCCATCGCGAAACGCACGGACGGATCCAGGGGGGGCCGCGAGTGGATCCTCCTGGTCGTGCACTCGAAGATCGCTGCGTTCCTCACCCACCCGATCACGGCCGCGGTGCTCTTCGCCGGATCCCTCTGGGTCTTCTACTACTCGTCCTTGTTCAGCTGGGCGACGACGGACCACATCGGCCACGAGTGGATGATCATCCACTTCCTCATCACCGGATACCTGTTCGCGCAGTCCCTGATCGGCATCGACCCGGTTCCGTACCGATTCCCGTATCCGCTGCGGCTCGTCCTCCTGCTCGGCACGATGGCGTTCCACGCGTTCTTCGGTCTGTCGATCATCACCGCGAACGGTCTCTTCCTCGCCGACTGGTACGGGGCGATGGGTCGCACTTGGGGCGTCACTCCCTTGGCGGACCAGCAACTCGCCGGCGGCATCGCGTGGAGCATCGGCGAGCTGCCGACGGTGGCGCTCGCGATCATCGTCGCCGTCCAGTGGAGCCGCAGCGACGCGAAAGAGAGCAAGCGTCGCGACAGGCAGGCGGATCGCACGGGCGACGCGGAGCTCGCGGCCTACAATGCGATGCTGCAACGCATGGCATCCGGCGACGTGAAGAGCGCTGGGGGTGCGGCATCCGCTCCGGAGTCTGAAGTGTCCGACGGCGTCACCGGTCCGGCGGGCACCGCCGCCACGGCCGCGTCCTCGGGCGCTGATGCCACCCGGGAGCCCCAGCGTTGAGCACGGCCGCGACCGCGGTCGCGTCAGCGAATGAGCACGAGGAGCCACGCGGTTGAGCAAGCTGAGGCTGACGGCCGAGCAGACCTCCGTCTACGACGCGATCGAGAACACCAGCGATCACGTGTTCGTCACCGGACGCGCCGGGACCGGCAAGTCCACGCTCCTCAACCACCTGAGCTGGAACACGAAGAAGCAGTTGGTGATCAGCGCGCCGACCGGCGTAGCGGCGCTCAACGTCGGTGGGCAGACGATCCATTCGCTGCTGCGGCTGCCGATCGGCGTCATTGCCGACCACGACCTCGACCAGCCACGCGAGCTGCTCAGCCTGCTGAACTCCATCGACACCCTGGTCATCGACGAGGTGTCCATGGTCAACGCAGACCTGATGGATGCCATCGATCGCGCACTCCGGCAGGCTCGCCAGCGCAAGCTCGAACCCTTCGGCGGCGTGCAGATCGTGCTCTTCGGCGATCCGTATCAGCTCGCGCCAGTGCCTGGGGACGCCGAGGAGCGGGCCTACTTCGCGGACACCTACAGGTCGATGTGGTTCTTCGACGCGAAGGTGTGGGACGAGGCATCGCTGCGCCGCTTCGAACTCACCGAGATCCACCGGCAGCATGAGCTCGACTTCAAGCACATGCTCAACGCCGTGCGGCACGGGCGGGTGACGAAGGAGATCGCCGACCGTCTCAACGGCGTGGGCGCACGTCCCAAGCCCGACGATGGCACCATCACCCTGGCGACCCGCAACGACACGGTCGCGCGCATCAATGCGTCCGCTCTGGCGCGGCTTCCCGGACGGGCGCTGACCGCGAAGGCCGAGGTGTCGGGCGACTTCGGGCAGCGCAACTTTCCGGCGGACGAGACGCTCGAGCTGAAGGTCGGCGCCCAGGTGATGTTCCTGCGCAACGACACTGGACAGGGCGGTGAGCCGCCTCGCTGGGTGAACGGCACGATCGGCACCGTCGTGCGTATCGACGCGAACGTGTTCGTCGAGGTCGACGGCGATGTGCACGAGGTCGAGCCGATGGTCTGGGAGCGGTACAAGTACACCTACAACCCGCTCACCAAGAAGCTGACCAAGGACGTCGCCGCGGAGTTCACCCAGTTCCCGCTGCGCTTGGCCTGGGCCGTGACCATCCACAAATCGCAGGGCAAGACGTACGACAGCGCGATCGTCGATCTCGGCGCCCGCGCGTTCAGCCCGGGGCAGACGTACGTCGCGCTCAGCCGTCTGACCTCCCTGGACGGCCTCTACCTCAGCAGGCCGCTGCGTCCGAGCGACGTCATGGTGGACCGCGACGTCGACCGCTTCATGCACGGCGAGAAGTAGGCCGAACGCTCAGACGGCGCGCGCTCGAACTGCCCAGTGCTTCCGAATACTCGAGTCCGGCTTCGGGACGGGCCGGGGTTCTTGCGCGGCGTCGCGGGTCTGAGTCGTTGCTGCCCGTGTCACGATCCGTCTGGTGTCCGGCCGCCGGTCGTCTGAGCCGTGCAGCGCGTCTGACCAGCGGTCGTCCGAGTCGCGGTGCGCACGGCCGGGCGGAAGTCGGCGCCCAGTGAGCCGAGCTCGGACGGGGTCCGAGAATCAACAGTCGTGGGCCGAACGGCTGGCGTACCCGTGCTGGGCGCGACAGTCGTCCCATGTGGTCTGACCACACAGTTCGCGAGGTCATCACAAGGGATGATTTCTGATTCGATGTTGCTGTCTCGTTACCGCCGCCTACACGAATTCGACAGGTGTCCGTTTAGTCTGAAAGTCAGGACCGGGGGGACCGCGTGGGGCGTTTGATGGCAGGACTTCGGGGGCGAAGACGTCGCTCCGCGCTGATCGCGGCGACCGTGGCCGTCGTGCTCGGGGCATCCGCGGCCCTTTCCGGATGCACCTCGTCGGCCAACACGCCCGTGCCGTCGCAGGCATCCGTGTCGTTGCCGTCCGACGAGGCCGGTGCGCTCAAGAAGGCGGTGACGGATGCCATGGGCCTGACGGCAGCGTCCGGCGCGATCGTCGGTGTCTGGGCGCCGTGGGCCGGCTCGTACACGGCCGGCATCGGGACCACCACGGCGAAGGGCAAGCAGGCGGTCACCGCGAACATGGCGTGGCGCGTGGGATCGGTGACGAAACCGATGACGTGCACGGTCTTGCTCTCGCTCGTGCAGGAGGGCAAGGTCGCGCTCGACGACCCGGTGTCGAAGTACCTTCCGCGGCTCGTCGGCATCGACGGTCTCACACTCGGCCAGCTCTGTCAGAACACGTCGGGCCTCGGCGACTACACGAGCGCGCTTGGCCCGCAGTTCGTCGACAACCCGCAGCGCCCGTACGTGCCGATGGAACTGGTCGCGAGCGGTCTCGGCGAGCCGCGCACAGGTACCCCAGGACAGGCATGGTCCTATTCGAACGCCGGCTTCATCCTGCTCGGGATGGCGCTGCAGGCGGCGACCGGTCAGGACTGGTCGACGCTCTACCGCAACGAGGTGTTCCAGCCGTTGGGTATGGCGTCGACGTCGCTCCCGACCGGGACGGGCATCCCGGGGTCCGCTCTGCACGGATACGCGACCTCGCTAGACGCGGTCAGCGGAAGTCCCACCTGCGGCACGATCGTCGACGACACGCAGGCGGCGCCGAGCGCGACGTGGACGGCGAGCGGCGTCGTCTCGACGCTCAGCGATCTGAAGACCTTCGCCCAGTCGTTCGCGACCTCGTCCCTGCTTCGCGGTGACGCCAAGAAGGCGGCCTGGAAGACCGTGCCGATGGGAACGACGGTCGCCGGATGGCAGACGTACGGCATGGGTGGACTTCAGCTCGGACCGATGCGCGGCCACGACGGGAGCGCGCCGGGCTTCATCACCTCGATGCTCAGCGATCCGGCCTCCGGGCTCACGATCGTGGTCATGCTGAACGATTCGACATCCGGTGCCGCGTTCGCCCAGGCGCTCGCGATGCAGCTCGCGGCGATCGCAACGACCTTCAAGCCCGCCGAAGGGCGCAAGGCGCCGACCATCACGTTGCCGTGGAACGCGGACGCCGCTGCCGCGTCCCTGAACCAGCTCGCGACCTGTCGTCCCGCCGGTGCTCCGGCGGCACCGGCGCCGACGCCGGAGCCCACGCCCGCGCCGGCCGTCTACCGCCCGCTGCCCTCGAACTGAGCGGACGCCCCAGCGGACGGATGCCGATCCGCTGGGCACTATCGTCGATCCCATGCCGATCGTCCCCGAAACCAAGAGCTGGACCTGGGTGCTCGAGCGCCCCTGCCCCGAGTGCGGATTCGACGCCAGTACCGTGCCGTTCCGCGACATCCCGCGGCTCACCAGGGAGAACGTTGCCGCCTGGATGCCCGTGCTCGAGCGTGACGATGTGCGCGTTCGTCCGAACGACGCGACGTGGTCGCCGCTGGAGTATGCAGCGCACGTGCGCGACGTGTTCGGCGTGATGAGCGGGAGGCTCCAGCTCCTCCTGCGCGAGGACGACCCCGAGTTCGAGAACTGGGATCAGGACGCCACCGCAGTCGCCGAGCGCTACGGCGAGCAGGATCCGGCCACCGTCGCAGTACAGCTGCGTGAAGCGGGCCTGGCGATCGCGGATGCCTGGGACGCGGTTCCGGATGCCGTGCTCGGTCGGTCGGGCCGCCGCAGCGACGGATCGGTCTTCACCGTGGAGTCGCTTGCGCGGTACTTCATCCACGACCCGGTGCACCACCTGTGGGATGTGCGCCGGAGCTGAAAGCGGAGACCACTTCCGGCCACCGCAACGACCCTCCGACGCCTGATCCCGTCTCCCGCCGGTCGGACTCATCGAATCCAGTGCCTCGACCAGCGGTTGCGCCGCGGCTCAGCCGCAGAGCGAGACGCCGGGCGAGGTGAGGATGACCGTGCGGTTCTGTTCCGCGAGGGCATCCGAGTAGGCGCCGGTGGCATCCGTCTCTGGCTTGAAGCCGCACCACTCGTGCCCGACACCCGCCGTCGCAAGCAGCGACGCCGGCACACCGAGTGATGTGAGCGCCTGCTTGACGGCATCCGCTCGTTGTCGGGAGAGCGCGAGGTCTGCGGTGTTGCTGGTCGCTTGGTCCTTGGATGCCGTGCCCGTGATCGTGACGACCTGGCCGTTCTGCTCGATCGACGGAACGAGCGCTTCGAGCACCTTGGAGGCGGCGGTCGGATCCGAGAAAGTGGCGGTGTCCTTGACGAACAGCAGGTCGCTGTCGCGCACGACGATGGGCTGCGTCCAGTCGGTCTTCGTGGCGGCGGCCGGGACGGGCACCGCTGTCACGGTCGGCAGGGAGTCTGCGGCGGATCCGGATGCGGGCTCCGGCAGCACGGACAGCGTGCCGCCCGCCGCCTTGATGATCGCCGCCCAGATGGACTCCAGGTTGCTGCGCGCCGTGATCGTCAGTGGCTGCTGCGAGCCGGCGACGTCGCCGAGGCCCGACCAGTAGACCGTCACCCCGTTCAGGTCCGTCGGCAACTCGCCCTTGGACTTCAGATCGGATGCCACCTGCTGCGGGTCAGCGGAGAGCAGCCCCTTCACGGCGAAGTTCAGCGGATCGACGGTCTGCAGCCCGTTGCCGACGACCAGCACGCCCATCGAGTTCGTGCCGAGATTGCGCGCGGCCTGATCGATGGCGTCGAGGAAGTCGACCTCGGGTTTGGACGCCTTGAGCGCGTCGATGTAGTCCGTCACTTGGGCGAGCTTGTTGCGCTGGTCGCTCTTGCACACGATGTCGTCGTTGGCCGTCGACCCCAGAAGCGTGGTCCCGCGCGCCTCCGGCGTGCCGGACGGGATCACGATCGTGACGCTCCCGTTGCTGGCCCCCGTCGCCTTCAGCTGATCCGCCGCGGATGCCGGCAGCTGCATCGCCGGCTCGTTCGCCGTGCTCCCGGCGACGACGCCCAGGTTCCGCTTGTCCGCCTGGCTGCACGGTCCCGAGGTGGGTGACGACGAGCACGCGGCGAGGGCGACGGTGACGAGGCACGCCGCCACAGCGGGAGCGACGAAGCGGATCGGGGATCTCACGTAGCAGGTTCCTTTCGGTGGTGGCGGGTCGTCACTCGGCGGACGCGGGGGATGGCGGATCCCGCCGCAGCTGCAGCTCGTGGATGATCTGGCTGGTGCCCTGCGGATCCCGCAGGCGCTCCGCGAGTGTCGTCGCGAGCTGCGCCCGCAGCTCCTCGAGCTGGGCGCGGAGCATCGCCTGGGCGAGGGTGTATCGCTGCAGGTCCGCGGCGTCTTGCACGGCCTGCTGGGCCACGGCATCCGCTGCCTTGACCTGCTCGGCGACGAGGCGATCGCGGTACTGCCGTGCACGCTGCACGCGGTGCCACCCCCGCTCGACGGCGGTGACCAGCGGACGGGTCGTGAGCCACGCGGCCACGAAGCTCAAGAATCCGGAGGTCACCAGCACGCCGAGCATGAGGAACGCCATGATCGTGTCGGGCGCCGTCCACGAGAAGCCTGAAGTCGTGGACGCCTGACCGGATCCGACCAGCCCGGAGAGCCCGCCGGAGTTCTGGGTGTCGATGCCGGCCTTGATCCTGGCGAGCGTGACGGTGATCAGGATGGCAGCCCAGAGGATGCCTAGTCCGATGACAACGGCGACCCAGCCGCGCGTCGTGATGCCGCTCTCGATGCGGCGGATCAGCACGGCCACCAGGTGCGGGATGGTGACGATCGCGGCCGAGATGCCTGCCGTGATGATGTACATCATGGCGCCGATGGATCCGTACTGGCTGTCGTTGCGCAAGAGCAGGGTCAGCGTCTGAGACAGCAGATAGTAGTCGACGGCGATCATGCCGACGAGGAGCACGTAGACGAGAACGTGCACGAACGGCGAGAGCCGTCCGAGCCGCGGACCACTCCGCGGCGGCTTCATGACGATGTCGCGAGCCATGGCATCCCCCTTGAGTCTTGAGCCAATGAGCGGCGCAGCCGCGCTAGGCGTAGCTGTGGAACTGCGGATCGCGGTCGGCGAGCTTGCGTTCGAGCATCGCGGCGTCCGCCTCGGCCTTGGCCACATCGGCGCTCGCCGTGCGCAGCGCACCGTTCACGAGCTCGATCCGCGCCTTCGCGATGGTCTGCAGCGCTTCGCAGGTCGACTCGTGGCGAGTGCGCTGCCTGGCGAGTTCGGCGAGTCCCGCCCGCTCGAACGCATCGAGCTCGTGCTCGAAGACATCGAGCGTCTCGACGTCGAGCGACTTGCGCATGCGCCAGAGCCGCCATCGCAGTCTGCGCGACAGAGCACTCACCTTCGGCAGACGGTATGCCACGGTTTCCAGGCCGAACGCGTCGTGGGTGTCGACCACGGCGACGACGGCTCCCATTCGGTCACGAGCCGACATGGTTCCTCCTTGCCCCGATCGGATGCCCCGACCGGCCCCCTTCGGCAGCCTGCGTCGGCTGCCCTGCTGTTTGCTGAAACCTGTCCATGCCCTCGCACCAGAGCTCGCTCCGGGAGCTCACGGTGCGTGCTGCTCCAGCGCCGCGAACAGGTCGGTGCCGTGCCACAGCTCGAGCGCCCGGTGACTGTCGTCGACCGTCAGCCACGCAGGACGGGTCAGCACGGGCGGACGATCCGCGATGTTCTCCGCCGCCGGATGTTTGCGCCGCAGCGTGCCCCAGTAGATCGCCACCTTCTCGTCCGAGTAGTCGAAGTATCGGCGGGCGCGCAGCCGCGCCACCGTGAACCGCGTGTGGATCAGCGCCTTGAGGTGGGCCGACCTGCGGTGGTCGCGCTGGATGCGGCGCTCGAGGCGGCGCAGATCCTCGTGAGCCGGCGACGTGGCATCCTGCAGCACCTCAGCGGGTTCGTGCTGCATGGCGGCCGCGCGTTCCGTGTACTCGTGCTGCTCGCGTCCGATCGTCTCCACGAGGGCCTCGTTCTCGGTCCACTGGGCACGCACATCGGTGAAGAACCGCTGTCCCTCGCGCTGAGCGTAGGTGGCGGCGTGCGCCTGCAGGGCCTGGACGGTGGGGGTGGGATCGCTGACCGGCTCGGCTTCGTAGGCGGCGCGGGGCACGCCGGCACGGGCATCCCTCACGGCAAGGCGTCTCAGGCGGCCGCGAGTGAACACCCCGACGCGCAGCGGCGCGCGCGGAGTTCGGGGCGGACGGAGTGCACGGGCATCCGACACGGGATCCTCCTCTTCGTCTCGGTCCGAGCCGCTCCGACGTCTGCCGTTGCGGCTCGCTGCTCGTTCGGAGACCTCGCTGAAGCCAGCCCCCGTCGGCGTCGAGAGGTACACCGTAAGCACCGCCGGTGACAGATCGCCGTGAAGCTCAGCGGACACTGAGCGGATCGATATCCGCCGTTACCTTGCACCGCGTCGACTCCCGATCGTCACCCGGATTGGGGCAGCAGCAAGCCCGAATGCCAGGTTTTCACCCGGAATGGACCCTGGTCACAGCCCGATAACGGGTGCAAGATGGGGGTCATGAGTCACGTGCGCAGAGGGCATGTTGCCGGGGGGCTCGCCTCAGCGCTGGGTTCATGTGGGAATGCCAGGGGCGCGGATGCCGCGGGGGCCGCAACCGCGCCCACTGGCTCTCCTTTTCCGCGGCAGGATCGTGGGTTTCGTCGTCAGGAGCGTGGCGCTGCGAACGACCGTCTGGTCGTCGGTGCCTCCTGGACCCCACCCGACAGTTGAAGGGGTCCGCCCGCCACTCCGATGCGGCGGGGCCTGGCCGGCACGCCGCCCATTCGGCCGAATACACGGTGTGCCGGCCCGAACTCTGTCAGCCCATAAGGTGACACCATGACCAACCGAACGCCGGCCGGCCGGTCCGCGGATGCCTCGGGTGCGGCATCCGGTCGACGTCGCCATCGTCCGCCCGCCGAGCTGATCGCGATCGTGGTGCTCACGTACGTGGCGGGGTTCATCGCGATCGTCGTGGGCATCCTGTTCATCCTGCTGCGGTACGCGGTCGACAACGGGCTGCTCGGGGGATCGTTCGCGGTGACGCTGACGGGGGCGATCGTGATCCTGTTCGGCCTGTTCGTGATCGCGCTTGCATCGGCACTCACGCGGGGCAAGCACTACGCGCGCGTGTTGGTCACCGTTGCGATGGCGGTCGAGTTCCTGCTTGCGGTGCTGTCGCTGATCATCGACGGCACGTCGTACTGGTTCGAGATCGTGCTGATGGTCGTCGCCGTGCTGACCACTGTTGTGCTCTGGGTCGGACGTACGGGCCGCTACTTCGCCCACATCAGCGAGCGGGATGCCGCATCCCGCAGCACCGGCCTGTAACCGGGCCTCGAGCTGGCGCTTCAGTAGTCCCCTGTGCCGCCATGCCTGCGCACGTAGCGGCGGTGGACGAATCGCACCACCTCGATCCCGACGATGGCGACGACGGACATCCCGATCACGAGGACGGTGTCCGTGAGCGACGGATCCACGAGCCCGAGGAACTGGCGGGCGAACGGCACCGCGTAGACGAGGATGAGCCCGATCATCATGGCGCCGACGATCACGATCTTCCAGCCGTCGATCGGACGCGACAGCACGACCAGCACCCAGAGGCCGACGATCGTGAGGATGAGCGTGGATCCCGTCCGCAACTCGTCCTGCTCGATGCCGGCGCCCGTCGCCGCCCACGAATACCACCAGAGCACGAGACCGACGATGACGCCGGCGGGGATCGCGAAGCTCAGCGAGCGGCGCAGGAATCCGGGGATGTAGCGTCGAACGTTCGGCATGAGCGCCAGGAAGAACGCCGGGATGCCGATCGTCAGCCCGTCGATCACCGACAGCTGGCGCGGCAGGAACGGGAACTGCATGATGCTGAGCCCGAACACGATGGCGAGCACCGTCGCGTACGAGGTCTTGGTGAGGAACAGCATCGAGACGCGCTCAATGTTCGCGATCACCTGGCGTCCCTCGGCGACGACGCCCGGGAGGTGCTCGAACTTGCCGTCGAGCAGCACGATGCGGGCGACGGCCTTCGTGGCGGCGGATCCGGATTCCATCGCGATGCCGATGTCCGCCTCCTTGATGGCGAGAGCGTCGTTGACGCCGTCCCCGGTCATGGCGACCGTGTGCCCCTTGGACTTGAGCGCCTGCACGATCGCCTTCTTCTGGTTCGGAGTCACGCGCCCGAACACGGTGTGCTCCTCCAGAGCGGCGGCGAGGGCGTGCTCGTCATCGGGCAGCTCGCGGGCGTCGAAGCCGGTGTCGGCATCCAGCCCGACCTCGCGGGCGATGGCTGCGACGGTCTGCGGGTTGTCGCCGGAGATGATCTTCACGGCCACGCCCTGCGACGCGAAGTAGCCGAGGGTCTCCATGGCGTCGGGACGCACACTCTCGCGGAACGTGAGCAGCGTGACCGGCACGACGTTGGACGGAAGTGTCTCGTCCTCGATCTCGGTCGCGGTCAGCGGCGACGGCGCGTAGCCCAGCACGAGAGTGCGTCGTCCGGATGCCGCCAGCTGCGCCGACTGCGCTCGCAGACCCGCGTGATCCGCATCTTTGAACACCATCTCGGGTCCGCCGAGAACCCAGGTGCCGCTGGCTTCCGACTCGAACGAGACGGCGCTCCACTTGCGCGCGGACGAGAACGGAATCCGACCGGCAGGTTCGAGCGCGACGTCGACTGCGTAGGCCGCGGTCAGGCACCTTGCCGTCGCGTTCGCGTCGGGCTCCGCGCCGTACCAGGCGAGCACGTCGTTCCAGCCTTCCGGCGCTGCCTCTGTCACCGGATGCGCGTCGTCGAACACGATCTCGCCCTCGGTGAGCGTGCCCGTCTTGTCGAGGCAGATCACGTCGACCCGGGCGAGCCCCTCCACCGCCGGCAGCTCCTGCACGAGCACCTGGCGGGCCGCGAGCTTCACGGCGCCGACCGCGAAGGCGATGCTCGTCATGAGCACGAGGCCGAGCGGGATCATCGCGATCACGGCGGCGATGGCGTTCACAGCGGCCTGCCGCCATTCGCCGCTCTGGATCGCCTGCTGCCAGCCGCCGAACACGAACATCTGCGCGTTGAGCACCAGTAGGGCGACCGGTCCGATGATCCACGCCTGGAACTTGAGGACCTTGTCCACGGATCGCCGAAGCTCGCTGGCGACGAGCGAGAACCGCTTCGCCTCACTGGCCAGCTTGTTCGCGAACGAGTCCGCGCCCACCCGGGTGACGCGTGCGACACCCTCACCGCCGACCACGATCGAACCGCTCAGCACCTCGTCTTCGGGCAGCTTGTCGACGGCATCCGATTCGCCGGTCAGCATCGACTCGTCAGCCTGCAGCCGCGACGACTCGAGCACCTCGCCGTCGGCGGCGATCTGATCGCCGGCGCGGAGCACGAGGATGTCGTCGAGCACGACCTCCGCGATCGTCACCTCGCGCAGTTCCCCGCCGCGCATCACACGGGCAGTCGGCGCGTGCAGCAGCGCCAGCTTGTCGAGCGCCGCCTTGGCGCGGAACTCCTGCACGGATCCGATGATCGTGTTGGCGATCGCGCTCAGGCCGAAGAGGGCGTCCTGCCATCGCCCAAGGATGAGCAGCACCGCGAAGCACGCGACGATGATGCCGTTGAACAGCGTGAAGACGTTCGCCCGGATGATGCTCCACGCGGACCGACTGGTGGCGTCCACGTACGCGTTCGTGCGCCCGTCGGCGACGCGCTGCGCGACCTCGGCCGTCGTGAGGCCCGTTGCCTCGCCGGCTGCGTCGATCATCTCTTCCCCCGATCGGCACGTGAACGGCGTCCCGGCCGCCCAGGATGTGAGCCTAATCGAGCACGGATCGCCACGACATCGGCAGGTGAGACGGGTCCGGGAAGCTCAACAGGAGTGGGATGTCCGGACGCTCCGCAGGATCTCGCCGCGACGCGTACGCGTGCAACTGCGCGCGACGATGGAACTGCGGACACGGGGAGTACGGTGGGCACATGTTGATCTTGTTGATCGTGCTCCTTGTGATTTGGGCGATTCTCGCTGTGGTGGGGTTCGCGATCAAAGGCCTCATCTGGTTGGCCATCATCGGGATCATCCTCTTCGTCGCCACCGTGATCATCGGGATCGTCCGTCGCGCAACGCGCAAGAAGTGATCTCGAGGCGTTGCTGCCACACCGGGCGAACCCAGGTTCGGCGCGTACGGTCGGAGGTCTACGAGAGAAGGTCATCATGACCGCCGGCGAGAGCCTGAAGAAGAGTGCCGAAGGCACCAAGAATGTGACGGATCGAGTCGTCGACTCCGTCGAGAAGAAGATCAACGACGTCACCGACACGGTGAGTCACGCAATGGGCTCGGCAGCGGATGGGATCCACCACGCAGCGAGTCAGGACCAGTCGCCGAAGAAGTAGTACGCGACGCGGGACGCGGCTGCCGCCAACATGGCGGGGCCGCGTTCGTCATTCAGTGGAGCCGATGACGGGAATCGAACCCGCGCTGTCTGCTTGGGAAGCAGAAGTTCTGCCATTGAACTACATCGGCATGCCGACGTCGCCGACGGCATCCCCAATCGTAGCGGACCGACGGTGTCGGCAACGCTCTCACCGCACCGCGACTCCCTCGATGTGCGGCTCGACCGTACCCAGGATCCCCGGGGTCTCGAACGCGCGCACCCGCACGGAGGCGAAGCCAGCGGCGCGGATCGCTGATTCCGTGTCGCGGGCGGGGTCGCATCCGTCGTCGATGATCCGGGAGAGCGGTGCGTAAGCACGCTGCAGGAAGCGGGTCCAGCTGCCGCGGGATCCGATGACGTGCTCGTAGAACACGAGCGTTCCGCCCGGGCGCAGCACGCGCAGCACCTCGGCGAGCGTCGCGCGCTGATCGCGGACGGAGCAGAGCACGGTCGAGGCGATCGCGGCATCCACTGATCCGTCGTCGAGCGGGATGGACTCGGCGCGGTCGGGGAGGTACCGGGAGCCGTGGCGCGCGGCGACTCGTGCGGAGAGCTCGGCACGCGCGTAGCGCGCAGGCTCGAGGGCGATCCACGTCACCGACGCGTCGAGCAGGTCTGCGGCGACTCCGGTGCCGGCGCCGACGTCGAGCACCGTGCCGCGCAGCGCGGGCAGGGTGCGGGACCGCCAGCGGTCGCGGGTGTCCACCGCCTCGTCCATCCCTTCACGCTAGGCCGACCCGCCCGCGAGTGTGGATGACGGATGTCACGACTCGGGTCGCGACCCCGCCCGCGTCTCCATTGCTGGCCGTCGCGCGACAACGCGGTCGTACACCCAGGTGGCGGGCGTCGCCAGGATGACGAGGAGCAGTGCGAAGAAGTTGACCGCCGGGATGAAGACACCGACGACGAATGCCAGCAGGAACGACACCGCGTTCGCGCTCACACTGAAGATGCTCCGCCCCGAAATCGGATTGTCCTCACGGGCGATCTCCGGGTGCCGTCTGATCGTGACTGCCAGAAGCAGCAGCGCGATGCTGCTCAGCAGCATCGTTCCGATGTACCACGCGACCGTGGTCGGGGTGGTCCGGAACTGCGACAGCATCTCCGTCGGCAGCGGCAGGAACACGATGGTCAGCGCCCAGAACAGGCTGAGCACGAGGAGCGAGCGGTCGTACGAGGCGACGTGCTCGAACATGGAGTGGTGGGCGGCCCAGAGCCGGGCGATGACGGCGAAGCTCAGAAGGAAGCCAACAGCTGGTCGAGGTTGCCGCCGATGAACTGGGCCGCACTGAGCTTGTGCGTCGCAGCCTCGGCAGCGGAGTCGACGAGCGGCAGGATCAGCAGGGTGATGGCGATCGCGGAAACGGCATCCGTAAAGAAGACCAGCCGGTCCAGGCCCCGCTCCGTGCGCATGCGACAAGAGTACGGGGGCGCGATGCGGCAATGGTCGAGTCCGCGCCACTGGTGGAGTCTGTACAAGCCAGCCGATCGGAGGGCCTCGCGGTGCCGGTTTCGACAGCCTCAACCGGCGACGGCGTCTCCTCCCGAAACCCTCAGCCGGCGACGGCGTCTCCTCCCGAAACCCTCAGCCGGTAGTCTGGCGACGTGCTGCTCTCCGATCGCGACATCACGGCCGAACTCGACGCCGGACGCATCGCGCTGGAGCCATACGAGCCCGCGATGATCCAGCCGTCGAGCATCGACGTGCGCCTCGACCGCTTCTTCCGCCTGTTCGACAACCACAAATACGCGTTCATCGATCCGTCGGAGGATCAGCCGGAACTGACGCACCTGGTGGAGGTGGACGGCGACCAGCCGTTCATCCTGCACCCTGGCGAGTTCGCGCTCGGCTCGACGTTCGAGCGGGTGACGCTGCCCGACGATATCGCGGCTCGGCTCGAGGGCAAGAGCTCGCTCGGGCGGCTCGGCCTGCTCACGCACTCGACCGCCGGCTTCATCGATCCCGGCTTCACAGGGCACGTCACACTCGAACTCAGCAACGTGGCGACGCTCCCGATCAAGCTGTGGCCCGGCATGAAGATCGGGCAGATGTGCTTCTTCCAGCTGTCGTCGCCGGCCGAGAAGCCGTATGGATCGGCCGCGTACAGCTCGCGCTATCAGGGCCAGCGGGGGCCGACGGCATCCCGTTCCTACCTCAACTTCCACCGCACGGATGTCAGCGGCACGACGGTCGGAGAGACCCCCGCTGAGCAGGTGGCCGCCTCGCGCGACGCGCACGAGGTCCCGGTCGGCCAGGCAGCGGCATCCGACACCGTGAACCGGGGGTGACGATCATGGGCGAACAGCCGGATCTCGCGGCAGCACCTGAACCCGCAGCGCCGGACTTCGCCGGTGCGCTGATCAGCAGCGCGGTGGCGCCGGAGCATCCGAACCGGATGACTCGCTTCGGACAGCTCGTGGGTTCGTGGCGGGTCGTCGGACGTCGTCTCGACGAGGACGGCGCCTGGGTCGATCGTGACTTCACCTGGTTGGTGTCGTGGGTCATGGGCGGGCGCGCCATCGAGGACATCGAGGTCATCCGCACCCAGGATGGCCCGCTGACGGTCGCGGTCGCGGTGCGCGTGTACGATCCGGCGGCGGGCATCGTGCGGGTGAGCTACTTCTCCCCCGCGAACAACCAGTACGCGAACCTGGTCGCCCAGGGATGGCGCGACGGGATCCGCCAGGACGGCACGCAGAACGACGAGCGGCCGATCCGCTGGAACTTCAGCGCCATCTCCGACGACCATTACGAGTTCGACGGATGGGTGAGCGACGACGAGGGTGCGACCTGGACGCTCGTCGAGCACCTCGAAGGCACACGCATAGCCTGACGGGCAGCCGATCGTTCCAACGACGAGCCCCACCCCCGACATGCCGCTTCAGGCTCATTGGGCGAGCTCATGGGTTGCTGAGCGCACTGAGCGAGCCCGGTTTCGGCTCCGGCGCGCGTGTCTGGTGGCGGAACGGCCGCGTCCACGGTAGAAACGGCAAGGCATGGCATCTGGGGGGATCGCTTCGCTGACGTGGACTGGAAGGATTCCCCTGTGAAGATCGTCAAGCGTGTCATCGTCATCGTGGTCATCGCCTTCGCCGTCTTCTATGTCGTCGCACGCCCACAGGACGCGGCCAACGCCGTGCAGGTCGCCATCGGCGCCGTGTTCGATGCCGGGCAGGCGGTGGTGAGCTTCTTCACCGCTCTCGCGAGTTGATGGCCGACGTCGATCCGCGCACCGCCAAGCACCTCATCTCGGATCAGGGCGAGGTGGTGATCGACGAGGTGCGCAAACATTGGGCGTCTCAGGTCGGACCGGCTCTGGAGCTGGTGGCCGCGGTCATCGTGCTCATCCTCGCGGCCGTCGCCACGATGATCTGGATCCTTCTGGTGATCGTCGGCATCGTCGGGATCGTGCACGCGTCGTGGCGGATGCTCGACCGCAAACGCGACCACTTCGTCATCACGAACATGCGGGTGTTCCGCATTCACGGCATCCTCTCCGAGCACATCGCGACGATGCCCCTCGCGCGCATCCTCGACATCTCCGTCGACAAGCCACTGATCGGGCGGATCCTGGGGTACGGGCACTTCGTGTTCGAGTCGGCGGCCCAGACACAGGGGTTGCGGCAGATCCGTTACGTCGGCAAGCCGGATCAGCGCGGTCTGACCATCCAGCGTGTGATCCAGCGAGCCGGTCTGCGCGGGCATACCGACTGGTGGGCCGACGAAGCGGGGGCGATGCAGGAGGAAAGCCCGGAGCACCACGCGCAGCGTGCGAACTCGAAACCGTCGCGTCGCACCACCGCGAACTGGGACGACACAGCGGTGTTGCCGCTCTACGATCCAGACGAGACAACGGTGGTTCCGCGGTACGACCCGGATGAGACGCCGACGGACCCGATCGACATCCAGCGCCCGTAGCGCGGGGACCGTCTCCTCGTGGCGTCCGGTGACGAGCGCGAAGACCGCGAAGATCGCGCTCCAGCCTGCATCCGACTCGGCGTCGGCCGGAGCACCTCGGCAGGTGACAGGATGCCGTCATGACAGTCGCGATCATCGGCCCCGGCATGATCGGCGCCGCGCACTCCGGCGCCTGGCGCGCCACCGGCACCGAGGTGTCGTACCTCGTCTCACGGCGAGCGGATGCAACGCTCGAGGCCGCACCGAATGCTCGTGCCGTGACCGATGTCGCCGTCGCGCTCGCCGACCCCGCAGTGGACATCGTGTCCATCTGCACGCCGACGCCCACGCACCGCGAGCTGGCCGTAGCCGCGCTTCGGGCGCGCAAGCACGTGCTGCTCGAGAAGCCGATGGCGATGTCCGTCGAGGATGCCGAGGCCATCGCGCGAGAGGCGGAGGCGAGCGACCGCGTGCTGATGGTGGCGCACGTCGTGCGGTTCTTCCCCGAATACGAGCGGATGCGACGGCGGGTGGACGGGGGCGAGGTGGGGCATCCGCTGCACGTTCGGGCGGAGCGGATGATCGCGCCGCCGCGGACGCCGTGGTGGTACGACGAGAACCAGTCGGGCGGGCTGGTCGTGGACGTCGGCATCCACGACCTCGACCAGGCGAACCTGCTGCTCGGCACGCCGGTCGCCGTGCGGGCGACGGCGTCGGATCCGCTCGGACCCGTCGAGACGACCGTGCGATACGCGGACGGCGGCCTCGCCCAGGTGCTCAGTCACGCCCGAATGCCGGAGAGCGTCCCGTTCGCGACCTCGTTGCAGGTGATCGGAGACGGCGGCCTCCTGGCGATCAGCAGTGCGGATCCGCTCCAGACCGAGGCCCTGGCCGATGCCGTCGAAGCCAACCCCTACGCGCGGCAGGCTGCCCACTTTCTGGAGTGCGTGGCATCCGCACGCCCGTCGACGGTGGCGCCCGTCGGCGACGCCGTGCTGGCGCTGCGCACGGCGCTCGCAGCGCGCGACTCGCTGCGCTCAGGCGGCGAGTGGGTGAGCATCGGCTCAGGGACTGATTCCGACGAGTTCAGCCAGCGGTAGAGCTGGCGCACAGCTGGCTGGACCGTTTCGCTGGTTGAGCTCGTCGCGAGGAGTTGCCGTGAAGCGCGGGAGTCAGTGACTGAGGTCGAGCTTGTCGCCCTGAGGCGCTCGCACGAAGAGCATGAGCACGAGGCCAGCCAGGATGACCAGCATGATGCCGGCGATGCCCCAGATCTGCCTGCCGCCGATCGCGATGAAAGCGGTGAAGAGCAGCGGCGAAAGGAACGTCGCGGCCCGGCCGGTGGTCGCGTAGAGGCCGAACACCTCGCCCTCGTGGCCGGCCGGGATGATGCGCGCGAGGAAGCTCCGCGACGCCGACTGCGCGGGTCCGACGAAGAGGCAGAGGAAGAGGCCGAAGATCCAGAAGATCCACTCCGGTGCGAGGCCGCTCGGCGAGCCGTTCGACTTGATCGGGCCTGCGGCCGGATCGAACATCCCGAGTGCGAGGCCGACGGCGGCGATGCCGGAGATCAGCAGGCCGATCAGCGACGTGATGATGACACGTCGTGGCCCCCACCGGTCGTCCAGCGGCCCGGTCGCGATCGTCGCGATGCCGGCGACCAGGTTCGCGGCGACGGCGAAGTAGATGACCAGGCTCGCCGAGAAGCCGAAGGAGCCGGATGCGACGACACCGCCGAACGTGAAGATGCCGACGAGGCCGTCACGGAACACGGCGCTCGCGATGAGGAACCACACCGTGTTGCGGCTGCGGGTCCACAGCCGAGCGACCGAGCGACCGAGCTCGACATACGCGCCGATGATGCTCGCACGCTTCACGCCGCCCACGACCGGCTGTCTGTTCTCGCCGAGGGCGAAGAACACCGGCAGCGAGAAGACGATGTACCAGAGGGTGGAGACGATCATCGAGAGCTGCACATACCCGAATCCGGCGAGCTGCAGTTCGGGGTTGATGAAGGCGAACAGCAGGATGAGCAGCTGGATGATGCCGCCCACATATCCCATGCCCCAGCCGAATCCGCTGATCCGACCGACGTTCTTCGGCGTGGAGACCTGGGTGAGCATGGCGTAGTAGTTGACGTTGGCGAGCTCGCTTGCGATCGTGCCGATGCTGAGGGCGAGGAATCCGAGCACGGCGAACTGCGGCTGAGGGAAGACGAAGGCCATCGCGAGCAGCGCGACGGCGGTGATGCCCGTCCACACCCCCAGCCAGCGCTTGCGGTGGCCGCCTGCGTCCGACTGCTGGCCGGTGATCGGCGCGGTGACGGCGACCAGCACGCCGGCGAGGCCGAGCCAGAGACCGAGCTGGCTCGAGAGGTCATCCGTGTCGCCGAAGGACGAGCTGGTCAGGTAACGGGTGAAGACGAAGGTCGTGGCCACCGCGTTGAAGGAGGACCCGGCCCAGTCGTACAGCGCCCAGGCGAGCACCTTGCGCCGCGGGACGGGCGCGACGAGCAGGGTCTCGCCGGCGGCGGCATCCGTTGTCGCGCGAGTGGTGGAGGACTGGGTGGCCCCGGCGGCGGCGTCATTGCCGGTGCCGGTCGGGTGGTCGGTCATGCCGGACACACTATGACATGCGCGTCGCACGCCGGTTAACCGAAGCGGACGCCGGCCGGATGGCTCGCTTGTCGCTCTGTCCCGGCAATGGGCGCGCTCTCACTACGATGGGCGGAACAGGCTGTGTGTCGCTGCGGAGACGTGTCGTGATGTTGGCGGCCACGACAGTCAGGTGGACCGGATGCCGTCAACACGCTCGACAACGGTGCGCGACCTCCGCAGGATCAATCGTTCGCGCACCCTGTGGGAGCTGTACCTGCACGGTCCGCTCACCTATCAGGGCATCGCGCGGGCTGCGCACGTGAGCCTTGCGACCGTCTCCAATGTGATGTGCGACCTTCTGCGCACCGGATGCGTCGCCGAGGTCGGATCCGAGGAGTCCAACGGCGGGCGCCCTCGCGGGCTGTTCCACATCGATCCGCGCTTCGGTCACGTGATCGGCGTCGATGTGAGCGAGACCACGGTGCGGGTCGAGCTTTTCGACCTCGGGATGCGCGTGCTCGCCTCGCACCGCTCCCGCACCCGCAACGTGCGGCTGGATCGTGACGAGGTCGTCGACCACGTGATCGCGGGCATCGAC
Source organism: Rathayibacter sp. CAU 1779 (assembly GCF_054551755.1). Classification (NCBI taxonomy): domain Bacteria; kingdom Bacillati; phylum Actinomycetota; class Actinomycetes; order Micrococcales; family Microbacteriaceae; genus Rathayibacter; species Rathayibacter sp. CAU 1779. Next base: position 829,099 of record NZ_JBTOLK010000001.1, read on the forward strand.
GCGGTCGTGGCGGAATCCGGGGTCGACGCGGACGACATCCTCGGGGTGGGTGTCGGGGTGCCGGGCCTCGTCGAGCGTGACGGTGAGGGTGAGGGTGCCGTCGTCTACGACCAGTCGATCGGTTGGGGCGCCCTGCCGATCGAGCGGATGCTTCGCGAGCGCACGGCCCTTCCGCTCGCCGTCGACAACGGCGCGAACACCCTCGGGCAGGCCGAACGCTGGTTCGGTGCGGCGGCGCAGAACGACAACGCGATCATCGTGCTGCTCGGTGCGGGAGTCGGCGCGAGCATCGTGGCCACGCCGGGCACAGACGCCCGCCCGTTCGCCGGCGAGCTCGGCCACACCACCGTCGTGGCAGGTGGACGCGAATGCGTCTGCGGCGCCAGCGGATGCCTCGAGGCGTACGCGGGAGCGGATGCCATCGTCGCGCGCTACGACTACCTCACGGGACGTGAGCGCGCGGCGAATCCGTGGGAGGTCGAGGAACGTATGGTCGGGATCCTGGGCGGGGCGGCATCCGACACGGAGTTGGGCGCGGCATCCGATCCTGCGGCCGCTGAGGTCGTCGGCGAGCTGGTCGAGTACCTCGGCGTTGGCCTCGGAAACCTCGTCAATCTGTTCACGCCGGAGAAGATCGTGATCGGCGGATGGCTGGGACATGCGCTGCCCGAGGGGGTGCTGCCGCGCATCCGGGAGGCCATCGGTCGCAACGCGCTGACGCGTCCGTTCCAGCGGCTCGAGGTGGTGCGTGCCGCCCTCGGACGGGATGCCGTCGCGCTCGGCGCCGCGACGCTTCCGGTCGCGGAGTTCCTGCGCAGCGGCGGCGTCGCGCGGCGGGCGTCGATCGCGGCCTCCGCCTGACGCGCGCCGCTACCCCGCTCCGAGAACAGCAACTGTCGACGAGAACAGCAGGATTCCTGCTGTTCTCGCGCTGAGAGCGCGATCGTTGCTGTTCTCGGAGCGGGGCGATGGGTCAGTTGTCGTTCTCGGCGAGCCAGGCCAGCGACTGGGCGATGCCCTCGACGACGTCACCGCTGTAGGCATCGAACTCGACGACGCGCAGCGCGTTGGGTGCCGCCTGCAGGATGGCCTTCACGTCGACGTCGCCCTGCCCGGCGGGCGTCTGGTTCTCGAACGCGCGCTTCAGCGCCTCCGGAACGATCAGTGCGCTCTCGCTGCTCGGCAGCACGTTGCGGATGTCGTCGTCGATCTTGCCGTCCTTGATGTGCAGGGCGCGCACCCGGTCGCCGAGCGAACGCAGCACGGCAGGAGCGTCGGCGCCGCCGACCGTGGCCCAGAAGGTGTCGACCTCGAGCACCGTGTCGGGGCCGAGAAGCTCGACGAACAGGTCGTAGACCGGACGGCCGTCCACCTTGTTCGTGAACTCCCACTGGTGGTTGTGGTAGCCGAACTCGAGACCGTTGCCCTTGGCCTGCTCGGTGAGCTCGTTCACGCGGTCCGCGATGCGGTGCACGTCGTCCGCTGTCTGCCAGCGGTCCGTCGGGATGAACGGGTCGATGACAGTGGTCATGCCCAGTTCGGCGGCGGCGGCGAAGATCGAGGCCGCGTCATCCGAGTCGATCACGGGCGCGTGGCCGGAGGGCGCCTTGATGCCGTTGGCCGCGAACGCGCGCTTGTAGTCCGCGGTGCGCAGGTGGAAGGCGTACGGCTCGACGTTGCGGAAGCCGATCTCGGCCACGCGCGCGACGGCGGCGTCGAGGTCGGCGTCGATGGCGTCGCGCACCGAGTAGAGCTGAACGGAGGGGGTGGACGCTGTCTCAGCAGCCATGGGGATGCTCCTTCATCGTGATTCCCGTCCTCGGGCGAGGCGGGAGGGGTCGTCGATCGAATCGTTGCAATGACCAGCATGACGCACTTCGGCGGGTCACCGCTCCCCCGGACGACAACAATGATCGCGCTCTCACGGTCGAGATCAGTCACGGCCTCACAAACACGGCGGATCACCCCGAGAAGCGCGCCCCTGTTGCCGACGCCGGAACGTGATTAGTCTGAATAATTCCGAGCGCCGAGGGGTGATTCAGCGTGAGACGACGACGCGGTCGAGGCATCCGTGGGCTCCTGACCGCCACGGCCGGTGCCGCCGCGCTGGTCGCCGGGCTCGGGATGACGCTCGCGGTCGGTGTGCCTGCGGCGCAGGCGTCGACGGCGTCGACCTACACGACGATCGGCACGGGACGGTATCCGATCGACGTCGCCGTCTCGGCCGACGGCGCCACCGCCTACGTCGTCAACCGCGGCGACGGCGGGATCCCGTCGATGCAGGTCATCGACGTGGCGAGCGGTGCCGTGCTCGACGAGTTCGACTATCCGGCGAACACGCAGCCGGGAACCATCGAGCTCAGCCCGAACGGCTCGCAGGTGTGGGTCGGCTTCTACGGCGACGATCCCACTGCGAATCCTCCGGCGCCCATGGGCATCCTCGTCTACCAGACGGGCGATCTGACGGCAGCGCCGACTCAGCTCCGGCTGGGCGGAGGCATCATCGACATCGAGTCCAACGGCGCATACATGTACGCCGCAGGGCTGTTCAATCCGGTGTACAAGATCGACGACGCGACGCTGGCCGTCGTCGCCACGGCCAACACCGGAACGCAGATCCGCGGCATCGCAGTCGACCCGGCAGGCACAACTGTCTACACGTCGGCGCACGACGGAACGGGCGGCGTCATCCCGATCGACGCCGCCACGATGACGGTCGGGACCCGGGTGGTCACCGCACCCGACACGTGGAGCGTCGGCTACAACGCACCGCAGGATCGCGTCTATGCGGGAAATGACGGAAGTCCGGCATCCATCTCCGCGTTCACACCGGGCAGCACGGCGGTCGATACCGGGCCGCTGCCGTGCGGCCCTCGACTGATGGATGTCACTCCCGGAGGGCAGCGACTCTACGTCTCCTGCCTGGCCGGGGGCGTTTTCACCTACGACTACACGACCGGCGCGCAGGCACAGATGCAGTACGGCGGCAACGTCGAGTCGGTCGTGGCATACGGAGGCCCGGACTCGGTGAACGGCGACGCCACCCGGGTCTTCGTCACCAGCGGCGCGGATGACAGGCTGCTCGTCTTCGACAAGCCCACCGTCGCCGGCTTCACGGGCGTCGCCGACCAGAGCGTGCGGACCGGGAACACCGCGACGTTCACCGTCGAGCCGAACAACTTCTGGCAGACCCTGCAATGGCAGTCCAGCACCGACGGCGGAGCCACCTGGACGGATGTCGCGGGTGCCACCGCCACGACGCTCACCGTCGACGCCACCACCGCCGACAACGGCACGAAGTACCGCCTGGTCGCTTCCAGCGGATTCTTCGACGACGTGGTCAGCGATCCGATGACGTTGACGGTCACCGAGCCGCCGTCGCCCACGCCCACCCCCACTCCCTGCCCGACGGATGCCGACGCGTCTCCGACCTGCTTGGCACCCACCGGATCCGACACCGTCGCTCCGATCGCCGTCGCGGCGCTCGCCCTGGCAGCCGGCGCCCTGCTCATCGCTGCCGCATTCGGACGACGTCTCCTGCGCCGTCGCTGAACCGACTTCCGTGACGCCGGCGGGGGCTGAGGCCCCCGTTCGGGGCTGACGAGCTCCAGTCCGGCCGCGCCTAGACTTCGGCACATGATCGGCTGGGGGCGAGCCGTCGGAATCGTCGTCATGGCCGGCATCGCCGTGACGGCGATCCTGACCGCTCCCGCCGCGGGCAGACAGCTCGTCGACGACGGGCTGCAGAAGCTGTGGAGCATGCCACCGAAACAGGCGCAGGAGTATCTGCGCAGGCATCCGGAGACGGCAGTAGATCTCGCCAACTCGGACAGCACGTACGTCGACGAGCTGTGGAACGACGCGACGCCCCAGGAGCGCAAGGACGCCGTACGCAATGCGCCGCAGCTGATCGGCAACCTCGAGGGCGTCGACTACGTCGACCGGGACGCAGCGAACCGGCTCTACCTCGGCCGTGCCCTCGCCGCGACGAAGAAGCGCGTCGCCGCTCGCCCGAAGGACGCCACCGCGCAATTCCGCTTGCGTGCACTCAAGGCGGTGAAAGCCTCGCTCGCAGGCAAGCGCGCGCCCGAGCGATACCTTGTCGAGCTGACACCCGCACCACGGCCGCTCGCCGCGGTGGCCGTGGGGAATCCGGACCAGGCGATGCAGGTCACGTTCGACGTGCCCGGCATGGGAACGTATGCCGACGACATGCAGCTGTGGGCGCAGGCGGCACAGAACGTCTACGACGAGCAGGGCAAGGCGGGAGCACCGGCGCATCGATCCGTCGTCGCGTGGATCGGCTACGTCACCCCGCCGCCCGGCATCGACGCGGCGCTCGGCGGCTACGCGGCACGCGGTGCGCCGAGGCTCGTGACAGCACTCAGAGGATTCCGTGCGAGCCGCGACGGCGGAGTCGGCATCGACCTCAGCGTCATCGCGCACTCCTACGGGACGACGACGGCGGCGAACGCGCTGGCCTCCGCACGCGGGCTCGGCATCTACGCCTTTGTCATGCTCGGGTCCGCGGGAATCGAGGCGGACATCCGGGATGCCCGCGCCCTGCACACGGGACACGTCTACGCCGGGGAGGCGGTCGGCGACACCCAGGCGCAGTGGGGACGCCTCACTCGGCAGGATCCGCGCTCGCCGTCGTTCGGTGCCACGATCCTGCACGTCGAAGGCTCGGGCGGGCGCCTGCCGGTGACCGCCCACGAGCCGATCAAGCACTCGAACTGGAACAACGACCCGACATCCGCCGCCTACGCCGAGGTCACGGACATGACCGCGCTGGCGAAGAAGTTCAGCGAACACGTGACCACCTTCGGCTACCTGGATGCCGGCACCGAGTCGCTCGCGAACGCCGCGACCGCGACGACGCGGTATCCGACGCGGGGGCTGTACTGAGGCGGAAGGCGTGGACGGCGCAAGCGCCGGCGTGCGAACGGTGCGGATTCCGCCCGCCCCGCCGCTTCCGCTGGCCCTTCGTGTCGCCTCCCGGGCATCGCGGCGGCACGAAGGGACAGCGGAGCCGTGCTGGATGACGGGTGAACGGACAACGCCTGCACGGACAACGGGGTGTGCCGGCCTCTGGTTCGGCTGCGACCGCCACGCCGAATCCGGCTGCCAGCGGAATATCGGACGCCGTCTCAAAGTTGATATGAGTACGCTCAAGTTTTGTCGGACCGAGCTTGACAGACATCCGGCACTGACATAAGTTGAGCCTGCGAGACTCAACTATCTTTCGTGCCGCGACGCCCGAAAGAAAGGTCTCGTTCCATGGCTTCGGCCGCGGGTGCAGAAGGCACCGGGCCAGACGGGTGCGCCGATGTGCGCCCGAAGAAAGGGAAACAACACATGTCACGTGCAGTAGGTATCGACCTCGGAACGACCAACTCCGTGGTCGCCGTGCTCGAGGGCGGCGAGCCCGTCGTCATCGCCAACGCGGAGGGATTCCGCACCACCCCGTCGGTGGTCGCGTTCACCAAGGACGGCGAGGTGCTCGTCGGCGAGACCGCGAAGCGTCAGGCCGTCACCAACGTCGACCGCACGATCTCGTCGGTGAAGCGCCACATGGGCACCGACTGGACGCAGGAGATCGACGGCAAGAAGTACACCGCGCAGGAGATCTCCGCGCGCATCCTGCAGAAGCTCAAGCGGGACGCCGAGCAGTATCTGGGCGACACCGTGACGGATGCCGTCATCACCGTCCCCGCCTACTTCAACGACGCAGAGCGCCAGGCCACCAAGGAGGCCGGCGAGATCGCGGGCCTCAACGTACTCCGCATCATCAACGAGCCGACCGCGGCCGCGCTCGCGTACGGTCTGGACAAGGGCAAGGAAGACGAGCTCATCCTGGTCTTCGACCTCGGTGGCGGAACGTTCGACGTCTCGCTGCTCGAGGTGGGCAAGGACGACGACTTCTCCACCATCCAGGTGCGTGCGACCGCCGGTGACAACCGGCTCGGCGGCGACGACTGGGACCAGCGGGTCGTCGAGTGGCTGATCAAGAAGTTCAAGGAGACCACCGGTGTGGACGTCTCCGGCGACAAGATCGCGCTGCAGCGTCTGAAGGAAGCAGCCGAGCAGGCGAAGAAGGAGCTCTCGTCGAGCATGTCGACGAGCATCCAGCTCCCCTACCTGTCGCTGACCGAGAACGGCCCCGCGAACCTCGACGAGACGCTCACGCGCGCTCAGTTCGAGCAGATGACGAGCGACCTGCTCGACCGCACCAAGAAGCCGTTCCAGGACGTCATCAAGGAGGCCGGCATCAAGGTGGGCGACATCGCCCACGTCGTGCTGGTCGGCGGTTCGACCCGTATGCCTGCCGTCTCCGAGCTCGTGAAGCAGGAGACCGGCGGCAAGGACCCCAACAAGGGCGTCAACCCCGATGAGGTCGTGGCAGTCGGTGCCGCCCTGCAGGCCGGTGTGCTGAAGGGCGAGCGCAAGGACGTTCTGCTCATCGACGTCACCCCGCTGAGCCTCGGCATCGAGACCAAGGGCGGCATCATGACCAAGCTCATCGAGCGCAACACGGCCATCCCGACCAAGCGCAGCGAGACCTTCACCACCGCGGATGACAACCAGCCGTCCGTGGCGATCCAGGTGTTCCAGGGCGAGCGCGAGTTCACCCGCGACAACAAGCCGCTCGGCACGTTCGAGCTCACCGGCATCGCGCCGGCGCCGCGAGGGATCCCGCAGGTCGAGGTCACCTTCGACATCGACGCGAACGGCATCGTGCACGTGTCCGCCAAGGACAAGGGCACCGGCAAGGAGCAGTCGATGACCATCACCGGCGGCTCGTCGCTGCCCAAGGACGACATCGAGCGCATGGTCCGCGAGGCCGAGGAGCACGCCGCAGAGGACAAGAAGCGTCGTGAGTCCGCCGAGGTGCGCAACAGCGCCGAGCAGATGGTCTACTCCATCGAGAAGCTCATCAAGGACAACGAGGACAAGCTGCCGTCCGACGTGAAGGATGACGTGCAGGGCGACGTCGACGCGCTCAAGTCCGCACTCGCCGGTGACGACGACGAGGCCGTGAAGTCCGCATACGACAAGCTGAGTGCGAGCCAGCAGAAGCTGGGCGAGGCGATCTACGCGTCGGCGCAGGCAGACGCATCCGCTCCGCAGGGCGAACAGCCCGCCGGGGAGTCGGAGTCGTCGTCTGATGACGACGTCGTTGACGCCGAGGTCGTGGACGACGAGGACGAGAAGAAGTAGTCATGGCGAAGAACGACGAATCGAACGAACACGAGGAGCCGGTGGTCCGCGACAAGCGGCGCATCGACCCCGAAACGGGAAAGGTTCGTCAGCCGGACGGGTCGGAGCAGAGCGACGCGGCGGAGTCGAAGGGCTCCGCCGCCGACCCCTCGACGGGCTCGGGGCAGCGCCTCGATCACGAGCAGGTGGTCGACACCGGCGAGGGCTATGAGGGACCGGATGTCGAGACCTCCCTTTCCGACGCCGACCTCGCTTTCCTCTCCGGCCAGTCGAGCGCCGACGAGCTCGCTGCCGAGCGGCTCGCCGACCTCCAGCGGGTGACCGCGGAGTACGCGAACTACCGCAAGCGCACCGAGGCGAACCGCGAGGTCGAGCGGGAGCGTGCCGTGGCCGACACGGCGAAGGCGATCCTGCCCGTTCTCGACGACCTCGACCGTGCCGAGAAGCACGGCGACCTCGACGGGGACAGCCCGTTCGCGACGATCGCCGGCAAGCTGCGCGGTGCGGCCGAGAAGCTCGGGCTCGCACCCTTCGGTGCGGCCGGTGAGGTCTTCGACCACAACGTGCACGAGGCGATCTTCCAGCAGCCGTCGCCCGACGTGACCGAGCCCACGATCATCGACGTGGTGGAGGTGGGCTACACGCTCGGCTCCACGCTCGTGCGCGCGGCCAAGGTGGTCGTCGCGGTTCCCGCGTAGCGCGCTTGGAGCTTGGAGCAAGGGCCATTTCTGGCCCTTGCCGCGACGCCAGCGCCGACCGTCGTCTCGACGGTCGGTCACCAGATGGCTTCGGCGCTGGTGTCGCGCCCCAGTAGTGCGAGGGCACACGACTCTCGGATAAGTCAACATAGGCAACAGAAGCAGAAAGGGGGTGCCGGGTGGCCAGTCAGGACTGGTTCGACAAGGACTTCTACAAGGTCCTCGGCGTCTCCAAGGACGTCTCGCAATCCGAACTGAAGAAGACGTATCGCAAGCTCGCGCGCCAGTATCATCCGGATTCCAATCCCGGGGACGCGAAGGCCGAGGCGAAGTTCAAGGAGATCAGCGAGGCGTATTCGGTGCTCTCCGATGAGGAGGAGCGCAAGGAGTACGACCAGATCCGGGCCATGGGATCCGGCGCCCGCTTCACCGCCCCCGGTGGCGCTCAGGGGTCAGGCGGCTTCGAGGATGTCTTCGGCGGCATGTTCGGACAGGGCGGCCGTGGCCAGTCGTACACGTTCCAGCAGGGCGACGGTCAGTACGACGACCTGCTCGGCGGCCTCTTCGGCAATGGTCGTTTCGGCCAGTCGACCGGTGGTTACCGCGGCTACGGCGGGCCGACGCAGGGGCAGGATGTCACGGCATCCACGACGATCGACTTCCAGACCGCCGTCAGCGGCGAGACCGTTCACCTCACTGTGGACGGCGAGACGGTGAAGGTGCGGATCCCGGCCGGCGTCTCGGACAAGCAGCGCATCCGCGTGCCACGCAAGGGACGACCGTCGCCGGATGGCGGCGAGCGCGGCGACCTCTACCTGACCGTGTCGGTGCGCAAGCATCCGGTGTTCGAAAGGGACGGCCTCAACCTGCGCGTGACGGTGCCTGTGACGTTCGCCGAGGCGACGCTGGGCGCCACCATCGAGGTGCCGATGCTGAGCGGCGACACCGTGCGGCTCAAGGTTGCGCCCGGAACGCCGAGCGGACGCGTGCTGCGCGTCAAGGGACGCGGCGTTTCGACCAAGAGCGGCACCGGCGACCTGCTGGCCGTTGTGCAGGTCGTCGTCCCATCGCACCTGACGAAGGCGGGCGAGGAAGCGCTGCACGCCTTCGAGGAGACGCTGCCCGAAGAGAATCCGCGCGAGGAGCTGCTCTCGAAGGCGAGGGCGGCAGCGCGCTGACCGGCGCGCCGACCGCGCCGCGGCGGCGCGATCACGTACGCAGGCAGTATGCGGACGGCCGCGGAACGGCACGGACCGTGTGGTAGGAGCGGTACCGAACAGAGAGCGAGGTGAACGGCGATGGTCGAATTGGATGAGACGACCCCCGTCTTCGCGATCACGGCGGCTGCCGAGCTGGCCGGCATGCATCCGCAGACGCTGCGTCAGTACGACCGCCTCGGACTGGTGAGCCCGAAGCGCACGGCGGGACGCTCGCGCCGGTACTCGATGCGCGACGTCATTCAGCTGCGCGAGGTCTCGCGGCTGGGCTCCGAAGGGGTGAGTCTGGAGGGTATCCGCCGCATCCTGGAGCTCGAGAACCACGTGAGCCGACTCAGCGATCGGGTGCGGGAGCTCGAGAGCGCGCTCGCCGACGAGATGCTCAACCGGCCTGGCCGCCGCGTGTTCGCGGCGGGATCCGAGGGCGAGGTGGTCTCGCTGCGTGCTGGCACTCGCGTGCGGCGCAGCAACCAGGTCGTCGTGTGGCGGCCTCTGGAGAAGTGAGCACTGCACGTTCCAGCGAGCGGAGAAGGTGCGCGAACGAGAGCGAGCCGCCGACTCGACGAGATCGACGACGACGTGCAGGTGGCCACGATGCAGGAGCGGGTCGCGACGGGGCGGGCCGCATCACTCGCGCGATGTGACCCGCCCACAGTGAGCGCGATGCGGCCCGCGATCGATCAGCGTCTGAGAACGATCTGCTTCGCGTGTCCGTGACCGTCGAGCGCGAACCGCAGTGCGAGCGGGCGGGTGCCGGTCACGGTGACCCCGTCATCCGCCTGCTGCACCCGGAAGGGTCCGGAGTCGGGGAGCACGAGCGTCGCGGTCGACTGCGTGCGGCTCGGATCCGCGAGCGCCACCGTGACGACATCGCCGTCTCTGTGCACCGCCACCGAGCACGGACCGCTCACCTGCATCCCGTGCACCGGATTCGCGGGGGCGGTGAAGAAGTTGCCGAGCGTGACGCCGGTTCTGGTGTCGAGGACCGCCTGGCTCGCCGCCGTGTTCGCCAGCACCCGCACCCGCTTCTGCGCCTGCGACGAGAACGTCGTGCTGTGGGAAGCGGTCGGGAGCAGGAGGAACGCGTATCCGCCCGACGTCGGGTCGGTGCCGTGCGGGTGGGTCACCGTCACATAGTCGCGCTGACGAACGTCGGTGGATCCCGCCGTGTCCGCTCCCGAGTTGATCGCGTTCCACGTGCCCTCACGATGCACCACCTGCACCTGAGGTGTGCCGGAGACGCCTTCGGCGGCGAGCAGCACGATTCCGCCGTACCCCTCGATGTGGAGGCTGCGGGTGAAGGCGAGTGGCGCATCCCCTGCCTTCGGCCTCTTCATGGCGTGGTCGACCCGCAGCACGGGCGCAGAACCCGCCGCATAGGAGCGGTTCTCGACGGTGGTGAAGACGTCGTGGCCCCCGGAACCCGCGATCGCCGCGCCCAGGCATACAACGCCGTCGTCGAGGAAGAACCACGACTTCTTGCCTGCGAGGGTCTTGTCGAAGTTGAGGTGATCCATGCCCTGCACGCCCCACCGGTTCTCGAGGGCGAGCCCTCCCGCGAACTTTTGGAACGCGCGCGGGATTCCGGTGCCTGCTCCCCCTGCGCCTGACCCGCGGGTCTCGTCGTTCACCGTGGTGCCCGGAAGTCGATAGGGGTCGACCGTCGGCCAGAAGTCCGCGCTGAACTGCGCGGGATCCGACCGCGGCGTGTAGACGAAGAGCATGCCGTCGCCCTGATACCAGCCGAGATTGTTCTCGTCGTTGCCCCACTCGTAACGGCCGATCCGCGTGGACGAGATGCTCGCGACCGCCGACCACGACGGCCTGTGGTGCACGAGACGATCCTGGTCGCCGAACGACTGCGTGGTGACCGGTGCCGGCGCCGCCTGCACGGAGTCATCGGCCAGCACACCGGCGACGAGCAGCGCCTGGGCGATGGTCAGCGTCGGCACGCCGACCAGGTTCACGTCGGTGCACTGTTTCAACCAGCCTTTGGCGAGCGAGAGGAACCGGCCCTGGTACGCCGCCGGTGCGCCGGTCGCGAGCAGGAGCGTGCACGCGATGAGCGTCGCGCCGTCGACGTAGTCCGGCTCGTTCTCCCGCGAAACGGCTCGGCCGCGGACCGTGTCCATCACGCGGCCGCCCACCACGAAGGGCTGGAACGTCTTCTGGATCGAGTCCAGGAAGACGGTCTGGTTCGGGTCGGTGATCGCCCACTCGCTCCCGCCGAGCAGCGCCAGGATCGAGGCGACTCCGGAGAGGGTGACCGTGCCATACGTCCCGGCGTACGGCAGGTAGGTGTGCTGCACGAAGGATCCGTCGCGGTAGAAGCCGTCGCCGGACGTCACATAGGTGAAGAGGCTGTTGCGTGCCCCGCCCACGACGTCGCTCAGGGCGTCCCGTGCGGTGGTGATCTCGTCGGTGCGGTTGTCCAGGATGCCGCGCAGCGCCGTGTTCAGCGCCTTGTCGCTGCGGTTGGCGCCGGTCTCGGCGAGACTCGTGCCCCTGCCGCGATAGTTGGGGTCCGGCGCGAAATAGCGTGCGGCGGCCAGAAGGCTGGTGCGCACGGATGCCGGGACCTGGTCGTACAGCAGCACGAGGACGTCGGCGGCGTCCCTCGGCACGCCGATCTCCCAGAACCACCAGTTGCCCGCGGCGGTCTTGCCCGCTACGTACGAGTTCGTGCTCAGCCAGGTGAGCGACGTGACCAGATCCGCGGCGAGCTGCTGGTCGCCGAACTGTGTCGTGCCTTTCGTCGCCCAGGCCTTGGCGAGGCTGAGCACGCGATCGAAAGTCACGCCCATGTTGCCCGTCGCCGTCGCTGCGGCGATGCCGAGGAGCGGCAGATCGGCCCACACCCCCGGCGAGCCGGCGTCCAGGGTCATGCCCTTCCAGGAGGTGTCGGCGTCTGACGAGATGCGTGCGAGCGTGTCGGACAGTGCCGCGACGTCGCCTGCCGTGCCCGAGCCGACGAGCATGGTGGCCCGCCTGGCGATCAGGTCGGCGAGCGTCGGAGCCGCGGTGTCCGCCGACGCTCGCAGAGCTCCGGTGGTCGTGCCGAAGAGCGTGGTGGCCAGTGCGCCCGCGCCTGCGAGCATGAGCAGGCTGCGCCGCGAGACCGTGAGCCCTCCCGTGTTCGCATCGGATCCGGCTGTTTCGCTGTCGTGCATGGTTCTCTCTTTCTCTCGTCCTCGAGATCGGATGTCGAGGTCTGGCTACGACAAGGAGAGTTCGGGTCTCTGATCGCCTCAGCGTTCGGCGCCTGTGACTGTGCGACGGGCCGGTCATGCCTCCTTCGGCGGCGCCACGGACTCGCGCACCACGACGTGCGTGCCCACGATGACCTCATTGGCGGACTGGCGGTCGAACGCGTCCTCGCGGTGGAGCGCGATGCGAACGGACTCGCGTCCCATCTCCTCGAGCGGCACGTGCACGGTGGTCAGCTTGGGCCGCAGCTCGAAAGACTGCGGGATGTCGTCGTAGCCCACGAGTGAGATGTCGTCGGGAACGCGGACGCCGGCATCCGTGAGCGCTTCGAGGGCGCCGGCTGCGACGAGGTCGTTCGCTGCGAACACCGCGGTGTACGAGAGATCGGTCTGCAGCAGCTCGCGCATGCGGGTGTATCCGAAGTGGCGTCCGAAAGCGCCCTCGTGCACGAGATCGTCGGTCGGCTCGATGCCGCGGGCGAGCAGCGCTCGACGGTATCCCTGCAGCCGTGCGCTGGTCGTGGAGAGCCCGGGCGGCCCGCCCAGATACAGGATGCGGCGGTGCCCCTGCGCGATGAGGTGCTCGGTGAGCGCGAAGGCGCCGCCCTCGTTGTCGTAGCCGACCATCTTCGTCGGCACTGAGTCCCCGAGTGAAGGGCGTCCGCACAGCACGAGAACGGATCCGACGTCGGCGAGGGCACGTGCCCGATCCGCCATCTTGCGTCGCAGACCTTCGTCGTCGTAGGCGCCGCCGACCACGATCACCGCGTCCGCGCGTTGCTCGCGCATGCGGTCGATCAGCTCGAGTTCCTCGTCGCGGCTGCTCCTGCCACCGCCGCCGCGCGCGGCCGCGACGAGGCAGAGCCTGTCGCTGAGGGTCGCCTCCTGCTCCACTCCGCGCACGATGTAGGAGAAGAACGGGTCGACGACGTCGTTGACGATGATGCCCACCGTGCGCGTGGCCGCGGCCGCCAAGGCCCTGGCGTGCGCGTTCGCCGTGTACCGCAACTCGGCGACGGCCTCGAGCACCTTGTCGCGCGTGTGCTTGGCGACGGGATAGTTGCCGTTCAACACCCGCGACACGGTCGCGGTAGAGACTCCCGCGTGGGCGGCGACATCGTCGATGGTGGGCATGCGCGTGGTGCCTGCTTTGCCGCGTGGTGCCTCAGAGTTCATCGTTGCGCCTCTCCCAAGGTCGTGTGCACCTGCATTCTTTCGCGGTCGCGTCATCGGTCCGGGCTTCCGTCTCAGGCGATCCGGGCGAGATCGCCGTGGCGGATCTCGTGCTTCAGCGGTGCACCGAAGACGAGTCGCTCGATCTCGTCGACGGCGAGGTCGCCGAGCCGCAGAACCTCGTTGCCGAGCGCACCGGCGATGTGGGGGGTGAGGGTCACGTTGGGCAGGTCGTAGAGGGGTGAGCCCTCGGGGAGCGGCTCGGGGTCCGTGACATCGAGATAGGCGTCGAGCCGACCGGAGACGAGCTCGGCGGTGAGTGCCGTCGTGTCGATGAGCGGTCCGCGCGCCGTGTTGATCACCACTGCGCCGTCGCGGAGCAGAGCGAGTTCGTGCGCCCCGATGATCCGCCTCGTCTCCGGCGTCAGCGGCGCATGCAGGCTGAGCACGTCGGATCGCCGGCACAGGTCGTGCAGATCAGTGAGCTCGATGCCCAGAAGTGCGGCATCCGCTTCCGGAAGATAAGGGTCGCTGACCAGCACGCGCACGTCGAGCCCGCTGAGGAGACGGATCACCTCGCGGCCGACCCGGGAGGCACCGATCAACCCGATCGTGACGCCGCTCGCCCCGATCGGAGGCAGCCCGGCGACGTCACGTGGTGCATGAGTGGATCGCAGGCGAGCCGAGAACCGTCCGACTCGTTTCAGGCCGAACACGATCGAGGCGAACGTGAACTCGGCGACGGGGATGGCGTTCGCCGCTGCGCAGCTGGAGACGCGGATCCCGCTCCGGAAGACGTCCTCGGACAGGAAGGTCTTCACGGTTCCGGCCGCATGCACTATCGCACGGAGATTCGGCGCCGCCGCGACCACCGCGGCGTCCACGCGGGGTGCGTTCCAGCCGGTCACCATGAGTCGCGCCGAGGCCAAGGCGGCTCGGGCCTCCGCTGATCGGAATTCCGTGATGGGACGAGGCCCGACGATCTCGACCGCACGCTCGAGTCGCGCCAGAGCGCGCGGCGAGAACACCTCGGCGAGCGATGGTCCACTCATCGCCAAGATCGCTGGCATTCGGGCACCTTCGTCCATGCTTCGACGTGTCCTCTCGATGTGTCGTAGTAATCGCTTACTGTAGCCGAACCTGCGGGTTGGGACGCAAGCACCGGTCCAACATGCCTCTGTTTCCGTAGGATTGCAGAACAATTTCACCGGGGCAGTGTGCGTTGACATCGCGACGGGGCTGCTGTTACGGTCGTCCGAAAGAAACCGCTTACTACTCGTCAGCGGTCAAGCGAATCAATGATGCTTCCCTTGCGGAGCTGCAGACCTAGGGACCACATGAGCAGCTACAGCCAGACGCTGGCGGACGACTCGACGTCGTCGGAGGCGGTCGGAACGTCCGGCATGGGCAGCGCCACCCGCGGTGGCAGGGATGCCTCGCGCGGCGCCGGCGGACTGCATGCGACGCGCACGGCGAAGCGCGTCTCGGGCACCACGGCGACCAGGACGGTGCGCAAGAAGACCCTCTGGCAGCGGATCAAGCGCGACAAGGTGATGCTGCTGCTGATCGCGCCCGGCTTCCTCTACTTCGTGCTGTTCCACTACCTGCCTCTGCCCGGCAACATCATCGCGTTCGAGGACTATCAGCCCTACCTCGGCTTCATCAACAGCGCGTGGGCCGGCCTGGAGAACTTCGTCACGATCTTCGGCGATCCGACGTTCTGGCAGTCGCTGCGCAACACGCTGGTGATCACCTCGCTGCAACTCGTGCTGTTCTTCCCGGTGCCGATCGCGCTCGCCTTGCTGCTCAACAGCATCCTGTCGAGCAAGGTGCGCAAGTTCGTGCAGAGCGTCGTCTACCTGCCGCACTTCCTCGGCTGGGTGATCATCGTCTCGATCTTCAGCCAGGTGCTCGGCGCGTCGGGCGTGGTGCCGAATCTCATGCACATGCTCGGGCTGCCGCAGTGGAACGCCATGACGACGCCGGCGTTCTTCCCGTTCCTCGTCACCATCCAGGAGATCTGGAAGGACGCGGGTTGGGGAACGATCATCTTCCTCGCGGCGCTGATGAACATCGATCAGGAACTGTATGAGGCGGCAGCCGTCGACGGCGCCGGTCCGTGGACGCGACTCTGGAAGATCACGCTGCCGGGGATCATGCCCGTCATCATCCTGCTGTTCATCCTCAACCTGGGCAGCATCCTCTCCGTCGGCTTCGAGCAGATCGTGCTGCAGCGCAACAACGTCGGCCCCGGCGCAGGCGAGGTTCTCGACACGTGGGTCTACTACCACGGCATCCAGGACGGCCAATGGGGTCCGGCCGCCGCGGTCGGGCTCGTGAAGGGCGTCGTCGGCCTGGCGCTCGTGCTCGGCGCGAACAAGGTGGCACACCTGTTCGGTCAGGAAGGGGTCTACTCCAGTGGCAAGTGAAACAGTTCTCGTTCAGCCGAAGCCGGCTCAGCGTCGGCGGCGCAAGAGCACAGCGGATGCACGCCCGGCCTGGATGGAGAAGCCTTCCGTCCTCGGCCGCGTCGGCAAGGTGATCGCCGTCGTGGTGATCAGCATCCTGACGATCTATCCGTTCCTCACCGTCATCTCGACGAGCCTGTCGGACAGCACCGACATCGCGAACGCGAACGGACTCGTGCTCTTCCCGCTGCATCCGACCTTCGCCGCATACCAGACGATCTTCGCGGGCGGGGTGGTCACGGCGGCACTCGTGCGCAGCATCCTCATCACCGTGATCGGCACGATCTTCTCCCTGGCGGCCACGGTCGGCATGGCGTACGGACTCTCGCGGCGCGACCTCGCGTTCGGCAAGTTCATTCTGCTCATCGCGCTGTTCACAATGCTCTTCAGCCCCGGCATCATTCCGAGCTTCCTCATGGTGAAGCAGCTGGGCCTGCTTGGCAGCTACGCGGCGCTCATCCTCCCGGTGCTGGTCTCCGCGTTCAACCTCGTCGTGGTGCGGTCGTTCTTCATGGGGCTGCCCCAGGAACTGTTCGAGGCGGCGCGAATCGACGGCGCCGGTGACTTCCGCATCCTCACCACGATCGTGCTGCCGCTGTCGAAGGGCGTGCTCGCCGTCGTCGGACTGTTCTACGCGGTCGCGTACTGGAACGCGTTCTTCAACGCGATGCTCTACCTCGACAGCGACAAGTGGCCGCTGGCCATGATCCTCAGGCAGTACGTGCTGCTCGGATCCCCTCTCGACACGGCGACCGTCGGCGAGATCTCGGCGCCGTCCCAAGCCATCGAGATGGCCGTCGTCGTGATCAGTCTCGTGCCGATCCTGCTCGTCTACCCGTTCCTGCAGAAGTACTTCACCAAGGGCGTCCTCACCGGCGCCGTCAAGGGCTGACCGTCCGTCTGTCCCCCTTCAATCACCCACCAACAACCCACGAAAGGAGCCGTCGATGTCCACCCAGACGACCCGGCGCACCTTCCTCTCCTACACGGCACTCGGTGCGCTGGCTGTCGTGACCGGCGGCTCGCTCGCCGGCTGCGGTTCGCAGACCTCGCTCAAGGCGTCCAGCGTCTCGACCTCCGTGCTGCCGGACTACCTCCCCGTCAAGGGCATCGCTCCCGATCTGGCGGCCACCGCCCAGGGCGTTCCCGCTGCGTTCTTCAACTACCCCAAGAACCCGTTCCGTTCGGTGGCGAGCCCGTTCATGAAGGGCAAGACCGTCACCGGCATCACCAACATCTTCGGTCCGCCGCCCACCGACCGATCCAGCAACCCGGCCTGGCAGGCGATCGAGAAGCGGCTCGGCGGCACGGTCGACATCACGTCGGTGTCGAGTAGCGACTACGACACGAAGCTCAACACCGTCATCGCAGGCGGCAATCTGCCCGACCTCATCCTCAACGACGGCGCAGCCATCCCGAACATCATCGGGTTCCTCGAGTCGTCGTGCGAAGACCTCACGCCGTTCCTCGCCGGCGACAAGGTGAAGGCGTATCCGAACCTGGCGAACATCCCCCAGTCGTTCTGGGAGCCGACGGTGCAGAACGGAAAGCTGTACGGAGTGCCCATTCCGCGCAGCATGACCGGCGGATCCGGTTTCATCAATCAGACGTACTTCAGCAAGGCCGGCGTTCCCGACACCAGCAAGATCGCCAGCGCGGATGACTACCTCTCGCTCGCGAAGCAGCTCACCGGCGCCAACCAGTGGGCGTTCGGGAGCACGAACTTCGGCCTCGTGCCGTTCATGCACATCTTCCACGTGCCATACAACTGGACGGAGAAGAACGGCAAGCTCGTCAAGAACTACGAGACCGCTGAGTGGCTGGACGCGATCTCGTACGTGCAGAAGCTCTACGCGGCCGGCGTGATCGCCCCCGGAAGCGAGGGCTGGACCAAGTCGCAGATGTCGAACGCGTTCATCTCGGGCAAGGTCGCCCAGATCTACGACGGGCTGCCCGCCTACGGCAAGCCGGGCGGCTACCAGCAGACCCTTCCGGCGGCGAACCCGGACAACCAGGCGGCGCCGTTCATCCCGTTCGGCGCCAACGGCGGCAAGGCCATGGTCTGGCTCGACAACATCGACTTCGCCTGGACCATGGTGAAGAAGGGCAGCTCCGACCACATCAAGCTCGTGCTCCAGGTGGCGAACTTCCTGGCAGCCCCGTTCGGCAGCCAGGAGTATCTGCTGATGAACTACGGCGTCGAGGGCGCCGACTACACGCTGGACGGCAACGGCAACCCGATCGCGACGGATCAGGCGGCCCTGGACACCGCCGTGCCGTGGAAGTACCTGGCCGCCGGCCCGAACGCGCTGTACTCGCCGCAGTTCCCCGACGCGATCAAGACGCTGCACAGCGCCTACTCGAAGCTGATCCCGATCGGCGTCGCCGACCCGACCGCGAACCTGTTCAGCCCGACGAACGCGCAGAAGGGCCTCACGCTGTCGCAGGCGATGACGGACGCCACCAACAACTACATCGCCGGCCGCAGCTCGCTCGCCCAGCTCAAGAGCGCCATCTCGGACTGGAAGTCGGGCGGTGGGGACCAGATCCGTTCCGAGTACCAGAAGGCCATGAAGGGCTCGAAGGGCGGCTCGACGGCCACGCCGTCGTCCTGAGCCCTCGTCCCATCGGCCGGTCCATCGAGATTCCAGGAGTGAAAGTGATACGTGGCCTGCGTCTGCCGGAGGACGACCACGAAGGCTCGCCGCGCACAGGCTGGCGGCGCGAGCATTGGACCGCGGTGGCCGACCACTGGCTGGGGCAGGTGCGGAGCTTCTCCAGCCAGGAGGGCGCGATGACTCGGCTTCCCGGCCGGGTGACGGAGGACGGTGTTCGGCGCGAATGCATGGAGACGGTGGGCAGGTCGTTCCTGCTCGCCGCTCCGCGCATCGCCGGAGCCTCGGATGCCGCGACAGAGTCACACCTGGAGTGGTACTCAAGGGCGCTGCTCGCCGGCACTCGTCCCGGTGGAGTCGAGGAGTGGCCGACCGGTGTCACGTGTCGCACACCGTTGCCAGGGGTGACGAACTCCATCGTGGAGGCGGCGAACATCGCGTTCGGTCTGCACGTCACCCGCGAGAAGCTCTGGGACCGTCTCGGACGGAACGATCAGCGTCAGCTCGCCACCTGGCTGCTGCACCACGCGAGGGCCGAGGTGTGGCAGAACAACTGGCAGCTGTTCCCCGCCATGGCCGAGGGGTTCCTCCGCTCTGTGGGCGAGGACGTCAGCGGCACCATCGGACGCCGGAACGTGGCGAGGGTGGAGTCGTGGTACCTCGGCGACGGCTGGTACACGGACGGGCCAGAGCACTCGATCGACTACTACAACGCATGGGCCATCCATCCTTATCTGTGGGCGTGGTACCGCATGACGGACGCAGTGGACACCCTGGAGGGGCAACGCCACCTGGAGCGCCTCGCATCCTTCGTGGGGTCGTACTCGCGCATGTTCGCGCCGGACGGATCCGTGTTGCACTTCGGTCGGTCGCTCACGTACCGCACGGCCGTGCTCGCCTCGCTGTGGTGCGCGGAGATCTCGGGAGTCAATCCGCTCTCGCCGGGAGCGACGCGCCGCCTGGCATCCGGAGTGCTCTCCCGGTTCACCGAGAAGGGCGTCGGTGTCGACGGTCCGCTCAGTCTCGGCTGGTACGAACCGTTCGAACCGATGTGCCAGGACTACAGCGGCTTCGGATCCCCATATCTGGCCGGCATCGGATTCCTCGGCCTCGCGCTGCCCGCCGACGCACCCGTCTGGGTCGAGCCGGAGGAGGACCAGCCGACCG
Organism: Rathayibacter sp. CAU 1779; assembly: GCF_054551755.1. Classification (NCBI taxonomy): domain Bacteria; kingdom Bacillati; phylum Actinomycetota; class Actinomycetes; order Micrococcales; family Microbacteriaceae; genus Rathayibacter; species Rathayibacter sp. CAU 1779. Next base: position 848,864 of record NZ_JBTOLK010000001.1, read on the forward strand.
ATGGCAGCCCCTTCCACGCGGACATGCCCGACACGGGCTTCATCCTCGCGGCGCCGGGCGACGGCATCGTGCGGCTCGTCAATCACGGAACGGACCACGTCGGCATTCCTGTGGGCCGTGACGTGGACTCCGACGATCCGCACTACGCGAAGTTCGCATACTCGTCGCACACCGCACCGGGCACCGGCCAGGCGTGGAACGACAACGTCGACTCCCATTTCGCCCTGCTCGATGATGACGGCAACGCCAGTCGGCGCAGCGCCATTCGGGGATCCCGCGTCGAGGGCACCGTCGCGGGATCCGTCCACCTGCCGCAGCTGTACCGCAAGCTGTTCGACGGATGCTCCGTGACGACCGTGTCGTTCGTCGACGGGATCAACGAGGTGCGCGCCCACCTCGTGGAGTCGCCCGTGGTGCGCAGGGTGCGCGAGGGCGGATTCGCGGTGGCGGACGCTCAACCGGTCGTCGGCGACGCCTCGGAGTCGACCGCATGGGTGCGCGGCGCCGAATCCGTGACAGCAGCCGTCGTCGGGCTGCACGGCTGGGATGAGGCAGCGATCTTCCGCCACCAGGGCAGCAACGCCATGGGAACGCACTCCGCGACGCCCGCACTGTTCGGCGACGCCGTGCAGGGCCAGAGCGTCTTCGTGACGCTCCACGTGCTCACCACGACCGAGAGTGCGCGGCTGGACGAGTGGGCATCCGCGGTCGACGTCGAAGTGGCCGGAACCACCGTGCGCGTCCACTGGGCGAGCGGATCCGACTCCGAATGCGATCTCGCGACCTTCGTGCCGTGGGACCACCACACCGGCCCGAAGTCCGCCAACCTCTGAGGTGAACATCCGCATGGAACTGCAGTACGGCGCTCAGACCCGTCAGCGCCGCGACGATCCGACCATCAAAGCCTTCCGGCGCGACCGTTTCGGCCAGTTCATCCACTGGGGGCTCTACGCGTTGCCCGCCGGCACGTGGAACGGCACGACACACGATTTCGCGGCGGAATTCCTGCCCAGGTCCGCTCACATCGACGACGCCGACTGGCAGGCGCTCGCCGCCGAGTTCACCGTCGAGGGCTTCGACGCACGGGCATGGGCGCGCACGGCGAAGGCCATGGGCGCGCGGTACGTGACCGTCACGACGAAGCATCACGACGGGTTCTGCCTGTGGCCGAGCGCGTTCAGCGACACGACAGTGGCCGTCACCCCGCACGGCCGCGATCTGCTCGGCGAGATCGTCGAGGCGTATGAAGCCGAAGGTCTGGCGGTCCATCTCTATTACTCGGTTCTCGACTGGCACCATCCCGACTGGCGTTACCGCATCGAGGGCCCCGACGACGAGATCGCGTTCGCCCGGTTCCTCGAGTTCGCGCAGAACCAGTTGCGCGAACTCGCCACCAGGTATCCGACGGTCCGCGGCTTCTGGTTCGACGGCACGTGGGACGAATCCGTGAAGGCGAACGGCTGGTGGACGCTCGAGGTGGAGCGGATGCTGAAGCAGCTCATCCCCGGCGTCCTGGTGAACAGCAGGCTGCGGGCCGACGAGCACGGCGCCCGCCACTACGACTCCAACGGCGAGATGATGGGCGACTTCTTCAGCGGATTCGAGCGCCGGCTCCCGGATGCGTGGGACCGTTCCGTCGCCGAGCATGACTGGGAGGCGTGCATGACCATCCCCCAGGGATCATGGGGCTACCACGCAGGCGCGGCCGCCGCAGCGTCACGGAAGAAGCCCGCCGAACTCATCGAGCAGCTCGCGCACATCGTCAGCCTGGACGGCAATCTTCTGTTGAACTTCGGCCCCAAGGGTGACGGCTCTCTCCCCGGCTTCGAGCTCGAGACGGCCGCGGCCATCGGAGAGTGGATGGACGTCAACGGATCCGCCATCCACGGCTGCGGCATGGCGGAAGGCTGGGACTATCCCGGCTGGGGTCACTACACGCGCAACGCCGAGACCGACGTCACGTACGCGATCGTCACCCGGATCCCCGTCACCGGCGTGATCAAACCCGTTCTCCCGGTCGGCACCAGGCTGCGGTCGGTCACCGCGCTCGCGACGGGCGCACCGGTCGAGACCCAGCTGCTCGATGAGCGCACCGTCTCCTTCGACGTGCCGCGCGACGCATCCGCTCCGCTCGTCTACGCCATCGAGGTGGAGCGTGACACGGCGGCGCAGCCGACAGCCGAAGTCAATCCCGACGTCGCCGCCGCGCCCACTCCGACGACCGGTGCGCCGGCAGCGGCCCCGGTCGGCTGAGGCCTCCTCTTCCGCGGAGGTATCCGCCCGAAGTCCCGAGCACCATCCATGCACAGCTCGACGAAAGGAAGGCACCATGCACCACAAATCCGGCCCGCGACGACGCGCGTCGGCACGCATCCGCGTGCTCGCTCCATTGGCAGTCGTCACCACCGCGGCGCTCGCCGCGATTCCCGCATCGGGGTTCGCGGACACCGCGACCACCCCGCCCACGTACACCGCCGCGCAGACCGGCAAGCTCAACGGCGGGCTCCTCTCCGACATCGCCGGTTCGGCGTTCGTCGACAAGGACGGCCAGTTCCACTGGTCGAACGGTTACACCGGCTATGCCGATGACCAGACGCAGGGTTGGGCGAACACGTTCACGAACACCGACCTGGGCGCCGTGACCTCCGGCATGGGAACGACGACTCAGAAGACGGTGGCGGATGCCTTCTACACGACACCAGGAAGCATCTGTTACCAGCTCGACAAGGACGCGACCCACCCGATCCCCTCGCCGCAGCAGGATGACCACTGCGATGTCATCGGCGTGTGGGTGGATCCGGCCGGCACCTGGCACGCGCTGCTGAACGACGAGTACCAGTTCGATCCGTGGCAGACCAAGGGCGCTGACGCGACCATCGCGCAGAAGATCTCCACCGGTCACCACAACAACCGGATCCTGCTCGCGACATCGAAAGACAAGGGCGCGTCCTGGCGGTACGCCGGGCCCGCGCTCACCTCGGGCTGGGATGACGACCAGGTCATCGACAGCGCGGCGTCGCCTGGCACGTCCTATCCGTTCGGCGACTCCGGATGCCGGCTCTTCGTCGACTACTCGTCCGGGTATTTCTACATCACGTACAACGTCAAGATCTATCAGAAGCCGGCCTCGTCGACCCTGGCCAGCTGGACGGAGATGGCGCGCGCTCCGATCAGCGGCGGCATGGCATCCGGCACCTGGCAGAAGTGGCACGACGGCTCCTGGTCGCAGCCCGGCATCGGCGGCATCGACGGCAACGTCAATTCGATCGGCGGTATCGACGTCACGTACGACCCGGCGACGGACGCGATCGCGTGGGCGGGATCCGGCGCCAACTCCTCGGCGTCCTATCAGGCGGCCAAGGTGCAGAGCGACCACCTCATCGCCTTCTCCGATGACGCGGGCAACTCGTACACCGCGAACACGCTGGCGCACACGATCGTGAACAACGCGACGGGAGCATCCGCTCCGGATCGCACCGTCGCCTACACCGATCCCGTGACGGGTCAGAACGTGACCGTCAAGGCGATCGACGACGTGTACGTGAACGGCGTCAAGACGGTGACGGGTGGCATCTACGTCACACAAGCAGATCCGGATTCCGGCGTCTCGCAGACCGTCGACCTCATCACAGGCAGCGCGTACTACAAGGATCCGAACTCCGGGCACCTCTACCTGCCGTCCGCGAACAACGAATCGGCGATCAGCTACAACGCCTACTCGGGTCAGTACCGCATCGTCGGATACGACGGCAATGTGTACGAGACCGCCGACCTCGGCGATCCGAACTCCTGGAAGGTCGTCGGACTCATGCCTGCCGGATCCGACGGCGGCTACCTGACATCGCTCGACGACGGCAGCCTCACCAACCAGAACGTCACGGGCCGCTCCTTCCTCACGGTCTCGGACCTCTCGGGCACGGTCGTCGACATCGACCAGGTCGAGGCGCCGAACCAGAAGGTGGTCAGCAGGGAGTACGTTCCGACCGACACGCATGGCCATGCCGTCACGGCGAAGGGCTCGTACATCCTTCGTGTCGGCGGCAAGGCGGTGAACGCCAACGGCGGACCCTCGCTGGTGGGAGGAAACGGGGCAGCGAAGAGCTCGTCGTCGTGGCGGCTCGTGCCCGTGGCCGATCCGAACTCGACGGGCCAGAACAGCGGATTCTTCCGCCTCGTGAACCCGGCGACCGGCCAGGACCTGCAGATCGCAGGTGACGGGGTCGCGTCCCAGCGGGCCGCGGGCGCCGTCGCCACGCTCGGTGAGCAGCAGCCGAACGGCACGGCGATGTCGTCGACCAGCCTCGGATCCAGCGGAGGAAGCGACCAGTGGTACCTGCAGCGCGTCGCAACGCACGGCACCTCGTTGACCCACTCCACGACCTATCGGCTCGTGAACCGCAACAGCGGTCTCGCGCTGCAGTTCGTCCACGGGCGGATGCGGCTCGCGCAGCAGACCCCGGGTGACGCCGGCCAGTACGTCACGCTGGCCGCCCGGTAGCGGCCAACTTCCCTCCGTGAGCGGGGCAGGTGCGAGGCATCCCTTCGACCTGCCCCGTTCAGGCGGGAAGCTTCCTGATGAGCACGAACAAGGGGAACCCCATTGAGTGAGAACAGAAACGACCTGAGGATCGGCGTCGTGGGCTACGGCCTGCGAGGAAGCCTGGCCCGTGAGGCGCATCGGCCAGGGGCGGGATCCACCGTGACCGTCGTCTGCGACACGGGCGAGCGTGGCAGAGCTGACGCCGCTGCCGCGTTCCCGGATGCCGTCGTGACGAACTCGCTCGACGTGCTGCTGGCATCCGAAGTAGACGCGGTGCTCGTGCTGACACCCGACCATCTGCATGCGACGGCGGCGATCCCGGTGCTCGAGGCCGGCATCCCCGTGCTGTGCGAGAAGCCGCTCGCCACGTCGATCGAGGACTGCGACGCCATCCTCGAGACGGCTCGGCGAACAGGGAGCAGGCTCTACGTCGGGCACAACATGCGACACCTGCCCGTCATCACCCTCATGCGCCGGCTCATTCAGGAGGGGCGCATCGGCGAGGTCAAGGCGGTGTGGTGCAGGCACTTCGTCGGCAACGGCGGCGACTTCTACTTCAAGGACTGGCACGCTGACCGGTCGAAGTCGGTCGGACTCCTCCTGCAGAAGGGGGCGCATGACATCGACGTCATCCACTGGCTCGCCGGTGCGTACACCGAGCGGGTGCAGGCGGTTGGCTCGCTCAGCGTGTACGGAGACATCACCGACCGACGCGAGCACGTCGGCGAGCGGATGTGGGACTGGTACAGCCTGGACAACTGGCCGCCCACCGCGCAGACCGGGCTCAACCCGATCGTCGACGTCGAGGACATCTCGCAGCTCAATCTGGTGCTCGGCGGCGGCGTGCTCGCCTCGTACCAGCAGTGCCACTTCACCCCCGACTACTGGCGCAACTACACCGTCATCGGCACGGAGGGACGCCTGGAGAACATGGGTGACGGATCCGGTGACGAGGTCCGACTGTGGAACACGCGCCGCAACGGCTCCGGACCCGCCGACGAGACGTTCATCGTCCCTCAGGCGGAGGGCGGGCACGGCGGCGCGGACAGCCTGCTGATCGACGAGTTCGTGGCGTTCGTCCGGGATGGCGGACGCACGGCCACCTCGCCCGTTGCGGCCCGAAATGCTGTAGCCACGGGCATCCTGGCCACGCAGTCTCTGCGCGGATCCGGATGCCTGCTCGACGTCCCGCGGCTCGAGCCGGACCTCGCCGACTACTTCGAGTCGGGGCAGCCCGCGGCAGCGATCCGCTGAGCGGCGGGCCGGTTCGCGTCCCGATCTGCGGACCTCGAGCCGAGTCGCGGGAACGGGTTCGGTGGTCATCGGATCCGTCGCCCTCGTCACACGCGCCGTCGATCGGACTGCCATGGTGCCGACCACGCGTCGGGAGTGCAGAATCACTGCTGACGGGTCGTGGCCGAACATGCCGCGCACGTCACGACGACGACCGAAACGACACGATCGGAAAGTCAACGACATGAAGGCATTGTTCAAACCCGGACGCGGCCGAGGGCTGGAGCTCGTCGACCGTCCGGATCCGGTGGCCGGCCCCGACGAGGTGACCATCCGGGTGCTGCGCACGGGCATCTGCGGCACCGACCTGCACATCCTGCGCTGGGATGACTGGGCGGCCTCCTCCGTGACAGCGCCGCTCATCCCCGGCCACGAGTTCTTCGGCGAGGTGATCGAGGTCGGACCGCTCGTGCACGACGTGCAGGTGGGCGATCTCGTCTCAGGCGAGGGTCACATCGTGTGCGGCATGTGCCGCAACTGCCGCGCGGGGCGTCGGCAGATGTGCATCCGCACGCAGGGACTCGGTGTGCAGCGTGACGGCGCGTTCGCTGAATACCTCACGCTGCCCGGCACCAATGTCTGGGTCCATCACTCCTCCATCGATCCGGATGTCGGCGCGATCTTCGATCCGCTCGGCAACGCCGTTCACACGGCGCTGGCGTTCCCGGTGGTGGGAGAGGACGTGCTGGTGACCGGATGCGGGCCGATCGGTCTCATGGCCATCGCGGTCGCCAGGCACGTCGGCGCGCGGTTCATCGTCGGCACGGATGTGAGCCTGCCGCGCCTCGACCTGGCGCGGAGCATGGGTGCCGACTACACCGTGGACGTCTCGAGCGATCCGATCGCCGACGCGCAGACGGCGCTCGGGATGCGAGAGGGATTCGACGTCGGATTCGAGATGAGCGGAGCACCCACCGCGCTCCCGCAGATGATCGAGAACATGAACCACGGCGGCCGCATCGCCATGCTGGGCCTGGCCTCGGGACCTTTCTCGATCGACTGGGGCAAGGTCGTGACGCACATGCTCACGCTCAAGGGCATCTATGGCCGCGAGATGTTCGAGACGTGGAACGCGATGGGCGCCATGCTCCAGACGAGCGCTGTGCTGCGGGATGCCATCGCCTCCGTCATCTCCGAGCGTCTCCCCGCCCGGGAGTGGGAGCGTGGTTTCGAGGCCGCCGCGGCCGGCGGAACGGGCAAGGTCATCCTGGATTGGACACAGCTGTGACGTACGGGACTTATCGGCAGCACGCATCGGGCGAACTGGCCGAGATCGACGCGGCGAGGCTCACGAAGCGGGAGCGCGGCATCCGCGGTCCGCAGCAGACGACCATCGTCGCCGACGGCACAGAGGTGCTCAACTTCTGCGCGAACAACTACCTCGGCCTCGCCGACGACCCGCGACTCGTCGCCGCCGCGAAGGGCGCGCTCGACGAGTGGGGCTACGGGATGGCCAGCGTGCGGTTCATCTGCGGAACGCAGGAGCAGCACCTCGAACTCGAGCGGCGGGTCTCGCGGTTCCTCGGCACCGAGGCCACGATCCTCTTCTCCTCGTGCTTCGACGCCAACGGCGGAGTGTTCGAGACCCTCTTCGGAGCCGAGGATGCCATCATCTCCGACGAGCTGAACCACGCGTCGATCATCGACGGCATCCGTCTCTCCAAGGCCCGACGCTTGCGCTACACGAATCGCGACATGGCCGATCTCGAGGCCCGCCTCATCGAGGCGGCCGACGCCCGGTTCCGGGTGATCGTCACCGACGGCGTGTTCTCGATGGACGGCTACATCGCCCCTCTGCGCGAGATCTGCGACCTCGCCGACCGGTACGGCGCGCTCGTGTTCGTCGACGACTCGCACGCCGTCGGATTCGTCGGCGAGCACGGCCGCGGCACGCCCGAGCTGTGCGGCGTCGAGGGCCGCGTCGACATCCACACGGGGACATTCGGCAAGGCCCTGGGCGGGGCGTCCGGCGGCTACGTGTCGTCGCACCGCGAGATCGTCGACCTTCTGCGGCAGCGGGCGCGTCCGTACCTCTTCTCCAACACGCTGGCGCCGTCCATCGTCGCCGGAACGCTGACGGCGCTCGATCTGCTCGAAGGCTCCGGCGAGCTGCGCGAACGGTTGCGCGACAACGCGTCGTTGTTCCGCCGGCTGATGTCGGAGGCGGGATTCGAGCTGCTGCCTGGCGAGCATCCGATCGTTCCCGTCATGTTCGGCGACGCGGCGCTGACGGCGCGCATGGCGGACGAGATGCAGCGACGCGGCATCTACGTGACGGCGTTCAGCTTTCCGGTCGTGCCGCGCGGGAGGGCGCGCATCCGAGTGCAGCTGTCCGCAGCTCACACGACCGAGCAGATCGAGCGCTGCGTGCGTGCGTTCGCGGAGTCGCGGGACGCGGTCGCCACTTAGGACCCCGGCACCGCTCAGACTTCCCGCCTACCCTTGACGCATGCCCGAGAATCTCACCGAAGCCTCCGTAGACCGAGTCACCATGTACGGTGCAGCCTGGTGCGGCGACTGCCGCCGCTCCAAGGCGCTGCTCGACCGGGTCGGCGCCGACTACGAGTACATCGACCTCGAGGCGGATCCGACCCAGGCGGATCGGGCGCACGCGATCAGCGGTCGCACGCAGATTCCCGTGGTCGTCTTTCCGGATGGCACGCACTTCGTGGAACCCACCGATCCGGAGCTCCAGGCGAAGCTCGACGCACTGACCGCGTAGAGCAGCTCTCGCTCGCGCCGCGCCCGCCGCAACCCTTGACCCGGATCGCCGGGGCGTACAGAGTTGCGGCATGTGGGCGCGTGGATACCTCGAGCCAGACCGACCGGCACCACCGTCGATCGACGAGTGGGCCGCGCTGATGCCCGTGCCGGTGCTGGGTTTCGTGTCGCAGCCGCACCTGGATGAGCTCGGCGGCAGCAACGCGTCGGGCACGTCGAACGGCGTCGTCTACGAGCGCACCGTGCGTGTGTCGTACACGCTGTGGCGCATCCCGGAGGATCGCGACGATCCGCGCAACCTCGCCGAGTTGCCCGACGACCTCCAGCGCGCCCTCGACACGCCACCGTCCGTCGAGCTGCCCGACTGGGTGATGGAGGCGCGGCGGCGTGCGCACTATCCGTCGCTCTGGGATGCCGTCAGCACCGCCTGGTACTCCCCCGACCGTCCGGATGCGCGGCCCACGCTCGAACACGAGCTGGTGCGGCACGTGAACTACATCCTGATCAACCGGCATCCGGAGCCGACGGATGTGGATGCTGACGGGATCCCGCGGCCAGAGGCATGGGACCGCGTCGCCGACTCGCACGTCGAGCACGGGGTCGAGGTGGAGGTGAACGGGCGCGCGGTGGACGGCATCCGCATCGATACGGATCCGTACGTCTACGGCGTCGGTGCGGACCTCGGCGACCGGATGCTCACCGCCGTCGTCGACCGCGACGACCTGCAGTACCTGCGCCTCGCGTTCGCCGACCGCTGAGGACCGACCACGGCGTCGCCGTCCGGCGGGCGTTCAGGCGCGGGTGAATGCGGCGACGTTGCGGGCGGCCCAGTCGGCGAAGGATGTGGCGGGCCGGCCGAGCAGATCGCTCACGTCGGCGCTCGGTCGGCGTTCGCTCTCGGACGGGTGTCCGAGGATGCCGAGGGTCGCCTCGGCCACCGTCTGCGGCATCATCTGGCTCATGGCGTGCAGGGCGGCGGCGGGATCGAGCTCGACGAAGTCGATGGCGTGGCCGACCACATCCGCAATCGCGCGCGCCTGCTCACGCGGGGAGACGGCTGCCGGCCCCGTAAGCTCGTACACCCTCCCCGCGTGCCGGTGCGGATCCGAGAGCACGACCGCCGCCGACTCGACGATGTCCTGCGGATCGATCACCGGCAGGGCGATGTCGCCGAACGGGGCGAACACGGCGTCGCGTTCGCGTACGGACTCGGCCCAGCCGAATGCGTTCGACGCGAAACCCGACGGCCGCAGAATGGTCCACTCGTGGGCGAAGGTTCGCGCGGCCGATTCGTGCGCGGCCGTCATGGCGTAGTCGAGGGGCCGCGTTCCTGCACCCTGGGAAGAGAGCAGCACGATGCTGCGTACGTCGGTATCGGCGAGACTCCGCACCAATTCGACCGGGTGAGCGCTGACGGAGAGGAGGAAGAGCGCGTCGGCACCCTGCACTGCAGCGGCGACGTGTGACGGGTCGTCGAGGTCCACGCTCCGGGGTCGGTAGCCGACGGCGGGTGCCGAGTCGCGCCCCGCGCCACGAGCGAGGCCGACCACATCGTGACCAGCGGCGGAGAGTTCGGCGGCAAGTGCGGAGCCGACCTGGCCGGCGACACCGGTGACAGCGATGGTGTTCATGGAGTGCGTCCTTTCGATCTGGTGATCGTGAAGCTAGCATCCTGAGTACACTAGGTACCTAGAAGATAGTGACTATCTCTGTGACCAGATGACGGAGTTCTGTGGAAGGAGGGGCCGTGACACGTGCAGCGCAGTATCCCGAGCCGGCACCGTGCCCGATCGCACCGGTCGTGGACATCGTGTTCAGCAAGTGGACGACACCGATCCTCTGGACGCTCAACGAGTTCGGCGTGCAACGGTTCGTCGAACTGGAGCGTCTGCTCGGCGGGATCACGTCGAAGGTTCTCGCGCAGCGGCTGAGGCAGCTGGAACGCGACGGGCTCGTCGTGCGCACCCTTCACCCGGAGGTGCCGCCACGCGTCGAGTACGAGATCACCGCGCTGGGTCGCAGCCTCGCACCGGTGTTCTCCGCACTCACCGTCTGGTCGGAGCAGAACCTCCGCAACGTCGCCGACGCCCGAGACGCCTACGACTCGGCCGGCAAGCCGCGACCGTGATCGAGTGGGAGCGACTGCGCAGGTGGCCCGACCGTGAGGCCGACAACCTGTATGCGTCGGATGCCGCGGACCGGCTCATCCTCGCCACTGCGGCCCCCGGGCTGGCCGGTCTTGATCAGCGCACCGTGGTCGTCATCGGAGACGCGTACGGCGCGCTGACCCTCGCCGCGGCTGACGCCATCGCGAGCGCGGATGCATCGACTGAGGCGCACCCGGCGGGCGGCGCCGACACAGCCGGCACCATCCGTGTGCACCAGGATCCGATCGTCGGTGAGCGTGCTCTCGCCGCCAACGCCGAGCGTCTCGGGCTCACGGGCGCCTACCGCTCCTGCGCCCTCGACCCGGATCTCGCCCGCGGAGCGCGCCTCGTGCTGCTGCGGCTGCCGAAGAGCCTGGACGCGCTCGACGAGATCGCGGCGCTGCTCGCCTGCCACGCGGATCCGGAGGTGGTGATCGTCGCCGGCGGCATGCAGAAGCACATGACGCCCGCGATGAACGAGGTCCTCCTGCGGCACTTCGAGCGCGTGGACATCGGCCACGGACATCAGAAGGCGCGCACGCTCACCGTGCGTGGCCCGCGGCCCGCGTCACGCGTCGATGCCTGGCCGGCGCGAGCCTTTCACGGCGACATCCGTCCCGGACTGCAGGTGTGCGCGCACGGTGGAGCGTTCGCAGGCACGCGCATCGACATCGGCACGCGTTTCCTGCTCCGCCACCTCGACACCGCTGTGCCGACGGCGCGGACCGCGGTGGACCTCGCCTGCGGCACAGGCGTGCTCGCCTGCACGCTCGCACTGCGCCGACCCGAGGCGAGTGTGATCGCGAGCGATCAGTCCGCGGCGGCGGCGGCATCCGCTCGCGCGACGGCTGTCGCCAACGAGGTGGCCGATCGCGTCGAGGTGCGGCGCGAGGATGCCGGCGAGGGCATCGCGGACGGATGGGCCGATCTCGTGCTGCTCAACCCGCCGTTCCACAACGGTGCGGCGATCGATCTGCGGATCGGACGGATGCTCGTGGCAGCCGCCGCGCGCATCCTCGCCCCTGGCGGCGAACTCTGGACCGTGTACAACTCGCACCTCGACTACCGGCCGTCACTGCGCCAGCTCGTCGGACCGACCCGTCAGGTCGACCGCAACGCGAAGTTCACGATCACGGCGTCGGTCAAGCGCTGATCAGCCGTGTCGCGTCGTCGCCCGCACGTGCGTCGCCACGTCGGCTTGAGATCCACACGCCGAAAATCGGAACTCCACTCGGACACGCCGGCCCTCAAGCCAGGCACGCCGCGTGCGATCGCCGAACTCCGAGGTGCCGCACGTGACGTGCTGCACCCCTGGTGAGTACTGCACCCCAGATGAGTGTGCGAAAGACGCGCTTCCATGCCGATTGAAGCGCGTCTTCCGCACACTCGAAAGGGTTGGGGCCACGTGACGCGGTCGACGTGCCGTCGCACGTCGCGGGTGCCCCGTCTGGGGTCGGGACACGGCCGGGGTGCGCGCGTAGTGTCGCAATCGTGATCCGGGGGTATTCGGCGGAGCAGATCCGTGCGGCGGAGGCGCCGCATCTCGCAGCGGGCGAACCGCTGATGGCGCGCGCGGCGGCGGGGCTGGCCGATGCCATCCGCGAGGAGATCGCCGAGCTGGAGGATCCGGTGCAGACGGCACGCGTCGTGCTGCTCGTGGGGTCGGGCAACAACGGCGGCGACGCTTTGTATGCCGGCGCGGAGCTCGCGGCATCCGGATGCTCGGTGCACGTCATCGAGCTCGGCTCGCGCATCCACGAGGCCGGCTTGGCCGCAGCGCTCGCCGCCGGCGCCGCCGTTGTCGATCCCGGTGCGGATGCCGTCGCCTCCATCGTCGACGCGGTGACGGAGGCGGACGTGATCGTCGACGGAATCCTGGGGACGGGAGCGTATCGGAGTCCGGCGCTGCGGGGCGCGGCGCGTGATGCCGTTGCGGCGATCCGGCCGTTGGCGGCGTCCCCGCGCAGACGAGTCGTGGCCGTCGATCTGCCGAGCGGTATCGATCCCGACACGGGCGAGGTGTCCGACGAGACCGTGCTTCCCGCTGACGTGACAGTGACGTTCGGCGCCTACAAGGCAGGCCTGTTGCGCGAGCCGGCGGCCACGTATGCAGGGCGGGTCGTGCTCGTCGACATCGGACTGACGCCCGACCTGGACGGGCTCGAACCGCTCGTCGTCGTCGACTGACACGTCGAACGCTCCGGGAAGCGATCAGGTCCGTTCCGAGGCGAGAGCCGAATCACGTCGGCTCGGACGGTCGCGGTTCAGGCCCGGTCGTGGAGGGTGACGTGGTAGCCGTCCAGATCGGCGAAGGTGAACGTGCGTCCGAACGGGCCGTCGATCGGAGCCGCGACCACGGTGTGCCCGTCGGCGGCGAGGGCGTCGTGGATGGACTGCACATCGGTGGCGTGGAGCCAGAGCGCGACGCCGATGCCCGGCTGGGCGACGGATGCGAGGTCGGTGCCGGGCAGGATGTCTCGCAGTGCGAACGCGATCGGCTTCGTGTCGAAGACGACGGCGTGCGGCGGGCCGGCCGGTGATCGAACGAGGCCGAGATACGTCTCGTAGAACGCCTGGGACGCATCAAGGTCGCGCACCTGGAGGGAAATGAAGTCGGGGCCGGTGGCGGGCATGAGGACATCCTTTCTTGCACATATGTCAGTTTTCTGACATAGGCCAGTGTATGTCAGAATACTGACATGAGTCAAGGTGGAACGGGAATCGACCTGGAGACCTCATTGGGCTACCTGCTCAAGGAGGCGTCCAGCGCGCTGCGAGCGGCCATGGAGGCGGCACTGCGGCCGCTCGGGCTGACCGTGACGCAGTACTCCTGTCTCGAACTCCTCGCCCAGCGACCGGGCCTGTCGAATTCGGAGCTGGCGAGAGGGACCTTCGTCACGCGCCAGTCGATGAATGTCCTGCTGCAGGCGTTCGAACGGGACGGCTATGTGACCAGGCCATCGGAGGCTCCCGTCGGCAAGGCTCTTCCTGCTCGGCTCACGCCACGCGGTCGACGCAGCCTCGAGAAGGCGACAGTCGCGGTCCGATCAGTTGAGCTGCGCATGCTGGACGGCCTGACCCAGGACGATCAGTCCGACGCCTTCCGTCTTCTGCAGAGCATGGTCCGCTCTCTGCGCGCCGAGGAGGCATAGGCCGTTTTCCGGCCGGGAGCGCAGCATTCCTGGCCCGCAGCTCAGCCGTCCTCATGCTTTGGCGCGAGCTGGCTTCGCAGGGTCTGGGTGTCGAGATAGTGCCGGTCCTCGACGACTTCGCCGTCGTCGTCAAACACAAGAACCTTCGCGTACCGGATTTCGAAGCGGCGGCCGGGCGCCTGCGGTATCACGGTGCGTCCGAACAGCAGCAGATCGGCCGAGGATGTGCCGTTGCCCACGAGCTCGTATGCGACGGCCGAGTCCGACGTGTACAGTCCCGTGACCTGCTCGCGATAATCCGGGAACGCAGCGAACCATGCCCGGCTCCAGATCACCGTCTGCTCGAGATCGAGTCGGATCCCGGGTGACAGCTGAAACCGGTATGCATCGGCACACGTGAGACGCCAGTCATCCCAGCGCTGCTGTGTCCAGGCCTTCTGCACACGCTCCTGGAGCGCGATCACGTCCATGAGTTCCTCCCTCACCTTTTCTCGCCGCTTCGGATCAGACGGCAATCTGCATGAACGGCGCCGCGGCATCCGGATCGTGGCTGGGCACGATCACGACGGACGCGTCGAGTCCCGACACGGTGCGGATGACCTCGAGCGCTGCACGCCGATCGCTGTCGAAGACTCGTGCGAGGCCCTTTCCCCTCACTCGCGGAAGTTGCACCGTGTGCCAGATCGCGTCGCCGACGAGCAATGCCCAGCGCGGGCCGGTCCCCGTGTCGCCCAGATGCAGGAGGAAGCCGACGCTCCCCGGCGTGTGGCCCGACATGTCGACGGCGGTGATGGACCCGTCGCCGAACAGATCCTGACTCCGTGCGAATCCCAGCACCGGCGGTCCGTCGAGCTCGTAGAAGTCCACGCTGCGATCGACAAGGCCTCGACGCGCGACACCCGCCGGAGCCCGCACGCCGTCCATGGCCCAGCACCACTCACGTTCGAGAACGCGGATGGGCACCTCCGGGGCGTCGACGAGACCGGAAACGTGATCCCAGTGCAGGTGCGTGGGCAGAGCGAAATCGATGTCCCCAAAGCTCAGACCGCGCTCCAGAAGCGACGAGCGCACGCTGGCCACAGACGGCGGCGGAGTCACCAGCCCGCGCATCGGTGCCGGAAGCTGCGGCAGCACCCGCTCTCGGATGCCGTCGCAGATCGCCGGATCCACCAGGATGTTCGCCTCGGGATGCTGCACCAAGAAGCTCGTCATCGAGTTGGCGACTCTGGATGGCGTCCGCACGCCGTCCGCGACCATCGGCGTCGGCAGCTCGCGCCGCGCCTGGCGAAAGGCAGTGAGCGTGACGCTTCGGGATGCCGCGGGCAGCTCGATGCCGGACCTCGCGATCCGCGCATCACGGCGGTGGGGCCGTACTGGCCCGCTCATCGCATCCGCGATCGCCGCAGAGACCGCCAACAGGTTCGGAAGGAACGGGCCCCGGGCGGAGAGGTCGGGCAGATCGAGAATCTGCGAACCCGAGCGAGCTGATGTCATACCTGGCACGCTATTTCTTCAGGTCGACCTGAAGTCAAGGGCGGATTGCGGATCGGACGAAGGAGCACGATGACCACGTATCGGATCGGAGAGGTCGCCGCGCAGGTCGGTGTCGAGACGCACGTGCTACGGCACTGGGAAGACGTCGGCGTGCTCGTTCCCAGACGCACCGGTACCGGGCAGCGCGTGTACGACCACGAATCGATCACCCGTGCCCGGATCATCCGGCGATGCCAGCGCGCGGGGCTTTCGCTCGCCCAGATCCGCGCTCTCGCGCCGGCGGAATCCGCCGATCGCGCTGCGCTGATCAACGAACAGCGTTGCGTGGTTCAGGAGACGATCTCGAGGCTGCTGATGGCCGACGCGTACCTCGACCACCTGACGCAGTGCAGGCATCCGCTCGCCGACGAATGCCCGGAGTGCTCGGCATTCGCGCGCAGCACGTGAGCCGGGCTCGACCGCCCCGCTCGGATCAGGCCGTGCCCGTTGCGCCCGTGATGACGACTCGGAGGCAGTCACCGAAGAGATCGTCCGGCGTTCGGCCGTCGCGGAAGTAGTCCGTGATGCCCGCGATCAGCGTGGGATGGGTGGCGGTGAATGCATCCAGATCCCAGCCCTTCAGCGCGGCCTCGTCGGGCTTCGGCGCCTGCTCTTCGAGCACATAGCCAACGGTGAAGCGCTCGACGGTGAGGGTGATGATCCGTGCCAGGTGGAGAGGAACTCCCTTGGCGACGAGAGCGCTCATGGCGATCTCCGAGATGGCGTTCATCTGCGTGGAGAGCTGTGCGGCGGAGATCACGCGCGCGCCGTCCGGATGAGCCAGGAGCGCTCGCCGAAGTCCCTGGGCGACATCCGCCAGCCACTCCTGCCAAGCGTCATCGGGACCCGGCGGCGTCACGTCTTCGACGAGGTCGGTGAGGATCGCGTCCGCGATGGCCGTGATCAGCGCCGGCTTGTTCGGCACGTGCCAGTAGAGCGTCGGCGACTGCACGCCGAGGCGTCCGGCGAGCTTGCGCGTCGTCACGCCATCGAGCCCGTCGGCGTCGAGGAGCGCGACGGCTTCGGAGACGACCTGCTTTCGGTCCAGTGTCATTCGCTGCGCCCCTCGCTCGGATTCGCCCTTGCCGTACACTCTATCAGTGATAGAGTCCCTATCAGTGGTAGAGAGCCGAGGTTCGGCTGCCACACGACGACAGATTCTTACGACGAATATCGAGAGAGAGGCAGACGTCATGTCCAAGGAACAGGCGGTGCTGGACGCACTGCACGACGCGACCCATCGCGTCCCGGGAGTCCCTCAGCACCAAGACCGTCCCGCGGGGCATCAGGGCGCGCACCGGCACGGGCGGCCCCCGCAGAGCCGCCCTTCTCGTGATGATCGGGGCCGGAGCGAGCGGGTCGCCCGTCCAACCGGCGGATCGCACCAGGGTTCGGCTCCGGCGCACGCTCGTCCTCCGCGCGTGCTTGTTGCGTGGCAGAACCGGATCGCCGACCTCTTCTCGCGGAAGACGGACTGAGATGGCCCTGGCCGCAGCGATCGCCGTGCGCGACCTGACGAAGGCCTACACGGAGACGACCGGACTCTTCGAGGTCAGCCTGGACGTGCGAGCGGGTTCTGTCATGGCGCTGCTCGGTCCGAACGGTGCAGGCAAGACGACCATGGTGCGCATCCTGTCCACGCTGCTGCGTCCGGATTCCGGCTCCGTGAGCATCGGAGGAGTGGATGCGCTGGACCGGCCGGAGGCGGTGCAGGCGATGATCGGGGTGGCGAGTCAGTCGGCGGCCGTCGACGAGAAGCTGACCGGACGCGCGAATCTGGCGATGTTCGCGCGTCTGCACCGGTTGTCCTTGGCGGCAGCGCGGCAGCGCTCCGCCGAGCTCCTCGAGCTGTTCGACCTCGCCGAGGCCGCCAGCAAACCGGTGAAGAGCTACTCGGGCGGCATGCGACGCAAGCTCGATCTCGCGGTCAGCCTGATCGGGCATCCGTCCATCCTGTTCCTCGACGAACCGACGACCGGACTCGATCCGGCGAGCCGTCTGGCGCTCTGGGAGGTCATCGGCACCCTGGTGCGTGAGGGCACGACTGTGCTGTTGACCACGCAGTACCTCGATGAGGCGGATGCCCTGGCCCACGACGTGACGTTCATCGACAGCGGACGCGTGATCGCCAGAGGCACGCCGGCCGAGC
This sequence comes from Rathayibacter sp. CAU 1779, assembly GCF_054551755.1. NCBI lineage: Bacteria > Bacillati > Actinomycetota > Actinomycetes > Micrococcales > Microbacteriaceae > Rathayibacter > Rathayibacter sp. CAU 1779. Next base: position 866,399 of record NZ_JBTOLK010000001.1, read on the forward strand.
TGAAGTCGCGGATAGGGGGCCGGCAGGTCGATCTGAGGCCGTCCTCGCTCGAGGGCGTCGCATCGTTGGTCGAGCAGCTTTCCGGGCTCGAGGTCACGGTCGGGGATGGGGCGCTGCACGTCTCCATCGGGGACACCGTCGGTGATCTCCGTCGGATCCTGGAGTTGGTCGACGCCTCGCGCATCCCGATCCAGGACTTCGGTGTGCGCATGCCGACCCTCGATGACGTCTATTTCCACGTCACAGGACACGGACGCCCCTCGGCAGCGGATCCGAGCGACGCCCAGGCCGTCGTGACCGAGCCGGCGACGAAGGAGGAAGCGGCATGACTCGTGCAGTGAGCAGCTCGCGACCGTCGCGGTGGTGGGTGTTCAGCGACTACTACGAGATGGTGAAGCGCTGCCTGCGCCACATCGCCGGCGATCCGGATCAGCTCGTGACCGTGACGTTGCAGCCCGTGCTGACGCTTGCCCTGATGTACTTCTTTCTCGGTGGCGCCATTCAGGCGGGAACCAGCCAGAACTATCTCGACTTTCTGATCCCCGGTGTCTTCATCGTGATGGCCGGCTTCGCCGCGATCACGACCGCCACCGGTGTCGCCTCCGACATGCTGCAGGGCGTGGTCGACAGGTTCCGAACGCTTCCCATGGCGAAATCCGCGGTGGTTGCCGGACACGTCATCTCCGACCTGCCGCGCAGTCTCATCGGGCTGACCGTGACAATCGTCGTCGGCCTGTTCATGGGCTTCAGAAGTCCGGCAGGGGTCGGCGCGTGGGTAGCGGTGATCGGCATCGTCCTCCTTGTGACCTTCACGCTCTCCTGGGTCGCGGCCGTGATCGGACTGCTCGGCAGGAGCATCGAGGTGGTGCAGCAGGTGTCCGCCGTGATCATCATCCCGGTCTTCCTCAGCAACGCGCTCGTTCCCACCGACACGATGCCGGCGTGGCTGCGCGTGGTCGCGGCGAACCAGCCGCTCAGCCAGGCCGTCGATTGCATCCGGGCATTGCTTGCCGGGCAACCGCTCGGCAATCACCTCTGGCTGGCCCTCGTCGAGCTCGTCGGCATCACCGTCGTCGCGTTCGTGGTCGCCGCGTTGCTGTTCAGGCGGCGCACCCGGCGCTGAGCGGTGAGCATGATCGATTCGAAGCGGGTCCTTGTGATTTGATCTGTGTACGGATAATCTGTACACAGATCAAATCACATCACCGACGAGAGGCACGATCATGTGGAGCACCGAATACACGGCGGAGACAGAGCTCGCACAGGCACGCGTGTGGGCCGCACTGCGAGCGCTGCACGAAGGTCGGTTCACGTACGAGGGCGGCGACGAGTACGTGCTGCACGGTCCGTTCGCCGTCGGCACCCGGCTGTCGGTCACCCCGGACGGACAGGACACCTTCGACTCGACCATCGTGGAGCTGGTAGAGGGATCGTCGTACGCCGACGAGACGATCTACGGCGACCTCACCCTGCGGTTCCGGCATCTCCTCGAGCCCGTCGGCGCCGGGACGCGAGTCACGCACCGTCTCGAGATCGACGGCGAGCCGGCGGATGAGGTGGGTCCGGAACTCGGGCCGCAGATCGCCGGCGACTTCCCCGAGCTGATGCAGCAACTGTTCGCGGCGGCGTCGTCGGACGACGCATGGGATCCGGAGGATGCGGATGCCTGAGGCCGCGGCATCCGACAGCGCCCGGGTGCCCACGTCCGGCACGCGATTCGCGGGCGGACCGGCCGAGAGTCCGGGGTTCCTCCTTTGGAGGGTGACGGGCGCGTGGCAGCGGGCGATGGCATCCGCTCTGGCGCCGCTCGGCCTCACGCACGTGCAGTTCGTGCTGCTCGCCTGTGCCTGGTGGCTCGGCCGGGACGGTGTCGCTCCGAACCAGGCACAGGTGGCGGCGCAGGCCGGGGCCGACGTGAAGATGGCGTCGGAGGTCTTCGGGCGGCTGGAGGCGAAGGGTCTGGTGACTCGGCGGGTCGATCCGCACGACAGCAGAGCCAAGGCCGTCGAGGTCACGGCAGAGGGACGTGAACTGGCCGGCCGTGCGGTGTCGGTCGTCGAAGACGCGGACGCACGGTTCTTCGCGAGCGTCGACAGCGCCGCTGCCGTCACGCTGCTGCAGAGGCTCGCAGCCGGCGTCGGGGGCGCGTGAGAGCATGAGCGGGTGTCCGGCCGCTCGCTCTCCCCTGGTGCATCGGCGGGCGACGAGGCCGACGACTGGCGGGATCTGCTCCTCCCGCTGACCCTTCGGAACGGTGGGGGTCGCGTCGCGGAGACGCTTCGCCTGGCGCTTCTCGTCGAGGTACGCGAGCGCACGCGACGGGGTGGCACGAGCCGCTGGGAGCACACCGGTGACACGACGAAGGCGGCGACCGCGTCATCCGCCGGGCCGCTCGTGGTCGCTGTACGGCCGGGCGTACCCGGCAAGCGCGGCGGATGGGTGAACGCGCCCTTCGCGTGGGGCGGCCTGCAGTACCGCACGCACGAGCTCGGACTGGATCCGGATCAAGTGCGCTGGTTCGTCGAATTCGACGTGCTCTCCCGCGCCGAGCCGGGACGGTATTCGAGCAGTGACGGCTCACGGCTGGTGCTCGACGAGTACGCCAGCCCCCTGCTCTGGCGCATGCTCGCGGATGCCGGTGCCCGCGGCATCCGCATCGCCCCCGCGAGCAAGAGCGGTCGTGTCGACCTCGGCAGCCGTGCCGAGCTCGACATCGTGGCGACGGACACCGACGACGGTGGGATGATGCTGCGCCCGCGGGTGCGCATCGACGGAATCGAGACTCCGCCGGCCGTGACGGTGCGGGCGATCGGCGACCACGGGCTGGCGATCGTCGACTGGACGACCGCGGCGCCACTCGTGACGCTCGCGCCGGTCGACCGACCCGTGACGTCACGCGAAGTCGGGATGTTGAGCGAGGATCCGATCGTCGTTCCGCCCGAAGACCTCGCTGAGTTCACGCGCGAGGTGTATCCCGTGCTGGCGCGGTCGTTCCCGGTGGAACGAGCGCGAACGGTTCGACTCCCCGCGCTGGAGCCGCCGGTGTTCGTGCTGACCGTCATGTTCCTGTCTCGGCAGCGCGTCTCGCTGACGTTCTCGTGGGAGTACCGCACGGGAGAGCGCGTCGACGTCGTGGCGATGGCGCCGGCGCGCACGGATCCGGTGCAGCGCGACGCGGACGCCGAGGCGGCGATCGTCCGTCGTGTGCGGCAGGCGATCGCGGAGGCGACGGATGCGTCCGGCACGGCTCCGAACGGCGATGACTCGCTCCAGGATGCAGCGCCGGCGGCCGGGAGATCCCAGCAGAGTTCAGCAGCGAGTCTCGCGGACCGCACACTGACGGGCATCGCAGCAGCCGAGTGGGTGTCGACCGTGCTGCCGGCGCTCGAGGAGCATGCCGGGGACGGCATCCGCATCGAGATCGTCGGCGATCGAGTCGACTATCGCGAGCTCACCGAGACGCCCGAGCTCACGGTGACGACGGTGCCGACCGATCAGCGCGACTGGTTCGACCTGGGCGTGATGGTCACGGTGGCGGGCCGCACGATCCCGTTCCAGCCGCTCTTCACCGCGCTGGCCAGCGGGCGCAAGAAGCTGCTGCTCGTCGACCATTCCTATCTGTCGCTGAGTCAGCCGGTGTTCGACCGGCTGAAGGAACTGCTGGCGGAGGCGGAGGCGCTCGCCGAGTGGGAGACGGGTCCGCGGATCAGCCGCTACCAGGCAACGCTCTGGGCGGACTTCGAGGACCTCGCCGACGAGGCGCTGCCCGCCGTCGAGTGGCGCGAGACCGTGGCGGGGCTGCTTGCGATGACCTCGACGTCGGAGTCGCGTGCTGTAGACACGACCGCACTCGTGGAGCACGAACCTTTGCCCGAGGGGCTCACCGCCGAGCTGCGTCCGTACCAGCGCGACGGCTACGACTGGCTCGTCTTCCTCTGGCGACACGGGCTCGGCGGCGTGCTCGCCGACGACATGGGGCTGGGCAAGACGGTGCAGACGCTGGCGCTCATCGCCCGAGCGCACGAGCTGGGGCGAGGCGAGCATCCCGTCCTCGTCGTCGCCCCCGCGTCGGTCGTGGCCAACTGGGAGAGCGAAGCCGCGAGGTTCACGCCCGGGCTGCGGGTGGTATCCGTCACGGCAACGCGCCGCAAGGAGCGCACGAGCCTCGCGGATGCCATCGCCGGCGCCGACATCGTGCTCACGACCTACACGGTGTTCCGGCTCGACCACGAGCAGTTCCAGGCATCGACGTGGTCGGGACTCGTGCTCGACGAGGCGCAGTTCGTGAAGAACCACGCGTCGCAGACGCACCGCTACGCCCGCGAGCTGGATGCCGCGTTCCGCCTTGCCGTCACCGGCACGCCGCTGGAGAACAACCTGCTCGAGCTGTGGGCGATGTTCTCCATCGTGGCGCCGGGGCTGTTCCCGTCCAGACGGCGTTTCATCGAGGAGTACGTCAAGCCGATCGCGGATGCCGCCAGCCCCGCACACGGAACGGATGCCACCCACGGCGCCGCGCGTCTCGCCCGCCTGCGCCGGCGCATCCGTCCCCTCATGCTGCGGCGCACGAAGGACGTGGTGGCGCCTGACCTGCCGGACAAGCAGGAGCAGGTGCTCAGCATCCCGCTGGATCCCGCCCACCGGCGCATTTACGACACCTGGCTGCAGCGGGAGCGCACCAAGCTGCTCGGCCTGCTGGCCGACATGGATCGCCAGCGATTCATCGTGTACCGGTCGATCACCCTGCTGCGAATGCTCGCCGTCGACGCTTCGCTCATCGATCCCGAGTATGCGGATGTCCCGTCGGCCAAGCTCGACGCCCTGGTCGACCAGCTCGGAGACGTGGTCGCCGAGGGGCACCGTGCGCTGGCATTCAGCCAGTTCACGTCGTACCTGCGCAAGGTCGCGGCTCGACTGGATCGCGAGGGGATCCCGTACGTCTACCTCGACGGATCCACGCGGCGGCGACCCGAGGTCATCCGGCGGTTCCGCGAAGGCGACGCGCCGGTGTTCCTGATCAGCCTCAAGGCCGGCGGATTCGGGCTCACCCTCACGGAGGCGGACTACGTGTTCCTGCTCGACCCGTGGTGGAACCCCGCGGCCGAGGCCCAAGCGGTGGACCGCACGCACCGCATCGGACAGACGAAGCAGGTCATGGTGTACCGGATGGTGGCATCCGACACCATCGAAGAGAAGGTGATGAAGCTCGGCCGCGCCAAGGCCGAGCTCTTCGACGCCGTCCTGAACGACGGCGACGAGTTCTCGTCGGCCCTGTCGGCGGACGACATCCGAGCACTGCTGGAGTGACTCCTCCCGCTGGTCGGGCGGGTCGCCCAGCACCACCGGTATCGGCGGGCATCGCGATTCAGTTAGAACGTTGACAGTTAGAGTTCTAACAGTTAGAGTATTGACTATGGAACGACGAGACGCCGAGAACACGAGCGGTCTGCAGCTGCTGCGCTGGATCGGCTGGGCTCAGCGCAAGGCGGCCGAGGACTGGATCCGCGAGCGTGACATCACGTTCGAGCAGGGATTCGTGCTCGGCTACCTCGAGCAGGACCCGGGCGCCATTCAGCGCGACATCGCCAGGATGACCCGCACGACACCTGCCAGCGTGTCCAGCATGCTGCAGGGGCTCGAACGTCGAGGTCTCATCGAGCGTCGAACGGAGGAGGGGAATGAACGCAGCAAACGCGTGTACGCCACCCCCGCCGGCCTCGAGCTCATCGCCGGATTCGACCAAGCCATGGTCGAGGCCGACGAGTCGATCCTCGCCCCGCTGTCCAAGGCCGAGCGCGAGCAGCTCGAGAAGATCCTGAAGAAGATCACGGCGGCACTGCCGCAGCCCGAGCGCCCGTAGGCGCACGCCGGACAGCCTCCACACACCACACAGACCACAACGCTTCGTCGCGTCGGCCTCCCCGGCGCCATCTCGCCATGCAGGCACGCAGGCGCCCGTCACCCGGCGCCATCGCGTCATGCCCTGAACCGATTCGTCATGCCCTGAAGGGAGCAATCATGAGCACCGCAACCGTTGAAATCCCAGCCAAGTCGGATGCCGTCGGCTCGAACCGCTGGTATCTCTCTGCCGCGCCGATCGTGCGCGCACTCATCCATCTCTGTGTGCCGATGGCCGCAGGAATGGTCGTCGGCGCCGTCTACAACGTCATCAACGCCGGCTTCATCGGCTCGCTGCACGACTCCGTGCTGCTGGCCGCCATCACCTTCGGCACCCCGCTGCTGGGGCTCGTCATGGCCGTCGGCGGCGTGTTCGGCGTCGGTGGCGGTGCCCTGATCTCGAGGCTGCTCGGGGCATCCGAGAACGACAGCTCCAAGGCGGGCGAGATCAAGCACGTCTCGTCCTTCGCGGTCTGGGGCTCGGTCATCGTCGGCGTCATCCTGGGCATCCTCGGCCTGATCTTCCTGAACCCGCTGGTGTCCCTGCTCGGAGCGGATGCCGCCGCCGCGTCCGCCACGAGCGCCTACGTCGCGGTCTTCCTCTGCTTCGTTCCGGTGCTCGCCGTCGCGTTCTGTCTCGAACAGCTCGTGCGCGCAGAGGGTGCTGCCAGGCAGTCGATGATCGGACTGATCGCCTCCACGATCGCCAACCTCGTCTTCGATGTTCTCTTCATCCTGGTGCTGCCATGGGGCGTCGCCGGTGCCGCGCTCGCGCTCGGGCTGTCGAACCTCGTCGCCGTCGTCTACTACGCCGCATGGCTCACGAAGCACAGCGAGCACGTCAGCCTGGCGCCGCGGTGGTTCACGCTGCGGGGGTCCGTGCTCGGTCCCGTCTTCAGCGTCGGCGTTGGCGAGCTGCTGCAGTCCGCGTTCCTCATCGTCACGAGCCTCGTGCTGAACAACCTCGCCGTGCAGTACGGCGACGGCCCGCTCGCGGCCATGGGCGTCGCGGTACGGATCGCGCAGGTGCCCGAGTTCCTCATCATGGGCATCACGATCGGCGTACTGCCGCTGCTCGCCTACTCGTTCGGCAAGGGCGACGCGAAGCGACTCTGGTCGTCAGTGCGTGCGGCAGCCGTTGCGGTCGGTGGCATCGGGGCGTTCTTCTTCGTCGTCGTCTTCCTGTTCCGCGACCAGCTGTTCTCGCTCTTCTCGTCGGATCACTCGCTGCTCGCCGTCGGCGTCACGATCATGACCGCGCAGCTCGTGGCGATGATCGGCAACGGATTCACCGGCCTCATCACCTCGCTCATGCAGGGCACCGGGCGCGGCACGGCGGCGATCGTGCTGTCGATGACCCAGGGTGTGCTGTTCATCCCGATCGTCATCCTGGGGAACCTCTGGTTCGGCCTGACCGGCATCATCTGGGCGCTCACAGTGACCGAGATCATCGTGCTGCTCGTCGCACTCCTGCTCTGGGCGCTGAACTCGCGCGGCATCGCCAAGGGCCTCGCCGAGGGCAGCCCGGAGCGTGCGGAGGAGGCGCTGGCCATGGCCGAGGGGTGAGGCCCCTTCAACCGCCGAGCCACCCCCTTGTCGCCAAGCCACCCTGCAATTCAAGGGTGGCTCGGCGACAAGGGGGTTGTTGGCGAACAAGGGGTGGTTCGTCGCGGGGCTGTCGATTTCGCGCGGGGATCCGCGTCGGTAGAAATGAGCCCAGGTCCGGGCTCATCACCACTGCAAGAGACAAGGATGATCCCATGGCCGAATACCTGATGCTCGTGCATCCCGATCCCGCGTTCGTCGCTCCTGCGCCCGGCACGGAGGTCAGCTCTCCGTACCGGTCGTTCATGGAGACGTACGCGGACCACCTCCTCGGCGGCGCCGCGCTGACCGGGCCGGAGACTGCGACATCCGTTCGAACCGATGCCGACGGCAACATCACAGTGACCGATGGCGTCTTCGTGGAGAGCAAGGAGGTCCTCGGCGGCTACTGGGTGCTGCAAGCCGCCGACCTCGACGAGGCGATCTCGATCGCCAAGCAGGTTCCGGTGCGGAACGGCGGCATCGAGCTGCGTCCCATCGCGATCCGGAGCTGACATGGCCCCGAGCGGCTCAGCCACGGCGACCGCCGTCGCCGCGGCCGTGGCCGACGCGCACCGCCGGGAGTGGGCGTTCGTGCTCGCCGCGACGGTGCGCGTCACCGGGGATCTCGATGACGCAGAGGAAGCCGCGCAGGATGCCTACGCGCGCGCCCTCGAGACGTGGCCAGTCCGCGGCATCCCGGTGAGTCCCGGCGCCTGGCTCACCACGGCGGCCCGGCATCGCGCGCTCGACCTGCTGCGCCGGGCGGATGTCTCACGGAGGGCCCTGCCGAAGCTGGTGGATCCGGAGGCGCGCGCCGCGGCATCCGGATCCCCGCTCCTCTCCGAAGACGACGACGAGTCCGTCGTGTCGGACGACCGCCTGCGCCTCGTCTTCACGTGCTGTCACCCCGCGCTCGCGTTGGAGGCGCGCGTCGCACTCACGTTGCGCATGGTCTGCGGGCTGAGCACGGCGGAGGTCGCGAGGGCCTTTCTCGTGTCCGAGCCGACGATGGCGGCCCGCATCACTCGGGCGAAGCGCAAGGTCGCGCAGGCGCGCATCCCGTATGTCGTGCCGGCCGCGGCGGATCTCGCCGAACGCGTCGGCGGTGTGCTCGACGTCGTGCACCTCGTCTACACGACCGGCCACACAGCCCCAGCCGGTGCCTCGCTCTCCCGACGTGAGCTCACCGAACGCGGCCGCGAGCTCGCCGAGCTGCTCCGGATGCTGCTCCCTCGCGATCCCGACGTCGCCGGCCTCCTCTCACTCATCTACCTCTCCGAGGCGCGACGGGCGGCCAGAACGAATGCCGCAGGCGACGAGATCCTGCTCGAGCAGCAGGACCGTTCCCGGTGGGATCGGCGGTTCATCGAGCTCGGACTCGAGCAGCTCGCGGTCGCCGTCGAGGGCGTGCCGCCGTCGAAGTACACGCTGCTCGCTGCGATCGGAGCGGTGCACGACAGCAGCCCGGACTGGGCGTCGACGGACTGGCGCCGCATCGCCGGCCTCTACGACACGCTGCGCGCGGTGTGGCCGTCACCGGTCGTCGAGCTGAACCGGGCGATAGCCATCGGCTTCGCGGACGGGCCGGCCGCCGGGCTCGCGCTGCTGGACGAACTCGCTGCGGAGCCGCAGCTCGTGAGGTATCCGTACCTGCAAGCCGCGCGGGCCGACTTCCTGCAGCGACTCGGGCGCACGGATGCCGCCGAGCTCGCCTACGACGAGGCGATCGCGCTCTGCGACAACGATCCGGAGCGCGAGCGGCTGCGCCGCAAGAGGGCTTCCGCGCGGATGCTGTGAACCGTCTGATGGGCCGTGGCCATGCCGCGTCCCGTGCCTGAGTGTTCTCGCAGAGAGGGGCGACCAGGTGACATCCAGATAACGGGTGGATAACATGGGGACACTGTGCCGGGGACCTCCCGGCTGACCCGACAGCCCCCCGAAGCCCCCTCGTGACAGACCCCTTACTCAGCTCTGGCCCCGTAGCAGGGGTCGGTGCGCCCGATTTCACGGGCTCCGAGCCGGTCTTCGCCAGCCGCAAGGAGCGGCGGGCGTACGAGGATGCGTTGGCACAGGCATCCGAAACCTCGCCGGATGCGAATCCCCCGGCCACGTCCGGAATCGCTCCTGGTTCTGCCACGGCGCCCGCGACATCCCCCGCAGCCTGGGCATCCGCGCCGGCGTACGGCACGGAGTATCCGACCGCCGCGCCCGCGGCAGGTCCGTTCGGGCACTCGCCTGCTTCGCCGTCCGCTCCGTACGCGTCGAGTAGTCCGGCTGCGGTTTCGGCTCCTGCGCCCACTCCGTATACGCCGGCCCGGGCATCCGCTCCCTCTTCGCCCGCCTCAGCACCCGCGCCGTACACCCCGGCTGATGCATCGCCTCCGTATATCCCCGCTGCTGCGCCGCAGGCACGGACGGTTGCGACTCCCCACGCTCCGGCGCAGACTGCGGATCCGTTCACGCAGCTCCTCGGGCTCGCCGCCGAACCCGCGCGCGAGACACAGCAGCGTGGCGCCGTCGACGTCCGCGGCACGGATGTCCGCCTCGACGATCCCCGTCGTTCACCCGACGCGGGTCGTGCGCATCGGGTCGACGAGGTACCGGTCACAACGCACACCGGGCGCGTGCGGCTACGTCCGGAAGAGCTTGCTCGGTCGACGGATTCCGCTCCCGTTCCGCTCGCGCTGCCCGGCGCTCCGAGCGCTCAGCCCGTGCAGCAGCGCCGGACCGGCGCCCGTCCGGGTTCCTTCGATGCCGATTCCTTCGCCTCCGATTCCTTCGCCTCCGATTCCGTCGCCTCCGACCCCTTCGTCTCGGACGACGTCGGTGGCGGGATCTTCGGCAGCGCGCTGTTCGGCGAGGAGGAGCTCGGTGGCGCCGCCGCGTCGGTAGGCGTCACGGGCAAGGTGCAGAAGGCACAGAAGGCCGAGAAGCGGGCGGCCGCGAAGGCGGCGAAGCTCGCGGCGGCCGAGGCGAGGCGCGCGAACACGAAGCGATCCGGTGCGACGTCGTCGACGAAGCCGGGCGTGGACGACGCTGGCAGTTACGCCGAGGTTGCCGGTGCCGCGTCGGCAGCGGGTCAGGCGGGGCGCGGTGCAGCGCGTGGTGCGGCATCCGCTGCGACCCAGGTCAGGCCGAAGAAGGCCAGGACCGTCAGGGTGCACGGTGCGAGGCTTCGCACGGTGACGTCGCGCTCGACGTCGGGCAAGCGCCGGTCGCCGCTGACGAAATTCTTCGCCAAGGCCGGCATCATGCTCGCAGCGGCCGGCATGGTGGCGACCACCGCCGTGCCCGCGTACGCACAGTTCGATACGCCGACGTGGATCGATCCGAGCACCGGCCGCACCCAGACTCTCGCCGTCGGCGCCATCCAGGACGGCGCGCTCGCCAAGGACGACTTTGGCGCACACACCCTGCCCGCCACGCTCGATTCGACGACGGGAACCGTCGTCGCTCCCGAGGTGCAGGCGCTCGCCCAGCAGCTCATGACGGCGGTCACGCAGGGCAGGCTCACCGGAAGCACCCCTGACCACATCTTCGAGATCCGCTACCTCGCGGCCGGTGAAGCCGTGCAGGGCTGCGGCATCGACTACCGCGTGCTGCAGACCATCGCCGTGGCGCTCAACACGTTCAACACCGTCGGCGTCAGCGACATCAACCGGCACTGCACGGGGCAGATCGAGGGCGCGGGCACGGCATCCGCTCACTACACGGACGGCGGCGGGCACGCCGTCGACTTCTTCAGGCTGAACGGGCACGCGCTCACCGGCGGAGACTCGGACTCCATCAAGCTCCTCGAGACGCTCGACCGGGTCGTGCCGTCCGACTCCACGGTCGGCCAGGTGGGCTGTCGTTCGAGTCTCTCGCTGAGCCATTTCCAGCAGATCGACGACACCTGCAACCACCTGCACATCGACTTCCTCGACGCCAGCGGGACATCCCTGCTCGGTTAGCCGATCACGGCGCGACGGATGCAGCGATCTTCGTCTCGTTCGGCGTCTCGCCCAGCACCGAGCGGTAGCGGCGCGAGAAGTGGGCGTAGTCCGCGTAGCGGAGGTCGGCGGCCAGGGTGCTGAGATCCGTCTCCGGATGCGCGTACAACGTGGTCGCGGCTTCCTGCAGCCTTCGGCACTCGATCAGCCACTTCGGGCCGAGGCCCAGATAGTCGCGCATCAGCCGCTCGAGCGTGCGCGGTGTGACCCCGAGCCGGGATGCCAGGTCGGATGCCCGCTGCACCGATGCGTCCTCCTCGGCGAGCCGGCAGGCCTCGTTGACGAGGCGGTCGCGGTCGTCGACACGTCGCGCGTGCGGTGACAGCCAGCCGTCCAAGACGCGGGAAAGCTGCTTGCGATGATCGGGCCCGAGCTCGTCCGGTGATCGACCTGCGCGCCGCAGCACGTCGCCGACCTCGGCGACCGGGGCGTCGGTCAACCGCAGGCCGTCGAGAGGAACGTCGCGCAGGTCGATCGGTGAAGGGTTGCCGGTCTGGGACGGGATGCCGGTCTGGGACGGGTTGCCGGTCTGGGACGGGTTGCCGGTAGGCGAGGGCTCGACGGTCGTGGAGGGCTCGGCAGCCGGGGAGCGTTTGTCCGTCGCGGCCGTCAGCAGCAGGCGTCCCGCGCACGGCCGCAACAGGATTCCGACTCCCCATCCCGTCCCCGACAGTCGTCGCACGTCCACTCGGCCGGTCGGCGGATACAGCCGAGCCTCGGCACCGCTGGCCGACGTTTCGTTCACCTCGAACACCGCGTTGAACGCCGGATACGTCAGCACCCGTTGTGCGAGTTCCGTTCCCTCCGGCACATCCCAGCGCACGACCCAGACGTGGCGCACCAGATCCCGCAGCTCCGCGCCGAGCACGAAACGGTCGAAGACCGCGTGGGGATCGCCGGGGTTGAGGTGTCCGCGGGAGTGCGGTGCGGCATCCGTCATGTGCTCCTGCTCTGCGTGTTCGGTTCGGTTCGGTTGAGTGCTCGGTGGGGCCGGCGTCGATTCGACTCTTAGCAGTCGACAGTCAGCACGGTTCGACGGACAGCACGCTCGACTGCGAGCGCGGTCCAACCGGGTACTCGATCGGTCTGTCGCAAAAGTACAAGAGGCCGCCGACGCGCCGCCCTAGCGTGGAATGCATGACCACGACCCCATCGATCGCCCCGGCCGACGGACAGCACACCACGAACGGAATGCCGCACGGCTCCACCTCGATCACGCCTCACATCGTTGTGCGGAACGCCGCAGCCGCGCTCGACTTCTACCGCGACGTCTTCGGTGCGCGCGTCCTGGATGTGACGAGATTCCCCGGCGGAGACGGCGTCGCCCACGCGATCCTCGATTTCGGGACCGGGATGCTCACGCTCAGCGACCCGATGGAGTCGTACGGGCTCGTCGCTCCCGAGGGCGCAGAGCGTCGCGACTACTCGCTCGCGTTGTACGTTCCGAACTGCGACGAGGTGACGGATGCCGCTGTCACCGCAGGCGCGACCGTGCGCGAGCCCATTGCCACCTTCGTGACGGGCGATCGGTACTCGTCGCTGTTGGATCCGTTCGGCGTGCGCTGGTCGGTGATGACCAGGGTGGAGGACCTCTCATACGAGGAGAGCGCCGACCGTGTCGCGCAGTGGGCGGCGTCGCAGAGTGCCGAGGTCTCGCAGGGTGCAACGTCGCAGTCCGCCGATGCCGCGGCCGACTGAGTCCCCGGCGCATCCGTCCCGACCGGCGAAGCACCGAGGCTGCTTCGCTTGTGCCTCGTCCCGGCTCCGTCGGCGCAGAACGTGGGTGGGCGTTCGCTCAGAGACGAACGTTCGGCATTGTCATCCGAATGTGAACGATATATCGTTGACGTGTCTTAGATAGTCAACGATAGGAGTACGTCATGAGAGACGACTACATTTCGGGCGACGAGCATCGTCGCCATCACGCGCATGGCGGCCACCCCGGCCGCGACAACGCGCAGTGGGGCTGCGGCCCGCGGCGCTTCCACCACGACGACGACCATGGTGCGCAGCACCACGGCGCCGGCAGCGAGGGCCACGGCGAAGAGCCGCGCGGCCCGCACGGACACGGCCCGCACGAGCACGGTGAGGGTGGCCCCGGCTTCGAGGGTTACGGTCCTCGCGGCTTCGGCGGCTACGGTCGCCGCGGCTTCGGCCCGAGCTTCGATCCTCGTGGATTCGACCCGGCGGCACTCGCCGCTTTCGGGATGCGCGGGCGCAAGCGGGCGTCGCGTGGCGACATCCGTGCCGCCATCCTCAGCCTGCTGGCCGACGGTCCGAAGAACGGCTACGCGCTCATCAAGGCCATCGCCGAGAAGACGGACGGCCTGTGGAAGCCGAGCCCCGGCTCGGTGTATCCGACGCTGCAGCAGCTGGTCGACGAGGAACTCGTCGAGGCGACCGGAGACGGCCGCCGCACCGACTACGAGCTGACGGATGCCGGCAAGGCCTACATCGCGGAGCACCAGTCGGAGCTCGACGCCGCATGGCAGGCGACCCCCGGCCGCAGCGCTCAGGATGCCGCCCTGCACGAATCCATCGGCAAGCTGATGGGCGTCGTGCACCAGTTCCGGTTCGCCGCGACGGATGAGCAGCGCAAGCAGGCCGCCGAGAAGATCGACGAGCTGCGCAAGGCGCTGTACCTGATCCTCGCGGAGTAGACCCAAGGGGCGGCGCGTATCCGCGCCGCCCCTCCCGTCCTCCCGAGGGTGCCTGTTTCTCCTCCCGAACGTGCTCGTTCCTCCTTCCGAACGTGCCGGTCTCTCCTCCCGAAGGTGCCCGTTCCTCCTCCCGAAGGTGCCCCTTTCTCCTCTCGAGGGTGCCCCTTTCTCCTCCCGAGGGTGCCCCTTTCGGTCGCCGGTCGCATGCTCGATGCCGTCAGCCGTCAGCCGTCAGCCGTCAGCCGTCAGCCGTCAGCCGTCAGCCGTCAGCCGTCAGCCGACGTCGCCGTCCACGTAATACCAGCGTCCACGCTCGTGTGTGAAGCGGCTGCGCTCGTGCAGCACGCCGCCGTCGCGCGGTCGGCCGGGCGCCGGGAGCGTGCGCCAGAACGCACGGAACTCGACTTCGCCCCAGTCATCCGCCTCTGTGCCCGCCACTGTGTCGAGGATGTCCAGCCGTCGCCACTCGACATCGGGGTCCAGCACAAGCTCGCGCGGCCTCGTCGACGGATGCCACGTCGCGCGCAGATACGCCGCGTCACCCACCGCGAACGCCGAGTATCGCGACCGCATGAGGCGTTCCGCCGTGCCGGCCGTCGCGACGCCGCGGTGCAGCGGGGCGCAGCATGCGTCGTAGGCGGATCCGCTCCCGCACGGGCACGGATCCGAGTTGTTCATGTTCCTACTGTGACAGCTCCGGGTATCGAGGTGCCGAGCCGCGGAGCCGCTCGTCCGGTGGACTGTATGCAGTTCGCGGAGGAACGGGCACCTTCGGAACGAGGAACGGGCACCCTCAAGTGAAGAATGGGGCACCTTCGGGGGGAGGAACGGGCACGTTCGGGAGGAGAGACGGGCACGTTCGGGAGGGGAAACGGGCACGTTCGGGAGGAGAGACGGGCACGTTCGGGAGGGGAAACGGGCACGTTCGGGAGGGGAAACAGGCACTTTCGGGAGGAAGGGACCGCACGCTCGACGGGTCAGGAGGTGAGCATCCGCTCGTTCAGCTCGTGCACCTGCTGCGTGAAGACCGTCGCGCCGCCCTGCGCAGGATGCCGCAGCGCCGGCGCCTCGACGCCCGCACTCGCCATGGCGCCCTGAGCCTTGCGGCCCACCGCCGCGATGACCTCGATGCCGAATGCCCTGGCGAGGGCCAGCGCGACGGGCGCGCCGGCGCGTACTTCTGCGGGGCGCGGCGCCCGATTGGTGAGACGGTCGCCCGCCACGAACGGGTGGTTCGGGTAGACCCCCCAGAGCAGGGGCAGCGGTCCGCGCCACGACGCCAACGCCCGCCACACGATGCCGGACGAGGACTCCCAGGCGGCATCCGGATGCTCAGGCACCTCGAATCCGTCCCCCTCCGGCCGGCCGGTGATGAGTCCGGGGCGAGCCGTCAGCTGGCGCACGCTGGTGAATGGCACGCCGCTGACCGTCATCCCGCGGTATCCGGGTGCTTCGGCGAGCAGCAGCACAATCGGACGGATCTCCGCCATCAGCCCGAGGTAGTGCAGCAGGTTGCGGCGCCGCAGCGCGCCCCGCGGCGTCGCCGGGTCGTACAGGAACTCGGCATCGCCGGGCACGTCGACGGCCAGGGCGTCGAGCGCCTCGAGGAACGGCGCGAAGTCCGCGCGCGGAGTTGCGGGCACCATGCTCTCGCTCACCGCCTCGTCAGCGCGAGTTCTTCAGCGCGAGCCATCGAGCACTCGGCATCACCGGTGCAGCAGTTCCCGCCAGTCCGCGGGAACACGTCCCTGGGGACCGGGAGCCGGCTGCGATTCGGGCCGGCTCGACGGCGGGGCGAGCTCCGGACCGGATGCCATCGCCTCGGTCACGTAATCCCAGTACCAGTCCTCGCCCGGCTCGAAGCTCTGCATGAAGCGGTGCCCGGTCTCCCGGAAGTGCGCGGTCGCGTGCTGCGCAGGCGAGGAGTCACAGCATCCGATGTGGCCGCACTCCGCACAACGTCGGAGGTGGAACCACCAACCGCCTTCGGCTTCGCAGTCAGCGCATCCGGTGCCGCTCGGCGGCACTGCCGGCTCGATGCCCGGGATCTCGGCCACGGATTCAGTCCTTCTCGCGCAGCCAGTGGGACCTGCGGAACGTGCGACCCCACCACGCGGTGAGGCCCTCGCCTTCGTACTGCTCGGGGTCGGCATCCAGCACGGCGTCGCCGTCAGGCGCGGGCAACCCGGCGACGTCGGATTCGTCGATCGACGTGGCGACGCCGTCGGTCGTGATCGCTGTCACCTGGTTCGCGTCCACGAACCGCAGGCCGTGGTGCGTGCGCACGGCCAGGCCGTCGAAGAGGTCGAGCGAGGGATCCTGCAGCACGTGCTCCACGGTCCCCACGTGCTCGCCGCCGGCGGTCGTGACGACGGCGCCCTTCTGCAGCGCGGTGTAGGCGATGGGTTCGGACACGGTGCCTCCTCGATCGGGTCGCAGCTGCCGATGCGGGCGCACGAGCGGGTGCTGTCGAGCGCGGCCGCGGGCACCCGTGACCACACACTACGCCGCAACACCGTGTAACACGGATTCACACGGTTACCGCCGGATGCGGCGATCGCGCCCCTCCCGCGCACCATGGTCGGGTGACAGCAACACCCATTCCGACACTCCACCCGACTCACGATCGGGACGCAGGTCGACCCGCGGCAGGCGGGCGTGACACGGGCACGCACGACGTCCCCCAGCGTGGCACCGCCCTCGACACGGACGTGGCGTCCGACCCCGACGAGCCGTTCGGGTTCACGACCGCCCAGGTGCACGCGGGGGCCGAACCGGATTCCGCGTTCGGCTCGCGTATCCCGCCGATCTACCTCTCTGCCGGGTTCGTCTTCGACGATTTCGACCAGGCGCGCGATCGCTTCGCCGGTGAGGTGGACGGGTACACGTACTCGCGGTCCGGCAACCCGACGACCGCGGCGGTGGAGCGACGGCTCGCGGTGCTCGAGGGCGGCTTCGCCGCACCGGATGCCGAGGCCATCGTCGTCGGCAGCGGCCAGGCGGCTCTCACCGTGGCGTTCCTCGGCGTTCTGCAGGCAGGCGACCACATCGTGTCGGCGAACAGCATCTACGAGGGCACCCGTGGCCTGCTGCGGGAGAACCTTGCCAGGCTCGGCATCGCCAGCGACTTCGTCGGTGAGGCGAGCGGCCGATCGAGTGGAGTGGGGCCGAGCGGCGCCGCGGCGAACGATCCGGATGCGTGGCGACGCGCCATCCGTCCGGAGACAAGGGCTCTGTTCATCGAGCCGATCCCCAACCCGAAGAACGACCTCGTCGATGTGGAGGCGATCGCTCGAGTCGCGCGCGAGGCCGGCATCCCGCTCATCGTCGACAACACGCTCGCCACCCCCTACCTGCTGCGTCCCTTCGAGTTCGGCGCCGACATCGTCGTGCACTCGGCGAGCAAGTTCCTCGCCGGCCACGGCGCCGCGCTCGGCGGTGTCGTCGTGGACTCCGCGCGCTTCGACTGGGGTGCCCGACCGGATGCCTTCCCTCACCTGAACACCCCGCAGCGCGCTCTCGGCGGTCGGTCGTACGTCGAGGCCCATGGCGGTTCGGCCTACGTCGCGTACACGCGCCAGGTGGTGGCATCGCGGCTCGGACCCACGCTGTCGCCGTTCAACGCCTTCCTGCTGCAACAGGGACTGGAGACGTTGTCGTTACGCGTTGCGCAGCACTCCCGCAACGCGCTCGCCGTTGCCGCCTGGCTGGAAGGGCAGCCCGAGGTGGAGTCCGTCGACTACTCGGGGCTGGCATCCAGTCCGTACCACGGCCTGGCGCAGAAGTATCTGCCGGACGGGCAGGGCAGCGTGTTCGCGTTCACGTTGCGTGGCGGGGAACCGGCGGCCCGTGCGTTCCATGACGCGCTGCGACTGTTCAGCCGGATGACGCACCTGGGCGACGTGCGGTCGCTGGTGCTGCATCCGGCGACCACGACACACACGTTGCGCACGGCAGAGGAGCGTCTCGCTGCGGGAATCGGGCCTGGCACGCTGCGACTGTCGATCGGGATCGAGGATGCCGACGACCTCATCCGTGATCTGGCGAGGGGGCTCGCCGCGGTGCGCGCGCTTCGGTCCGAGGCGCTCGCCGGATGACCGTACCGCCCGCCTGTCGCGCTCTGCGCAGCATCCAAGCCCGTCGTCGCACAACGTCGCCGCCGCGCTCACGTGTGGCGCCGCGGTCTCGTGTTCATAACTCAGGAGCACTCGGCGGGCACGGAACCATGAGCCGCGCAGTCCTGCGGAATTCCGGGCCCAGGCAGCGAGTCGCACCCTGTTGCTCCTGAGTTATGAACCGGCCGGGCTCGGCAAGCACAGAAACACAGACGCAGAAACACCGACGAGGAACACCCCATGACACACAGGCAGCACTTCGGATGGTTCTTCTCGAGCGGCTTCCGGCCGCAAGGCTGGGGTCGCCCAGACTGGCGTTGGGGCTACGACTGGACGAAACCGGATCTCTACCAGCACTCGGTGCGCGAGCTCGAGCAGGCGGGCCTCGACCTGGTGATCATGGAGGATGCGATCTCGATCGGCTCGCCGGAGACGCTCGATCTGCGGGTGCGCTCCGCGTACGGCGGTCCCAAGCACGACCCGCTGCTGCTCGCGCCGTATCTGTTCCAGGCGACGCAGCACATCGGCATCGTCCCGACGATCAATGCAGGCGCGACCCCGCCGTACCTCGCCGCTCGGCAGGCGGCGACCCTGCAGCACCTGAGCGACGGGCGCTTCGGCATCAACGTCGTCACCGATGTGGGCAGCGCCAGGCATTTCGGGCTGGAGAAGCTCGAGCACGACGCCGCATACGACCGCGCCCAGGAATGGCTCGATGTGGTGCGCGAGCTCTGGCACAGCTGGGACGAGGGCGCGTATATCGCCGACGCCGACACGGGGCGCTTCGCCGACGGATCCCGCATCCGCGCCACCCAGCACGACGGCGAGTACTTCCGCGTGGCCGGTCCGCTCAACGCCATCCCCTTCTCGGGTTCGGCGTCCGGAGCCGACTATCCGGATGCGTTCGGCACCAGGAACGGGGACCCGGCGATCGTCTCTCCCGGCGGCTCCGGCCGCGGGCTGGGGTTCGCGGGCGCGAACTCCGACGTGCAGCTCGCGCTCGCCCCGCTGAACGTCGACGCCGTGCGGGCGTACCGAGCGAAGGTGGTCGAGGCGGCCGAGGCTGCGGGACGACGGGCATCCGACGTCAAGACGCTGTTCGTGTTCAAGCCAGAAGTCGTCCCGAGCGAAGACGAGGCGAAGCGCGTGGTGGATGCCTCGCGTCATCCCTCGGACGACGAGTTGCGCGCCGAGCTCCTCGGCCAGTCCAGCGACGCGGAGACCGACCTCACCGGACTCGACCTGGATGCCCCGCTCGATCCCTCGATCTTCGGACCGCACGTCTCGCGCGGCACCATCAAGGGACTGCTCGGATCCGCGCCGAGCTTCGACGCGCAGCCGCTGCGCGACCTGCTCGTCGCCAAGGCGCGCAAGGGACTCGTCGCCGACCGGTCCGGGTTCGTGGGTACGGCGGGTCAGCTGGCGGACGTCATCGAGGAGTTCGGCGAGGATGCCGGCAACGACGGCTTCATCTTCTCCGGTGACCTGCATCCGGTGACCGTCCACCGCATGCTCGACGACCTCGTGCCCGAGCTGCGGCGGCGAGGCATTCTGCGCACGTCGTACGCGCCGGGCGGTCTGCGTGCGAACCTCAGCGACTTCTGAGGCCGGTCGGGCGCTCGAACTGCAGAAATGGCTCCAATGTGGTGACCTTGGAACCATTTCTGCAGTTCAGACGTCGGTGCGGGTGGCGGCAAGGGCCACGAGCGCCTCGCGGTTCGTGTCGTAGAACTTCTCGTCGTCGACGATGCCGATCTCACGCATCCGCTTGACGAGAGGAAGCCGGGCGCGGCTGTATCCGAGCGTGATGTCGTGGTCCGTCAGCCATGTCTTCAGGGCGTCCATGGTCTCGGCCGCTGTGACGTCCACATCGGTCACGGACTCCAGGTCGATGACCACGTCGTGCACAGGTGGGGTGGAGGATGCGCGCACCGCGCGCTTGACGGCATCCGCGAAGACCGTGCTGTTGGCGAAGAACAGCGGTGCGGCGAGCCGGATCACGATGACACCCGGCGCGGTCTCGTGCCCGCTCGGAGCGCTGTCGAGGAGCGAGTGGTCGGGGTTGTCATCCGCTTCCAGAACGTCGATCGCCGGCCGCGACGCCCTGCTCGCCAGGTTGACCAGCGCCAGCACGAACGACACGGCGATGCCCGCGATCGCGCCGACGAAGAGCGTCACGAGAAAGCAGACGGCGCCGATGATGAACTCGAACCTGTCCTGCTTCCACATGGTGACGAAGTCGCGGATGCCGAGCAGCGGCAGCACCGCGACGCCCACGATCGCGCCGATCGCCGGGGACGGGATGTCTGCCAGCAGCGCCGTGCCGAAGATCACCAGCAGCAGCGTGCCAACGGCGGCGACGAGGCTGGGGAGCTGGGTGCGGGATCCCGACGAATCCATGGCGGCAGTGCGGGAGGTGGAGGAGCCGACGGTGAAGCCACCCGTTGCACCCGCGGCGACGTTCGCCAGACCGAAGGCGAACAGATCCTGGTTCGGATTCGTGGAGTAGCCCCGCTTCTCGCCGTAGCTGCGGGCGACGAGCAGGCCCTCCGCCATCGTGACGAACAGCAGAGCGATCGCGGACGGGAAGAGGTTGAGCCATTGCGTCCAGGAGAGAATCGGCCAGGTGAAGTGCGGCGGTCCGGCATCGACCTTGCCGAGCACGGAGACTCCCGCGTGCTCCAGGCCCGTGGTCACGACGACGATGGTGGCCAGCACCAGCACGATCAGCGCCCACGGCACGACCTTCGCGATGCGCGCGCCGACCATGAGGACCACGACGGCGACGACCGAGATGAGCACGGACCACCAGTTGAGGGATCCGATATTGCCGAACAGGTCGCCGACCTTCTCGACGAATTCGCCCCCTGAGTTGATTTTCACGCCGAGCATCTTGGCGATCTGGCTGACCAGGATGTCCAGCGCAAGACCGCCGACGAATCCCACCAGGATCGGCTTCGACAGGAAGTTCGCGAGGAAGCCGAGCCGGAAGACGGCCGTGATGAGGAACAGCGCGCCGCAGATGATCGCCTGCGCGAGCGCCATCGTGAGGTAGTCGGCGCTGCCTGCGGCCGCCAGTCCGCCGATCGACGAGGCCACGAGTGCGGCTGCCGCGGCATCCGGAGACGCGACCAGCTGTCGCGAGGAGACGACCAGCGCGTAGATGGCCGCCGGCACGATGAGGGCGTAGAGGCCCGCGGTGGCGGGGAGGCCGGCGATCTGGGCGTAGCCGATGTTGAGGGGCACGGCGATGGCGAGGAGCGTGACGCCGGCGAGCAGTTCCCGCAGCAGGTTGTGCCCGGTGAGACCCATGAGCGGTCGCATGATCTTCACGTTGAGCCTCCTGATGCTCGACGCTATTCCGGCGCATCACCGGCGCATCACGCCGATCGGGTACTTCGCCCGGAGTGGGCGACGCACGCGCGGTCCCGCCCCCCCTCTTCCCCCGAAGGTGCGCGTCTCTCCGCGCGAGGGTGCGCGTTTCTCCGCGCGAGGGTGCGCGTTTCTCCACGTGAGGGTGCGCGTTTCTCCACGTGAGGGTGCGCGTTTCTCCACGTGAGAGTGCGCGTCTCTCCGCGCGAGAGTGCCCTCGCGAGACCGAGGATGTGCACCTTCGGCGCTAGAGCGTCGTGCCGAAGCGGGCACCCAGCTCCCGGATGCGCTGCTCACGGTGCTCGGGACGCATCCGGCCGGCGAGTTCCAGCTGTCCGATTCCGTGCAGGGCTCCCCAGAACACCTCCGTCTTCGCTCCGCCGCTGTCGTCTCCGATGGTCTGCGCGAGGATGTCGAACGCGTCGCGCAGCTCGGAGACGGTGTCGTCGCTGGCGAACCGGGTGTCGATCGGCAGCTGGAACATCGCCTCGTACACCGCGGGATGCGCCGTCGCGAACTCGAGATACGCGGTGGCGATGGCCTCGACGGCACGACGCCCGGTCTTGCGTCCCACCGCGGCGCGGCAGTGATCCGTGAACTCGACGAATCCCTCGAGCGCGACGGTCAGCATGATCTCGTTCTTGCCGCCGGGGAAGTGGCCGTACAGAACGGGTTGCGTGTAGCCGATGGCATCGGCGAGATGCCTCGTGGTGACGGCGGACCAGCCGTCGGCATCCGCTCGCGCTCGCGCGGCATCAAGGATGCTCCGCCGTCGTTCGTCGCTGCGCTGCTGGCGAGCCGTGGTGTCGGCCATTGCACTCCCTCACTCGTCGTCTCTGGCACTGATCGCTCGGCCGGAAACGGCTCTTGCGATCCGAACGCCTACGGTCTACATTAGCACTGCTAGAAAATATAGCGATGCTAGATTCTGGAAAGGAACCATCATGATCCCCGCCCTCGCCGTCATCACCGGAACCGTCGTCGGCCTCATGGCCGGCGTGGAGTTCGCCGTCGCCTTCGTCTTCAACCCGATCATGACCGCGCTGCCCATCGGGCCGTCGATCGAGGCCCGCGCCCACGGCGGCAGGATGCTCGGCCGCGCGATGCCGTTCTGGTACTTCGGATCGCTCATCCTCGCGGTGCTCCTCGCCGTCTTCACCTGGGGCACGGCCGCGGCGGCGTCGGCGCTCATCGGTGCGGCGCTGCTCGCCGTGAGCGTCATCATGTCCATCACGCTGCTCGTGCCCATCAACAATCGCTCCAAGACGTGGACCGCGGACGAGCATCCGGCCGACTGGCGCGAGCAGTACCGCCGCTGGGACGGCCTGCACTATGCCAGGGTCGCGGTCGTCGTGGCCGGGTTCGTGCTCGTCCTGGTCGCGGGCGTTGTGCTCTGAGCGTCGTGCACTTTCGGGGCCAGAGTCGTGCACTTTCGGCGAGGCGCGGGATGTCGGCCGGCACAAGGTAGCGTGCTGCTGTGCCCGTCCCGCCCTCGTCACGTCCAGCATCCGCATCCGACGCCATCGTGCTGCGGCCGCTTCCGGTGACCCGTCGCGGCTACCTCGTCGGCGGCCTGTTCGTCGCGGCGATCGGGGTGTTCCTCGTCGTGGTGGGATTCGTCGTCGGATTCACCTCCGGCACGGTCTGGCTGCTCGCGATCCTCGGTGTTCTGCTGGCCGCCTACGGGGTGGTCGTCGCGGTGCGCGGTCAGACGGTGTCCGTCACGCTGAGCTCGGATGCGGCCACCGTTCGCGGACTCATGCTCACGACGACGGTGCCTCGGGCGAGCATCCGGAAGGCGACGAACAAGCCGTCGCTGGAATGGACGGATGCCGCCGGCCGCGAGCACAGCACCCGCATCACGGCTCTCAATCTCGGCAACCGGTCCGGAATGGCGCCCGCTGTCGTGAAGCACGTTGATGCGGAGTACGAACGCCTCAAGGCCTGGATCCGGACGTCGCAGCGCTGACGGGAACCTCAGCTCAGGACCCCAGCCGGCAACAGCGCCACTTGCGCACTATTGCGCCCTCCGGGGTGGCGCAGTAGAGCGCAAGTGGCGCTGTTGCCGATTGTGTTGCCCGGTCGTAGATAGCCCCGCATGTTTGCAGGGCCGGCTTGGGCACCCGCGGCCCGCCGCGCTCAGCCCACCTCGTCCGGCGCCTCGGGCGCCGGCTCATGGGCGCGGGCCGACCACACTGCGCCGATGCTCGCCGAGACCACGAGCACGACGGCGATCACGCCGACCCACGTGAACGTCTGATGCAGCAGCGCGAGCCCGGCGAGCGCCGCGATGGCCGGCGCGAGGCTGAGCAGAATGGCGAACGCCGACGGATGCAGCCGCCGCAGCGCCAGAAGCTCCAGCCCGTACGGGATGGTCGACGACAGCAGCGCGACGGCGGCACCGAGAAGCAGCACCTCGGGGCGCAGCAGGGCGGATCCCGCCGACACGATCCCGAATGGCGCGGATGCGATGGCACCCACCAGCATCGCCAGCGCCAGCCCGTCGAGCTTCGCGAACCGTCGGCCCGTCTGCCGCGACAGCAGGATGTAGCCGGCCCACGACGCACCTGCGCCCGCCGCGAGCAGCACGCCGATGATGTCGAGGTCGCCGAAGCTGCCCTCGCCGAGCAGCGCGACACCGATCGCCGCGAGCCCGGCCCACAGCCAGGCGATCGCCCGGCGTGCGGCCACCACGGACAGCACGAGCGGTCCGAGCACCTCGATCGTCACCGCGGCACCCAGCGGGATGCGGTCCAGCGACAGATAGAACAGTCCGTTCATGAGCGCGAGCACGAGACCGAATCCGACGACCGTCAGCCACGACGTGCCGCGGATGCCCCGCAGCGACGGCCGCGCGATCGGCAGCAGGATCACCGCTGAGAACAGCACGCGAAGGAACACCATGCCGAGCGCACCCACCCGCGGGAACAGCAGCACCGCGACGGATGCCCCGACCTCCTGGCACACGAGCCCGACGACGACGAGCGCTGCGTAGCGCGAGTGGGTGGCGGTGCCACCTGCCCCTGTCGCTGCGCCATCCGTCACCACTCGACGCTACCGCCCGGCCGAACCCCCGAGCACCGCTGGAGAGCGGTCAGCTCACGCCATCGGATCCGCGCCGGCATCCGTGCGCCACACGTGCGTGCTGGCGGGCGGCTCGGCGCGCAGCCGCCGCAGTGCGTCGACGAGCGGCGTGACCTGGGCGGCCTCCGCCCGGTAGCGGTGCGCCGTGCGCGACACCGTGATCGTGACGATCGCGGTCCCGGCTCCCTCGGCGACGTCCGCGTCCACCTCGCCCTCGAGCAGCACGAAGTCGGGGGCGTCGTGCGGATTCCCCGACGCGAACACCAGCCACTCCTCGGTCAGCCCGAGCTCGCCGTCCACCCAGCGTCCGTCACGCAGAGCGGATGCCGCCACCGCCTCCGTCACCAGGTACTGGTTCCGAGGCAGCAACTGTTCCACATGCACGCGTCGCACCGGCTCGCTCACTGCGCCTCCCTCCTGCTCAGCACTGCTCCGTCGCGCTCCGTCATGCTCGGTCTCGCTCACTGCGCCTCTCGCGTGCTCACGTCAGCTCCGCCCAGTCGGCAGGCAGCGGCTCTGCGCGCCACATGGCATCCGGAAGCCACTCCGACCAGTCGGCGCCGAACGGCCACCCGCCGCGTGCGGCGACCTCGGTCATCTCGGCGGCGGATCGCCGCGCCAGCTCCGCCACCTCGACGGACATCGTGCCGGCCCTGACGCACCACTCGAGTTCGTCGGCATCCTTCACGGTCACATCGTGTTCCTGACCCGTGACGACGAGGTCGAGCACCCAGTCCTCGGTGTCGAAGCCGAGCCGTGTGCGGGTCCACGGACGCTCGAAGTTGACGTAGAAGTGGGACGACCAGACGCCGTCGGCATCCACCCATCTCCACACCGACCACGGCTCCGACGGACGATGCACGTAGACCACGCCGTCGCCGCGCCACTCGCGCTCGGTGTGGGTGCCGTCCCATCCGCCGCGCACCATGTTGCGTCCGCGCGGGCCGCTGCGTTCGCCGCCGCGCTCCCTGTGCAAGGTCTTCGGCGGCTGGTACAGCACGACGAGGTCGTCGTCGGTGATGACGCGTGCCGTGTGCGCGTAGCCGACGTGCTGTTCGTGGTGGCCGGGATCCGCATCCGTCACGTTGCGCAGCACGATCACGTCGCCGCGGGTCCAGTGCTCGACGGAGGGCTGTCGATCATCGGATGCCGGATGTTCGCGCCACGTCATGCGCGTCAGCCTAGGGCTTGTCCGCGGCCACGGCGGCGGTGCCGTATCCGGCTTGGCCACGTACGGCACTGGCTGGGCTGCGCCGCGAATCGGATGCGGTACCTTGACTGAACCTCCGCGCTTTTGTAGTGTGCTGAAACAAATAGCGGAAGGGCGTGGCGTGGCAGAAGCCGAATGGCCACCGGAGTTCCTGCCGGGTGACCGAACCGTGCGTCGAAGGCGGCGGCTTTCCGGAGGATTCGCCATGCCGTCTGGCTCTGCGAGCTCGACGATGGACGGAACGTCGTGGTCAAGGCGTCGTCCCACGACTGTGCTGAGCTGTTCGCCGCGGAGGCGGAGGGCCTGGAGGTGCTGCGGGGACGCGGCGGTCTCACGACGCCCCGAGTGATCGCGTCCGGCTCCCGATCGATCGTGCTGCAGGCCTTCGACCCTGAGATTCCCGACACCGACCGATTCTGGGAGCACGCCGGTCGTGAAGCCGCGCGCCTGCACAACTCCACGGCATGCGACCGCTTCGGATGGGACCACGACGGCTGGCTCGGCCTCCTGCCGCAGCACAACTTGTGGGACGTTGAGGGACATCGCTTCTTCGCCGAGAACCGGGTGCTTCGCTTCCTCGGTGAGCCACGAGTGGAGGCGGCCCTCGAGGCGGCCGACCGTCGCGGCATCGAAAGGATGTGCGCACGGCTGCCCGACTTGGTCCCGGACACCGGCGCCTGCCTGACCCACGGAGACATGTGGCGCAACAACGTGATCGCCGACAGCGGCAGGAAACCGGTCTTCCTCGATCCGGCCGTGAGTTACACCCGGGCCGAGGTCGACGTCGCGCACATGCTCTGCTCCGGTGGCGTCCCCGAATCCTTCTTCGCCGCCTACGCGGAGGTTCGGCCGCTGCACCCCGACTGGCGCGAGCACGCACGCATCCTGAACCTCCGGCAGCTTCTTGCGATGTTGGCCGCCGGCATCCCCATTCCGACGATCGTCTCGTCCATCCGCGAACTCATCACAGCGTACGCATGAGACCGGTTCCCGCGGCCTCGGGGCGCGCCTACCGCGCCGCAGGACTCGGGCCACACGGCGTCTGGCGCACGCTGGATCGCGGGTTGTTCGAGGTCTCGCCACATCATGAGCAGATCCACACGGCCCTGCACCGGGTGTCGAAAGGCTCCAAGGGTCGACCCGATGATGCGGAACCCTTCGGAGGCGTAGAGCCGGACACTACTTCGCTGATCGCGCGTAAGCGAATCCGCTTACGCACCGTGGGCGCGACTGTCGGCGCTAATCCCCGCCGACAAGGATGGCGTATGCCTCCGTGTCGGAGGCGGGGGTGCCGGTCAGCACGAGACGGACCAGACGGCTAGCGTTCCTCGTTGGGGTCAGCGGGTTGACGGCTTCTTTGCGGGGCTTGCTGTCGCACGATGAGACCGAGCCGCTGGTGTTCAGCACCCCATCGACGAAGACTTGGTAACCCATTCCCTGAGGCTGATTGGCGCACGCAAACGTGACGCGCAACGTGTCGATGCCGACAGGAACGCCGGCTGTGGTTTCGATCGTGCCGGAATCGCCGAGCAGAGTCACCCGCGTCAGCTCATGTGCGGCACGGGCGGGAAGCCTGAGTGGCTTGTCCCCGCCCGTGAAGACCATGATCTTCGCGGAGCCCAACGGCGTCGGCGTCCGGGTGCTGTCCGCGGATGGTGCGCTCGACGTGCATCCCGCAAGTGCAGCCACCGCGGCAAGAGCAACGGAGGTAAGGACCACGCGTGTGCGACTCATCCGCTGCCCTCCTCCTCGCCCTGAACGGATTCCACTTCTAGCAGACGACGACCCTGTTCTGCATGCCATGAGATCCATTCGCGGGCGCCCAAGGAGTTGATGCCGTGATCTGGGTAGGCGGACGCGTTTCTCGGAGGCGTGGGTGCAGCAGCGTGTGCGCCCGCCAGGGCCGTGTCCGTCCAGGCGTTGTGCGCGCTATGTTTTCGACCGTGACTGGTACACAACGCGATCAGAGCCGACGCGGTCGTCTCAGCGCCAAGCGTGTTGCGGAAATCGTCGCCCTCGCCCTTGTCGTCGTAGCTGTCGCTCTCGCCCTAGTCGTTCTTCCCTCTGAATCGGTCGCGAGCAACTCCGGCGGACCGGCGACCGTGACGGTGATCGCGCTTTGGGAAGGTGGACCCCCCATCGGCGTAGTTCTGGTGGTGCCGCTCCTGATTGCTCTTGCTCCGTTGCTGGCTCGCGGTCGGGCCAGTCAACCAGTCACGGTCATCGCTTCAGTGCTCCTGGTCATCTTCTCGGGTGCCGCCATGTTCGGAGTGGGAAGGTTCTTCCTCCCAGCCGCGATCGTCGAAGTTGTCGCCGCCTGCCTTCCCGCGCCACGAGCCACGCGACGCCCAATACCGGAACGCGCCGCATAGCCATCACGCGGTACCTTGCGGGATCCATCTGCGGTTACCAGTTTGGCTTCTTGAATTCCGGAGGATGCGGCGGCGTGGTGTGCTGATCGATGCAAGAGTGTGCGCATGTACCCATGTCCGTGTTGCGGCTATCTCGTTTTCAAGGAGGCCCCTGGCAGCTACGCGAATTGCCCTATCTGCTCGTGGGAGGACGACTCCTCCCAGTTGAAGTTCCCCGATCATGGGGGTGGCGCGAATAGAGAGTCCCTGGTCGAAGCTCAGGCGAACTACGAGCTGTTTGGAGCGTCAAACCAGCAGCGCATGCCTGGCGTGCGGCCGCCGGCTCCCCGCGAGCGACGTGATCAGGGGTGGCGAAGGATCGACCTACCACGTGACTACCCGGTGGAGATCCCCCGAAAGGTTTGGCCTGCAGACGACACCGCGTTGTATTGGTGGCGACCAACCTTTTGGCTTCGGGAGCCGGTCCTCGTTATCCGCTACAGCTGACGTGCCCGCAAGCGGGTCCCCGAGCGCGCAGGACCCGACGAACTTGCCCGCCAACTGCGCGTGACCGGATCCGCCCACGCGCCTGCCGGGCCCCGGCCGCTGCGCTGATGCGGTCGGCACTCCCGCACCAACCGGGACCAGAGTGGTCCCGGCGTCGTGGGGCATACTCGGCCTACGGGGCGAGGTACTTCCGCGCCGTAGAGACCTTCATGTACAAGCGCAGGTTGTCGATGCCAGTGCTGAGGAATCCTTGAGCCCCGTACCAATCGAAGACTTGCTGGTTTTCAGCGTCAACGACGATCACCTGCCCGCCTCCACGGTCGGCGGACCCGATGATCTCCTCCAAAGCGGCTCGGAGCAGTTCTCTGCCCCACGTGCCTCCTCGAAGCGAACGGTCAAGCGCAAGTTTGGCGAGAAGCCAGCCTGGCGCCTGTCGCATGATGGCGCGCCCGATCTGGTGTGGCGCCATGTCGCTTCGCACCGTTGTGGGGCAGATGGCGAAGTAGCCGCAGACATGCGGCGCCATGCCATCCCCGCGACGAACGAGGAGGTAGACGGCGGAGGTTCCGCGCGCGTCTGCTTCCAAGGCGTGGAGCACAAGCCAGGTGTTGTAGTACTCCTCGCCGCAATCAAATGCCCCGAGGTCGTGGTCGGGGGTCAGTCGTTCGATTCTGTATTCGGGTGTGCTCACCGGGAGATCCGACGAGGCAACGTCGCAAGATCTGCCAACTCTTCGGAGGCGTCGGGTACGTCGAGGGTGGCCATCATGGCGTCGAAAAGTTCAGCGGACATCACGGTTACGTCCGAGCGCGCGATCACCTTCAGGGCCGCCTGTCGAACGACGTCCGTGACGAACGCTGATTTGGATTGCTTGAGCAGATCCGCTGCTTCCTCGATCAGCTCGTAAGTCTCGGCATCCGTCCGTACTTCGAGCCTATGAGCTTTAGTTGCCGCCATGGCTTGCACCTCCTCGAACCGAATTGTACGGCAAGTGTACGGCAACACCAACCAGGGGAGCTGTGGATGCGCGCTGGCGGGATCCCTCAGAGCGCCTCTGCTTCCCGTGTTGGTCTGTCGACAACCTGACAGGCACCGCTGCGTGCCTCGGGTCCTTACGTTTCGGGCTGGCGGTCGATGAAGGCGGCCATCCCGGGGACAGTGAAGGCGATAACACCGTGTTCGGGCGCATAAATGAGACCCTTCGCAATGAGGGAAGCGCGGGCGGGTCCAAGGCTGGCGGGCTTACGGTGAAGGCGACTCGCGATTTCGCCCGAGGAACTCCCGCCGTCTCCATCCAGGGCCATTGCGCGTAGATAGGCCTGCTCGGCCCGGGTCGCACGATCCCAGCGAGCACGGAAGAACCCCGTGTCGAGCTGGTTCGTACCGTTCGCAACACCGAGGCGGGCATCAGTCATGACGATTCGCGGACCGGTCGCCACGTTCCATGTCTCCTGACCAAACTGCTGCAGGAAATACGGATAGCGGTCAGACGCCTCGACGACGACCGCGACGGCGTCGGTATCCCATTCCGCGTCTTCATACGCGGCGGGGATAGTGAGCGCCTCGGCGACTACCTGTGCACCCAGTTGCTCAATCCGTAGATACCGAAACCGTTCAGCGTAGGAGCGTGCCTCGGCGAGGATGCGCGGCAGGCTGGGCAAGCCGGCGAAGGCGAACATCGCGGGCCATTCATCCTGTGCGGCCGCATGGGCGATCGTGCACAGTGTGGCAAGTTCGTTCTCTTCGAGGTCCTGCGCTTCATCGACCAGAATCGCGACGCCGGTGCCGTCCTCTCGGGCGGCGTCCGCGAGGTCATGTATCAGTTTCTTCAGGTCGGTGTCGAGGGTGCCGGTGTCGGCACCCCCGCCATTGGAACCGGTGAGGTCCAGTCCAAACGTCCAGGTGCCGGTGGTGTCGTAGGACGTCTTGAAACTGATCGCCGTCTTGAGTGCTTTGAGCAGTCTGCGTCCGGCGCTGGGGCGGGCCAGGTCAGACAGAGGTTCGTACAGCGCCTCGCCAAGGATCTCGCGCAACGGTTTCCCGGACCCGGCCTCGATCTGGGCGACAATCCACCCTTTGCCCGTTGCATTGCGACGGAATTCGGATAGCAGCACCGTCTTGCCAACGCCGCGGAGCCCGTACAGGACGACGGGCTGATCGGTGCGCCCGCGCACCGCGCGCTGCAGGGAGGTCTCCCACGCGCTGAGGGCGTCATCCCGGCCGACGAGAGCGGCAGGCTTGCGGCCCGCACCGGGAGAGTAGGGGTTCCGAACAGGGTCCATGGATACGAATGTACCGAAATCTAGCGGGATGTAGCGTTTCTCTAGATAACAGCAGAATTGAGTAAACATGGCAGACCAAGCGCCTGATGGCGGGTGCAGCGTCTCAACCGCACGCAGCCGGATCCCCGTGTGCAACACCGAGTTGGTCGCGTTGTGGGAATTCAGTCAGTCTCGGGGAGGCATGTCGAAACTCGCGCCCCGAGGGCGACGAAAAGCTGAGAGCGACGACAAGCTGACAACAACGAGGAGAGCGCGCATGGAAATCGGTCAGGTCCTGCTTCGCGTCGACGACCTGGCGAGGGCGAGGGCGTTCTACGAATCGTTCACGGGCACCACCCCGGTGTATTGCGTGGCCGCCGAAGGTCCCGTCTACTTCCAGCTCGAGGGCGTGCGCCTCGTGCTCGATCGGAATGCGCCATCCACATCGTTGTTCTACGTGAAGGCTCGCGACATCCACGCCGCGACCGAGCGGCTAAGGGCGCAGGGTGTCGAGGTCGTCACCGAGCCTCACATCTACTTCGAGAATGTGGATGCCGCGGCCGGCCCGGCAGGCACGGTCGAGTGGCATGCGCTCCTCCGTGATTCGGAGGGGAATCTTGTCGGCCTCATCGAGCATCAACCGCAGCCGGAATCGTCGAGCCGCGCCCCGGGCTCATCTCACTGAGCGCCGGCGCTACTCGCTCTCGTCTGCGTGCCCGTGCGTCTGCTTCGTGAGCAGCATCCGTCGCTCGCCGATCCAGTCCATCGCGGCGAAGAGCAGTCCGGACACCACGAACGTCAGGTGCAGCACGACCCGCCACATCAGCTCGTTCGTTTCGATGTGGTTCTCTTTGCTGAGGCCTGTGAAGTCGGCCAGCAGGCCGATCGCGGAGATCGCCACGATCGACCCGATGAGCTTCATCTTCAGGCCGGAGAAGTCCACGTGGCCCATCCAGTGCGGTCGGTCCTCCGACTTCCGGGCGGCGGCGATCTTCGACACGAAGTTCTCGTATCCGGCGAAGATCACGATCAGCACGAGGTTCGCGAGCAGGCCGAGGTCGAGGAGCGCGAGCACGCTCAGCACGATGTCGTCGCCGGTCCAGACGATGAGATGCGTCGCGAGATGCCACAACTCCTGGAAGAACTTGATGGCGATGGCCACGAGCGCGACGACGAGCCCTATGTACATCGGTGCGAGCAACCAGCGGCTTGCGAAGAGGAATCGTTCCCCCGCGTGCTCGACCTTCTCGTACCAGGGCGTTCGGGCGGGCGGGGGTTCGAGACTCATCGATGCCTCCGTGGTCGGGTGCGGCCGGGGTGTCGAGAGCCTATGGGAGCCTGCCTGAGAGAACGCTCAGGTGGGCCTGGGCGCTGACGGCTCCGCAGCGGCCGGTCGCGTCAGGTGCATCGCGGATCGGCGCGGAATCCGTTCTGCCGCTACCCCCGCCTCCCGCCCACGACCGCAACCCCGAGCGGCGCGAGCGTGAGCGCATACTCCACGTCTGTGCCGGTCAGCAGATCCCGTCCGGCGAACGGCAGCGCGACGGTCGCGGCATCCGTCTCCGAGTGGTTCACCAGGAAGAGGAACCGTTCGTCTGCGGACTCGCGCAGCGTCGCCTCGACGTGAGCCGGAGCATCCGCTATCAGCGAGCGGATGCCCACCCGTTCCGCTTCGCCCGTCAGCAGCCGTGCGAGAGCGGCAGACTCGAGCCGAGTCCCGAGGTACACCACGCGCCCCTCACCGACGACGTTCTCGATGACGGCCGGACGTCCATCCAGCAGACCGGACGTGTACACGGCGCGCACGGCAGCGGACTCCGCCTGCAGGCTGTCCTGCCACCAGTCGGCGGTGGACTCCTGCGCATCGTCGTCAGCGAACCGCACTCCGAACGTCTCGCCCTCGCGCGCCGGCCAGTACTCGTCGATGTACCCGCCGATCAGGGTGCGAAGACCGCCCGGATACGCCGGCTGCCGCACCTGGTTCGACTCGTCGACGACGCCGGAGAAGAACGAGCACACGACCACGCCGCCGCCCTGGACGAAGCGGGTCAGCTCGTCGATGAAGCGATCCGTGATGAGGTACGCGTTCGGGATGACGAGCATGCGGTAGCCGGAGAGATCCGAGTCGAACGACACGAGGTCGACGGCGTGGTGCGCCTCGAGCAGCGGCCGGTAATGATCCGTGACGAGCTGCGGATAGTCGAACTCGTTGCGCGGCAGCCCGTGCGTCTCGGTGAGCGCCCACCAGGCATCCCAATCGAACAGCACGGCGATGTCGGAGCGGGATGTCGCACCCAGCGCATCCTTGATCAGAGGCAGCTCGTTGCCGAGTGCCTCCACCTCGCCCCAGGTGCGGGATGCCGTGCCGGAGTGCGGCAGCATCGCGGAGTGGAAGCGCTCGTGGCCGCCGCGGCTGGCACGCCACTGGAAGTACAGAACGGTGTCCGAGCCGTGCGCGATCGCCTGGTACGAGCCTGCGCGCATCATCCCTGGCCGCTTGACGTTGTTCACCTTCCACTGCGACACGGCGCTCGCCGCCTGCTCCATGAGCACCCAGGGTGCGCCCTTGAGCGAGCGCATCAGGTCGAAGTTCAGCGCGGCGGCGACCCAGGAGTCCGCCTCGCCGGGGTTCGGGTAGATGTCGAGTGCGACGGCATCCTCGTGCCGCGCCCACTCCCAGTAGTCCGCGTTGCGGTAGAAGCGCATGAAGTTCGTGACGATCGGGATGTCGTCGCGATACTCCCGCACGATATCGCGCTCCGCGACGAAGCACTCCAGCAGCGCGTCGGAGACGAAGCGCTTGAAGTCGAGCTGCCTGGCCGGATTCATCCACGACCGCGGAACCGCCGGCACGTCCACCTGCGCCCAGTCCGTGTACGCCTGGCTCCAGAACCGCGTGTACCACGCGTCGTTCAAGGCATCCAGCGAGCCGTACCGACGCTGCAGCCAGGCGCGGAACGCGACCGAGCTCTCCTCGTTGTAGGCGGTCGGCCCGTATTCGTTGCTGATGTGCCACATCGCGAGCGCCGGATGCCGTGAGTAGCGTTCGGCAAGCGCGTGCGTGATGATCGCGGCCCGCTCCCGGTACACCGGCGACGACGGATCGTAGTGAAGCCGGTTGCC
This sequence comes from Rathayibacter sp. CAU 1779, assembly GCF_054551755.1. NCBI lineage: Bacteria > Bacillati > Actinomycetota > Actinomycetes > Micrococcales > Microbacteriaceae > Rathayibacter > Rathayibacter sp. CAU 1779. The sequence goes on from NZ_JBTOLK010000001.1 coordinate 900,559, forward strand.
GAATCCGAACGTCTCGCCGTCCGCCATCACGGGAAGCGTCTCCGGCCACTGCTGAGACAGCCAGGCAGGCGGCGCCATGGTCGGCGTCGCGAGGTCGACGGCGATGCCGGCGGAGTGGAGGAGATCCATGACCTCGTCCATCCACTCGAACGTGAACACGCCCGGTCCCGGCTCGAGCGAGGCCCACGCGAAGACGCCGAGCGTCACGAGGTTCACGCCCGCGCGGCGCATGAGCTCGACATCCTCGCGCCAGACGGCGCGGTCCCATTGCTCCGGGTTGTAGTCGCCGCCGAACGCGAACCCGCCGAGGCGGGCGCGCAGGCCGTCCATGCGCTCCGTGCTCGATTCCAGCGGGATGCCGGCGGGGCGAGGGCGATCGGTGCGGGGCATGTCCTGTCTTTCCGTTGTCTGGCGGGGCGGGCTCAACCAGCAGCGGTGGGCTCGGTCGTCGGTGGTGTGGTGAACCGCGCGTCGACGAGATCGAACAGGCCGCGGGCGCCGATCACCGCGAAGAGGGCGAACACCCCGGCGAGGAGACCGAGCACGAACTCGGAGGCGAAGTAGGTGACGGCCGCGGCCACCACGAGCAGCGCGGCGTTGGTGAGAGTGCTTCGTGCGGCAGCGAAGAGCAGGTAGAGGCCCAGCCGCAGCACATCGCGGAGGCGGAAGGCGTAGCGGCTGATGAGGAGGAGCACGGCGCTGATCCAGAGGAGAGAGACGGCGGCGACGATGCCCACGATCCAGCGCAGCGCGAGCGGCGTCGCGGTGGACGTGACGTCCGTGGCCGCGATGACGAGCAGAATCCAATACGGCGTCCAGACCGCGAGCGTCTGGCGCCAGTTCAGGCGGTAGCCCCGCCAGTAGGCGGCAATCGGGCCGCGTTCGCGGTCCGTGCTGACGATCCGTGCGGCGTACAGCAACGCTGTCCACGCCGGACCGATCAGGATGCCCGCCACCGCGATGGCGACCGCGCTCGGAACGAGCACGGTCACCACCGCGAACGGCAGGCAGGCGACGAGGAAGCAGACGGTCGGACCGAGCACGCCATAGATCCCGGCGGATGCCCGGTACAGCGGACCGTTCGTGATCTCCCTCGTCGCCTGCTTCGCCATGGTCAGTCCTTCGTCGACTTCTTCTTCGTGTTCGCGTCGTGGTAGGCCTTGTTCGCGCCGTCGATGTACGACTGCAGACCCTTGCCCTTCAGCTCGTTCACGTAATCGTTCCAGTCGGACGAGATCGACTTCTTGCCCAGCATGAAGTTGAGCGTCCAGGTGTTCGTCGAGTCGATGATGGCGGTCTGCTTGAGCGCTGCCTGCTGGGCCTCGACCGTCGTGTACGGGACTGCGGGCGACGGCTTGGCGATCTTGTAGTCCGCCAGCGTCTTCTGCCAGGCGAGCTCCTCGGCGGGCATGGTGGACTGCACGATCGCGGTCGTGCCGCCGTACATGAAGTTACCGCCGCTGAAACCGTCGTCGATGCGGATGTCCTTCGGTGCGTTGGGGTCGCCGAATCCGTAGGCGGCGAGCTTCCAGCCCTCTGCGGGCTCGTACTTGCCGTCCTTGTACGTGTAGGTCTCGTTCTTGATGCCCCACTTGACCATCACCTGGGCGGCATCCGAGTACCACTGCCAGTCGACGAACTGCAGGAACGCCTCGAAGTCGTTGCGCTTTGCTGCCGCGCTCGAGATCATGATGCCGTTCTCGAGGCGGCTGCCGGCGAGCATCTTGCCCTTCGGACCGGCGGGGATCGGCGCCTTGGAGATCTTGTAGTTGCCGGCGCCGAGGTTCTTGTCCATGGCGGTGCGGTCCAGCTGAACGTACTGGGCGTTGGTCGTGATCATCCAGGTCTTGCCGGTGGTGAACTTGGCGGTGCCCTGGTCGTCGGTCTGGGTGAACGTCTCCGGATCCATCAGGCCGTCCTTGACGAGCCCGGCGAAGTAGGCGACCAGCGCCTTGTAGTTGTCGTCGATCGGCGTGTAGGAGTACGTGCCTTTGTTCCAGTCGAAGATGAGACCGTTGTTCAGGCCCCAGTTGGAGCTGGTCACCGCGTCGTAGCCGGCCATCGTGCCATAGGTCGCTGCAGCGAAGTTCATCGCGCTGGCACCACCCCAGCGGTCGCTGTAGGGGTAGCCATCCGGATGCGCCTTCTTCAGCTCCTTGAGCACCGACTTGACCTCGGACCACGTGCTCGGCTTCTTCAGGCCGAGCTTCTCGAGCTCGTCGTCGCGGAACTGCAGCGTGTAGTCCGGGCTGAGGGACTGGTGCAGACCGGGCAGCACGTAGTACTTGCCATCGGACTGCTTGATGGTCGACAGGTCGGCGTCGAGGTTCCAGTCCTTCACCTTCTTGGTGAAGTTGGGCATGTACTTCACGTAGTCGCTGACGGCGAGGATCGCGCCACCGCCCACGAACGGCGCCTCCTGGCCCGGGTAGGTCTTCGCGATGATGTCGGGTGCCTTGCCGGAGTTGATCAGCACTGATCGCTTGTCGGTGAAGTTCGCGAACGGCACGACGGTCGGCTTGAGGGTGACGTTGGTGAGGTGCTTGATCTCCTTGAAGATCTCCCACGACGACTTGTACGGGTAGGCCGGGTTGTCCTGGAACAGCATGGTGATGTCGAGCGGCTTCGTCGCCTTGAATTGCTTGCCGGCGGTGTAGTTCTTCATCATGCCGGTCACCTTGCCGGTGACGATCGGTGTGGCGTTGGTCGCCGTCGTGCTGCAGCCGGCGAGCAGGCCGACGGCGATGCTCGCCAGGCCCATTCCGAGCACTTCGCGGCGGGTGACTTTCAGTGTCATTTGTTCTCAGCCTCCATGTGATGAGGGTTCTTGGTGGTTGGGGTGGTGCTGGTGGGGGTGGTTGGCAGCGGGTGCCGGTCGATGGGAGTGCGGATGACGGATGCCCGGCGTACTCAGCCCTTGACGGAGCCGAGCATGACGCCGGACACGAAGTACTTCTGGATGAACGGGTAGATGAAGAGGATCGGCAGCACGGTGAGCACCATGGTCACGGCCTTGATGTTCGCCGTGATCTGGGTGAGGTTCGCGTCCGCGGAGGCACCGGCATCCTGGGCCCCCGTCGCACCGGCGATGAGGTTCCGCAGGTAGACGGTGACCGGATACAGGTTCGAGTTGTCCATGTACAGGAAGGCCGGGAACCACGAGTTCCAGCTCGCCACCGCGTAGAAGAGCACCATCGTCGCGAGCACAGGCTTGGACAGAGGGAGCACGATCCGCAGCAGCGTTCCGTACGTGCTGAGGCCGTCGATGGCCGCGGCCTCTTCGAGCTCCTTCGGCAGGTTCTCGAAGAAGGACTTCATCACCAGCACGTTGAAGACGCTGATCGCGTTCGGAAGTGCGATGGCCCAGATGGTGTTGGTGAGGCCGAGCCCGTTGACGAGCACGTACGTCGGGATGAGGCCGCCGCTGTAGAGCATCGTCACCAGCGCCATGCCGATGAAGAATCCGCGGCCCTTCAGGTCTTTGCGCGAGATGGCGTAGGCGAACATCGTCGACAGCACCATCGAGACGGCGGTCGAGACCACCGTGTAGACGACGGTGTTGCGGTAGTTGATCCAGAACAGCGGATCGGATGCCACCAGCTTGTACGTGTCGAAGTTGAACCCGAGCGGCCAGACGGTCACCTGCCCGAAGTCGATGTACTTCTCGCTCGAGAGCGACTGGGCAACCACGTTCAGGAACGGATACAGCGTCACTGCCACGGCGAGCAGCAGGATGACGACGTTGAACCAGCCGAAGACCTTCTCGCCGCGGCTGCGGGCGAGGGCGCCGTGATGTTTCGCGGCCTTCGGGGCCTTCTTCTGGGCGGCGACGAGATTCGTGGCCGACTGGGTGTTGATCACCACAGGCTTGCTCCCACCAGACGCTTGGAGACGAAGTTGGCCGACAGCACGAGCGCGAGTCCGATGACGGCCTCGAACATGCCGATCGCCGCCGCGTAGCTGAAGCTGCCGGACTGGATGCCGACGCGGTAGAGGTACGTCGAGATGACATCCGCCGTGGCGTACGTCGCCGGGTTGTAGATGAGCAGGATCTTCTCGAACCCGACGCCCATGAACGTGCCGATGTTGAGGATGAGGAGAGTCACGATCGTGGGGGCGATACCCGGCAGCGTCACGTGCCAGGTCTGCTGCCAGCGGTTCGCGCCGTCGAGTCGTGCCGCCTCGTAGAGGTTCTCGTCGATCTGCGTCAGCGCCGCGAGGTAGAGGATCGTGCCCCACCCCATGGTCTGCCAGATCTCGCTGCCCACGTAGATGGCGGGGAACCAGGCTGGATCCTGGATGAACGAGACGGCCTGCAGACCCATCGCCTTGAGCACGAAGTTGATGGAGCCAGTCAGCGACGTGATCTGCAGGATCATGCCCGCCACGATCACCACGGAGAGGAAGTGCGGCAGGTACGTGGTGGTCTGCACGAAACGCTTGAAGCCGCGGTTGCGCACCTCGTTCAGCAGCAGCGCCAGGATGATCGGCACAGGGAAGCCGAACACCAGCGCGAGTCCGCCGAGGATGGCTGTGTTCCAGAAGACCTGCCAGAACGAGGGGTCGGCCAGGAACAGCTCGAAGTTCTGGAATCCGATCCAGCTGTCGCCGAAGATGTTGCCGCCCGGCACGTACTGACGGAAGGCGATGACATTGCCCGCCATCGGGATGTACCGGAACAGCACGAAGTAGGCAACGGGCAGTACGAGCAGCGAGTACAGCTGCCAGTTGCGCCACCAGGGCCGCCGTCGGCGCGCGGGCCGTGCCCGGTCTTCGCGGCCGGGCGTCGTGCGCTCCGGCCTGACCAGGGTCGAGGTCATCGGCGAGGTCCTTTCTCGGAACTCGCGCGGGGGGTTGACGCTCGGTCGACCACCGCGCTGTGGTTTCGGGTTCGATCGATTACGAAACTCGTTTCGATCAACTATCGAAAAGTGAACGTAATCCACTCTCGTGATCGTGTCAACCGGGAAGCGCTTACCGTCTCCTCAGGCGGAGCCGGAGGCCCCGCGCAGGGGCGTCGTCCCCCTGAACTGGGGCGAGGTGGACGGGCCGAGGTGGACGGGTCCCGTCTCCCGCCACCGTGATCGCGCCAGGTATTGGGGGTTACGCCAGGTATTGGGGATTGCGCCGGGAATGCTGGCGCAGACGCAGGGGTACGCGGGGTGTGCGAACGCCGAGTGCTGGCCCGAATGCCAAATGCCGGCGCGAACGAGGAGGTGCGGCGCGGGCGGCCGCACTGTGCCACGACGCAGCGTCACGTGCCGGCGTACCGGGACGTACCCCTCCGCTAGTCCTTCTCGAGCGCGATGGCGCTGCGGCGCTCGACCAGATACGTCGTGAGCTCGATGCGTTTGGCGCCGCGACGCTTCGGATCCGCTCCCAGCTCGCTGACCAGCCGAACGGCCTCAGCGGCCATCTCGTTGAGCGGCTGGTGGATCGTGGTGAGCGTCGGCGAGAGGTGCTTGCTCAGCACCGTGTCGTCGAATCCGATCACGCTCAGCTCGCTCGGGATGCGGATATCCCGCTCCCGCGCCGCCTCGTACAGGCCTGAGGCCTGCTGGTCGGAGCTGGCGAAGATCGCGGTGGGCCGCACCTGGAGGTCGAGCAGCTTGCCGCCGGCCGCGTATCCGCCCGTCTGTCGGAACTCGCCCTCCGTGACGAGTTCCGGGCGATACGGGATGCCCGCCCTGCGCAGTGCGGCCGCGTAGCCCTCCTGGCGTTCGATGGCGTTCGCCAGGCGACTCGGGCCCGCTATGAGGCCGATGTCGCGGTGGCCGAGTTCGATGAGGCGGTTCGTGGCGTCGAATCCGCCCGACCAGTTCGTCGCGCCCACCATGGGGTAGTCGCCGGCATCGCGTCCGGCGGTGTCCACCAGCACGATGGGGATCTGCAGGGAGCGCAGCGCCTTCACGAGTTCGGGCCCGGCGCTCGGCAGCGCGATCACGGCACCGGCCGAGCGACGACTGCGCAGCGCCTCGATCCAGCGGTCGAGCGAGAAGGACTCGTGCACCGAACTCGTGATGACGAGCGCGGCCTCGCGGGAGGCCGACGCACCCTCGGCGCCGCGGATGATCTCGAGGGCCCACGGCGAATCCGCGCCCTCGATGAGGAGTTCCAGCACGCCGCTGGTGTCGCGTAGCGTCCCGCGCCTGCTCAGGTATCCGGTGGTCTCGATCGCCTCGTAGACCTTGGCGCGGGTTGCGGCCGCGACGTCGGACTTGCCGTTGAGCACTTTCGAAACCGTCGGCACCGAAACGCCCGCTTCTGCGGCGACGTCGGCCAACGTGCCCCTCGACTCTGTCACTGACGACGCTCCTTCTGACGCCATGCGCCACCCCTCGCACAGCGTAACTGCCGGGGGTGTCGCGAAATCCTCTGAGCCATGGCGCGAAAGCGGTGTTGTTGACGACGTCCGCGACCGCACCTAGGCTGCGTTTCCGATAATCTATCGAAAAAGTTGCGGCTTCACCGTCGCTTCCTGCACCGATCAACGACGATTCCGCAAAGGACCACCGCACCATGAGCCCATCAGCCCCTCCGACTCTCCGCCTCGAGCACGATGTGGATCGCGCCGTTCGCGCGACCTCTGCGGCGGGGACCGAACTGCTCGAGTATGTCTACTCTCCGTCTGAGGCGCAGTTCGAATCGCCCCGTCCGTACGTGCATCCGGTGCGGACTCCGAGCGGCCGTCTCGCGACGGTCTTCCGGCCGTGGGACCACGTGTGGCACAAGGGGATCACGATGGCGCTGCCGAACGTGGGTCGCGACAACTTCTGGGGAGGCGCCACCTACACGCGTGCCGTCGGCGGCTACTCCGACCTCAAGAACAACGGATCGCAGGACCACGACCGGGTCACGGCCATCGCCGTCGGCTCCGGTCAGGATGCGGGACTCGCCGCCTTCTCGCACGAGCTCACCTGGCATCGTGAGCCGTCGGCGGCAGGCGGCGTCGGCGAGACGGTGTTCAACGAGCAGCGGACCCTCACGGTGTCGCTGCTGCCGGAGCTCGACGCGTGGGTGCTCGGCTGGAGCACGCAGCTCACCAACGTGTCGGGAGCGCCCATCGAGATGGGCTCGCCGACCACCGAAGGCAGGGACAACGCGGGATACGGCGGCCTGTTCTGGCGCGGACCGCGCTCGTTCACGGGCGGGGACCTCATCGGCTCCGATGGAACGACCGGCGAAGAAGTGCGCGGTACCCGGGGCCCGTGGGCCGGATTCAGCGGACGCCACGACGCCGTCGACGACTCGTCCACTGTCGTGTTCGTCGACCAGACCCCTCGGCAGGACTTCGACACGAAATGGTTCGTGCGTTCCGAGCCGTTCGCCTGCATCAACCCGGCGCCGTTCTTCGATCGGGTGCGCGTCGTCGACGCCGCCGAGACGATCGAGCTGCGTCACGCCGTCGTGATCGCCGACGGAGCGTCCGACTGCGACCGGATGGCTGCGCTGGCGGATGCCGCTGCCACGGCCACCGAGACCGCTCGCGGCTTCGCGCGGCGGGCGGCGGCGCAGGACGCCATCGCCGACGTCATCGAGCTGGCCCCGGCAGCACTGGAGGAGGTGCGCTGATGTCGAAGCCAACGACCCGTCGCTTCACCCCGGAGAATCCGTTCCGCATCGGCATCGTCGGCACGGGCGGGATCGCCCGCGTTCACGCCGACAACGTTCGCCGCCTCGAAGGCCGCGCCTGCATCGTCGGCGCGTGCGACATCGACGCCGAGCGCGTGCAGGACTTCCAGTCCGCGTGGGACGTGCCCGTCGGAACGACCGACCTTGAAGAGCTGCTGGACACCGTCGAGCTCGACATCGTGCACCTCTGCTCCCCTCCCGGTCTGCACAAGGAGCAGGCGATCGCGGTGCTGCGGCGTGGCATCCACGTGCTCAGCGAGAAGCCGCCGGCGCTCTCGCTCGCCGAGCTCGACGAGATCGCCGACGCAGAGCGTGCGGGCGGCGCCCAGTTCGCGACGGTGTCGCAGCACCGGTTCGGATCCCGCGCCCTCTGGCTGCGCGACCGCGTGGCCGACGGGACCCTCGGGCGTCCGATGACCGCCGTGTGCAACACGCTCTGGTACCGCCCCGACTCGTACTTCGACGTGCCGTGGCGCGGCAAGTGGGACATCGAGGGCGGCGGTCCGACCATGGGACACGGCATCCACCAGATGGACACCATGCTCTCCGTGCTCGGGCCCTGGTCACAGGTGGTCGCCGTCGCGGCGCACCAGGCGCGACCTGTGGTCACGGAAGACCTCACGCACGCGATCGTCACGCTCGCGGGCGGTGCCGTGGTGAGTGTCGTGAACAGCCTTCTCTCGCCGAAGGAGACCAGCTACCTGCGGTTCGACTTCGAGTACGCCACGGTCGAGCTGGAGCACCTCTACGGCTACTCGGATTCCTCGTGGACGATCACCGCTGCCCCCGGGTACGAGGACGAGGTGGCGGATGCCTGGGCCAAGGGTCCGTCCGGATCCGGAAGCGGGCACTTCGCCCAGTTCGCGGCGATCCTGGATGCCATCGAGCAGGGCGCGCCGCTCCCGGTCACGCTGGATCAGGCGCGTGGCACGCTCGAGCTGATCGCGGGCATCTACGCGTCCGCATTCACCGGAGCCCGCATCGATGCAGGATCGATCGACGCGTCCTCGCCGTTCTACCGGAGCATGGAAGGGTCGGGTGCGCCGTGGGGCGGCGCACCCACCCGGCGCGACGCGGAGGCCGAGCCGGCGGGAACGGCGGAGGTGGTGGCATGAGCGACACGCTCCGCATCGGCTGCGCGGTGGATGCGTTCGCCCTTGACGATCCCGCCTATCGTGACGCCGTCGCCCGGCTCTTCACCGTGGTCACGGCCGAGAACGCGATGAAGTTCCTGCTGCTCCGCCCGGACCGCGACACCTACGACTTCGCGAACGCGGATCGGATCATGGAGTTCGCCGAGGCCGAGGGCAAGGCCGTGCGCGGTCACACCCTGGCCTGGCACAGCCAGCTCTCCGAGTGGGTCGCCGAGGCGCCGGCCGAGGAGCGCGCCGGCATCCTGCGCGACCACATCGACACCGTCGTCGGGCGTTACCGCGGGCGCATCGAGCAGTGGGACGTGGTCAACGAGGCGTTCGACGACGACGCGCAGCCGCGCGAGTCACCGTGGTTCGAGGCGATGGGCATCGGCTACATCGCTGACGCGTTCCGCTGGGCGCATGAGGCCGACCCTTCGGCGCGGCTGTTCCTCAACGACTACAACGTCGAGGACCTCTGCCCGAAGAGCGACGCGTACTTTCAGCTGGCGAAGCAGCTGCTGGCCGACGCTGTGCCGCTGCACGGGTTCGGCATCCAGGGCCACCGCATCGTCGGTGATCCGCCGACATCGATGCGCGAGAACCTGCAGCGCTTCGCCGACCTCGGGCTCGAGGTGGCGCTCACCGAGGTGGACGTGCGGATGCCCGTTGCCGAGGCGGAGCATCCGTCCGACGAACAGCTGACGGCGCAGGCCGCCGACTACCGAGTGATGGTCGAGGCCGCGCGGGCGGTCCCCGCCTGCACCTCGTTCGTGCTCTGGGGCCTGAGCGACGCGCACTCGTGGATCCCGGAGACGTTCGCCGGCTTCGGCGCCGCGCACGTCTTCGACGAGGGGCTGCGTCCGAAGCCCGCCTTCGACGCGGTCTTCTCGGACGGGATCGGTGCTGCACCGACGGCGAAGGAGCCGGTGCTGCGATGACGGATGCGCAGGGCGCGGCATCCGGAAATCCTGCGGATGCGCATGGACGGCAGGCCGCCGATGCCGTAGCCGCTCTGTCCAGGGGCCTGCCAGGAGGGATCGGGATCTCGCGCCTGCGCGTCTACGACTGGGAGGCATCCGACGGGCTGCGCGGCGGATCGCCGCACCTGCACACGGCCTCCACCGAGGGATACATCGTGCTCGCGGGCAGCGGGCTCGTCGAGACCCTCAGCTCGCAGGGTCTGCAGCGCACCCCGCTCGAGCCGGGTGCTGTCGTCTGGTTCACGCCGGGCACCGTGCATCGGCTCGTCAATGCGGACGGAGCACTCGACATCCTCACGTTGATGTCGAACGCCGGCCTACCCGAGGCCGGGGATGCCGTGCTCGCGTTCCCGCTCGAGGTGCTGCGCGACCCGGCGCGGTACCGAGAGCACGCGACGCTGCCCGCGCTCGGCGACCAGGAGACGATGGCCGCTGCAGCGCGGGTGCGCCGCGACCTCGCGCTCGAGGGATTCGCGCAACTGCGCGACCGCGCTGTGGACGACCTCGACGGTGTGCTCCGTGACCTCTACTCCGCGGCCGCCGCCCTCGTTTCGCCCCGGGTCTCGTCCTGGGAGGAGATCGTCGCTGCGGGACCAGGCGCCGGACTGGATGCCACGGCACGCCAGCTCGCCTCCCTCGCCGCCGGCGACCCCGGGCAGCTGGGGCTCAGCGGCATCCGCTCGGTGCATCCCGACGGAGTGGAGCGCTGGGGGATGTGCGGGCGTCTCACCGTGTGGGGTGTAGGGGCGCACTGAGGTGTCCCGTCGCGACCTGAACTCGGGTCGATGCAACACGCGGCGTGTCAAGTGTCCTTGACATTCGGATCAAGCGGCCTTATCGTCGCACCATGACAAGGAAACTTGACACCGAGGGCGAGTCGCCGACCGAACTGCGGCGCCGCCGTGTCTTCCGCGTCCGCATATGGATCGGTGTCGGATGCTACGTGCTCGCCAGCCTCGTGCTCAGCCTCTGGGGTCAGGGGACGAGCCCATGGCGCGTCCTCTGGATCGTGCTCCCGCTGATCGCCCTCGCCTGGATGGTGTTCGCGATCATGCTCCGCATGCGGCAGCTGGACGAATACCAGCTCAAGCTCTTCTTCCCCGGACTCGCCGTTGGATTCACCGTGTCGATCGTCACAGCCCTCACCTTGGCGACACTGGGATCGGCCGGCATCGCGGTGCCGAGCGGGGGATGGATCGTGGCCATCCTCGGCGTCCTCTCGTGGGAGCTCACCAACGTCGTCGTCGGGGCGCCGAAGGCCTGATGGAGAACAGCATCCGCTCCGAGCGCGAGGGGCGCGGCTGGACGCAGGCCGCCCTCGCCGAGCGACTCCAGGTGTCGCGGCAGACCGTCGTCGCGATCGAGACCGGCAAGTACGACCCGTCGCTCCCGTTGGCCTTCGGCCTGTCGCGGCTGTTCGGCAAGCCGATCGAGGAGCTCTTCACTCCGAAGGCGCCCTAGCGGCTGCCAGCATCCAGCGCGCCCGCCTTCATCGGCTCAGGTCGCACTTTCGGCCATTTTGCGGGCTGGTAAGGGCCGAATGTACGACCCGAACCTGGTTGGCGGACCCGCCTGGCGGACCCGTCTGGTTGGCGGACTCGCCTGGCAGCGGACCGGCCCGTGGCGGGAAACGGCATGTGCATAGGATTGCTGCCAAGGGGGTCATCATGCTCGATCCGCATCGCGTCGCCATCCTCGTGCTCCCGGGAGCCGTGCCGATGGACGTCGCCATCCCGATCCAGGTGTTCAAGCCGCGGGACGGCGTGCCGTACGACAGGGTCGTCTGCGGGCCGGAGGCGGGAGACGTGGAGACGGATGCCGGCATCCGCATCGGCGTCGACCACGGTCTGGAGGCGCTCACCACGGCGGGCACCGTGGTGGTGCCCGGATTCAACGACCAGCTGAGGGAGTGGGATCCGCGCATCCTGACGGCGCTTCGGGATGCCCACTCCCGCGGCTCCCGCATCGTCTCCATCTGCACGGGGGCCTTCGCGCTCGCCGCCGCCGGCCTCCTCGACGGACGCGCCGCCACGACGCACTGGCACCGGGCCGCCATGTTCGAGCACGCCTATCCGCTGGTGCGACTGAACCGCAACGTGCTCTTCGTGGATGACGGCGACATCCTGACCTCGGCGGGGGTGGCATCCGGGATCGACCTGTGCCTGCACATCGTGCGCCGTGACTTCGGGGTGCACGCGTCGAACCGGGTCGCGCGGGCGATCGTCGCTGCCCCGTATCGCAGCGGTGGGCAGGCGCAGTTCGTGCCGCGAACGCTGCCCGAGCCGCGCGGCGAGGTGTTCGCCCGCACGAGGGAGTGGGCGCTGCAGCGCCTCACCGAGCCGATCACCGTGACGGATCTCGCACGTCACGCGAACGTGTCATCCCGCACGTTCTCCAGGCGGTTCATCGACGACACCGGATACACGCCGTTGCAGTGGCTGCTTCGCGCGCGGGTGGATCTGGCCAGGGAACTGCTCGAGGCGACGGATCTCGGTGTCGACCAGATCGCCGCGCAGACCGGTCTCGGCACCGCGACGAACCTGCGCGATCACTTCAAGCGGATCCTCGGCACCTCGCCGAGCGCCTACCGCAAGACGTTCGCAGACCGCGCGCCGTCGCCGGCGCCGGCGCCCGAGGAGCTCTCCCTCGCGGGCTGAGCCCGTCCTACCGCTGGTTGAGCTTGTCGAAACCCGTAGCTGCTCCTGTTGGCTGATTTCGACAGGCTCAACCAGCGGTAAGGTCCGTGGCCGAAAAGCTTCGGTCTGCGTCTTTCCTGCCGATCGTCGGTGCCCGTCGTTCCACGGAGGCTGGATGGCGTCCCGCACGAATCCCTCCGCTCGCACGAAGCGGCAGCAGGAACGCGGGGAGCAGGAGAGGAACATCACCATGTCCACAGCACGCGTCGCCATCAACGGATTCGGACGTATCGGCCGCAACGTTTTCCGGGCCTCCTTCGAGCGGCATCCGGAGTTCGAGATCGTCGCCGTCAACGACCTGACCGACCCTGCGTCTCTCGCGCAGCTGCTCAGGTTCGACAGCACACTGGGACGCTTTCCCGGCCGTGTCGAGGTGGGCGAGGGCAGCATCATCGTTGACGGCAAGCCGATCGCCGTCTCCGCGGAACGCGATCCGTCAAAGCTCCCGTGGCGTGAGCTCGGGGTGTCGGTCGTGCTCGAGGCGACGGGAAGACTCACGTCCGGCGGAGCATCCGCTGCGCACCTGGATGCCGGTGCCCGCCGTGTGCTGATCAGCGCCCCTTCGCCCGACGCCGATGTGACCATCGCGTACGGCGTCAATGAGCAGGCGTACGACCCCGCCGCGCACAGCATTGTGTCGAACGCCTCGTGCACGACGAACGCGCTCGCGCCGCTCGCTGCCGTGCTGGACGACCTCGCCGGGATCGAAGGCGGCTTCATGACGACGATCCATGCGTACACGCAGGAACAGAACCTGCAGGACGGCCCGCATCGCGACCCGCGACGCGCCCGCGCGGCAGCGCTCAACATCGCGCCGACCACGACCGGCGCCGCGAAGGCGATCGGCAAGGTGCTGCCACGCCTGGACGGACGCCTCGACGGATACTCGGTGCGTGTCCCCGTCCCGGTGGGATCCCTTGTCGAGCTGAACGTGACGGTGGAGCGCGATGTGACGGTCGATTCGGTGAACGAGGCGTACCGGGCGGCAGCAGAGGGCCGGTACGCGGGCATCCTCGAGCACTCCACCGATCCGCTCGTCTCCACGGACATCACCGGCAACCCGGCCTCGTCCATCTTCGACGTGGGGCTGACCATGGTGCGCGACCGTCACGTGAAGGTGGCGTCCTGGTACGACAACGAGTGGGGCTTCTCCAACCGCGTCATCGACACCCTAGGTCTTCTCGCCGCCTGAGGGCAAAAACCATCTCCATGAATGTATCCGGCCGTGAAGATGGTTGCCAGAAACCCTTGACACCCATCCGAGGGCAGGGCCAAGGTCGAAAGCGTGCCCGCAGCGTTGCGGCGCAGTGAGGAGTGAGCATGATTCCCGCATCATCCGAATCCGATGGACCGGACGCAGCCGCAGCCGCGCCCGGACTCCACGGCGGCACGTTCGTCCGCTCGGCTCGCGGTCGCGGAATGTCCAGACGTACCGTGCTTGCCGCGGGCGTGGGCGCAGTGGCCGGCGTCGCGCTCGCCGGAGCAGGCATCGCAGCGGGCGCTGCGCCGTCCATGGCGGCACCGCCGTGGTGGGCCAAGCTGACACCACGCCAGCAGGCCGGTCAGCGTGTGATCTTCTCGTATCCGGGCGCCACCCCGCCGCAGTCGCTGCTCGACGGCATCACCGCCGGTGAAGTGGGCGGAGTCATCTTCTTCGGGGAGAACATCCTCAGTCTCACGCAGATCGCGGATGTCGTCGCCCAGCTTCGTGCAGCTCAGGCCGCCTCGCCGATCAAGGAGCCCCTCCTCCTGATGACCGACCAGGAGGGTGGAGTCGTGCGCCGGCTTCGTGGGCAGGAGCCCGTTCTCTCCGAGAAGCAGATCGGCCTGCAGGCCGACCCGGATGCCGCGGCGACGGCGGCCGGCGCGGGTGCGGCCGCGGCACTCCGTGCCGTTGGCATGAACCTCAACCTGGCACCGGTGCTCGACGTGTTCCGTGTGCCAGGGAACTTCGATGACCAGTTCGGGCGGTCGTACAGCTCGGATCCGGTGCTCGCCGGGCGCCTGGGAGCCGAGATGGTGACAGCGCAGCAGGGCGCAGGCGTCGCCGCGACGGCCAAGCACTTCCCGGGACTCGGCGCGGCGACGGTTGATGAGAACACCGACCTCGGACCGGTCACGCTGACTCAGCCGTTGGCCGAGATCCGCGGCGTCGACGAGTCTGCGTTCACGCCGGCGATCGCCGCGGGAGTGCAACTCGTGATGACGTCGTGGGCGACCTATCCGGCGCTGGATGCCGTGTATCCGGCCGGCCTGTCGACCACGATCGTGCAGGGTGAACTGCGCGGCCGTCTCGGCTTCGACGGAGTCACCATCACGGATGCTCTCGAGGCCGGTGCGATCGATGCGTTCGGCGACACGGGCCAGCGATCGCTGCAAGCGGCGCAGGCCGGAATGGATCTGCTGCTCTGCTCCGCACGCGACATGCAGCAGGGCACGGATGCGCTCGACGCGATCACGTCGGCAGTGCAGCACAAGACCCTGAACCCTGGACACTTCAAGCAGTCCCTCGCCAGGGTCCAGTCGCTGCGTGCGGGACTCTTCTGATCCGCTCATCGTGATCGAGGCACGCTGACCCCCGAGACACGCGGCACCCGCTCGTGGTGCGGCCTGACTCGGGGGTCAGCTCCCCGCCGACGGGTCCAGTTGTCTGCGCGGGTGACCGGCCCCGCCGCGGGAAGCGTCCCGCGGAACCATCACCCCGCGATTCCGGCACCGGATGCCGCCGGCAACGTGGTCGCTCGACGTGCGGCGTCAGCATCTCTAAGGTGATCCCATGCCTTGGCTGTCCATCGTCTTTCTGATCCTTTTGCTGGTCGCGCTCATCGACGCGATCCGGCTCGATGACAGTCGCATCAAGTTCCTGCCCAAGGTGGCGTGGGTGCTGCTGATCATCTTCTTGCCGCTCATCGGCTCGGTGCTCTGGTTCGCGCTGGGCCGCTCATACGAGACGACGTCGCGTCCCATCCGGATGCCCCGCCGCACCAGCGCGGGGACCGCAGCCGGTCGCATGCCGATGGGAACGGCGAACGTGACGGTGCATCCCGTGCCGTCCCGCGACGGCCGGTCGACGGAGGAGCAGCTCGCGGATCTCGAGCGCGAGATCGAGGAGGACAAGCGCCGCCGGGCGGCGCTGGAGCAGCGCAAGCCGGGCGACGCCTCGAACTGATCGCGCCGACGGGTTCAGTCTGTCGCGCTCCCGCGGCGCGAGTCTGCCGAGGGTCCCGTGCTCCGACAGGGGCGCGAACTCACGTGACAGCTGCGCGGGGCCTCAGACAGCTGGCTATTCGGGCTCAACCGGCAGCTGGAGAGTCTGTTTCGACGAGCTCGAGCAGCGGCAGAGCGGACCTCAACGAGCGGATGCGGACCGGATCAGTCGGCGCCGAGGTCGAAGGCCGCGCCCTCGTTCGCGGCATCCAGTTCGACCTGCTCCGTGGTCTCCGGCTGGCCGGCAGCGATCTCTCCTGCGTCGCCGGTGTCCAGCTTGCCGACGAGCTGAGCTGTCGCCCCGCCGATCACGCCGGCTGCCGAGTACTGCTCGAGGCGGGCGCGCGAGTCGGCGATGTCGAGGTTGCGCATGGTCAGCTGGCCGATGCGGTCCTCGGGCTCGAACGCGGCATCCCCGACTCGCTCCATTGACAGCTTGTCGGGGTGGTAGCTGAGCGCCGGCCCCTGCGTGTCGAGGATCGAGTAGTCGTCGCCACGACGCAGTCGCAGCGTGACCTCACCGGTGACGGCGGATCCGACCCAGCGCTGGATGCTCTCCCGCAGCATGAGCGACTGCGGGTCGAACCAGCGGCCCTCGTACATGAGGCGTCCGAGCCGGCGACCCTCGTTGTGGTAGTTCGCAACGGTGTCCTCGTTGTGGATGGCGTTCAGCAGGCGCTCGTACGTGATATGCAGCAGCGCCATGGCCGGAGCCTCGTAGATGCCGCGGCTCTTCGCCTCGATGATGCGATTCTCGATCTGGTCGCTCATGCCAAGGCCGTGGCGTCCGCCGATCGCGTTCGCCTCGAGCACCAGTGCCACCGGGTCGTCGTACTCGACGCCGTTGATGGCGACGGGACGTCCCTGCTCGTAGCGCACCGTGACATCCTCGGATGCGATCTCGACGTCCTCGCGCCAGAACGGAACGCCCATGATGGGCTCGACGATGGTCATCGGGGTGTCGAGCTGCTCCAGCAGCTTCGCCTCGTGCGTTGCGCCCCAGATGTTCGCGTCAGTGGAATAAGCCTTCTCGACGGATGCCCGGTACGGCAGGTCGCGCGCCTGCAGCCACTCGCTCATCTCCTTGCGTCCGCCGAGCTCGGAGACGAAGTCGCGATCGAGCCACGGCTTGTAGATGCGCAGCCGCGGGTTGGCCATCAGGCCGTAGCGGTAGAACCGCTCGATGTCGTTGCCCTTGTACGTGGATCCGTCGCCCCAGATCTCCACGCCGTCCTCGAGCATGGCGCGCACGAGCAGTGTGCCCGTCACTGCGCGTCCGAGCGGTGTCGTGTTGAAGTACGTCTTGCCCCCGGAGCGGATGTGGAACGCACCGCACTGCAGCGCGACGAGTCCCTCTTCCACAAGCGGCAGCTTGCAGTCGACGAGCCGCGAGAGCTCGGCGCCGTACTGGCCTGCGCGGCCGGGGATGGCATCCACATCGGGCTCGTCCGGCTGGCCGAGATCGGCCGTGTACGTGCAGGGCACGGCGCCCTTCTCGCGCATCCACGCGACCGCAACGGAGGTGTCGAGGCCTCCGGAGAAGGCGATGCCGACACGTTCGCCGACGGGAAGGGATGCGAGCACTTTGGACATGCGTAAAAGCCTACGGGCGATTGAGGCTAGGGAAGAACGAGCTCGCTCGTCCTTCCCTAGCCGATTGAGTCCGTGAGGGCCGCAGGCCCGATACGGGCGATTGAGGGGTGCGAAGAACGAGCCTGCATGGTCCGCCTGGTTGTCGCGAGCCCATCCACTGCCGGGCTCCCGCACTTCCTCTAAGGAGTTGCGCGCCGCGAAGTCAGCTTCGCCTCCGCCGCCTCCAGCCGCGGTGCCGGGATGCCGAGGCGCCGCGCTTCGGTGAGGGTGTCACGGCAGACGGCGTGGGGCTCGCGCGCGTCGGGGTCGGCGTGTGCTCTCAATGAGCGGCTGAGTCCGGGGATGTGCGCGGTCGCCCAGGCGAGTGCGGTTGATGTCAGCGTTGCAGGCGCCCGGTAGAGCAGCAGTCCGCGACGGTGTCGTCGAAGGTCGATGCCGCGGGCCTCGAGAAGGGGGATGAGCTCGCGTGTGGTCAGCAGGGCTTCGCGGAGGCCAGCCCTGGATCCGACCAGCTTCGACAGGGTCCCGGCCAACAGCCCTTGGGAATGCATGCCCGCGTCTGCGATGAAGTGGAGCCAAAGCCAGCCGCGGAAGTCCGGCACTTCTCTGATCCGAAGTCCGGCATCGCGGAAGGCCTGACGCACGTCGTGCTCGCGCCGGCTGGGCGCCCCGTCGAGCGTTCCGAAGAGCACCGACGGAAGCAGCATTGCCGTGAGGGTGCCGCTGCCGTCGAAGCCGCCGCCGGCCTGCGGAAAGCCCCAGGCGAGCCGATCGGCGGGCAGGGGAGCAACCGCGTCGAGTGGCTCGGACCAGATGTTCCCGAAGACGAGCACCGTGGCACGGCCGAGGCGCGGGGCGAGGAACTGGGCGGCATCCGTCAGCTGGCTGTGGGCCACGCTCAGCAGGATGAGGTCGAAGTCGTGCCCGGGTTCCAGCTCTTCGCGATACCGCACGGGCCATGTCTCGACGACGGGCCGTTCGCGCAGTCCCTGTCGGCCGTCGACCAGATCGAGGCCCACCGTTGGTCCATAGCTCGCGGCGCGGCCGGGACGGACGTAGAACTCGACGTCATGGCCGGCTTGCTCGAGTGCCCACCCGTAGATGGTGGCGATCACGCCCCGGCCGAACATCAGAATCCGCATCTCGGGCGCCCTTTCGTTGCGGTGTACGAAACCGTATCGTACCCTAGTTCCATGTCACCTGATCCGCCTCGCTCTCGGATGTCTCCCGAGCGGCTCGCGGAGCTGTTCGCCGCAGTCCACGAGCTCCTGCTGGAAGTGGGTTACGAGCGGCTGACGTTGGACGGAGTCGCTGCCCGCGCACACGCGAGCAAGGCGACCCTGTATCGGCAGTGGGGCAGCAAATCCGGCCTCGTCATGGCGGCGCTGACCTTCGCGGGCGCCCAACACCGCCCTCTGCTCGGAGATGCAGGCGCCGCGTCGCTCGATGAGGCGTTCGCGCAGATGCCTGGAGCCGAGCTCGTCTCCGACGGGGACCTCAGGATGGGCTTCATGCTGCTCCAGGCGGCGTCGAGCGACCCGGAGTTCGCAACTGCCTTGCGCAACGACATCATCGCGCCGCGGGTAAGCGAGCTGGCTGAAATCTTCGAGGCTGCCGCCGACCGTGGTGAGATCGTCAGGGACTCGCCGCTGTTCCAGCGACTGGCGTATCTCGTCCTCACCGATCTCGCGTTCTTCCCCCTGCTCAACGGCCAGAGCGACGACCAGGCGGCCAGCGGGGACCTGTTCCGTCGGATCATCCGCCCGGCGCTCACTTTCACCGACTCCCGCGACGGAGACTGACCCTGCGGCACACTCGCGTTCACGCGCTCACAGCCCGCGTGGCCGCGCGATGCCACCTCATCCGGGGTGAGGAGCATGCGTCGGTGAAGACAATCGCCGGCACCTTACGTCGGCGAGGCTGACCGGAACCGAGGAGGACGAATCGGGCGCTACTCGACGTCGTTGAGGCGCTGGAACAGCAGGTGATCCTGCCACATACCGGCGATCTTCAGGTATCGCGGAGCCAGCCCATACCGTTCGAATCCCGCACGAACAAGGACCTTCTGCGACGCCGTGTTCGCTGCCAGGGTTTCTGCCTGGACGCGATGCAGTTCGAGTTCCTCGAACGCCCACTCGACCGCGGCCTGCACTGCCTGAGTTGCGAGGCCCTTGCCGGTCTGATGCTCCGAGAGCCAGTACCCCATGCTGCAGGACTGGAAGGCGCCCCGAACAATTCCGCTGAGGGTCAGCCGACCGGCGATCTCGCCCTCGTCGTCAAGCACCACAAGGGGCAGCGCCTCGCCATGCTGATGTCGCTCCAATGCTGCTGCGATGCCAGCGCGCTGACCGTCTACCGTGAAGTACTCGGCGGGTCGCACCGGATCCCATGGTGCGAGGAACTCGCGGTTGCGCGCGACCAGCCGTGACAATGCCACGTCGTCGGTCGGGTCGATGAGTCGAATGCGTGCCGCCACGCAGTCAAGGGTTCCACGGCAAGGTCAGGGAAGGGTGAATCCAACCGTCTGAAGCGCGCACAATCGGCTCCATCGCCTGGCAGGGGTCGCGCCGCAATGCTCTATATGGTTGCGATCATGACTGTCGACTCGCGGGATCTCACTTGGCGTCCGATGGCCGTGTCCGACGGTGCGGCGATGGCCGACCTCCTGAACGCGATCGATGTGGAGGACCACGTCTGGGGGCAGTACACCATAGAGGATGCGACCGAGGAGCTGGACTCACCGGTCGACGACCTCGGGACATCCACTCTGGCGGTGTTCGACGGCGCGACAATGCTCGGCTTCTCGGCGGTCCACTACAAGCCGATTGCCCAGACCGTCCACCGGGTGCAGGCAGCCGGCGCCGTCCGCCCCACCCATCGGCGCCAGGGACTCGGGACGAAGCTCATGCAGCACGGGCTGGCGACCGCCGAGGCGCTGCACGCGCTGCATCACCCCACGCTCCAGCTGGTCGTCGAATCCATCTATGGCGAGCATGTTCGCGGGGCAGTCGCCCTCTACCGTGCTGCAGGCATGACGGCGACGAAATGGAGCCGACACATGAGGCATCCGCTCGGCGCCGCCATTCCGCACGCTCCTCTGCCAGACGGCCTGCGAATCGAGGGCTACACACTCGAGACCGACGAGGAGTTCCGCGCGGTACGCAACGAGGCCGTCGAGCACGACTCGGGCGGGTCGCAGCTCAGCGCCGAGGAGTGGAAGGTGTGGGCCGTGAACGCGAGCTTCCGGCCCGAGCTGAGTTTTCTGCTCCGTGACGTCGAGACGGGAACCGCGGCCGGGATCCTCCTGGTCGTCTCATGGGACGCGGAGACGGCAGCGACCGGAATTCGTGACGCCTACTTCAGGGTCATCGCCACGCGGCCCGCATACGAGGAGAGCGGCGTCACCGAAGCCCTCATCTCACACACCCTTCGCGCCGCGCAGGACCGGGGCTACGGACGGGCCAGCCTTCGTGTCGATGCCGATGGTTCAGGCAAAGAGTTCAGAGCGTACGAGAGCGCCGGGTTCGTCACCAACGACACCCAAGTCCATTACTCCATCGAACTCTGACGCACTCCGGCGTCTCAACCGGACATCGGCGTTGGTCGCCTGAGCGATTTCCACACGGCAAGCCCATCCTCGGCAGCCGGATTGGCTCAGTGCGAATCGGTGCATCCCACCTAGGGTCGAACTCATGACGGATGCCGCTGCCCACCTCACAAGCACCAACGACCGAGCTCTCGCCCTCAAGGCGCTCTACGAAGCCCTGGAGATCGTCCGGGTGGTGAACGTGTGGGATGCCGTGAGCGCCCGCGTCGTCGCCGCACTTCCGCAGACCACGGCCATCGCCACGGCGGGCCACTCGATCGCCGCCAGCTTCGGATATGCCGACGGCACGATGCCCGTCGACCTCGCGCTCCAGGGGGCGCGCACGATCGCGGACGCCGTCGACCTTCCGGTGACGGCCGACCTCGACGACGGATACGACGAGCCGGGCGAGACGATCCGTCGCGCGATCGGATTCGGCATCGTCGGCGCCAATGTCGAGGACCGTCTGCGTCCGTTCGACGAGGCGGTGGCGCGTGTCCAGGCCATCACTCGGGCTGCGGAGGAAGAGGGTGTGGCGTTCCAGTTGAACGCGCGCACCGACGCGATGTTCCTCGGCGGCGAACGGTCGCTCGACGACCGGATCGCGGATGCCATCGCCCGCGGCCGCGCGTTCCTCGACGCGGGTGCAGCGCTGGTCTTCGTGCCGGGCGCGGTGACGGCGGACGTCGTCGAGCGCCTCGTCGAGGGCATCGGCTGGGGGAAGATCTCGGTGATCGGCCTGCCCGGCGCGCTGCCCGCATCCGCATACGAGAAGCTCGGCGTTGCCCGCATCTCATACGGACCGCTGCCGCAGCGCGCGGCACTGAAGGCACTGCAGGACCTCGCGGAGGATCTGTACGGCGAGGGCGTCATCCCGACGGATCTGCCCGCGCTCAACTGACGGCGGGCCTGTCGCCCGCGCCCGCACGCGCGTAGCCTGCCCGGAGGCGTCCGCACAACGACCGGGTGGAGACGATGCGCGCAACGAAGCTGACGGCGAACCTCTCGGTTCCCGACATCGAGACCGCGAAGTCCTTCTATACGGACTTCCTCGGACTGGGAACCGAGGAGTTCAACCTCGGATGGGTCGCGCGGCTCACGGATCCCGAGTCGGGAGCGCACGTCCAGCTCGTGACGCGCGACGCCGACGCACCTGTCGACTCCGTCATCTCCGTGCACACCCCTGACGTGGATGCCGCGTACGAGGAAGCACGCCGGCTCGGCTATGAGATCGTGCTGCCGCTGAAGACGGAGCCCTGGGGTGTTCGGAGGTTCTTCGTGCGCGCACCGGACGGCAACGTGGTCAACATCGTGCAGCACGCGGACTAGGGCATGTCTGACAATTCCCGAAACGTCGGACGCGTCCGGGTGCCCCGACTCGTGCGCGACGGCACACCGCGCCTCCGATCCCCGGCGCGGCTGGCGCGCGTGCGCGAGCCTCACCCGAGCGTGTCGATCTGCTTCTTCGTGATGTCGATCGAGGCCTGCAGGTAGTTCGCGAGGAACTCCAGCTGCTCGACGGTGTACGAGTCGTGCAGGTGCGCGAACGCCTCGCCGATCCCCTGGTACACGTTCGGGCCGGCGGCGAGCGTCTCGAGGTTCGCCGTGACGAGAACGCGGCGGCGGTCGGCGGCATCCGGTGCTCGCCGGGCCATGCCGTGCTTCTCGAGCCGGTCGATGACACCCGTCACGGCGCCCGAGGTGACGCCCAGCGCCTCCGCGAGCTGGCCGGCCGTCTTGCCGCCCTCGCGCATCAGAAGGTCGAGGGCCTTCATGTCCGTGACGCCCACACCGTATCCGGCAGCGGCCTTCTGCTGGAACAGGGCGGTCATCGTCGCGGATTGCGCGCCGAGGTCCGTCAGTCGGGCCATGAGCTCGCGGCGATCCGCATCGGACATACTGCTGCCTCTTCCATTTGTCTGAGATACTAAGTATCTTAGTTACTAAGAGATTATCGGATCACGAAAGGTCGCTCACATGTCCACCATGGAATCCTCCCCCGCCTCGGCATCAGACGGCGCGCGCGACGCCGCATCCCGCCGATCGACGGGCACCAGCCGGTCGGATGCCACGCCTCGCGCCACCCTCTCGGCTCACCTCGTCACCTCTGCCGACGGCACCCCGATCGAGTACTTCACCGTCGGAGCGGGACCGGCGATCGTCGTCGTGCACGGCGCGATGCAGTCGGCAGGGAGCCAGCGAGACCTCGCCGATGCCCTCTCGGACCAGTTCACGGTCCACCTCATCAACCGGCGAGGCCGAGGGCGCAGCGGACAGTACCCGGCGATCGATGCGTACGGAACGGCCACGGATGTCGCCGACGTCGAGGCCGTGCTCGCGGCGACCGGCGCCATCGGGATGCTCGGCATCAGCTCGGGCGCCGTGATCGCCGCAGAGGTGGGGAGGCGTCATCCGCAGCTCCGGGTGGCACTCTTCGAGCCGCCGTTCGTCGTGGACGGATCACTGGACATGGACGGATTCCTGCCGCGCTTCGACCGTGAGGTCGCGGCCGACGATGTGCCGTCGTTCATGATCACGGCCATGCTGGGTGCTCAGATGGGACCGGGTTTCCTGAGGCTCTTCCCGCGACGGATGCTCCGCTCCAGCACCGTGAAGATGCTCGCCGCGGATGATGCGAAGCCGGTCCACGAGGCCGGTGCGCGCCTCAGGGAGCTGGCGGCATCGCTTCCGTACGATTTCGCGATCATCCAGGAGCACGTGGACCGCATCGACGACTTCGCGGGCATGCGCAACCCTCTGCTGCTGATCTCCGGAACGAAGTCGTCGAAGTACCTGCGGCGATCGGTGGCAGAGCTCGAGCGTCGCAATCCGGCAGCCACGGTGCGGGTCCTGCCGGGAGCCGACCACTCCGCGACCCAGAACACGGCGGACCGCGGTCGCCCGACGGCCGTCGCGCCGCTGCTGCGCACGTTCTTCGTCGACCGCTGAGCGACCCGACCGCCGCTTGAGCGTTCCGACCGCCGGTTGAGTCAGCCGCCGCCGGTTGAGCCTCGCCCCGCCCTATGCTCGTTGCATGGCCAAGCTGGTGCTCACCCTGGTCGGTGACGACCGTGCCGGACTAGTACAGACCGTCGCCGAGGTGGTCGGTGCCCACGGCGGCAACTGGGAGACGAGCGAGCTCGCCGAGCTCGCCGGCACGTTCGCGGGCATCGTGCTCGTCTCCGTCCCCGACCGGTCGCTCGACGACCTGAAGGCCGCGCTGCAGAACCTCGACGGCCTGCTCACCGTTGCCGTGCACGGGAGTGCGGATTCCGCCGGCGAGCGATCCGGACGCCGGTTCACGTTCACCGTGCTCGGCAACGACCGGCCGGGAATCGTGCGGGATGTGACGAGCATCCTGAACCGTCACGGCCTCACCATCGACTTGTTCTCCAGCGAGACGCGCGAAGCGCCGATGGCGGGTGGCACGCTGTTCGAGGCGACCGTCACGGCGCGATCGAGCGACGAGGATGCCGTGCAGGCGGCCATCGAGGAGCTCGAACGGCTGGCAGGCGAGATCCAGGTCGACCTCAGCGTGGGCTGAGCCAGACCTCAGCCGGACTCGGTCCGGTACGGCGAGGCTCGCCTCGGGTCGGCTGCTGGCTCATCGCGCCGATCAGACCGTCGAGGCGGCGGCCGTGGCAGTCTTCAGCACCCGGCGTCCCACCACCGTGCACCACGCGCCGACGATGAGGAACACCGGACCGCCGATGATCCCGCACCAGAAGCTGTGAGCGGCGACCGATTCCGGGATGAGGGCGGCGACGATCGCCACCACGACGAGCACGGCGCCCGTGACGTGCAGCACGGTCTGCCTGAAGACCACGGCAAGCGCGAAGAAGTGCGCGCCGACGATGAGCAGGATGTACGGCGCCACGAGCCCCTCGAGACCGACGAGCGGCAGGATGATCCCGCCGGCCGCCGCGATGACGATCTCGCCCCAGAACACCACCAGATACACGCGGAATGCCTTGCTCTTGGGCTCGATCGCGGTGCCGGTGCGCCAATTGCGGATGGCGAGCGGAATGCACAGAGCGGCGAGCCCGAGCCCAAGGATCGAGAGGATCCCGAGCACGATGGACCAGACGAGCGACGGCGGCCCCTCCTGAGCCCATCCTGCCCAGGCCATCGTGGCGACACCGAAGATCGCACCGATCATGACGAGGTCGCGAGGATACCTGAGTGTCAGCACGCGCGTCAGCCTAGGGGAATCCTGTCTGTCTGCCCATGTCCCCGCGGAATCGCGAGACAGTGGCAGCGCCCGCACGTAAGCGCCGAGAATCGGAGGTCCGCCGTGACGCGCCCGGCGCCGACCAGCGATGTGCCGGATGGTCGCGCGGATCTCCGATTCCCAGGCGGTGTCAGAGGCCGACGGCGAACTCTGCCGCCGCGACAGGACGCACGTTGTGGGTTCTGCTGAAGAGGTTCTCTGGGTCGTAAACGCCCTTCACCGCCGCGAGCCGCTCGTATGTCTCTCGCGGATACACCGCGGCGACGTCCGCATCGGAGGCGCCGCTGAGGAAGTTCACGTAGGCGCCGTCGACATACGGGGCGAGCCGTTCCCACATCGCAGCGAAGGCGGGTTCCGCCGCGTCGATGACAGGCTCGGGGCCGGCCATCGTGGTGACGAACATCACCTCGGCGCCGCGGTGGGCGTACGCGGTGGCATCGCCCGACACCCTCGACACCGCCCCGGTGACGCTGCGGACGGAGATGGCGGGTGACCCGGGTGCCGATCCGACAGCGGCGAGCAGCTGCAGCACATCGCCCACCGAACCCTTCGAGACGAACCCGCTGCGCGTGAGGATGCGGAGGCCCGGCGGCAGCATCCCGCCGGCCACGAGCAGTTCCGTCGTGCCCTTGCGCTCGACGTCGTCGGAGATCACGGTGCCGAGGGCGCGGATCGGGTCGAGCGCCGTTGCCGCGAGTTCCTCGTCGTCGCCGTCGAATGCGACGTGCACCTGCACAGGGGCGTCCGGTCCGCCGGCGAACGGATTCGCGAAGTCGACGGTCGACGACAGTTCGTCAGGGGCGATGCGGAGATAGTCCGCCCAGCCCTGGAGTACGGCGGCCGCCTCGTTCGCGGGGAAGGAGACGGTGCCGTGGAAGACGTCCGTCGTGGCGTGCGCGGCGAACTCGAACGTCGTCACGACTCCGAAGTTGCCGCCGCCCCCGCGGAGTGCCCAGAACAGGTCGGGATGCTCGTCGGCGTCCGCTCGAACGACGTCGCCGCTCGCGGTGACCACCTCGGCAGCGACGAGATTGTCCAGAGCCAGACCATGCTTGCGCACCTTCCAGCCGATGCCGCCGCCCAGGGTGAGGCCGCCGACGCCGACGGTCGTTGTGTCGCCTGCCGAGATGGCGAGACCCAACGGTGCGAGAGCGGCGCCCACCTGTCCCCAGGTCGCGCCCCCTCCGATGCGCACGATGTGGCGTTCCGTCTCGAGGAGGGCGACATCCGCGAGCCTGCTCAGGTCGATGACGACCCCGCCGTCGTTGGTGCCGAATCCCGCGAAGCCGTGGCCACCGCCGCGCACGGAGAGGGGGAGTCCCGCTTCTGCGGCGAACGTCACTGCCGTCTGCACGTCGCGGACATCGGCGGGACGCGCGACGATCGCGGGGCTGCCGAATGCCATGACCGTTCGCCGGCCGAGCTCGTATTCGGGCGTGCCCGGTTCGACGAGCTCGCCCTTGAATCCACGACCACGGAGTTCGTGCGCTGAATGGATCGACATGTTCACGTCTCTTTCTCTCGTTGTGCGTGTGTCGACCATCAGACGATCCGGACCGCGGATGTGTGACAGGTCACGTCTGCGCATTGTCACGAAACGGACCTTCCAGGCGTCTCGTGCATGACACGATCGAGGCGAGCAGGCAGGAGCCGGCAATGGGCGAGCGCACAGAAGACACCGAGGATGCTCCGGGCACGGCGGCGGCGATGGACACGGCAGCTGCGGCAGACCGGACGGATTACGCGGGCATCGACGGTGCCGCGAAGACGACGCGGACGGGCGAAGCGACGCCCGCTCGGGGTGTGGATGCGGCGACTCGAGCATTCGTCATCCACCGCAATCTGCTGTTCACCGTCGCCTACGAGATGCTCGGTTCGGCCGCGGATGCCGAGGACGTGCTCCAGGAGACCTGGTTGCGCTGGTCCGGCGTCGACCTGGCCACCGTGCAGAACAGGCGTGCCTACCTCGTGCGGATCACGACGCGACAGGCGCTCGACCGGGTGCGCGCCCTCGCTCGCCGCAAGGAGACGTACGTCGGACCGTGGTTGCCCGAGCCGTTGCTGACAGCGCCCGATGTGGCTGACGACGTGGAGCTCGCCGAGAACGTCTCGATGGCGATGCTCGTCGTGCTCGAGACGCTCACGCCGACCGAGCGGGCGGTGTTCGTGCTGCGCGAGGTCTTCGCCCTCAGCCACGAGGAGATCGCGCAGGCCGTTGACAAGAGCGTTGCCACGGTTCGGCAGATCGCGCACCGGGCGCGCAACCATGTCGAAGCTCGGCGGCCGCGCGAGGTCGTCTCGCCCGCCGAGACCCGTGAGGCGTTGGACGCCTTCCGCCGCGCCTTCCAGACCGGCGAACTGCAGCAGCTGTTCGACATCCTCGCGCCCGATGTCGTGCTTCTCGGTGACGGTGGCGGTGTCGTGCAGGCGGCACTTGCACCGATCGTCGGCGTCGACGATGTCGTGGCACTCTTCAGCAGGGTCGACCGGGCGGCGCTCATCATGCCTGCTCAGATCAACGGCGGTCCTGCCCTCGTGCTCAAGCGCGACGGCCAGGTCGAATCCGTGCTGGCGTTCCGCATCGACAGCGGTCTGATCAGCGGTATCTACGCGGTGCGCAACCCGGAGAAGCTGTCGCGGGTCGAGAGCGCGAATGCGATGAGCCGGTGAGGGCCTGCCGGGAGCGACGCGCGAAGGTCGTGCCTGCACCCGGGCCGGTGCCCGTGCCGGTGTCGCGGGCTCACCGGATGTGCGCCACCCCCACGCGCAGCCGCCGCACCTGATACCGCCACGGCGCCAGCCGCGGCCGATCGAGCGCGAGGCCGGCATCGTCCGCGATCCACTCGACGACCTCGTCGGTCGTGCGTCTGTCGGATTCGACGTGTGTCGCGTAACGCTCCGTCGCCAACGCCGCGACGCACCGCGGGATCTGCCGCACGGCCCACGTCTCCCGGCGCAGTCCGGAGCGGATGAACGCGATCCGCGTGCTCAGCCGCTTCAGCAGTGTCTCCGGGCTGGCGATCAGCGCGTAGTGCCGCACATCGACACCTCGGTCGCGCAGCCCGCCGACGATCTCGTCGAAGTAGTCGTCGCGCACGATCGTCATCGGCACGAGCACCGGTCCGGTGTGGGCGGACTCGGCCTGCTGCAAGGTGTCGACGACGGACGAACGCCACTGCGGGAGGTCTTGGAAGTCGCATCGTGCCGCGGGAGGGAGCATCCGTTGGAAGGCGAAGCCGGGTAGTTCGGGATCGGCGACGTGCGCGTTCGACAGGCGACGCTGCAACTCGAACGCGGTGTGCGTCTTGCCGGCTCCGAACGCTCCGTTGATCCAGATCAGCATGGGGTGGAGCCTACGGCGCCCCGTTCACTCCGCGCCGCCCTTCGGCGCTTCGCTCCGCCGTACGAGCGGCAGGAAGAGCTCGTCGACGATCGACTCGAGCCGGGCGACCGGAACGGGCCCCAGGCCCATGAACAGATCGTTGCGCACCAGATCGAACGGCATCGCGAGCACGGCCGGCGGGATGCTGTCGAGGTCGATCTCGCCTCGGTCGTTGGCCTGCTGATACAGCATCCGGACCCGTGACTCTCGCTGTTCGCCGATGATGCGGTCGCGCGCTTGAAGCGGCGCGAGGCCGGAGTCTCCCAGCAACCCCGAGATGGCGGCGATCCCCGCGATTTCGAAGAAGTCCGCGCTGGTGCGGCCCATGCCCGTCAGCGCGGCGAGCAGATCTCCGCGCAGGGTGCCTGTGTCGGGCACGCCGACCGGATGCAGCCGCCGGTAATGCTCGAGTGCCGAGAGCACGAGCTGGTCCTTGTTGGGCCAGCGGCGGTACAGCACGGGCTCGCTCGTCTGTGCGCGCGCGGCGACCGACCCCATA
This sequence comes from Rathayibacter sp. CAU 1779, assembly GCF_054551755.1. Classification (NCBI taxonomy): domain Bacteria; kingdom Bacillati; phylum Actinomycetota; class Actinomycetes; order Micrococcales; family Microbacteriaceae; genus Rathayibacter; species Rathayibacter sp. CAU 1779. Next base: position 929,501 of record NZ_JBTOLK010000001.1, read on the forward strand.
GTCAGTCGTCCGTAGCCGACCTCGACCAGCTCGTTCCACGCGGCATCGAGCAGCGCGGACTGGAGCTCCTCACCGTGTCGGCGGCGACGGATCTTGGCGGAATCCTGGGAATCCATGTGTTCACCTTAGAAAGGCTTGCCTTTCTCAGCAAGCATCCGTACTGTCCTAAGACAGGAACAACTTTCTTAGTGATGTTCGATGCGAACACGGGATGTGGGTGATGTGATGACAGACACGACGGTGCTGATCGTCGGGGCCGGACCGACCGGGCTGACGCTGGCCTGCGAGCTTGCGGCTCGCGGGGTCCCGTTCCGGTTGGTCGAAACCGCATCGGACCCGCAGGCGGGATCGCGTGGGAAAGGCGTCCAGCCCCGCACGCTCGAGGTGTTCGACGACCTCGGCATCGTCGATCGCGTGCTCGCCAACGGTCGACTGGCGATGCCCGTCCGCTCGACCACGGCCGACGGTCAGGTCACACTGGGCGGTGCTGTGCCGGAGGATCTGCGCAATCGGCCGGACATTCCGTACCCGGCGAGCCTCATCACGCCCCAGTGGCGCGTCGAAGAGGCGCTCCGCCTCCGGCTCACCGAACTCGGCGGCGCGGTCGAGTTCGGAACCTCCCTCACGAGTTTCGACCAGACGGCGGATGCCGTCTCCGCAGTCCTCTCGAAGGGCGGCGCGAACGAGACTGTCACGACGCGCTGGCTGGTGGGTGCGGACGGCGGCCACAGTGTTGTCCGCAAGCAGGCCGGCATCGCCTTTGTCGGTGAGACGCTCGACGAGGTCCGCATGATCGTCGCCGACGTCGAGGTCGACGGCCTCGATCGCGACGCATGGCACATGTGGCGTAGCGGATTCGGTGTGAGCCTGTGCCCGCTGCCCTCCACCGAGGTCTTTCAATACCAGGCTGCCGTTGGCCCCGACGACAGCCCGGACCTCAGCCTGGAGAATCTTCAGTCGATCCTGAACGAGCGCAGCGGTCGCACCGACATCCGTCTGCACGAGCCGACCTGGTCCTCGCTCTGGCGCGCCAACGTCCGACTCGTCGAGCGCTATCGTCACGGTCGTGTGTTCCTCGCCGGCGACGCAGCGCACATCCACTCTCCCGCGGGCGGTCAGGGCATGAACACGGGCATCCAGGACGCCCACAACCTCGGCTGGAAGCTGGCCGCGGTCGAACTCGGCGCCGCGCCGACTCTGCTGGACAGCTACGAGGCGGAGCGCCGCCCGGTCGCCGCTGGCGTGCTCGCGCTCTCCAACGAGCGCCTCGCTCAGGCCATCGCGGAGAAGGGGATCCCCACGCAGCGCTCCATGAGCACCATGCAGCTCGACGTGAACTACCGCGGGGCCACGTCGGTGAGCGACGACCGCGACGACGATGCCACGCTGCGCGCGGGTGATCGGGCCCCGGATGCGACGGAACTCGCGACCACCGAGGGCGCACGCCGACTGTTCGAGCTGACGCGCGGTGGACACTTCACCGCGCTCGACTTCGGGCACGCGCCGGAACTCTCGTCCCCACACGTCGCGCTCAGAACGCTTCGGGTCGTCGATCGGCCGAGCCGCCCCGATGAGGTCGCCGACACGGCGGGTCACCTCGCCGCCGCCTATGCGGCCGGGCCGAAAACCCTCGTGCTCATCCGACCGGACGGCTATGTCGGCCTGATCTCCGACGCCGGCGACGCCACGGTTGCGAAGGACTACCTGGCCGCGATCTGATCCGTCGCCGCCCCATGGCGTGCGCTCGCGCGCAAGGGCAGCTCGTGCTCCCCGTGCTCACTCTCGTCGGTGTTGTGCTGATCAGCCGGCCGGGCGGCGGGATGACCATGGCCGGCCGGGCGCTGAGGGCGAGATCCTCGACATTGGCTCGTCGCCGGTTCCGGTGCGGTGGTGATCGCCCTTGCGGGCGCCGTGATGTCTCTGAGTCGCGTCTCGAGACAGCGGATGTGGAATACTCGACCACTCGATAAAGTTGAGCCATATAGACTCAACTTTGAACAGGCATCCGTTCGGCGTGAAATGGACGAGAACGACATCGTCCGAGGCGTGCGGATGCCGCGCCACCGTGGGGGAAGGACAGGGCACAGATGGCGAACATGCAGGGCGCACCCTCCAGCCAGGAGGAGCAGAAGAGCGCGCTCGAACAGTACGGGATCGACCTCACCGCGCTGGCCAAGGCGGGCAAGCTCGATCCGGTGATCGGCCGTGACTCCGAGATCCGCCGCGTCAGCCAGGTGCTGACCAGGCGCACCAAGAACAACCCGGTGCTCATCGGCGAGCCCGGCGTCGGTAAGACGGCCGTCGTCGAGGGGCTCGCGCAGCGCATCGTCGCCGGCGACGTGGCCGAGTCGCTGAAGAACAAGCGGCTCGTCTCGCTCGACATCTCAGCACTCGTGGCCGGCGCGATGTATCGCGGACAGTTCGAGGAGCGGCTGAAGAGCGTGCTGGGGGAGATCGACGAGTCGAACGGTGAGGTCATCACGTTCGTCGACGAGCTGCATCTGCTGATGGGCGCCGGCGGCGGCGAGGGATCGGTTGCGGCATCCAACATGCTCAAGCCGATGCTGGCCCGTGGCGAGCTGCGTTTGATCGGCGCCACCACACTCGACGAGTACCGCGAATACATCGAGAAGGATGCCGCGCTCGAGCGCCGCTTCCAGCAGGTGTACGTCGGCGAGCCGAGCGTCGAGGACACGATCGCGATCCTGCGCGGCCTCAAGGGTCGATACGAGGCCCACCACGGGGTGACCATTTCGGATGCCGCGCTGGTGGCAGCCGCATCCCTCTCCAATCGCTACATCACGGCGCGTCAACTGCCCGACAAGGCGATCGACCTGATCGACGAGGCGATGAGCCGGCTCAAGATGGAGATCGACTCGTCGCCGGTCGAGATCGACCAGCTGAAGCGCCAGGTCGACCGCATGAAGCTCGAGGAGCTCGCACTCAAGAAGGAGAAGGACGACGCGTCCAAGGAGCGTCTCGCCAAGCTGCGCGAAGAGCTCGTGGAGCGCGAGCGGGAGCTCGCCGAGCTCGAGGCGCGCTGGGAACGCGAGCGCATGGGACTCAACCGCGTCGGCGAGCTGAAGAAGAAGCTCGACGAGGCCGTCACCGAGCGCGATCGCGCGCTGCGCGAGGCGAACTACGCGAAGGCGTCCAAGCTCGAGTACGAGACCATCAAGCAGCTGCAGCGCGACCTCGACGAAGCCGAGAAGGCGGAAGATGCGCCGGATGAGCCGCGCATGGTGAACGAGCAGGTCACCGACGAAGACATCGCGGCCGTGATCGCGGCATGGACGGGCATCCCCGTCGGACGCCTCCTGCAGGGCGAGAGCGAGAAGCTGCTGAACCTCGAGAACGAGCTCGGCAAGCGACTCATCGGCCAGAAGCGTGCCGTACATGCGGTGGCGGATGCCGTCCGTCGTTCCCGCGCGGGCATCAGCGACCCGAACCGGCCGACCGGCTCGTTCCTGTTCCTCGGGCCGACCGGCGTCGGCAAGACGGAGCTGGCGAAGGCGCTCGCCGAGTTCCTGTTCGACGACGAACACGCCATGGTGCGCATCGACATGTCAGAGTACGGCGAGAAGCACACCGTGTCGCGACTGGTCGGTGCCCCTCCCGGCTACGTCGGTTACGAGCAGGGCGGACAGCTCACCGAGGCCGTGCGTCGTCGCCCGTACAGCGTGATCCTGCTCGACGAGGTGGAGAAGGCGCATCCGGAGGTGTTCGACATCCTGCTGCAGGTGCTCGACGACGGACGCCTCACCGACGGCCAGGGGCGCACCGTGGACTTCAGGAACACCATCCTGATCCTCACGTCGAACCTGGGATCGGCCATCCTGATCGACCCGACGCTGCCGTGGACCGAGAAGGAGGACCAGGTGCAGGCGCTCGTGCGCCAGGCGTTCAAGCCCGAGTTCGTCAACAGGCTCGACGACATCGTCGTGTTCTCCGCGCTCAGCGAGGAGGAGCTGGGCGAGATCGTCTCGCTCTACATCGACCGGCTGCAGGCGCGCCTGCACGAGCGTCGACTGGAGCTCGGCGTGACCCCGGATGCCCGTGCCTGGCTCGCCGAGCGCGGCTACGACCCCATCTATGGCGCGCGTCCGTTGCGCCGCCTGATGCAGCACGAGATCGACGACAGGCTGGCGACCGCGCTGCTGGATGGCAGCATCCGCGACGGCAGCACCGTGCGTGTCGACCTCGCCTCCGACGGAGATCACCTGGAGGTCACGCCGGTCGAGTAGCAGAGGGTGACGGTCGTGTCCGCCAGGGTGGACAGGACCGTCACGTGTTCACGCCGGCGGTCGTGCCCTCGTGCGGGAGAGCCATGTACGCTCCCGCGGCACCCTGTCGCGACACGCCGCGATCATCGTGCGACGCGCGCGTGCACCAGCCAGATCGCCGCAGGAACACACCGCGGACCCACGCGTCGAGGTCATCGAGATGCGACCTCGTCGGCCAGACTGCGACCTCGGCGGCCGCCAGTAACCCCGCGGCCGGGCAGCGACCCGTCGGCCGCTCAGCTCCGCGGGTGCGCCTTGAAGAACGCCCAGATGTCCGGAGCGCCGAATCCCTGGGAGGTGGCCCACGGAACCTCGTGAGCCATGCCGTCGATGGTGACGACCTCGACACTGCTGCCGTGGGCGCAGTCCGCGAGCGAGGTGTGGATGCCCCCGTTCTGCGTCACCGTCGGCGGCCCGCAGTCGTCGGCCGTGCGCCAGGGCGCATCAGACGCGGAGTCGAAGGACACATCGATGTCGGCCAGCCCGTGAACGTGCAAGACGGAGGCAGCGGCCGGATGCTTGCACGCACTCTCCAGATCGCCGGACATGGGCGCGATCGCGGCGAACAGATCCGTGTCGCAGCCCAGCCGGTACGCCATCATGGCGCCGTTGGAGAACCCGGTGACGTAGACCCGTTTCGGATCGATCTTCGTCCGCGCCTCGACCTCCTTCACGACGGAGCTGAGGTATGCGACGTCGTTCGTCTCGTTCAGCGCCGCGTCGCCGCAGCAGCCGCCGGCATCCCAGGATCCGTCGCCGACCCCGTCCGGATAGACGGCCACGAACCCATCGGTGTCGACCAGCGGATCGAAGCCGTATCCCATCGCGAGGGCGCCGTTGCCCGGAAACTCGTGCAGCACCAGCACCAGTGGCGCAGGCCCGGCGACATGGGCCGGCACGTGGACGGTCACCAGGCGGTCGGCCTTCATGGTGATGGTGTGGATCCCGGCCGTGAACGGTGTCGGCGTCGCGGCGGGAGCAGAGGCCGAACATCCGGCGAGGACGCCACCGAGGAGCAGAAGCATCAGAGCGGCTGCAACTGCCCGCAGCTTCGCACGCATCACTGAACCGCATTCAGGGGTGTTGGCATGGACACAAGGTACAGCTCCCGTGGACGGCGTCCCACCGGTTTCAACCGCTGGTGAGGCCCCGACCGGACTGCAGATATGGCGCCAAACGCGGGCTCGTGGAGCCATTTCCGCAGTTCGAACCTGGGTGGGTCAGCGAGCCACGGCCCCCCACGGGCAGGCCGCTGTCGGACGGGCGACAGGTGATCGCGGGGTGCCCAGCGCTCATCGTGCGCTGTTCCCGCTCACGCCGGGACGGGGATGCTCCGGTAGGGGGGCCTGGAGGTGCTCGAGGCACGGAAAGAGCAGGGGTCCGCAGGAGCGTGTCGCCGTCCGAGCTCTGCCTCGTGACGCGCGTCCGCGTCGCTACCGGGCGGACGTCGCTCGACTCGCGTCGCTACCGGGCGTGGACGTCGCCCGATTCGCGCCACTGCCGGGCGGCCAGCAACGTCTCCTGGATGAATGGCGCCTTGGCTGCCCGGTATCGCGGCCGATCGCGGTCGTCGACCGAGGCGAGCCGACGCTTCAGGGCGCCGTACTCCGCGGCGGCTTCCGGATGTGAACGCAGGTAGTCGCGGTAGATCAGCAGGTCTTCCCATCCCCAGGCGGGCTCGACGACGTGCAGATGGTGGCTTCGCCGCTCGATCGACGGAAAGCACAGCGAATACTTGCGTGCGTCGTCATCACCGGGTTCGGGCGCGAGCAGCCAGCCGACGTCATCCAGCCGGGCCAGCACGGGAGCGACGCTGTCGTGCGACCGCACGACGGCGAGCATGTCGACGATCGGTTTGGCCGGCAGGCCGGGGATCGAGGTGCTGCCGATGTGCTCGATTGGCCGTACCAGCACGTCGGCGAGCAGCGGCGTAAGGATTCGCTTCTGCTCGTCGAAGAGAGTCGGCCACGCAGGGTCGTAGTCCTCGATGTGAATGGGATCCAAGCGCACAGCCCATTGTCGACCCTTCGCTCATCGCCCACGGACGACGTGTGGCACCCGTGTGGGCCGTGCGTTCCTGCGGCACTCTGCCGCGACACGCCGCAGACAGCCTGAGACACGCGGATGTCGCGCCCGAAGCGCCGCAGGACGACACGCTCTCGTGCGCGAGGATGCTATGCGTCGATGTCATCGAGACGCGCGATGACCACTTCCAGCAGCCGGGCCAGCTCACCGCGCTCGGAGTCGCTGAGGTCCTTGAGCACGTCGGATTCGACCACGTTGGATCCGCGGATCGCCTGGCCGAAGAGATCCCATCCGCTGTCGGTGAGCTCCACGAACACGCGCGTGCGATTCGCCGTATCCGGTGCGCGCTCGACGAGTCCGCGGTCGGCGAGCTTGTCGAGGCGGTGCGTCATGGATGACGGCGCAACGCTGGTCAGATCCGCGAGCTGACTGGGGGTGAGCGGCTCGCCGGTCTTGGCGAGGGCGGCGATCACGGCCCATTCGCCGGACATCAGGTCGAGATCCGCCAGCTGTCTGGCGTACCACTGTTCGAGCTTCTTGCTCAGGCTGCCGACGGCCGTGATCACGCGCTGAACAGACTCCTCGCCGCCCGCTGCCACATAGGCGGCGACCGCCTGTCTGTGGAGCTCGGGCGCTGTGGGAGTTCGTCGGGCCATAGGGGAATTCTCGCACCCAGGTTTCGGTTGCTAATATTTCGATGTCGAATAGTTCTACGCCGAACACTTCGGTATAGAAGGAGTTCGGCGACGCGAGATCTCGGCGCGAAGCGCATCCAGCGCCATGAGCGGGCGAAGCGAGTCGAAGGGTTTTGGGGGTCCTTCGACTCGCTCCGCCTGCTCAGGGATCTCGCTCACCGGTTGAGCCCGCTGCGCCGCGGGTTGAGCTTGGGGCCTCGGCCGCCGGTTCCGGCGCGTCGCGTAGCGACGTGACGGCCGTACGCGCTGGGGAGCGAAACCAGCGACCACCGCTGGTTTCGACGGGCTCAACCAGCGGTGGGCGCTGGTTTCGACAGTGCTGCCGGCGGGTAGTCGCCGCAGCAGGTACCGGGCCGCAACAACGTCAGGCAACAACGTCAGGCAACAACGTCAGGCAACAACGTCAGGCAACAACGTCAGGGAGGTGTCATCATGCGCGCGAGACTGCTCGTGCTCGCATCCGCTATCGGCTCACTCGGCTGGGGAGCCGTGCTGCCCTATCAATACGCCTATGCGTCGGATACCCGCGGCTGGGGCGCCCTCGTCGCCGCCGGTGCCGCCTCCCTGTTCTCCGTCGGCGCGCTCGTGGCGGCGCCACTCGCCGGACGTCTTGCAGACCGTTTCAATCCGGTCTACGTCGTCGTGCTCTCGCAGTTGCTCGGCGCAGCGGCGGTGGGATCCCTCGCGTTCGTCGGGCAGCCGGGCCTCTTCCTGGCGGGGATGCTCGTGTTCGGCCTCGGCCTCTCCGCCGCCGTTCCCGCGAAGCAGGTGCTGGCCCTCCGCTGGTCGTCAGGGAGCGACCGCCGCAAGATCTTCGCGTACAAGTTCACGGGTGAATCCCTCGGCATGGCTGCCGGCGCGTTCCTGGCCGGGCTCGTCGTCGACCTGAACCGGGCCGACGGCCTCAACGTGGGATTCCTCATGGCTGCCGCAGGATTCGTGCTGTCGTCGGCGCTCATCGCTCTCGCTGGACGTCTGCCTGTGCGGCGGGACCCGGCCGCATCCGTCGGCTCTTCGCTCGTCGGCGTGATGGCGCGACGGGACGCCGCGTCGGGCACCGTCCCGAACGGCGGTGTCGGCCCAGACGTGGACGCCGTCCCGAACAGCGGTTTCGACGCAGGCCTGGATGCCGAGACCGGCGCCATCACGGTGATCGACCAGCCGGCATCCGGATCCCCGCGTCGCCGGGGCGCGCTGCGCGCCATCTTCGCCGAGCCCGCCATGCGCTGGACCGCCGTCATCACGATCGTGCTCGCGCTGGGCTTCTACGCCCAGTTCGAATCCGGCCTGCCCGCCTATGGGCTGACGGTGCTGCACGTGGACGCCTCGGCGATCGGGCTGGCGGCCGCGGTCAACTGCATCGTGATCGTCGTGCTGCAGGTCATCATGGTGCGCCTCACCGCGAAGAGGTCGGCGCCGACCCTGCTGATGGCCGTCGGCGGCATCTGGGTGGTGGGGTGGATCATCCTGTCGTCCGCGCAGTTCATGCCGGGCGTGGCATCCGCTCTGTTCGTCATGACGTTCGGCGTCTTCGCCGTCGGCGAGACGATCTACAGCCCCGTGCTGAACCCGCTGACCGCGTCGCTTGCGCCGAAGGGCATGGTCGGGCAGACCCTCGGTACGATCGCGGCGCTGCAGACCGCGTTCTCGGCCGCCGGCCCGCTCGTCGCGGGCGTGCTGCTCGGTGCCGGGCTGGCGGACGTGTTCCTCGGCATCCACATCGTGATCAGCGCCACCGCGGTCTTCGCGGCGTGGCGGATCGGACGGGCGCTCGCAGCCAAGGAATCCGGTGCATCGGTGGCGGATGCGGCGCCGGCCGATCGGGATGCGGCCCAGGTCGGCGGCCGCAGGCTGTCGCGCGCCGCTAGGCCGCCGCGAAGCGATGGGCGGGTGCGACGAGCAAGCGGCCGTCGTGCCCGGTCACGGTGAAGCCGACGCGCTCCAGAAACCCTCGGCAGTCGCTCGCGCCGGCGTCCGCGCGAAGCCAGATCGGGCATCCGTGCGTCTCGGCGATGTGCGCGAGCCGACGCATCGCGAGCGTGCCGATGCCTTGATCCCTGTGTTCGACGAGCACGCTGAGTTCGAGGAGTTGGATGCCGCTCTCACGCAGCACGGTGACCATGCGCCCGCAGAGCGTCTTGTCGTGCTCGATGGCGAGGTCGACGGCATCCGGGAACTCCGCATCGGTGCGGATCCGTTCGTCGACGTACTGCATGCTGGCGAGCGCTTCGCGTGCCGTGGCGTCGATCGCGAGCGCAGCGATCTCTGCTGCGTGCACCTGTCGGAAGAGCCGGAAGAGAGCGGGGCCGTCGACAGCGGTGATGGGCCGGTAATGGAGTTCGTGGGGCGGTATCACGGGCGCCGACCCGAAGACCGGAACGACGGACGGTGACCGGAGGCGTGACGCAGTTCACGGCGCGAGGTCGCGATGAAGAGCTGCGCATCCTGCACGCCGGACGCCTCGGGTGCCATCAGTCTGTAGACGCCCGCTGGGGGCGGGGTTGCGGCGGAGAACAGAACACCGAACCGGGTGCGCGCGTCGTCCGAGACGTTCACCAGCGATTCGACGGCGGCCAGCGTGAGGTCGTAGTGACCGTATTCGCTGACGGCGTCGAAGTGCCGCCCGACGGCATCCGCATATCTGTCTCTGGTCGGAGCGGATGCCTGTGCCACAGCAGGCAGGATCGTCGCCGCCATTGCCACTGCGGCATACTGCGGCGCCCCGGCCACAATGACCGTGCGCCGCGTCGCAGAGCGCGCGCCCCCTACGTCTCGTCGTCCCATGTCGTCGCTCCCCCAGCGTTGTTCGACAGAGTCTGGGTGACACCTTAGGACGCTGTCGGGGTCCAGTGGAAGAGGTGAACGGGACCTGGCCGCGAGTTTTTCGTGACATGTCGGCGTGTCGCCGAATCCCGGCTTCTGGGGCGGAGTACGGCCACGTCCCGTGGGTGCGCAGAAACGCCGGTTAGGGTTGAGGTGTGAGTTCTTTCGTCTTCGTTCAGCCCGCGGGGCGTCGGGAGGTCGTCGGCGGCAACGCCGGCGGCAGATAGCGACGGGCACTCGTGAGCGAGCGCGTTGATCTCGCTCGCTCGCCTGCGCGCGTGATCGTGGTGTCTCTCCACGAACGCTGTGACGGCGCCGCACCACATCCGGCGCCATGCCTCGAACGGAACAACCCGTGCCGGACCGGCCGGGCGGACAACGAAACGGAACCTCATTCATGCGACCCGTCACCGAACGGGAGATCCGCGCGTCCTTCGTGAACGCGAGTCTCCGCGAACGCAACAACCTGAACCTGCCGGCCGACTTCGACACGATCCCCTGGGAGAGCCTCGACTACGTGGGCTGGCGCGACCGCAAGTACGACGGCATCGCGTATCTGATCGTGCCCGTCGGTGACGGAGTGGTCGGCATCCTGCTGCGCAAGGCCGAGGCGCGCAGTCGCTTCAAGTCGCAGTGCGCGTGGTGCGAAGACGTCACCATTCCGCACGATGTCGTGTTTTACAGCGCCAAGCGTTCCGGCAAGGCCGGGCGCAATGGCGACACCGTCGGCACGCTCGTGTGCGAGGGCTTCCAGTGCTCGGGCAACGTGCGCCGGCGGGATCCGGCGCCGTACGCGGGCTTCGACGTGGAGGCGGCGAGGGATGCCCGCATCGCCACCCTGCGCGAGCACGCCGCTGCCTTCGCGTCCAAGGTGGTCGACGGGGACTGAGGACACACCTTCGCCGTGACTCGTCAGTGCTTCGGGCGCCGGGTGCGCGGCGCCGACGTCACGACGTGCAGCCAGACACCGGTGAGCGAGATCGAGTACACGCCCGAGCGATTCCTCTCGCCACGGGTTTCGTGCGCCGCTACGGCGAGGCCGCAGGACGCGAGGCGTCGCTGAGTCGCGGTGATGTCGGTCGTCCCGCGTTCCCCTGGTTATTTACATGGGTACGTAATTGCATTCCCGCCGCAGCAGCGGATCCACTGCACGATCGCGCTCGCCCCGGTGGGCGACGGCTCGCAGACAGAGCACGTCTTCACGTGTGCGTTCCCCGCAGGCATGTCCGATGAGGAGATCGCCTCCTGGGTGGCGGTCGGCATGCGCGAAGGCTGGGCGATGACGATCGAGCGTCTGATGGCCTGATCCCGGGGGTTGTCGCGCGGTCGGTGCCGGTCGACGATCGACGATCGTCTCCGCCCGAAACGTCAGAATGCGCGACCCCGGGCCAGCCGGTGTCGCGCACTCTATGACGTTTCCATGAGGACTGTGCGCGTCCATGGGGACTGCGCGCGTCCATGGGGACTGTGCGCCGTGGCGGGCGCGCGTCCGTTCCCTACGCGTTGACGATGAGCAGCTCGTCGAGCGGAAGGCGCACGCGCGGGGCGCGCTCGCGTTCGCGGGTGTTCTCGGGAAGGTCGTCGACGTCGCCGAGCACGCCGATGGCGGCGGCGCTGAGGATTTCGTAGTCCTCGCTCACGTCGAAAGCCTGGCGCAGCTCGTCGACGAGCACGCCACCCATCTGGTGCACGTGCAGACCGTCGTGGTGCGCCTGCACCGTGAGGTGCGCGAATGCCTGACCGAGGTCGTACTGCGCCCAGCGCATCGGCTGTCCCTCGTCGTTGACGCGACGGGTGAGGCCCACGACGAGGGCGCCCGCATTCACGGCCCAGAACTGGTTGAAGCCCATGAGGTTCGCCACGATCGTGTCGAACTCCGGCGTACCGCGCCGGGCGACGATGAAGCGCCAGGGCTGCGTGTTCGCCGCGGACGGCGACCAGCGCGCGGCCTCCAGAGCCGCGGTGAGCTTCGTCTCGTCGAGAGACGCACTCGCGTCGTAGGCGCGCGGGCTGAACCGTTCAGCGAGAACGGGGTGGATGGGGGTGCTCGTTTCGGCGGTGCGGTCGGACGCGAGCGTCAGAGACACGGGTACTCCTCGGTTGTGACGTGAGGGCGTCGCCGTGATGCGGATGGATGCCGTGTGCAGGCTTCGGATGCCGGAGAACCGGCATCCCGTGGTCGCGGTGCGTCCTCGGGTTGATGAACTCGGCCACGCTGCCAACCTCCATGCAAACACATGTTCCCCATGGTTTCTTCCCGTGCGTGTGCCGCGTCCCGCCGACGCCGCCCCGCGTTGGCCGGCCGACCCCACCAAGCCCGCCCGCCCCATCGTGTTCCCTGTCCCTTCGTGTCGCCCGACAGGTTGCCCCACCGCCCGCCCACCCCGCTCCGCTGTCCCTTGGCGTCGCCCGCCAGGTCCGCTCCGCTCCGCTGTCCCTTCGTGTCGCCACCGGGCGAGCGACCCGACACGAACGGACAGCGGAAGCAGACTGACGGGCGCGAGGTCCACCCGCCCCACCCGTTAACCCCACCGCACTCCGCTGTCCCTTCGCGTCGCCGCTGGCCGAGCGACCCGACACGAACGGACAGTGGAAGCACGAGGTGGGCGCCAGAGACAGCGCGTCAGGGCTCGGTGTGGCGGGAGATCTCGCGCTGGGCGCGGCGGACGTACGCCTCGAGGGCGGGAGGGTGCGGCATCCATTCGTCCTGCAGCTCGCCGCGATAGGCCGCTGCCGCCCGCACCAGCACGACGGCCTCGTCGTCGGGGAGGCGGCGCGCGATGCGTTCCGCCGCGACGTCCTTCGGAACGATCCGCCCGGTCTCGAGCGTGTGCTGCATCCGCGCCAGCGTGAGCAGCACGTTGCGCTCGTCGCCTCGCAGATTGTCGACGAGCTCCGGAAGAGAATCCACGATCGCCCGTTCGAGGTCCTTCGGCGGAATCGCAGGAATCAGGATGTCTGGGCTCGGCCCGACGACAGCGACCCCCGTATCGCGGGCGGCGGTCAGCACCACGGCGAGGTCCGGGTCGGCGTGCGGTCCGGCGAGCGTGCCGGCCTCGGCTTCGGCGCGCAACCACTCGCCATACTGCAGATGGGTGATGGGCGGACAGCGCCACGGATCGATGTCCCCGTGAACCACCACTGTCACTTCGGTGGGACGTGCCGGTCCCCGTCGCGCCCGGGATCCGGAGACGTCGAGCAGACGATCGACCAGTGTCGCTCGCGTCGCGTCGTCGAGCGCGGAGCGCACGATCACCAGGAGATCGAGGTCGCTGTCGGGTCGTAGCCCTCCGGAAGTGGCGGATCCGTGCACGATCGCGGCCAGCATCCGTTCGCCGAGCGCGCCGCTCGCGGCCGCCAACACGCGCGCGAAACCGGGATCGACGGAGTCGATCGCCGCACCGTCGACCTGCGCCGCGCCCATGGGGCGGTGCTCGCCCGTAGGACGGTGCTCGTGGGCAGAAGTCACGGCACTATTGTGCGCGCACCGTTCCGCTGTCCCCTCGTGTCGCGTCGCTCGGCCACCGAGTCGCGACCCTCGGCGCCCGCGTCGCGACCCTCTCGTCGCGTCGCAGCGTTCGGCTGTCCCTTCGTGTCGCCAAGGTGGGGCGCAGGCGACACGAGGGGACAGCGGAAGTGGGGTCGTGTCGCTGAGGTGGGGCGCGGGCGACGCTCAGGGACAGCGGAAGGGACAGCGGAAGGGACAGCGGAAGCCTGGATGGTGGCGTCGAGGGCGGTGACCCAGTGCCGGTGACGTCAGTGCGCGACCGGCGCCGGAGCATCCGCTCGGTCGTCGGCCTGCACCCGGCTGCCCCACACGGCGAAGAGCACGAAGCCGACAAACACGAACGTGGCGCCGCCGAGCACCGCAGCGGCGACGCCGCTGGTCTCTCCGCCGACGGCGCTCACCGAGACGAACACGGTGGTGAGGGCGGCGACGCCGATGGACCCGCCGAGCTGCTGCATGGTCTGCAGCACACTGGATGCCGCGCTCACGTGCTCCTCGGGCGCACGATCCATCGCCACGGCGGTGATCGGGGCGAAGGTCATGCCGGCGCCGAGTCCCATCACCACGAGCGGCCCGAGGATGCCCGTCACGAACGAGTCGTGCTCGCTGAGCCTGCTCAGCCAGAGCAGCCCGCCTGCGAGGAAGAAGAGCCCGGCAGCGCCGACGATCCACTCGCCGATGCGCGGCAGGAACCGCGGCACCAGCTGGCTCACCGTCACCATCGTCACGACGAACGGGAGCAGCCCGAGCCCGGTCTCCAGCGGCGTGAAGTGCAGCACCTGCTGCGTGAACAGCGTGATGAAGTAGAAGAACGCGAACATGCCGGCCGGCACCAGCAGCATCGCGACCAAAGGTGCGACGTTGCGTGGGCCGCGGAAGAGCCGCAGCGGAACGACGGGGCTGCGGTGCTTGCGCTCGATCAGCACGAGCGCCACGAGCGACGCGACGGCAACAGCGAACGCGATCAGGGCGACCGGGTTGGTCCATCCGGTACCGGCCGCCGTCGTGAATCCGAAGATGAGCGCGACCATGCCGAGCGTGGACGCCACGGCCCCGCCGAAGTCCAGCCGGGTCTGCTCCCGGTCCGTCTCGCGCAAGAAGAGGAGCGCGCCAGCGACGATCAGGATGCCGACCGGCACGTTCACGAACATCACCCACTCCCAGCCGAATCCGGTGGTGAGCACCCCGCCGAGGATCAGCCCGATCGCGCCTCCGCTTCCGGCCGCGAGCATGAACAGAGCCATCGCGCGGCTGCGCTGGCGGCCGGGCGTTGTGTTGGCCATCAGCAGCACGAGCGTGCTCGGGGCAGCGATCGCGGCGCCGATGCCCTGCACCACGCGGGCGATGACGAGCACCGCAGCTGACGGGGCGAGGCCTCCCGCGGCGGATGCCACGATGAAGACGACCGTGCCGATGATGAGCGCACGCTTGGCGCCGATCATCGATCCGACCTTGCCGCTGAGGAGCATGAGACCCGCGAACGCGAGCGCGTAGGCGGTCACGACCCAGGAGAGCCCGACCGGCGTGAATCCGAGGGATTTCTGGATGTCGGGCAGCGCGACGTTCACGATGCTCGCGTCGACCACGAGCATGAGCTGCGTCACGAACACGACGACCAGGCCGAGCATGCGGAAACGGTGGGGCGCGGCATCCGTCTCGGCGGACGGGACAGCGTGCGTGGCCGGGATCGTCTCGGCGGATGCCGTTGCCTCGAACGACGCGCTCGTCGTGCTCGAACCGGTCGCAAGGTCGGTCGTCGCGGTCGGGGAGGTGATCGAGGGGGTCTGGCGTGTGCTGGCCGCCGGACGCTCGGGCAGCCGGATGCCGTCGGTGGGTGGAAGGAGTGCGGTATCGGCCATGTCTGGCGCGTCCCCTGTTCTGCCGCGCGCTGGAGCTGAAAGCGAAGGCCATTTCTGGCCTTCGCCGCGACGCCAGCGCCGACCGCCGTCTCGGCGGTCGGTAGGTACTGGTGCAATCGCGGAAACGCGCCAGATTCGCGGCGTTGTGGCGTAAGGTGGGTATCCGGAGGAGCTCTCCTGTTAGTGATTACGACAATACGGAGACTGTCTCCGCTTTGTCAACGATGGTGCTGTTCGTCCCTGGCGAACAGCGAGAACCGTGGGACGTCCTGCACGGACATCCCCGAGAAGAAGGACTGATGGGAAGCGCGACCGCCACAGCGCAGCGGCCGATGAGGGCCGACGCGCAGCGCAACTACGACCGGATCGTGGAGGTCGCCTCCGACGCCTTCGCCGAACGCGGCGTGCTCACATCGCTCGACGACATCGCCTGTCGTGCCGGTGTCGGTCCCGGCACTCTGTACCGGCACTTCCCGACACGCGACGGACTCATCGCGGCGGCGCTGGGCGGCAGCCTCGACAGGCTGACCGAACTGTCCGTTCGGCTGCAGGCATCCGACGATCCGGGCGACGCCCTCGACGAATGGATGCTCGCGCTGGCGAACCACCTGCGCACGTACGACAACCTGCCGGAGTCGATCGCGGAGGCGTTCCGCACCGAGGACTCGCCGCTGCGCAACTCTTGCCAGCCGCTGACGGACACGATGGCGCGGCTCGTCACGCGGGCGAAGAAGGCGGGCGTGATCCGCCCCGACCTGAACTCCCGTGATCTGTTCGCTCTGGTGGCCTCCGTCGCATGGGCGTCGCAACGCCGCGGCGACACCGACGCCGATCTGAAGCGGATGCTCGCGCTCGCGACCGGCGGCATCCGCTAGCCCAGCACCCATCGTGCGCGGTCCGACGGTGCGCCAGCTGCTGCCGGCCAACCGACATGACAGATCGCGCTCTCCCGCCGGGAACATGCCGTTCTGGCCTGTTTCCGGGCGGATGTCCTGTTGTCAGCACTCGATGACGTTCACCGCGAGGCCCGCCTCGCTCGTCTCCTTGTACTTCGTGGACATGTCGATGCCCGTCTGGCGCATGGTCTCCACCACGGCGTCGAGCGACACGTAGTGTGCCCCGTCGCCGCGAAGCGCCAGCCGTGTGGCGGTCACGGCGGTCGATGCGGCGATCGCGTTGCGCTCGATGCACGGAATCTGCACGAGTCCGCCGACCGGATCGCACGTGAGCCCCAGATGGTGCTCCATCGCGATCTCCGCCGCGTTCTCGATCTGCCGATTCGTGCCGCCCATGACGGCAGTCAGGCCGCTCGCCGCCATCGCACACGCCGATCCGACCTCGGCCTGGCATCCGCCTTCGGCGCCGGAGATCGACGCGTTCGCTTTGAAGAGGCTGCCCATCGCGGTCGCCGTGAGCAGGTAACGACGGATCCCCCTGCGCCGGTTCGCCTCAACGACCGTGTCGTCATCGTCCGTTCCCGAAGCGCCGTCCGTTCCCGAGGCACCCAGCAATGCACTGCCGACGAGTTCGCCGTGCGGCGTCACCGCGTTCAGGGCTCCGAGCCCGGAATCCGCGAGGAATCGCCACCAATACATGCCGACCGCCGGCACAATACCCGCCGCGCCGTTCGTCGGAGCGGTGACGACCCGACCACCCGCCGCGTTCTGCTCGTTGATGGCGAGCGCGAAGGCGCCGAGCCATTCGCCCGGCAGCTCCCTGCGGCCCTCGCGCTCGGCTTCTTCGAGTTGCTCGCGGATCGCGGCGGCGCGCCGCTTCACTCCGAGCCGTCCGGGGAGCGCGCCACCGGTGCGCAGGCCGGTCTGCACGCAGTCGGCCATGGCATCCCAGATGGCGTCGAGTCCTGCAGCAACGTCCGCTTCGGACCGCAGTGATTCCTCATTGATGCGGGCCGCCTCGGCAATCGTGATCCCACGCTCGTCGCACAGTGCGAGGAGCTCGGCTGCATTGTCGAATGCGAGAGGGAAGGCATGGGCGGTCGGCGCCTGGGAGAGCGACGACTCGCCCTCGCGTCGGATGAACCCACCGCCGACCGAGTAGTACGTCTCCTCCGCGATGACCGCACCGGTCGCATCCCTCGCAGCGAGCGTCAGCGCGTTCGGATGACCGGGCAGCCGTGTGCGCGGCGCGAACACCACGTCGTCTTTGTCGAACGGCACCGCGTGGACGCCCGCCAGAGCGAGCGCCTGCCCGCTTGGCCAGCCCGACCAGGCGGCGCGCACGAGATCCGGATCGACGCTCTCCGGCTCGAAACCCTGCAGCCCGGCGACGACGGCGTCGGGCGTGCCATGCCCGAGACCCGTTGCGCCGAGCGAACCGTAGAGCGTGCACGAGACGCGAGTCACCGGGTCGAGGATGCCGCGCTCGTCCAACCTGAGCACGAAGTCGCGGGCCGCACGCATCGGTCCAACGGTGTGCGAACTCGACGGTCCGATCCCGATCGAGAACAGCTCCAGCGCTGACACGTAGACGCCCACGGATCCAGTGTGCGTCGGCGACCCGAGCGGCGCCTCGGGCACGGCGTGGCCGGTGTCCGAGATCCCGGACGTCGCGCGTCGAACCGGTGCTCCGGCAACGCAAGCGGCTGCCCGCACCACATGCCGCGGCGCTGCCTGGCCGGAAATGTACACCCCTGCCTGAGTGCGGGATCGTTCCGTATCGTTCATCGGATGAGCGAACTAGACCGGAACGGCGTCGGCCAGCGGAGCGGCACGGGGCTGCCGATGGGCGTGCGTGCGGCCTCCGAATGGGCGTGGCGGCTGCTCGTCATCGCAGCGCTCGCCGGGGTTGTGATCTACCTCGTCATCGTGTTCCAGGATGTCGTGGTCCCGTTGCTGATCGCACTGCTGGTGTGCGCACTGGTGCAGCCCAGCGTGGCGGCGCTGACCAGACGTCGTTGGCCGAAGTGGCTGGCGATCGTCGTGTGTCTGCTGGCGCTTGCCGTGATCGTGGGGGCGTTCGTTCTGCTGGTGGTCTGGCAGGTGCGGGCCGGCATCCCGCAACTTCAGAGGGAGGGGATGGCGGCCTACGAACGTGCCCGCGAGGTGCTGCGGCAGCCACCGTTCAGCGTGAGCGATCACGAGCTCGCGAACTACCTGAAGGATGCGACAGCCTTCCTTCAGAAGGATGCCTCGAGCATCCTGGGCGGGGCGCTCAAGGTGGGAGCGGCGACCGGTCACGTGCTCACCGGCGCGCTGATCGCGCTGTTCGCCACCATCTTCATGCTCATCGACGGTGTAGGCATCTGGCGCTGGATCGTGCGCCTCTTCCCCCGGAGCGCGCGCACGGGCCTCACCGCTGCCGGGACCGCCGGGTGGGGAACGTTGACCAGTTTCGTCCGGGTGCAGATCGTGGTCGCGCTGGTGAACGGCGTCGGCATCGGCCTTGTCGCGTTCTTCCTCGGGCTGCCTCTCGCTGCGCCGATCGCTGTGGTCGTGCTCATCGCCTCCTTCATCCCGGTGATCGGCGCGATCGTGTCGGGCATCGTCGCCGTCGCGATCGCCCTGGTGTTCGGAGGACCCTTTCAGGCGATCATCATGCTGGCCGGTGTGCTCGGCGTGCACCTTCTCGAGGCCCACGTGCTGCAGCCGCTGCTCGTCGGCGGCGCAGTGAAGGTGCATCCGCTGGCCGTCGTGGTGGGCGTTGCCGCCGGCACCGGGCTGGCGGGTGTGCCAGGTGCGCTCTTCGCCGTGCCGTTCTTGGCGGTGGCCAACTCGATGATCACGGCGATGTTGCACTCGCACGATCGTCCGGCCCCGGTGGACGAGCACGGGGACGTCGAAACCGCGCCGCACCACGAGAGCGACGTCACCCAGCCTCCGCCGGGCATCCATCCGCCCGAAGGTTGAGTGTCTCGGCAGACGCCGGGGCGGGTGACTGCCGCAGTCGCCTATGCCGCGAGCGCCGCAAGGATCGCGTCGACGAATCCGTCGACGTCGTCCTCCGTGGTGTCCCACGCGCACATCCAGCGCACTTCGCTGCCCGCGGCATCCCAGTCGTAGAAGCGGTACGCCTCGCGCACGCGGTCCGCGGCGGCCTTCGGCAGCGTGGCGAACACCCCGTTGGACTCGGTCGCCTGGGTGAAGCCGAGGCCGGGCGCGGATCCGGATGCCACGGCATCCTCGAGCCCCGACCGCAGCTTCGTCGCCATCGCGTTGGAATGCTGCGCGCTGCGCAGCCAGAGGTCGTCGGTGAGCAGCGCGATGAGCTGGGCCGAGATGAACCTCATCTTGGAGGCCAGCTGCATGTTGACCTTGCGCAGGTAGTGCAGGCCGTCGGAGGCATCCGGATTCAGCACCACGATCGCCTCGCCGAGCAGCAGGCCGTTCTTCGTGCCGCCGAAGCTGAGCAGGTCAACGCCCGCATCGGTCGTGAACGCGCGGAGCGGGACATCCAGGTGGGCGGCCGCGTTGGCGATGCGCGCGCCGTCCAGGTGCACGCACATGCCGAGCGAGTGCGCGTGCTCGGTGAGCACCTTCACCTCGTCGACCGTGTAGCACGTGCCCACCTCCGTGGTCTGCGTGATCGAGACGGCCAAGGGCTGCGCGCGGTGTTCGTCGCCCCAGCCCCAGGCCTGCTTGTCGAGCAGCTCGGGCGTGAGCTTGCCGTCGGGAGTGTCGACGGTGAGCACCTTGAGCCCGCCGACCTTCTCCGGCGCGCCGCCCTCATCCGTGTTGATGTGGGCGGTGGATGCCGACACCACCGCGCCCCACCGCGGAAGCATCGACTGCAGCGCCGTCACATTCGCCCCCGTGCCGTTGAACACCGGGAAGACCTGCACCCCGTCGCCGAACTGCTCGGCGAACACCTCGTGCAGGCGCTCGGTGTAGGCATCCTCGCCGTAGGAGATCTGGTGGCCGGTGTTCGCGGCGACGATGGCGTCGATGATCTCCGGGTGCGCTCCCGCGTAGTTGTCGGAGGCGAAAGCGCGGGATTCGGGGTCATGAAGGCGGTGAGTCATGGTCTCTCCATCTTCGTCGATGCACGGACGAGGCACGAGCCGCGCAAGCTGGTTCGCGATGCCTCATCCTGTCGCAGGGAGCGGATGCGCACCGCCCTCGCATCCAGCAGGAATCGAGAAGTGCCGCCGCGAGCCCGTTCCTATGGTCGAAGCATGAGCATTCACAGCATCACCATCGAAACGGATCCGGACGCCGTGGCGTCCGCACAGTCCTTCTACCGTGACGCCCTGGGCCTCGCGGATCGCGTCGGCGTGCGCGCAGCCACCCAGCCCAGCACGGGCTTCCGCGGATTCGCCCCTTCGCTCATCTTCATCCAGCCGGGGGATGTCGACGCGGCCGCCGAACGGGCATTGGCCGCGGGCGCCCAGGTCCTCAAGCCCGTCGAGAAGAGCCTCTGGGGTTACGGTGGCTCGCTTCTGGCCCCTGACGGCACCGCGTGGCAGATCGCCAGTGCGAACAAGACCGCCACGGGTCCGGCCACCGGGGAGATCGAGAAGCTGGTCCTGTTGCTCGGCGTCGACAGCGTCAAGGCCAGCAAGCGCTTCTACCAGGAGCAGGGTCTGAGCACGAAGAAGAACTTCCCCGCCTACGTCGAGTTCGACTCCGGTGCGGTCACGCTCGCCCTCTACAAGCGTGCCGCGCTCGCCAAGCAGGTCGGCATCGACCCGGCCGGAAGCGGAGCGCACCGCCTCGCGGTCATCGCCGACGGGACGTTCACCGACCCGGACGGCTACGCCTGGGTCGCCGCGGAGAGCACGGTTGCGGCCGGGTAGCCGACCATCGCGACGAAGCCCGGTGTTCCGCACGCACACGCGAGCCGCCCACCGGGCTTCGTCGGATCCTGTCAGTCTCTGTGGATCAGCTGGGGCAGCCCGCGTTCTTCTGGGCCGCGTACGCCGAGTTCAGGAACGCGGAGTTGCCGTAGCCGAACTTCTGGGCGCACAGCTTCTTCCAGGTGGCAGGGCCCACCCATCCGTCACTTGACAGACGGTTGGGTGCGGCCGACTGGAAGTCCTTGACCGCGTCCCGAGTCGCGTTGCCGTACGAGTTGTCGACCTTGAGACGATACGAGCCGTTGATCGACAGGTACAGGTTCAGGATCTTCTGGATGTCGCCGATGCACGTCGAATAGCCGCCGTACCCGTAGACGTTGTCCACGCACTTGGTCGATGCGCTCGCGGACGTCGCGGGAACGACGACCAGTGCGGATACCAGCGCGGCGCCACCGAGGAGCGAAAGAGTCTTTCTACCGATTTTCACGACCGCCACCATACTGAGAGCTTTCACATACGGACATGGGGAGTGCACCCCATGGCGCCCCGTCTCATGGCTCTGCTTGGATATGGGGTGCACCATCTCCCCTACCCCCTTTGTCCGCGCCTTTCGGGCGCAGAAGGAGATATCCCTGTGACGTATCCGCAGACCCCCGTCGCTGCGCCCCAGCAGCCCGCCGTCGCGCCTGCCAAGACCAACACGCTGGCGATCGTCTCGATCATCGTCGTGTGGTTCGTCTCGCTGCTCGGAGTGATCCTCGGGCACATCGCCCTCTCGCAGATCAAGCGCACCGGTGAGGGCGGACGCGGCATCGCGCTCGCTGCTGTCATCATCGGCTACGTCGCCATCGGTCTCGCGATCCTGCTCATCATCTTCGCGATCATCGTCGGTGCCGCGTCGGCGAGCGTCAGCACCTACAGCTACTGACGCTGTCACGAGGGCGCCCAGCTCGACCGGGCGCCCTCCATCCCTTCCCACCACCCATCAACATCACCCGGATCACGACGCGCGGCAGACGACTCGCAACCCGAACCCCGCAGTTCGCGACCCCCAGTTCACAATCCGAGAGGACCGCACCGATGTCGGATCCGCAGTACAACGCCCCGGCGCAGCAGTCCTACCCGGCGAACGGATACCAGCAGCCCGGATACGTGCAGCCGGTGTACGTCGTTGCGGCGCCTCCCACGAACGGTCTCGCCATCGGCGCCTTCGTCTCGGTGTGGTTCGTGAGCCTGGTGGGCATCATCCTCGGGCACATCGCACTGTCGCAGATCAAGCGCACCGGAGAACGCGGCCACGGCCTCGCGCTCGCGGCCGTCATCATCGGCTATGTGTCGCTCGGGCTGGTCGTGCTGTTCCTGTTGTTCTACGTGATCGTGCTCATCGGGATTCTCGGAACAGTGGCGGCGACCGCGGGCTCGTACTCCTGACGACCGATCAGACGCGCGTGGTGGCCGTGATCCCCTTGGTCGACTCGATCGTGTCGCCCATCTTCTTGTTCAGCGCCTCGTAGAACATCGAGAGCGGGAACTCATCGTCGAGAACGGCATCCGTGTAGCCCTTGGGTGCGCCGGCGAGCACGGCATCCGGCAGACCCCTCGCCCAGACGGATGCCGGGTTCGGCGCGAGCACGCTGCTGACGAGCTCGTAGGAGGCCAGCCAGTGCGCTGTCTTGGGGCGGTCGATCGAGCGCCAGTACAACTCGTTGATGGCATCCGAGAGGGCGATGACGGCGTCGCCGACGGCATCCCAGTCGATGGAGAGTCGGGTGTCTGTCCAGTCGAGCACGTGGTGCTGGTGCAGCCACGCGAACAGCAGCTGTCCGCCGAGGCCGTCGTAGTTTCGCACGCGGCTCCCCGTGATCGGGAACCGGAAGATGCGGTCGAAAAGGATGGCGTACCGCACGAGCTTCGCGTGCTCGAGGATGCTCGCCTGGTTCTCCGACAGCTCCTCGCGCGGCAGCGCGCCGAGGGTCTGCTCGAGCCGGTACGCCTCGCGATAGGCCGTGAGGTCGCAGCGCAGCTCCTCGAGCGAGTAGAGGAAGTACGGCATGCGCTGCTTGATCATGAACGGGTCGAACGGCAGGTCGCCGCGCATGTGGGTGCGGTCGTGGATGATGTCCCACATCACGAACGTCTGCTCGATCAGGCTCTGGTCATCGAGCAGCTTCGCCGCCTCCGCCGGCAGCTCGAGCTTCGTGATGTCGGATGCCGCCCGCACGACAACGCGGTAGCGCGCGGCCTCCCGGTCCTGGAAGATCGCACCCCACGTGAAGGTAGGCAGCTCACGCATCGCAACGGTCTCAGGGAAGAGCACGGCCGAATTGGTGTCGTACCCCGGCGTGAAGTCGACGAGCCGCAGCGAGACGAACAGCTTGTTGCCGTAGTCCGTGCGCTCCAGCTCGGCCACGAACTCGGGCCAGATCGTCTCGACGATCAGTGCCTCGACGTGGCGATCCGTCGATCCGTTCTGCGTGTACATCGGGAACACCACGAGGTGGCGCAGGCCGTCGACGCGGTGCCGCTGGGGCTGGAACGCCACGAGGGAGTCGTAGAAGTCCGGAACGCCGAACGCGTCATCCGTCCAGCGTCCGAGATCGCGCTGCAGCGTGGCGAGATAGTCGGCGTCGTGAGGGAAGAGGGGCGCCAGCTCGACGATGGACCGCACGATCGTGTCGACGTGAGCGCGGGCATCCGCGTGGCGGGAGGCATCCGGAATCGAGCCGTCCTTGACCTGGTCGGCCTGGATGCTCGTGGCCGCCGCCTTCAGCCGCAGCCACGCGGGGTCGGTCGCCACCGAGGCGAGACGTGCCGCCGCCGCGGCATCGAGTGTGGTCGCCGCGTGCTCCGCGGTGGAAAGGATCGTGGACACGGCTAACCCCCTTGAAAGTGAAATGGATTGCGTCTCTTTCGAGGGTAACGACGAGGTTCGGGGATGAGTTTGCCGAGTTGAGACGAACTGTTGCGTATCGAGACTGAAGTGCGCTCGTTCGTTGCGTCAGGCGTTCGTTGCGTCACGAGCGCGGCCGTGTCGGCAGAGACGCCGCGCGGGCGCGACGCCGGCGGCGCGACTGGGTGTCAGCCCGCACCTGCGGTGTCCGCCGCGTCACCGAGCGCGAGCGCCGCAGCGGGGTCGTCGAGATCGGTGAGGTCGACGTCGGCGCGTGCATGGCGGCCGACGGTCGGCGCCTCCCTTGGGATCTCCACGGCGTGCGACGCCGTCTCGAGGTCGTTGGATGTGGCTGACACGGTGCGCAAGAAGACGATGAGCCAGCTGAAGATGAGCACGGCAGCGATCATCTCGACCGCCGTGAGGTTGTAGTAGCCGACGGCGAAGAAGACCGCGGCGACGACGATCGCGAGCAGGAACACGATGCCGAGTGCGACGAACGTGCGTGGCAGTTCCGGAATGAACCAGCGCAGCCCGACCGTGATCACCAGGTAGGCGACCACCATGCCGCAGGCGACGGAATTGTGCACGACGAAGAACCTGTCGACCGGGAAGATCCCGACGCACGCGAGCAGCAGGCCGAGCGCGACGAGCAACCATCGCACGACCTCCACCCCGACCCTGCGCGGGATGCGCACGAGGGCCGCCGTCGCGTACCGCGCGATCGTGGTCACGAGCAGGCCGGCGACGATGAGCGTGAGGTTGAACGCGAACGACGAGACGTCGTTGGTCATGCCCAGCGCGCTCAGGTTCTTCTGCCACCAATGCGGATCCGATGCCGTGATCATGCTGGCGACAGCCCCCAGCACGAGGAACACGGCGAGCACGCCGGCCAGTCGCATCCCGTTCATGCCCCATGCCGAGAGGAACACGAAGTAGCCGCTGATGGCGGCCGCCCCACCCGCGAGCACCGCGGCCGGCAAGGCGTAGACGACTGCGCCCTTGAAGCTCAGCTCCATGACCTGGCCGAGCACGAGCCAGAGCAGCAGGCAGATCACCGTGTGCGCGATCGTGAGCGCCACGAGATCGATGAGCACGCCCACGATCGTGTGCTGTTGCAGCCGCCCGCGGACGACCAGAAGCCAGGTGACGACGAACACGACCACGGCCGTG
This sequence comes from Rathayibacter sp. CAU 1779, assembly GCF_054551755.1. Classification (NCBI taxonomy): domain Bacteria; kingdom Bacillati; phylum Actinomycetota; class Actinomycetes; order Micrococcales; family Microbacteriaceae; genus Rathayibacter; species Rathayibacter sp. CAU 1779. The sequence continues at coordinate 954,509 of NZ_JBTOLK010000001.1, forward strand.
ACGGCACTGGCGATCGACGCGAACTGGCCGAGCGAGCCCGGCCCGGTGATGGGCTGCTCCGACGTGCCGAACACGAAAAGCGCTGCGACCGCGACGATGACGAAGGCCGTCGCGCCGACTCCGAGGGCGACGGACTCACGACTCGTCGCGGCGCCCCGCGCGCTCTCGCGCACGCTGTCGACACGTTCACGCAGGCTCATGCGCGTGAGCGTAACCGCGCATCCGGCCAGGGCGCTTCACCCGGTCCGCGCTATATCGGTGGTTGAGCCCGGGGCGCTATCGCTGATTTCGCTCCCCAGCGCGCACGGTCGTCACGTCGCTACGCGACGCGCCGGAACCGGCGGCCCAGCTCTGCCAGCGGTCTCACGGAACCAGCGGGTACTCCACGTACGCGAAGCGGGTGCCGTCCGGCGACCAGCTGGCGACGTTCATGGTGCCCTGTCCGCCGTGCAGTGCGACCAGGTCCGTCGGCTCGCCGCCGTCCGGGTCGATGCGCCGCAGCAGCACCTCTTCGTCAGCCGGATGCCCGAGCACGCCGGCCGGGTAGCTCACATACACGAGATCCCGGCCCCCAGGCGCAACGTGCGGGAACCAGTTCACCCGCTCGTCGAACGTCAGCTGACGGATGTCGGATCCGTCCGGCCGGCAGCGGAAGAGTTGCGCGTGCCCCGGGCGATCCGATGCGCGCTCCGAGTTGAAGTAGATCCACTCGCCGGACGGATCGAACTCCGCGCCATCGTGCGGCTTGTCGGAGAAGGTGAGCTGCGTGTCGTCCGCTCCGTCGATCCCGATGGTGAACACGTTCGTGAGCGCTGGCGTGCCGGGACCGGGATTCGGGCCGAGCGGCTCGAGGCCGATGTACGACAGGGTGCGGCCGTCGGGTGAGATGCCGTGCAGGTAGTGGTTGAACGGCCGATCGTGGTCGTGGGTGACCCGCCGCGTGGTGCCGTCGGCCAGGGACACCTCGTGGATGTGCTTGTCCTCGGCCGAGATGTAGAGGCGACGGCCGTCGGGCGACATGACGTGGTCGTTGTTCGAGCTGTCGATGTCTCCGGTGGGCACCAGGATCGGGGAGGTCCCGTCCGGGAGGCCCTCGACCGGCAGCCGGTACATGAGGCCGTCCTGATTGACCACCAGCCATTCGTCGTCGCCCCAGTGTGGCGACACCGCCCAGTTCGGTGCTTCGAAGACGGCCGTGTCGCTCTCGTAGACGACGGTGCGGTCGCCGGACGCGATGTCGAAGACGACGAGCCTGCTGACCTGGCCGGGTGCGAGGGAGCGCCAGCTGCGGAATGCCATCGTGTCTGCTTCCTTGTCGGTGTCGGAGAGGATCGGGCGGCGTTGGGCGATGCCGGCCTCGTGTTCCATTGTGGTCGGTCTGTCGCCACCGGTTGAGGTGCTGGTTTCGACGGGCTCAAGCAGCGGTGGAGGGCCCAGGCCGGTGCCTGCGAGGATGGAGGGGTGACGACGATGCGGACGATCGGCAGATGGGTGCCCCTCGCGGTCCCGGTCATCGCGGCGATCACCCTGGTGATCGCGTGGGGATCGAAGCCGGGGGTGGGGCTCGCGATAGTGTTCGCGGTCATCCTGATCGCGGTCATCCTGGTGGCGGTGCACCATGCGGAGGTGATCGCGCACCGGGTCGGCGAGCCGTTCGGATCCCTGATTCTGGCCGTGGCCGTCACCATCATCGAGGTCGGCCTGATCGTCACGCTGTCCGCCGGCGGGGACGAGCACGCCGCGACGCTCGCCCGCGACACGGTGTTCTCGGCGTTCATGATCACGACCACCGGGCTGATCGGGCTCTCCATCCTGATCGGGGCGTTCAAGTTCGGCACGGTGCGGTTCAACTCGGAGGGATCCGGCGCCGCGCTCGCGACGGTCTCGACGCTCGCGGTGTTGTGCCTGGTGCTGCCGGACTTCACCGAGGCATCCGGTCCGCGGTTCTCGCCCACTCAACTGACGTTCGCCGCGATCGCGTCACTGGCGCTCTACGTGCTCTTCGTCATCACGCAGACCATCTCGCATCGCGGATTCTTCCTGCCCGTCTCCGACACCGCGGCGCAGCCCGGCCAGAAGCACGGCCTCGCCGCGAGTGCTGAGCTCTACGAGAGCACGAACACCGACGGCGACGCCGACGACGACTCCGACCACGAGAAGCCGCCGTCGCTCCGCGCCACGCTGATCAGCCTCGTGCTGCTGCTCATCTCGCTCGTCGCCGTTGTGGGGCTGGCGAAACTCGAATCGCCGTCGATCGAGGGCGGCGTCGTCGCGCTGGGGCTGCCGGAGTCCGTGGTCGGCGTGATCATCGCGCTCGTCATCCTGCTGCCGGAGAGCATCTCGGCCGTGCGGGCCGCGCAGCGCAACCACATCCAGACGAGCCTCAACCTCGGGCTCGGATCCGCGATGGCGAGCATCGGGCTCACCATCCCCGCCGTTGCGGTGGCCTCGATCTGGATGCCTCAGCAGCTGGTCCTCGGCCTCGGCAACACCCAGATCGTGCTGCTCGCGCTCTCCATCCTGGTGACGATCCTCACCGTCGTCCCTGGGCGCGCCACGAAGCTGCAGGGCGGTGTGCACCTCGTGATCTTCGCCGCGTTCCTGTTCTTGTCCGTCTCGCCGTAGAGCCGGGTCGGACGCAGACGGCCCGCGGTCCGTCCCGCCGGGTCCACCCTCTCGGAGACGCTCGACCCACTGCGAAAAGGCTCGACGACCCCTTGCGAAAAGGCCTGACGAGCCTTGATTTTGCTGAGTTCGCAAGTCCTGATCGGTTTGCGAAATCGGGGACAGTCTGATTTGCGGTCCGAAATCCGCGGAATTCCGCGGCGGATCCGCTCCCAGAGGCCTCGGAGCCTCTGTGCACAGCCTGTTCAGAGCGGATGGGTAACGTTTCGCCAGTCGTCGCGCTGCGACCTCGCCCGCACCTACCCGGGCGGCGGCCGCGGCACGATGAACGCCCCGACCCGACGGACTGCTGTGTGGCAGCCGCGGGGTGTCCTGCCGGCGTGGTCCTACGCCGTTGCTCCGCTGTGCCCGAACGCGGCGGAGCGGTCGAGCATGACTCCGGGGTGCCCAACCCGCCCGGATGGACGCGACCCTTGTGTGTCGCGTGGCATCCGTTTCCTGGTGGAGCGTGCGCGCAAGACCGGGTGGACGACGCGGGGCAGACCCGAGCATTGGAACCCCTTGACCTTCTCCGACCGTATTTCTCCCGGCACCATCAGAAACTCCTTCCAGAACCTCACCGCCAAGGCGGTCAAGAACAAGCGAGGCCTGACCGTCGCTGCAGCCGCCGTCGTCGCGGTCTCCGCGGTCGTGACCCCCGTGGTCGTCTCGAACGCTTACGCCGAGCCCGCCAAGCAGGCTGCAGCCCTCTCCGAGGTGGTCAAGGGATCGCCCATCGCCCCGATGTCGGCGCAGCACACGGCTGCGCAGGACTCGTTCGACGCCCTGGCCGTCGCCCAGATCACCGAGCAGCAGGTGCAGGGTCGGGCGGATCTCGGCAAGCTCGACACCGCGATCGCCGCGCTGAGGGACAACTACTCGTCCGATTCCGCCACGCTGCGCAAGCTCACCACTGCGGCGAATACAGCGGTGACCGCCGCGAACAAGGCCGCCGCTGAGCACGATGCTGCTGTCGCTGCCGCGCAGAAGGCGGCCGAGGAGGCTGCTGCCAAGGCCGCGGCAGAGGCCGCCGCCGCCGCTGCGGCACTCGCGCAGGTCAACACACCCGACGGCGCCCGCTCCTACGCGCAGTCCACCATGGCCTCCAGCTATGGCTGGGGCAGCGACCAGTTCTCCTGCCTGAACAGCCTGTGGAACCGTGAGTCCGGCTGGAACTACCAGGCCTACAACTCCAGCGGTGCCACGGGTATCCCGCAGGCCCTCCCCGGCTCGAAGATGGCCAGCATCGGAACCGACTGGGCCACCAACGCGGCGACCCAGATCAAGTGGGGTCTCGGCTATATCGCCGCCTCCTACGGAACGCCGTGCGGTGCCTGGTCGCACTCGCAGTCGTACAACTGGTATTGATTTCGCGCGCATCGCGCTGACCCGTACGAAGACGCGCTCGTCCCTCCCGGGACGGGCGCGTCTTCTGCGCCGAGGGTGCCCGTCCCTCCTCCCGAGGGTGCCCGTCCCTCCTCCCGAAAGTGCCCGTTTCTCCGCGCGAGGGTGCCCGTTCCTACCCCCGAAAGTGCCCGTTTCTCTTCTCGAGGGTGCCTGTTCCTCCTCGAGGGTGCCTGTTCCTCCTCGCGGGTGCCTGTTCCTCCTCGCGGGTGCCTGTTCCTTCGCGCGGGGTGCCCGTTCCTCCGCGCGAGAGAGCCTGTTCTCTTCACGTCGGAGGCACTCTCGGGGGTAGGAATGGGCACCCTCGGGGGTAGGAACGGGCACTTTCGGGGGTAGGAATGGGCACTTTCGGGGGTAGGAACGGGCACTTTCGGGGGTAGGAACGGGCACTTTCGGGGGTAGGAACGGCTCGATCAGTGGCAAGGGTGCGAAGGGGCCTGGTGCGCGGTTGACTGTTGGCGTGGCATCCGACGCGGTGAGTGGGCAGGAGCAGAGCGCGGCGGAAGCCGTGATGGCGGCGCTCGATGCGCTTGCGGATCCCGAGGACGCAGTCTTCCTGCAGAGGTTCTTCAAGACCGGACCCGGCGAATACGGCGAGGGCGACGTCTTCATCGGCGTGCGCGTTCCCGACGTGCGGGCCGTGGTGAAGCGATCCGGCGCACTGTCACTCGAGGCGATCGGCGAGCTGTTGCAGAGCCCTGTGCACGAGCATCGGCTCGCGGGACTCGTCGCGCTGAACGCACTGTTCGCGCGGGCATCGGCGCCCCGAACCCGCGATGACGACGAGCGTGAACGTCTCGCCGCTTTCTACCTCGTCGCCGTGCGCGCCGGACGCGTGAACAACTGGGATCTCGTCGACGGATCCGCCGAGTTCGTGCTCGGCGAGTACCTGTACGACCGGCCGCGGTTCATCCTGTTCGAGCTGGCTCGCGGCGACTCGGCAGATCCGGGCGACCTGTGGTGGCGCCGCGTCGCGTTGCTGTCGACGTTCGCGTTCATCAAACGCGGGGATGCCTCGACGACGCTCGAACTGGCATCCTTCGTTCTCGATGTGGACGACAGGCGCGACCTCACGCAGAAGGCGACAGGATGGATGCTCCGCGAGGTCGGCAAGCGCGTCGACCGCGCCCTGCTCATCGGCTTCCTCGACGCGAACGCCGAGCGGATGCCCGCCACCATGCTGTCCTACTCGACGGAGCATCTCGACGCGGATGCGCGCGCGGCGTACCGTGCGCGGCGGAGTCGGGCGCGGTGACGCACTCTCGGGAGTACATTCGCGCACTTTCGGGAGTACATTCGCGCACTTTCGGGAGTACATTCGCGCACTTTCGGGAGTAGGTTCGCGCACTTTCGGGAGTACATTCGCGCACTTTCGGGAGTACATTCGCGCACTTTCGTGGGTACGTTCGCGCACCTTCGGGACCGGGGTTGTGCACGGAAGCCGTGCACTTTCGCCGGAGGCGGCACGGGGCGCGGCCGTCAGTCGACGGGCTCGCCTCGTAGCTCGATGGCGATCTGCGAGGCGTCGATGTTGGCGAGCGCGTTCGCCAGCGCATCCGCGTCGAAGGTGCCGTTGTCGCGGGCGTCCAGCAGCGCGGATCGCTGTGCTTCGAGCACCGCCAGCCGATACGCCTTCTCGGCCAGGAACTGTTCCTGAGTGGGTTCGGTCTCGAGTCGGGCGGGCTCGGGGATGCCCTCCGCGCTGGTGCGCATCAGTTCCATGAGCTGCGTGCGCTCTTCCGTGTTCTGCTCCTCCAGCGCCTTCTGATCGACCTTCGGTGCGAGCCAGCGCACCACGGATCCGATCGTTCCGCCCTGGACGAGGAGCGACAGCGCAGCGACAACGAACGCGATGAGCACGAGCACGGACCGCTGAGGCGTGTCGGTCGGAAGGGACTGGGCCGCAGCGACCGTCACCGCCCCGCGCATGCCGGCCCAGACGATCACGATGCCCTCGCGCCAGCCGAGATGCTGCCGCCGGAAGTAGTCGATGTCGGCCAGACTGCGGGTGATGCGCGACGCGAATCGCTGCAGGTTCCGCTCCGTGCCGTTGCGACCCGGGCGGGCATCCATCGCAGCGGCGGTCTCGTCTCGACCCTGCGGCGACTCGATCCTCTCCTGCATGGTGCGCAGTCGTGCCTCGAGCTGTTCGTTGCGTCCGCGGCTGCGAGACAGCGAGCCCAGCAGCGGTGCGACGTACGCGGCACGCACGACGAGGGCGAGCACGAGTGCACCCGCCGCGATAAGCACGGCGACACCAACGCCGGCGTGATCCTTCTGCACGCTCTCGAGGATCGACTTGAGCTGCACGCCCATCGTGAGGAAGACGATCCCCTCCAGGAGCAGCTCCACGGTGTGCCAGTTCTGCGTGTCCGAGAGTCGATTCTGCGGTGAAAGGTCCCTTGGCGCGCGGATGCCCGTGATGAGGCCGGCGACCACGGCTGCGACCAGTCCGGATCCGCCGAGCAGCGTCGCCGGGACGGCGGCGACGAACGGCACGGTGAACGAGATGACGGTGTTGACCGTCGGATCCGTGACATGCCTGCGCACGAGCAGATTGACCCGTCCGACGACGATTCCCAGGATCACCGCGACGATCACCGAGTACAGGAAGGATCCGGTCGTGCCCCAGAACGAGAAGGATGCGGCGACCGCGACGATCGCCGTTCGCAACAGGGTGAGGGCCGTCGCATCGTTGAGCAGGCTCTCGCCGTCGAGGATGGCCACCACGCGCTTCGAGACCGGCGTGCGTTTGATGATCGAGGTGGCCACGGCATCCGTCGGGCTCACGATCGCACCGAGGGCGACGCCCCACGCGAAACCCAGCCCGGGCAGCACGAGCATGAAGAAGAGGCCGAGCACGAGCGAGCTGACGATGACCAGCACCACCGACAGGCCGCCGATCGCGCCGAACTCGCGACGGAAGTTCATCGCCGGCATCGAAACGGCCGACGAATACAGCAACGGTGGAAGGAGACCTTCGAGGATCCACTCCGGCTCGATGGGCGCCGCTCCGATCACCGGTACGAAGCTCGCGGCGATGCCGATCACGACGAGGATCAGCGGCGAGGCGACGCCGAGTCGCGGTCCGAGCAGCGTCGAGGCCGCGATCACGATGAACGCGATGACAATCACGACGAGCAGTTCGGTCACCTGCACAGCCTGACAGCTGGCACGGTGCGTTACGCCGCATTTCCGCCGGTGTCGGGAGGTGTCCCGAGGTTTCCGGGGGGCTCGATCCCCGCCGGGATCGGTGTTTGCATCGGACCGGCCAGCAGCCGGATCTCGGTCTGGCCCCACGACATCCGAAGGGGACAACCATGGCACGCATCCACTCGAGCATCACCGATCTCATCGGCGACACCCCGCTCATCGAGCTCGGCCGGTATGCGGAACGGCGGGAGCTCACCGCCCGGCTTCTGGCCAAGGTGGAGTACTTCAATCCGGCGGGCAGCGTGAAGGATCGAGCCGCGTGGGCGATCATCCGCGAGGCGGAAGCGTCGGGAGCGCTTCAGCCAGGCGGCCGCATCGTCGACATCACGAGCGGCAACACGGGCATCGCGCTCGCCGCCATCGCCGCGCGGCGCGGTTACCGCACCACGTTCTACCTCGGCGACAACATCAGCCCGGACAAGGTCGCGCTGCTACGCGCCTACGGTGCCGAGCTGGAGGTGGTGCCGAACAGCTTCCTCGCCGATCCTGCCAACCTCCCCGTGCTCGTCGAACGCGTCGAAGCGGAGAATCCGGATGCGTTCTTCGCGAATCAGCTGGGCAACCCCGCGAATCCGCAGGCTCACTTCGACACCACGGGTCCGGAGATCTGGGCGGACACGGATGGCGAGGTGGACATCCTGGTCGGCGGCATCGGCACAGGCGGCACGGTGTCGGGCGCCGGGCGTTTCCTGAAGGGCAAGAAGCCTGCCGTGCGGGTGGTCGTCGCCGAGCCCGGACTCGGATCCCTTCCCACACCGGAGAACCTCTACCCGGCGGAGATCGACGGCGTGCACAAGGTGACCGAGGTGGAGTCGGACTTCCTGCCGGAGAACTTCGATGCGAGCGTTCCCGACGAGATCGTGGCGCTCGAGACCCAGCAGGCACGGGAGGCCGCCAGAGCGCTCGCCCGCGAAGAGGGGTTGCTCGTCGGCACGTCGAGCGGAGCCGCGCTCTGGGTGGCGACCGAGCTGGCCAGGCGGCCGGAGAACGCGGGAGCGACGATCGTCGTGGTGTTCCCCGACACGGGCGAGCGGTACCTGTCCGCCGGCACGTTCGGCACGCTGGACGACGCGGAGACCCTGAACGTGGAGACCGTGCCGGCCTGATGCCGACCGCTCGGGCACGACGGGCCGCGACACACTTCGTCGTCGAACGACTCCGTTCGACGCGTGATGTCGCGGTTCGTCGCACGTGCCGCGCATCCGCGACGGGGCTGTTAGGAACACAGCATGACTTCGTACTTCGACACCGACGACAAGCAGTACACCCGGCTCTACAAGTCCGAGACGCCGGACATCCTGGCCGCGTTCAACGACTTCAACTCGGCGGTGTTCGCGTCGGAGGGGCGGGAGATCCCGCTCAAGTACCGGGAGCTCATCGCCGTCGCCGTCGCGATCACCACCCAGTGCGCGTACTGCATCGACGGGCACAGCGCGGGCGCCGTGCGCGCGGGCGCGACGCGTGCTGAACTTGCCGAGACCGCGTGGGTGGCTGCCGCATTGAAGGCGGGTGGCGCGTTCGCGCACGGCCGTCTCGCGTTGAAGCTCACCGATCCGCAGTTCGACGATGCCGGAGCGGATGCCGAGACGGATGCAGCACCCATCGCCTCGACCGCTCCGGCGGCGCAGCCCGGCGGTGCGCCCCACGTGCACACCGTGGCGCAACCGGCCGGCTGAGCGCCTCGGCGGTCCGGAGCTCAAGGAGCTCGGCTAGCGGACATCCAGGTGCGGCACGTGACCATCGACGAGCAATGAGTGAGAGGGCGAGGCATGAGCATCGAGCAGACGATCGGTACGGCATCCGATCCCGACGTCACCGCCACACCGTCGGGCACCCGCTGGGCGTACGTGGTGCAGAGCGATCCGCTCGCCCGGCCGATGATCGACGACCTCACCAACGAATACGACACCCGCTACGGGTTTCTGGGCGGCGAGCCGGCGTCGGTGGAGCTCGCCCGGTATCCGGATGCCGCGTTCGCACCCCCGTATGGAACCTTCCTGCTGCTGATCGCTGATGGCCAGGAGCACGCAGGCGGCACGGGCGGCACCGACGCTGACGGCGCCACTCGTGCGATCGCGGGCGGTGCCTTCAAACGCCTCGACGACGAGACGGCCGAGTTCAAGCGCATCTGGACGCATCCGGATCACCGCCGCAGGGGCCTCAGCCGCCTGGTGCTCGCGGAGCTGGAGGCCGAGGCCGTTCGCCGCGGATACCGCCGCATCTACCTGACGACCGGACCCCGTCAGCCCGAGGCGCAGCGGCTCTACCTGACCACCGGATACACCCCGCTGTACGACCTGGCGAAGCCGGCCGACGAGGTGGGCCAGCACGCCTTCCGGAAGGATCTGCCGACGCGCGACTGACCGGGAACCAGTAGAGCTCGGTGGTGAGAACAGCAGATGTCGACGAGAACGGCAGACATTCCGCTGTTCTCGCCGCGAAGGTCCGATTCCTGCTGTCTCGAGAACGGGTGACCGCGCTCACGTGAGGATGACGGGCCCGTCGGCCGTGACGGCGATCGTGTGCTCCGTGTGGGCGGCGCGGCTGCCGTCGGCGGAGCGGACGGTCCACCCGTCGGGATCCATCCGGATGCGCGCCGTCGTCTTCGCCCACCACGGTTCCAGCGCGAACACCATGCCCGGCCGGATGCGGTAGCCGCGACCCGCGCGTCCGTCGTTGCAGATGAACGGATCCTCGTGCATCGTGCGCCCGACGCCGTGGCCGCCGAACTCGTGGTTGACCGGGTATCCGTAGTCCGCTGCGACCTGACCGATGGCGGCGGAGACATCGCCGATCCGATTCCCGGGTTGGGATGCCGCGATGCCGGCCGCGAGCGCCTCCTGCGTCGAGCGGATGAGGCGTTGGTCGGCCGGATCCGCTCGTCCGACGATGACGGTGACCGCGGCATCCGCCACCCAACCGTCGAGGGATGCCGCGAAGTCGAGGCTCAGCACATCGCCGTCGCGCAGCGCGTAGTCGTGGGGAAGGCCGTGCTGTGCAGCGTCGTTCACGGACAGGCAGATCACGTTGCGGAACGGACCGTTGCCGAACGACGGCGCGTAGTCCCAGTAGCACGAGATGGCGCCCCGGTCGGCGATGGCCTTGCGTGCGCCCTCCTCGAGCTCCAACAGGTTGACGCCCACAGCGGCCTGCGCGGAAAGGGTGACCAGCGTGTCGTGAACGAAACGGCCTGCGGCACGCAGCTGCTCGATCTCGGCTGGGGTGTGGAGCTCGATCATGGCGGTATAATAATACCGCCCGCTTCTCTTCGGATCGGAGACCCTTCAGATGATGGTTCGCGCACCGCTCACCCCCGAGCAGCTGGCTGCAGGCCGCAGGCTCGGGGAGACGCTTCGGCGTGCGCGCGGGCCGCGATCGCTCAACGACGTGGCAGCGGAAGCCGGAGTCTCACCCGAGACCCTGCGCAAGATCGAGACTGGTCGGCTGCCCAGCCCGGCGTTCGGCGTCGTCGCGGTGCTGGCATCCGCTCTCGGGCTCTCGCTCGACGAGCTCGCCGCGGAGTGGGCGGGTCCGACGGGTGTGGCGCGGAGCGCGTAGCGACGCGTCAGTGTGCGGCGTCGTCGAGCACGCTGTCGATCCACGCGTGCCGGTCGAGCCGCGCGACCTGCTCGCGAGCGAACCACGCGGTCTCGATCAGTTCCGCACCCTCCAACGTGAACCCGGCGCTCGGGATCCCGCACTCGAACGCAACCGTGACGTAGGCGACGTGATCGCCGTTCGGAAGGGTCGTCTCGAGGAGCGGTCCGCCGTATGCGCCGACGATCCCGACGATGGTCGGGACAACGCCGAGTTCCTCGCCGACCTCACGGATGACGGATTGCTGCGGCGTCTCGCCCGGCTCGACACCGCCGCCGATGAGGCTCCAGCGCGCGGGTCATGCGCCAACGGCTCCGCTCGCGGTGCTGGCATCCGCTCTCCGGCTCTCGCTCGACGAGCTCGCAGCCGAATGAGCGGGGCCGACGGGCGCCGCGTAGAGCGCGTAGCGGGACGTGATGATATCATCTTCGTGATATCGGAGGTGGTCACGGTGGAGCAGATCCTGATCCGCAATCTTCCCGCAGGAACCAAGGCGGCGCTTCGAGCACGTGCCGAGCGGCGTCACCGGTCCGTCGAAGCGGAGGCACGCGATCTTTTGACCGAAGCGCTCCAGGAAGACCCTGTGACGATCGTCGATCTGTTGAGCACCGACGAAGGTGGCGACTTCGAATTCGAGCCTGAGCGTCTGGGCCTGACCGCACGCGCTGCGGAACTGTGAGGTATCTCTTGGACACCAATGTGGTGTCTGCGCTGCGCGTACGAGGGCGCAACCCACAGGTCGAGACGTGGGCCGCTTCAGTGCCGCTGTTCGACCAGTTCATCTCGGCCACGACCGTCGCTGAGATCGAGCGCGGGATCATCGCTAAGGAACGAGACGATTCCCGTCAGGGAGCGATTCTGCGTGGCTGGTTCGATGATCACGTCTTGCCCGCCTTCGAGGGCCGCGTGATGCCATTCGACCTCCAAGCCGCGCGGATACTCGCGGCATACCGCATCCCTGAACACGCTCAATTCGACGACGCTCTGATCGCCGCCGTCGCTCAGTCCGCGCAGCTGACCGTCGTCACGCGGAACACGAGGCACTTCGCGCCCCTGGGCGTGGATTACCTCGATCCATGGGATCAGCAGTCAGCACAGGCACGCTAAGCAGCCAGCACTGCCGGGGCTTCTCGGCAAGGATTCCCCCAGACGACTCGCAATGGACGAGAGCGCGTTCCGACGCGGATCTCGACGGCGCCGTCGATGCCGCGGATCTGCTACGGTCGGGCTCCACTCGCCGTGAAGGGAAGGGCCGTCGTGGTTCGAATCGCACACCTCAGTGACACCCACATCGATGGAAGCCGCGACCACACGCACAGGCTCGAGCGGGTGGTCGCCGAAGTGATCGCGCTCGGGGACATCGACTTGGTGCTGGTCACCGGGGACATCGCCGATCACGGCTCACCGGCCGAGTACGACCAGTTCTTCGGTGTCTGCGCGGACCTGCCGCTGGCCGTGGTGCCCGGCAATCACGACGCCAGAGCAGCGCTGACCACACACGTTCGAGCAGACGCCGACGGATTCCTGAACACGGTCGTCGACCTCGACGGGCTGACCGTGATCGGGCTGGACAGCCTGATCCCGGGTGAGGTCGCAGGGGAACTGTCCGAGAGCACGATCGCATTCGCCCGCCGTGCGCTCGATGCCGCCTCAGGGCTGGCCGTCATCGCCCTCCACCACCCACCGGTCCCGATCGGGGAGCGTTTCATGGACGAGAACGGCCTCCGGAACCCGGAAGCCCTCGCCGACCTCGTCGGCAACGACGAGAAGGTCGTCGGAGTCCTGACCGGACACGTGCACGCCGCACTCGCCACGACCTTCGCGGGCCGGCCGCTGCTCGGCGCACCAGGAGTGTCCACGACTCTTCGCCCCGGCAGGACGCCGGATCCGTTCGACGACACCGCGACGCCCGGGCTGGCGATCCACACCATCCGGTCGGACGGCACCATCAGCACCGTTTTCGACTTCCTCAGCCCGGAGCCGCAGTCCGAACCGGCCTGACGGCCCGCGTGGGCTGACCGCCGAGGACACAGTCAGGAGCTGTGTCGCGGCGCGCCGCTGGTGCGGACACGTCAGACCGCGATGGTGACCACTGACGCCACGAGAAGCACCCCGAGCGTGATCAGCGGCGGGATGTGCCAGTGGACTTCGACCTTCTGCGCCGCCGCCGTGGCCTGCGCCGCCTGACGCTGGGCCAGCTGCCATCCGCGACGGACTGCCGCCGATGCGGCATCGGATCGGGACCGCTCCGCCTGGTCCGGATCGACCAGGGCGGACATCGCGAACGTGCCATCATCCGGCAGCGAAAGATGAAGCAGGATCTGCTCGTTCGCCTCCAGCGCGGGAAACTTCGACGCCTGCATGGCACCGGGTGCGGCCCACGCACGGAACCGACGCTGCGCGGTCCGCACCTGAAGCGAATAGCTGGGCTGCACATCCGTGATGGCAGTCCACGGGATCCGGATGTCGCGAGCCGGGTTCTTCAAGACGACAGCGTCCCGCTCCACGACGACCGCCGGGGTCACGAACAGCATCCATGCCGCGAGAGCGATGAATCCGACGACGGGTATCGCGCGGAGCGCCGCCGACCAGTCGTGGATCATGAGCTGCGCCACGAGGTTCAGTGCACACAGGACCCAGGCGGCGATCGCGATCCAGATCGCCGACCGCGGACGCAGCACCGCCCGATTCTTCTCCGCAGTCGCTGCCACGTCCTCAGTGAACCGCATTGCTGTTCGGTGAGCCAGCACCCGAGCCGCGGGCCACCGCCCGCGCGGACAGATTCGCTCGGAGGTAGATTCGGGCCGGTGAGCAGAGTCGTGATGATGTGCGGTCCCGCAGGATCCGGCAAATCCACCGTCGCGCGGCAGCTCGAGGCCGACGGCATGACCCGTCTCTCGTTCGACCAGGAGGCGTGGCGGCGCGGGATACGAGTCATGCCGCTTCCCGCCGATGTCCATGCGGAGATCGAGCGCGAGCTGCGAGATCGCCTGCTGGTGCTCGCAGCCGCCGGTGTCGACGTCGTGCTGGACTTCTCGTTCTGGTCGAGGCGGGCCCGCGACGACTACCGCGAACTGCTGCGCCCGACCGGCATCGTGCCGGAGACGATCTACCTCGCGACCCCGCGATCCGTCGCGCTTCAGCGGGTGCGCGAGCGCAACCACGACCATCCGGACGACTACGCGCTCTCACCGTCCCTCGCGGCCGAGTACTACGACCACTTCGAACCGCCGACCGCGGACGAGGGTCCGCTGGTCGTCCTCGGCGCGGAGGGTCGCTAGCCGAGTGCTCGGCGCAGTGCCGCTCCGGCGACCGCCGCGCCGCAGATGTGGGTTCCGGGTCGACGTGCCGTCGCGGTCGTGTCGTCGCGCCCACAACCCCCGCGGCCCCAACCGACGGCCGCCCGAGAGCGGCCTACCCGAGCGTCTCCGCAGCGTTCGATGCCTCGTCGACGTCACCACCGGCATCCGCTCCGCTGCGCCGCGTCAGTGGCTCGCGCAGGCCGAGGTTCTCGCGCAGCGTGTCGCCGGGGTACTCGGTCCAGTAGATGCCGCGCTCCTGCAGTTCGGGCACGAGCTTGTTCACGATGTCGTCCAGGCCGCCGGGGACGAGCCACGGCGTGATGTTGAATCCGTCGACGACGCCGGCGTCCGCGAAGCGTTCGAGCTCGTCGGCGATCTGCGAGGCGGTGCCGGCGAATCCGCGGCGGGTGCTGACGTTGATCACCAGCTCGCGGATGCTCCACCCGTGCTCCCGAGACAGCTCGCGCCAGGCGTGCGCCGTCTCGAGAGCCTTCGTGGCGCGGAATCCCGTGCCGCGGGTCTCGCCCGTGATGCTCTGGACCGGATCGAACGACGGCAGCGGGCCGTCTGGATCCGCGTCGGCAAGCTCGGTGCCCCAGAGTTGCTCGACGAACGCGATGGCGGTCTGCGGTGTGATCTGGTGCTCGCGCACCCAGCGCACCTTCTCCTCCCTCTCGGATGCGTCGTCGACGACGATGAACTCCTGTCCGGGGAAGATCTTGAGGTCGTCGGCCGGGCGCCCGGCGGCCAGTGTGCGGGACCGGATGTCCGCGGCGAACTCCGTCGCGGGCTCCAGGGTGGCGTGCGCCGAGAAGATCACCTCGGCGTTGCGCGCGGCGAAGTCGCGGCCCTCTGCGGAGTCCCCCGCCTGGAACAGCACGGGGTGGCCCTGCGCGCTGCGCGGCAGCACACCGCGGCCCTCGACGGAGTAGTACGCCGTGTCGTAGCGGAACGGATCCGGGAGCGATCCGGGCGCGCTGCCTGCGGTGCTGTCGGGCACGGCATCCCACACCCGCCTTGCGATGGCGATCACGTCGGCGGCGTGCGTGTAGCGGTCGGCGTGGTCGAGGTATCCGCCGCGACGGAAGTTCTCGCCCGTCCACGCGTTGTCCGTCGTCACGACGTTCCACGCTGCACGCCCACCAGAGAGCAGGTCGAGGCTCTGCAGGCGATGAGCGAGGTCGATCGGGTCGTTGTAGGTGGTGTTCTGCGTGGCCACCAGGCCGATGCGCTCAGTGACGGATGCCAGTGCCGCGAGTTGCGTGATGGCATCCGGCCGTCCGGCGATGTCCAGGTCGTGCAGTCGGCCGAGGTGTTCGCGCAGCCGCAGGCCCTCGCCGAGGAAGAACGCCGTGAACAGGCCGCGCTCGGCCGTCTGCGCGACGCGACGGAAGCTCTCGAAGTCGGTCTGGGATCCGCTCTCGGGGGCATCCCATACGGTCGACGAGTTCACGCCCTGGAAGAAGACGCCGAACTGGACGCGGCGGCGTGCGGATGCGCTCATCGGGCGGCCTCCAGGCTCGGGGTGGAAAAGCTCGGGGTGGACGGATTCGGTGCGGACAGGCTCGGGGCGGCCACGTTCGGGGCGAAGCGGTTCGCTGGCCGGTCCAGCCCGAGTGAGGTGCGCAGCGTGTCGCCAGCGCGCGGGGAGCGGAACAGTCCGCGGGCACGAAGCTCCGGCAACACGGCGCGGCCGAGCTCGTCGAGATCCTGGTCGAGGCGTGCGGGGAAGAGACGCACGCCGTCCGCCACCCCGGCGAGGGCGGAGAGGAGGTGGACGAGAACGGGAGCGGCGTCGGCGACGAGGGCACGGACATCCGCTCGAAAGTCGCCGCGTTCCTCGCCGAGGCGATCGGGCGCGGACAGCTGATCGAGCGCGGCCGGCCGATCGAGAGCGAAGAGCCCCGCCGAGTCGAGCGCGAAGCCGAGCTGCAGCACGATCAGGGTTCCCGGCGCGAGCATGGTGCGTGCGGCGTCGGCAGCCTCCGTCGCCCGGGCGACCAGTTCCGGAAGGTCCGCGGCGTCGGCGACACGTGAGACCGTGCGCCCGTCGGCGTGCGCTGTCGACCGGTCCCGGCCTGGAAGCGTCACGTCGATGAGCACGGCGTCGACCTCGGCCGACGAGTTCCGTGCGCCGAAGACGACCGGCTGCCCCTGCGGCGGACGCGGGATGATCGACGGTCCCTTCACCGAGAATCGCTCACCCGCGAAGTCGGCGTAGTGCACCTTCGTGCGGTCGAGGTACCGGCCGGTCGCGGCGTCGCGGATGACGGCGTCGTCCTCCCACGTGTCCCACAGGCGGCGGATCGCCTCCACCACGTCGGCGAGCTCGGCGTCTGCGACCGATGGGGGCAGCGGATCCCTGCCGTGTCGGGCCGCGATGGACGGATCCGGGTCGGCACGAACGATCCATCCGGCCCGGCCCAGCGACGCCGTGTCCAGCGTGGCGAGCTGGGTCGCCAGGTGGAACGGCTCGTTGTACAGCGCGTGCACAACAGGGATCAGGCCGATCGAGCCGGTGAGCGGAGCGACGGATGCGGCGCGCAGGGTCGCGTCCAGCCGTCCGTACTGAACACCCGAGCGGTACCGGGCGCCGGCACCGGGAACGGTCGGGTTGTCCTCGAAGCTCACCGCGGTGACGCCCGCGCGCTCGGCGGCGACCGCGGCCCGCGCGATGGCGGATGCCGGGGCATCCGTCTGCAGGTCGTCGTCGAGCTCGACGATCACGGCGAAGGTTCGGCTCATGCTGCGCTCCTGTCGGTGCTGTCGGACGCGGTGCCGTCGGACGCGTTGGTATCGGACGCGTTGGTGCCCGACGTCGTGACTCGCGAGGCGTTGATGCCCCACGCGTCAGCGAGCAGACGGTACGAGTTCACGCGGTCGACGTGGTCGTGCGTGATGGTGGTGACGAGCAGCTCCTGCGCGCCGGTCACGCGCTGCAACGTCTCGAGGCGCTCGACGACCGTGGCAGGCGATCCCACGAACTGGGTGTCGAGGCGGTCGCGCACGGCATCGCGGTCCTCGTCGGACCAGGTGACGGCATCCGCTTCCTCCGGGGTGGGGAACGGGATGGCACCCCGACCGGACCGGATGCTGAGCACCCACGGCGCGTAGCCCGCGGCGAGCCGTCGCGCACGTTCGTCGGTCTCGGCGACGACCACGTCGACCGAGACGATCACGTGCGGCTGTGCGAGCCGCTCGCTCGCACGGAACGCCGAGCGGTACTCCTCGATGGCCTCCAGCACGAACGACGGCGCGACGTGGTAGTTCGCGCCGAAGCGGAGTCCTCGTTCGCCGGCGAGCCGCGCACTCGGTCCCGCCGTGCTGCCGTGCACCCACAACTCGACGCCGCCGTGGTCGTGCGCGGGCGTCGCGAACACAGGGCCGCCGTCCCGGTCGACGTAGTCGCCGCGCAGGAACGCGAGGATGGCATCCACCGTCTCGACGAAGTCGCTGCCCTCGTCGCGCGCGAGCAGCCGGGCGATGGTGGCGAACCTTTCGGTCTCGAGGCGCGGAACGCGCGGTGCAGGGATGACGAGTCCGTCGACGACACGGTCGGCGGGTGTGGCAGTTCGGACGTCGGCTGCCGGACTCTCGGCGCCTGGCGCAGCGGGCGGCACGCGCGGAACCGTTGCAGCTCGGCCCACCCCGAGGTCGAACCGCCCGCCGCTGTACGCGCCGAGCACACCGGCAGCCTCAGCCACCTGGATCGGGCTGTAGTTGCCGAGCAGCGTCGCCGCCGTGCCCACCCGGATACTGTCGGTCGCCGCTGCGACGAGCGCGGCGAGCACGTGCGGCGCCGACCCGGAGATACCGGGGTTCGCGTGGTGCTCGGCGAGCCAGTACCGCGCGTATCCGAACCGCTCCGTCTGCTTCGCCAGATCGATCGTGTTGCGGATGCCGTCTGCCGGCTTCGATCCGCTCGGGAACGGCGACAGGTCGAGCACCGACAGCGGCGCGTGGGCCGGCGCATCCAGCCGGCGGCCTTCTCGTGTCGTCTGCTGCGTCACTGGTCCCTCCCTGCGGCCGGCCCTCGTCTCGGATCCGGCACCGCCCAGGGTGCGTCACACGGCGCGCGTCCCGCCCGTCCTGTTACGGATCCGATCGCTCGGTTACCTGCGTGGTCACCGTGTTACCTCGTCGGTCAGCCCGTGACGGGAAGCGGCAGCAGACGTGGCGATGCCGCCTGAGGCGTGCGTGTAATGGCCAACGCCGACGACAGCACCGCACCAGTAGCCGCACAGCGGATCCGACCGGATCCCCGGCACAACCCAGCACAAGGAGTCCCGCCATGAGCGACGAGCCCATCGACAGCACTCCGGGTCGCGACCTGCCCGACCCGGCCGACACCCCGCACACCTCCAGCAGCGCGGACGTCTCCGGCGCCTCGAACCCGCCAGCTGCGAGCACGGCGGATGTCGGTGCGTTCGGCGCAGGGGCGGGCGCGGCATCCGGAGACACGGCTGCGGCATCCGCGGCCCAGAACGGCACTCAGGTGCTGCCGAGCGGCGCGCAGCTGGCCGACCCCACCACCGACGCGGATACCTCCAAAGGCGTGTCCCGCCGCGGTCTTCTCACCGGCGTCGGGATCGGTGCGGCAGTCGTCGTGGCCGGTGGCCTCGGCGGCTGGTGGTTCCTGAAGAGCCAGAACGCAGCCAACGCCACGGCCAATGGCCTCGCGGTCGCCAACTCGTGGGCGAACAAGACGCTCACCCTCACCACCCCGAGCGGCGTGTGCGACGCACCGCTCGTGATCGCGTACGAGAAGGGCTTCTTCGAGAAAGCCGGCCTGGATGTCGTGCTCAAGAAGGCGGGCACCGACGAGGACCTGACGGCCGCCGTCGGCTCCGGCAAGTACGTGGCGTCCAACGGCATCTTCTTCAACTACCTCGGACCCATCTACAACGGAACTCCGGTGAAGCTGTCCGGCGGACTGCACCACGGATGCCTCGACCTCTACACCCGCAACGACGGCTCGGTGCCCAGCGTGGCCTCGCTCAAGGGCAAGAAGATCGGCGTGAGCAGCCTGCAGGGATCCGCCACCAACTTCTTCTCGCTCGACCTCCTCGACGCGGGGATCAACTCCAGCCCGGACGCGAAGCAGGTGGAGTGGGTCGTGATCGAGCAGGATCTGCTGCCGCAGGCACTCAAGGACAAGAAGGTCGACGCCATCGCGACGGCAGGTGGCTACTTGCCGATCATCCAAGGAGTGCAGGACGGCTGGGCGAAGGAGATCTCGAACAACCGCACCCTCAGCGACAACGCGCAGTACCCGTGCTGCGCCGTCGTGCTCAACAACGACTTCGTCAGCCAGGACCCGGTGACCGCCGCCAAGCTCGTCACCGCCTGGGCCGAGGGCTCCCGCTGGGCCGGTGCCCACCTGGAGGAGACGGCCAAGATCGAGTCCGAGAAGAGCTATGTAGCCGGCACTCCTGACGAGATCCTGCCCGTGCTCAAGACGCTCACCTTCGACCCGTCGCCGGAGAACCTCAAGAAGTCGCTGACCCCTGGCATCAAGAAGTTCATCAAGACCGGGTTCCTGCCCTCGAACACGAACGCGTCGGCGCTTGCCGACAAGGCGTTCGTCGACCTCGGTCTCAGCTTCTAGACGGTCCGATCCAGGGAGAGGATGCCATGACCACCACACTGTCGCCATCAGCGCCTGCGTCCTCCGCGCGCACCCAGACGCGTGGTCCCGATGCCGCCGCTGCAGGGAGTGAGCGCATCCACGCGGCGCTCGAGCGGATCGCCCATCCGGCCACGGTGAGCGTGCCGGTGATCGGTGCTGGCATCCTCTCCTGGATCGCCTTCTCGCTGGTCACCTGGCTCGTGCCCGACAACGGCGCGCTGCCGCTGCGCGATGCGCAGTCCATCCAGTCGACGACGCCGTTCACTGTCGTGGTCGGTTTCGCCGTGGCCGTCATCTGGGCGGTGATCTGGGCGCTCACCGCGACGAAGGGTCGCGTGGGTGCCTGGGCGACGCGCACCGCGGCGCACGGTGAGGCGTGGCTCCTCGGCGCCGGACTGTGGGCGCTGTTCTGGGAGTTCTCCACCGCCAAGGCGGAACTGCTCGAGCCGCCGTACTTCGTGGCGCCACAGGAGATCTTCGACCGGCTCTGGGCGAGCCGTGGCATCCTCACCGAGAGCCTCGCCAACTCGATGCTGCTGCTCGCCGTCGGATTCGCGGTCGGCCTGGTCGCCGGGCTCCTCACGGGCGTGATCATCGGCTGGTCGAAGCGGGCGAACTACTGGGTGCATCCGATCCTCATCTTCATCGGTCCGGTGCCGGCGCTCGCGTGGGTGCCGATCGCGTTCGTGCTCTTCCCGACCGCGTACACGGGTGCGGTGTTCATGATCGCGCTGACGGTGTGGTTCCCGATCACGATCCTGACGCGGGCCGGCATCCTCAGCGTGCCTCGGTCGTACTTCGACGTGGCACAGACGCTCGGCGCGAAGACCTGGTACCTCGTGCTCCGGGTGAGCCTGCCGGCCGCGCTGCCGAGTATTTTCACCGGTGCGTTCATGGCGCTCGGCGCCTCGTTCGTGAGCCTCACAATCGCCGAGAACTTCGGCGTGAACGCCGGCCTCGGCTGGTACATCAACTGGAAGAAGGGCTGGGGCGACTTTCCGGGCGTCTACGCGGGCATCGTCGTGCTCGTGGTCGTCTGCGGCGTGTTGCTGACCCTGCTGTTCCGGCTGCGCAACTACGTGCTGCGCTGGGAGAAGGAGCTGACCAGATGGTAGAGACGACGCACGCCGTGCCGTCGGTCGCCGGAAGAGCGGAAACCGGTGCACCGATCGACATCCTCGGGGTGACGCAGGCGTTCCGCAGCGGCGGCAAGGATCTCCCGGTGCTCGACGACGTGTCGATCTCCGCGCGACCTGGCGAGTTCATCGCCCTGATCGGGCCGAGCGGCAGCGGCAAGTCCACGCTGCTGCGGCTGCTCGCCGGGCTCGACAAGCCGCTGTTCGGCGGCGTCTTCGTCGGCGGAGCACCGGTGAGCGGGCCGGATCCGAGCCGTGCACTCGTCTTCCAGGATCCGACGCTGCTGCCATGGCGCACGGTTCGTCAGAACGTGGCGGTGGGCCCTCAGGCGCGCGGAATCCTGAAGGGGTCGCGACAGCGCATCGACGATGCACTCGAGCTCGTCGGACTCACCGAGTTCGCGGATGCCTGGCCCGCCCAGCTCTCCGGCGGCATGGCGCAACGCGCGGCGCTCGCCAGGGCCCTGGTGAACGATCCGTCCGTGCTGCTGCTGGACGAGCCGCTCGGCAAGCTGGATGCCCTCACCCGCCGTGTGCTGCAGGGCGAGCTGCTCTCGCTCTGGCATCGGCGCCGGTTCACCGCCGTGCTCGTCACGCACGACGTGAGCGAGGCACTGATCCTTGCGGATCGGATCGTCGTGTTCTCGCCGCGTCCGGCGCGCGTGCGCGAGGTGGTCGACGTCGAGCTGGATCGTCCGCGCGACCAGTCCTCATCCGGCTTCATCGCGCTGCGCCGACGGATCCTCGACATCCTCGACGCCGATCAGCGCGACGCCGATCAGCGCGACGCCCGTCAGCTCGACGCCGGTCAGCTCGCAGGCCAGGGGTGACGGCATGAGGACGACTCAACGTCTGATCGTGGCCGCCGGAGCGCTCGTCGCGGCGTTCGCGCTCGCTCTGGCCGGGGCATCCGCGGCGGTGGCACACGTCACGGTATCGTCGTCGAACGCGGTCTCCGGCGGGTGGGCGACGCTCACCTTCAGCGTCCCGGTGGAATCGGCGACGGCGAACACGACGGAACTGGCGGTGCAGCTGCCCGCGAGCACGCCGTTCAGCTCCGTGCTCGCGCGTCCCGTTCCTGGGTGGACCGCCACGCTCACCAGCACCAAGCTCGCCAAGCCGCTGAAGGACGACGACGGAAACGCCATCACCTCCGCAGTCACCCGAGTCACGTGGACCGCCACAGACGGCGGCCTGAAGCCGGGCGAGTTCGGACAGTTCGCGCTGTCAGTTGGGCCGTTGCCCGCGCCGGGCACGCTCTACCTGCCCGCCGTCCAGACGTATTCGGACGGCACGACGGTGGAGTGGTCGCAACGGGCGCAGGGCGGTGCAGAGCCGGAGCATCCCGCTCCGAGCGTCGTGGTCGTCGCTGCTTCGTCGGCAGAGGCGACGACCACGGCGCAGCCCAAGGCGGCCGCAGCCGACCTGTCCGTCTCGGCAGCAACATCGTCGACGAGTGCGGGCGGGTGGCTGATCGCACTCGCGATCGCTGCGCTCGTTGTGGCGCTCGCGTCCTCCGGAATCGCCGCAGCAGCCTTGGCGCGTTCACGCCGATGAGCGTTCGTGTGCGTCTCGTCGCTGTCGTCGGCGCCGTGCTGGCCCTCGTCCTCGTGGCGTGGCCGGTCGGCGCCGCCCCGGCGAGCGCACACGCGACGGTAGTGGGCACGGCACCGCAGAACGGCGCCGAGGTGAAGGAGTCGCCGACGAGCATCCGCGTCACGTTCGACGAGAGCGTGACGATGCCCCCGCAGGGCGACACCGCGGCCGTGGTCGATGCGGCAGGCAGGCGAGTGGATGCCGGCGCTCAGGTGCTCGAGAAGAACCGCACGGTCCTCGTGATCCCGCTCCGGAACTCCCTCCCGAAGGGCACCTACATCGCCAGCTGGTCCGTCGTCTCTGCGGATTCGCATCCCGTCGGCGGCTCGCTCCAGTTCGGCGTGCGAACCCCCGCGATCGCCGCTGCCGCCCCTGCGGTCCACCAGCCGAGCGCCGGCCTCGCTCTGACGGCAGGCGTCGTCAAGGGCGCCGTGTATCTCGGATTCGTCGTCGGCCTCGGACTGCTGCCGGCGGCATCCCTTTTCGGCGCTCGTCGCAGGGTGGCCGGACTCGCCAGGGCGGGGCTGGCGTTCGCGATCGTCGCATCCCTCGCGCAGCTCGTGGTGCAGTACCTGTGGGACACGTCGGGCGGTGCCACAGGCGCGGTCGGAGCAGGTGGTGGCGCGGGGGCGGGTCGTGCCGCCGGCATCGGCGGCCTCGCGGGCGGCGAGCAGCTCTGGGCCGGACTCATCCCGTTCCTCGGCTCGTCGTATGCCGTCGCCGTCGGCGTCCGACTGCTCGGGCTGGCGCTGGCCGTTGCCGTCCTGCCCGGAACGCGCGTGTTCGGGCGCCCGCTCGCCCTGCAGACCGCGATCTTCGCCGCAGCGGGGGTGGTCGCGATCGGTGCGCTCGTCGTCGACGGGCACGGCGCGTCCTCGTGGCTGCAGTTCGTTTCGACGGCGCTGCACGCCACCGCCGCCATCGCCTGGCTCGGCGGTCTCGTGATGTTGGGCTGGCTGCTGCTGCGCAGACGCCTCACCGCCGCCCGGCTGCAGCGTCTGCCGGCCTGGTCTCTCTACGCCGGAGCGTGCGTGCTCGTGCTGGTGATCAGCGGCGTGCTGCAATCCGTGATCCAGGTGCGGTATCCGGCCGCTCTGCTGACGACGACGTACGGCATCCTGCTGCTCGCCAAGCTCGTCCTGGTGGGGGTCGTGCTGGTCCTGGCCGCGCGGAACCGTGCGTGGGTGCGGCGCACCGTGCGGGAGAGCGTCGGCGTCGCAGCCTCGACCGCGGTCGCGACGTTCGGCAGCGGCATCCGTCGCACTGTCCCGTCTGCGGTCGCGGAAAACGGCAGCGAAACGCAGTCCGCGGCGGCGCAGACGCCGAGCGGAATCTCCGCCGTCGTGGCGGAGGGAGCCGTCGCCACGCTGGCCGCCGAGCCCGTGCGCGAGGACCACGGCCGACCGGCCCCCGGGCAGACCGCCGCGCTGCGTCGACGGGTGCGCTGGGAGGCGGCGATCGGCGGTGTCGTGGTCATCGTGTCCGGCGTGCTGTCGTCCATCACGCCTGCCGAGGCGGCATACGCCCCCGTCGTGGCGCAGCAGCGCACCATCGGTCCCTACACGGTGACCTTCGACGGCGGCCCGGCTCGGCGAGGTCAGCAGTCCTTCCGCGTCACGGTCGTGGGGGCCGATGACTCGACACCGCTGCCGCAACGCGTCGAACTGCAGCTCAGCGAGGCGTCCGGTCCGGTGAAGGCTCTGCCGGTGTCGTTCCCGTTCCGCGTTGCAGGGGTGAACCATCCGGGCACGGCCACGCCGATCGACTTCGCGAGCGCGACGGTCACGCTTCCGCGATCCGGCAGCTGGGTGGCGACCCTCACCGTCGTCGCCGACGCCTTCGACCAGTACACGGCCGAGCTGGACTATCCGGTGCAATGAGCCCGACACCACCCAGGAGACACACGTGACCCGCTACGAAGCCCTGGCCGATGCGATCGGCGGCACCCCGCTCATCCGACTGAACCGCTTGACGGCCGGTCTGCGGCCTGCCGTGTACGTGAAGCTCGAGAGCGCCAACCCGGCGGGCAGTGTGAAGGACAGGGCGGCACTGTGGATGCTCCGCGCGGCAGAAGCCGACGGCTCGCTTCAGCCGGGCGGCATCGTTGTGGAGACCACGTCGGGCAACACCGGTATCGGCCTCGCGGCCTTCGCCGCACACCTCGGATACCGCTCCGTCATCTTCACCAGCTCAGCTGTCTCTGCTGAGAAGCGCGCGCTGCTCACCGCCTACGGCGCGGAGGTGCGGCTCGTCGACAGCTTCGTGCCGAGGGACCATCCCGACAGCCTGCGCTCGCATGCCCAGCGTTTCGTGGCCGAGACGCCCGGCGCCTGGCTCGCCGATCAGTACGACAACCCTGCCAACCCCGACGCGCACCTCGCCAGCACCGGTCCCGAGCTCTGGGACGACACCGAGGGACGGATCACGCACCTCGTCGCCACGGTCGGCACCGGCGGCACGATCTCCGGCACGGGACGCTACCTCAAACAGGTGAGCGAGGGGCGCGTGACGGTCGTCGGCGCGGATCCCTTCACCTCGTCGTACTCCGGCGGCGACGGCAGCCAGAAGTACATCGAAGGCGCGGGGCACGTCGTGCATCCGGACGCCGACCAGGATGCCTGGCCGTCCAGCCTCGACACGGGCGTGATCGACAGGTATGTCGCCGTCGACGACCGCACCGCCATCGAGGCCATCCGGCGCCTGGCGGAGGAAGAGGGGATCCTGGCCGGCGGATCCAGCGGGATCGCGCTTGCCGCAGCCCTCGACGTCGCCGCCGAGCTCGACGAGGACGACGTGGTGGCCGTCATCCTGCCGGACTCCGGTCGCGCCTACCTCTCCACCTATTTCAACGACGATTGGCTCGTCGCCAACGGCTTCAGCGAGCCCGCGACCGCGCTGACGACGGTTCGAGAAGTGCTGCCGGAAGGCACTCCGCTGTACCTGGTGAACAAGGACGTCTCGCTGAACGAGGCGACGGCAGCGCTCGATGCTGCGGGAGCGGATCCCGACGATCCTGTTGTCGTCGTCTACGCACGCGAGAGGGAGCTCGCGCCGCATCCGTCCGAGGTCGTCGGCTGGACCACGCCCGCGGTGCTCGACGCCCTGGCGCGGGAAGCCGAGCGGACGGATCTGCTCGCGGAGGCGCGACCCACCGTCGGAGACGTGGCGTATCCGGTGCACGCCAGGGTCGGCATCGGGCTGACGCCGTTCGCCGCGCTGGAGGCCGCGCGGGCCGCGGACCCGGTGTGGAGCGCGGCACTCGTGCTGCAGGACGGACGGGTCGCGGCGCTCGTCGCCCGCGCAGACCTGGAGCGTGCGGTCGAGGAGGACGGGCATCCGATGCAAGCGGTGATCGACGGATTCGTGGAGATGCTGCTCTGACCCACGTCACTGTCGGCACCGTGACACCCGTGGGCCCCACGACACCCTGTCGGCACCGTGACACCCGTTGGCCCGGTGACACCCGTTGGCACCGCGACACCCCTGGTGAGTGTGCATAAAACGCGCTTCCCCGGTCGACGAAGAGCGTTCTCTGCACACTCGGCGGGGTGCCGACGGGGTGCCCAGCGGGACGTCGGCCGGACGCCGACGGAGATCGACGGGCGTGCGGACGCGACACAGGTCGGATGCGGGTCGAATGCCGAGCGTCGTAACGCGGCGACTCGTACGGGGGCCTCACCGAAACCCCCGATTACAGTCGAATCCATCGTTTCCGACCCATCCAGAGCCTGAGAGCCTCACCGTGAGCCAGCTGTCCATCCATCCCATCGCCCGACTGCGTTCCGAGCGCAGCAGCATCAAGTGGCGCCGCTACGCGCCCGACGTGCTGCCGCTGTTCGTCGCGGAGATGGACTTCGAGCCGTCGGAGGCGATCGTGGATGCGGTCTCGCGCGCGCTGGCATCCGGCGACACCGGTTACCTGGATGGACCGGGTCCGCTCGCGCCGGCGTTCGCCGAGTTCGCAAAGCGTTCGTGGGGTTGGCACGTGCGCCCGGATTGGATCCACCTCGCCACCGACGTCACCGTCGGTCTCGTCGAGACCCTGCGCCTGCTGGTCCCGCCGGTCGGCGCCCGCGTGGTGCTCACTCCGCCCGTGTACGCCCCCTTCTACGAGATGGTGGGCGAGGTGCAGGGAAGCGTGGTCGAGGTGCCGCTGGTGGAGGCATCCGGATGGACGCTCGACCTCGAACGCCTCGAGCATGTCTTCGCCGAAGGCGTCGACGCCATGCTGCTGTGCAACCCGCAGAACCCGACAGGACGATGTCACTCTCGCCAGTCGCTCGAGGCGCTGGCCGAGCTCGCAGCGCGATACGACGTGCCGATCCTGAGCGACGAGGTGCACGCGCCGCTGAGCCATCCGGATGCGGTCTTCACCCCGTTCGGACCCCTCGCCGAGGCCGCAGGCGTCGAGAGCGTCACGGTCACCAGCGCCAGCAAGGCGTGGAATCTGGCCGCACTGAAGTGCGCGTGGATCGTCGCGGCCGGACAGACTGCGGCCGACGACCTGACGAGGCTTCCCGAGGAGGTCGCGGCGCGCACGAGCATCCTCGGGCTGCACGCGAGCATCGCAGCCTTCGACGACACCGAGTGGCGGGATGCCGCCCTCGCCCAGATCACCGCCAACGTCGACCTGCTGGCCAGGGAGCTCGAGGAATGGGTTCCGGAGGCCCGGCTTGTGCGCCCCGACGCCGGGTACCTGCTCTGGCTGGATCTGCGGGATGCTGGCCTCGGCGATGACCCAGCCGCAGTGCTCCGGGATGTGGGACGCGTCGCCTTCAACTCCGGCCCGACCTTCGGAACGGGCGGCGCCGGATTCGTGCGCGTCAACGTGGCGTGCGATCCGTCCACGATCGTGGAGGCGGTGCAGCGCATCGCGTCGGTCGTGCGCGCGCAGCGGCCGTTGGAGGCGATTGCGGCCGTCTGAGCGCGGTCGGTGTTCTGCGCTTGGTCGTCCGTGGCAAGGGTCGGAACACGTCGGCGTTCACAATTCAGGAACGCCTCCCGCGACGAGACGGCCCGGTCCCGTGATTCAGCGGTTCGGGTCGCGAATGCGCACCGGCTTTCCTGATTTATGAACCGCGGTTCGCCGTCATGCACCGTGGCTGGGGTTGAGATAGGGGCTCAGGGCAGCTCTGCGGTGCCGCATTCACGGTGACGTTCAGACGTCGGCAGCGTCCAGCCCGCGCTCGAGGTCCTCGATGATGTCGCGCGCGCTCTCCAACCCGATGGACAGCCGGATCAGCCCGGGCGTGATGCCGGCCTCCAGCCGTTCCTGCTCGGTGAGCTTGAGGTGGATCGTCGATCCCAGATGGATGGCCAGCGTGCGCACATCGCCGATGTGCGTCATGGGCGAGATCAGCTGCAGGGAATCGATGAAGCGGCGCGCGGCATCCCGTCCGCCCTTCAGGTCGATGGAGACGATCGACCCTGCCCCGAGCGGCAGGTAGCGGTCGGCGAGCTCGCGGTACGGGCTGGATGCCAGCCCCGGATAGAACACGGTCGTCACCTCCGGCCGACCCTCCAGCCACTCGGCGACGCGCTGCGCGTTGGCGACGTGGCGTTCCATCCGCAGCGACAGCGTCTCGATGCCGGCCAACAGCAGGAACGTGCTCGTCGGCGGCACCGTCGGGCCGTACTCGAGCACCACCACGGTGCGCAGGTAGGCGCCGAACGCGGCATCCCCGAACCGGTCAACGAACGAGCGGATGCCTTCCCGCGGCGCCTCCGCCAGCTGCGGGAACCGCCCGCTCGCCGCCCAGTCGAACCGCCCGCCGTCGACGACCGCGCCGCCGATGACCGCGCCGTGGCCGGCGAGCCACTTCGAGGTCGAATGGATGACGACATCCGCCCCGTGCTCGATCGGACGCTCCAGAAAGGGCGTCGGCACCGTGTTGTCGACGAGCACCGGCACGCCGTGCGCGTGTGCAACGCGGGCCAGCCGCTCGATGTCGACGACCTGCCCGAGCGGATTCGGCAGGCTCTCCGTGTACAGCGCCTTCGTGGTCGGACGGATGCGCGCCGCCCACTCCTCGTCGCTCGCCTCATCCGGCACGTACTCCGCCTCGATGCCCTGGCGCTTCAGGATCCCGCGGAACATCTCGTTCGTGCCCTCGTACAGCGACCGCGTGACCAGCACGTGATCGCCGACACCGGCGAGCGCCGAGATCGCGACAGCGATCGCCGCCTGCCCGCTCGCGACGACGATGCCGTCGACGCCTCCCTCGAGGTCTGCGATCCGCTGTCCGGCGACATGGTTCGTCGGGTTCTCGTTGCGCGAATACGCGCGTCCTCCCCGCCCCGCGAAGCGGTCCTCACCGTCGTCGAAGCTGTCGAACACGTAACCGGCGGTCTGGTAGATCGGGGTCACCCTGGCGTTGGTCTGCGCGTCGATGACGCTCCCCGCGTGGATCTGGCGGGTTTCGAAGTCGGGGCGGCGGGTGGCGGTGTCGAGGTGGTGCTCGTCGGACATGCGTACACCCTATTCAGCGATGGGCGGGGGCGGCGCATTGGGTGACCTGGGGTGACGTGGGGGCGTGTCCGCGCATCGCACCTGCGTCAGCGCCCGCCCGGCATGAGCCACGCCAGATCATCCGGCCCATCGCCACCGGTATGATCGTGCGTGCACGCGAAGTGGTTGGCGCGTATGTCATCTGCAACGGCGGCCACCTTCTCCTTGATCCCACTGACAAGCTCGGAATTGATGGGATCGTTGGTACTCTTCCCCTGCTCGTCGAGGTTCAGAATCTGGATTCGATCGGCTGCTGCGCCGGTCAACTCCTGATAGCCAAGGGCATAGATCGAGAGCTGATCACGGGTGACATCCTCGTTCTGGGCCCGCGCCGTTGACTTGAAGTCGACAATCGCTGTCTCGTCGGTCTCCAGAGATTTGATCAGGTCGATCCTTCCGTTTACGGAGACACCAGGGGCGATGTCGACTTCGATCTGTTTCTCGGAGTGGATCGTGCGTGTGAGGTCCACACCGTGGAGATCAAAGTAACGCTCTATGGAGTCGACGGCCGCGCGATGCAATTGATCGCGCAGCGCCGGATATGCGTACGGAGTGTGGAGATGACGATCCACAAGTGCTTCAGCTTCCGACCGGCTCGGTACGTCGCCGGCGAGTGCCCGCTTGTGCATCTCGGCGAGTGCGTCGTGCAGACCCTTCCCATAGCCGAGTGCTTCGTGGATCGGTGGATTGAAGCCGTACATGAACCGCAGCTTGAACTGGTACGGGCACTCGAAGAGGTATTTGAGCTCCGAGAACGAGATGGCGATGTTCGGCGTCTCGAGCTTCGGCGTCGGGTCCAGCCGTTGGAGATCCGGGAGGCCTTCATCCGTTGTCGACATCCAGGTCGACGTCGTGCAGTGCAGATAGAACTCGGACGCTCTTCCCTGGCCGCGCTTGTCGCCTGGCGCGTAGGTCACGTAGAGGAACTTCTGGGAACGCGTTGCCGCGACATAGAACAGCCGCGTCTCGTCGGCGATCCCTCCCTTGTAACGTGCTCCATTCGCTACAGCCTCGAGAGCGATGACGTGAGGTATCGCCTGGGTTCCGCCCATACCCCGCATCGGGAATCTGCCCTGGCGGAGGAAGGGGACGAAAACTGCGGGCCACTGGAGACCCTTCGCGCGGTGAACGGTCGAAATGACGACCGCATCTGGACTGACGTAACCGGCGTCCTCGTCGGACTCCTCGTACACGCTCGGCGCCTGATGCGTCAGGAATCCGATGAAGGACTCGTACTTGCGTTCCGGCGCAGACGCGAAGTGGATCGCCTCGAAGTCCGAAATCACTTGGGAGAACTTGCCGAGCTGGTACATGACGAGTTCTCGCCTGCGGGCGTCGCCTGGAATCGTGTCCTCGCGAAGGTCGAGTGTTTCCAGGGCGGAGAGATAGAGGCGCTGGATGTTGTAGGTTCCCCAGCGATCTCCCCGATCGAAGTCGGCGCCCTGGTCCAGCACCCGGACGAGATCTGGCCATCGAGAACTGTCGGATACAAGGTCGGCGCGATCCCAACTCGCCCGAAGGTCAGACTCGCTGATCTCCCCCATCATGTACCGGAACAGATCCGCGCACGCCTGGATTTCTGGGGCATCGAACAGCCGGGCGAGGCCCTTGATGATGAAGGGGATGTTTCGTCGTTTCAGCTCGTCGACCAGGGGGTCGGCGTCTTTCACTGATCGGTAGAGCACGGCGCAGTCGGACCAGGACAGGCCCCGTGGAGTTGCACCGCGCCGGTCAGCGAACGGGAAGCCTTGCAGGTCTTCGATCCGTTGAGCGATCCACTCTGCTTCCTCGTGGGGGTCGCCGAATTGCAGCGCGAGCATGTCGCCGCGTTCCCATTCTTGGTGCGACGCGTAGAGCATTCGTTTCGAGAGTCGTTCGTTCGAATTCAACCGTTCAGCGATCGACCGCCCTAGCTCGACGACACCTTTCGTGGAGCGAAAGTTCTCCGCCAGATCGATCGTGCGCACGTTCGGGTACCGCTGCGCGAACGAGACGATGTTGAAGACTTCAGATCCCCGCCACTGGTAGATCGTCTGGTCATCGTCGCCCACCACGCAGAGATTGGCGCCGAAGTGCACGAGGCACTTGATGAGACGTTCCTGGATCGGATTGACGTCCTGATACTCGTCGACGATCACGTATCGGACACTGTCACGCACGTGATCGCGTAGGGCCTGCTCTGTCGGCGTGAGATCGTTCCTCGTCTCGACGTCAGTGAGGAAATCCACCGCCTGCACCATCATCGACGTGTAGTCGAAGTACCTTCGGCGTTCGAGTAACTCCCGATAGGACGCGAGACTCGATGCCACGACATCGCGCACGAGTGTCGTGTCGACGGCGTCCTCTTGCAGGATGGAAAGCGCCGTTTTGTAGGTGCGCGTGTCGATGAACCGGCGCAGAGGGCTCTCGACGCCGCCCACGAGTTTCGTGCAGGTGGTGAGCCCCGAGTTCTTGCTCTCTCTGTCGATGAGGAGTTGCTGCGTGATGTCGGTCAGCACGCTGTACTTGAAAGTCTCGGGCACGTAGGTCTGCAGCAGATCGAGGCAGAACCCGTGCATCGTGCCGATGTACATTTCGGCAAGACCGATGACCTCGCCGAGCTCGTCGCGCACGACGGAGTGCACTCGCTCCTTCAGCTCGGCAGCAGCCTTCTCGGTGAACGTGAAGGCGATCACGTTGGCCGGTCGGACTCCGGGCTGAGCGAGGATACGCGCGATGCGTTGGGCGAGTACCTGAGTCTTACCGGAACCTGCACACGCGATCAGTTGCAGAGTGCTGTCAACATCGTCGATCGCCTTCTGCTGTGATGGAGTGAACTGCAGAACGCTCATGAGTACTTCGCCCCCAACGACGAGCCGAACAGATCGCTGGCAGTGCCACTCGCGTCTCGCACCGCGTCCCGCACTTCGGGATCGAGCATGTCCAAGACACGGAGTTCCCCAGAGGATCCCGAGGTTCCCAGCGAGTCGACCCGATGGAACGCGTCGCCGTGATGTTCAGCGAAGTCGGCAAGACCCTTCAGCTTCACGATCGAGTCATCGAGGTGAGTGCCGTGCGGGTCGACGATCGACGGTCGGACCACTCCGTTCACCAGTGAGAAGACCACGAAGTCCGGGTGCAACGTACGCCAGTTGCCGATGGTGTCGCGGTATGGGATGCCGAGCGAGTCAGGCCGTGTCACCGACGGATTTCGGTACCACCCGACACAGTCGAGCCGCGCGGCCTCCTTGCGTGCGACGTCCCTCTCCCAGCCGTTGAGCGACGAGAGCGGGAACCATCCGTCCTCGTCGGCCATGATGTGCTTCTCGAGAAGCTCGGCGTCGCGTACTTGCCCTTCGACGGTCTCTGCAAAGTCCTCAAGACGCGAGCGCGGGCGAGTGAGTTGCGTCAGCTGGGGCTCAACCGCCTGAGCGCGGATGTCCTCGTACGCCTCGCGGCGCTCGTCGGCGAGCCCACGGATTGCGACTCGGTAGTCACCAAACCATTCGGACACGATCTCCTTGGCCGCCTTATCGACCTTCTCGCGCACGTTCGGAACCGTTGCGAGCGCGGCGCTCTTGACGAAGGCGGCACGGAGGGCTTCGTCGCTGTCGTCCGTGTCGGGATCCGCGAGAAAGTCCACATATGACTGGGCGACATCCGCCCCGAATGCGCGTTTCGCCTCCTCGAAGGCGACTCGGATGGCGCGGTCGTCCGCACGCTCTGCGAAGTCGGCGTACGACAGTTTATTGGTTCCGAACCGTCCGGAGATGGTCATTCCGCGCACCGTGCGAACTTCGATCTCAGCACTGCGGAGCTGCCCGTCATAGCGCGTCGCCAGGGCTTCAAGCGTGTTGTGCAGCTGCGACTGCACCGATGCGACGGCGCCGGGGCGCAGCGAATCGGCGGCCAGTGCCTGAGCGAGGCTGACGAGCTGCTTAACCGGACGTGACCCTCGCCGCGGCAACACCATGGCGGGCAAGTTGTCCCAGCATTCCCATACCGTCACGGGGATCGCCGCATTCGGCACGAGCTCCCTGCCATCGATGAGCACTTTCTGGCCAGTCTCCGGCATCGAGTCGCTGAGCCCGGTGAGGAACTTCGCGACATTGCCCGCGGTCGTCCTGTCGAAATGCGGCAGGATGCAGTCCACCGCGTTGAGGCGGTCGTCTCCCGGTATGCGTCGCGCAAGCGGTGTTCGCACCATGCGTCCGAGCAGCTGGGTGATGTGCGTATGATCCTTTGCCGGCCTGAAGGAGACCAGCACCTCGGCACGGGGACAGTCCCATCCGGTCGAGATGCCGTCCTTCGCGATCAACACCCGCACGTGTGTTTGTTCCTCGACGCTCTGCGGTTCGATCCAGTCGACATCCCATGAGCCGAAGGTGAGCACTTTGTGATCGCCGAGAACGTGGCGGACGTTCGTTGAGGTGAGGTCGCCGAGCTCGGCCTGAATCGTGTCGAGCCAGAGACCGACCGCGTCGGCGTCCTCCGTGTTCGGGATCTGCAGAACCATCAGCGGCACGACCCGGTCGGCTGAGGTCTCGCCGGGGAGCTGCTTCTGCTGGGCAAGATACGTCGCCCATCGCTTGGCGGAGTCTTTCAATTTGCGAGCCGCGCGGGTCGTGAGCGTGGTCTCGAGATTGCCGCTTTCGGCAGGGATGTCCAGCGCAATGGCGTCTTTGATCAGACCGGACTGCTGCACTCGTGCGGGATCGACAGTGACCGCAGGCAGCGTCGTGCGCCGGTCGACGGCCTCGGCGTCTTTCATCGCATCGGTGAACCGATCGATCGTCGCCGAGATACCCCACACGATCGGCATCGCGATCCCCGTCTTCTCACCGCTTACAAGCTGGCGCACGATCGTCGGCTTGTCCTTCGTGGTCTTCGCGTTGAAGCCACGGTGCGCCTCGTCGAGCACTAGATAGACGGTCAGCTCGTCGTCATCAATCGTGTTCGCGAGTGTCTCCCAGATGTTCCAAGCCAGATCATCTGGTGCAACGAGCGAAAGGTCATCCGAGTCGTCTGCAGCCAAGGCCCGATCCGCTCCGCGGGTGAGAAGTGACGTGCGCGACAGCCGCTGGGTGTTGAGGAAGTACACGTGGCGCGGTTCGAGCGTCGGCATGGCGAAGGGCGGTTTGATCGTGACCAGCCGGTCATACGACAGCTTCTCGGATGCCTGTTCCAAACGTCGCTTCGTCTGCTCGTTTAGGTTCGGATCGTCGGAGAACCAGATCACGACGGCGCCCGGGTCGGGCTCGAATTCGAGCTCGGAGTCGCCGTAGAACAGTGCCTCGATGGCGGCGGCAGCCATGACCGTCTTACCTGCGCCTGTCGTTGCGGTCAAGGCGAACGACGTTTCCACAGGCTGATCTTCTCGGTACCAGCGACGTGCACGACTAAGGTTGTCGAGCGTCTGGATGACGGCATCGCGCTGATAGTCCTTGAGCGTGAATCTCACCGGGCACCCCGCATCGCATCGATCTCGAAGTTGCGCAGGTAGGAGTCGTAAAGGCGCACCGGTTCGACGCCTTCCGGCAACGCTCGAGCGATTGCCTCGAAGAAGCGGCCCTCGTCCGTCACGACGAAAGCGAGCTGGGCATCAGGGTTCGCCACCATCGCCTCGATGAACGCCTCGGTCTTGTCGATGTTGTCGATGACGCCGTAGGTCTCGGCCACGTCCCATCCGTCAGGCAGCGACTCGATCCGACGGCCCTTTGAGCCGGCCCGAAGCCAGAGAAATGGCGCGATCCGCCCAAACTCGCGGTTGGACTGCACCCGCATGGGTGATTCGTACGTGAGTGTGAAGAACTCGACGTTCTCCTCAAACCCGTCGGCCATCGGGAACTCGTCGGTGAACTTGTATTCGCCCTTGATCGGATCGCCGCTCGGTGTTCGGCCAGTGATCGCGGCTTCGATACGCGGCTTCGTGATGTAGTCGCAGATGCCCCACTGTTCCCACTCGGGATCTCCCGGGCGGAGACTGGATGCGCGCAACTTCTTCTGCTCGTCAGCGCTCACCTCATTGTTGGTGATACTGATTGAGCGGCGGTGCCCATCGTCCTGCTTGTTGAGGCGCATGACTGCGTGCGCAGTGGTGCCGGAGCCGGAGAAGAAGTCGACGATGGTCGCTTCAGATTTGTCAAGAACGAAGAAGCGCAGCACATCCTCAACAGCAAAGAGCGATTTTGGAAAAGGAAATCGCCGTTCAATAAGTGCGGAGATGAGATTCGTACCGCCGGTCTCGGCGTTGTGTGACGGCATGTTCCAAACTCGCTTTGGAATGACGCCTTTTGCGGACCTGTATTCGGCTACGACAGAGCCATCCGCTTCGCGTCCGGTGACGGCAATGTCTTCAGATGCGATGGCTGCGACAGTTCCGCTCGGTAGGTACTGCACTGCGAGGTGCATTGTCTCAGGGTCAAATCGACGCGAGCGCAAGTAGCCATCTCGTAAGTATCTGCGTGCAGTCTCAGGAGTTATGCCCCATAAACCCTCGGTTCCATTAGGTAGAAGGGGCCACACAGCGAAGGTGCCCGCCGGAGGGACAACTGAGCGACGATCCACGTTCTTCGCAATTGGATCACCGATGGATTGGATATACCCGGTATCGTCGTCTGCAAAGACCGGGTAGAACTGATTTGGCCGTGCGCCTCGGCGGGCAGTGGGCTCTCGCCGGCGCAGCCCTAACCACATCACCGGCTTACCAATTTGCGCAGATGCAGATCTTGACGCGTCCAGCATGTTTGACTCGCCCAGTCCCACCTCTTGATCTCCGAGCAGAACAACGAAGATGTACTCCTCGACGCGGGAGAATTGACCGAAACGCGCGACACCCTTCGCGCTGATCACCGAGGTGACCATCTCTATGGCGCCCTCGGGAAAGATCTGATCGAGCAGCATCCCAAGTCGCAAGTACTCCTTTTCATCGATAGTGATGATGAGTACTGAGTCATCCGGGTTTAGTAATTCCTTCGCCAATAAGAGTCGCCGCTCCATGAATGCGAGCCACTTCGAGTGGCGGTACATGTCGTCGGCCTCGACGTAGTCGTTGTTGTACTTCCAGTCGCGAGCCCCCGTGTTGTACGGCGGGTCGATGTAGATCGCGTCGACCGCGCCGCGATGTGTGTACAGGAGTGCCTGCAGTGCGTGGTAGTTCTCGGCGTTGATCACAGTGTGGTAGGGCTTTTCGCTGCCCCGTTCGACCTTGCCGGTCGATACCAGACCTGGGTAGATCGGGTCGCGGAACTCCGCGACGGCGACCAGATCGGCGACCTCGGCCGACGTCATTTCGACTTCATTTCGTCCGAAGGTCGCCTCGAGCTCGGCGGAACGAGCATCCGAGGGGCCGGTTAAGGACAGCACTCTCCAGAGTCGCTCATGCTCGTCGCGGGGGGCCTCGCCTCTCGGTGGAAGGATTCGCACCTTCTCGCCAACGCGAATGCGGCGACCGGGCAGCTCGACGATCTCAGGGGTATGGCGCTCGAAGTTGAGGCCGAAGGCGCGTCGCTGTGACAGAAGGTCGATCTCGCGGGATATCTCGTCGCTCAGCTCAGGGTTCGAGACACGCAGTTGCCTGATCAGATCGTGGATGCGTGCCACGGGCATCCCATCGATGAAGTCGACATGCTCAAGAGCGTACAAGTACCCGGGGACATGCACCCTGGCACCAATCCAGGGGTGCCGCGACTCTGAATGGATGCCCCGAGTCGCATCCGATGCCGCCGCCCACATCGGCGGACTCATGGCAGCGCACCGCAAGCGTCAGGGCATGACGCAGGATCAGGTCGCCGTGCTCAGCGGGATCGATTCATCGAACGTGCGCGCGTACGAGACCGGTCGGTCGATGCCGAGCATCCAGTCGCTCATCCGCGTTGCGAAGGCTCTCGGCGTCCAGCCCGGGGTGCTTCTCGAGGACCTCGAACCTGACATGTTCGCGGCCAGAGCTGAGGGCGGCGGTCGGACAAAGGCCAGTTGAGCTCACTGCAGGCGCGAACCGAGGCTTGTGCGTCGCCTGCTTGGCGTGGGCTGTGTGGCCGGGCGTCCCATCCGATCCAGCATTTGGACAGCGCATACCTGGCTCGCGTCTCTCGGGGTGGGTGATGCACGTCACGGCGTCTCGTTCGCCGAGGCGTGTCTTTGTCACTCCCGCCCCCACACGCGAAGTGGCACCCGGATCGGCAGCTGGATGTCCGTGTCGTGGTCGTGGTCGTGGTCGTGGTCGTGACGAGGTACGAGTCGTTGCGCTGCTCGGCATTGTGGGGATGCGAAGCGCGTACACACGTACGAATGTGTGCGCAACATCCTTTGCTCTATTCTTCGTCGCCCGCAGAGTTATCCACAGGCCAATACTGAGAATGAGTTATCCACTGATCGAACAAAGTATCTATACTCGTGCGCCACCAGCCCATAGAATCGGTCCCATGAAAGGTCTCCTCGACGCGGTGCAGCAGGCCCTGGATGCCGTGCGCTCTGTCTCGAGCGGACGGGAAGCCGTCGACCTGGCCGCGGCTGAACTCGTCGCTGTGGCCGACGCGTTGGGCATGCTGCGACGCACCGTGGATGCGGCACTACTCCCGGTAGCGGCGGAGATCGCCCGGCAGTCCCGTCCCGAACTCGGCCGTGATTCCCTCGCGAAGCAGCAGGGCTTTCGAACACCAGGAGCATTGATCGCCACGACGACGGGTACGAGCACTGGTGAAGCGGTCCGTATGGTCGCCGTGGCGGAGGCGACCGCCCCACGGGTGATGCTCAGTGGTGAGATCGCTCCGGCGAAGCATCCGCATGTCGCCGCGGCGGTACACACCGGCACGCTGGGCACACTGGCGGCAGCCGCGATGATCAGCATGCTGGATCGTGTCGCGGCGCGCACCGATCCCGCATCGCTGGACGCGATGGAGGCCAGACTCGTGGATGCCGCGCCTGGGTTGTCGATCGATCGGGTGCACACCCTGGTGAACCGTGCGGAAGCTCTTCTCGACCCCGACGGTGTCGAGCCGCGAGAAGAAGAATTGCGGGCCGCGCGTAGTGTGACCATCCGACAGCGTCGCGACGGGACGATCCATGTGGAGGGCACTTTCGACCCGGAGACGGGTGCCCCGATCGTCGTCGCGGTGGAGGGAATAGTCAGCGGGATGCTTCGCCGACGTGACGACGGCACCAGCGTGGCAGAGGTCGACGAGCGCACTATCGCTCAGATGCGAGCCGATGCGTTGTCGGAGATGTGCAGCCACATCCTCGGTTGCGCGACCGTCCCGACGGCACCGAGCGCGACGGTTGTCGTGCGCGTGAGCCTGTCCGATCTCCAGACCGGTGATGGGTTCGCCACGATCGACGGAATCGCGCAGCCGGTGTCGGTGAGCACGGCACGGCGGATCGCCGCCGACGCCCAGTTCATTCCGTGCGTGCTCGGCGGGGACAGCGAGATCCTGGACTGGGGCCGCGCGAAGCGGGGATTCACCAGAGCGCAGAAACTCGCCCTGGCCGAGCGCGATGGCGGATGCGCGTTCTGCGGACTGCCGCCGGCGATCACCGCGGCCCACCACATTCGATGGTGGACACGGGATGCCGGCCCTACCGACCTGGACAACGGCATCCTGTTGTGCACCAGTTGTCACCACCGGATTCATGACGACGGATGGGAGATCCGCATTCAGGATTCGCCTCCGACGGAGAACGCGACGGCGGGGGTGCACGGGAACGCGACGGAGAACGCGACCAGGAACGCGACACCCCGCGCGGTGTTGTCCATGCGTTCCGTCGAGTCATCACCGCGCACGTTCCGCACGGCATCGAAGGTCTGGTTCATTCCGCCAGCGTGGCTGGACCGATCACGCACCCCGCGTCTCGGTGGCCGCGGTCGATACGACCTCGTGGCATGATCGGGTTGCTGGACGTGGCAGAGCTTGTCCCGCGGGCGGGCGGGCGGGCGGTGGAGGAGCCGGAGTTTTCGGCCAGCACCCGAGGACGGACGGCCCTTCCGCGTCTTACGCTGTGGTCGGTCGCTGCCACGGATCGACGTTCGCCGCTCGCGCTTGCCACGGTGCCTGCAACGCTGTCCAGCTTCCAGGGAGCGGCTTCCGCACCCGTCTCCTTCGCCCCGCGTCACGGATCGGCTTCAGCGTCCATTTCCTGGCGTTCCGCCCCCGCGGACAGACTTTTGCGTCTGTTCTCCCCGTCGCGCTGCCTACCCTCCGATTTCGCGTCGACATCCTGGCGCCCGCTCACGAACCGAAGCTCGCGGACCGTCACCCCGCCCGCGGACCGAGGCTTGCTGACCGCTGTCGGGGGACCAAGGGTCGACCTCCGCGCCCCCACCCGAACCGGCACTCGACGTCCGCTGCGCCCTGACCGGCACACGACGTTCGCCTATCGCCGACCGACGACAATAGAACCCATGGCACGAACGGTTCGAGGCGCACGCATCCTGATCACCGGCGCGGCGAGCGGCATGGGCAGGCTCTACGCGGAGCGCGCCGTGCTGGAGGGTGCGAAGTCGGTCGTTCTGTGGGACGTGAACAAGGCGGCGTTGGGTGAGCTCGCGGAGTCGCTGAGGACCGTCACGGAGCCGGGGACCGTGGTGTACCCGTACGCGGTCGACCTCGGGGAGCTCGGCGCCATCGCGCAGACCGCGCACAAGGTGCGTCGTCACGCCGGTGATCCGGACATCATCATCAACAACGCCGGCATCGTGCGCGGCGCGCTGTTCTGGGAGCACGACAACGGCGACGACACCCGCAAGATCATGCAGGTGAACGCGCTCGCGCCCATGTACGTGACTCGGGAGTTCCTGCCCGCGATGATCGAGGATTCGTACCGCGCCAAGCGCATCGTCAACATCGCATCGGCCGCAGGGCTGTTGTCGAACCCGCGGATGAGCGTCTACGCGGCGTCGAAGTGGGCCGTCGTCGGCTGGAGCGATTCGTTGCGGCTGGAGCTCGAACGCGAGGATCACAGCAACGTCAAGGTCACGACAGTGACCCCGAGCTACATCGACACAGGCATGTTCGAGGGTGCGCGCGGGCCGCTGCTCACCCCGATCATGAAGCCCGAATACGTGGTGGACCGCGTGTGGGATGCCATGCTCGCCGGCCGTCCGATGCTGATGCTCCCGAAGTCGGTTGCCCTCGCGAAAGCGCTCAAGGGCATCCTGCCGACGCGAGCGTGGGATGCCATCGCCGGCCCGATCTTCGGCGTGTACTCCTCGATGGACGACTTCGTCGGCCGCCGCTGAGGGTTCCGGCTCGCGCGGCCGGGCCTGGGCGCGTGGGCCCATCCGCGCCAGGAATTCGCTCTTGCGCCAGGAATGCTGGCGCGGAAGCGAAAACCTGGCGCGATCAGGTCTCAGGTCTCGGGTCTCAGGTCTCGGTCTCGGGTGGGCTGGTTTCGACGAGTTCAACCAACGGTCGGTGAACCTACGTCCAGCCCCGAACGGTCCAGCGGTCCGTGGGCCTACGTCCAGCGCCGAACGGCCGAACGGTCCGTGAGCCTAGGTCCAGCGGCGCACGGCCCAGCGTTCGAAGAGGCCGATGATGGCATCCGTCAGTTTGCCGAGGATGGCCAGCAGGATGATCGCCAGGAACAGGCGGTCGGTACGTCCGTTGTTCTGCGAGTCGCTGAGCAGGAATCCGAGTCCCATCGAGGAGGCGATGAGCTCGGCGGCGACGAGGAACAGCCACGCCTGAGCGAGCGCGAGCCGCAGACCGGCGATCACCGACGGCAGCACGGCGGGCAGCTGCACGGTGGTGAAGAGCCGCACACCCGACAGACCGAACGCGCGCCCCGCTTCGACGAGGTGCGTGTCCACGTGCCGCAGCGATCCGGCCACCGTCGTATAAACGGGGAAGAACGCGCCGATCGCGATCAGCGTGATCTTGGACTCCTCGCCGATGTGCATCCACAGGATGAGCAGCGGCACCCACGCGAGCGACGGCACGGCACGGATCGCTCCGAGCGTGGTGCTGAGGAAGATGTCCCATACCTGCGACAGCCCGACCAGCGCACCGACGACGAGGCCGAGCGCGCCCCCGATCGCGAATCCGATCAGCACGCGCTGCGTCGAGATCGCGATGTATTGGCCGAGCAGGCCGCGCTGCGCGAGATCCACGGCGGCCTGCACGACCATCACCGGCGCCGGGAGCTGCGCCGCTGTGAACAGTCCGGAGGTCGAGAGCACCTGCCAGACGACGAGGATGGCGACAGGCAGCAGCGCACCGCCGACGATGCGCACCCATCGGCGCGACGTGAAGCGTGGGCGACCGTCGGCCGTGTCGCCGGACGCCGGCCTCATCCTGTCGACGTCCGGGCCGTTCTCGACGAGAAGGGCGACCTCTGCATCGACTCCGAGGATGGGCCCGCCGCTCTGCTCCGTCATCGTGGATGCTTCCTTCGGGTTCGAGTCATGTCATGTCATAGCGGGGCGGGGCGGCGCCGCGGATGCGGTCGCCTACTTGCCGACGACCTTCGCGATCGCGTCGGGGTCGGCGTTCTTCGCGTACTTCGGCTCGAGCAGCGTCTTGAGCGCGGTGTCGATGTTGTCCTGGCTCGCGACGTCGCCCGTGGAGACGAACACCGGACCGACCTTCTTCAGCACCTTCAGCTGCGCGGCGCCCGGGATCGGGGAGACGTCCAGATTGGTGCGCTCGTCGATCACGGTCTTCGCCACCGGAAGGTCGATGCCGGCGACGTCGCTGAGGATCTGCGCCGTCTGGTCCGGGTGCTTCTGTGCCCAGGCGCGTGCGTACTCGTACGTGTTCACGACGGTCTGGGCGACATCCGGCTTGCTCTTCAGGAAGGATTCGGTGGCGTTGAGGAATCCGTACGTGTTGAAGTTCACGTTGCGGTAGATGAGCTTGGCGCCCGACTGCTGCGCGTTCGCCATGATCGGGTCGAGGCCGGACCAGGCGTCGACGGATCCGTTCTGCAGCGCGGTCCAGCCGTCGGCGTGCTGCAGGTTCTGGATCGTGACGTCCGTTGGCTTGAGGCCCGCGGCATCCAGAGACTGCAGAAGGAAGAAGTAGGGATCGGTGCCCTTGGTCGCGGCGATCTGCTTGCCCTTGAGCTGCTTCACCGATGTGATCGGCGAGTCCTTGCCCACGACGATGGCCGACCACTCGGGCTGTGAGTAGATGTCGATCGTCTTGATGGGCGAGCTGTTCGCTCGGGCGAGGAGTGCGGCGGAGCCCGCAGTGGATGCGATGTCCGCGGATCCGGTGCGC
Source organism: Rathayibacter sp. CAU 1779 (assembly GCF_054551755.1). NCBI lineage: Bacteria > Bacillati > Actinomycetota > Actinomycetes > Micrococcales > Microbacteriaceae > Rathayibacter > Rathayibacter sp. CAU 1779. The sequence goes on from NZ_JBTOLK010000001.1 coordinate 996,754, forward strand.
AGCAGATCGTTGGCCTTGTTGGAGCCGGCGGACTGCACCCAGTTCACGGTGATGTCCTGCTTGGCCAGCGCCTTCTCCAGCCAGCCTTCCTTCTTGATGACGAGGCTGAGCGGGTTGTAGGTGGCGAAGTCGATGGTGAGCGTGCCGCCCTTGGTGACGTGGCCGGACGCCGCAGGCGTGCTCGCCGCGGCGGCCTGCGAGTCTTCGCCGGCGACGCATCCGCTCAGGGCGAGCGTGAGGGCGGTGGCGCCCGCGGCCAGGGCGGTGATGATGCCGAGCTTCTTCTTCATCGGTGGTTTCTCGTTCCGTGTGCTGTGTTCGGGTTCGGGTCTGTCGTGCGTGCTGGGTGGTGCCGGTCGGGTCGGATGCCGTGACTCGCCGTGGCGTGCCCCCGCGCGTCCCGCAAGCGGCCGGCCTGTGTCGATCGCCTCAGGCCTCGAGGCTCTCGCGCGAGGACCGAGCCGCCAGGTCGGTCGGACGATGCCCGGATGCCCAGGCTTCGGCTTGGATGACGGTCGTCAGTCGCTGGTGGGATGGCCGCGCGAGGCAGGATGCCGCCGCGCGGCTAGCGCATGCGTCCGGTGGCGCCTGCCAGTCCGGCGGAACCGCGCTGGTCGTTCCGTTCGTGCCTGTCGACACCCAGCCCGGCCAGCAGCTCGGCGCGGAGCGCCGCGAGGTCGGCGTCGCCTCTGTCGCGCGGGCGCGACCCCGGCACGGTGACCAGCTGCCGGATGCTCGCACCGGGCCTATCCTCTCCCTGCCCGTCGGAGTCGCGTCCGAGCAGCACGATCCGGTCGGCCAGCTGCAGCGCCTCGTCGACGTCGTGCGTCACAAGCAGCACCGTGGTCGGCTCGGCGTTGTGCACGTCGAGCAGCAGGTCCTGCATCTTGAGGCGGGTCAGCGCATCGAGTGCGCCGAACGGCTCGTCGAGCAGCAGAACGCCCGGGTTGCGGGCGAATGCGCGGGCGAGGGATGCGCGCTGGGCCATTCCACCCGACACCTCGCGCGGGCGCAGGCCGGCGGACGCCGTGAGCCCGACCAGGTCGAGGAGGCGGGCGACGTGGTCACGTCCGGTGCGGCGATCGGATCCGCGCGGCAGTCCGAGCGCCACGTTGTCCGCGAGGCTACGCCACGGCAGCAGACGGGGCTCTTGGAATCCGACGGCGCAGCGCGGGTCGAAGCGGGTCACCGAGGTGCCGCCGATACGGACGGATCCGGCGGTCGGAGTATCCAGCCCGCCGGCGATGCGGAGGAGTGTGGACTTTCCGCATCCGCTCGCACCGAGGATGGCGATCACCTCGCCGGGCGCCACCTCGAGCGTGACGTCGCGGAGCACGGGTTCGGCCACGACGACGTCGCCGCGGCGTGCGCGCTGCGGCGGGAACGTGCGGCCGACACCATCGAACACGATGGGCAGGGCACCGCCGGCGGCGCGCTGTTCCGCGCGGACCGCTGTGGGCGCAGCCGTGGTCGACATGGGAGAACCTTCAGGTGGGAGGGATGATCGACTGTCGCGCCCCCTGGCGACGTCGTCCCTGCGACGCTATCGGCGGTCACGCTCTGCGCCACGCCGCTCCGTAACTGTTCGCAACACTCAGCGTTCGGATAGTTTCCGATGGCGCGACAGCCGGTGGATGGGATGGCGCAACGGTGCGGCGCTATAGGCCGTGCTTCGCCAGCCAGCCGGTGAGCACGGCGTTGAACTCGTCTGGATGCTCCACGCTCGACAGGTGCGCCGTGTCGCTGAAGATGTATCCCTCGGCGCCGGGCACCGCGTCGACGAGGAACGCCTGCGAAGCCAGCTCGAAGGAGAGGTCGAACTCGCCAACGGTGGCGAGCACGGGCATCCGCAGGTCCGCGATGCGGTCGTAGGCGGGCGGCTCGAGCGGAACGGAGATGGGCGCCTCCGCCCTGTGCACGATGTTCGGGCGGTTCAGCCCGTACGCGGTCTCGACGAACCCGGGGTCGAGCGTCGACTCGTCGCGTCGGGGACCCACCACCCACAGGGCCGTCTCGAGGCGTGTCATCCGCTCCCAGTCCGCGTCTTCGTAGGCGTCGTCGAGGGCGTCGAACGCGGCGTCCTCCTCGTCGGTGAGCTCGGTGTCGGGGAAGCCGCTCGGACCGGATCCGACGGTCGCGACACCCGCGACGACCTCGGGAGACTCGAGCGCGAGGTCCAGAGCGACGCGTCCGCCGCGCGACGCGCCGACCACCGTCGCGCGCGCGACGCCGAGGTGCTCGAGCACGTCGCGTGCATCGGCGCGGTCGGTGAACTTCACGTCGTCCGTGCGGGTCTGGCCGTAGCCGCGAGTGTCGAACCGCACCACGTAGTGGTCCCGCGCGAGCACCGGCACGAGAGGGTCCCACATGCGCAGGGTGGCGCATCCGGCGTGGATCAGCAGCACGCTTTCAGCGGATGCCGGCCCCTCGGCCTCGTAGTACAGCTCGGCACCGGGCACGCTCAGGTGTGGCATGTGTCGAGCCTAGGCTTGTCGGGTGACGGGCGTGCTGATCGGATTCGGGATCATCGCCTTCGTCATCCTCGTCGGCTACCTCGCCGGGCGCTTCGGCCTCGGCGGACCGTCCACCGGATACGTGCTCAACCGCGTGGCCTTCTTCATCGCGAGCCCCGCACTTCTGTTCACCGTGCTCGTGCACGCGGATCTGCACGATGTCTTCTCCGCGAACCTCCTCGTGGCAGCGGTGTCGTCCGTGGTCGCAGCCCTGGTCTTCGTGGTGGTGAGCAGGCTCTTCTTCCCGCGTCCCGCGCCGGAGACCACGATCGGTGCGCTCGGAGCCGGATACGTCAACGCCAACAACATCGGCCTCCCCGTCGCCGTCTACGTGCTCGGCAAGGCTGCGCTGGTCGCGCCCGTTCTGCTGCTGCAGCTCATCGTGTTCGCGCCCGTCGCGCTCGCGGTGCTCGACACCACGTCGCACGGCCGGGCATCCTGGCGCAGCGTGCTGCTGCAGCCGGTGCGCAACCCGATCATCCTGGCCTCCGTGCTCGCGGTCGTGATCGACCTCACCGGATGGCGCGTCCCGGATGCCGTGCTCCAGCCCCTCGAGATCCTCGGCGGCGCGGCGGTCCCGCTCGTTCTGCTGGCGTTCGGGATCTCGCTGCGCGGAGCACGGCCCCTGCGCGCCGCACACGAACGGATGCCGATCGTCGCGGCATCCGTCGGCAAGGTCATACTCATGCCGCTTGTGGCATGGGCCGTCGCGGCATTGCTCGGGCTGCATGGCCACGCACTGTTCGCGGTCGTCGCGCTCGCGGCGCTCCCCACAGCGCAGAACGTGTTCAACTACGCCAGCCGCTACCAGCGCGGCGAGGCGATCGCTCGCGACACCGTGCTCATCACGACGATCGCTTCGCTGCCCGTGCTGCTGGTGATCTCGGCGCTGCTGGCCTGAGCGCGGTGCCGCATCCGCCGTTCGCCCGATGCGACGGTGACAGGATCGATGCATGCCCGAGTCGCCGCACGATCCCGCCGGCATCGCGGATGCCGTCATCCTCGACATCGGCGAGACCGTTCTCGACCGCACCCGCGAGTACGCGGCCTGGGCCCGGTTCTTCGGCGTGCCGGCGCACACGTTCTCCGCAGTGTTCGGCGCGATGATCGCGCGCGGACACAAGGTGGCCGACGTGATCGAGTACTTCGGCGCGGTGACGGGTTCGGCAGCCGTCGACGGCACGGCCGGTGATGAGCTTGCCGACTCGCTCGGTTCGGCGCCGTCCTACGCGGAGCTTCTGGCGGCTCGGCGCGAAGCAGGGCTCGACGTCGGCATCACCGAGGACGATCTGTACCCGGATGTCCGCCCCGCACTGGCAGCGCTCGCCGCCCGCGACATCGTGGTCGGCATCGCCGGCAACCAGCCGTCCCGCACGAGCAACCGTCTGCGCGCCCTCGACCTGGGCGCAGCATTCATCGCCTCCTCGACGGACTGGGGCGTCGCGAAGCCGGATCCGGAATTCTTCCGCCGTGCTGCCGCGGAGGCGGGGGCCTCTCCGGAGCGGACCGTGTACGTGGGCGACCAGCTGCGCAACGACGTGGTCGCGCCGATGCAGGCGGGATTGCTCGCTGTACGGATCCGCCGCGGCCCATGGGGATTCATCGAGCACGACGAAGCGATCGAAGCGTCGTGCTTCGCGGTGGTCGACTCGCTCGCGGAGCTTACCGAACTGCTGACCGGGGGTGCAGGATCCGCACCTGAGGCATAGCGTTGCCTGTGAAAAAGCACAGACGACGCGGCCAGTGTGGTCCGCACGTGCTGCCCAGGTTCCCTCTTCAAGGGCGCACGGGAAGGAGTCGCGATGCTGCAAACCTCACTCCGACTGCCGGCCAGAGAAGCGAAGCCGCGTGCGCGCGGGCGCACGATGATGATCGACGGTGGGCTGCCGACCGCGCAGTTCGTGGACACCGTCGAGAGCCACAGCGATCTGGTCGACGTCGTCAAGTTCGGCTGGGGCACCGCCCTGGTCACCGCCCAGTTGACGTACAAGATCGATGCGTTGCTGGCCAACGGCATCGACTTCTACTTCGGCGGCACCCTGTTCGAGAAGTACGTCTCACAGGGCATGTTCGATCAGTGGCGCCGCTTCGTGGACGAATACGAGGTGCGGACGGTCGAGATCTCGAACGGCACCATCGCCCTTTCGAACGAGCGCAAGGCCGACTACATCGCGCGGGTGGCATCCGATTACCGCGTCTACAGCGAGGTCGGCTACAAGGAGTCCGACCGTTCAGAGACGATGCGCCCCGAGCTCTGGGTGCGCTACATCAACGAGGACCTCGCCGCCGGTGCCCACACCGTCATCACGGAGGCCCGCGAGAGCGGTAAGAGCGGCATCGCCCGTTCCAACGGCGAGCTGCGCTACGGGCTGATCGAAGAGATCCTGGAATCCGGTGTGGACGTCGACCGCCTCATGTTCGAGACGCCGACGAAGGAGCTGCAGAACTACTTCATCCGCCGGATCGGACCCAACGTGAACGTCGGCAACATCGCGCACTCCGACCTGGTGCCGCTGGAGACGCTGCGCCTCGGCCTGCGCAGCGACACCCTGCTTGCGCTGGACGCCGCCGTCGACGAATCCTTCGACCCCGCCACCCACCCCGAACCCGCACTCCGAGGAGACATCCATGCGTGAACCCCGCGACGCCTTCCACCTCGCCATCCCGGCCAAAGACCTCGACGAGGCGTACGACTTCTATGTGAAGGGTCTCGGCTGCAAGCTCGCTCGCCGTTACGACGACCGCATCACGCTCGACTTCTTCGGTGACCAGGTGGTGTGCCATCTGTCGCAGAACTACGACCCGAACCCGAGCATGTATCCGCGGCATTTCGGCGTGACCTTCCGGGAAGCGGATGACTGGCGCCGCCTCGTCGCGCTCGCCCGCACCCGAGAGCTCGAGTTCTTCGTCGAGCCGTTCCACCGCTTCGAGGGCAAGGTCGAGGAGCACGAGTCCTTCATGCTGAAGGATCCGTCGGGCAACCTGCTCGAGTTCAAGTACTACGCCGACCCGCGGATGATGTACTGACGGGCTGTCCCGCCCGCCTCGAAGCCCCGCGAGACTAGACGTCTGCGATGAGGCTGGCGCTCACGCGGCTGGTCTCGCCGCAGACGTCTAGTCTCGGCAGGTGTGGGATGCAGACCTCGGGGCCGCTCAGTTCATGCAGTCCTTGGTCGCGTCGTCGACGTAGGCCGTTATCGAGGGGCCGAGATCCGTGCCTGCGGTGGCCGCCGTCGTGGTGACCGTCTGGCGCAACGCGCTCAGAGCCGAGGCCTGGTCGGCCGTGAGGATGGGAGCGCACCGCTTCTGGATGGCATCCGCGAAGTCCGTGAAAGTCTGCGGGATGTCGCCGGCAGCTCGGTCTGACGCGGTGCTGCCCGGCCCGCTTGTGACCGCGGCCCAGAGCTGCTGCAGCGAGGCCTGGTCTGCCGTCAGCGGCTGATTCCCCGCAGTCGGCGCCGGAGACGGATCCAGCACGCCGGGCTTCAGCGGCGGGACCGTGTGCATCACGCCCTTCGACTGGCTGTCGGCCTGGGCCGCGGATTGGCCGTCGCTTCTGGCCGCGGCCGGGCGTGACGGCGTCGGGCTGGAGCACGCGGTGAGGAGCGACGCGAGAGCGACAGCGGTCAGGACGGCGGGGAACGGCGCCATCCGCCCGACTCGCCGCGCTCGGACTCGACCTGCCGGATCCTCGTGGTGCGGCATCCTGTGCTCCCTCCGTGCGTGTTCGAGGTGTCGCTCCGACGCCGATCGCGGAAGGGGACCGACGAGACTCGACGGCCGCACGACAGCGCACGGTGCAGCCGACGCTCGACATTACCGCCGCCCTGAGGGATCTCGGGTGTGTTCCCAGCACCCTCGGTTGTCCCGTTGTCCCGTTGTCCCGTTGTCCCGTTGTTCCGCGGTCCCGATTCCCGCCGTTCCGCTGTCCCTTTGTGTCGCCCGGGATCGGGCGGGGCGACACAAAGGGACAGCGGAACGGCGACGCGGGGTGCATTCGGGCCGGAGGCGACCATGGCAAGGACGGGAATGATGACGACACGAGCATTCTCGACGCGGTGATCGCGCGCTGGGTGCGGACGCAGCGGCGGGGGCGCGAGTAGGGTCTGGGCATGATCCGTCGGTGGGGAACAGCGGTCGGACGTGCCGCGCGCTGGGTCGCTGGGGTTGTGGCGCTGGTTGGTGGCGCGCAGAACGGCGGACGCAGTGGCGATGAGTCCGCGGCGCGGATGTACCGGCAGCCGCAGGACGAGTACCGGCCGTAGGCGGCGCCGCACCGAGAACAGCAGGTGTCGTCGAGGACACTAGGAATTCTGCTGTTCTGGACGCGAGAGCGCGGACACTGCTGTTGGCAGCCGGGTCGGGAGGACCGCCGGGTCCCGAGGGCGGCTCGGTCGGGATGGCGGCTGAGTCCTGAGGGCGGCCGGCGTCGGGATGGCGGCTGAGTCGGGAGGGCGGCCGGAGCCGGAGGACAGCCGGAGCGGACAGGCGCCTCAGACCTCCGTGATGCGCCCGTCGTGCATCTGCAGCACGCGGTCCGCGCGGGCGACGACGACCGGATCGTGGGTCGTCACGACGACCGCGGACTCGCCCGAACGCGCGAGCCCGTGCAGCACGTCCGTGATGGTCGCGGCGGTGGCGGAGTCGAGGGATCCGGTCGGCTCGTCGGCCAGCACGATGCGGCGCGGACGCACGATGGCCCTGGCGATCGCGACCCGCTGCTGCTGGCCGCCGGAAAGCTGGTCGGGCCGTTGCTTCGCCTGATGGCCGAGACCGACGGCATCCAGGGCGTGGGCGACGAGACGATCGCGCTCGTGCGGATCCTCACGGGTCAGTCGGAGCGGGACCTCCACGTTCTCGGCGGCGGTGAGTGCGCCGAGCAGGCCGAAGTCCTGCGGGATGGTCGCGATGTCCGCTCGGCGCAGCCGGGTGAGCTCGGTCTCGGTGGCGGATCCGAGGTCCAGACCGAGCGCCTCGACCCGACCGCCGGTGGGACGCACGAGGCCGGCGAGCAGAGAGAGGAGCGTGGTCTTGCCGGCGCCGGATCGGCCGCGCACCACGACGAACTCGCCGGGCTTCACGCTCAGGTCGACGTCGGCACAGGCATCCACGGTCTGGATGCCGCTGGCGAAGCGTCGCGATGCGCCCTGTGCGATGAGGACGGGTTCGCCGTTCATCGGCCGTTCTCCTCGGTGTCGTCGGATGCCGCTGCGCCGTCGGGTGCCTCGGATCCCGCTGCGTCGGCGGACTCTTCTGCGTCGGACCCTGCGTCAGATCCTTCTGCGTCGAACCCTGCGGCGTCGGACCCCGCGGTGTGATCGGAAGCGCCGCGACTCTCGCCCGCACTCGGCTTGCGGTGCCTGGGTGCTGCCGTGGTGCTGACGTCGAGCGCGGGTGCGGCATCAAGGGCGGGATCGGCGACGGGCGCGGCCGGGGCACCGAGGTCCGGCGCGGGGGCGGAGGCGTCCGTGATCGGTGGCGCAGCGGAGGGCCCAGGCGCCGACGCTTGTTGCGGCACGTGTTCGCCTGTGCTCGGGGTGTGCTCCGCGTAGACGCCGATGTGGTCGTCGTGCAGCTCGAGGCGGGCGCGGTCCCTGATGCCCAGGTGCGATACGTACTCCTTCGGCAGCTGCATGCGTCCGACGGAGTCGACGACCGTGAACTCGCGCGCAGGGAGCCCTGTGCCGAGCACGTCGTCGTCGCGGAGCACTTCGCTCGAGATCCGTCCGTCACGGATCTGAATGGTGCGCCCCACGTGCTCCGACACCGTCGCGTCGTGCGTGACGATGAGCGTCGTGGTGCCGAGCTCGCGGTTCACGCGCCGCAGGATCTCGAGCACGTCGGCGCTCGTCGCGTCGTCCAGCTCGCCCGTCGGTTCGTCGGCGAGCAGCACGGACGGCTCGTTGACGAGCCCGACCGCGATCGCCGCCCGCTGCCGCTGGCCGCCGGAGATCTCGGCCGGACGCCGGTCGGCGACATCTCCGAGGCCGAGCAGGTCGACGAGGTCCGCGGTGCGGGCATCCACGCCGGCGACGGTGCTGCCCTTGCTGCTGCCGGTCATTCCCGTGCCGAGAGACCTGGCGAGGTGCAGGTTCTCGGCGACGGTGAGGTACGGAATGAGGTTGCGCTCTGTCTTCTGCCACACGAATCCGACGACGCGACGCCGATAGCGCAGACGGTCGGCGCGGCTCAGCGCGTGTGCGGGCATCCCGGCCACCATCGCCGTGCCGGCCGTCGGCTTGTCGTGCGCCGAGAGGATGCCCAGCAGCGTGGACTTGCCCGACCCGGATGCCCCGACGATCGCCACCAGTTCGCCGGAGGCGATGTCGAGGTCGAGACCCTGCAGCGCCTGCACCTCGACGTCCTTCGATGCGTAGATGCGCACGAGGCCGCGGCACACGATGGCGCCGCCCGGGTGGCGTCCGGTACCCGGAACGGCAGGTGCCGTAGCGGATGCCTGTGCCCGCGTCATCCGCGCCGCTGATCGTGACGTCATGCTTGCCTCCTTGGGGCGGCTTTCGATCCGGCAGGTGTCGAACTCGCGGGTGTCGAACTCGCGGGTGTCGAACTCGCGGGTGTCGAACTCGCGGGTGTCGAACCCGGGGACGTCGAACCCGCGGGCCTCGAACCCGCGGGCCTCGAACTGCGGGCGGATGCCTTGCCTCGCCGTGTCCCGGTCCCGTCCCCGTCGTCCAGCGTCGCGCGGCGGTCCACCAGTGCCGGCACCACGCCGGCGACGACGGCGAGCACGAGGATGGATCCCGCGGCAGCGAGGATGGGGACCCAGCCGATGACCACGGTCGCGGCGGATCCGGATCCGGTCGACACGATCGCCGGCAGCGTCGGGATCGCGATGAGCACGCCGAGCGCGCATCCCACGACGACGCTGACGATCGCCACCGGAACCGTGATCCACGCCGCCACGATTCCCGGCGCCGAGCGTTCGAAGCCGAGCGTGCGCAGGGTGACGGTCCGGAGGCGGCGGGCACGGGCATCCGCCACCGACGATGCCGCGAAGGCTGCGGCCGCGCACGCGACGCTCAGCACGATGCCTGCGATCGTGATGCCGAGGAGTCCGGGCACGATGACCGGGGCGACGCTGGACGGACCCGACGCGTTCGTGCCGCCCGTCGTGACCGTGACGCCCAGGGCGCTGGTCACGAGCACCACGGACAGCACGCCCATGCTCGTCGCGACGACGGCGGCGGTGACCATCCAGGCGACGCCGGTCGTCGCCCTCGCCTCGGTCAGGCCGACGAACGAGGCGGCCCTACCCCGTGAGGGCAAGCCGCCGCGCAGCATCCGAACAAGCAGCGGGAAGAGCCGGAGAACCACGGCGGCACCCGCCAGTGCGAGCAGCAGAGGCGTCAGCACGACGAGCGGATCGACACTCGACTCGCCGCCTGCCACGCCGCCCTCGACGACCACGACCAGAGCCGCGGCCGCGAGGACGACGAGCGCTGCCTGGCCGATCCAGCTGAGTCGTTGCGCCGCGGACTTCGCGGCCGCCGGGAGGCCGTCGCCGGCCAGCACGAAGCATGCGGCGGCGGCCGGGGCGATGAGCGCGCACACCACGACCGTGAGTACCTCGCGGGTGCCGAAGGCGAACGGGACCGACGGATCCACGCCCACCGGAACGGCCACCAGCGCGATCCCGACGACGCCGCCGACGAGAGCCGCGGGAACGGCGGCAACGGCCAGCTCGGCGGCAGTGCGCAGGCCGAGTGTCGCCAGCGAGGCGCCTCTGGTGCGCATCAGGCTGCGCACGGAAGCCCTGGATGCCACGAGAAGCCGCACCGTGAGCAGCAACGTCAGCAGTGCCACGCCGGCGGCCGCCGCCATCGTCAGCGCCACGATCGATGACGAGGCGAGCGCTGTCACCGAGAACGCGGAGAGGATGCCGGGCAGCGACGACGACAGCCGAAGAACATGTCCGTCCTGGGTGCCGTCGTGGATGGGCTCCGGGTTGGTCAGGAACAGATCGAGTCCGTTCTGCAGGTCGGGCAGCGTCGAGAGCGCGACGGCGTCCCCGTCGACCGGGAACCAGGACTCGATGCTGTTGCCGGGGAACCGTCCGCCGATCTCGTCCCACGAGTCGGCGTTCACCCAGATCACCGCGCGCCGGTACTGCTGTCCGTCGCTGTTGGTCTGCACGACGATGCGCGCGCGTGTCGTGTCCAGCGCCCAGTAGTCGCTTTCGGTCTGGCGCGGCCGGATCGTTCCCACCAGCTTCACGACGCGGTCGAACGGGGAGTGGAAGATGTGCTGCGTCTCGCCGAGGTGCCAGCGCAGTGCGCTCGCGGCGTCAGCGGTCATCACGACTTCCACCGGACCCGTCGCCGAGGCGGATTCCCGGGGCCAGCGGCCGGAGACGAGCGAGGCATCCGCCTTCAGGCCCGGATACGCCTCCACCGAGAGGATCTGCCCGCCCGATGGAGCATCCGGGGTCTTCGACGAGTTGAATCCGGGGTCGAGGCCGCCGCCCTGGACGGGGCTCGCGATGCCGGTGAACCGACCGGATCCGACGACGTCCCGCAGCTCGGACGGCATGCTCGACGTGGCGTGACGCAGGGTGGCGGGCATCGCGTTCCAGGTCGGCGCGATCGTGTACTCCGAGGTGCCGGGCTTCGACGGGAGCCGGTGCTGCGCGTCGATCTCGGAGATCAGGTCGCGCGACGGCGCTGATGCCGACGACACGGTGTGCCGCAGGTTGCCGTCGATGAGCCGCTCGGTCAGCCGAGGTGCTCCGACGGCAGCCAGCGCGATCACGGCCACGAGCACCCCGAGCACCACGAGCCGAGCGGCCTGGTCCACCAGCGACCGGCGGAACACCGAGCGGTCGGATGCCCGCCCGCCGCTCACGACGCACCCTCCAGCTGGTCGTCCGGGCTCTCGGCGGCCCGCAGCGTGAGCCGATACTGTCCCGCGATGAGCCCGGCGACGACGACCGCGAGCGCGCCGACGAGGATCACGAGGCCGAGCCCGTCGATCGCGATGCCGACGGGCAGCACGTCGGGTGCTGCGGGCGCCGACGTGCGCGCGACGGCGCCCGCGATCAAGGGGATGGCGAGCAGCCCGGCCAGCCCGCCGGCGACGAGCGCGAACGCGACGGCACCGCCCGACTCAGCGACCCGGATGCCCGCCTGCCGCTTCGACTCGACGCCCAGCGTGCGCAGCACCTCGATCTCCGGTCGCCGATCGCGCTGCAGCGCCGCGACGGTCGCGGCCACTGTCAGCGCGGCGAACGCGGCGGCTCCTGCTGCGGCGAGCCACAACGCCGTCGCGGACGCCCGCACGAATCCGGCCTCGAGCACCGTGGACGGGCGGGTGATCGTCACGCCGTGAAGGCCCCACGCGCCGCGGACGACGACGGGATTCGCGGTCCAGGCCTCGAGCACGGTCGGCGGCTGCTGGGATCCGGCGAAGTACGCGGCCTGCAGCAGCGGGAGGTCGGCGAGCATCGCAGCGCCGCCGGTGGTGCCCGGTACGACCGGGATGATCCGCGCGACCTTCGCGGTGAAGCTCGCCACCTGGCCGTCGACGGCCGTCGTGTCGCCGACACGGAGTCCCGTCTGATCGGCGAGGCTCTGGCTGATCGCCACGGGAGCGCTCGCGGATCCGACCGGCATCACGCGCACCAGCTCACCGCCGACCGATGCCGGATCCACCAGCGGCAGGCCCGCGCCGATCGTGGTCGTCGCGGTGGTCGAAGCCCGGTCGCCGAAGATGTCCGGACGCGCTGCCCACTTGGCCGTCGAGGCGGCGACCGCCTTGCCGTCCACCTTGAGGTCTTTCAGGGCGACGGTGACATCCGTCGCGATGACGTCCGACTGCACACCGACGTCGGCGGCTGCCACCGTCCACGGCCCGCCGGATGGCAGTCGGACCGACACCGTGCTGTCGTCGCCGACGAGGGTCTGCGGCACCGAGACGGGAGCGGCATCGCCCGCGGGATCCACGAGCCAGAGCGTGATCGTCGCCGTCGGCGCCGACGCTTTCGGCGTGTCGATCGCCCAGGTGCCCGACGACTGCAGCACGGCGGTCAGCGTCGAGCCTGAGGTCGACGCCGAGCCTGAAGCCGAGCCTGAAGCCGAGCCAAGGACGACGCCCGGCAGCTTCTTCGACGCGATCGACGACTCGATGCCTGCGGAGTCCAGGCGGCGCTCGTTCACCGGCACGATCGTCGGCAGCTCGGACGCGCGCATCCCGACCACGCTCGTCGCGATGTTGCTGATCATGCCGGACGACCGCAGCACCGGCGCCACCGGAGCCGACGACGGATCCGCGCTCGCCGCGCGACGGAGACCGGCCGGCAGAAGATCCTGAGAGCTGGAGAGCAGCGGGTCGCCGTCGACCGTGATCCGCGCCGCGCCGCCGTTGGCGAGCCGAGCGGCGTCGTCGAGGAACGACTCCGACGTCGCCGTCGCGCCCGCGGCGAGCGTGCCTGTTGCGACGGCCAGGGCGACGAGCAGCACGGGAGCCGCGAGGATCCCCGAGCTCTGCGCGATCTGCCTGCCGGTCAGCGCGGTGCCGAGCGTGCGGCCGCGGGCGAGACGTGCGGCGACGAGACGTCCGAGGGGGGCCAGGAGCGCCGCGGCCACCGCTGCCAGGGCGCAGAGCACCACGGTGGGAGCTGCCAGCGCGAGGGGATCGCGGATGAGGGATGCGGCATCCGCCGCCTCCTGATATCGCCAGGTGCAGATGGCGCCGAGCACGACGAGCACGATCGCGACCATGCCCACCGTGGATGCGCCGCGCCGGCGCGCGTCGTCTCCCGCGAGCGGACGGACCGCGGCCGGCACCGCCGTCGCCACGAGCGCGAGCACGGCGAGCAGCAGCGCAGCGACCGGAGGGACGACCACCTCGGCGACTCCGACGGGAAGCCCGAGCAGCAGGGCGAGCACGAGCTGCGCCACGATCGCACCGGCCACGACGGACGGCACCGCGACGGTCGCGCCCTCGAGCAGTGACCGACCGACCATGCGAGTCGAGGATGCGCCGCGCAGCCGCAGCAGGCGATCCTCCGTCGTGCGCGCCACGACGAGCAGGTGCCCGAGCATCGCGACGGCGACGGCGCCTGCGACGGCGAGGATCCCGAGCGGCACCACGATCGTCTGCTCCACCACCTGCACGGCCTGGGCGATGGTGGCGATCGTCGTCGCGCCCGCTCCGGTCGCCGTGGCACCGCCCGCCGACGTCAGCGCGTCGTCCACGCCCGGCCCGAACACGGTGAACCCGTGTTGCAGCGCCGCCAGATCCGCAGGGAGCACCTTCGAAACGACGGGCGTCACCGTCCAGCGCAGTGCGTCGCCCGAGGTGGTGCGTGCCACGTGCACGGGTGCGGATCCGAACTCCCGTGCGATCAGGGCATCCACGCGGCTTCGCTGCGCCGCGTTCACCCGCGACGCATGCGCCGTCACGGTCTCCGAGCGCTCGGCGAGCGACGCGCTCGCCAGCGCGTGACGCACCTCGGATGTCGGCGCCCGCCCCCACAGACCGCCCGCGGCCGAGAGCAGAGCAGCCAGCACGAACACCGTTGCGCCGATGGCGACGAGCAGGGGCCGACGCCGCGCAGAGCGCGCCCGCCAGAATGGCTCGCCGCTGATGGCCGTCTCCTCGCCTCGGGTCCGTCACGCGGGCCGACGAGAGGGAGGATCCTCTGGGCGGGGGCGATCAGGCAGAATCCGCCCGAGTCTAGCCCTCGCTCGGGGGACCGAGAACCCTTGTTCACCCCCGTGCTCAGGCGAGCAGACGCGCCCGTCTCTCGATCACAGATCCCCGGGCCCCATGCGAGCACCGTGCCGTTCCCTGTGCGAGCACCGTGCCGTTCCCTGTGCGAGCACCGTGCCATTCCCGTGCGAACACCGTGCCGGAAATCGGAGTCCCAGCACACCGCGCCGAATGGTGGATGCCTTCCGCGGCTTGTCGCCGCAAAGTTCCGATTTTCGGCGCGGTCCACAAGAGTGATCGTCGCGGCGGAGGCCAGAAATGGCCCCCGCTTTTAGCTCCAGCGCGCGGGATTCAGCCGAAGATCATCGGGCGGTCTTCGTCTTCGCCGCCGCCGTTCAGCGACAGGTCGAGGTCGACCAGCACCGGCACGTGGTCGCTCGGGGCATCGCCCTTGCGCTCGTTGCGGTGGATGCTGCCGTGCGTCACGAGGTCAGCGAACGGCTGCGATCCCATGATGAAGTCGATGCGCATGCCCTCGTTGCGTGGGAACCGCAGCTGCTTGTAATCCCAGTACGTGAAGCCCTCCGGCTGGTACTGGCGCACCACATCCGAGAGACCGAGGGAGACGAACTCGTCGAACGCCGCACGTTCCGGTTCCGAGATGTGGGTGGAGATGCCGGGGAGCACCGTCGGATCGCCGTTGTCGGCATCCGTCGGCGCGATGTTCCAGTCGCCCATGAGCGCGAGCGGCTGATCGGGGTGCTCGGCGAGCCAGCCGCGGGTGTCAGCGGCGAGCGTCGCGAGCCAGTCCAGCTTGTACGCATAGTGCGGGTCGTCGAGGGCGCGTCCGTTGGGCACGTAGAGGCTCCACAGCCGCAGGCCGGCGACGGTGACGCCCATCGCGCGCGCCTCCTGCGGCAGGTCGGAACCCTCCTGCCCCTTCGCGAAGCCGGGCATGCCCTCGAAGGAGGTGACGACATCCTCGATCGGAAGACGGGAGGCGAATGCGACACCGTTCCACTGGTTGAGGCCGTAGATGGCCAGCTCGTAGCCGGCCGCCTCGAACTGCTCGCGCGGGAACTGCTCCGGCTTGCACTTGATCTCCTGCATGGCGAGCACATCGACGTCTTCACGCACCAGCCAGTCGACGACACGACCCGCTCGGGCGCGCACGGAGTTCACGTTCCAGGTGGCGACACGCATGCGGATCAATCTATCGAAGGGCGCCGACAGACCGAAGGTCGCCGACAGACCGAAGGTCGTGGTGCGTGGTTCCAGAGGATGCGGCGTCAACGCCGTTCACAATTCAGGATCCGAGCGCCGTCGGCCCCGCAATGCCCGCGCCACGGCGCAGCGCGGGCAGGCGACACCCCGTTCCGATCCTGAGTTGTGAACCGTCGGCGAGCGCGACTTCATGAACCGGCGACGAGCACGACCGGCCGCGCACGAATCGTTCCTGAAGAGCTTTCCGAGGGTTACGTTTGTCCCAGCCCGACGTTCGCGTGCTTCGCCGCGAGCGGAGTACAGCGCGAGGGGGAAACGCTGATGGCCCACATCGTGGCGAGCGGTGCAGGCAAGGTGCTCATGGCGCGTCGGGACGATCCGACGCACGACTACATCCTGGCGCTGACCGGCAAGGAGCGTCCGCGCGTGCTGTTCGTCGGCACGGCGACCGGAGACGAGCTCGACTACACGCTCAGCTTCTATACGACGTACGACTCCGACCGGTGCGCCCCGCATCACCTCAAGCTGTTCCACCGCGACATCGACGACCTTCGCGGATTCGTGCGCGGCTTCGACGTGATCCACGTCGGCGGCGGCAACACGGCCAACATGCTCGACGTGTGGCGCAGGCAGGGGTTCGACGAGATCATGCGGGAACTCTGGATGGATTCCGACGTGGTCTTCACGGGAGGCAGCGCAGGCGGCATCTGCTGGTTCGAGGGCGGGACGACCGATAGCTACGGTCCAACCCTGCAGGTGCTTCCCGAGGGCCTCGGATTCCTGCCGGGCAGCTTCTGCCCGCACTACGACGCAGAAGACCAGCGCCAGCCGCTGTTCCACCGGGCGTTGACCTCCGGTGCGCTTCCACCCGGTTACGCGGTCGGGAACCTGCAGTCGCTCCACTTCGACGGAGCGACGTTCGTGCGCGCGATCAGTCCGGTGGAGCATCCGCTCGCCCTTCGCGTGCACGCCGACGGTGATCGGATCGTCGAGACATCGCTGGAGAGCGTGGTGCTCGCGGATGCCGCAGCCGCCCGCGCGCTCGCCGCCGCGTCCGTCGGTGAGCGCGGGGAGACCGCCTGATGGACGTCGTCAAGCTCGTCGTCGAACTCCTGGTCGTCATCGCGGCCATCTACATGGGGACGCGCACGAGCGGGATCGGACTCGGCGTCTGGGGTCTCGTCGGCGTCTTCGTGCTCGTCATGTTCTTCGGCGAGGCGCCGGGAAGCGCCCCCGTCGACGCGGTGTTCATCGTCATCACGGTCATCACGGCGGCCTCGGTCATGCAGGCCGCCGGCGGCATCGACTGGATGGTCTCCGTCGCGGCGAAGGCCATCAGATCGAGGCCCAGATCCGTCGTGTTCCTCGCTCCGGCGATGTCCTTCCTCTTCACGGTCGGCGCCGGAACGGGCAACATCTTCTATCCGCTGCTGCCGGTGATCTACGAGACCTCGTACAGCCAGAGGATCCGGCCGGAGCGGGCGCTGTCGGTCTCCGCGGTGGCGTCGCAGGTCGGCATCCTGTGCTCGCCGGTGTCTGCGGCAACGGCATCCATGGTGGTGCTGCTGGCGCCGCACGGATTCGACCTCGGCAAATTGCTGCTCATCATGTGGCCGGCGTCGATCGTCGGCATGTTCCTGGCCTCACTGTTCATGCTGCGGCACGGCAAGGACCTCGACAAGGATCCCGAGTTCCAGAAGCGGCTCGCCGAGGGCAAGATCCAGCCGCCGGAGAAGCCCGAGCTGAAGAAGCTGCCGTGGCAGGCGACGGCTTCGGCAGGGATCTTCCTCCTCGGTGTGCTCGTGATCGTGTTCTTCGGGCTCTTCGAGAACCTGCGCCCGCTGGTGCCGGGTGCGGACGGCAAGCCGACGCCGCTCGGTGTGACGACCATCATCGAGATCACGATGGGCGTGGTGGCCGCGCTGATCTTCGTGATCTGCCGGGTGAAGTCATCCGAGGTGCCGAAGCAGTCCACGTTCCCCGCAGGCATCGTCGGTGCGATCGCGCTGTTCGGCATCGCGTGGCTCGCCAACACGTTCATCGCCGCCAACCAGACGCTCATCGTGAACGGGCTCGGCGCCATGGTGCAGGGGTCCAGCGCGTTCATCGGCGCGCTGCTCTTCGCGCTCGCACTCTTCCTTGTGGCGGCGCTCACGACGAGCCAGTCCAGCGCGACCAACGCGATCGTGCCGATCGGTCTCACGATCGGGCTGTCCGCATCGCTCATCGCCGGACTCTGGCCAGCCGCGATGGGCATCTACACGCTGCCGGCCAACGGATCCCAGGTGGCGACGGTGGCGTTCGATCAGACCGGATCGACCCACATGGGCAAGTTCGTGGTCGACCACTCGTTCCAGCTGCCGAACCTCATCTACATCGTCTCGGCGATGATCGTCGGCACACTGCTGTCCACGATCATCGCCTAGCGCAGGGTCCCGGCGCCGTCAGGGCCGGGGTCGGGGACTGGCAATTGCGCCATTTGCGCACTATCGCGCCACTCCGAACGGTGCAATAGAGCGCAAATGGCGCAATTGTGGGTCGGTGGGCCTACCAGCCGCCCCCGCCGCCTCCTCCTCCGCCGCCTCCGGAGAATCCGCCTCCGCCGGAGCCGCCGAACGAGCTCGAGCTTCCGCTCGAGGAGGCAGGCGTCGTGGCGAATCCCGAGCTGGAGACCGCGCTCGACCACAGGGCGAGGCTGAGGAAGGGCGACGGACCCGCATACCAGTCCGGCGACGACTGGTTCGTCGTCGCGTAGCGATCCTGCAGCACCTTGACCCACTGCTCCGAGATGCCCAGCACCATCGCGTACGGCAGCACCTTCTCGTACAGCTTGATGACGGCGCCCGCGTCGGTGACGTCGATCCGCTCGGCGGTCTGCGGGCTCTGCAGGAACGCGAGGCGATCCTTCTCGGCGAGCTGGATGTACACCCGCAGCCCCTCGAGATGATCGCGCACCTCGGCACCCTTGTCCGTGATCCGCATGCGCGGCGTGCTCAGCACGAGGAGCACGATCGCGAACACCGTGGCGACGATGTCGGGCAGCGCCACCCACCAGACGCCGGCCATGTTGAGACCCGCGAGCACAAGGTGAACGATGGGCAGCACCACGAGCAGACCGAGTCCCAGGCGCACCCAGCCGTTGCCCCTGCGCTTCGCCCGCGCGCGGAGGCCCAGCTCGGTGACCCTGCGAGGAGCGGATGCGCGCTGCGCGGCGAGCGCGTCGCCGAGCGTCCTGCTCGTCTGGTCCAGCACGCGCCGGTCGCCCACCGTGGCCTGCGGGAAAAGGGCGCCGAGCAGCGCGATCTCGGACTCGTCCAGCGACGACCAGTCGGTGTTCACCAGCGTGAGCGTGTAGCGCTCGGTGGCCGGAGCATCCGTGTTCTCTGAGATGGTCAGATACTTGCCAACCGCGAGGCCGACGAGCTCGGCGGCGAACGCGGTGCCGCCCTTGCGCAGGAAGTCGGCGGCGAGCATCGGCCACACGCCGCGCGGCGCGTCGTACTCGGGCACGATGATGCCTCGGCCCTTGGCATCGCGGAACGGCCCGGCGCGCAGGTAGATGACCCACACCAGTGCGGCCAACAACGGGAGGAAGAACAGCCACGGCAGCACGGTCCACTGCCACTGCCGGGTGGCGTGCGGCGGCTCGGCGAACGCGGCGTTGCGGAATCCGATCGCGACGGTGAGCGAGTAGTAGGAGTTCAGGCCCTTCACACTCGAGACGATCGTGTCGCCGTCACGACGGATGGTGCACGGCGAATCCGACGCCGACGCCTCGGATGCCGCTGGGTAGCACGCGCTCTGTCCGTTCAGCCCGTCGGCGGTGCCGTCGTGGAGGTTGATGCGCACGGATGCCTCGCCGATGCGGGAGCTCCATCCGGTGCCGTTCACGTCCCAGTACAGTTCGGCGTCGTCGGTGTCGGCGAAGTGGCTGACCACGTTCTGCAGCGTGTACGTGATCACGTACGTCTTCGCGCCGTGCACGTACGCATCCTTGTCGCCGATGCGGAAGACCGTCATGTCGTCGCCGTATCCGGCGTCGTCGCTGTCGACCGTCGCGTACGGCTGCGGCGTGCCAGCGGCATCCGTGACGGACTGGAGGCGGAGGTGCAGTGGGATGTCGTCGACGTAGGTCGGGATCGCGCGCTCGATGCCGTGGTTGACATCCGAATCCGGGAACCGCACCGCGATCGTCTCGGTCACCGTCATCGACGAGTTCTTGTCGGCGTCACGATGCAGGTCGAAGACCGAGTCGAAGCGGTCGACGGTCAGTTCCGCGACCGGGTCGTCGGCGAACGGCCGAAGAACCCCGCCGAGCGCGGGGTCGGTGCCGCCGCGCGACGCCGAGGTGTCGGCTGAGGACGCCGGAACGGATGCCTGTGCCGGCATCGCAGACAACGCCGAGCCGACTACCGTGCCGAGCCCGGCGAGTGCGATCACGGCGGCCGCGGCGCTGACCAGCCGGACGAGGCGTTGCTGCATCGCCCCAGGGTATCGGGGGCACGGGACCCGAGGCCGTCTCAGAGGTGAGGCAGCGCCGAAGCGCGGCTGCCCATCGTGCTGGGTTACCTAGCGAAAGAGTCCGAGCTCCTCAGCGATCGCCGGCATCTGCACCGCGATGGCTTGCCACAGGATCTCCTCGTCGGTGCCGTCGTAGTCGTGTGCAATGAAATTCCGGACGGCGCGCATACCCTTCCAATCGATCCCCGGGTGCGCAGCACGGAACGACTCCGGAAGCCTTTCTGCGGCCGCAGAAAGGTCGACGATGATCGAGCGCGCGATGCGTCGTTGGTCGTCATCATCAGGATCGAAGAAGACCTGTCGGCCCCGCGACACCACCCGTGCGGCAGACCTCGCGAAACGTGACATGTCCGCGAGGATCGCAGGTGTCCGGTCCTCGCTCACAGAGGTACGGCCTCGGCCAGGATGCGTTCCATCGCCCGCCCGGTGCCCCTGTCGGAGACTACGTCGACCTTTGCACCGAGCAATTCTTCGACTTCGGACATGAAGCCCGCCAGGTCGAATATGCTGCTGCCCGCATGAGGGTGCACGAGCAGGTCGACATCGGACTTCGATGTCGCCTCACCTCGTGCAACGGAGCCGAAAACGCGCACGTTGCTGAGCCCTCTGGCATCTGCAGCGGCGAGCACTTCGGTACGTGATTCCCGCAGAGACTCAGCAACGCCCGACATATCACGATGATAGGCAACCCGGTTGTGGAACGGGGTTACATGCGCTCATTCGCAACCCACATGATCGGTCTGTTCTGAGCCGGATGCAACGGCGCCGCGCGTGGCCACCGGATCAGGGCGCCGCGGATCGATTGACGAATTCGAGTAAGACATCGGCAGCGTCCGGGTGGTCTTGAGGTCGGTGGCCGTGACCGGTCAGCACGACGTGCTCTGCGTCTGCTATCCGGTCGGCGATCGACTCGTACTGGTCGTTCCACCCTCCCGTGATGACGAGAGTCGGCACCCCGGTCGTTGCGGGAGTGTCGAGGGTCCACGGGCCGGGGAGAAGTCGCTGACGTTCTGCGTCGAGAAGTGCCCCCGGTGTGGTCGGCGTCTCGACCGCCTCCCCGCTCATGGCGGCCGCGAACTCGACTGCGAAATGGGCTGCATCCAGGTCCTCGGCACGGTCGAGCACCGGCTGCAGACGGCTGATGTGGCCTTCGACGGATGCGAGTCCTCGCCCTAGCGCGTACGCCGCGGGCTCGAACAGCACCAGTGCCCGGACAAGATCTGCGCGCCCAAAGGCAGCACTCATGGCGACCGGCCCTCCAAATGAATGTGCGACGACGATTCCGCCGCCGTCGCACTCTCCGAGGAGCCGTGACTCCCACGCATCCTGGTCGAATCGTCGTGCAGCTTCCGCGCCGTAGCCCGGCATGATCGCGAACCGGCTGTTCGAGAGCCGGTTCGCGATCGGCCAGGCCAGGCCGGGTGATCGCCTCGACGAGTGGAGATAGACGTATGGTCCGCCTGCACCCTCGCGCCCGCGTCTCTCCATGCTGCGACCGTAGCAAGCGGCGCGTCGGGTCGAGGCGGGGATCACTCGATGATCGGGACGTTGCCCGCAACCGAGTCGGCGCAGTCGCCTCGGCGCTGGCATTGCTCCCAGCTCCAGCGCCTTCCCAGGCCTACCCCCGCTACTCTGGATGCTCGTGACCGACTCCCGCCAGCAGCTCATCGACCACATCTCGAACGAGGCCGTCTTCCACGGCGACTTCACGCTGACCAGCGGAAAGAAGGCGTCGTTCTACGTCGACCTTCGCAAGGTGAGCCTCGACCACCGCGTCGCTCCGCTCATCGGACAGGTCATGCTCGACCTCATCGCCGAGGTGCCCGACGTGGCAGCCGTCGGCGGGATGACGATGGGAGCCGACCCGATCGCTGCGGCTGTCCTGCACCAGGGTGCAGCCAGGGGACTCGCGTACGACGCGTTCGTCGTGCGCAAGGAGCCGAAGGATCACGGCCGCGGCAAGCAGGTCGAGGGTCCTGAGCTCGAGGGAAAGCGCGTGATCGTGCTGGAGGACACGTCCACCACGGGTGGTTCCCCGCTCAAGGCGATCGAGGCGCTGCAGAAGGTCGGAGCGGAGATCGCGGCCGTCGCTGTCGTCGTCGACCGCAACACCGGTGCCCGCGAAGTGATCGAATCCGCCGGCTATCCCTACCTCGCCGCCATCGGACTGGACGACCTGGGTCTGTCGTAGTGGCCGGCCGCTTCCTCCACGGGCCGAACGGGTCCGACGAACCCGACGACGACTTCGCGTCGTTGTTCGGCGACGTCGACGACGACCTCGGCATCGACGATGAAGCGGATGGCCTCGAGCCCATGTTCCCGGCGCCCCCGCCGGTCTCGTCCCAACGGCAACCGGAGCTGCCGGATCCCCGATCGGCGCCGCCTGCCTACGACATCCCCGAGCTGTCGATGCCCATCCCGCCCCGTCCGGCGCCGGCGCCGCGCGACACCGACGCGAACCTCTCAGCAGGGGGTGGCGGCTTCTTCTGGGGGCTGACGCCGAACGGGGCTCCCGACCCGCGCATCCACGGTGCGTCCGATGCCTCCGGTGCAGGACAGGATGCGGCGGCATCCGCCCCGCCGGTTCCGCCGGCCCCAGGCGACAACAGGCACCGAGGGCTGGTGCCGCCGTCCGTGCCGCTGGCACCGTACATCCCGCCGGTGTACGAGCAGCCGGCGCCCCAGGCACCCGCCGAGCCGGCCGCGGAACCGATTGTGCCGCCGACGTCGATCGTGCCGCCGGGCCCGATCGTGCCGCCGGCGCCCGTCGTGCCGCCAGGCCCGATCGTGCCGCCGACATCGCCGACCGTCGAGCCGTGGAGAGGCGAGCAGGCACAGAGCGAGCGGGCACGGTACGAGTCGGGGCAGCACGGCCCGGCACAGGACGACCCGGCGCAGCACGGCCCGGCACAGGACGAGCCGACGCACAGCGAGCCGCCGCATTCTGAGCCGGCGCCCGGGACCGTCTCGCTTCCCTGGGTCACCACGCGTCGGTCGCCCGAGCCGGATCCGACGGATGCCGTGCCTCCGCTCCCCGCCCAGCCGCAGTGGCCGCCGGTGCCGCCGGCCGGTTCGCCGCCGGCCTTCCCGTGGGAGGACGCGTCCGTGGCCGAGACGCAGGACCAGACATCCGCGTGGCCCTCCTCGTACGATTCCGCCCCGGATGCCGCGCAGCCCGCAGCCTCGTCCTGGTCGCTGTTCGGCGACCTCTTCGACGATCAGGCCGACGGCGTCGCTGCAGCAGACGGCACCGATCAGGCCGCGGGACCGGATGACGCGCCGAACGCCTCCGCGACCCCGGATGTCGCGGCTCGCGATGCCGCCCCGCACGACACGGATCAGCCACGCGAGCCCAAGGACCTCACCGCGACGGACCTCTTCGCCGCGATCACCGCCACGTCGACGACGGAGGCTCTGCCAGGGGCGGCCGCGAGCGAGGCAGCCGCTTACGACCTGCCGGAGGGTGACGCCGTGCCGACGCCGGGGTGGCCATGGGGCGCTTCCGCCGTTGCGGGGGTCGCTGCCGCAGGGGCGGCCGGCGCCACTCCGACGGGGGCCGAGTCGGCCCTCGGCGCGTCCGTCGCAGGTGCCGCCTCCGATGCACAGGGCGACAACCCGTCATACCGGCGAGGTCGCTCGCGGCAGGACACATCGGACGGCGACGGCTCCGGCAGGCACGGCGGCTCTGGCCCGTCGCGCGGCGGCTCGTCCGGCGGATCCGGTGGCGGATCGGGCAGCGGTTCCGGTGGATCGGGCAGCGGATCCGGTCGTGGTGCAAGCGGACCCGGCGACCATGACGACGACACCGGAGGTCCGTCCCCGCGCGCCCAGCGCATCATGCTCATCGTCGCCGGAGCGATGCTGCTCGTACTGCTGCTCATCGCGCTCTTCATCGTGGGGCGCACCGTGAGCCATCCGGTGACGACGCCCTCGCCGACTCCGACCGCGACGAAGACGGCCACCCCCACGCCGACGCCGACGGCGACGCCGGCTGCGACCGGTCCGCAGGCGCCCGGCAAGCATCCGTGGGACTCGCTGCGCGGCGGCGAGTGCCTCGATCCGTTCAGCACGCCGTGGGCCGACACGTTCACCGTCGTCGACTGCGGCACTCCGCACGCCGCCCAGATGGTCTACACGAGCGTCTTCTCCACCGACGCGAACGCCGCGTATCCCGGAGCGGATGCGCTGGCCGGGCAGATCAACGCGCTCTGCTCGCGTCCCGGTGTGCTCAACCTCGACGCCGCCGGTCAGTACGACGACGCCCAGCTGCAGGGCAGCTACCCGGTCACGGACAAGCAGTGGAAGGCCGGGCAGCGCTCGTACTTCTGCTTCGTGAACCGGTCGTCGGGACAGCCGATCACCGGCAGTCTCCAGGGCCCCGGCCCTCAGTAGCGGCGGCGCCGGACGCGTCGCGGTCGGGATTCGACGTCCGACCGGTTTTCGATACCTGCCGACCCCCGTCCGGCCATCTGATCGAGTGCTCCCGTTCATCTTCGGCGGCCACCGTCTATTCCGGTCCCACCCCCTGAGCGAGGGTCACGCGCCATGCGGCCCGAGCTCGTTCGTCCTGCCCTGACCTGTCGTGCCTCGGCGAGCCAGTGCAGAGCTGCCGCGCGCAGATTTCGCGCTCACGCACGGCGATTTCAGGTGTGGTGCGTGCAGGTGCCCTGAACTGAGGAAGGTCGTGCGGTGAACGTCGAACTGAAGTCGAAGTGGGCCGAGCTGAGGGCGAGGCGGACCTGGCGTCGGACCATCGTCATTTCAGCGGCGGTCGTCGCAGGTGCGGTGGCACTGTCCGTCGCCGGACTCACGCTGCCACGGGCCCTCGCCGCCACGACCAGCACCCAGCAGAGCTACGACCTGACCGGGTCCTCGTACTGCAGCTCGACGACCGGCCAGGCGACCGCAGCGCTGAACACGAACCTCATCTCGAATCCGGATGCCACGTACTCGACCCGCCGCGGCGACGTTCCCGGCGGCGCGGGTACGGCCAGCGGCACGACGGTGCCGGACCCGGACGGCGTCCTCCTGCCGGACTGCTGGGCCGTGACCTCGACGATCCTCGGCAGCGATCCCGCGAACGAGATCGCGAGTGTTGTCTCGTCGAGCTATCCGGGGGCGAGCGGATCCAACTTCTACGGCGGCAGGAGCGCGAACGACAAGGCAGTGGCCGGCACCGTCACGACGGCATCCCAGACCATCTCGCTCGACTCGCTCGGCGACGTCACAGGCACACCGTTCTCGCTGTCGGGGTCGATGGGCGGATACGCCGACCAGGACGACAACACGGTGATCACGGCGACCTGGGAGGACGCATCCGGAGCCTCCGTGGCCGACGCTTCCGTGTCCGACGATTCGGGGAGCTCGGTCGTCACCAAGCTCGGACCGGTGATGGCAGCGGATCGCGGAGATGTGTCATCCGAAGTCCCGCGTAGCGCGTACGGGGTCGTGCCTGCAGGTGCGAAGCAGGTCGTCGTGACCATGACCTTCACCCACGGCGGCGCAGGCAACAACGACGCGAGCGCGGACAACCTCGACCTCACGATCGGAGACTCGGCCGTCGCACCCACCGCGCAGAGCTACGACGAGTCCGCGGTCTGCCCGACTCCTGCCCCCGTCGTGAGCGGTGCCAACCTCATCTCGAACCCCGGTGCAGAGGATTCGACGCTCGTCGACTACCCGTACGGAACGGGCGGCGGTGTGACCGGCGAAGGGACTGCGGATGCTCAGGTGTCGCTTCCGGACTGCTGGGTGAGCGGCAGCGAGCTGCCCTCGCCCGACGCGGTGATCGAGTCGTACGCGACGACCGCGAAGACGTATCCGGGCCTGAGCGGATCCCGCGTGTTCTTCGGCGGCACAGCCTCGGCGACCAAGGCAGGCACAGGCGGATTCAAGCCCGCCGCGGGCTTCACCAACCAGGTGCAGGGCACGACGAGCACAGCGACGCAGACGATCGACGTCAGCTCGCTCAGCACGGGAACCCACACCTACCAGTTGTCCGGAAAGCTCGGCGGATACTCGACGCAGGGCGACTTCGACAGCCTGTCGGCGACATTCATCGACGCGACGGGCAACGCGATCTCCACCGCGTCGACCAACCCGATCACCGAGCCGGAGCGAGTGGCGGCGGCGGACTACCTCGCGTACGAGGGCGGCACGACCGCGGACAACGGCCTCCTTCCCGTGCAGACCGTCGGAAGCCTTCCAGCCGGAACCGCGAAGGTCGTCATCACGCTGAGCGCGACCGCCATCGCGACCGGAAACGACAACAACGGCGTCGCGGACGATCTGAACTTCACCGTCGATCCGACGTCAGCCGGCGCGACCGGCCAGAGCTACGACCTCACGTCCGGCACCCATGGCTCGAGCCCGAACTGCCCGGCGGCCGATCTCGTCACGCCGGCGCTCGACACGAACCTCATCGCGAATCCCGGTGCAGAGGACTACACGCCCGGCGTCTGGATGGGCGCCCCTGGCGACGACACGATCAGCCTCGTCGACTGCTGGGTGAGCTCCTCAGCGCTCCCGGCGCCGGAGGCGGTCGCCGAGTCGTCCGCGCAGTCGACGTCGACCTATCCGCCCGCCCGCACGAGTTCGCGCGTCTTCTGGGGCGGTACGAACCCGAACGGCGGCATCGCGGGCGTCGCGACGAAGGCGACCCAGACGGTCGACCTGAGCGCGGTGGACGCCGCGGGCAAGGACTTCAAGCTCTCCGGACTCCTCGGCGGGTACGCCACCCAGGACGACAACGCGGTGGTCTCCGTCACGTTCCAGAGCAGCCAGGGCACCACCGTCGGCTACGCCGCGATCGGACCCGTGAAGGCCGGGCAGCGCGGAAGCGTCTCGAGCCTCGTGCAGCAGGCGTGGTACGGCACGGTCCCCTCGGGTTCCGCGAAGGCCGTCGTCACCATCACGATGACCGCTGTCAGCTCCGGCAACGACTCCAACGGCGAAGCGGATGATCTCAGTCTCGTCATCGGCGACAGCGCGGCCCCGAGCGGCACCATCCTCGAGACGATGCCGTACACGGCGGCAACCGGTGACACCGGAACGCACATCGACCCGGGCAGCGGCGTCAGCGTGCCGAACGTGGTGGCGGGGGCGCTGGACCGTCCGGCGGGCGTTTCCGCTCTGGCCGGCACGGTGTTCGTGTCCAACACGGGCGACAACGTCGTTGCCACCCTCGACGGGAACGGCAACACCACGGTGATCGCGGGATCCCTCGAGGGCTATGGCGAGACGGGCGACGGCCGGGCAGCGGCGAACGCGACCCTGTATCAGCCGTTCACGACGGCCGAAGACACGAACGGGAACCTGTTCATCGCCGACAGCGGAGACAACACGGTGCGCGAGATCCGCACGGACGGCACGATCGTCCGCATCGCGGGCACCGGAAAGGCGGGCGCGGGCAGCATCCCGGCGTCAGCGAAGAACGGCGGAAGGGCGACGTCAACGGCGCTGAACCATCCGGAGGGCCTGGCCGTCGACGCGGCAGGTGACGTCTACATCTCCGACACCTACAACCACCGGGTCGTGAAGGTCTCCCCGTTCGGAAGCATCTTCCAGGTCGCCGGCGGCAAGGGCTCGGGTTACAAGGGCGACGGCGGACGGGCGAGCAAGGCATCCCTCACCATGCCGACCGGCCTTGCGCTGGATGCCAAGGGCAACCTGTACATCGCGGACTCCGGCGACAACGTGATCCGGCGAGTGGATGCCGGAACCGGCGAGATCTCGACGGTCGCGGGCAATCACGCGGCCGGCAAGGCGAACGACGGACGCGGCGGATTCTCCGGCGACGGCGGACCCGCGACTGCCGCACAGCTGAACGACCCGCAGGGCGTGGCCGTCGACGGTGCAGGCGACCTGTTCATCGCGGACACCTTCAACAACGCGGTGCGCGAGGTGACCCCCGACGGCATCATCAGCACCGTCGTGAATGCGGCAGGCGCCGCGGGCGCAGCACCGGCGCCAGGCGGCGAGAGCAGCGGATTCACACCGGAGAAGTCGAGGCTGAACACGCCGTACGCACTCGGCATCGACGCCTCGACGAACACGCTCTACATCGCCGACACGAAGAACTCGAGCATCGCCCAGGTGATCGGCGGACTGGTGAGGCCAGGAAGCGCGGCGGGACCGACGGCATCCGGATCCAAGGCGACGAGCACGTCGACGCCGACCGTGACTCCGACGCCCACGGGGACGCCGACCTCGACGGGGACCCCGACCCCATCCGTGACTCCGACACCCACCCCCACGCCGACAGGATCGTCGACCGCGGTGCCGACACCGTCGGACACGCCATCGGCGACCAACACGCCGACGCCGTCGGACAAGTAGCGCGGCCGACAGCGACAGCCGACCCGCACGACCAGTGACGACCGAGCCGAAAAGACGAGCAGAAGAGACAGGAATGACAGACACGAGCAGCAAGATCTTGAACACCGCCCTCTCCAGGCGCAGGTTCCTCACCGGCGCCGCGGCGGTGGCGGGAGCTGCCGGTCTGGCCGGCGTGCTGCCGTCGGGCCTCGCGGCGGCCGCAGCGGCGGCGAAGCCGCAGAGGTTCGACCTGAGCCAGGTGAAGCACGTGGTGTACGTGATGATGGAGAACCGGTCGTTCGACCACTACTTCGGCACGTATCCGGGAGCGCGGGGCTTCAGCGACAACAAGGCGCTCCGGCTCGCGAACGGTCGCTCGGTCTTCCAGCAGCCGGATCCCGCGAACCCCGACGGCTACCTCGAGCCGTTCCACATGTCAACGCTCAGCACCGGCGCCGCCGCCGTCCCCTCGCTCTCGCACGACTGGCGCGACCAGCATGCGTCGTGGAACAACGGCGCCATGGACAGCTGGATGACGACCCACCTCGCATCCGACGGCGACGTCAACGGCTCCTTCACCATGGGGTACTACACACGCGAGGACGTCCCGTTCCACTGGGCGCTCGCGGAGTCGTTCACGCTGCTCGACGCATACCACTGCTCGGTGATGGGCCCGACGGATCCCAACCGCATCATGTGGATGACGGGCGACATCGATCCGGCCGGCAAGTTCGGCGGTCCGGTGCTGGAGACCGTCACGCCCAACCCGATGACGTTCCCCACCTCGGCCGAGACCCTGTACAACGCCGGATACACGACGAAGAACTACTTCGCGGGCACGTCGAGCGGATTCAACGTCTTCTCCTGGTTCGCGAACTTCCAGACCCGCGGACTCGTCGACGACAGGCTGTACAACCCGATCATGACCGGCAGCACGCTGTTCGGAGACGGGACTCCTGGAGGCATCGGCGATCCGCTCAACCCGACCCCGGCATCCGTTCCGACGCTCGCGTTCGAGGAGGACTGCGCCAACGGCGTGCTGCCGGATGTGTCGTGGCTGCTCATGCCCGGCGCGTCGGACGAGCATCCGCCGAACCTGCCCGCCGCCGGCGCGCAGTACCTCGCGTCCAAGCTCGAGGCGCTGGCCGGCAACGAGGAGCTGTGGAACTCCACGGTCTTCGTGCTCAACTACGACGAGAACGACGGATTCTTCGACCACGTCGCCCCTCCCGTGCCCGACCCCGACAGATACCCGGAGGAGTTCGTGCACGTCGCGTCGCCGAAGGGCACGCCGGGCGGTGGACTGCCGATCGGCGGCGGATTCCGTGTGCCGTGCATCATCGTCTCGCCCTGGACCGTTGGCGGACACGTGTTCTCCGAGGCATCGGACCACACGTCGGGACTGCAGCTCATCGAAGCCGTGACCGCCGCCGGCGGCCTCTCCGGCCACGGCCCCGTCACCTTCGGACCGATCAGCCGGTGGCGCCGCGCGACGTTCGGCGACTTCACCAACGCGCTGCGCCCCGGCGCCCGACCGGCACCGAAGAACGTGCAGTTCGCCGCGCAGACGACGGCGGCGAACCTCGCAGCGCAGACCACAGCGGCACTGCAGCCGATGCCGGTTCCTCCTGGAGCGACGCAGACCATGCCCACGCAGGAGAGGAAGTGACGGCGGGGATGTCCGGCTCTGAGGTCATCACCCCGTCCAGCGCCCCGGTGGACTTCGTCGCGACCGACCGTGGCGACACGGTGGACCTCGCCGCCATCCGGCACAACGTCGAGGTGCTCGCCGCCGCGACCTTCGACCGGCAGTCACGCGCTCAGGTCATGGCGATCGTGACAGCGGATGCCTTCGGTCACGGCCTCCTGCCCGTCGCGCACGCGGCGCTCGCCGGCGGCGCTCGCTGGCTGGGTACCGCGGGCATCGAGGAGGCCCTCCGCCTGCGTGCGGCCGGAGTCACAGTACCCGTGTTCGTGTGGGAGTGGGATGCGGAGCGTACGGCGTCGGTCGAACGCGCGGTCGCGGCATCCGTCGATCTGTCCGTCGCCGACCACCGGCAGCTGGCAGCGGCGTGCGACGCGAGCGCAGAGACGGGCGTACTCGCTCGTGTGCACCTCAAGGTGGACACGAGTCCGGAGCGGCCGGCGGATGCCGAACTGCTCTGGGAGGAGCTGCTCGCGTCGGCCGCCGATGCGCAGTCCGCTGCCGACGTCGAGATCGTGGGCGTGTGGAGCGAGCTCGGCCACGCCGAGGAGCGGATGCATCCCGAGAACGATCGGCAGCTGAACGCGTACCACGCCGCAGTGAAGGCGGCGGTGCTGCACGGGATCGTGCCGCAGTTGCGTCACATCGCGAACTCGGCGGCGATCCTCGGGATGCCCGGCACGCACCTCGACCTGGTGCGCGCCGGCCGAGCCGTCTACGGCATCGAGCCGGTTGCGGGCACAGAGCACGGACTCGTCCCCGCCAAGCGGATCCTGGCGGGGACGGGAACTGCGGCCTAGCAACGTCCGAGGTGGGATCGCGACTGCCTGCAGGTCTCGTGACTTCCGGAGTTGCTGGAGGCTCGCCGCGGTTCGCAGAACGGGCCGAGGTTCCGCGCCGCGCTCAGGCGCGGGCCTCGTCCGGGGCCTCGGGCGTGCCGCTCAGGGGCGCAGCGGCCACCGTGGGTCGCTCCGGCCGGAGATGCCGCACCGCGACGATGGCCAGCACGCCCAGCGTGACCAGAACGAGGACGATCTGCTCGGTCACTGCCGCCGGTCCGGTCTGGAACGCGCGGAAGAGGCCGACCCAGCAGTAGGTGAGGATCGCGCCGGATCCCATGCCGACGGCATCCGGACGCACGAGGTACGCGAACACGATGCCCGCCGCGATGATGACGATCATCAGCGTCACCGGCACCCAGGGCGACACGGTGTGCGGAATCTGGGAGAGGAGCTGGAACAGGGAGCCCAGCGCGAATCCGGCCGCGATCCCTGCCGCGAATCCGCGGCGCACGGTGAGCTTCCTGCGGGAGCGGGTCGCGGGCAGCGGGTCGCCGTCCGGCGTGGTGCGACCGCGCAGCACGGTGAACGTCACGACGACGAGCACGGCGGCGATGGCGACGGAGACGCCGAGCCGGACACCGTTCGCCATGAAACCGCCTGCGGCGAACGACGCGACGAAGATCGCGGCGGCCCCGAACGTGAGGAGCACAGCCGGGATGGCGAGCCATCCCGCGCGCATCCAGGAACGGCGCCCGAACGCGCCCTCCATGACGGCGATCGGCGAGCCGATGCTCCACACGACGTGCAGCGTGAGCACGTAGATCAGCCACGGACCCGCCGTGCCCAGCCACGGAATGAAGCCGAAGTCGAGCATGTGCGCGCCGACGTATCCCGGGTTGAAGAGCGACTGCGTGATCACGCCCTCCTCGAGCACGCCGAATGCCAGCGCAAGAGTCAGGATGCCGGGCCAGCCGGCGCGCGCTCGCCGCGCGAGCTCGCGGATGAGGATCGCGGCGGATCCGTAGAACGCGGTGAACAGGATGAGCTCGGCGATCTGCTGCCCGGCAGGCGCCGTGCCGCCGAGGTATTGATCGCCGAGCAGGAACTCGGCCGTCACGCCGGATGCCACCGCAAGGGACAACGAGTGCAGGAACGTTTTCATGTGGCAAGCGTCCCGCTGGGGCACAAGGCGGGCATGCGGCATCCGTCACGTGCGCTCCATGACATTCGTCACCGTCTGCGGCGCGGCAGCCGGCGTTCGACGGCACGTGGCACCACGTAGGGTGGGTCTGCCACCCGTGCCGGACGTGGGAGGCAACCGATGCCGACGAGGAGGCGAAGCCGACGATGAGCAGCGATGGACGGCCATTCGGATCCGAGCTGACGTCTCACGCGAGTGGGGCCGAGGTGTCGGAGTACATCGGTCTGCTTCGCTCGCAGGGCCGATATCGGACGCGGTATTCGCCGCTCGGGACGGGCATCCTGGTCGCGATCCAGGCGGGCCTGGGCGTCGTCCTGCTCGGCGTCGCGGGCGTGATGGCGGCATTCGGTGTCGGACTGGCGGCGGTCGGGGTCGTCCTCGTCTTCGGCGTGCTGTTTCTGGTCTGGGCCGTGACGAACGCCGTGAAGTACGCGGCGTCGCGCAAGGACCCGGCCCGATGGCTGCACCTGCAGCGCTTCGCGGACGCGAACGGCCTGGAGTTCTCCCCGTCCGTTCCGAACCCTGATCTCCCCGGGATCGTGTTCCAGCAGGGCTGGGGCCGCATCGCCAGGCAGGTCTTGCGTGCCACGAGCGGACGCTTCGTCGAGTACGCGAACTACGAGTACCGCATCGGCGACAAGAACAACTACACCGTGAACCGCTGGGGTTACGTGGCGATCCGCCTCGACCGTCCGCTGCCGAACGTTGTGCTCGACGGAAAACGCAACAACAGCCTCTTCGGCACGAACCTTCCCGAAAGGTTCCGTTCTCATCAGCGGTTGAGCCTCGAGGGCGACTTCGACCGGTACTTCACGCTGTACTGCCCGGCGGGATACGAGGCGGACGCGCTCTACCTCTTCACGCCCGACATCATGGCCCGTTTCATCGACAACGCCGCACCGCTCGACGTGGAGATCGTCGACGACTGGCTGCTGCTCTACGGCCAGGGCGACCTCGTCACACTCGATCCACAGATCTGGCAGCGACTCTTCTCGCTCGTCGCATCCCTCGAGGACAAGTTCGCGCAATGGGGCCGCTGGCACGATGAGCGCGCGGATGCCGGCGCGCCGGCTGCTGCACCCGTCGCGTCGAGCGACGCATCCGTCCCCGCTGCGCGGCAGGATGCGCCCGCGGGCACCGTGGCACCGGAGGGTCAACGGTTGGTGCAGCGCTCCGGGATCCTCGGCGACATCACCGGCAGGAACTAGAACGGCCGCCGACGCGCTCAGCCGAGGTGTCGCGCGACGCGTGCATCCAGTCCCTGGCGAACGGCCGGCCACTCGATATTCAGGATCGAGTAGGTCACGGTGTCGCGCACGATGCCTTTGTAGACCTGGTAGCTGCGGAGCACGCCGTCCTGCTTCGCGCCGAGCCGTTCGATCGCGGCCCGCGACTGGCGATTGTGCCAGTGCGTGTGGAAGTACACCGCGTTGCAGCCCAGCGTCTCGAACGCGTGGCCGAGCAGGAGCCGCTTCGCGTCGGCGTTGATGCCTGTGCCGTGTGCCGACCGGGCCATCCAGGTGTAGCCGATCTCCACCCGCAGGTTCTCCTGCGTGATGTTGCAGTACGTGGTCATGCCGACAAGGTCGCCGCTTCGCGAGTCGCGGATCGCCCACGGCGCCATCGTTCCCGTGCGCTGAAGGGCGAGCCGACGCTCGATCTCCGTGG
This sequence comes from Rathayibacter sp. CAU 1779, assembly GCF_054551755.1. Taxonomy (NCBI): domain Bacteria; kingdom Bacillati; phylum Actinomycetota; class Actinomycetes; order Micrococcales; family Microbacteriaceae; genus Rathayibacter; species Rathayibacter sp. CAU 1779. The sequence continues at coordinate 1,030,354 of NZ_JBTOLK010000001.1, forward strand.
CCATCTCCTCCGGACGCGGCACAGTCGTGTACCAGATATTCCACAGCTCGCCGTCGGACGCGGCACGACCGAGTCCCTCGGCGTGATCGAGCGTCAGCGGCTCGAGGGTCGCGATGCTGCCGGTGAGCGGGACGGTGTCGGCGAAGCGCGTCATGCCGAAACGCTACTGGACGTCCGACTCGTCCGGATACGCGAACGCGATGCGCGTCAGACGGCTCAGATCGCGTCGGACTCGACCGGTTCGCTCACGACCAGTTCGTGCACGCCGTGCAGCACCTCGTCGGGGCGGAACGGGTACTTCTCGATCTCCCGCCGGTCGCTGATTCCGGTGAGCACGAGCACCGTGTGCAGACCGGCTTCGATGCCGGCGACGATGTCGGTGTCCATGCGATCGCCGATCATGCCCGTGTTCTCGGAGTGCGCGCCGATCTTGTTCATCGCCGAGCGGAACATCATCGGGTTCGGCTTGCCCACCACGTACGGCTCACGTCCGGTCGCCTTCGTGATGAGAGCGGCGATGGCGCCGGTGGCCGGAAGCGGTCCGTCGGCGCTCGGCCCCGTCGCATCCGGATTGGTCACGATGAACCGTGCGCCCTGACCGATGAGCCTGATCGCCTTCGTGATGGCCTCGAACGAGTAGTTGCGCGTCTCGCCGACCACGACGTAGTCGGGGTTCGTCTCGGTGAGGATGAACCCTGCCTCGTGCAGCGCCGTCGTGATGCCCGCCTCCCCGATCACGAACGCGCTGCCGCCCGGCATCTGCGACTTGCAGAACGCGGCCGTGGCAAGAGCGGATGTCCAGATCGCCTCCTCGGGAACGTCGAGTCCCGAGGCGCGCAGCCGCGCAGCGAGATCGCGCGGCGTGAAGATCGAGTTGTTCGTGAGCACCAGGAACGGCGTGCCGGTGTCGCGCCACTGCTGGATGAGCTCGGCAGCACCGGGCAGCGCCTCGTTCTCGTGAACGAGCACGCCGTCCATGTCGGTGAGCCAGCATTCGATCTCGTCGCGGTTCGCCATGTTCGTCCTCCAGGATGCGGTTCCTCAAGGGTATCCGCGGCTGTTGTCGGCGCCGTTTCGGTGCCCTCACGGTCTGGTCTCCGTCGGTGCCCGCGCCCGCGCGTCACGGGCGCTCGTACGTGCCCACCCTCGCAACGTCCCGACCGCCATCACTCTCTTCCGCGGTCGCGAGATCCCGCCGATCTCCGCCGGTCGCGAGACCTTGGCCACCTCCGCCAGTCGCGAGACCCTCGCCACCTCCGCCGGTCGCGAGACCCTCGCCACCTCCGCCGGTCGCGAGATGCCGTTTGGAATGCAGAAAATGCTCTTCGGGCGCCGATATGGAGCATTTTCTGCATTCCAAACGGGATCTGGAGTCGCGTCTAACGCGAGCTGACGAGTCGCGCGGGGCGACGCAGTCGCCGCCCCCAAGCGCGGTCGCTCGGATGCCGTTCACATTTCGCCATTGGTCCTACTGCAGCCGCGACTGCCCGGTCCACCGTGGGCACGACGCCCATGCGACACTGAGGAGGTGATGACCCTGAGCGATGCACAGACCTGGACGGTCATCGGTGTGCTCGCCGCCGGGTTCGTCGGGTTCATGTCCGTGATCGTCGGGCTCCTGAACCGCACGATGGCCGCCGAGCTTCGTGGCATCCGCGTGGAGATCGGATCCTTGCGCGCCGAGTTCGGCCTCCGCATGGACGGCCTCGAGCGCCGCATGGATGCCATTGAGCGCCGCATCGATGACATCGATCACGATGTCGCAGCGATCTCCCGCAAGGTCTTCGGCGACCAGTAGGCCGGGTGCGGCCGGCATGAACTCAATAGGCTGAACCGCGTGCCGAACGAGACCGATCCTGTGCCTGAGTCGACTCCGACCGTCGAGCAGTCGACGCACGGCGTCGGCCCGTGGCCGGGCGGACCGGATGCCTGGCCCACCGACGACCGGTACGATCCGGAGCTGCTCGGCAACGGCGACACCCGCAACGTCGTCGACCGGTACCGCTACTGGCGGATCGAGGCGATCGTCGCGGAACTGGATGCCCACAGGCACCCGTTCCACGTCGCCATCGAGAACTGGCAGCACGACATGAACATCGGCTCGATCGTGCGCAGCGCGAACGCGTTCCTGGCCCATACCGTGCACATCGTTGGCCGGCGGCGCTGGAACAAGCGCGGTGCCATGGTCACCGATCGCTATCAGCACGTGGTGCATCACGAGACGATCGCGGACCTCGTGGCGTGGGCGCGCGAGGAGCGGATGCCGATCATCGCGGTCGACAACGTTCCCGGAAGCGTGCTGATCGAGACGTTCGAACTGCCGGAGCGCTGCGTCCTGCTGTTCGGGCAGGAGGGACCGGGCCTCTCGCCGGAGGCGATCGACGCGGCGGATGCGATCGTCGAGATCGCGCAGTTCGGATCCACCCGCTCCATCAACGCGTCGGCCGCCGCCGCCATCGCCATGCACGCCTGGATCGTGCAGAATGCGCGCTGGAGCTGAGCACCTCAACCCATTGGCGCCATTTCGGGCGGGACAACGCCTTCCGGATCCGCTGCCCTCATGGACCCTGCCTTCAGCCCGATTTGTGCATCCGGGCACACGGAAGCCGGAGCGTCAGACCTTGGCGGCGGCCTGCGCGGCGACCCACTCGGCGAATGTCTGCGTGTCGAGGCGGGCATCCGGTCCGGGGAGGATCGAGCCGTCGCGGAGTCCACGGCCGAACGCGCCCGGCAGGGAGATGTTGATCACCGGACCCTTGTCGCCGACGGCCTCGAGGTACTGGCGCACCATGTCGGTCATCTGCTCTTCGCGGGGTCCGGCGAGATCGGTGTCCAGGCCGCGCGGCGCGCCGACGGCGATCTCGGCGAGCGCATCGCCCACCTCGGATGCCGCGACCGGCTGACAGTCCATGACTGGCGCCAGGTGCACCCCGGCGAACCGCATGCGGGTGGCCATCTGCTGCGCGAACTCGTGGAACTGCGACGCCCGGAGGATGCTCCACCCGCCGGGCAGCGCCATGAGAATGCGCTCCTGTGCCGCCTTGCCCGCGTAATACCCGGCGTCGATCTTCGCCGCCCCGATGATCGAGAGCGCGATGTGGTGTGGGATGCCGGCGCGCTTTTCCGCTGTCAGCAGGTTGCGGGTCACGGAGCCGAAGAACGCGACGCCAGTCTTCGCGGACTGGGATCCGGTCGACGTGACGTCGATGACGGCATCCGTTCCGCGGAGCGCCTCGTCGATGCCGGTTCCCGTCGCGAGGTCGACCCCCGTTGCGCGGGAGAGCGCCACCGGCTCGTGCCCGCGCGTCCTCAGCGCCTCCATCACGTGCTTTCCGACGGTCCCGGTTCCGCCTGCGACAGCGATTCTCATCGATTCCCTTCCTCCCTCTGCGGCACGGTCGTGCTCACACTCATTCGACAACGCAGGGTGCTGTTTCGTGACATGGGTCGATGCGCGGCGGCCACGTGCGTCGGTTCATCCGTGTTGACGCACCCCAGGCGACCCGCACGTGTCGATTCAGCCCGGCCGCCCGTACGAGTCTGCGACCTGGCGGATGCCATCGGCATCCAGCTCGAACACCGGCTCGCCATCCTGCGCGCTCGGCGCCCGCACCACGGAAACTCTCGGGGCGCCGGATGCCGGCAGATCGACGAGCGCGAATCCCGCGCCCACACGCGCGCGCTCGATGTCCTCGGGAGTGGTCACATCCGAGGTGTTGGTCACTCCGGGAGCGACCACGACGGGGATCCCGCGCTCCAGGGTGACGAGTGGATGGTGGTAGTGCCCGCTCAGCACGAGCCGCACGTCGCTGCCGTCCAGCGCGCCGAGGAGGGCGTGCGGGTCGTCGAGCTCGAGCCGGCGCAGCAGCGGCGTGACGGCGCGCGTCGGCGGATGGTGCACGACCACCACCGTGCCGAGGTCGGCCGGCTCGGCAAGCACACCCTCGAGCCAGGCGAGCTGGGCGGCGTCCAGGGATCCGTATGCGGCGCCGGGCACAGACGAGTCGAGCGTGACGATGCGGTGGTGGCCCAGCGTCAGCACCCTGGTGCGGTCGCCGAGGACCTCGGTGAAGGCATCCGGATGGTCGTGGTTGCCCATCGCGTACACCGCCTCCGCCCCGCGCTCGGCGGCCCAGGGACCGACGAGGTCGCGCAGCTTGCTGTACGACGCGGCCGTGCCGTCCTCGCTGAGGTCTCCGGAGAGCACGACGGCATCGATGCCCGCGACCTCGGATGCGGCGGCCAGCACCCGTTCGAGCGCCGCCGTCGTGTCGACGATGCCGTAGTGCAGCGCGTCGTCGCCGTACAGGTGCGTGTCGCTGATGTGCAGGATTCTGAGGTCGGCGCTCGCCCGATGTGATGCCGTCACGCGGCCACCCTACCGACGGCCGCCGACGCCGTGTGGTCCGGGTGAGATCGCGTCGCCACCCCGGCAACAGCGCCATGTGCGCATGACTGCGCCAGCGAGAGTGGCGCAATCATGCGCACATGGCGCGATCACGGGAGTGCGGCACTTCGCCGTCTACTCCGACGACCCCAGCAGCGTGTCCATCGCCGCGAGCGGGCCGGCGAGCGATCCGCCGTCGACAGGGAGCGTGACGCCGGTGATCCAGGATGCGTCATCCGAGGCGAGGAACGCGATGGCCGAGGCGATGTCGGTCGGTTCGCCGACGCGGCCGAGCGGATAGAGCGGGGCCAGCCGATCCGGTCCGCCCTGCTCGTCCCACACTCGGGTGCGGATGGTGCCAGGCGCCACGACATTGATGCGCACGCCGGCCGGCCCCAGCTCGACGGCGAGATTCTTGGCGAGGAGCGTGAGGCCGGCCTTGGCCGACCCGTATGCCGGCTCGCCGTACGCGGCGACGCCGTTCACCGAGCTCACGATGACGATGGCTCCGCGCGAGGCGATGAGCGCTCCCCTGCACGCGCGGATGAGACGTACCGGCCCGTGCAGGTTGAGGCTGACGATCTCGTTCCAGTGGTCCTCATCCAGCTCGTCGTCGACGAAGTGGTCGCCGCCCGCGACGGAGGCCAGCACATCGATGCGTCCGAACTGCTCGAGCGCCTCGGCGACGGCGCGGTCGACGGATGCCGCATCCATCACGTCGCACTCGAACACGGCGGCACGCTCTGATGTCGTGGCATCCCGTGCCGTGCGTTCGGCCACCCTCGCGGCTGCAGCCTCCGGTTCGCGGTCGAGGATTGCGACGCGAGCCCCTTCGCCGAGGAGCCGCTCCACCGTCGCCCAGCCGATCCCGTTCGCGCCGCCGCTCACGACGGCCACCCTGTCGTCGAATCTCATCGGGCAACGCTAACCCGCCGCGCTCGCCGCAGCCACCCGCCATCCCTCAGTGCCGCAGCACGCAGAACTCGTTGCCCTCGGGATCCGCCATCGTCGTCCACCCGTCGTACTCGGCGAGGATCCGTGCGCCGAGTCCGATGAGCCGTCGTACCTCGGAAGCCGAATCCTCCGCCCGAAGGTCGAAGTGAACCCGGTTCTTCACCACCTTGCCCTCGGGCACACGCGTGAAGAAGTAGCGGGGCAGGCTCGGCGGTCCCACAACGAGCACGCTCGGATCGTCCTCGGGATCGTCGATGCCCTGCGCCCGCAGCCGCTCGAGTTCCGCATCGTCGTACGGCGCGACGGCGTATCCCTCGAGCACCTCGGCCCAGAACCGCGCAATCGCTGCCGGCCGCTCGCTGTCGACGACGATATCCCCCACGACACTCATGGGCACCGATCGTACGCGCGCATCCGTCGGGGGCGGCGGAGGCCGCGGGGGACCACGCCCCCCGGCTCAGCCGATCAGGCTGGGCTGGAGGTCGCGCAGGGTGCGGCGGTGTGTCATCCGGATCACGCCGATGGCCGTGAGCACCAGCGCCGCTGCGAGCCACGTCAGCAGGAACAGCGCGTCGCCGCCTGCCAGGCTCGCGTTGCCGCCGTACATCGTCTGTCGTATGCCGTCGACGGCATACGACATGGGCAGCGCGTGATGCAGCGCGGCGAGCGGCCCGGGCAGTGTCTGCCACGGGAACGTACCGCCTGCCGTCACCAGCTGCAGCACCATGAGCACGAGGCCAAGGAACTGGCCGACGCTGCCCAGCCACACGTTGAGCGCGAGGATGATCGACGCGAACGTCACAGAGGCCAGCGCCATCAGACCGAATGTCGCGAAGGGGTTGCTGACTCCGAAGTGCAGTGCGCCGGCGACGATCGCGTACAGCCCGATCATCTGGATGACGCCCAGCAGCGCCGGCGTGAGCCATCCGGCGAGCGTGATCCGCAGCGGTGAGCGCAGCGCTGTGATGGCACGCCGAGACACGGGCTTCACGATGAGGAACAGCGCGTAGATGCCGATCCATGCCGACAGCGCGATGAAGAACGGTGCGAGGCCGGCGCCGTAGGTTCCGGCGCTCGCCTCCTTCGAGTTCTTCAGCGTGACGGGGTTCGCGATGGTCTTCGCCTGAGCCGCGCGTTCGGATGCCGTCGTCGCCGGGATCTGCTGCACGCCGGCGTCCAGCCCGTCCTGCAGCTTCGACGTGCCGTCGGCCAGCGTGCCGAGGCCGTCGCGCAGGGACGCCGCTCCCGTCGCTGCCTGGGCGGATCCGTCCGCCAGCTGCGATGCTCCGCTCGCCGCCTGCTGAATGCCGCCGCTGAGCGCGGGAGCGGATGCCGCCAGTTGCGACGCGCCCGCCGCCACCTGCTGAGATCCGCTGGAGAGCTGGTCGAGCTGCCCGACGGCGGTCTGCACCTGCTGGTTGCCGTCGGTCACCTTGGATCCGAGCTGGTCGAGCTGGGCCATGACCTGGTCGATCGTCGCCTGGTCGACGCCCTTCGCCTGCAGGTCGGCGACGATCTGCGCGCGAACGCTCGGCACGGCATCGGCCGCCTGTTGCGCGAGGGATCCCGCCTGATCGGCGACGGCCGCGACCTTCGCGTTTCCGGCTGCCACCTGCTGTGCGCCGTCGGCGAGCTGTGCCGTCTGGGACGGCAGGTCGGCGGTCTGCGAGGCGAGGGTGTTCAGGCCGTCGCGGAGGGTAGAGGATCCGGTGGCCAGCTGGGCCGTGCCGTCCGCCAGCGTAGCGGCGCCGGTGTGCGCGGTCGCGGCGCCGTTCGCGAGCTGCTGCGCGGCATCCGCTGCATCGGTGAGGCTGGAGCGGATGTCCGCCAAGGCGAGCAGGAACCGGTTCGCCGCCTCCTGGTTCACCTCCTGCACGATCGACGCCTTGATGGTCTGCGCAGCCTGCTGCCCGATGGTGGATGCGAGGTAGCTGTTCGTGTCGTTCGTGGTGAGCGTGACCGTCGCCTTCTCGGGCGTGGTCGTCGATGCACTCGCCAACTGCCGCGAGAAGTCGGACGGGAAGGTGATCGCGAAGTCGTACTTCTGGTTGTTCAGGCCCTTCGCCGCGGACGTGGCGGAGACGACATGCCAGTCGAAGGTGCCGTCCTCCACGAGCTGGTCCGCGACCTTCTGCCCGTAGTTCACGCTCTTGCCGTCCACCGTCGCTCCGGTGTCGGAGACGACGATCGCTGCTGGGATCTGGTCCAGCTTCGCGTACGGGTTCTGGTTGGCCCAGAGGTAGAGCGCGCCATAGATGACCGGAACACACATCAGCGCGAGGAGCGCGATGGTGGCCATGCGGCTGGCGGTCAGGCGGCGCAGTTCTGCCGCGATCATCTGGGGGACTTTCATTCGTCACTCGATTCGGATGCGTCGCGCGTCTCGCGCGCAGCGGTCGTCGCATCGCCGGTCGTCGCGTCGTCGGCGCCGGGCTGGGAAGTCGTGCGGATCACCGGTACCGGCCGGGTGATCACGTCGGGAAGGTCGAAGAGTGCGGCCTCGTCGTACAGCGCTTCGTTGTAGAGCACCGAGTCGGAGTCGTCACGTGTGGGGTCGTCATCGGGATCCGGCGCCTCCCACGGCGTCTCAAGGCGCTGGACGAGCGAACTGGCCGCGATCGCGGCGGCGGAGGCGTCGCCGGCGATGACGAGCACGGCGTATCCGCGGCCGGCCACCTCGAGCGCCAGCTGCCACCACGCGTTCGGGTCGCCGCCGTGCCTGTCGGGAGAGGTGAGCACGATGCCGCGCACGCCGTCGCGCAGCAGGGCGAGCTCGACGAGGAGGCGGATGCGCACCCGCGGCGGAACCTGTCCGATCGCGTCCCGCGCGTGCCCGGCCAGGCCGAGCGACGCGAGGGTGCGCTTGACCGCACGCGGGCCCGACGGCATCCCGGCGAACATCAGCTCCTCGGCGGTGACGCCGCCGATCGTGACATTGGGCGCTGGATCGCTGACCGCTGGCGCGTCGACCAGGGCGATCGCGCGACGGATGGCGCCGGCATCCGCTTCGCCGTCGAGCACCACGCTTCCGCTGCCCGGTTTCATGCGACCGGAGGCGATGAGACCGAGAACGGTCGGGCGCTGTTCGGTCTCGGCGCGGGCGAGCACGGCTTCGCCGGTGCCGTAGGTGAGGGTGACGGCGCTCAGCGCCGGCTGCTTCGCGACGGCGTTCAACGAGATCCTCATGCGACGCCGCCCGATCGGTTCGATTCCGACTTCTGAGGTCGGGGCGTGGTCGTGGTGGCAGTCGTCGCGGTCGGGCTCGCGCCGGCACCTGCGCTTTCCGTGCCGGCGCGGTCGTCGGCGCTTCGCACCGCCGGACGGAACGCGAGCTCCGGCGCCGTGGCGACGAGCTCGTCGGCGTCGCGCCAGTCGAGGCCGGCGAGGCTGAGTGTGGTCACCATCACGAGCTCGTGTCCCGCGCGGTCGCTGAGCCCGGCGTGCGTCGCCTCGGTGAGCACGTCGATGGCGGCCCGTTCGATGAGCCTGGCGAGCGGATCGGGACGGATGTCGCGCCGCAGCACCCCCTCGCGCACGCCGCGCCGCACGGTGGCGCGCAGCTTCGCGCGCGCCGGTTCCAGTGCGCGTCCGACCAGCTCCTGATGCGGGCCGCGCACGGCGAACTCCGCGGTCACGCTGGCGTGCTGCACCTCGCGCCACAGGGTCGCGCCGTAGAGGGCGATCTCGATGCGGGCATCCGGATGCTCGATCGGCAGGATGGATGCCCCGATCCGCGCCGCCCCGCGCACGAGCACCTCGCGCACGAGGTCGTCACGCGTGGCGAAGTGACCGTAGACCGCCCGTCGGCTCAGGCCGGCCTCTGCGGCGATGGTCTCGAGCGACCCGTCGATGTCACGGTTGAGCACGCGGACGGCCGCCTCGAGCAGAGCGGATCGGTTCTCCGCGGCGTCCCGGCGTGGAGCGCGGGCGCGTGCGGATGCTTCGGTGACGGTGGACATGCCCCCAGTGTACTAACTTGCACATCAATGTGCACATTAGATCAGCGGATGCTCAGCGTGCGGATCCGCCATCGGTCATGGCCCCGAGGGCATGAGACTGCGGTGCGCCGAGCGCTTCTGCTGCGACCTCGAAGAGTTCGCGCACGCGGTCGTGCGCGGTCGACATTCGAACGAGCCGGATACCGAGCGGCTCGCGGTCGATGATCGGACGCAACACGAGACCCGGGCGTGCGTAGAGGGTCGCGACGCTGCGCGGCAGCATCGCCACGCCCCGGCCGGACGCCGCAAGCTCGACGGTTCCCTCGATTCCCGCGCAACGTCGATCTGCTTCGAAAGGGCCTTCGCCTTCCAGGTCCGCCATCCGCAGTCGGCGCTTGCCGGCCAGGCGATGGTTGGCAGCGAGGACGGCGAGCTTCGGCTCGGCACCGAGCGGCACGCTGATCAGGCCGTCGTCATCGATCGGCTCACGGGCCACGGCGATGTCCGCTCGACCGTCGCGCACCGCGTCGGCACCCTCGTACCACACGAGTTCGATCAGGGTGACATCGAGCTCAGGCGCGACCTCGCCGATTGCCGCCACCGCCGGCGCGACACGCAAGCCGGGCGCGAAGCCGATGACGAGGCGCTCGAGACCACGAGCCGCTTCATGCGCGTGACGGACGGCGGTCGTCGCAGACGCGAGCAGACTGCGACCCTCGTCAGCGAGGCGCTCGCCGGCCCGCGTGAGCGCCACGCGGCGGCCCGTGCGGTCGAGCAACTCGACGCCGGTCTCGCGCTCGAGCGCCATGATCTGCCGAGACAGCACGGGCTGAGCGATGAGCAGTCTCTCGGCCGCGCGCCCGAAGTGGAGCTCTTCGGCGACCGCAACGAAATAGCGCAGTTTGCGAAGGTCGAGATCCATGCCCTGAGGGTATCGGAGACCCTGAGAAGGTATTGGACGGTGCACTGGGTGCGCCCCGAGGCTGAACTCATGATTGTTCTGACCACACCCACCGGCCGCGTCGGGCGTCGCGTTCTCGACCGAGTGCTCGCCCGAACGGACGAGCCCGTGCGCGTCATCGCCCGCAACCCTGACGCGCTGCACACCGACACCACCGCTCGTGCGGAGATCGTCACCGGATCGCACGGCGACCCGGTGGTGATCGACGCGGCACTGACGGGAGCCGACGCCCTGTTCTGGCTGACCCCGCCGGCGTGGCGCGCCGAGCGGCTCGAGGACGGCATGGAGGAACCCGCCAGGGCCGCCGCCGAGGCGGTGGGCCGCCACGGGGTGCGGCACGTCGTCGCCGCGTCGAACCTCGGCCGCGGCATCCCCGGCGAATCGGGCCTTGTGCGCCACGCCCTCGCCGTCGAGGACATCTTTGCGGCCACCGGCGCGGCGTTCCGCGCCGTCACGTTGCCCGGCTTCTTCGACAACGTGCTCAACGATGTCGGGGCGCTACGCGACGGCAGCCTCGGCGGCGTGCAGCGCCCCGACCTCAGGGCCCCACTCGTCGCGGTCGACGATATTGCGGATGTCGTCACCGATCTGCTCATCGACCGATCGTGGTCTGGTCAAGAGGATCGCCCGGTCCTGGGTCCGGAAGACCTGTCGATGTCCGATGTCGCCGCGATTCTGTCCGACGTCCTCAAGCGTCCGATCGAGTACACACCGATCGATCTCGAAACGTTCCGCGCGGGGCTGCTCGCGCGCGGGGCGTCGCCCGCGATGGCGGATGGCATGGTCGGGATGATGTCGGCCAAGAACGCGGGACTCGACAACACTGTTCAGCGCACCGCGCTGACGGCGTCGCCGACCACCTTCCGGGCCTGGGCCGAACGTGAACTCATGCCGCTCGTCGTGAGCTGAGCCGGGCCAGGCGACGACGTTGTGGCGGCAGTGATGGCCGCGCCGGTCACTACTTCGCGCTGAGCGCCGCGGCGGCGGCCGCACCGCGCTCGGGGTCGATGGCGAACCGCATCACCTCGGCAGCCGACATCCGCCGCCCGCGCTCCTCCGCGTCGTGCATGAGGTCGGGAAATGCCTCACGCAACGGCGCGAGGTACCTCGGGTGGTACACGAACATCGGCGCGTCGTACATGCCGGACTTCTGTCGCATCTCCTGCGCGGCCCCGGCGAGGATCCCGGCACGCTCGGCCTTTCCCCGCGCGGCAGCGATGGCGCACAGGCCCTCGATGCCATACGCGGTGCCCTCGAGGTGGCCGAGCGTCGCCGAGACATAGGCGGCATCTGCGAACGCCGGTTCCGCCTCGTCGAGCCGGTCCTGGAACAGCAGCAGCCGGGCCATGTGGTGCTCGGTGATCGTGATGGCGAACGGATCGTGCGTGCGCTGGGACACCTCTGAGCCGCGCTGGTAGTGCTGCAGCGCGGCGTCATCGTCGCCCTCGAGCATGTCGATGCGCCCGAACGTGACCCATGCCACCGACTCGCCCCAGCCGTCACCGAGCTTCTGGAACAGCGCGATCGCGCGTTCCAGATCGGTCTTCGCCGTTGCGCGATCCGCATCGGGGATCTGCGCACGTGTCATGGCGGTGCAGCCGAGCGCCACCGCCGTTCCGCCCTCGTCGCCGAGGCGTTCGAACACGGCACGGACCTCCTCGAATCCGTCAACGATGTCGGAGGTCGGGGCCTGCCACATGCGCATCCACAGCACGTAGAACCGGGCGATGTTCGCTGCGCGCCCGGAGAGCTCCGCCCCAGAGTCGAGGATCTCCTCCATCCACACGCGCACCTCGCCGAAGAATCCGCCGATCCACCAGAACACGAGGAGGTTCCAGGCGAACTCGGTCGCGTCGTCGTACTCGCCCGTGTAGACGAGATGGCGGACGGATGCGCGCAGGTTGGCGCGTTCGCGCTCGAGTCGAGCGAGCGCATCCACCTGTCCGGCGCCCTTGAGCTCCGGACCGAGGCGGCGAGCGAGGGCGAGGTAATAGCGGGCGTGCGCCTCACGCATCGTCGGCTCGTCGCCGGACTCCTTCAGCCTCTCGAGCGCGTACTCCCGCACGGTGACGAGCATCGAGTACGAAGGATGCCCGTCTGCCTCGTGCTGCCTCACCAGCGAGTTGTCGATGAGGCCGTCGAGCGCCTCGAGCTCGGCGCCTCCCCACGACCGTTCCCGGCCGAGCGCCTCCACCGCCTCCAGCGTGAACTGCAGTGAGAACACGGAAAGGTCGAACAGCAGCGCCCGCTCCCGGTCACCGAGCAGGTTGGTGCTCCACTCGATGGTGCTGCGCAGCGTGCGCTGCCGTTCCGGCATATCCCTCGTGGATCCCACCAGCAGCGGAAGCTGCCGATCCAGCCGCTCGAGCATGCCCTGTGGGGTGAGCACGCGCATCCGTGCGGCGGCCAGCTCGATCGCGAGCGGCAGCCCCTGAAGGGTGGTGCAGATGTGTGCGACGGTCGCCGCGTTCGAGTCGTCCAGCCGGAACTCGGGGCTTACGGCCGACGCGCGTGCGACGAACAGTTGCACGGCATCCGATCGCAGCGCGGAATCGACCGTCGCTGAGTCATCGTCTGCAACGCCGAGGCCGTCGAGCTCGTAGACGCGCTCACCGCGCACGCGCAGCACGGTGCGGCTGGTCACCAGAAATGAGACCGACGGCGCTATCGAGTAGAGCCGCACGAGCGTGGGCGCGGCGTCGATGATCTGCTCGAAGTTGTCGAGCGCGATGAGCACGTGCTTGCCGGAGAGCATGATCGCCAACCGTTCCTCGAGCGAGACCTCGCCGGTGTCTCGCACGCCGAGCGCGTAGGCGATGGTCGGCAGCAACAGGTCGGGCTCCAGCACGTTCTCCAACGGAACGAAGTAGGTGCCGTCGACGAAGTCGTGCTTCGCCCGACCCAGCACCTCGAGCGCGAGCCTGCTCTTGCCGACGCCGCCGGGCCCGACGAGCGTGACCACGCGGTCGGTGCCGGCGCGCAGCAGGCCGGCGACCTCGGCCACCTCGCGGGTGCGTCCGACGAGCGGTGCGAACGACGGCGGCAGCGGGCGCGCCGCGTTGAGCGGCGCAGGCTCCGGCACGGCTGCCGGGGCTGCCGCGCCGGCAGAGGGCGCGAGCGGTCCGACCGTGGCGGGAGAGACATCCGGATGCGCAGCACGGCTGTCGTCGAACCGCTCGGCCAGCAGCGTGGCCAGGTCGGACTCGAGCAGTTCGGCCAGCTGCTCGTCGGAGTCGAACGTCATGTACGACGCGTTGTCGTCCGAGCGGATCCGATCGAGCAACTGCCCGAGGCGCTCGTCACGCTGCTCCGACGCCTTGATGTAGATGAGCTTCGGCATCGCCGGGCCGGCGAGGTTGTACTCGTCTTCAAGGCCCGACACCTCCTCGCCGGGTGCGACCCATCCATATCGCTCCCAGTACAGTCCGACGAAGACGTCGCTCTGGTCGAGGTAGGCGCGGTAGAGCGAGCGCGGCGGATGCGGCCTTGCCCCCAGCTCGAACATCACCGGCGCGAGGCGGAGCCGTTCGATCGCGGTGCGCGCGGCCCTGCGCTCGGGCTCCAACTCACGGAGCGTCGAGCTCACGAAGACGCGAAGTCGCTGGTCGGGCGTACGGATGGCACCCACACCGGTGGCCATGGATTCATTGTGCGACCTGGGCAATTACTGGACATGTCCCCGTTAGAGGGGCGTCAGGCCCTGCGCGACGTCCGGAACATCCCGCACCCTGCGGTGGATCCCTGAGCGGTGGATCCCGCGGTCGATCCCTGAGCGGCTCTCCCTGAGCGGCGTCCGCGCTATCCGGCCAACCGCCGTCGCGCGATGCGCACGAGCTCGGCGGCCGTCGCGTGCAGGGTTGCGGCATCCGTCCAGACCGCGTGGATCGAGCGCGTGAGCTCCAGCCCGTGCAGGGGAACCTCGACGAGGTCGCCGCTGCGCACCGCGGATTCGACGGCGAGCTCGCTGAGCACCGCTGCCCCCGCACCACTCGCCACCGCGACGCGCACGGCGGCGTTGCTCGTGAGCTCCAGCGCGGGCGCGGGTCGCTGGTAGTGGGCGAGCGCATCCTCCAGCGTGTTGCGCGTGCCGGATCCGGCCTCGCGCACGACGAGCGGGGTGGCGGCCAGCTCCGCCGGACCGAGGGACCTGGTGCGCTTCGCCCACGGATGCGACGGCGCCACCACGACCACCAGCCGGTCGTGCGCGACGGTCATGCGTCGCACATCCCGAGGGATGCGAGGCGTCTCGACGAACCCCACATCGGCCCGCTCGGCTCGCACCAGGTCGAACACCTCGGACGAGTTGTGCACGAGGAGCCCCACGTCGAGATCCGAGTGCTCTCGCCGCAGCGCCGTCAGCCAGACCGGGATCAGGTGCTCGGCGACGGTGAGGCTCGCCGCCACCGTCAGGTGCGAGTTCTGCTCGCGGCGCAGGGCGTCGACGGCGGTGCGGAGCCGGGTGGCGGCATCCAGCACGCCGCTCGCCCAGTCGACGACGACGTCGCCGTCCGCGGTGAGTCGCGAGCCACGTGGCGACCGCTCGAGCAGACGTACCCCGAGGCTCTTCTCCCAGGCGGCGACGGCTCGGGATGCGTTCGGTTGCGCCATCCCCACGGCTCGCGCGCCCGCGCTGAGACTTCCGTGCTCCGAGACCGCGACGAGCAGTTCGAGCACGGCGAGGTCCGGCCAGCGTTCGCTCGCATGACGCAGTCGCGGATCGTCCGACGCGCGCGACACACCCGACGCACCCGACGCACCGGACGCACCGGACGCACCGGACGCACGAGTCGTCCCGCCACCTTCGGTTGCCATATCGAAATGATATGTCGTCATGCGGATCCGGCGTCTACCGTGGCGGCGCGCTCCCGCCGACGCTGGAAGGGTGACCAGCTCCCCACCAGCACGGAACAGCACCGAGCCCCGTACCGCGTCCGAGACCGACGGGCTCGGACTGCAGAAATGGCTCCAACACAGCCCGGATGGAGCCATTTCTGCAGTTCGGTGCGACCCGCGGAGCGACTCGCCGACCGACCGGCAGAGTGGCTGGCGGGGCACTGGCGCGGGTCACGCACTCTGGATGGGCACGCTGCGGGTCGCCCCGGGCCTCGCCGTCTGCGCTGTCGCCGTGGCGATCGCGCTGGTCGTGGCATCCCTCGTCCCGGTGATGAGCGCGACGCTGATCGCGATCATCCTCGGCGTGTTGATGCGCAACACGCTGCCCGTGCCGTCCGTGCTCGAGGCCGGGCTCGCGTTCGCTGCCAAGAAGCTGCTGCGGCTCGGCATCGTGCTGCTCGGGCTGCAGCTCGTGCTCGGTGACATCCTCGGGCTCGGCTGGGGCGTCATCCTGCTCGTCATCGCGGTCGTCGGCATCGGCTTCAGCGGAACGCTGCTCATCGGCAAGTGGCTCGGCGTGCCGTTCACGCAGCGCATCCTCATCGCCGGCGGATTCTCCATCTGCGGCGCTGCTGCCGTCGCTGCCGTGGACGGCGTCATCCAGACCGACAAGGACGAAGAGGTCGTCACGGCCGTCGCCCTGGTCGTGGTGTTCGGAACGCTGATGATCCCGTTCATCCCGTTCGTCAGCTCGCTGCTCGGATTCGGCAGCACTCAGGCCGGGCTCTGGGCTGGCGCATCCACGCACGAGGTCGCCCAGGTGGTCGCGGCCGGCGGCATCATCGGCGGTGGCGCGCTCGCCGTTGCTGTCGTCGTGAAGCTCGCGCGCGTGCTGCTCCTCGCCCCGATGATGGCCATCGTCTCCGTCGTGCAGCGGCGTCGCAGCGGAGCGGATGCCACGGCCAAGCGCCCCCCGATCATCCCGCTCTTCGTGCTCGCCTTCGTCGTCATGGTGGTGCTCCGCTCCGTCGGCATCGTGCCGGCGCCCGTGCTGGACGTCGCCAAGACGGCGCAGGGCGCGCTGCTCGCCGCGGCGATGTTCGCGCTGGGAGCCGGGGTGGACATCCGCAAGCTCGTGAAGGTCGGTGGCCGGCCGCTCCTGCTCGCCGTGCTCGCAACGGTGCTGGTGGCGACCATCGGTCTGATCGGTGCCCTCCTTCTGGGCTGAGGGCTCCCGGCGCACGCCTTCAGGTTGCACCCATCGCTCTGACTACCATGGCCGTATGACCGCCGACGTCCAGAGTTCCGACCACGCCATCCGCCTTCCCGTCGAACGCGATGCGGTCATCGAGCTCCTCGACGCCGGCGGGGAACCGCGCGTGCTGAGACTCGTGGTGGCGCGGTACCCGCACTCGAGCCTCGCCTGGGCGAAGCTGGCCGACGCCGTCTTCGATCCGGACGCCCCGCTCGAGTCCTACGCGTACGCCCGCGTCGGCTACCACAGCGGCCTCGACGCGTTGCGCGCAGCCGGATGGGAAGGGGATGTCGTCCCCTCGATCCCGTGGTCGCACGAGCCCAACCGCGGTGTGCTGCGTTCCCTCTACACTCTGCGTCGCGCGGCGGATGCCATCGGCGACGCGGCCGAGGTGACTCGCCTCACCGACTTCCTCACCGCTGCCGATCCGACGGCCGCCGCCGAGATCGAGGCGTCACGCACGGCCCCCATCCCGGTGCAGCACCCCGCGCCACCGACGGAGTCGATCGTCATCCGCGGCGAGGACTGAGGCTCCGACTGCGGTTCACTCGCCGGCCGGGTCGTCGGCGACCCTCGGCGCCTTCACGATCGCGTCGAGCTTCGCCTCGACCGCCTCGCTGAGGCGGTCGGCGTCCAGCCCGAGCGCGGCGAGCGGTTCGACGGTGGGTCCCTCGGACGCTGCGGAGAGCAGCAGGTGCTCCGTTCCGATGTAGTTGTGGCCGTAGTGGAGCGCGACATCCAACGCGTGCGCGAGGAGACGCTTCGCGTCGCCGCCGAACAACACGGCGCCCTCGCCGTCGGCCGGTGAAGCCTCTGCGGGCTTCACGAGTCGGTCGGACGGAACGTTCATCGCGGCGATGAGGGCGTCATCCGTCACGCCGAGCTCGTGGATGACAACGGCGGCAACGGCCTCCGGCTCGGTGAGCAGTGCGGCGACCAGGTGGCGCGGCTCGACCTCGCCGTCGGCGGTGATGCGTCGCGCGGCCACCAGCACGTTGCGGGCGCGCTGCGTGAAGCGCTGCAGCGGAGCGGATGACGGGGCGGGGAGTCCGTATTCCTGCGCCTTCGACACGAACCGCTTCTGCGCCGCCTGCTTGGTGACGCCCATGCTCTCGCCGATCTGGGTCCAGGATGCGCCGGAGCGGCGTGCCTGGTCGACGAAGTATCCGATCAGGGCGTCCGCCTGGCCCTGCACCCGGTTGGAGATCGTGACGGCGTCGGAGAGATGGCGGAGCGGATCGCCGTCCGCGTGGAGGGCTTCGACGAACGCGATGAGGTTGTCGAGTGAAACGGGGAAATCAGCCATGCGTCAACTCTAGGTTGACGACTCGACATCGTCAACCATTGGTTGACGACTCGACATCGTCAACCATTGGTTGACGGCGTGTGTGGGTGCCGTCGCTTGTGAGACTCTCGCTTGAGACCCCGCCGAGTGCGCACAAAGCGCGCTTCGTTCACGGGCGAAGAGCATTCTTCGCACTTTGGCCGTGAATCGGGTGCGTCGGAGGAGTCCGTGCACCGATGGACAATGGGTTGATGACGGATGACACGGAACCCGCGTCGGTCGAGACCCGGTGGGTCGCCACGGATGCCCGCGACCGAGTGGCGTACGAGGTGCGCGGGCAGGGGCGTCCGGTGATCTTCATCGCGGGCGCCGGCCCCTACCGCGCGTCGGATCCCACTCCCGCGATCACGGCGGATCTCATGGCGGAGCGGGGCATCAGCACCATCCTGTACGACCGCATCGGACGCGGGGAGAGCCTGGCGGACGGCACGCTCACCCTGGACCGCGAGCTGTCGGCCATCGCCGCGCTGATCGGCGTCGCCGGCGGACACGCTGTGCTCTGGGGGCAGTCATCGGGCGGCGTTCTGGCTCTGAGAGCCGCCGTCGACGGGCTCGCCGTCGACGGGCTCGCACTCTGGGAGGCCCCGGTGCAACAGAGTGACGACACGGCGGCCTGGGCGCGCGAGTTCGCCGCGCGTATCGACGCCGGCGACCTGCTCGGCGCCCTCCAGCACTACATGAGGGACATGCCGCCCGAGCGATTGGAGCAGCTCAAGGCCTCACCGCGGTTCGACGAGATCCTTGCGACGGTCCCGTCCCAGCGCTCCGACGCCGCGGCCATCGCGTGGGCGGGCGAGGCGATCCCGGCAGGACGCTTCGCCGAGATCACCGTTCCGGTCCTGGCCATGACGGGTGTGGTCACCAGGCCGGCCATGGCAGCATCGGCGGATGCGATCGCATCCGCCGTGTCGAACGGTCGCGCGGTCACCGTCGGCGGCGCGCGGCATCGTTGGGAACCGGACGCCATGGCATCCGCCGTCGCCGACTTCGTGCTCGCCCTCGGCTGAGACACGACTCAGCGCTGCGTCGTTCCCTGCTGGGTCGCCGGGGCATCATCGGCCGGCGGGTGTGTTCGAGAGCACCTGGAAGATCTCCGGTCCGTTGCGCTTCAGGCGCCTGCCGGCCACACGCCCGAACCAGACCACGCAGGCCGTTCCTGTGATGATGCCGATCGGCACGCCTGACCAGAGGAGCCACGCCGCGCCGGCCACCGTGCCGACGACGAGAACGGCGATCGTCGGGCCGGCAGTCACCACGGTCAGGATGATCGCCACATACGCCTTGAGTACCCACGTCGCGCCCGGCGAGCCGTTGTCGTCGAGTGGTTGCACGGCGACAAGCGAGATCATCGGGATGAGGCCGACCGCCCCGCCAACGACGGCAGGCAGCAGACCGAGAACCCACGGCCAGGCCGTCTGCTGATCGCCCACGATGAGGCCGGCGACGCTGAGCACGATCGAGTACGGACCGACGAGCAGGAACCAGGCGAGCTGGCGGCCGCGGACATCGGCGTGCTCGGCTCCGGCAACGCCGAGCACGATGGCCAAGGCGGCGCCGTCGAAGCCGTAGCTGTTGCCGGCGATCGCAGCGGCGATCACCACCGTCCCGAGCCCGGCGAAGGGCAGCAGAAGTGCGGTGCCCTGACTGATGAGCGGCACGACGCAGACCCCGAGCCCGACCACGAACGCGACCAGAAGGAATCCTGTTCGGTTGGGATCGCGGATCCAGAGTCGAAGCTCACGGCCGGTGACGGCCCCGATCGCCGTTCCCGGCAGGACGCGACGCGCTCTCCGGACGTGTCCGCGCCGGCCGCCGCCGCCCGTCGCCAGGAGCCGTGCGCGGAGCACATGCGGCCACCAGATGGTCAGAGCGGCGCAGGATGCTCCGAGCGCGATGAGCAGGAGCACGGCTGTGAGTGCGCTGCCGCTGACGGCGCTCGCCGTCGCATCCGCTGCCCACCCCGTCGGCAATATGCGCAGCACTGCGCTCAGCGCGGGAGCCCGCCCGGATGCCAAGAGCGCCAGCAACGGTCCGATCAGTGTTCCCGTCACGACCACGGCGCTGATCAGCACGGCGGCGAGCAGCGTGCCCAGGTCTTGTCGACGTCGCGACCCCGATGGCACGACAGCTGCGGCGATCGTGCTCACGATGCTCACGAGCGCCAGCGTGCCGATGGTCCCGAGAATGCCGACGATGCCTGCGACGGGCCCGTGCCGGAAGCCGAACGCGATCAGGGAGCTGAAGGCGATGGCGATGAAGGGCAGCGCCGGATCGGCGAAACCGACGATCAGCAGCGATCGCGCGAGCCTGCGCCGCGGCACCGGCACGATGCGGAAGAGGTCCAGCTGGATTGCCGGATCCCCGCCGGAGAAGGCCGCGAATCCCACCCGGCCAACTGTCCACGTCAGGATGACGAGGGCGATCTGATCGGAGGCGCCCGACGCCTCGATGCCGGTGGCCGTGAATCCGAGCAGGAGTGTCGAAGCGGCGACGAGCAGACCGAAGAAGGCGCCGGCGATAAGCGAGACGGTGCCGAATCGAGAGCGGCGGACATTGGCGAGCGCTGCCGCCCGCATGTGCATCAGGATGCGAACCATGACAGCGCCTCCGGGGAACGCTCAGCGCCGATCAGGTCGGCGAATGCATCGTCAAGCGAGCGGCCGCCCTTGACCTCGTCGAGGCTGCCCGCGCTGACGAGCCGGCCCTCGGAGAGGATCGCCACGTGGTCGCAGAGCGACTCGACCAAAGCCATGACGTGGCTGGAGAACAGGATCGTTCCGCCCGAGGAGATGAAACCGTTCAGGATCGATCGGATCGTGGCCGCCGAGACCGGGTCGACCGACTCGAACGGCTCATCAAGCACGAGCACCTTGGGCCCGTGCAGCAGTGCCACAGCCAGAGCGATCTTCTTGCGCATCCCTGTCGAGTAGTCGGCGACGACCACTGAACCGGCGTCCGTCAGATCGAGCACGCGCAGCAACTCAGCCGAGCGTTCGGCGACGACGGAGCCATCCAGGCCACGCAGCAGACCGACGTAGGTCAGCAGCTCCGACCCGGTGAGTCGGCGAGGGAGCGTCTCACCTTCGGGGAGTACGCCCAGTGCTGTCTTCGCGGCGACGGGGTCGCGCCAGACGTCGAATCCGTGCACAGCCGAGGTGCCGGCATCCGGACGGATCAAGCCGACGGCCATCGACAGGAGTGTCGTCTTGCCGGCGCCGTTCGGACCGACCAGTCCGAAGAATGATCCCGTCGCGATGCTGAGGTCGACTCCGTCGACGGCGGTGAAGTCGCCGAATCGCTTGGTGAGGCCATCGAATCGGAAGGCGGTCTCCGGTTCGGCTGCGCCGCGAGTCCGGTCGTCGCCCGACAGGCGTGTCTGCTCGACCACCACTTACTCCTCGTTCCTCTTCATGGGTTCGTCCGTGTCCGGCTTCATGGGTTCGTCCGTGTCCGGCGCGGTAGCCCGGTCGAACAACTTCGTGAGTTCGCCCTCGAAATTGGCAAGATCGAACTGCGGATCGGTGCGCATGCTCTCGGAGGCGGAGTCGATCGTCGCCCGCAGCGCCCTCGCCAGCATGCGTGCGGGGGCGTCGCCGAACTCGCCGGCAGCGTGGCCGCCCGCGAACAGCTTCGTGAGGCCATCGGCCGCCTCGGATTGCGAGGTCCGGAATATCTCCGGCACGCCGGGCGTCGCTCGGGCATTGGCCAGAACCTCTGTCAGCGCGAAGATCTCGGTGCGGTGCGTGTCGAGATAGGAGACGTTCGCGCTGATGTATGCGTGCAGGGCGTCGCGATACGTCGCGGCTCCGGCGATCCGTGGTGTCATCCAGGCCTCTGCGTCGGCGAGCACGGACTGCACGACCGCCTGGAGCAGCTCCGCCTTGCCGGCGAAGTGGTACGAGATGACGCTCTTGCTCACCCCGATCCGATCCGCGATCGCTCCGAGCGACGTCGCCGAGTAGCCCTCCGACGCCAGTACGTCGATCGCGGCTCTCGTCATCTGTTCCCGCCGCGCCGCCGCCGTGAACGACAGCGTCGAAGGCTCCTGAATTGACCGCATGACCTCAAATTAGTACGCACGGTCAAAATCTTCAAGAGACAGTTCGGTGTTCCGCCACGTGGCGCGTCTAACGCATGCCGCAAGACGACGTAGCGCCAGGTCCCGCCGAGGGCTTCGATAGAATCAGGTGGACGAGCCGCCCCGACCGGCGCTGTCCGGAGGGGAACACACAATGCCCGCAACAGTCATCGTCGGCGCCCAGTGGGGCGACGAAGGTAAAGGAAAGGCCACCGATCTTCTGGGTGGTCGCATCGACTACGTCGTCAAGTTCAACGGCGGCAACAATGCCGGTCACACGGTGGTCGTCGGCGACGAGAAGTATGCGCTGCACCTGCTGCCCTCCGGCATCCTGACCGAGGGCGTCACGCCCGTCATCGGCAACGGCGTCGTCGTCGACCTCGAGGTGCTGTTCGAAGAGCTGGACGGACTCGTCGCCCGCGGAGTCGATGTGTCTCGGCTCGTCATCTCGTCCAACGCGCACATCATCACCCAGTACCACCGCACCATGGACAAGGTGACGGAGCGCTTCCTCGGCAAGCGCCAGATCGGCACGACCGGCCGCGGCATCGGACCGACGTATGCGGACAAGATCAACCGGGTGGGCATCCGGGTGCAAGATCTCTTCGACGAGGGCATCCTGCGCCAGAAGGTGGAGGGCGCGCTCGACCAGAAGAACCACCTGCTGCTCAAGGTCTACAACCGTCGCGCGATCACCGTCGACGAGGTCGTCGACGACCTGCTGTCGTATGCGGAGCGGGTGCGCCCGATGGTCGCCGACACGTCGCTGCTGCTGAACAACGCGCTCGACGAGGGCAAGCAGGTGCTCTTCGAGGCCGGCCAGGCGACCATGCTGGATGTCGACCACGGCACGTACCCGTTCGTCACCTCGTCCTCGTCCACCGCCGGTGGCGCTGCGACCGGATCCGGCGTGGGCCCGAACCGCATCGAGCGCGTGATCGCGATCGTCAAGGCCTACACGACGCGTGTCGGCGCCGGTCCGTTCCCGACGGAGCTCGACGACGAGATGGGCGAGTGGCTGCGCACCCAGGGCGCCGAGTTCGGGACGACGACCGGACGTCCGCGTCGCACCGGCTGGTACGACGCGCCGATCGCCCGTTACGCCACCCGCGTGAACGGTGTCACGGACTTCGTCCTCACCAAGCTCGACACCCTCACCGGCCTTCAGCGCATCCCGGTGTGCGTCGCCTACGACGTGGACGGCGTGCGCTTCGACGAGGTGCCGTCTTCCCAGACGGACTTCCACCACGCCGTGCCGATCTACGAGGAGTTCCCGGGTTGGAGCGAGGACATCCAGGGCGCCCGCAGCTTCGAGGACCTCCCGCAGAACGCGCAGGACTACGTGCTCGCACTCGAGCGGATGAGCGGATCCCGCATCTCGGCGATCGGCGTCGGCCCGGCTCGCGACGCCATCGTCGTGCGCCACGACCTGATCGACTGATCGGCTGTGAGACCGATCGGTTGAGACCGACCGGCTGAGGGCTCATCGGCAGGGAGGCGGCCGGCGGCTCTCGCGCGGCCCGGACGCCTCTCCCAGCCCGCCCCCGAGTCGCGATACGAGGATTGGACCCGTGAACCGCACGCCACGCATCAGCACGTTCCTGTGGTGCGCGGCGGGCCTGATCGTGGCGTTCGTCGCCGTGTACCTGTTCTTCGTGCGCACCTACACGGGCCAGATCGTTGACGAACGCGCCTTCAACGGCGCAGCGGATCAGCACAGCGGGATCGCGGCCATCTCGGAAGCCTTCCTCACCTTCGAGCCGTACCTCGCGTTCGGGCTGGGCGCCGTGCTGACCGTGGGGATCGCGCTGGCCGGACGTCGGTTCCGGCATCTCGTGGTGGCGGTGCTCGTGGTAGGCGTCGCGGTGGCGCTGGCCGAGCTCTCCAAGTACCTCTTCCTCAGCCGTCCGGAGACCGGGGCGACGAACGTCTTCGACAATTCATTCCCGTCCGGGCATACGACTGTCGCGGCGGCTGCGGCGTTCGCGGTGTTCGTCGTAACGGCGCCGCGGTGGCGACCCCTCGCCGCCGTGCTCGGCGGCGGATTCGCCGTGCTGACCGGCGTGCTCGCGCTCATCAGCCAGTGGCATCGTCCGAGCGACGTGGTCGCGGCGTACTTTCTCGTCGCGGCCTGTGGATGTCTCGCCGGCGCCGTCCTCGTGGCCTGGGGCGTCCCATCCGTGGCGCGCCCGTGCCGGGGTCTGCAGCCGCTCTGGTGGATCGCGGGCGTCAGCGCGCTCGTCTCCCTCATCGCGTTCATCGTGATCTACGCCACGACCGAGCAGCACGGACGCCACCTCGAGGTCGCGTACATCGGCGGAAGCTTCGGGATCCTGGCGGCCGGAGCCGCCCTGACCGCGGCGGGGAACCGGCTGTTCCGTCGTGTCGGGTGAACGTGAAGCCGGCGCAACAGCGCCAGGTTCGAGACACCAGGTAACCGCGCCATGTGCGCACTGCTGCGCCAACGAGGCCGGCCCAATAGTGCGCAGATGGCGCAGTTGAATCCGCGGCGGGCAGGCGAATTCGCTGTGTGATCAGGCTGCTGGCACGTAGCGCGACGACGGACGGATGATCTTCGGGTCGCGCGCCTGCTCGAGCACGTGCGCTGTCCAGCCGATCACGCGGGCCATCGCGAACGTCGGCGTGAACATCTCTCGGGGGATCCCGCACTGCTCCAGCACGACCGCCGCGTAGAACTCGACGTTCGTGTGCAGGTCGCGGCCCGGCTTGTACTCGGCGAGCAGCCGCTCTGCCGTCTGCTCGTATTCGACAGCGAGCTCCACGCGCGGACCGCCGAACTCGAGCGCGATCCGGCGCAGGAGACGCGACCTCGGATCCGCGGTGCGGTACACGGCGTGACCGAATCCCATCAGGCGACGACCGGCCGAGAGCTCGCCGCGCACGTAGCGCTCGATGGCGTCCGCTCGGGACGCGGCGGCGGATGAGGAGGAGGTGGCCGGAGCTGCGGGCAGGTCGCGCGC
Source organism: Rathayibacter sp. CAU 1779 (assembly GCF_054551755.1). NCBI lineage: Bacteria > Bacillati > Actinomycetota > Actinomycetes > Micrococcales > Microbacteriaceae > Rathayibacter > Rathayibacter sp. CAU 1779. The sequence continues at coordinate 1,055,086 of NZ_JBTOLK010000001.1, forward strand.
GACGGCATCCAGTGCGTCCAATGCACGGCTCGGCGCTCCGCCGTGCAGCGGACCGGACAGTGCACCGAGTCCGCCCACGATGCAGGAGGCCATATCCGCGCCGGTGGATGCGATGACGCGCGTCGTGAACGTCGAGGCGTTGAATCCGTGGTCGAGGGTGGCGACGAGGTAGGCGCTCAGCGCATGGATCGCCCGTTCGTCCGGTTCGCGATCCGTGACGAGCCGCAGGTACTCGGCGACGGCACCCTGCGCGGTGCCGCCCGGTCGATCCGTGCCGCCTTGGCGGCCCCGGCGCGCATGCTGGTCCCGGTCCGCCGGCACGAACGGGTCGAGCCCGCGACGTGCGCGATGGAAGGCCGCCAGGATGCTCGGCACCACCGCGCCCACCGCGAGAGCCTCCTCGACACGGGCGGCCTCATCCAGGTCGTACAGCGGCGCGGCACCCCGCGCGGCGGCGAGCACGGGCAGCGTCGCCTGCAGCCCGCGCAGTGGGTCGATGACGGATGACGGATGCCGCGAGTCGGCCAGAGACTCCACGAATGTTCGCACCAGCGCTGGCGGCGTGCGGAGGGCGGCGACGCGCTCGCGGAAGGCGGTGGCGGCATCCGCGTCGGGAAGGGTGCCGAGCACCAGCAGCTGCCAAGCCCGCTCGAAGTCGCCTGCGTCGGCCAGCGCGATGGCGTCGTGGCCCCGGTAGTGGTAGCGGCCCTCCGTGCCGAGGACGTCGCCGACGGAGGTCTGTGCGACGACGACCCCGGCGAGGCCGCGCGGCACGTCGGTGGGCGGCGCTGCTGCCGTGCCAGCGCCGGCGGGCTGGACCGTGGAAGGACCGGCGGGCCGGCCCGTGACGGGACCGGCGGTGGCGCGTGCCGCGTCCGCACCTCCGGTGCTCGGTGCTGCCGACGGGCGGCTCGAGACGGACGACGCGACGGCGCCCGATGGGGTGATGGACATGGCGCACTCCTTACTGACGTCTTCAGGTTGCGACTTGATCCCCATTCCGTCAACGTTGATTGGATCAATATCATGAGACCATGGATGCTGCACTGCCGCGCCTGACCGCCGCCCAGACCGCCTCCCGCCTGGGCGTCAAGCCGCAGACGCTCTACGCGTATGTCTCGCGCGGGCTGCTCTCCCGGGAGCGCGACGCACACGGATCCTCCTTCGACCCGCTCGAGGTCGAGGCGTTCGCGTCGTCCCGGCGCGCAGGCCCGGTTCGGCCGAGTGATGTCACAGCGCCCGGCTCGCCACTCATGGTGATGGACACCGACATCGCGCTCATCGAGGACGGCGAGTTGTACTTCCGTGGAATCCCCGCCGCTGAGCTGGCCGTCGGCCACGCGTACGAAGACGTCGCACGGTGGGTCTGGATGCCGGCGCCCGAGGCATCGGCGGCGTCCGCGGCATCCGACGCGCTCGACGCCCTCGACGCGCCCGGATCCGGTGCACGGTTCGCCGCTGATCCCGATGCGGTCCACGCCGCGCGAGCAGCCGTCGCGTCGCTGCCCGCTGATGCCACGGCGCTCGACCGCATCCAGGTGGCCGTTCCGGTTCTGGGGGCCTTCGACCCGACGCGCCACGACCTCGGTGCGGACGCGGTTCGCGCCGCAGCCGAGCGCCTCATCGGCGGGATCGTCGAGACCTTGGTCGCAACCCCGTCGCCGCGCACACCCACTCCGGTCCGGACTCTCGCCCCAGACGGCAGCGCACCCGCCTCGCAGGACAACACCCCTGATCGACCCTCCGCTCCGCTGTCACGAACTGCGGGTGTCTGGCGAAGCGACCCGCAGCCTGCGACAGCGGAACCAGGGGCAAGCGATGCTGGTGCCTCGACGGGTCGCAGCATCGCTGAGGTGCTCTGGCGCGCGTTCACGGGACGACAGGCGACCGAGACCGAGGCGCGCGTGCTGAACGCGGCGCTCGTTCTCCTCGTGGATCACGACCTCGCGGTATCGACGCTCGCGGCACGGGCCGCGGCATCCGCCCGGGCGACGCCGTACGCGGTCGTGTCCAGCGGGCTCGGCGCGCTCGACTCGGCGTTGCACGGCAACGCGAGCGGTGCGGCATCGGACCTGATCGGACTCGTGCTCGACGGAGCGGATGCCCGCACCGCGCTCTCCCGCACGCTCGCTCGCACGGCTCGCCCGGCACCCGGCTTCGGGCAGCCCCTCTACCCGGGGATCGACGCACGGGCACGCATCCTGCTTCCGCTGGTCGCCGAGCTGGATGACGGCCAACGCGTGATCGACGCCGTCGACCGGCTCGCCGAGGAGGTGCGCGAACGCACGGGGCGGCATCCGAACGTCGATCTGGCGCTCGCCGCGCTCACGACCGCGGCAGGGATGCCGGCGGATTCGGGCGCCGCGATCTTCGCCGTCGCACGCAGCGCCGGTTGGATCGCGCACGCCATCGACGAGTACGGGCAGCGCCCACTGCGGATGCGCCCGACCGGGCGCTATGTGGGGGCGGCGGCGACCGCGGGTTGAGCACCGTGGCTGGCGCTGGTTGAGCCGCGGACTCTCTCGCCGCAGCACCAGCCGATCGGTGTCCAAGCCCAGCCGATCGGTCGATCCGGTCTGCGGAGTCGATCGCGACGCTGGAGTCATGACCGAGACGCTTCCCACCACAACAGACCAGGCGCCTTCCCACCGCGCCGCCCTCCGCCCCGTTCGCACGTTGCTCGTGGCGTACTTCGCCGTCAGCGCCGCGATGATCGTGTTCATCGGCGTGCTGACCGCGATCGGGAACGGCCAGGATCCCGCCGTCTGGATCCGTTGCTCCCTCGTGCTCGGCAGCGCCGCAGTGCTGCTGGCCTTCGTCGCGCGTGCCAGGCGGGGATCGCGTGCGGCGTTCATCCGGCTCCGCATCATCACGCCCGTGGTGCTCGCCGCCATCGTCGTGATCGTGTCCATCCCGGGTTTCCTGCCCGGCTGGGTGCGCGTGGAGCAGGCGCTGTGCGGCGCGATCCTGCTGCCGGCGGTCATCCTGCTGTTCCTGCCGCGCACGTCGGTTCTCTTCCACCGCGCAGCGTAAGGTCGTCAGCGTGCTGCCCGACCCGCGCTGGCGAAGAGTGCTCACGATAGAGCCCTATGTCGTTCTCGGGCTCCTCGTGATCGCCGCGATCATCGTCGAGCGGGACGAGCCGGGACGCCTCATCCCCACGCTCGTGCTGTGTGGTGCGACGGGCGTCTGGATACTCGTCATGCGCACGCTGCCGGTGCCGTGGCGAGACCAGCCGATCGCGACCGTCGTGTTCATGTCGGGCATGGTGGCCCTGAACTTCGCCCTGGTGCTGATCAGCGGCTGGTTCGGATTCCTCACCATCGCGACGTTCTCGTTCGCGTACTCCCTCTTCGAGTGGCCGTGGGAACTGCCGGCTGTCGGTGCGACGGCCGTCGTCGCCGGGGTGGCGCAAGCCTCCAGTTTCGGCAACGACCCGGCGGGCATCGTCGGAAGAGTCGGCGTCATCGCCCTCAACGTCGTCGTCATGTGCGGACTCTCCATCGGTCTCAGGCTCGCCGAGAAGCGGCTGCAGGAGGCCGCGACCGAGAGCGAACGGGCGAGGCTCGCACGAGAGATCCACGACACGCTCGCCCAGCGGTTCGCCGGCATCGTCACGCAGCTCCAGGCCGGTGAGGAGGCGGCGGATGACGAAGGCCGACGTCGCCACACGAACGCCGCCCTCATCCTCGCGCGCGACGGTCTCGCCGAGGCTCGACGTTCCGTGAACGCCCTGCGTCCCGCGGCCCTGGACGCCGTCCGGCTGCCGGATGCGCTGCGGAACGTGGCGCGCGTCTGGACCGTACGCACCGGCATCCAGGTGGATGTCAGCACGCACGGCGACGCCTCGGGCCTGCGGACGGATGCCGAGGTCGCACTCCTGCGCACCGCCCAGGAGGCGCTCGCGAACGTCGAACGCCACGCGTCGGCACGCAGAGTGACGCTCACACTGCGCTCGGATGCCGCCGGCTCACGCCTCGAGGTGCGCGACGACGGATGCGGCTTCGATCCGCTCGAGCGGGAACGACGCGAGGCGGATCCGGAATCCGGCGGCTACGGTCTTGTCGCGATGCGGGAGCGGATCGAATCCGTCGCGGGCGCGTTCGTCGTCGAGTCGCGGCCGGGACACGGCACCGCGGTGCGGGCGCAGGTGCCGGCATGAGCGGCAGAACGGGCGCCAAGTCATCCGGTGCGGGCGTCGAAGGATCCTCGGCATCGGTCATCCGGCTGCTCGTCGTCGACGACCATCCGGTGGTGCGGGACGGGATCGTGGGCATGGTCGCCTCCGCGCCGGACGTCGAGGTGGTGGGTGAGGCATCCGACGGCGCGGAAGCCGTCGCGCTGGCACGCGTGCTCGAGCCGGACGTCGTGCTCATGGACCTGCGGATGCCGGGCACAGACGGGGTCGCGGCGATCCGGGAGCTCGCGAGGCTGGGCATCCGCAGCCGCGTCGTCGTGCTGACCACGTTCGACTCGGACGCCGACGTGCTGCCCGCGATCGAGGCCGGAGCCACCGGATACCTGCTGAAGGATGCGCCACGCGAGGAGCTGCTCAGGGCCGTGCGCGCGGCCGTGGCGGGTCACGCCGTGCTCGCGCCATCCGTCGCCTCGCGTCTCGTGGGTCGCGTGCGCACCACGGATGCCGGTGTGCTGACCCCGCGGGAGCTCGAGGTGCTCGCGCTGGTGGCCGAAGGCGCGACGAACCGCGCCGCAGGCGCCCGCCTGCACCTCAGCGAGGCCACGGTGAAGACGCACCTGCTCAGCGTCTACGCGAAGCTCGGCGTCGGGGATCGGGCGTCCGCCGTCGCCGAGGGGTTCCGCCGCGGGCTCCTCGGCGGCTGAGTGCCATCCGCGGGTGCGCTCCAGCGGCGATTCCGTACAGGGGCCGGCGCGCCGCATACCGGATGCGGCGTGTCGCGCTGCAATGCCGCTGGAGCGCACCGGTGGAAGGCACCGGTGCAAGCCGAACCCGGCCGTTCCCGGCAGACTGGAGTCATGACGAGAACGCTCTGGCTCGGAACCTACACGGCGGATTCCGGTGGCCACGGCCGCGGGATCGCCCGCGTCGCGCTCGCGGACGACGGCGCGATCGCGGGCATCCGCACGGCCGCTGCAGTCGACTCACCGTCGTTCGTCGCCACGCATCCGACGCTGCCCGTCGTGTACGCCGTCGAGGAGTTCGCGCGCCGCATCGCGGCGTTCCGGATGACGGAATCCGGCGAGCTCGCACCGCTCGGCGACGCCTGGCCTGCTGGCGAGGCCGTGTGCCATGTCGCCGTCGCACCGCACGGACGGTACGCGGTCGCGACCTGCTGGGGCGACGGACGCGTGCTCGTGTACGAGCTCGACGGCACGGGCGCCATCGTCGGACAGACGGAGGCGCGGGCGTCCGTCGACCCGTATCGCGACATCGCGGAGGAACCGCGGCCGAGCCGCGCACACTCGTCGCTGTTCCTCCCCGACGGACGCATCCTCACCACGGATCTCGGTCACGACACCGTTCGCGTCTGGCGCGCCGAGGGCGCAGAACTCGTTCCCGTGGCGGAGACGGTGCTGCCGTTCGGCAGCGGGCCGCGGCACATGGTGCGGCATCCGAGCGGGCACGTCTACGTCGTGACGGAGTACTCCATCGAGGTGGCGGTGCTCGATCCGGAGACGCTGGCTGTGACATCCGTCGTTCCAGCCGTGCTTCCGCACGACCGCAACGGCAATGCGGCAGCGCACATCTCCTTCGACGGCGACCGGCACGTGCACGTCACGGTGCGCAGTGCGAACGTCATCGGTGTGCTCGAAGTGGCGGATGCCGGTGCTCGCCTCGATCCTGTCGCGCACGTCTCCTGCGGCGGCAACTGGCCACGCCATCACCTGCAGGTCGACGGCCGCCTCTACGTGGCCAACCAGCTCAGCGAGGACATCGCCGTGTTCCGGCTCGAAGACGGGATGCCCGTGCTCGAGACGACCGTGCCCACCGGATCGCCCACCTGCCTGGTGCCTGTCGCAGGCTGAGTTCCGGTGTCGCCGGCTGAGGCAGCGGTGATCGCTCCACCTGCGGCACCGCGTGCGTCATCCGCTCGACGGATGCCCGCCCGGCCCGAATCAACCCACCGCCTGACGCGCGACGCTACCCCGCAGGGGAGGGTGGATGCATGACCGTGATTCTCGAGGCATCCGCCCTGACCAAGTCCTACGGTGACACCCACGCGCTCGCGGGCGTCACACTCGACGTGCTCGCCGGGGAGGCGCTGGCGATCATGGGCGCATCCGGATCGGGCAAGTCGACACTCCTGCACGTGCTGGCCGGTATCCTCACGCCCGACAGCGGATGGGTCGCCCTGCACGGTCCGACGGGCGCGGTATCGGTCGGCGAGCTGAACGACAGCGGTCGGTCCGCGCTGCGCAGGGAGTCGTTCGGATTCGTCTTCCAGCAGGGCTTGCTCATCCCCGAGCTGACGGCCATCGAGAACGCGGCGCTTCCGCTGATGCTGCGCGGTGTGCCGCGCGAGGAGGCCGAGCAGCGAGCTGCCAAGTGGCTCGCCGCACTCGGCCTCGCCGGCCTCGAGCAGCGCCGCATCGGACAGCTGTCCGGCGGGCAGGCACAGCGCGTCGCCGTCGCGCGCGCCCAGGTGATCGAACCGCTCGTGGTCTTCGCCGACGAGCCGACAGGCGCCTTGGACTCGGCAACGTCATCCGACGTGATGGATGCCCTCATCGGCTCGACGACGGGCCGCGGTCGCACGCTCGTCGTCGTCACGCACGACGAGGGCGTCGCCGCCCGCTGCAGCCGCGTGGTGCGGCTTCGCGACGGGCTCATCGTCGAGACGAGGTCGAAGGTCGCGGGTATGGACTACGTGGAGACGCCGGGCGGATCCGCCGGTGCCATCCCCGCAGCTCCGCTCGCGCAGGACACGCAGCACGGCCAGGAGCTCGGACGATGAAGACGCTCTCCGTCGCCCGCCTGCTCGCGCGGCCAGGAGCATCCGGTCTCTCAGCACTGCTGCTGCCGATCGTGGCGTTCAGCATCGCGACAGCGCTCCTGCTCATGACCCTCGCCGGCGCCATGTCGTTCTTCCGCTGGCACGACGAGATGGGGTTCACGTATCAGGTGCTGGCGATCTTCGCGTCGGCTCTGCTGCTCGTCCCGCTCGCCTCGCTCGGAGGTGCGGCCGCACGGCTCTCGGCGCGCCGCAGGGACGACAGGCTCGCCACTCTTCGTCTGCTCGGTGCCACCACGGCGTTCGTCGCGCGGCTCACGGTGCTCGAATCCATCGTGCTGGCCGTCGTCGGCGCAGTCGGCGGGACCGTGCTGTATCTCGTGCTCACGCCGCTCGTCGGACTCATCCCGTTCCGCGGGCAGCCGATCGGCGCGCTCGCCCTGCTGCTCAATCCCCTCATCGTGCTCGCCGTCATCGCGGGCGTCGGCCTGCTCGCCGGCATCAGCGCGGCCATCGGGTTGCGCGGCGTGATCGTGTCCCCGCTCGGCGTGCGCACGCGCCAGGCCGCGCCGCGGCCGCGCTGGATCCGCATCGTGATCGGCGTCGTCGTCATCGCCGCCGTGGTCTTCTGCGTCGCGAACCCGAGCCTGCTCGGCGGTGTGCTCACCGTCATCCTTGTGCTGGCGGCGGCGTTCGTCGCGGCCAACGCGGTGTTGGGGCTGGTCGGCCCGTTCGTCATCCGCAAGTTCGCCCAATCGGGGCTGCACCATGCGACGACCGCTCAACGGCTCATTGCGGCGCGCTCCGTGCTGGAATCCCCGAAGGCGGCCTGGCGACAGGTCGCCGGGGTGTCGATGACGTGCTTCATCGCGGTCTTCGCCGGAACGGCGCTCGCCATGGTGGATGCGGTCGGCGGAGAGCGGATGCCACGCGATCAGTCCGTGCTGATGGGCGACATCCGCACGGGCGTGTTCATCACCCTTGCCATCTCGTTCCTGATGGTGGCGTGCTCCGTCGGCGTGAGCCAGGCATCCGCGATCCTGGATCGGCGCGACCTCTACGTCAGTCTCGACCGGCTCGGGATGCCCCTGAAGACCATGAACGCCGCCCGCGTCCGCGCGGTGCTGTCGCCGCTGCGCATCGTGACCATCGGATCCGCCGTGGTCGCGGTCATCGTCGTGCTGCCGCTCGCCGGGATCGCACTCGTGCTCGCCCCCGTGTCGTTGCTGATCATCGCCGTGAGCATCGCGGGCGGCATCCTCGTGGTCTGGCTCGGGCTGCTGGCCACCCGACCGGTGCTGACCAGGGTGCTGGCGGAGCCGGCGCTGGCGGTGGAGTAGCGGCGCACCGCCCCCGCCCCTGCCCCGGGCGCTCCCGGGCTTCCTGTGCACTTGTCCCTCGTGCGCGGGGCCCCGTAGTGTGTGTGGCGGTCCGCAGCGGCTCACGCACCACCTCCCCCGGGGTGAGCAGTCGGTCACACATCGTGACATGCGGGCAAACCAGAGGCAACGGCGGCCTCGTAGCGTGAGGACGCCTGCGTTGTCGTGCGTGCGCCGCGCCCGCGGCCGGGCGGATGCGAACCCAAACGAGATGAGGACCCCCTGATGAACAACGAACAAGTCGAACTCGTTCAGAGCAGCTTCGCGAAGGTGGCGCCGATCGCCGACCAGGCCGCGGTCATCTTCTACGACGAGCTGTTCGAGCGCGACCCGTCGCTGCGCCCGCTGTTCACCGAGGACATGACGGAGCAGCGCAAGAAGCTCATGACCATGCTCGCCATGGCCGTGAACGGCCTGACCAACTGGGATGCCACGCAGCGCGTCGTCGCGAACCTCGGCGCCCGCCATGTCGGCTACGGCGTCAAGCCGGAGTTCTATCCCACGGTCGGCGCCGCCCTGCTGGCGACTCTGTCGAAGGGCCTCGGCGACGACTTCACTCCCGAGGTGGAGGAGGCGTGGACGGCGGCCTACACGGCGCTGTCCGGCACCATGATCGAGGCCGGCGCCTCGGAGGCTGCGGCGAGCTGAGTGCTTCTGTCGCGGGTTGATCGCTCTCTCGCCGGTTGAGCTCCCGCTCGCGGGTTGAGCGCATGACGACGAGCTCAACCCGCGGCGGTCGGCGACGTGCGGCCGTCGGCATAACTAACGTTGAGGCATGAGCGCCGAGCCATCCGCAGCGGCGTCGCACCACGGTGAGGCGCACCACGTTCGATCAGCTCACGAGTCCCGCCGCATCGCCGCGGCGGTCGTGACGGTCTCCGACCGGGCGCACAGCGGCGTGCGCTCGGACGAGCAGGGTCCGGTCATCGTGTCGCGTCTGCGCGACGCGGGGTGCGATGTCGCGGATGCCACGGTGATCCCGGACGGAGCGGATGCCGTGACCAGCACCCTCGAATCCGTGCTGCGGGCGGGCGCTCGCGTGGTGATCACCACGGGTGGCACCGGGGTGGGGCCGCGGGATCTGACGCCGGAAGGCACGCTGCCCCTGCTGACCCAGGAGCTGCCGGGCGTCGCGGAAGCGCTGCGGCGGCGCGGGGCATCCGTCGTTCCCACCGCAGTCCTGTCCCGCGGCCTGGCCGGGATCGTGCGGCGCGACGATGCGCCGGCCGCGTTCGTCGTGAACCTCCCCGGCTCCTCCGGAGGCGTGGCGGACGGTCTGGACGTGCTGCTCCCGCTGCTGCCCCACCTCATCGACCAGCTCGACGGAGGGGACCACTGATGGCGGTGCTGCGCGCGGAGATCTCCGCCGAGCCCCTCGACCTCGCCGAGCACATCGGCCTCGTCGAGTCGCCGCGGATGGGTGCCGTCGCGACCTTCGTCGGCATCGTGCGGGATCACGACCCGGACGCCGGCGGCACGGTTGTGGCGCTGGAGTACAGCGCGCATCCGGACGCGCCGCGCATGCTCGCTGAGCTGGCTGAGCGCGTTGCGGCGGACGACCGATCAGAGGTGCGGATCGCCGTGAGCCATCGCATCGGACGCCTGGCCGTCGGCGACGTCGCGATCGTCTGCGCCGTCGCGAGCGCACACAGGGGCGAGGCGTTCGACGCCTGCCGGGAGCTCGTCGAGGCGGTCAAGCACGAGTTGCCGGTCTGGAAGAAGCAGGTCGAGGCCGACGGCTCGCACAGCTGGGTCGGACTCGGCGGGGTCTCGTAGGGCCGGTTTCGACGGGGCTCGACCAGCGATGGCTCAGCCGCCGGCGAAGGGCGGCAGCACGTCCACCGTGGTGGCGTCCGAGAGCGGATGCCACGGGTCGTCGACACGCCTGCCGTCCACGAGCAGCGCACAGCGGCTGAGCACGGCGCCCAGCGCCGGATGCGCCGACAACATCGCGCCCTGCAGCGCCCCGACGGATGCCACCGGCAGCTCCTCCTCGTCGCGTCCAGCGGCCTCGGCTGCCGCCGCGAAATAACGCACTCGCGTCACTTGGACGCCGTCCAGTTCTCCGCCGCGGAGCTCGTCAGCGCGATCAGGTCGGACGCCGTCCCCTTGCCGGACCCGACAGCGAGTCCAACGATGAACGCGGTGAGCGGCGCTGCCGGACGCGCGACGCCGTGCGCGACGGTGCTGGCCAGCTGGAGCACGTCGCCGATCGGCACCGACTCTTTCGGGATGCCGAGTTCAGCGGCGATGGCCGCCGTCCAGTCGTCGAGGGCTTCCGGCGGCAGCTTGCTCGACTGTTCGTCGTTCGGCTTCTGGTCATTCGGCACGGGATCCTCCTGGGCTGAATCGGGGTCTGTCGTCATCCTCCCACTCCGGGCGGAGCGCCTCCGGGGGACCGTGTGGGTTCGCGTCACGTGGCCGTTCTGGTGTGTTGGGCCAGGCGTGCATCATGCGAGGAAGTGGCGGTCACGGCCTTAACGGTTCACCAGCCGTCGAAGGTGTCCGGCCAGGGGGCGACGTCGACTTCGTTGCCCTCGGCGTCGGCGAGGGTCCACCAGTCGGGGCCGTTGTCGCGCACGATGGTGCCGCCAGCGGCCAGCGCAGCCTCGACGCGGGCCGGTGCCAAGTCAGCTGGCACGTACAGGTCGACGTGGATACGGTTGCGCTGCGGCCGCGGAGCGTCCATCTGCTGGAACCACACGTTCGGACCGAAGCCGTCAGGCGCGATCACGTCCTCTTCGCCGAACGGCTCGTAGCCGAGCACCGCGGCCCAGAACGGCCGTATCGCCCCGATGTCGAGGGCGTCGAGCGCGATCTGCATCACCTGCACTCGTGACGGGTCGGCTGTGATGCCGAGCTCTCGCGCCGCCTGTGAGATCTGCGCGGCAAGCATGCTGTCGCGCTCGCTGAGCATCCATCCCTGGGGTATCACCTCGTGCGTTTGCAGTCGCACGATGACGCCCGAGTAGCGCAGATCGACGGCGGGGTGATGGTTCGCAGCCTCCGCCAGCACGCCGATCCTGTCCACGAGTTCGACACCCTTCGCGAACGAGCCGGTGGCGAAGTAGGTCGCCGCCCCTGTCGACAAGACCCGCCAGTCCTCAGTGTCGACCGCGGCATGGAACTGCTTCGAAGTAATCAACTCGACCATGACCCGGAGCCTACGCAGCGGCGGAAGGCCGCCACTACCCCTGTGGGCATGACGTCTGCGGATGGAACGCACTCCGTGCGACTTCCGGGCGTGAGCACCTTGGGAATGTGTTCGCTCGGCCGAGTGAAGAAGCAGGTCGGTGCAACAGCACGAGACATCTACGACTAAGGGCCGGGCAGAAACGCGATGATCCAGCGCATCCTCGCGGTCGCCGGCCTGCGCGATGCTGAACGCGCCAGCATCGACGCCAAGCAGGTTCCCATCCGCCGCTGACTGCGCGCTGGCGGATCCCGTAGTGACGCATCAGCGCCGTGCTGATGCCGTTCGGGCGCGGAAGCGGATCCTTCAGCGCGCTGATGCGTACGGGGCGCTCGTATGTGGTCAGACGGCCGCCGGGCGGCGTTGGGTGAACTCGAGGCAGATGTAGGCGAGCTCGTCACGAGGAACGACCGCGGTAAGGACCGTGTCGCTGGAGAGCGCAGCACCGATGGCATACACGAACGGGTCGGTATCGATCTCCAGCGCCGGCACCTCGACACCGTCTACCGTGACAACCGCTTCCCGGTTAATGACCTTCTCGGTCAGCGGTGAAACGAAGCGGTCAACGCCCATGTCACCGAGTCCGAGTTCTTTGCGGAATCGATTCATCAGGATGTGGTTGGCATGGTCCACAAGTAGGCGTGCCGGGGTAGAGAGCTCGGATGTGTCGCGTGTCCATGTCGTCCGCACGGCTTCCCACAACATCGGGTATCGCCTCCGCTCGGCCATCTCGATCAACCATGCCGGCCGGGGTCTTGGGGCCGGATCGTCGAGGGCGCGACCAGTGAGTTCATCGAGTTCGGCGATGTTCACCGGGTCGGATGGATCAATGGGATTGCGCCACAGCGTGTAGTTGATGCTCACCGACATCTGAGAGAGCCCAGTCGTTCCCTCTCGGGACATGGTGTTCTCCATGTTGGCGTCCTCGAGGGTCGGCTGAGGCACGAACCCGATGATCGGAACGGGCATGAGTTTCACCTTTTCCGCCTGCGCAATACGAGGATCAGGCGCGTCTTCTGGAAGGAAGCCCCCGAAACGCATCGGCGCGGTCGCCATCAGCTCAACCGGACTGACACTCGAAGCCCATCAGGCTTGCGACCTGAATCGTGCTGAGCACGTGCACCCTGCGGTGCAAAGGCAGTTCCGCTCATGCTGCACCTCCACACTCCACGCTAGGGCCGTAGATCACCGGGCACCACGTCATCTCGAACCGAATCGAGAGCGTGTCCCAGGACTGGGAGCTCCGGTCGGGAACGACGCAGTGAGGGATCGCGCCACACGCCCGTAACGGGATGGCTATCCGTGCTGACCCCAGAGCTGGAGGGGGATGAAGGGACGGGCATGCCCAAAGTCGCCGTCAGTGGTGAGCAGGGTCAGTTTGCGCGCGATCGCCAGTTGAGCAATGAGAGCGTCCACCGTGCCGAGCTGGACACCGTGGGTGCGGCAGGTGTTCGCCACATCGGCTGCTGCTTCGTAATCCCCGCGGGTCGGCTCGATCAGCTCGACATACGCAAACTGCTCGCGGATCGTCGCCCGGGCGCGCTCCGGGGTGAACCCCCGCAGCAGTTCCGTGAGGATCAGCCCGGTTGCCGCGACAGGCTCACCGCTTACGAGGGCCCCCCGCAGCACATGGACCTCAGGTTGGTCGGGCGGGGTGTCCCGGCGGAAGGCCAGCGACCACACGCTCGTGTCGACGAGGAAAGTCACGACGCCGCGTCGAGCTTGCGGTCGCGCGCGCTCCGGTCCGCCTTATAGTCGTAGCTCGGATCCCAGTCGAGGGTGCCGAATGCTTCCACGATCCGCGCGCGCTCCCGGCGGGCGATGTACTCCTCAAGCGCCACAGTCACGGTAGCCTTCTTCGTCGCCTCGCCGCCGACCCGCACGGCACGATCGAGCAGTTCGGGGTCGATCGCAAGATTGGTAGCCATGTGTACCTCCCTACACATCATCTCACACAGTCGCCCGCTTACGGATCCCGCTGCGGACGTTGCGCCTCGACCTACCGCCCTCGGCTGCCCTTGATAGCGAAGTAGACAATCAGCCCAACGACGACCAGCGCGACCAGCACCCCAGGAAGGGTCAGCCAGCCCAGGTCGGGTCCAAAGGACGTGTCTTGGCAGGGGCTGGGTGTTGCGCACGAAGCGTGCACGATGATAGACGCGTCCATGCGGAGAGAATGCCACTCGCCACGTGTTCAAGAAACACGTGCGCGGTGACGAATCCATCAGCGTGCGTCTGTCGCGAGGCGCTGGCCATTCGTAGAAACACGCTGTGAACCGGTAGCTGCAGACTCGAGAATTGGGGTCTCCCGCGGCGCGACACACGATTGTCGACGACCTAATCTGGGCCAATGACGGCATACGAATCTGCGAGTTTGGTGACGCAGTGGATTTCTGCCGTCGCAGCGATCTTTGCTGTCGCGGTGGCTATTGTCTTCGGCTGGCTGACGTTGCTGAACAACCGACGATCCAAAGACGCGCAGGAACGTGCAAGCTTCGCGGCAGCTGACGCCGCGCCGCCGCCCGCGGCGGAGTTCGCGCACGACACCACGCAGGCCCCTCAAGTGACCTGGGCGGTCGAACCGCGAGGGACGGAAGCATGGCTCCTTCGGAACACCGGGACAATCACAGCATTCGAAGTGACCGTGGCTGGTCTCACTGACCTCGACAATCGGAGACTTCAGGCCGACAGCGCACCGATCGACATTCCTCCGACAGACGTGCTCCCCTTTGATTTCGTGTCGCGACTGTCACTGTCCGGCCCCGGGAATCTTGTAATCGAGTTTGCGGTCGAACACGGAGGCCAGCGCACACGACAGGTAGTTCGCGTTCCCGCCCAATAGGAAGCCAAGGGCCTGCAGACCTGAACGGTCGCGCCTACTCACGCAACGGGATCCGCGATTGATGCACTGAGTCCTGCACACGAGTCGACAATGGCGCTCTGCTGCAGCGTGGCGCAGAAGGTTGCCCGGCCTTCGCTGGTGGGGCTCGCTACGATCCCTGCATGCGACGGACGGACTTCCCACTCCCTGCTTCTTGGGACCCAGAGGGTCTGGTACGTGCGGGATTCGAGGGCTTCGTTCCACTAGTCGGCTTGGCGATGAGAGACGTGACAGCGGAGAAGGGTGTCTACGTCGTTCTGCGGCTGACCGCCGAGGCGCCATACGCCCTTCTCGCGCAGAGTCCGCTTGCCCCGTACGCGATTGAGGATCTCGAGGAACGGTGGATTCTGGGGGCTCACGTCGTCTATATCGGCAAAGCTGGGTCGCTGCCGGCCCGCCCGGGCCGCACGCGACGGGACACGCCGCCGCAGCGGCGGATGCGGCTCAGCGTTCGCGACGCCAGTCGCCCGACTTGCCGCCGGATTTCGCCTCGAGTCGCACGTCCTGGATGGACACGTGCTTGTCGAGGCCTTTGACCATGTCCACGATCGCGAGCGCGGCCACAGAGACAGCCGTGAACGCTTCCATCTCCACGCCCGTGCGATCCGCCGTGCGCACCGTCGCGGTGATCGCCACACCGTCATCGTCCACGGTCAGGTCGACGACCACGCCGTGCACGCCGATCACGTGCGCGAGCGGAAGCAGTTCGGCGGTGCGTTTCGCGGCCTGGATACCGGCGATCCGCGCCACGGCGAGCACGTCGCCCTTCGGCACGGATCCGTCGCGCAGCGCAGCGACGACCGCCGGCGGACACGCGACGCGGCCCGTCGCCGTCGCGCTGCGGATCGTGGGCTGCTTCGCCGTCACGTCCACCATGCGCGCGTTGCCACTGCCGTCGAGGTGCGTGAAGGGCTGATCCGTCATGCCGGCACCTCCAGCACGCTGAGCGCGTCGCCGGCGTGCACCTCGTCGACATCGGCGGGCACCACCGCGTAGCCCTCTGCACGGCCGAGGCCGCCCGCGAGGTGCGATCCGGATCCGCCCTGCGTAGCGGGACGCACCCTGACCGTCGGATCGCCGGATGCCTCTGCCCCCGCCCGTTCGGCTCCGGCTCTCTCGAACCTGATCGGCATCACCTGGACGCGTCCCGGCGGACACGTCCATCCGGTGGCGGCGAACGCCGTCACGCGTCTGCGATGCAGCTCCGACGCTCCCTGCATGCGCAACAGCGCCGGCCGCACGAACATCTCGAACGACACGGCGACCGACACCGGATTGCCGGGCAGCGCGAACACCGGAGTGCCGTCGCCGATCGTGCCGAGTCCCTGCGGCTTGCCCGGTTGCATCGCGACCTGGTGGAATCCCATCGTGCCCGACGAGCCGAGGGTGTTCTTCACCACGTCGTACGCGCCGACGCTCACGCCGCCGGAGAGCAGCACAGCGTCGACGCCGAGGTCCAGGCAGGCCTGCAGCTCGGCGGCGAGCTCGGCCGGCTCGTCCCCGACATGTGAGATGCGCACGGGCTCCGCGCCCGCTTCGGCGACGAGCCCGCCCATCAGGAACGAGTTGGAGTCCGGGATCTGGCCGCGCTCCAGCCGGTCGCCGGGCTCGCGGAGCTCGCTGCCGGTCGCGATCACGGCGATCCGTGGCGCAGGACGCACCAGCACGCTGCCGTGACCGGCAGCGGCCGCTGATGCGACGCGGTAAGCGGTGAGGCGCACGCCGGCTTCCAGCACGGTGTCGCCTGCGGCGACATCCTCTCCACGCCGGCGGATGTGGGCGGCCGGCCCCGGCGCTGTGGAGACCGCGACCACCTCGACGCCGCCGTCGGTGTGCTCGAGCTGCACGACGGCATCCGCGTCGCTCGGGATCGGCGCACCCGTCATGATGCGTACGGTCTCGCCGCTGCCGATGCCGGGATCGAGAGCGCTGCCGGCCGGGATGTCGCCCGTCACCCGCAGCGTGACGGGCGAGGCGGTCGTGGCGTGCAGCACGTCGTGGCGGTGCACGGCGTAGCCGTCCATCGCCGAGTTGTCGAACACCGGGATGTCGAGTCGGCTCTCCAGCGTCTCCGCAAGCACCAGCCCGTGCGCG
This sequence comes from Rathayibacter sp. CAU 1779, assembly GCF_054551755.1. Classification (NCBI taxonomy): domain Bacteria; kingdom Bacillati; phylum Actinomycetota; class Actinomycetes; order Micrococcales; family Microbacteriaceae; genus Rathayibacter; species Rathayibacter sp. CAU 1779. The sequence continues at coordinate 1,071,565 of NZ_JBTOLK010000001.1, forward strand.
TCTCGCAGCGGGACGCGCACGGGCTCGAGCGGCCTGACGATCGCGAGCGCCCGTTGCTGATGCGCCTCGATCGTGTCGAGGGATGCCGTCACTGGGCCTCGTTCCAGCGCTTCATGCCACCGGAGAGCACCGAGACGTCGGCGAATCCGAGCTCGGCCAGCGTCGATGCGGCCCGGCGCGCGCGAGCCTCGGCCTGGCAGTGCACCACGACGGGCAACCGGTGATCCAGATCAGCGACCGATGCCCGGTCGAGCAGTCCGATCGGGATGCCGATGGACCCGGGGATGCTCCGCGCGGCCCGTTCGGCCGGCTCGCGCACGTCCAGCAGCACGAGATCCGGTCCGCCAGCCGCTCGGCTGGCGAGCCGTTCGGCGAGCTCGGCCACCTCGATGGTGCGATCGGCGGGCGCGACGTTCGCGGCGGCCTGGCGTGCATCCTCGGATTCGCGCGACGGCGCATCCAGCGACGTGGGGAAGCTGCGCGTGACCCTGGCCCGCGAGCCCGCGTCGACGGCGGCCGAGTGCCAGATGGACGCGGCGGCCGGCTTGGCCTGCGCGGACTCCGTCGCAGATGCGGCAGGAGCCGGCTGGGGGTATCCGGACGACATCGGCTGGGGGGAACCGGCAGGCATCGGCTGACGCTCCGAGCTCTCGGCGACCCGCCTCGGCGGCGTCACGTCCGACGACCGGTCGGGGAGTCGCCCCGCCGATCTCAGCGGCACCTCGCGGAAGGTCGCGCGCAACGCATCCACGACGAGGATGCGCCCGAACAGCGGCCTACCGGCGCCCGTGATGAGCTTCACGGCCTCCGCGGCCATGAGCGAGCCGACCTGTGCGGTCAGCGGTCCGAGGACACCGGCCACGGAACATGTCGCTCCGTCGTCGGCAGGCTGCACGGGGAACAGATCCGTGAGCCGCACCCCGGGGGATCCGTCGTTCGGGTGCGCCCAGAAGACGGTCACCTGGGCGTCGAAGCCGAGTACAACGGCCCACACGAGCGGGATGCCGGCTGTGGCGGCCGCGGCATCCGCTGCGTACCGGGTCGCGAAGTCGTCCGTGCCGTCGAGCACGAGATCGTAGTCAGCGACGAGGTGCGGAGCCGTGAACTCGTCGAAGCGTTCGCGGTGGCGGTGGACGCGACACTCGGGGGCGATGCGGGCGATGGCATCCGCCGCGCTGTCCACCTTGGAACGGCCGACATCCGCGACGCCGTGCGCGAGCTGGCGCTGCAGGTTCGACGCCTCGACCACGTCGTCGTCCACGATCCCGAGCGTTCCGACGCCGGCCGCGGCGAGCGCGAGCAGGGCCGGGCCGCCGAGTCCTCCTGCGCCGAGGACGAGCACCCTGGCATTCGCGAGACGGCGTTGACCCTCGTCCCCGATGGCGTGCAGGGTGAGCTGGCGCGCGGTGCGCTCGGACTCGGTCGGCGTCAGGGCACGGGCGGGCGTGACCAACGGCAGCATGCTTCAACGCTACCCCGGTGACCCCTGGCCGCTCGGGGCGGCCACACCGAGCGGGAACACAGTCGTTCGCGAATTGTCTGGCAAGGTCCAACCGATACCCTCGACTCATGCCCGAGAACGACCAGTCGGATGACCGCAGCCGCGCGATCGAGACGTTGCACGGCATCCGCGAGAGCATCGACAACATCGACGCTGCGTTGATCCACCTGCTCGCCGAGCGGTTCAAGTTCACCCAGCGCGTCGGCGCGCTCAAAGCCGAGCACGGGCTGCCCGCCGCGGATCCGCAGCGCGAGCGCGACCAGATCCGCCGCCTCCGGGCGCTCGCCGAGGCCAGCCACCTGGACCCGGAGTTCGCCGAGAAATGGTTCAACTTCGTGGTCGCCGAGGTGATCCACCATCACGTGCAGGCGGGGGCTGCCCCCGCCGCCGAATAGGGCGGAGGCGTCGCGCCGATCGTGACAGGTTTCAGCATTCCGGACCAGACGGGCAAGACAGCCGTCGTCACCGGAGCCAACAAGGGAATCGGATTCTTCACGGCCGCGGCACTCGCCGCATCCGGAGCGGATGTCGTGCTCGCCTGCCGAGACACCTCACGAGCGGATGCCGCTGCCCGCGCCATCCGCGCACGGTGCGCCGCCGACGGGGTGGCGGCATCCGTCGAGATCCTCGCGCTGGACACCGCGAGCCTGGCGAGCGTCGCGGACGCCGCAGAGGCACTGGCGAGCCGTCACCGGATCGACATCGTCGTCGCGAACGCGGGGATGGTGCATCCGCCGCGGCACCGCGAGACGACCCGCGACGGCAACGAGGTCGTCATCGCGACCAACCTGCTCGGACACTTCGCACTGCTGGCACGGCTGATGCCCGTGCTGCGTCGCTCGCCCGGCGCGCGCGTGGTGAGCCTGGGCAGCATGGCCACCCGGCTCAGTTCGTTCCTGGTGGACGACCTGCAGCTCGAACGGCACTACTCATCGTGGCGGGCGTACGCGCAGTCGAAGATCGCCGTCGAGTCGTTCGGCTTCGAGTTGGACAGGCGGATGCGCGCCGCCGAACTCGACGCCACCAGCGTCGTCGCGCATCCCGGCTACTCGATCAGCGGGCGAACGCCGCGCATCCCCGGCGTCAACGAGCCGTCGCGCGGCACCGTGTTCGCGGATTCGCTGCAGGCGCCGTTCACGCAGAGCAAGGAGCGGGGATCCTGGCCCGTACTAGCTGCGGCCACCCGAGCGGATGCTCCAGGCGGCTCGTACTGGGGCCCCAGGTGGCGCATGAAAGGGGTCCCGGCGCGGCAGGATCCGACGGCCACCGCGGCCGATCCCGCGATCGCGCGGCGCGTGTGGTCCTTCGCGGAGGCCGCGACCGGCGTCCCCTTCGAGGTGTGAGGGCCCACCAACAGCGCCATATGCGCACTATTGCGCCAGCGGGAGTGGCGCAGTAGTGCGCACATGGCGCAGTCGCACGTCCGCCGCGGCCGAGCTCGCTCAGGGAGCTCGGCGGTATCCGGGATCAGACCTCGGCGTCGGCCTCCGCATCGTCCCAGCGGCGGGGGCCCGTGCCGTCGCCCGTGTCGCCGAGGGAGTCATCGGGGTTCTGCAGCGAGCAGGTGCGCAGGCTGAGGCATCCGCATCCGATGCAGCCGGTGAGGTCGTTGCGCAGATGCTCGAGTGCGGCGATGCGGACGTCAAGCGCCTCGCGCCAATGGGACGACAGCCGGGCCCAGTCACGCTTGGTCGGAGTGCGGCCTTCCGGCAGTGAGTCCAGTGCGTCGCGGATCTCGCCGAGCGGCACCCCGACCCGCTGCGACACCCGGATGAACGCCACGCGCCGCAGCATGTCACGCCGATATCGTCGCTGGTTGCCCGCCGTGCGCTCGCTCGAGATGAGACCCTTGCGCTCGTAGAAGTGCAGTGCGGACACCGCGACGCCGCTGCGTTCCGACAGCTCGCCGACGCTCAGCTCGCGACGCGTGCCGCCCGTGATCTGGGGCATCCGCCCACCTCCTCGGCCTCAATGAAGTCCGTCCACTGCGACCTCAACAATAGATGAGGTTTCCTGGCCCGCGCTCCTTGACCTCAACCACGCTTCAGGTTTTAGCGTCGATCCCATGAGCACGCAGACGGATGCCACGCCCCGGGATTCCGCACCGCCATCCGGACGGAGCGACGCGCAGGTAACGTCGAATCACATGACGTCATCGCCCGGATCCCCGGAACAGGACGCGTCGCAGACGGCGACGAACCCCGTGGACACGGCGCCCGGCGAAGGCGTACTGGGCAGGCGGTACCGCTGGATCACGATCGGCATGAGCGCGCTCGTGCTGTTCGTCGCGTTCGAGGCGATGGCGGTCACCACGGTCATGCCGGTGATCGCCAGGGAACTGCACGGAACCTCTCTCTACACCCTCGCGTTCGCCGGCTCGACGGCGATCAGCCTCGTCGGCATGGTCGTTGCGGGCTCCTGGTGTGACAGGCGAGGGCCGTCGAGGCCGCTGGTCATCGCGGTGGTCCTCTTCGTGGCAGGGCTGGCGATCGCCGGCCTCGCGCCCGACATGCTCGTGCTCGTCGCCGGACGTCTCGTGCAGGGGCTCGGCGGTGGCGCGCTTACCGTCGCGCTCTACGTGGTGGTGGCGAGATGGTATCCGCCCCGGCTGCAGCCCATGGTGTTCGTGGGATTCTCGACGGCGTGGGTCATCCCGTCGCTCGTCGGTCCGTTCCTCGCGGGCGTGGTCGCGCAGACCGTCGGATGGCGCTGGATCTTCCTCGGCGTCATCGTGGTCGCCCTCGCCGGACTGCTGATGATCCATAGGGTGCTCGTCGGCATCCCCGACGAGCGCAACGACGACGTCGCGTGGCAGCCCGCCCGCATCGTGTGGGCGATGGTTGCGGCATCCGCCGTTCTCGTCTTGGGTTTCGCGACCGAGTTCGGCGAGTTGCTGCGCTGGATCACGTTCGTCGTGGCCGCCGTGGTGCTGGCGGTGGCGGTGCGTCCGCTGATGCCGCGCGGCACGCTCCGGGCGGTGCGCGGGCTGCCGTCGGTGCTGCTCACGCGCATCCTCATCTCCGGCGCCGAGCTGGCCGCCGAGGTGTATGTGCCCTATCTGCTGATCGACCGGTACGGGCTGTCGCCGGCGATCGCCGGGCTCGCGCTCACCGGCGGCGCTGTCGCCTGGTCGGGCGGATCCTGGGTGCAGGGCAAGCTCGGCGGCCGGGTGAGCAACCCGCGGTGGGTCGCACTCGGTGTGCTGTCCATCGCGATCGGCGTCGCGGGAACCACGCTCATCGCGGCGTTCGGGCTGTCGCCGTGGATCCTGTTCGGCGTCTGGATCTTCGCCGGCTTCGGCATGGGCATCGCCCTGCCGCGCCTGACTGTGCTCATGTTCGGCTACTCGAACCGTGACGACCAGGGCTTCAACAGCTCGGCGCAGGCCATCGCGGATGCCGTGGGTGCGGCATCCGCCGTCGCCGTCGCCGGTCTCGTGTTCACATCGCTCGCCGCGGCCGGCGGCGCGTGGCCGTACACCGCGGTCTTCGCATTCGGGACGGTTCTCACGCTGCTTGCGCTCGGCACGGCGACGCGGGTGGGACGACGGCGCTGATCGCGCGCGCGCCAATCCCTCGAGTTCCTGCAAACCTCCCGAGTTCCTGGCGCGAGTGGTCGCTTCCCGAGCGCGAAGCGACCACAGACCCCAGGTACTTCGCGGCGGGCCAGCGCCGTGCTCAGCGATCAGGGTCGACCTCGAGCGTCACCTCGACCGTGTCACCGGCCTCTCGGCCGGTGTTCTTACGGGTCTCCGCATTGAACGAGACGAGGTATCGGCCGCCCATGACGCCGATCGTGGTCTTGTACGTGTAGCCGCCGTCGATGGTGACGATGACGGGCACTCGCTTGCCGCGGGCGAAGCCCAGGACGATGTCCTCGGGAACGACGATGCCGACGTTGCGACCGCCGGTCGGCTCGAGAACGGTCTGAAATGTGGCCACGGTGTCTCCTCGATTGGCTTGCGGGATTGCGCGGTGCCCTACGGTCAGTGTTCCTGATCCCAGTGCTTGATGGAGCCGATGCGGATGTGGTTGCCGAACGGATCCCTGATGCCGAAGTCCGTGCCGTACGGCTGCTCCATCGGCTCCTGGGTGATCTCGACGCCGGCGGCCTCGACCTTCTCGAACATGCCCTGCACGTCGTCGGTGGTGAAGGCCAGCCATCCGCCACCGGCACCCTTGGTCACGAGGTCGCGGACCTGGGCGGCGGTGGCCTCGTCGTGCGCAGGGGCGCCCGGCCGCTCCAGGAGGATCTCCTTCTGGTCGCCGGGGACTCGCACCGTGAGCCACCGCATCGGTCCGAAGTCCATGTCGGCGCCGACCTCCAGGCCGAGCACCTCGGTGTAGAACGTCAGGGCTTCGTCCTGATCCAGCACGTAGATCGAGGACAGGTTGTTACGGGTCAGCATGATCAGCTTCTCCTTGTCGTTGGATGTCGGGCTCGTCGTTGGCCATGGGGCTCGTCGTCGGCCATCGAGCATCACCCTAGGCAGCGGGGAGGGCGGGCGCCTTCTCCAGAAGTGCTCGCTCCGTACGCTGGTGGTGTGGGCCGTGAGAACGAAGCCGTGAACCTGAGTCTCCTGCGCGCGCGCAACCACATGGATCGCCGCTACGCGGAGCCGCTCGACGTAAAGCAGCTCGCTGTACTCGCCTACATGACGCGAGCCCATTTCATCCGCGAGTTCAAACGCGTCTTCGGTGAAACGCCGTACCGCTACCTGCAACGCCGACGCGTTGAGCGGGCGATGTTCCTGCTGCGGCACGGCGAGGCGAGCGTGACCGACATCTGCATGGCCGTCGGATTCAGCAGCCTCGGCACCTTCAGCCGCACGTTCTCCGAGATCGTCGGCCGCTCACCGTCGGCGTACCGGGAATGGGCGGCGCAGCAGCGACTCGTCGCGCCGACCTCGTTCGCGATGCGGTGGTCGCGTCCCACCGGCAACGCCCGCTGACACATGCGGCGGCTCCCGCCGCGCGTCCGCGCCGTCCTGTGAGCCCTCCGCCCCGCGAGTTCCTGTCGCATGTGGTCGCTTCCCGGGCGCGAAGCGACCATATGGGACAGCGATTCGACCGTGCGATGCGGCGGCACGGCGTGGCGGCACGAGACGGGACGGCAGGGCAGGGCGAGCGGGGCGCGTCCGCACAGTCCCGCGAGTTCCTGTCGCATGTGGTCGCTTCCCGGGCGCGAAGCGACCACATGCGACAGCAAATTGGTGGTGCGGTGCGGTGCGGGGCGGGGCGGCGCCGACAGCGCGCGGGCTAGGCCCCCGGCGTGTAGTACTCCTGCGTCGGCGCCTGGCCGACGACCGGGCCGAAGTGCTCGGCGAGGGTGGCCTGGTGGGATGCGCGCAGCTCCTCGAGGCCGACGGTGAAGACGTCCTGCACCTCGAGCACGGGCTGCTCGCCGACGACGGCATCCGTCACGCCGATGCGCAGCACCGGGTAGTCGCGGCCCTCGCAGAGCCCGCGGAACTTCACGTCGTCCTCGCGTGGGACGGACACGATCACGCGGCCGGTCGACTCGGAGAACAGTGCTGTCGCGGCATCCACTCCGTCGCGCTCGATGATCTCGCTCAGCCACACGCGGGCGCCGACTCCGAAGCGCAGCACGCACTCGGCGAGGGCCTGCGCGAGCCCGCCGTCCGACAGGTCGTGCGCGGAGGCGATGAGGCTCTCGGTCGACCCGGCTTGGATGAGGTCGGCGAGGCGCTTCTCGCCGTCGAGGTCGACCGCGGGCGGGCGTCCTCCGAGGTGGCCGTGCACGGTGCCGGCCCACGCTGATCCGTCGAGCTCTTCGCGCGTGACGCCGAGAAGGTAGATGTTGTCGCCTGCATCCTGCCAGCCGGACGGGATGCGCCGCGCCACATCGTCGATGACGCCCAGCACACCGGCCACCGTCGTCGGGAAGATGGGGGTGTCGCCCGTCTGGTTGTAGAACGACACGTTGCCGCCGGTCACGGGGATGCCCAGCTCGAGGCAGGCATCCGACAGACCCTCGACCGCCTGCGAGAACTGCCACATCACCTCGGGGTTCTCCGGGGATCCGAAGTTGAGGCAGTCGGTGACGGCCGCGGGGGTGGCGCCCGTGACGGCGACGTTGCGGTACGCCTCGGCGAGAGCGAGGCGTGCCGCCTGCTTCGGGTCGAGCTGGCCGTAACGGCCGTTGGCGTCGGTCGCGATCGCGAAGCCGAGGCCGCTCTGCTCGTCGACGCGGATCATCCCGCCGTCGTCCGGGAACGAGAGCGCCGTGTTACCGCCGACGTAGTAGTCGTACTGGTTCGTGATCCAGCTCTTGTCGGCGAGGTTCGGGGATCCGACGAGGGCGAGGAACTGGTCGCGCAGCTGTTCGCGACCGTCCTCGGTGGAGGCGTCGGGGCGACTCAGCGTGACAGCCGAGTCGGCCTGCAGCGTGTCGATCCAGGCCGGGTATGCGACAGGACGGTCGTACACCGGACCGTCGACCGCGACGGTGCGCGGGTCGACGTCGACGATCTTCTCGCCGTGCCAGTCGATGATCAGGCGGCCGGTGTCGGTGACCTCGCCGAGCACGCTCGTCTCGACATCCCACTTCGCGGTCACGGCGAGGAACTTCTCGAGCTTGTCGGGAGTGACGACCGCCATCATGCGCTCCTGCGACTCCGACATGAGGATCTCCTCGGCCGTCAGCGTGGGGTCGCGCAGCAGCACGTTGTCGAGAGAGATGTACATGCCCCCGTCGCCGTTGGAGGCCAGCTCGCTCGTGGCGCAGGAGATGCCTGCCGCGCCGAGGTCCTGAATGCCCTCGACCAGCTTCTTCTCGAACAGCTCGAGGCAGCACTCGATGAGCACCTTCTCGGCGAACGGGTCGCCGACCTGCACGGCAGGCCGCTTCGTCGGGCCGCCGGAGGCGAACGTGTCCGAGGCGAGGATGGATGCCCCGCCGATGCCGTCCCCGCCGGTGCGCGCCCCGAAGAGCACGACCTTGTTGCCCACACCCGACGCGTTCGCCAGGTGCAGGTCCTCGTGCCGGAGCACGCCCACCGAGAGCGCATTGACCAGCGGATTGCCCTGGTACACCGGGTCGAAGTACGTCTCGCCGCCGATGTTCGGCAGACCCAGGCAGTTGCCGTAGAACGAGATGCCGCCCACCACGCCGTGCACGACGCGTGCGGTATCCGCTTCGTCGATCTTGCCGAAACGCAGCTGGTCCATCACGGCGACCGGGCGCGCGCCCATCGAGATGATGTCGCGCACGATGCCGCCGACACCGGTCGCCGCGCCCTGGAACGGCTCGATGTAGCTGGGGTGGTTGTGCGACTCGACCTTGAAGGTGACGGCCCAGCCCTCGCCGACATCGACGACGCCCGCGTTCTCGCCGATGCCCACCATGAGGTTCTTCTTCATCTCGGGCGTGACCTTCTGCCCGAACTGACGCAGGTACTTCTTGGAGCTCTTGTAGGAGCAGTGCTCACTCCACATCACCGAGTACATGGCGAGCTCACCACTCGTGGGTCGGCGGCCGAGGATCTCGCGGATGCGCGTGTACTCGTCGTCCTTGAGCCCGAGCGCCGCGTACGGTTGCTCCTTCTCCGGCGTGACAGCAGCGTTGTCGACGGTGTCGAGAGCGGATGCCAGTGCTGCAGCCGGCACCTGCGCGCCGGACTGCGTCTCGCCCTGCGAGGCGGATTCGGATGCCGTGGGCTCGGTCACGCGGCGGTCTCCTCGGGATTCTCCGGGCACCCTCGACGTGGCGTACGCAACACTGTGGACGGGTGCGCGGACGAGGGCGCAGAACACCTTGAGTCTACCGGCGACGCAGCGTGCCGACGGCCGTCAGTCGCAGGCCCATCGAGCTCTGATCGTGTCCGGCCCCGTTCTTCCGGATGGCGCGATCGCACTCAGGCGGCCCCGTCCTTGTGCCGGAGGTTCGGGAACGACCGCTTCGCGGCGAGGCCGAGCACGGCGGCGACCACCGCGAGGACGAGGGCGGGCCAGGGGATGGCATCCACTCCGCCCCGGTCGAGCGCGATGGCCCCGAGCAGCGCGCCGATGCCGATGGAACCGTTCCACGTGGCGACCACGAGCGACTGCACCAGATCGGCGGCACGGGGTGCGATGCGCATCGGGGCCGTCTGGAACAAGGTGGGAACGGCTCCGTATGCCACACCCCAGAGAGCGATGGCGCCGAGCAGCACGATCGGTGGCGCGTCGAAGGCGAAAGCCGACAGGGCGGCCACCAGCACGAGGGAGGCGACGACGACCGCGACTCGCAGTCGTCGGTCGGCGGCGATCCCCGAGATCAGCACGCCGATGATCGCGGCGACGCCGAAGACGGGAAGCGCGACGGCGAGACTCGGACCGCCAGGCGAGGCGGCCGTGAGCGGCGCGATGTACGTGTACGCGATGTTGTGTGCGAGCACGAAGGCGGCGGTCGTCGCGAGCAGGCCGGCCAGGCCCGGCGTGTGCAGCGCGGAGCGGAGCGTGTGCGCCGAGGCGCTGGTCGGGTTCGGTGCGGTGCCCTCGCCGGTGTGCAGCACCCCCTGACGAGGCAGTGCGAGCCAGCACACGACGGTCAGGATGCCGCCGACCGCCGCCACCAGCAGGAAGGACCAGCGCCAGCCGATCGCGTCCCCCAGCACGGTGGCGATCGGAAGCCCGAACGCGAAGGCGACGGGCATGCCGGCCATGGCGAGAGCGAGCGCGCGACCTGCCTGCCGCGGCGGAACGAGCCGCATGGCGTAGCCGGGAGCCATGGCCCAGAGCAGGCCGGCGAGCATCCCGCCCACCATGCGGGCGACGACGATCACCGGATACGAATCGACGGCCGCCGTCAGAGCGTTCACCGCCGAGAACCCGAGCACGAGCGTCATCAGCAGTGCCTTTCGCGGGACCCGTCTCGTGATGGCGGTGAGCGGTATCGCGGTGACGGCCGTGGTGATCGCATAGCTCGACACGAGAAGACCCACCTGGGACTCGCTGGCCCCGAGACCGCGGCTCATGGACGGCAGGAGGCCGGCCGGCATGATCTCCGTCAGCACCGCGATGAAGACGACGGTGGCGAGCGCGAGGAGCGCGCCGAACGGCAATCGGGGGGCGGCGCCCCGGGCGTCGTGCACCGCGGAATCGGCGGCCATCGTGGTCGAGACGGACACCGCGACGGCGACGGTCGACGGCGGGTCGATGGGGTGTCGTGCTTGGCGGTTCGGCTGATGTGAATCCCTGTCGATCGAATGCATATCGACAGCGTGAAACCTTGACACTAATGTCAATGTCAAGCGGATGTCGTTGGAGGTCGGAACATGCGGATCGGCGAACTGTCCAACGTCACGGGAGTTCCGACCCGGTTGCTGCGGTACTACGAGAACCAGGGCCTGCTGGCGTCGGTGCGACAGACCAACGGATACCGCGACTACGGCGACGACGCCGTGGAACGCGTCACGCAGGTGCGCGGACTCATCGAGGCGGGCATCCCGACGGCCGTGATCGGCGAGATGCTTCCGTGCCTGAGTGCCACGAGTGCGCCGATTCCGGCGATCGAAGCGGATGTCGCGCAGACGCTGCGCGAGCGGCGCAGCCAGCTGCAGAGCCGCATCGACTGCCTGGCACGCAACAGGGACGCCATCACGGAGTACCTCGACCGCGCCACGGTTCTGGACTGAGGCGGTTCGAGCCCGTCGCGCGATGCCCTAGCGGGGAGCGGGCTCGGGTCGTCCGGGCCGAGGGAACACCGACCGCATGTGATCGGAGTCGAGGTAGTCGGCGACACCGATCAGGATGAGGCTGAACACGATCTGCTCGGTCACCATCCAGAGCGGATACAGCCCGGGAATCGCCGCGAGCACGAGGGTGATGACCGGGAAGATCTTGCTGAACAGTCGCAGCCGCGAGTATCCCCAGTAGTACCCCAGCGATGCCCGCCACGCGAAGTAGAACAGGGTCGCCGTCATGCCGAGCACGACGACCGTGCGCATCCACACCGACCACTGCACCGGGATGCCGTCTGCCGCCAGCACGAGCGCGATCACGACGGCGGCGATGCCGATCGCGAACTCGAGCACGAGCAGCCACGCGATGGCGACGAACGCCCGTTTCGTGCGCGGATGCTTCAGTGAGCCGTCCTCGACGCGCACCTCCCACTGCCGACCGCCGGCGACGCGGTCGAGCCGCCGGAAGAGCGGCTCGAGTCGGTCCAGCAGTGCGACTGCCATCGTTTCCTCCCAGGTCGAGTACGGGACACCCTGTCGCTATGTTACGACCGGATGCCTGTGCACTCGTCGAGAGGTCGGGGCGGTCTTCTCATTCCCCGATGCGGAAGCCGGGGCCCGTGCCGATGTCCATCCCCCCGATGCCAAAACCGGGATCCGTATCGATGTCCATCGCCCGTACGAGGTGGGGACCGTATCGTTCAGCGGCACTTCGGTGGGACACGCCGTGCCGTGCCCGTTCCGTGCGGTGCGCCGCACGGAACTGCCGCCGGAGCGCACGGTTCCGTGAGACAGGCCGGAGCCGAGGGACGACGGCAGTGCCGGGATGTGTTCGCGAAAGACGGGACGGCGGCGACCGCTACGCGGCCTGCAGTGCAGCGATCGCCGAGGTGAAGAACGTCAGGCCGTCGACGCCGGAGCGCATGGCGGCATCCGTGTCGGGTCCGAACCCCGGCTCGGTCGCGTGCTCGGGGTGCGGCATCAGGCCGACCACGTTGCCGCGCTCGTTGGTGACGCCCGCGATGTCGTTGATGGATCCGTTCGGGTTGACGCCGACATAACGGAATGCGACGAGGCCCTCGCCCTCGAGACGCTCGATCGTCTCAGCGGATGCCACGTACTCGCCCTCGCCGTTCTTCAGCGGGATGACGATCTCCTGCGCCGTCGCGAATCCGTTGGTCCACGCGGTGGACGAGTTCTCGACACGCAAACTCTGGTCGCGACGGATGAACGTGCCGTGGTCATTGCGGATCAGCCCGCCCGGCAGCAGTCGCGCCTCGGTGAGCATCTGGAAGCCGTTGCAGATGCCGAGCACGGGCATCCCCTTGTTCGCGGCGTCGATGACCTCGCTCATGATCGGCGACAGGCTGGCGATGGCGCCGCAGCGCAGGTAGTCGCCGTAGCTGAACCCGCCGGGCAGCACGAGGGCGTCGACACCGCTCAGGTCGTGGTCGCCGTGCCAGAGGGCGACGGCTTCGGCACCCGCGGCGCGGACGGCGCGCTGGGCGTCACGGTCGTCGAGGGATCCCGGGAAGGTGACGACGCCGATGCGCATCAGGCCACCGCGCTCTCTGCCGTCGTGCCTTGCGCCGCCGCGTCGTCGACCACGTGCACGCCGACGACGTCTTCGATCACACCGTTGGAGAGCACATCCTCGGCGATCTCGCGGACTGCCGCCAGCAGCTCGTCGGTGACGACGGCATCCGTCTTCAGCTCGAACCGCTTGCCCTGCCGCACGTCGAACGTGCCGCGTCCGGTGCGCGCGAGGGCGCCGGCGATGGCCTTGCCCTGCGGGTCGAGGAGTTCCGCCTTCGGCATGACGTCTACAACGATGGTGGGCACGGAGGACTCCCTGGGGTCGAAGTGGATTGCCTCGATTCTAACGGCGCGCGGCTGGGCATTCTGCTGCGCAAGCATCCGCATCCGTTCACCCTCCGTCAACCGTGCGATAGCGGCTCGTTCGGCCTGGATGCATAGCGTCGAGGTGCGGGCGCGGGTGTAGTGCGCCGTGCCTGAAGTCGGGTCCGAAGGGCAGGGGATGAGCACACACGACGCCGTGACGACGAGTCGTCGCACCGCGGAAGAGTTCCTGTTCCGCGATCTGGACGACGCCCCGAACGAGGAGCTCGACGATCTCGACGAGGTGGACGAGATCCAGGTGGAACTCGTGGTGCTGGCGCTCGCAGGCACCACGGTCGTCGACGACGGACTCGTCGAGCGGGCCTACGAGCGGGCGCTCATCCGTTCCGGCATCGCGACGACGGCCGACGAGCGCATCCGCGCGCTGTGTTTCGTGCGCGACAACATCGGCCGTGCGAAGGCGGACGTCTTCCGCGAGCTGGCCGTGGACGCCGACCAGGCGGGCCGCGCGACGAGCGAGTTCGAGGGCGCCTTCGCGGACCTCGCAGACCGCGAGGGGATCGACGCGGTCCCGGGGGCGGAGGCGGCCATCCGTCGTCTCCGCGAGTGCGGTGTGCGGGTTGCGTTGACCACCGGGCTCAGCCGGATCACGATGCACGGCATCCTGGAAGCGCTCGGCTGGGAGCAGCTGGTCGACGTCGTGCTGTGCTCGGAGGATGTCGGCCGCGGCCGCCCGTACCCCGACATGGCCCTCACCGCGCTGCTGCGCACACGGGCGTCATCAGTCGAGGCGATGATCGTCGTCGGCGACACGGTGTCCGACATCGAAAGCGGCCTCGCAGCCGGTGCGGGCGTCACGGTGGGCGTGCTCACCGGCTCGCATGACGAGCACGCGTTGACGCAGGCGGGAGCGGATGTCGTCATCGACAGCATCGCGGACCTCCCGGCACTGCTCGGCGTGGCCGCCGACGACGCTGCGGCATCCGACGACGCTGACGCACTCGACGCCGATCTCCTCGGCGCCGACGCCGCCGACCGCTTCGACGGCTGAGGGTTCGAAAGCGGATGTCGCGTCTCCTCGAAGCCCCGCCCCCGACCGGTCAGGCCTCCTTCCCGGCCGCCACCGCGATGGTCTGGCAGGGGGTTGGCCGCGGGCATCTCGCGGTCGCCGTGCCCGGCGTGCGTCTCGCCCCGGGCGACGCGTTGGTGGCTGTGGAGCTCGCGACCGTCTGCGGATCCGATCTGCGCACGGTGCGCGGCGATCGTCAGGCCAGCACGCCACTCGTACTAGGGCACGAGCAGGTCGGAACGGTGGTGGACGTCGCGCGAGGAGCGAAGACGAGCTCGGGCGCAAAGCTCGGCATCGGGGATCGGGTGGTGTGGTCTCAGACCGTGTCGTGCGGGCGTTGCATCCGCTGCCGCCGCGGACTGCCTCAGCTCTGCCTCACCGTGCAGCGCTACGGCCACGAACGGATGCGCCGCGGCTGGGAGCTCAGCGGCGGATTCGCGACCCACGTGCATGTGCGCGCCGGGACGGCGATCGTTCCGGTCCCTTCCACGGTGCCTGCCGAGGTGCTCGCGCCGCTCTCCTGCGCCGGAGGCACCGCCGTTGCCGCACTCGACGCAGCCTGCGATGTCGTCACGCTGTGCGACGAGGTCGTCATCGTCTCCGGCGCCGGGATGCTCGGCCTCATCATCACCGCGCTCGCCAAGCGTGCGGGCGCCCGCGTCGTGGTGAGCGAGCCGCGTGCCGAGCGGCGCGACCTCGCGCTTGCCTTCGGAGCGGATGCCGTCACCGAGCCCGCATCGGCCTCGAGGTCCGGTTCGCTGAAGTCGGCCCTGCACAGGATGGGCCGCCGCGGCGACACCGTGCGCATCGCGATCGAGGCGTCGGGTGCGGGCACCGCGGTCCGCGAACTGGTGGAGTCCGTGGATGCCGGCGGCGTCGTCGTGCTCGCCGGCTCGAGCGTCCCGGACGGCGAGCTGGTCGTGGAGCCGGCCGCGTTGACCTCGCGGATGCTCACCCTCCGCGGCGTGGACCACTACACGTCAGGCCAGCTCGAACGGGCCGTCGACTTCGCCGTCGAGTGCTGGCAGAGCGTGCCGTTGGCCGCCCAGGTGGGCCGTGTGTTCGGACTCGCGGATGCGTCGGAGGCGCTCGCCGCGGCTGCCGGCGGCGCGTCACCGCGGGTCGCGGTGGCGCCGTTTCCGCGCCTCGCCTGAGTTCTCGGGGCATCCGCGAACCCGGAGGGATCCGCTCGGTTGACAGTCGATATCCCGCCTTGTATATTCCACATGGAATAATTCACATCGAATAGTTCGATCGGAGGTCCCGGATGTCGGCACTCACTCCCCTGGGGCTCGCCGTGCTCGGTCTTCTCATCGAGGGCCCGAAGCATCCGTACGAGATGTTCCAGACCTTCATCGCGCGTTCGGAGGATCGCATCGTCAAGGTGCGCCCCGGATCGCTCTACCACGCGGTCGAACGGCTCGAGAAGGACGGGCTGGTGCGCGCAACGGGCACCGAGCGCGAGGGCAACCGTCCGGAGCGCACGACGTACGAGATCACGGATGTCGGCCAGGATCGCATGCTGGAACGCATCACCGAGATGCTCTCCGAGTGGAAGTACGAGTATCCGGAGTTCCCGCTCGCCATCGCAGAGGCGCACAATCTCCCGCGTGAGACGGTCATCAGGCTCCTGCAGAAACGCGTGCTCGAGCTTCGTGCCCAACTCGAGCTCGTCGGACGTTCCGTCGATCATGTCGAAGGCAAGAACCTCGAGCGAAAGTACTGGCTCGAGGCCTCGTATCTGCGCGTGATCGTCGAGGCGGAGACCGAATGGGTCGAGAACCTCATCACAGAACTCGAAAACGGAACCATCGACTGGTGAGCGGTCGATCAGAAATGGACATCATGGACAAGCAGAGAAGTCCGTGGCCCGCGCTCTGGGCGCTGGTCATCGGATTCTTCATGATCCTCGTCGACACGACCATTGTGTCGGTCGCCAACCCCCGGATCCTCGAAGGCCTGAAGACCGACATCAACTCGGTCATCTGGGTCACGAGCGCATATCTCCTGGCCTACGCCGTTCCGCTGTTGGTCACCGGCCGCCTCGGCGACCGCTTCGGCCCCAAGAACATGTATCTCATCGGCCTCGTGCTCTTCACCGGCGCGTCGCTCTGGTGCGGATTCAGCGGCACCATCGAGATGCTCATCACGGCACGCGTCGTTCAGGGCCTTGGTGCGGCGCTCATGACGCCGCAGACGATGGCGGTGATCACCCGCACGTTCCCGCCCAACCGGCGCGGCGCAGCCATGGCGCTATGGGGTGCCACCTCCGGCGTCGCCATGCTCGTCGGCCCTCTGCTGGGCGGAGTCCTCGTCGACAGCCTCGGCTGGGAGTGGATCTTCTTCATCAACGTGCCGGTCGGCGTCGTGGCCTTCATCCTGGCGGTCGGCCTCGTGCCCAAGCTGCCGACGCATCAGCACACGTTCGACATCCTCGGCGTCGTGCTCAGCGCCGTCGGATTGTTCCTGCTGGTCTTCGGCATCCAGGAGGGCGAGACGTACGACTGGGGCACCATCGCCGGACCCATCACGGTCTGGGGGCTGATCATCGCGGGTCTTGTCGTGCTGGCCGTGTTCGTGCTGTGGCAGGCGTTCAACAAGAAGGGCGAGCCGCTGATGCCGCTGAAGCTCTTCCGCGATCGCAACTTCTCGCTCGCCAGCTTCGCCATCAGCACGGTCGGATTCTCCGTCTCGAGCATGTCGCTGCCGCTCATCTTCTTCGCGCAGCTCGTGCTCGGCTTCACGCCGACCCAGTCGGCGCTGCTGATGGTGCCGATGGCCGTCGTCGTGCTGCCGCTCTCCCCGATCGTCGGACGGCTGGTGGACCGGGTCCACCCGCGCTACCTGGCGTTCTTCGGCCTGTTCGTCATGGCGCTCGGCCTGCTCTGGTACGCCGCGTGGCTCGACCCGAACGTGGATCTGTGGCCGCGGCTGCTGCTGCCGAGCGTCGTGCTGGGCATCGGAAACGCGTTCATCTGGTCTCCGCTGTCGGTCACGGCGACGCACAACCTGCCGCCGGCGCAGGCAGGCGCCGGAGCGGGCATCTACAACACGGTGCGTCAGATCGGAAGCGTCCTGGGCAGTGCAGCGATCGCGGCGCTCATCCAGGCTCGCCTCACGGCCAACGGTCTGCACTCGGCATCATCCGGTGCGGAGATCAGCGGTTCGAAGCTGCCCGCTTTCGTGCAGCAGCCGTTCGCGGATGCCATGGCCCAGTCGATGCTGCTGCCCGCTGCGGTCGCTCTCCTCGGTGCCGTCGTTGTGCTGTTCTTCGTGCGTCCGCGCGACACCGGACAGTGGTCGGCGACGCAGGGCACTCCGGTGGTGAACCAGGCGCCGCAGCCCGTCGAGAGCTGAGCCCTTCGACCGCACCGCTATTGCGCCATTTGCGCACTACCGCGCCCCTCTAGGTGGCGCGGTAGTGCGCAAATGGCGCGACTGCTCGCTCCGCCCCGACGGGGGTCACTCTTTGGATGCCGACGCCGTGAGCCGGATCGCGTTCGCCCACGGATCCTCGAAGCTCAGCGCGCGGCCGTCGTCGCGCACCTGCACACGGTAGTGCGCCATGCGCTCGGCCACCGAGCCGAGGTCGTCCGAGGTGGGCAGCACGATGTCCACACGGCCGAGGCCGAGTGCGGGCATCCGTCGTCCTGCGCCCCTGCTGTTCCACGTGTTCATGGCCATGTGGTGGTGGTATCCGCCCGCGCTGACGAAAAGCGCGGAGCCGCCGAGCTCAGCGGTCGTGTCGAATCCGAGACGGTTCACGTAGAACTCCCGTGCGGAGTCGACATCGCCGACGGAGAGGTGCACGTGTCCGACGCTGGCGTCTCCGATGATCGGATCCGCGATGGCCTCATCCGTGAGGTTCTCGCGCAGGAACTCGTTCGGGTCGAGGAAGAGCGTGTCCATCTCGACGTGTCCGTGCGTCCAGCTCCACTGTGTGCGGTCGCGGTCCCAGTACAGTTCGACGCCGTTGCCCTCCGGATCGGTGAAGTAGAACGCCTGGCTCACCAGGTGGTCTGAGCTGCCGGTGAACGTGCCAGGCGCGTGCACGGCGACCGAGTAGACGGCGGCAGCAAGGGCTGCGCGCGACTCGAACAGGATCGCCGTGTGGAACAGCCCGGCTGACCGCGGGGCCGCGTGGCGCAGCTCTGGGCTGTACTGCAGCACGATGACGGGCGTCGTGCCACGGCCGAGCACCACGCGGTCGCCTTCGGCGGAGAGGATGCGCAGGGTGACGGCATCCCTGTAGTAGGCGGTCATCGCATCGAGGTCGCCGACCAGCAGCGTCACTGCGCCCATCGCGGTGTCCGCGGCGAGACGGTCGAAGTCCTGGAGGTTCATTGCACCTACAACTAAATCGCGCGTGGGTTCATTCCCACTCGGCCGCGCGTCGTTGTGCGCCGGCGAATGCCGATGGCCGTTCAGTCTCCGGACAGACGCTCCAGCAGCTCGCGGTAGCGCGCGGCGGTGCGCTGCACGACGTCCTGCGGCAGCTCGGGCGGAACGCCCTGCTTGTCCCAGTTGGCCGACAGCCAGTCCCGCACGATCTGCTTGTCGAAGCTCGCCATGCGCTCGGCCGGGGTCGAGGCTGTGCGCCAGGTCTCGGCATCCCAGTAGCGGCTGGAGTCGCTGGTGAGCACCTCGTCGGCGAGCGTCAGCTCGCCCGTCGTCTTGTCCGCGCCGAACTCGAACTTGGTGTCCGCCAGGATGAGTCCGCGCGCCTCGGCGATGGCGGATGCCCGCCGATAGATGTCGAGAGCAGCGTCGCGAAGCCGCGTGGCGGCATCCGCTCCGACCAGCTCCACGGTGCGCTCGAAGCTGATGTTCTCGTCGTGCTCGCCCTGCTGTGCCTTGAACGCCGGCGTGTAGATGGGCTCGGGCAGGCGGTCGCCGTTCTGCAGCCCGGCGGGAAGCGGGATGCCGCAGACGCTCTGCGACTGCTGGTACTCGAGCCAGCCGGTGCCGGTGAGGTAGCCGCGCACGACGCATTCGATCGGGTACATGTCCAGCGGCTTGACGAGCATCGCGCGTCCGGCCACGGCCGCCGGAATGCGTTCGCTGCCGTCGACTCCATGATCGGCGACGAGATGGTTCGGCACGTCGTCGAGCCGGTCGAACCACCACAGCGACAGGGTGGTGAGCAGCTCGCCCTTGCCGGGGATGCCCGGCTCGAGCACGAAGTCGAACGCGCTCACCCGGTCGCTGGCGACCACGAGCAGGGCGTCGGCGGATTCGACGGATGCCGTCCCCTGCGGAACATAGAGATCGCGCACCTTGCCCGAGTACACGTGGTTCCAGCCGGGAAGAGTCTGCGCGGTCACCCGCTCATGCTATCGAGCCGCCATGGTCCCGCGCCCGGCCGCCGTGTCAGGATGAGACGTCGGCTCGTGGGGAACCGACAGGGGGAAAGGGGCCGACATGCGTCGCGCCATGATCGGAACGCTCAGCGACAGCGAGTTCACCCTCGTCGCCGAGACGGAGAAGGACTCGCTGGCAGCTCTCGACGAGGATGCGCTGCTGGAGCTGCACGGCCGCATCCGTCGGGCTCGCAACAAGTACACCGGCATCTACCGGCGCAACGCTGCCGCTCGCATCGACGACGTCGCGGCCAGGGGCAAGGCGTACGCGCAGAACCAACGAGATCGCGACAAGGCGGAAGTGTTCGAGGATGCCCTCGCTCGCGTCAGCAGGCAGATCGCGGTGGTCGCCAGGCAGGCCGCCGTCGAACTGCGCACGGAACGGCTCGAGGCGGTGCAGAGCCGCGGATCCGGTCCGGATCTCGCCTCGGCGCCGGCGTCGGGCGTCGGCCCTGGTGTCACTCGCTCGCACCAGAAGACGACGGGAGGCGTCAAGCGGGACGCCGGGACGCGTGCCATGGGTGCCAGGCGCCAGGCGAAGAAGGATTCGCGCTGATCGCATCGGTGTGCGACGGCGGAGCGCTGCCCGCGTCATCGTGTCTGGGCGTGCGTGCCTGCCGTCCTTCGCCCTCGTCGCAGTCGCGCTATCCGGCGCCGTTCGAGCAGGTCTGCGTCGCCGCCGTCTGCCCGTAGACGTTGCTGCCGAGGGTCACCGGCGTGGAGGTCTGGCTCGGCGTTGCCGACGACGAGCCCGTCGCCCTGGACTTCGATGACGACTTCGATGACGACTTCGACGACGAGGACGGAGCCGGCGTCGCCGTCGCGCTCGGCTGCGTGATCGGCGTGGTCGACGTGGTGACAGATCCTTCGCCTGCGCCCGCCGTCAGTTGCACAGGCTGATCGTTCACGAGTGCCTGGTCGAGCGTCTGCGCCGACTCCGCGTCGGGAATCACGCGGTTCGGGTCGTCGGGATCCGTCAGCACCGGATACTGCAGGAACGTGATGTTGCTCCACTGCAGATTCTTCATCGCTGCCGCGATCTGATAGAGGGTCGTGATGTTGTCGAGGCTGTCGGAGAGGGTGATGTTGCTGGTTGCGGCTTTCGCGAGGCCCCACAGCTTGACGGGATTCGTCAGGGTGCCGGCGCTCATCACGGTGCGGGCCAGCGCGCCGAAGAACACCTGCTGGTTGCTCAGGCGATCCAGGTCGGATCCGCCGACCACGCCGTGACGGGTGCGCAGGAACTCCGCGGCATTCTGGCCCTGCAGCGTCACCTCGCCCGGCGGCAGGTCCAGGCTGGTGTCTGGGTCGTCGATGCCGTCCCCGCCGATGCAGACCTGCACGCCGCCCACCGCGTTCGAGAGGGCCACGACTCCGTCGAAGGTGACGAGCCCGGCGAACGGGATGTTCACGCCCGTGAGCTCGTGGATGGTGCTCACCACGCAGGACAGGCCGCCCTCGGACAGCGTCGTGTTCAGCATGGCCTGGTCCTGAGCGTCGATCGTGCCGCCGGACGACGACGTGCACGCCGGAATGGGGACCTCCAGGTCACGCGGGAACTGCACGACGGTCAGGCGCGTGTGGTCGGAGGAGAGATGGATGAGCACGTTGTCGTCGTTGTTCCCGATGCCGGCGCTGTCGTCGAGCGTGCCCCACGCGTCGCCCTGCCCGGTGCGCGTATCCGACGCCACCATCAGGATGTTCACCCCGCCCTTGAGCGCTGCGATGTTCGGGATGACGCCGCCGTCGGCCGCCTCACCTGCGAGGTGTACGGAGTGCTTGGTCGTGCTGACGAGGTTCACGGCGGCGACCCCGGAGATCCCGAGCACGCTCACGACCGCCACGGCGGCGACGGATGCCACCACCTTTCCGAGCGTGACCCAGGGGTGCGCGTGCAGTCGGCCGTGGCGCGCGATCCCGCGGAGGGGACGCTGCGCAGGCGACGACGTGCCGCGTGCGGCCCTTCGCGATCCGGTCTCGCTCATGCACACCCCTTCGCGGCGGAGCTCCGATCCGCCGACTCCATCGTGAATCCCTCTCATGTGGCGAATTCCTGACAGAGCGATCACGAGGATGAGAGGGCCCGCAGGTTCGTGTGATTTCCGCGCGGGATATCCTCCGTTCTGGTGTGAGACGCGATCATCGTGCACAATTGTTCTAACTCACTACAAAAGGCGTGTCGGCGACGTGTGTCGCCCGCACCATCGGAGCTCACGCGCTGGGGGACCCGCGCGAGGCAGGAGAGGCGACGTGGCCGAATCGGCGGGAACCAACTGGGCAGGCAACTACACATATACGGCGAGCTCTGTGGCGCATCCGTCGTCCGTGGAGGACGTGCAGGAGGCAGTGCGGGCCGCAGTCGCGGCCGGATCCACGGTGCGTGCCCTTGGTACGCGGCACTGCTTCAACGACATCGCCGACACCGCCGGCACACAGCTGGTGACGGCGTCGCTCCCCGAGCGCTTCGACCTCGACGAGGCGGCACGCACGGTGACGGTGTCCGCGGGCGCCAGGTACGGTGACGTCGCCCTGCAGCTAGATGCCGCCGGCTGGGCGCTCCCGAACCTCGCCTCCCTGCCGCACATCTCCGTCGCCGGGGCGATCGCCACCGCGACCCACGGGTCAGGTGACCGCAACGTGAACCTTGCCGCCGTGGTGAGCGGGATCGAGTTCGTCGACGGAGCCGGCGAGTTCCGCACGCTGAGCCGTGACGACACCGACTTCGCGGGCGCGGTCGTCGGGATCGGCGCACTCGGCATTCTCACAGCCGTCACGCTCGACGTCGTGCCGACGTTCGAGGTGGCGCAGACCGTCTACAACGGCCTCGACTGGGACACAGTGCTGGAGAACTTCGACGCGATCACGTCGGCCGCATACAGCGTCAGCATGTTCACCGGATGGGTCGACGGCGTGCAGCAGGTCTGGGTCAAGCAGCGCGTCGGCGCCGGATACCCTGCTGCTCCCGAGACGTTCTTCGGATCTGCGCAGTCACGAGAGAAGCGGCATCCGCTCCCCGGGGTCGACGCAACGGCCTGCACCGATCAGTTCGGCGTGCCCGGGCCGTGGTACGACCGGCTGCCGCACTTCAAGCTGGCGTTCACGCCGTCCAACGGCGAGGAGATCCAGAGCGAGTACCTCGTGCCGCGTGACCGCGCGGTGGACGCGATCCGCGCGCTGCTCCCGCTCGCCGAGCGGATCGCACCCGTGCTGCAGGTGACGGAGCTGCGCACCGTCGCCGCCGACGACCTCTGGCTCAGCTCGGCGTACGAGACCGATGTGCTCGGCATCCACTTCACGTGGAAGCGCGAGCAGGCCGCAGTCGAGGCGGTGCTCCCGGCGATCGAGGCTGCGCTCTTCCCGCTCGGCGCTCGCCCGCACTGGGGGAAGCTGTTCCTCGACACGGAGCACGTCGTGCCGTCGCTGTATCCGCGGTTCGACGACTTCCGCGCGCTCGTGGCGAAGTACGACCCGAACGGCGTCTTCGGCAACGCGTACCTGAAGCGCCTGCTGGGCTGAGGCGGTCCCTCGTCGAGCCCGCGTGTTCTTCCTCGAACCCCCCCTTATCGTCGAGCCACCCCGTTACATCGGGGTGGCTCGACGGTTCGAGGGTGGTTCGTCGCCACAGCACGTGAACGGTTGCCCTCGCCGCCGGCCACCGGGTGTGCAGCATTCGAGGCGTGACGATGCGCGCGCTTGACGGATGCCCCGTGCGGCGATTGGCTGTCAACCGTGCGTCTTGCCGCGGAACCCGTCCCCATGTCGAGGGCTGACACGTTCCGGTCGCCGTGGTGGTACCACCCTGCGACCGGGATGCTGGCGGCCGGGTTCGCGCTCGCGATCGGGCTCGGAGCCCCGCTCGCGATTCCGATCGCCGTGCTGGTCTTCGCCGTGGCGAACGCCGTGTTGTCTTATGTGTATGGGGTGACGACCGGCGTACCGATCGGGCGTATCAGCACCGTGGCGAGGGTGCTGGTGACGGTTCTCGTGGCCGCCGCGATGCTCGGCATGTCCTACGGCGCGCGCGTCATCGTCACCAACAGCGGCGCTCAGTGGGTCGCCTGGGTCGCCGCCGTGGCGGTCGGTGTCGGCATCATGGCGTACGGGCGGCTCGACGACATGCTGATCGGAGAGGCGCTGGACGAGGCGGAAACCGATCGCCGTGGCGACCTGGAGGGGCACGCCGACACGGAGCATCCATCCTGAACGGGCGTGAGCCCGCGATCTCCGCGGCCGATGCTGCGGCGATCGAGGCCGTGCACGCCGGGCTGACGGATGCCGCGGCCCGGCTCGGCGCCGCGGGAGCGCGTAGCGAGGCGCTCGCCGAGTACGTGCCTGCCGGTCGTGTGCTGCTCGTTCCGCGTCCGGAGCGGCTGAGGCCGCTCGGCGCCGTCTGGCGCCTCGGTGTGCTCCTGCTCGGCGTGCCGGGCGCCGCCGCGGGCGAAGGGACCGGCCGTGGCACTGCGGCCGATGCGACGGGCGACGGATCCGGTCGTGCGGCAGGGTCGGATGCGTCAGCGCGGCAACCCCGTCTCTACGCGACCGGGTCCCTCACCCGTCCGGCCGAGCCGGGACGCCCGACCTTCATCGCGGCATCGGCCGAGCGACGCCGTCAGCTGCGGGTCGCCGCCTACCGCGGGCACTTCCGGCCAGGCGAGAGTGTGAACTTCGATGCGCGGCCCATCGCTCTCGATGCGAGCCTGGTCGGGGCATCCGGGCCGCTGACCGTTCGGGATGGCGTGACGTACGTGCGATGGAGCCCGTCGGATCCGACAGCCGTCACCCCGTTCGACCCCTACCTCGCGGAGCGCGTAGGGCTGCTCGCCGATCCGCCCGAGGGAGCCTGAGGCAGTCTCGGGACCAGAGTTGTGCACTCTCGCGCAGGCGGCAGGGAGCGCAGCGAAACCGGGGCTCAGTGCGCCGCGGGGGCGACCGAAGCGGCGATGTCCGTGCGGTACTGGCCGCCCTCGAGGGTGATGGATCCGATCGCGGTGTACGCGCGCTCGCGGGCCTCCTCGAAGGTGGATCCGAGCGCTACCACGCTGAGCACCCGGCCGCCCGTGGTGACGAGCGTCTCCGTCGACCAGCTGGAGGTGGCATCCGTCGACAGCGCCTTCACATCCGTCGCCGCGTGCAGCACCTGCACCTCGGGAACCGCGGATGCCGCGTCCAGCCCGAGCAACGGACGTCCGGTCACCGGCGCCACCGGGTATCCCTCGCTCGCGAGGACGACGGTGACGGCGACGTCCAGGGCGAACTCCGGACGTGGAACGCCGCCGAGCTCACCGGTCGCCGCCGCGTAGAGGAGCCCGGACAGCGGCGTGACGAGTCGCGGCAGCACGACCTGCGTCTCGGGGTCTCCGAAACGTGCGTTGAACTCGATGACGCGGGGGCCGGCATCCGTCACGATGAGGCCGCAGTAAAGGAGGCCGACGAACGGCGTCTGCTCGGCGGCCATGGCACGGATGGTCGGCAGGGCGATCGTGTCGATGACCTCGT
Organism: Rathayibacter sp. CAU 1779; assembly: GCF_054551755.1. Lineage (NCBI taxonomy): Bacteria > Bacillati > Actinomycetota > Actinomycetes > Micrococcales > Microbacteriaceae > Rathayibacter > Rathayibacter sp. CAU 1779. The sequence continues at coordinate 1,096,533 of NZ_JBTOLK010000001.1, forward strand.
CGACGAAGTTCTCGTCGAGCCAGGGGACGGGCGAGTACGCGCCCATGCCGCCCGTGTTCGGTCCCTCGTCGCCGTCCAGCAGACGCTTGTAGTCCTGGGCCGGCGACAGCGGGAGAACGTGCTCGCCGTCACTGAGCAGGAACAGCGACACCTCGCGGCCGTCGAGGAACTCCTCGACGAGAACCGTTCCGTGCTCCAGCCACTCCGTCGCGTGGGCGAGAGCGGCGTCGCGGTCGCTCGTGACGAGCACGCCCTTGCCTGCGGCCAAGCCGTTGGCCTTCACCACGTACGGTGCGCCGAAGCGGTCCAGCGTGCTTCTCGCCTCGTGGATGGTGGCGGCGACCTCTGCGCGGCCGGTCGGCACGCCAGCGGTCTCCATGATCCGCTTGGCGAACGCCTTCGAACCCTCGAGCTTCGCGGCCTCCCTGCCGGGGCCGAACACCGCGATCCCGCGCTGGCGGACCGCATCGCTCACACCCGCCACGAGTGGCGCCTCCGGACCGACCACGACGAGGTCGATGCTGTTCTTCTCCGCGTAGGAGGCCACGGCGACGCCGTCGTTCGGGTCGATCCCGACGGTCCGGACGTCCTCCGCAATGCCTGCGTTGCCGGGGGCCGCAGTGATGTCGTGGTCGGCATCCTCGGACAGCAGCGCGCGGATGATGGCGTGCTCACGCGCGCCGGAGCCCAGAACGAGAATCCTCACCTGCCCATGGTAGGGCGTGCCGGTCCTAGCCCCGCCCGGCAGAGACGGCCTGCGGCGCACCAGCCTCGCAACATGACGGTCCGCGCTCTCCCGCCGAGAACGTGCCGTTCTGGCATGTTCTCGGTCGGATGTCATGTCGGCTGCCTCGGGCACAATGGGGTCCATGGCGGAAGAGAAGGTCACCGGCCCGGCATCGTATTTCCCGTCGATCGAGAAGAAATACGGAAAGCCGATCGACTACTGGATGACGCAGCTCGAGTCTGTTGCCGACCGTAAGCACATGGAGCAGGTCGCCTACCTCAAGGACGAGTTCGGCCTTGGACACGGGCACGCCAATGCGCTGGTCGGCTGGTTCCGCCAGCACCGGGGGTAGCGCGCATTTCGCCTGCAACGCGCGGATCCCGCGGCCGTCAACGCGTGGGCTCGCGGCGGCCGCGCGGTGCCGCGTCGATGACCGCATCCAGAACTTCGGCGTCCGCGCGCCGACCCACTCTGCCGAGAGCGAGGATGGTGGCGCCGGTGCGCGGGAGCTGGCGTTGGGCGCTCTCCTTCGTGATGGCCGTGATCGTTGCGGGAGTCGGCGTTCTGCTCACGGTCGCTCCGACCGTCGGGCTGGCACGCGCCATCGGGATCAGTGCCGTGCTCCCTGCGCGCACCGCGGTCACGGCCGCAGCCTTGGCGCTTGGCGTCGTGCTGGCGCTCTGCTGCCTCGCGCGCGCCGGACGCCCGCTGCTGCCGATCGCGACGGCGTTGCTCGTCGTGGCAATCCTGAACGTCCCCGTCGTGGTGTTCCGTGGCTTCTCGGCCGAGGCGCCGCAGGCGGCGGGAGCCGGGCAGCTCCGGGTGCTGGAGTGGAACACGAACGGCGGCCTCGTCGAACCGTCCACCGTGGCGGCATTGGCGGCTCGGGAGCGGGCGGATGTCGTCGTGCTGCCTGACGCGGAGATCGCGTCGACGGCATCCGCCTACCGCGCCGCCTTCGATGCGAAGGGCGTCTCGTTCCGACTGTATGCCGGCACGTCGCCCGGCGCCCAGGTCGCCGTGTTCCTCTCGCCGAGCCTGGCTGCCGAGTATCCGCACGCCGTTCCCGGTCCGGATGCCGACACCACGATCATCCTGGAGCCGACCTCGTCCCGGCTGCCGACCATCCTCGCCCTGCACTCGCCGATTCCGACTCCGACCGGCATCGGGCACTGGAGGGATGACCTCGACTGGGTGACGGAACGCTGCGGGTCGGGATCCGTGCTGGTCGCCGGCGATTTCAACGCGAGCGTCGACGACTTCGGAGGTCCGGGGCTCGGCAGATGCCGGGACGCAGCGACGACGCGCGGAGCGGCATCCGTCGGCACCTGGCCGATGCGGGTTCCGGCCTTCCTCGGAATGCCGATCGATCACGTGATGCTCACCGACGGGGCGTCCGGCGTGCGATCGTTCAGCGTGCTGACGAGCGAGGATGCCTCCGGCGCCCGTCACCGCCCGACGCTGACGGTGATCGCGACCGGCTGATCGGCCGCATCGCCGTTGCCGACGGCAGACGACTCAGCACCGTCGGTGCACCCGGGCAGAATGGACGGATGGCCAGAGCACGCATCACCGAGGCGGACGGCATGTCGGCGGTGTCGGTCGCGCTGACGGACTCTGCCACGCGCGATGCGACCGCCACCGCCGTGCGGTACCTGTTGCAGGCGCTCGCCGACAAGGTGCCTGGCAACTCCGTGGAGGTGCGCGTGCCGCCGTTCGGCGCCGTGCAGTGCATCGAGGGCCCGCGGCACACGCGTGGCACTCCGCCCAACGTCATCGAGACGGATGCCGCCACCTGGCTCGCCCTCGCCACCGGCCGCACCACGTGGCCGGAGGCCGTAGCAGCCGGGGTGGTGCACGCCTCAGGCACGCGCGCCACACTCGAGCCCGTGCTGCCGGTGTACCGCCCGCGCTGAGACGTCGACGCTTCCCCTCGCAGGTCGGCCTCGCCGCGATGCGCGACAATGGATCCGTGCCCCACGACCCCCAGAACGATGCCGGCCGGACTCCGTTCGCCGGAGACGCCGCCGACGCCGCACCCGGCGTCGGCGGCGATGCCGCCCACGAGCAGCTGGTTCCCTCCGATCGAGACGGATCCGACCGGATCGGCGCGAGCGCTTCGGATGGCCAGGACGAGGCATCAGCAGGGGAGCCCATTCGCGAGGAGGCCGTCGTGGAGTCGGAGCAGCGAGTGCGCGTGCGACGCACACCGCGGTACGGCCGATTCATGATCCTGGGCGGTGCGATCTTCGCCGTCGCCGCCTTCATCGTCACGTACTCGCTGCCCCAGGGAACGGGTTACGACCGCAACACGGTCTTCGGATTCGTGCTGCTCGCCGCCGTCGCCGTCGGCGTCGGGCTGGGCGCCCTCGCCGCGATCATCGCCTCGGCCGCCACGAAACATACCGAGCGCACGGTCGTCGCGGACCACATCGACGTCCGCCAGACGGATACCGGCCAGACCGTCGATCTCCCCGATCTGGGCGAGCTTCCCGCCGAAGCCGACGACGAACCGACCGCGTCACGGGCCGTCGACGGTGACGGCCGCGATTCCGCAGGGGATGCGGGACCCGAGTCCCGCTGACGCCTCCGTCATCAGGCACGCTCTCCCTTCTTCTCGGCAGGGGAGTCCGGCGCCTTGATGCCGGCTTCTTCGAGGTTCATGGCCGCCTGGACGGCCGGATCCAACGGCTTCGCGGCAGTGAAGACGATCCGCACCTTCTCCGGCGTGATCACCTCCACCTCCCGCGTGTTCCAGCGCGTGTCGAGCGGCTCGCCGACGGCACCCGCATCCACAGCACGGCAGGCCTCCACGAGGGAGTCGATCTGATCCAGCACGCAGGCGAAGCTGAGGCTCACCGCCGGCACCGTCTCCGGCGTCGAGATCGCCGGGACCAGAAGGACGTCCTGGAACGCCCACCGACGCAGATGCACCAGCCGTCCCGGGATGCTGAACAACTCGAAGAAGCCGAGACCGCGAGTCCAGAAATCGACGGAGGCGGCCAGGTCGGCCGTCGGGATCGTCATGAAGGACGGCATCCCATAGATCCCGCGGAACAGTTCGGGTGCGACCGCATCCGGACCGGGAGCCGGGACCGGACTCATCTCAGAAGCGTTGTAGTAATCACTCATGCAGCCACGATTGACCTTCACGCAGCGTGAAGGTCAAATGCGGATCGCGCTGTATCCGGGAACCATCGCTCCCACCTTCCCCGTCGCTCCCCCACCCGCCGCTACGCGGCGCGCGGGGACCCCGCGCTCCGTGGGCCCAGTCGTCAGCGGTCGCGCTGCGCGCTCGACTGACTCCATTGGCGAGGTAGGGCACGTAAGCACGCTCTACCTCGCCTCAGCTGTCAGTACCAGCCGGTGGACTGCGAGTGGCCCCACGCGGCGCACGGCGAGCCGTACGAACCGTTGATGTAGCCGAGGCCCCAGGCGATCTGGGTGGAGGCGTCGGTCTGCCAGTTGGGGCCGGCGCTGGCCATCTTCGAGCCGGGAAGCGCCTGCGGGATGCCGTACGCACCGCTCGGGTTGCCGGCGGTGGTCGACCAGCCGGACTCGCGGTTCCACAGGCTCACCAGGCAGGAGAACTGGTCGTCGCCCCAGCCGTACGAGCCGGCGGCCATCGACTTGGCGATCGCCTGTGCGGATCCCGGCGACACGGCCACGGACGCGGTCGACGAGTACGAGGACGACGACGAGGTGGACGCGGCTGCTGCATCCGCCGCGGCCTTGGCCTGCGCTTCGGCTGCAGCCTTCGCGGCTGCTTCGGCTGCAGCCTTGGCGGCTGCTTCTGCTGCCGCCTTGTCGGCGGCGGCCTGCGCGATCTGGGCGCCGGCGTCGTAGCCGGCCGCCGTGGCCTTCGCGAGCACGACGGCAGAGTCGGCGGCGTTGGACAGCTTGGTCAGCACGGCGGGGTCTGACGAGTAGTTGTTCTCGAGCGCGGAGATCGCGGCCTTCAGCTGCGTGAGATCCGCTCGACCTTTCACCTGGTCGGCGGTGAGCTTGGCGGAGGCGAGCGACGTGAACGAGAGCTGGGCGGCGATGCCGTCGGCGGAGCTCGAGTGCGAGGCGGGGCTCGCATTAGCGGCCTGCACGGCGACCGGGGTGACGACTGCGGCGACCGCGAGAACGGCCGCGGCGGTGACGCGCAGCGGGCGGCGGTGGCGAAGAGCAGTGCTGGAGAGCGAGGAGAGGGAGTTGCGGATGCTGTCGGGGGCGATGCGGTTGAGGAAGGTCACGTTGTTCCGTTGCTCGGAGCTTCCCCGCGTGGTCGACCCCGTTTCGCGCGCACGCTCGCCGGGGCAACGGGATACGGCCGGCTGATGCGCCGGAAGGTCCCGTGCGGGCTGGACACCCGGATCCGCGGCCGTGGCGGCATCGATGCGGCGAGCGCACGGCAGAACGAAAGACACGTACCGGGCAAGCTCCGGTCGCACACCTTCGGGCGGCGGCGCACCCTCCGCGGTCTTCTACGGTTCGGGTGGTCGTCTGCTGGCGTATCCCTGGGTCCGACCTGGTCGGTGGGCCGTGGAGTTTCGGGTCGGGATGCCGCCCGCGTACGACCCGCGCAACGTTACGCAGGGGCTCTGGACAGCTCGTCCACAGGTCATCCGAGGTTCCTGGGAGCGGTTTTCCCGCGGAATCCCGCGGAATCGGACCCGTGAATCACGTTTATAACGATTTCGCAACTTGAGACGACTTTTCTCAGAATTCGTGTGCATGACAGCTTCGGAGGCCGGGTCGGGCCAGCAGTCTCGGAGACGTAACACGCTCAACGTCGCGGCGGCGTGTACGCCGCGACAAGCGCGACCACGGATTCAGTCGACTGCGGCGCGCCGGGCAGGGACCGGCGCAAATCAACTCAGCTGCGTCCGCTCCACCCATTCGAGGTATTCGGGCGTGACGGTTCCTGTGACGTAGTCGCCGGTGAAGCAGCTCATCTCGAGGTCGGTGACGAGGGACTGGCCTTCCAGGATGGCATCTTTCATGTCGGACACCTCCTGGTAGATGAGGCTGTCGGCGCCGAGCTCGAGGGCGATCTCGGGGATCTTGCGTCCGGCGGCGATGAGTTCCTGACGGCTCGGCATGTTGATGCCGTACACGTGCGGGAACCGCACGGGCGGTGCCGCCGAGGTGAAGGTGACCTTGTTCGCGCCGGCGGCGCGTGCCATGTCGACGATCTGCTTGGAGGTCGTGCCGCGCACGATCGAGTCGTCGACGATGAGCACGTTCTTGCCCTTGAACTCGCTGGACATGGCGTTGAGCTTCTGTCGCACGCTCTTCTTGCGTTCCGCCTGTCCCGGCATGATGAACGTTCGTCCCACGTAGCGGTTCTTGTAGAAGCCCTCGCGGTACTCGATGCCGAGTTTCTGGGCGACTTGAGACGCGGCCGGTCGGGACGAATCGGGGATGGGCATCACGACGTCGATGTCGCCGGTTGGCGCGTAGCGGGCGATGGTGTCGGCCAGCCGGTTCCCGAGCCGGAGGCGTGCCTCGTACACGGAGATGCCGTTCATCACGGAGTCGGGACGTGCGAGGTACACGTATTCGAACGAGCACGGCACCAGCACGGGGTTGCGTGCGCACTGCTGCGTGTACAGCTCGCCGGAGAGCGTGATGAACACTGCTTCGCCCGGCGCGACATCCCGCACCACCTCGTAGCCCAGCGCCTCGAGCACGACGGATTCCGATGCCACGATCCATTCGTCGCCGACGAGCCCGGCGGGCCTGCGGCCGAGGATGAGCGGACGGATGCCGAACGGGTCACGGAAGGCGAGCAGCCCCTGGCCCGCGATCATCGCGATGGCGGCGTAGGCGCCTTCGACGCGCTCGTGCACCTGCTCGACGGCCTTGAAGACCTGGTCCGGTTCGAAGGACAGCCCGCTGATCTGGCCCTGCAACTCGGTGGCGAGAACGTTGAGCAGGAGCTCGGTGTCGCTCGTGGAGTTCACGTGGCGGCGATCGATGTGAAACAGGTCGTCGGCGAGCTCACGGGTGTTCGTGAGGTTGCCGTTGTGCACGAGGATGATGCCGTACGGCGCGTTCACGTAGAACGGCTGGGCTTCCTGCTCATTGGCAGCGTCGCCCTTGGTCGTGTAGCGCGCGTGGCCCAAGCCCATGTTGCCCAGCAGTGACCGCATGTCGCGGGTGCGGAACGCCTCGCGCACCTGCCCGCGGGCCTTGTGGCTGTGGAACGTGCTGCCGTCGGCGGTCGCGATTCCGGTGGAGTCCTGTCCGCGGTGCTGCAGAAGGAGGAGGCTGTCGTAGACCAGTTGGTTGACCGCCTCGGTGGAGACGATGCCGACGATGCCGCACATGCTGGGAGTGTGCTCCTGAGAGTGGGGATGCGCCCGCGATCTCGGGCGGGTCAATTCTCGCACGGCGTCGCCTGGGCATCCGCTGGTCGACGGGGACGGATGCCGCGACTCGACGTCCACACGATCGCTTCTGAGCGGCTCCCCACAGCTGCGACGGAACGCCACGGTGGCCGGGCAGATCGTTCGTACCGTCAGTGGTGACGCTCCCACGACTCGAGCACCTGAGGGCTGCCCGCGACGGCCTCGATGATGGCTGCTGCCTCGACGGCAGATGCCTCGGCCACTCCCGTCGACGACGATCCGTTCGTTCCGTCGGCGAGGATCCGATCACTCGGCCGGCGACGACTCGATCACGTCGGCCGGGATCAGCGCTGCGAGACGTTCCGGATCCGCGAGCACCTGGATCTCCACGATGCGTCCGTCAACGACGGTGAACGCCATCACGGAGATCGGTCCGCGAGGGCCGACGATGGTGACGCCGGCGGCGCCGTTGATCCATGCGGGCCGGCGATAGGGCGAGAGCGAGGTGAACATCATCGCCTGGCCGGCGATGGCTCGCGGTCCCCTGAGCACGCTGGTGGCGGATGGCCGCAGCGTGCCGCCGTCGGCGCGGAGTACGACATCCGGATGCAGCAGCCGCAGCAGCGCGTCGAAATCGCCGTCGCGCGCCGCGGCGAAGAACGCATCCACCGCCGAGCGCTGCGCGGCACGATCCGGATCCGGCGTCGGAGCCGCGCTGACCTTCGCCCTCGCGCGGCTCGCGAGCTTGCGTGCCGCCGCGGGTGTGGTTCCGAGGACCTCGGCGATGTCGTCGAACGGCACGGCGAACGTGTCGTGCAGCACGAAGGCGAGGCGCTCATCCGGGGTCAGCTCCTGGAGAACGATCAGCATCGCGAGGCCGATGGTCTCGGCCGCCTCGGCTGCTGCCTCGGGGAGCGAGCGGGTGTCGGAGACGATCGCGGCATCCGGAATGCGCATGCCGTTGCCTGGCTCGAGCGCGTCGTCGAGCGAGGTCTCGCCATGCATGCGACGAGCGCGCAGCATCATGAGGCAGACGCGGCCGGCGACGGTGGTGAGCCACGCATCCAGGTTGCGCACGTCGGACACATCGGCTCGCGAGGCGCTCAGCCAGGTCTCCTGCAGGGCGTCGTCGGCGTCGGCGAACGAGCCGAGCATGCGGTAGGCAAGGGATCGCAGACGCGGACGAAGGGCCGTGAAGGTCGGTTCGAGCAGTGCTGCGTCGGTCACGGTGAACAATCTTGCCGCTCCGTGTCACATTCCACAGGGCCGGCGCATCGGCATGGTGAAGACATCGAATCGCGTCGGATCGGCAGCTTCTCGGCCACCCCGACGCACGACGAAAGGCACAGCATGACCTCGTCCACTCTCGGTTCGTCCGCCGCCGACTCGTTCGCCGACGGTTCGCCATCCGGTCTCGTGCTCGTCACCGGCGGCGCCGGCACCCTCGGCACGATGGTCGTCGATCGCCTGTGCGACCGCGGTCGCACAGTGCGGGTCGTGAGCCGGCGAGGCTCAGGTCCCCGCAACGACGTCGAGTACGTCGCGGGCGATCTCGAGACCGGGAGCGGAGTCGCGGATGCCGTCGCCGGCGTCGACACGATCATCCATTGCGCCGGATCGCAGAAGGGCGACGGCGAGAAGGCCCGCCAGTTGGTTGCGGCTGCGCGCGCGGCAGGCGTGCGCCACCTCGTGTACATCTCGGTGGCCGGTGCCGATCGCATCCCCGTGCGCTCCAAGACGGATCACGCCATGTTCGAGTACTTCGCGCAGAAGCGGGAGGGCGAGCTTGTGATCGAGAAGTCGGGCATCCCGTTCACGACGCTGCGCGCGACGCAGTTCTTCGAGCTGGTGCTGCCTGTGGCGGAATCCGTGGCGAAGCTGCCCGTCGTACCGCTTCCGAAGAAGATGCGCGTGCAGCCGATCGCGGCGGCGGAGGTCGCCGACCGACTCGTTGCGCTCGCCGAGGCTGCGCCGGCCGGATACGTGCCCGAGCTGGGCGGCCCGCGCGTGTACACCTCGCACGAACTGGTCCGCGAATACCTGAAGGCCGAGGGCCGCCACCGCCTGATGATGTCGGTCGGGCTTCCGGGCGGCGCAGCGAAGGCAGTGCTGCACGACGCCATCATCTCCAGGGGCGATGCGCGGGGAACGGCCACGTGGGAGGAGTTCCTGGCCCATCGCCAGGCGGCTGTCGTCGGTGCCTGAGCGCGCCCGCTTCTCTCGTTGCTAGACGGCTGCCACCTCTGCGTCGCTCGCGGCGGTCGGATCCGACGAATCGGCATTCGTCGCGGAGTCATCCGCAAGCGCCTCCGGCTCCGCGCGCCAGCACCGCGCAGTCACGCCGACCAGGTTCCACGCGTTGATCGACACGAGGAGCGCCAGGAGGGCGGAGACCTCGTTCTCCGAGTAGACCGCCAGCGCGTCGGCGACCACCTCGTCGGGCACGCGAGTCTCGGAGGCGCGGGTGACGGCATCCGTGAACGCGAAGGCTGCACGCTCACGTGCGGTGAAGAAGTGGGCCTCCTGCCACACGGCGACTGCGGAGATGCGCTGGAAGGATTCGCCGACGTCGCGCGCGTCGCGGGAGTGCATGTCGACGCAGTACGAGCATCCGTTCAGCTGCGAGGCACGCAGCTTCACGAGATTCCGCAGGCCGACGGGGATGCCGACGGCGTCGAGCTCCACGGCCGCCGCGTGGTCGAGGTGCGCCATTGCGCGGGAGAACTTGGGGACGAGGGCGTCGAAGTCGAAGCGGATGTCGGGAAGGACGATGGAATCGCTGCTCATGCGGTCAACGATACTCGGGAGTGGCACCTTGCTAGAGTCCATTGTCATGGCAGATGGTTGGGCCAATCTGGGGAGGGATCTGCACCTCGTTGTGGATCCGCGGCGCAAGACCGACTCGCTCGAGGCCGCGCTGAGGGACATGATCCGGGAAGGGCGGCTCGTGCGCGGCGCTCGCCTGCCGGCATCCCGTGGCCTGGCGCAGGATCTGGGCATCGCACGCAACAGCGTCGCCGAGGTCTACGAGCGCCTGGTCGCCGAGGGATGGCTCGAGTCCCGCGTCGGCGCAGGCACGTGGGTGGCCTCGACGGCGCGGATCGCTGATGGCGCGTCTCCCTCGCCCGGCGCCTCAACCGCCGGCCGGGCACGGGACGAGCGTGGCTCGCGAGCGCATGGCCACGGCGGACGAGGGGGCGGGGGCGGCAGAGCGGCGGATCGGCGCGGTGACCCAGAATCCGCGGACCGGATCGGATCCGTCGGCTTCGCGCCTGAGCCGGCGTTCGACCTCCGCGCCGGGATCCCCGACACCACTCTCTTCCCGCGCGAGGCGTGGACGGCGGCGCTGCGCCGCGCGCTCCAGGCGGCGCCCGCCTCGGAGCTGGGGTACGGGCATCCGCACGGTCTGCCGGAGCTCCGCGAGGCGCTGACCTCCTATCTCGGCCGTGCGAGAGGCGTTGTGGTCGAGCCGTCCACCGTTCATGTCACGCACGGTGCCGGCCACGCCATGCGGCTGATCGCCATGGCCCTCGTCGCGCGTGGAGCCCGCCGGATCGCCGTCGAGGAGTACGGCCACGAACTGCATCGCGACATCCTCGCCGCCTCCGGCCTCGAGGTGGTTCCACTGCCGGTGGACGATTCAGGGGCCGTCGTCGACGAGCTCGGCAGTCGAGCGGGAGGTCGCGACAAAGACCGCGGCGGAGGCCGCGTCGACGCCGTGCTGCTCACGCCCGCACACCAGTTCCCGACCGGTGTCGCGCTCAGCCCGTCGCGTCGTGCAGCGGTGGCGGCCTGGGCGGAGCGGACCGGCGCGCTGATCATCGAGGACGACTACGACGGCGAGTTCCGTTTCGACCGCCGCGCCGTCGGCGCCCTGCAGTCCCTGGCTCCCGACCACGTGGTCTTCGTCGGCACGGCGAGCAAGGCGCTCGGACCCAGCGTCGGGCTCGGCTGGTGCGTTCTGCCCGGCGACCTCGTCACAGCGGTGGCCGCCCGGCGCCGGCTCGACGGCGCGAAGACCGGCGGGCTGACGCAGCTCGCGCTCGCCGAGTTCCTCGAGCGCGGCGACTACGACCGAAGCGTCCGCAGCGCCCGAACGCGCTATCGGGCTCGACGTGAGCAGGTGGAGCGCCTCGTCGCCGAGCGGATGCCATCAGCCAGCGTCACCGGCATGGCCGCCGGCCTGCACTTCCTGCTCGAGCTGTCGCCAGGCATCCGGGAGGAGGACGTCAGCCGGAGAGCGGATGCCGTCGGCCTCGCCTTCGACGGACTCCACACGTTTCGCGCGTCAGGGGCGGCTCGTGCGGCACGTGCCGCAGGACTCGCGCCACGGCATCCTGCGATGGTGGTCGGGTTCGGCGCGCCTCCACCGCACAGGTTCGACGAGACACTCGAGCTGGCGCTCACGGCCATCGATCGCGCGCGAGAAGGTGCGGAGGACGCGTCGAACTCCCGTAGGTAGCCCGACTGCGTCGCTCACCGGCTCCATCGATTCGGCACGTGAGCCCGCTCCCGCTGCTCTCGCATCAGTCGCCGATAGGCTCTTACCCGTGACCGAGAACTCCACCAGCACCTACCGCGAGGCCGGCGTCGACACCGCAGCCGGCGACCTCGCGGTCGAGCTCATGAAGTCGGCCGTGGCCAAGACGCACGGACCGGAGGTGCTCGGCGGCGTCGGCGGATTCGCGGGGCTCTTCGACGCATCCGCTCTCCGCGGTTACCGACGCCCGCTGCTGGCCACGTCGACCGACGGTGTCGGCACCAAGGTCGCCATCGCCCAGGCGCTCGACAAGCACGACACCATCGGCCAGGACCTCGTGGGCATGGTCGTCGACGACATCGTCGTGGTGGGTGCGCGGCCGCTGTTCATGACGGACTACATCGCGTGCGGGAAGGTCGTGCCCGAGCGCATCGCCGACATCGTGCGCGGCATAGCGGCCGCCTGCTCGGAGACCCGCACGGCATTGGTCGGCGGCGAGACCGCAGAGCACCCCGGCCTGCTCGGACCCGACGACTACGACGTGGCAGGTGCCGCGACCGGCGTCGTGGAAGCGGATGCCGTGCTCGGCCCCGAGAAGGTGCGGAACGGCGACGTCGTGCTCGCCCTTGGCAGCTCCGGCCTGCACTCCAACGGATACTCGCTCGTGCGCCACATCCTCGCGAAGCGGAACATCGCATTCACCGATCGGCTCGACGAGTTCGGCGGCGTCGTCGGCGAGACCCTGCTCGAGCCGACGCGGCTCTACACCGCGCCGCTGCTTCGCGTGCTCGCGTCGCCGAGCGGAGCATCCGTCCACGCGCTTTCGCATGTCACGGGCGGCGGCATCGCGGCGAACCTTGCGCGCGTGCTGCCGCGCGGATCCTGGGCGGACATCGACCGGTCCACCTGGTCGCCGTCGCCCGTGTTCCGGGTGCTCAGCGACCTCGCGGGCACGTCGCTGGAGAGTGCGGAGGGCACGTGGAACCTCGGTGTCGGCTTCTTCGCCGTCGTCGAGGCGGATGCTGCGGCATCCGTCATCTCGACGCTCGCCGTCGACGGCATCCCGGCGTGGCAGGTGGGCACCGTGTCGACGGCCGAGCGCGACCTCACCGACTACGAGCAGGGCGCGAAGGGCGTGGACGGCGGCGCCGTCCGCCTCGTCGGAGCGTTCGGAAGCTGACATCGGCCTCGCGCGATCAGCGCGTGTGGCCGCCCCGTACCACGCGCCGAGACGGCTGACGTCGGTTCGATGCGAGCACGCATGTGTTCACAATTCAGGATGGTCTCCGCGACTTCGGCGCGTTGCTCACCGGATCCCGCGATTGCTCGGTAGATCGGCTTCGCAGCAGTCCATCCGTTCCTGAATTGTGAACGGGCCCATCGTCTGCCGACCGCGCCCTGTGCGGATGACGTCAACCGACGGGGTGCAGCCAGGCGACCGGCCGGTCAGAAGTTCAGGCGGACGCCGCCAGCGCGTCGATCCGCTCCCGAGCCGCCGACAGCTCTGCCTCGAACCGCTCGCGCTCACCCGCCAGCCCCGGCAGGGTGCGCGACAGGCTGCGGCTCACCGCCACGGTCTCGATGTGCATGCCGAGGGCGTCTCCGAGGATGAGGTCGATCGGCGGCACGGTGTGGTCGCGTCCCTCGTTCTCCGTGCCTTCGTCGTAGATGCCGCCGCGCACGGTCACGATCACCGCGAGCCGATCCTTCAACGGTTGAACGGGATCGGCTCCGAAGGGAGCCAGCACGCCGGGCACGTGCACGTGGTCGATCCACGTCTTCAGCGTCGACGGCACCGAGTAGTTGTACATCGGCGCGCCGATCACGAGCACGTCGGCGGCGAGAAGCTCGGCGATGACGGCATCCTGCTCGGCCTGCTCGTCGGGCAGCGCGGGGGCGTCGGCGGCACGCAACGACGGCGCCCAGTGCAGCGACTCGTGGGCCAGATGCGGCACCGGATCCGCGACCAGGTCGTGCACGACGACCGTGCGGTCGGATCCGGCGGACGCCCACGCCCTGGCGAACCGCGCCGTCAGCTCGCGCGAGACGGAGGTCACGGGATCGATCGAGGAGTCCAGTTGCAGCAGCGTCGGCACGCGTTCCACCGTACTGGGTCCAGTCGCCTCGTCCGGCGGTGTGAAGTGCCCTGCAGCGGTCTGTCGCATCCGGCGCGCCCGGGGTGATCTGCTCGCGTCGGGATCGTCGCGCTTCGCCCGCTCGAATGGCAGGCTGGGAGCAGTCGTCGTGGAGGGGGCCACAATGTCGCTGAATCGGTCCGAGCTGGAACAGACCCGGCTGGAGTTGCGTCAGAACCTGAAGCTCAGCGGATGGAGCGAGCAACGCCTCGCCGACGCCCTGGGCTTCGACACCGAGCGTTTGCACGAGGCGCTGACCATCGCGGAACCCGATCCGGCGGATGTCTGGCTCGTTCGCGACGCGCTCGATGCGGCGGTGCGCGCATCCGGCCGCGATCCGGAGCCCTACTCCCGGCTCACCGAGGAGTCTCGGGCGAACGCGGAGCGCTGGTTCGGGATCCGGCCGGCGGCGGAGGTCTCCGCGCTGATCGAGGCAGCGAGCGGAGGCGACCGGTAGCGATCGGGCGACCGCGCCCAGGATGCTGTGCCGCGCTTGACTGTCCTCTTCGCGTGCATGCGACGATGGCCGGGTGACCGACGACAAGCGCTCCCTGGACTTCGACACCCTGATCGCCGAGGGCGAGGCGGTCCCCACCGAGGGCTGGGACTTCTCCTGGTTCGACGGGCGGGCAACCGAGGAACGACCGAGCTGGGGATACGCGCGCGTCGCATCCGCTCGGGCGAGCCGGGTGGCCAGCGTGCTCGACGTGCAGACCGGCGGCGGTGAGGTGTTCGCGGAGATCCTTCGCGGAGCGGATCCGACCCCCGGTGTCGTCGCGGCGACGGAGGGGTGGTCGCCGAACGTGCCTCTGGCCAGAGCAGCGCTCGCGCCGTTCGCCGGGACGGTGACCGCGTCGGAGGAGGATGCGGCGCTGCCGTTCGCGGACGCGAGCTTCGCGCTCGTGCTGAGCAGGCATCCGGTCGTCACGGATTTCGTCGAGACGAACCGGGTACTTGTACCCGGTGGGACCTACCTCTCACAGCAGATCGGCGAGCGGTCGAACAGTGAGCTGTACGAGTTCTTGATGGGACAGCAGCCGCGCGACGGGGTGGCCAGACTCGACCGGCTCCGGGGCGCGGCGGAGTCGGCAGGGCTGGAGGTGCTCGACCTGCGCGAGGAGCGCACGCGCATCGAGTTCTCCGACGTCGCGGCGGTCGTCTACTTCTTGCGGAAGGTGGTCTGGACCGTGCCGGACTTCACGGTCGAGCGCTATCGCGACCGGCTTCGCGAGGTGGACGCGATCATCCGCCGTGACGGTGCGTTCGTGTCGCACAGCGCACGGATTCTGCTGGAGGCGCGGAAACCCGCGGCATAGACACCCGCAATCTGCGATCGCTCCGCACTCCGCACCCCGCATTCAGGGGATCCCGTCCGGCGCGAGGTCGTTCTTATGATGACCCCGAGACTGACGGCGAGGGAGGCGTCATGATCACGGGGGACGAGGGCACTGCAGTGCAGAAGGGCACTGCTGCGCCCGCTCACGACGGCGACACCCCGCCCGCGCCGAAGAACATCGTCATCTGCCTGGACGGCACGAACAACCTGCTCGACAGCCATCCGACGAACGCGGCGAAGATCTTCATGATGCTCGACCTCGACCATCCGCAGCAGCAGCTCGCCTACTACGATCCGGGCGTCGGCACGCTGCCGGCCTCCGGAGCGTTCGGCAGGATCGGCAAGGCGCTGTCGCAGCTCGGCGGACTGGCGTTCGGCTTCGGTATGAAGACCAACGTCGCGCAGGCGTACTCGTGGCTGATGGACCGCTACCGCCCAGGCGACCGGGTCTACATCTTCGGGTTCAGCCGTGGTGCGTTCACCGCTCGGGCGCTGGCGGGAATGCTCGCACGGCCCGGGATGCTCCGTGCCGGCTCCGACAACCTCGTCGAGTACGCGGTGAAGGAGTACGTCAAACCCGTTCGCACCCAGAAGGCCAGGGCCGAACGCGCGGCCGAGGCGAAGGAATTCGCGGATGCCCTGTGCTGGGGAACGCAGGGCCAGCCCGTCGCCGCTCCTCCCGGCAGCGCGCCCGACGAGTTCCTGTCCGCCCTGGGTGCGAGAGACATCCACGCCGTCCCGATCGAGTATCTCGGCATCTGGGACACCGTCGAGGCGTGGTTCGGCGGAATCGGTGCCCTTGACTGGGCGGAGACCTACAACCTGTCCAACGTGAAGAAGCTCAGGCACGCGGTCGCCATCGACGAGTGGCGTCTGCAGTTCCGCTACTCACCGGTGAAGCCGAATCCGAGGTTCGAGGAGGTGTGGTTCGCCGGCGTGCACTGCGATGTCGGCGGCACGTTCGAGAACAACGACCTGGCGCGCATCGCCCTGAAGTGGGTGTTCGAGGGCGCAGGCCGGGATTTCCTGCTCCGCGACGGAGCATGGGATGCCCAGTACCGCAAGTTCTGCAGCGTTGTGCAGGGGCTGGCGGATGGCGCGAACCGCGTGAACAAGGATCCGTGGGCCTACCACCTCCTCGGCACCATCCGTCGTCGGATCCCGGACGACGCCATGGTGCACGCTTCCGTGCGGATGCGGCGGGACGCGGATCCGTCGTACCGCCTGAACCGCACGGATCCCGACGCGCCGATCCGCTGGGCGGACGAGGACTGGACCGTGTTCATCGCGCCGTCGGGCCATGAGGTGACAAATGTCACGGCCGTGAGGTGACCGGCGACCGAGGCACGGGCATCCGCTGAACGCTTCGATGGGAAGCGTGAACACGACACCAGCCATCGAGGCCCCGGTCATCCAGCTGACGGGCCTGCGCAAGACCTTCGGGTCGATCACGGCGGTCGACGGCATCGACCTGATGATCCAGTCCGGGGAGGTGGTCGCCCTGCTCGGCCCGAACGGCGCCGGCAAGTCGACGACCATCGACCTCGCCCTGGGATTCGCCACGCCCACCGCCGGCACCGCGACGCTGTTCG
This sequence comes from Rathayibacter sp. CAU 1779, assembly GCF_054551755.1. NCBI lineage: Bacteria > Bacillati > Actinomycetota > Actinomycetes > Micrococcales > Microbacteriaceae > Rathayibacter > Rathayibacter sp. CAU 1779. Next base: position 1,113,144 of record NZ_JBTOLK010000001.1, read on the forward strand.
GCGGGAATCCGCGATCCGCCATCGACGAAGGCCGCGTCGGCGCCATGCTCCAGGGCGGCGCGCTGCTCCCCGACCTCACCGTGAGACAGGCCGTCTCGCTCATCGCTGCCGCCCACAGGCATCCGCTCCCGGTGCAGGAAGCGCTCGAACGCGCCAGGGTCGCGGACATCGCCAAGCAGAAGGTGCGCAAGCTCTCCGGCGGACAGCTGCAGCGTGCGCGGTTCGCGGTGGCGATCGTCTCGAACCCCGACCTCATCTTCCTCGACGAGCCGACGGCCGCCATGGACGTCGAGGCGCGGCGCACGTTCTGGCAGTCGATGCGCGAGTTCACCGACGCCGGCCGCACGGTCGTCTTCGCCACGCACTACCTCGACGAGGCGGACGCCTACGCAGACCGCATCGTCATGCTGGCCGGCGGCAGGGTGGTCGCCGACGGCGCCCCCGCCGAGGTCAAGGCGGTGGTGGCCGGGCGGCGCATCCGCGCGACCTTCGACTTCGCCTGGACGGCGGATGTCGCTGCCGAGCTGTACGAGCTGCCGGGCGTGCGTACGGTCGACCGGCGAGGGGACGTGCTCACCATCGTGAGCGACGACCCCGACGCGGCCCTCCGCACCCTTCTCTCGAACCATGACGACGTGCACGACATCGAGGTGACGGCCCACTCGATGGACGACGCGTTCCTCGCCCTGACGCAGTCGGCCGAGTTCGACTCGAATCTGCCCAGTTCCACCGCGCTGATCGGAGACCGCTCATGAGCATCACGTACCTGGGACTGGAGTCCCTTCGCCAGCTGAGGAACGTCGCCTCCCTGGTCTTCACCTTCCTCCTCCCGATCGGCATGCTCCTGCTGTTCGGCAGCATCTACGGATCCGGCGGCGCGGTCGACCACGTCACAGGACTTCCCTGGATCGTCGTCACGACGGTGCAGATGGCCGGCTACGGCGGCATGATGGCCGCCCTCGGTCAGGCGTTCTCGATCGTCGCCGAACGGTCCGTCGGCTGGAACCGCCAGCTCCGGCTCACCCGCCTGAGCGGCATGGGATACCTCATCTCCAAGGTCACCGCAGCGCTCGTCGTGGCGCTGGCCAGCATCCTCGTCATCATCACGATCTCCGTGCTGGTCTTCCACCCGGCGCTGAGCTTCGCCGGCTGGGCGATGGCGGCGCTGGGACTCTGGTTCGGCGTCATCCCGTTCGCGTTCATCGCCGTGCTGATCGGACAGTTCGCGAAGCTGCAGTTCGCGCAGCCGCTGTTCATGGTCATCTTCTTCGGGCTGGCCATTCTGGGCGGTCTGTGGGTCCCGCTCTCGGTGCTGCCCACCTGGATGACGAACATCTCCCAGTTCGTGCCGTCGTACTGGCTCAACCGGCTGGGGCAGATGGGCGCACACCTCTCGGGCGACATCCTCGCCCCCGTGCTGGTGCTCGTCGCCTGGACACTGGTGCTCGGAGCGCTCGTCGTCTGGCGCTACCGCCGCGACGCGGCGCGCCAGTGAGTGCCGCGCTCGAGACCGCCATGACTCCGAACCCCGAGCCGGCTCGCTCCGAACGGCACGTCCCCGAATCCCGGGATGTGCCGTTCGGCGCGCGCGATTTCGGGGTGCACGGTCCCAGAGATCCGGAGGCCGTGGCGCCTACGCTGAACTCCGTGACCGCCAAGCGCGCAGCCGACGCCGACGACGCATCCGCAAGCGGTGGATCCAGCCAGCGCGGATCCGCTCCGGCGGATCACCCGCGTCCACCGTTCAGCCCCGCAGACCTCGCACGAGCGTCGGGCACAGGGTGGTGGACGCAGGCCAAGGCGCGGCTGACGCATCGGGGCGCCAGACGCTGGTACTGGGGATCCATCTGGGGGCTCATCTACCTGATCATCCCGATCGTGCTCATCTGGAGCGCCAGCCCGCCGATCGTCGCCGGCGTCCTGATGACGGCGCTCATCGCCCTGATCGCCGCGATGTATGTCGTGATCCCACCGCTCATCTGGGGCAGGCCGTGGCCGGTCGCCGCCGCGGCGTACGCCGTGTTCGTCGCCATCACCTGCCTCGGCATCCCGATGATCGGCGAGAACGTCATCTGGCTGTGGATCTTCGTGCCCGTCATGTCCGCGATGAGCTGGCAGCCGCGAGCGTTCACCCTGTCGATCATCCTGATCGTCGTCATCGCCCAGCTGGTGGTGATCGGGTCCACCGGAACGTTCGCCGACTACTGGTACTCGGCAGCGCTGACCGCATCCATCGGCATCATGATGTTCGCGTTCGCCCAGCAGATCCAGGCCGTGCAACGGCTTCGGGACGCCCAGGGCGAGATCGCGAGACTGGCGATCGTCGACGAGCGCGAGCGTTTCGCCCGCGACATGCACGACGTGCTCGGACACTCGCTCACCGTGGTGACGGTGAAGAGCGAACTGGCCAGGCGCCTCGTGTCGCGGGATCCGGAACGCGCGGAAGCGGAGCTCGCCGACATCGAGAGACTCTCACGTGCTGCGCTGGCGGATCTGCGGGCATCCGTCGCCGGATACCGCGCGATGACGCTCGAGACGGAACTGTCTGCCGCGCACGCCGCTCTCGTGGCCGCTGACATCGTGCCGCACCTGCCGACCTCGACCGATGTCGTCGCGCCAGAGCTGCGCGAGACGTTCGCGTGGGTGCTGCGCGAGTCCATCACGAACGTCGTGCGGCACGCGCGCGCGAAGAACTGCTGGGTCGCGCTGGAAAAGAGGGCCATCATCATCGGAGACGACGGGGTCGGGATGCCGCTGGTCGCCGCCCAGTCCCATCAGAGCACTGCGGGCGGCAACGGCGTGGACAGCATGCGTGAGCGCGCCGCACGGGTGGGCGCTGAGCTCAGCGTCGAGCCGGGCGAAGACGGCGGGACAGTGGTGGCCGTCCGCGCCGCGTCCGGCCGGGGCGGATCCTCGACGGGACCCGTGCGGCAGGCAGGGGGTGCGTCGTGACCGAGAGCATCCGGCTCCTGCTGGCCGACGACCAGGCACTGGTGCGCGGCGCGCTCGCTGCGCTTCTCGAGCTCGAGTCCGACCTGACGGTCGTCGCCCAGGTCGGTCGCGGCGACGAGGTGCTGGATGCCGCCCGCGAGACGAACGCGCAGGTCGCGCTCCTCGACGTGGAGATGCCGGGACTCGACGGACTCGCCGTCGCCGAGCAGCTGCACCGGCAGCTCCCGGCCTGCCGGTCGCTCATCGTGACCACGTTCGGACGGCCAGGATACCTGCGCCGCGCCATGGAGGCCGGCGCGAGCGGATTCGTCGTCAAGGACACCCCGGCCACGCAGCTCGCCGACGCGGTGCGGAGGGTCGCTCAGGGACTGCGGGTGGTGGATCCGGCGCTCGCTGCCGAGTCGCTGGCATCCGGCGTCTCTCCGCTCACGCAGCGCGAGACCGAGGTGCTGCGGGTCGCGGCCAGGGGCGGCACGGTGAACGAGATCGCCCGCGAGTTGCACCTCTCCCAGGGCACGGTGCGCAACCACCTGTCGGCGGCCATCGGCAAGACAGGTGCGCGCAACCGAGCGGATGCCGCGGCGCAGGCCGCCGCGAACGGCTGGCTCTGACCGTCCCGGCACGATCCGCCCACGGTCGTCTTCGAGAGAGACGGGCACGTCCCGCGCTCCGCTGTCCTTTGGTGTCGCCTCACGGAGGTGGAGGCGACGCAACGGGACAGCGGAGGGTGGCGAGTGGTGCTCGTCCGACTTCGGAGCGCACGACGGGACAGCGGAGGCGTTGCGCGGGGCGCGTCCGTCCTGCATAGACTCGCGGGATGCGCTGGACCCTGCGCCCGAGCACGCTCGACGACGTGGACTGGATCGCCGAGTTGCGGGCTGTTGTGCTTCGGGATGACCTCACGCGGCTCGGTCGCTACGACGAGGTGCGTGTGCGTCAGCGCCTCCGCGACGCGTTCCATCCGGAGCTCACCACGGTCATCGTGGTGGACGCTGAGCCGGTGGGATCTATCACCGTGCGTCCGGATGCGGACGGCATCTGGATCGAGCACTTCTACCTCGACCCCGCCGTGCAAGGACGGGGCATCGGCACGGCGGTGCTGGCATCCGTGTTGTCTGAGGAGTCCGCGGAGACGGCCACTGGGCCCGCCGGGCCGCACCGCCTCAACGTGCTGCAGGGCAGCGCGGCGCGTCGCCTCTACGAGCGGTTCGGATTCACGGTCGACACCGAAGACGCCGTCGACGTCTTCATGTCACGACGCGTCCCGCTCGCCACGCCGCACCGTCGGTTGAATCTGTCGAAACCGGCTCGCTCCTGACAACGCAAAACGCGCATCCGGAAAGGATGCGCGTTGCGGTATGCACGCGGATCAGCCCGCCGAGCGCTCCCGGTGGTCGTAGTCGTCGGCCTGGTAGCCCTCGGGCTCGTAGTCTGCCCACGCCGCGTACCGATCATCGTCGTGCGCGTGACCGGTGAGTTCTTCCTCGAGCTTGTTGTAGTCCACAGTCGGGCTGTAAGACTTCAGCTCACGGGCGATTTTCGTGTGCTTCGCCTTCTGACGGCCGCGCCCCATGCGAGACCCCCTCACGATGACAGGCCCGGGGCGTTAACGCTCACTCGGGACTTTGGATGGGAAATAAAAACTAGCGGCCAGTTTAGCATGAGGGCTCTCGTCGGCCTGGGCTCCCGTCCAGCAGTGCATGATGGGATATACCGTGTCAAAAGTCCCCGCCCGCCCCCAGGTGGTGATCATCGGCGCCGGTCAAGCCGGCCTCGCTGTCGCCTACTACCTCCGGCGTTTTCAGCTCGAGCCCGACGTCGATTTCGTCGTGCTCGACCGGGGACCGGGAACTGGCGGTGCGTGGCAGTTCAGGTGGGATGCGCTGCGTCTGGGCAGCGCCCACAAGGTCAACGACCTCCCCGGCATGGACGAGCTCGGCCTCAGCTTCGAGAACGCGGATCGCACGCTGCCGGCGAAGGACATCGTGTCCGGGTACTACAGGCGTTACGAGGATCATTTCGACCTCAAGGTGCATCGTCCGATCGTGGTCTCCGACGTGCGGAACAGCCGCGCCGACCTCGTCGTCCATCACTCCGAGGGTGCGACGGCGACCCAGATCCTGGTCAACGCGACGGGCACGTGGGGCTCGCCCTTCGTGCCGTACTATCCGGGTGCGACTACATTCCGTGGACGGCATGTGCACACCAACGGCTACGTGACGGCGGAGGAGTTCCGCGGCCAGAACGTCGTCGTGGTGGGCGGCGGAACGAGCGCCGTCGGCTTCCTGCTCGAGCTGGAGCACATCGCCGGAAGCGTGTCGTGGGCATCCCGGCGTCCGATCGACTACAGCACCGATCACGTTCGCACCATCGAGGGCGGCATCGCCGCCGTACGCGACGCGGATGCCGCCGCTCGCGCAGGCAAGGCCCTCCCGAGCGTCGTCAGTGCCACCGGTGTTCCGCTCACGCGCAAGGTCGCGGCGGGCATCTCGCGTGGAGTGCTGAAGGAGCGAGCGATGTTCGCGTCCATCGAGCCGGACGGCGTGCGCTGGCGCGACGGATCCTTCACCCCGGCGGATGTCATCATCTGGGCCACCGGATTCCGTCCCGAACTCCGCCACCTGGCGCCGCTCAAGCTCCGCGAGAAGGAGGGCGGTGTGTCCGTCGAGTCCGGGCAGGTGTGGACGGATCCGCGCGTCTTCCTTGCCGGATACGGCCCCTTCGCGTCCACCGTGGGTGCGAATCGATCCGGCCGCATCATCGCCCGCCAGATCATGGCGATGCTCTGAGCTTTCGGCCGACCCCGCGACTCCTGTCCCGTGTCGTGACCGAGGTCGGGCCGGACGCAGGCGCGGGAGACACGGCAGCAGCGGTCGACGTGATGAGCTTCCTGGATGATTTCTGCATGTCTTCACTGTGGTCGCCGAGCTGAATGGCCGTCGTCGGGCACGGGGAGACGTCCGGGAGACGCGGATGACGCGCGCATCGTTCGCACGCCGCATCCGGACGCCGCACCAGACCCGGCCGCGTGCGCAGAAAACGGTCGTGATCGAAGCACAGGGCGCGTGTCCGTACACTCGGCCGAGTTGTGGCGTGGCGTCACGCCCCGACGCGGGGCGAGTGTGCCTGGTGCAGGGATGCGCTTCGGCGCCGCACGCACGCGAGGTCGGGCGTGCGCAGGGGCAGCGGCGGGTGGCGCGAGGAGTGCGTAGGGGGCGCCAGGAGTGCGTGGACCGCTACCGCGCGCGTCGTCACACGGCGAAGTTCGGTCGATCGTCGCCGCTCAGCGGCGCCCGGCGTGCGACCGCGGCTTCGTCGTGTCCGGCGGAGTCGACGGGCCGTCGCCGCTCGTCGTGTCCGCCCCGGGTGGGGCGACCTTGCGGGAGGTGTCCGTGACGGATGTCGATCCCTCTTGAGCGGATGCGCCACGTCGTCCGCGGCCCGCGGCATTCGGCACGGCGGGCGCCAGTGGACGACGCGGGATGGCTCGGATCGGCTCGCCGCGGCGGTCCTGTCCGGGCAGCGGTCGCGAACGTCGTCCGTAGATCAGCTCGGACGAGTCGAGCAGCCACGGCACCAGCGCGATCGTCACACCGTGGATGAGCATGAGCTGCTTCGAGATGCGGCGGGCGCGGTGGTTGTGCAGGATCGCCTCCCACCAGTGTCCGACGATGTACTGCGGCAGGTACACCGTGGTGACCTCGGATCCGTGCTCCTCGCGGCGGTGCTTGATGTACTTCGCGAGCGGCACGCCGAAGTCGCGGTACGGCGACTCGATGATCGTCAGCGGCACGTGGATGTTCATGTCGTGCCACTGCTGCTGCAGGGCATCGGTCGACTCTTCCTCGACCGAGATGTGCACGGCCTCGATGGACTGGTGTCGAGCGGCGATCGCGTAGTCCAGCGCCTTGAGCACGGGCTTCTGCATCTTGCCGACGAGCACGATCGCGTGGTCGCCGCTTGCGCCGAACGTGGTGGTCGGGTCGACCTCGACCTCCTTGGCCACGTCACGGTAGTAGCGGTTCACGCCCATCATGAGCAGGAACAGGATCGGCATCATGATGAACACGAGCCACGCACCGTGCGTGAACTTCGTGATCGTCACGACGACGAGAACGCTGAAGGTGAGCAGCGCGCCGAACGCGTTGATCGACATGCTGCGGATGATCGTGCCGCGATCCTTAGCCTGGCGCCTGGCATCCGTGTCGCGCAGCATCCCGATCCAGTGCTTCACCATGCCCGACTGGCCGAGCGTGAACGAGACGAACACGCCGATGATGTACAGCTGGATCAGATTCGTGAGGTTCGCCTCGTAGATGATCAGCAGGATGATCGCGGCCAGCGCCAGCGCGATCACGCCGTTCGAGAAGACCAGACGGTCACCGCGGGTGGAGAGGGCCTTCGGCGCGTACGAGTCGCGGGCAAGTACGGAGCCGAGCAGCGGGAATCCGTTGAACGCCGTGTTGGCCGCCAACAGCAGCACGACGGCTGTCGCGGCCTGCACGATGAAGAAGGGTATGGAGTTGTTGCCGAACGTCGCGGATGCCAGCTGCGCGACCAGCGAGCGCTGCGGCTCCGTCCCACACTGCTTCCATCCGATCAAGTCGCACGGATTCTCCGCGTAATGCACCCCGCTGATGAGCGAGACGGCCATCAGGCCGGCAAACAGGAAAATGGCGATTCCGCCCATGAGGAGCAGCGTGGTGCGCGCGTTGCGGATCTTCGGGGTGCGGAACGCCGGCACTCCGTTGGCCACGGCTTCGACGCCGGTCAGGGCGGAGCATCCGCTCGAGAATGCGCGCAACAGCAGGAGCACCATGGCGGCCTGGGCGAGGCCCTCGGCCCTGACCTGGTACTGAGCGGATTCGGCGACCGGAGCGAAGCCGAGCGCCGTGCGGATGAGCGCGGTGACGACCATCACGCCGATCGACCCGATGAAGACATAGGTGGGGATGGCGAACGCCTTGCTCGCCTCGCGCACGCCCCGCAGGTTCATGCCGGCGATGAGGATGACGAAGGCGACGGCCAGCTCGACGCGGAATCCGCTCAGCCAGGGCAGTGCGGAGATGATGTTGTCCACACCGCTGGCGACCGAGACGGCGACCGTCATCACGTAGTCGACGAGCAGAGCGGATGCCACGATCAGCCCGGCCTTCTCGCCGAGGTTCTTGTGCGCCACCTCGTAATCTCCGCCGCCGGACGGGTACGCCTTGACCAGTTGCCGGTACGAGGTGACCACCGTGAGCATCAGCACGACGACGGCGAGGGCGATCCAGGGGGAGAACGCCAGGAAGGCGGTGCCGCCGACGAGCAGCACCATCATGAGCTCCTGCGGAGCGTAGGCCACGGAGGACAGCGCGTCGCTGGCGAAGATCGGCAGTGCGAGGTGCTTGGGGAGGAGTTGTCCCTCGAGTTTCTCGCTGGGTAGGGGTTCCCCGATCAGCCACCGTTTTGCAGAGCGACCATCGAGCCCGGGGACCTTCCCCTCATTTGTCACGAGGGACGACACTACTACCTGCCTAATGACTGTCAAGTCGGCGCGTCGCGGTGTCAGGCGAACGTACAGCGTTGTAACGGCGGGCGCACGGATTCACGGATGAAAACCCCGTTCGTGACGGGTTTTCGAGCCGATTCCGGGGCGGCGACCTTTGGGCCGGGCGAGGCGGTTTGCCAAGGGAGGGGACCGCGTCGGGGACGCGGACCTACCCTGAAGGCATGCCACGACGAACAGGTGGCGAAACGGTCCACACGCACGGTCTGACCCAGGCGGTCGAGTGGCTGGACGACAAGCTGGTCCCGGTTCTGGGACCCGCGCCGCTCGGCCCCTACGACGCTGAGCCGCCGCACAGCACGGCGTGCCCGCTGTGCGGGCTGCCGCTGGCCGGTCACGACACGGAGAAGTCGGAGGGACACGTTTTCTTGCGTTGCCCCGACGGAACCGTGACGGAGACCGGGCGGGCGGCTTGACCTGTCGGCCGCACGGCGTGCTCGCGCCGCAACGCGCCGACCGTGTGAACCGAGGAGCCGGAGAGTGAACGTGCCGGGCGAAGCCCGGCGCGGCACGAGGCGTGCGCTCTCGCGTGCTCTCGGCCTCCCGCCGCCGCTTTCCCCTCGAGCCCGCACGTTGCAGTCCATCCACCCCGTTATTCGCGTGAATACCTGGGTGGATCGGCAACAGAGGGGTGGGCGGGCAGCAGAGGGGTGGCTGGCAACAGAGGGGTGGCTGGCAACAGAGGGTGGATCGGCAACAGAGGGGTGGGTGGCAACAGAGGGGTGGGTGGCAACAGAGGGGTGGGTGGACCGCAGAGGGGTGGATCGGCAACACAGGGGTGGGTGGAGCGCAGGGCGAGTAGGGGCGGTGGCGGGCGTCCGCTGCGCGCTCAGAGCGGCAGGCGGCTCAGCAGTTCCGTGCGCAGGCGGGTGAGGCCGTCGCGCAGCTCGGTGATGGCGGCATCCGGGATGCCGGTGTGAGCGGATGCGCGGCGGAGGTCAGCACGCACCTGCTGCCGGAACTCGTTCAGCACGATCTCCGCCTGCCTGAGGGCGAACCGGGACTCCGCACGCGGGTCTGGCGTGGCATCCTTCGGCGCACCGGCGCCAGTCGCTGCCTGGGCATCGCGCTTCGCGTCGCGGGCGGCGGCCGCGAGGTCGGCGCGCAGGCTCTTCATCGCCTGGTTCACGCCGGCGCGCACCTCGTCGGCCATGCGGCGGAGGGAGTCCGTGACCTCGTTCTCGATGTCGTCGAGTTCGGATGCCCGTGTCTGCAGTTCCGTGCGTCCGGCATCCGTGATGGCGTACACGGTCTTGCGGCCGACCGTCGTCTTCGTGACGAGTCCTTCTTCTTCGAGCTTCGACAGGCGGGGGTAGATCGTGCCCGCGCTCGGGCTGTACGTGCCGCCGAAGCGGTCGCTCAGCGCCTGGATGAGCTCGTATCCGTGCTTCGGGGACTCGTCCAGCAGGCTCAGCAGGTAGAGCCGGAGGCTGCCGTGGGAGAAGACCGCGGGCGTCATGCGGCGCCGTCCGCGGCGTCCGTGGAATCCGCGGCAGCGGCCGGCGCAGGCCGCGCACCTGAGCCGGCGGGGCGGCGGACGACGGAGAGGTTGCCCGAGACGGAGTTGACGGACATGTCGAGCCAGCGTCCCTCGAGCGATCCGGTCTGGTGGGTGAACGTCTTGCCCATCGAACCGCGCACGATGGTGGTGCCGTCGAGATGGGCGACGCCACTGACCGTGTTGATGCGGTAGCGCACGCCGACCGAGTCGTCGATCCGCAGGGTGACGTCACCCGAGACCGTGTTCGTTCGCACGTCGAACGGCACGTCGAAGAGGTCGAGATAGATGTTCGCGCTCACGCTGTCGACGCTGAACTTGGGCACGCTGCCCGACACCGTGATGTCGCCGGAGACGGTGTGCGCCGCGACCTCGCCGCGGTGGCCCCTGGCCGTCAGCTCTCCGCTGACGGTGTTGAGATCCAGATCGCCGATCACGTCGTCGGTCGTGATCTCGCCGCTGACGGTGTTGAGCTTCGCGTCGGTCACGAGTCCGCTGATGAGAGCGGTGGCGGACACGACGCCGAGCGTGAGTGCCACGTCTCGCGGAACGAGGATGGTGACATCCGCTTCCGCCTTGCCCCGCCAGGATCGGAACACTTCGATGAAGTTGTCCCAGCGCCACTGCGGGTGGTCGACCTCGAGCACGTCGCCGTCGATGGAGACCTTGATCTCCTTGCCTGAGACGTTGGTCACCTCGACGCGTGCCGAGGGGCCGTCGTGGCCGATGACGTCGACCTGACCGCCGATCAGGCTCACCTTGAGCTTGCGCACGATCTCCAGGTCGATGGTCTTCGAGTCGCCCGGCATGATCAGCCAGCGTTCCTGTGCCATGGTCTTCTGCCCTTTCGTCTGACGCTCGCCGGTCTGGCCGGGGGGGGGGGGGGGGGGGACAGGGGGGGGCCATGGTGAGCGTCGCTTCGTTCGTATGGGGTGTCGTGCATAAGTCTCGGGGATCGAGATATATCGCGACTGATAACAAACACGATATATCGCGTCTCGTGATCGCGCAAGACGGCTGACGAAGAAGTCGCTCGGGTGACGAAGAGCTCGGGTGATGAGAAGTTGTTCAGACGTGCTTGCCGTGGCGTCATCGGTGGATGAGGCTGGGGCTGTTGCGACCGTCGGTCGTCGACGCAGCAAGCCGAAGCAGGTTTCCTACTGGTGTGGGTCAGGGTGGGCAATCTGCTCGGCCTTCGCGGAAGATCCTTCGCGGGCGCTCCTTTGCGGAAGCTGGTCGGGCAATGCCGAGAAGCGAGATGAGGCATGGATGAGCGAGCTTCCCGAGTTGCGCACGATCGACGACGAGGAGATGCGGCGCATCCTCGCCGAGGCGAGGCCGTACACGGTGGTGCTGCTGCATCCGGGACCGGAATTCGCATCTCCGGATGCGCGGGCGATCATTTGGGAGCACGGACGCAGGAACATGCAACTGCGCGATGCGGGCATCCTCTCGATCGTGCTGCCGGTGCGCGATGGCGGCGACCTCGCCGGAGTCGGTGTCTTCGGTGCGAACGCGGAGGAGACCCGGGCGATCATGGCGGGCGATCCAGCGGTCGCGGCCGGAGTGCTCGTCGCCGAGGTGCACGAGGCATCCGGATTCCCGGGGAGCGCATTGCCCGCCGTCGACGCGGATCGGAGTTGATCGGCACCGCTTGACTCTCCCCTCGGGGGAGGCTCGAGAACGGTGTCATGACAACTCACGACACCGAGTTCGACACTCACCGGGGCGCCGGGATCGACGCGCAGTTCGACGCTCCGACCGATCCCGAGCCCGACACCGGGCGCTCCGTCGCTGTACGCGGAACCGACGACCGTGCGGATGCCGTTTCCCGGCCTCCGTGGCGCGCCCTCAGCGCGCTGCTCATCGGCACGTTCATCACGGCCATCGACTTCTTCATCGTCAACGTCGCGCTCCCCTCGATGCAGGCGGAGCTGCACGCCAGCGAGGGCTCGGTGGAGTGGTTCGTCGCGGCGTTCTCTCTGGGGACTGCGGCATCGCTGCTCACCGCGGCGCGGATCGGTGACCGCTTCGGCCGACGTGGTGCCTTCGTGATCGGCATCGCGGTGTTCGTCGCCGCGTCCGTGCTCTGCGCGGCGGCGGCCGACGCGGAAGTGCTGGTGGTCGGACGCTTCATCCAGGGCGTCGCCACGGCATTCGTGACGACAAGTGTGATGGCGATGATCGGGTCCGTGTTCCACGGGCCCGCCAGAGCGCGGGCGGTCGGGCTCTACGCCGCGGTGCTCGGCATCGGGGCCGCAGCCGGCCAGATCATCGGCGGACTCCTCGTCGGTGCCGACCTCTGGGGACTCGGATGGCGGTCCATCTTCGCGATCAACGTGCCCATCGGCATCCTCGCCCTCGTGCTCACGCCGTTCGTCGTGCCTGCGACCCGCGGCATTGCTCGGCGCTTGGATGTCTGGGGCGTCGTGCTGATGACGGCGGCCATCGTCGCGCTCGTGCTGCCGCTGGTGGAGGGACGCGACAGCGGATGGGCGCCCTGGGTGTGGGCGAGCTTCGCGCTCGTCCCCATCCTCGTGGCAGGGTTCTTCGCGCAGCAGCGCCGTCTCGAGGCGCGTGGTGGCGAGCCGATGTTCCCACCGATGCTGGTGCGCACCCCGGCATTCAGGTCGGGACTGCTCTGGCAGCTCGTGTTCTGGTGCGGGCAGGGATCGTTCTACGTCGTGCTGACCATGTATCTCCAGCTCGGCCGTGGTCTGACCGCGCTCGAGTCGGGGACCATCTTCCTCGGACTCGCCGTGCCGTACTTCGCGGCCGTCGCGCTCGTGCCGCGGCTCGTCGTCCGCATCGGACGTCTGGTGCTGGTGCTCGGCAGCATCGCGAACCTGATCGGCTTCGCTGCGCTCGCCGTCGTCGCGCTGACCGGAGCGGATGCGGCGTGGGTCCTGGTCGGCCTGGTGTTCTGCGGCGCCGCGCAGGGTCTGAGCATCCCGCCGTCCACGAGCCTCGTGCTGGGCACAGCGAACCCCGCGGATGCCGGGATCGTCTCCGGCGCATTGTCCACCATGCAGCAGGTGGGCGGTGCGCTCGGCGTCGCCGTCGTCGGCACGGTGTTCTTCGGGGTGCTGGGGTCGGCGACGCAGGGCGGATCCGGAGTCGCGGATGCCTTCGCCTCGAGCCTCTGGCCGCTCGCGATCGTCGCAGCCCTGGCGCTGCTGCTCACCTTCCTCCTGCCGCGCGGTGAGCGCGTGGTGCGCGTGGCACGCGCTCGAGGCGTGACGGAGTCGCTTCGAATCGCGGAGCAGCCGGGCACGGCTGGTGCGGACGTCGCGGCGACGGCGGATCCGCGCGCGTCGGTCGTGAACGCCGGAGAGACGCGATGACCGCCGTGCGGCGGGGGTCGGTCCTCCCCGCGTCACTCCAGCCGCGGCATCCGGATGCGAGGATCGTCGACGTGGCGCACAGTCTCGTCTCCATCGGCGACTTCTCCCGCATGACGCACCTCACGGTGAAGGCCCTGCGGTACTACCACGACGTGGGCGTGCTGGCGCCTGCGGACATCGATCCGGACAGCGGATACCGCAGGTACAGCACAGAGCAGGTGCCCGTCGCGCAGGTGGTGCGGCGCCTCCGCGACCTCGACATGCCGATCGACGCGGTGCGCGAGGTGGTCTCGGCACCGGACGTCGAGTCGAGGAACGCCGCGATCGCCGACCACCTCTCGCGGATGGAGCAGCAGCTGGCGCAGACGCGGTCGGCTGTGGCATCCCTCCGCTCGCTGCTCCAGCCGGTGAAGCGGGGCGGACGCGAGATCGAGTTCCGGTTCTCGGTGCCGACGCCGGCACTGGCGATCGGCACGAGGGCGTCCCTCGGGGATGCGCTCGCCTTCGTCGCCGGTGCCGTCACCGAGATCCTCGCCACGGGGCAGGAACTGGAGCTCGGCGAGCCCGGAGTTCCCGGCGCGCTCTTCTTCGAGGACGTCTTCGAGAAGGACTCCGGTGAGCTCGTGGCGTTCGTGCCGTTCGAACGGCCCACGGCACCTGGCGCCGGTGACGGCGTGGCGGCCGGCACCTTGCCCAGCACGGTGCCCGGACGAGCCGATTGGTACGAAGTCCCGGGCGGCGAGTGGGCCGTGCTGCTGCACACCGGAACGCATGACGATCTCGACACGGCGTACGCGGAGGCGGGCGCGTTCGTCGCGTCGCGCGCGATCGGGGTGGCCGGTGCGATCCGGGAGGACTTCCTCGTCTCGCGGCTGCAGACGCCCGACGCCGATGCCTGGCGCACCGAGGTGTGGTGGCCGGTGTTCCGGACGGCGGCATCGGCGTGACGTCCGCTCGGGCTTCCGAGTGACATCCACTCGAACCATGAGGTTGACATTGACGCAACGTCAACCTCTAGCGTCGAAGACATGAAGGATGACACGGATGCCGCACCGTCCGTCGAGCGCTCCATCCAGGACCTCGCCAGGCTCGTCGGCACCACCAGCCGCACGCTGCGTCACTACGACGACATCGGGCTGCTGAAGCCGAGCCGCATCGGCGCGAACGGATACCGCTACTACGACGAACGTGCGTTCGTGCGGCTGCAGCGGATCCTGCTCCTGCGCGATCTCGGGCTCGGGCTCGCGGATATCGCGGCAGTGCTCGACCGCGAACGGGACGAGACCGTCGCGCTCCGGCACCACCTGCACTGGCTGAAGAGCGAGCAGGAACGGCTTGCGCGGCAGGCGGCATCCGTGGCATCCACCATCGACGCTCTGCAGAAGGGAGAGGCGATCATGGCCGAGAACGCGTTCGACGGATTCGATCACACGCAGTACAAGGAGGAGGTCGAGGAGCGCTGGGGTAAGCAGTCATATGCAAAGAGCGACGCATGGTGGCGCTCGAAGAGCGAGACCGAGAAGCGGGCGTTCCAGCAGCAGCATCTCGACATCTCGGCCGACTACGCATCGGCCAGAGCGGACGGCGTGGACCCGGCTGACGACCGCGTGCAGCAGATCGTGCAGCGTCATGTGGACTGGTTGAACCTCTCGGCGCCGGCGACCGGAGTGACCGTCAATCGTGACGTGCTGCTCGGATACGGCGACATGTACGTCGCCGACGAGCGGTTCGCCGCGAACTACGGCGGCGCAGAGGGTGCGGCCTACGTGCGAGACGCGTTCCGCGCCTACGCGGACCGGGTGCTGTAGCACTTTCGTGAGGCGGAAGGGGCACTTTCGGGCGGCGAAACGGGCACTCTCGTGAGGCGGAAGGGGCACTTTCGGGCGGGGGCGGTGTGGCGCCGGGGTGGCGGGGCCGGGTCAGCGCCGGGGGCCGAGGGCCCAGGGCTCCGGGGGGCGCGAGCGGCTGCGGGATGCTGCGTCGGACTCGATGAGGCGGGCGTCGTCGGGTGAGACTGGTGCGGCATCCGGGATCCGCAGGGCGAACAGCGGGATCGTGACGTGTACGAGTGGGCCGATGCAGAGCGCGAACGCCAGGGTGCCCCATCCGACGTTGCCGCCGAGCAGCCAGCCGACCAGCAGCACGCCGGCCTCGATGCCCGACCGCACGAGCCAGATGGGCCGTCCGGTGCGGGCGTGCAGGCCGGTCATCAGGCCATCCCGCGGGCCGGGTCCATATTGGGCTCCGATATAGAGACCGGATGCCACGGCGATGAGCAGCAGGCCCCCCGCGAACTGCAGGATGCGCACCCACAGCTCGTTCGGTTGCGGGATGACCCACAGTCCGAACTGCGCCGCCGGTCCGATCAGCAGCACGTTGAGCACGGTGCCGAGTCCCGGACGCTGGCGCAGCGGGATCCACAACAGCAGGACGATTGCGCCAACGAGGTTGGTCACAAGACCGAACGGGATGCCGGTGTGCAGCGTGATGCCCTGAGCGAGGACATCCCACGGCTCGATGCCGATGGTGGCCTGCATCATGGTCGCCATCGCGAATCCGTAGAGGAAGAGTCCGATCAGCAGCTGTGTCATCCGGCGAGCCCGCGTCGCGGGGCGCACGCTCAGCGGCCGGACATGCAGCGCTCTCGCACCAAGGGCTCGAGCATTCGCGAACGTTCGAAGGCTCTGCGTGCGGAAGCCCGTCAGCGCCTGAACGCCGAGAGGACGTGCACTCCGGGGCCGATCGTCCACGGGTGGCGCGGGGAGCTCGATTGGCTGCATGTAGATATCCAATTCTAGGATTGGCCTTCTCATGAATAGCCAATTCAGTTAAAGTGGCCTGATGGCCGCCACGTCGATCAGCTCCCGCTCCCTTCTCGACCTGCTCGGCCAGTGGCGCGATGCCGGGCCGTCGTACGAGGCGCTGGCCGATCGCATCCGCTTGCTCGTCATCGACGGACGCCTGCTCTCCGGCGTGCGCCTGCCTGCGGAGCGCGAGCTCGCCGCGCAGCTCGATGTCAGCCGCACCACGGTGACGGCCGCGTACCAGCGGCTGCGTGATCAGGGCTTCGCCGTCAGCCGACAGGGCTCGGGCACGAGGACGGCCATCCCCGGCACGGCACCTGCTTCGCCGACGCCTCCCAGTGGCCTGCTCGACTTCACCAAGGCCGCGCTCCCTGCGCCGTCGACGATGGCGGATGCCGTGCGCCGCGCATCCGAATCGCTCACGCCGCTGCTCGCCGACAGCGGCTACGACACCGTGGGTCAGCCGGGGCTGCGGGCCGCGATCGCCCGCCGGTACACCGAGCGCGGACTGCCGACGGATCCGGACGAGGTGCTCGTCACCGTCGGCGCGCAGCAGGCGATCACGCTCATCGGGCGGACGCTGGTGAGCCGGGGCGACCGGGTGCTGATCGAGGTGCCGACGTATCCGCACGCGTACGACGCGCTCGCCGCGGCAGGCGCACGTCTCGTGTCAGCCCCGGTCTCCGTGGACTCGCGCGATGGATGGGACGTGGACGCGTTCGAGTCCGTGGTGCGCCGCACCTCACCCGCCGTCGCCTACGTCATGCCGGACTTCCAGAACCCGACCGGACGCTCGATGTCGGCATCCGTGCGCCGTCGGATCCTCGACGCGGCCGCTGCGCAGGGGACGGTCGTGGTCGCCGACGAGACGCCGGGCGAGCTCGACATCGATCGGCCGCACACCCTCCCGCCGCTCGCGGCGGCCGCCGGCGGAGCGCAGGTGATCATGATCGGCTCGGCCAGCAAGACCATGTGGGGCGGGCTCCGGGTGGGCTGGGTGCGCGCGGAACGGACCGTCATCCGTCGGCTGCACGCCGTTCGCGTCAACATGGACCTCGGAACGCCCGTGCTCGATCAGCTCGTCGTCGCTGCGCTGTTCGAGGACTACGGCCGGGTGCTCGCCGAACGACGGGCAGCGCTCCGAGTCGGCCGCGACGCGGCGGAACGCGTCATCGCCGAGGCGTTCCCGGACTGGGTCGTGCCGCACGTGCATGGCGGGCTCGCCTTGTGGGTCAACATCGGCGCGCCGGTCAGCTCCCAGCTCGCCCTGGCAGCGCGCAGCGAGGGACTGCTCGTGACGGCTGGGCCGCGCTTCGGCGTGGACGGCGCGTTCGAGCGGTTCCTGCGCATCCCGATCACGTACTCCGAGAGGGATGTGGAGCGCGCGGTCTCGGCGCTGCAGCGGGCGTGGCCGGCCGCGGCGCGGCATCCGCTCCCCGAAGCGGGGATGCTCGCGGCTGTCGTCTGAGTCGGCTCGCGTCGCATCTCCTCGATCTGCTTCATGGGCAGTGGCCCCTGATTCGGCCATGGGACGTTACGGCGCGTCATGCGTCGGCGCCTTGGAGCTGCCAATTCGTCGTGCTCCTCGCTGCCGAAGGCCACGCCCAATCAGCACACGGCACAAAACCACTGACCGAACAGCAAAGCCACCGTCTCGCGCGGGAGACCGCCGACCTCATCGTGCGGGCCGAGCACATCCCCGGAGAGATCTGCCGATACCCGGTGCCCCGCCGCAGTATCCGCGGCCTCCGTGGACCTCACACCTAGGGTGTGCTGCCAAGCCAATTTCGGATGTTCCACGGCGAGTCCCGGAGACGAGTCTCGCCGTGCGACCTTGCCGACGTATGCTCCGGTGCGAGAATCACAGCGTGGGCAGTATCGCCGCTCTTCGTGGTGGGCAAGGAGAGGGAGCATTATGTCGAGGGAAACGAAATCGCTGACACTGAACCCTCAGCTAGAGGCGTTTCAGGCATCACTGATCGACAATTACGCTGCGGCGAACCGGACGGCGAAGCATGGGCAGACCGTCTTCGTCGGCTCCAGCCTCATGGAGATCTTCCCCATCGAGGAATGGGAGGAAAGCGGCGAAGTCGCCTTTGACACATACATCTACAACCGGGCTGTCCGAGCCACGACCACTGCATTCCTGCTGGAGCACATCGACACGCAGATCTTCGATCTGGAGCCGTCGAAGCTCTTCATCAACATCGGCACGAATGACATCGGGTTCAGTGTGCCGGAAGAAGAATTCCTGGCGAATGAACGTGAGATCTTCCGCCAGATCGCCGAACGGCTGCCCGACTGCGAAACCTACGCACTGAGGTACTACCCGATCAACACGGTGGACTTCCAGAACGACGAGGACGAGAAGACACTCTTCGCGACGCGCTCCAACGCAGCGTTCCAGGCCGCATCGGACAAGATCGAGGCGATCGCGCGGGAGTTCGGATTCCGCTTCATCGACGTGAACGCGGGCTTGGCCGACGAACGGGGCAATCTGAAGAAGGAATTGACCTTCGACGGCGCACACCTCAACCCGGACGGCTACCGAGTGGTGCTGACGAACCTCACGCCGTACCTCTGAGCGAAGCGCCTTACGTCGCGTAACCAGGTCGTCGTGCTGTTGGCTGCTGGCGAGCCAGTGGAGGGTGACGGCGAGGCAGAGTCCGGCATGGCAGTTGCGAGCGGCCTTGTCTGAGCGCATCGCGTTGCCGCACCACACTGTCCCACGCAACAAATGAACGGGTTCAGCAAGGCGAGCTAGTACTCGCCGTCTTCGCCGCTTCCGTTGGAACACGTGGTGGTCGCGGCCGTCTGGCCGAACACGTTGTCGCTCAGCTCGGCGGGGGTCGAAGCGGGTGCAGGGGACGCGGAGCCCGTGGACGGCGTGCTGCCCGCATCGGATGCCGCGGGCTGGTCGGTCGCGGCGACCGAGCCCTGGCCCGTGCCGGCGATCAGGCTCAGCGGCTGATCGGCGGCGATCGCGTCGGTGAGGGTCTTCGCGGAGTCCTCGTCGGGGACCACCTTCTGATCGTTCTCCGGGTCGGTCAGCACCGGATACTGCACGAACGTGATCTTGCTGAAGTCGAGGCCCTTCACAGCGAGCGCGAGCTGGTACAGCGAGGTCGCGTTGTTCAGGTTGTCGGTGAACTGGATGTTCGACGCCGCCGCCTTCGCAAGACCCCACAGCTTCACCGGATTGGAGAGCGTGTTCCCGCCGAGGATCGTGCGCACGAGCGACGAGAGGAAGACCTGCTGGTTGCTGATGCGGGACAGGTCGCTCGCACCCTGGACGCCGTGGCGAGTGCGGAGGAACTCTGCGGCTTGTTCGCCTTGCAGGGTCACGTTGCCGGGAGGCAGCTTGAGGTTCGTCTTCGGATCGTCGATGCCGTCCCCGCCGATGCAGACGGTGACTCCGCCGACGGCGTTCGACATGGCCACGACGCCGAGGAACTTGATGAGACCCGCGGCCTGCACGTCCAGCCCGGTGAGGCTCTTGATGACCTCGACGGTGCACGGAAGGCCGCCGTCGGCCAGCGAGTAGTTGAGCGGCGTGTAGTCGATCGGACTGTTCCATCCGCCGTGGCCATCCGGACACTTGGGGAAGTCGATCATCAGGTCGCGCGGAAAGCTGATCACCTCGGCGTGCGTGTGATCCTGCGAGAGGTGCAGCAGCATCGTCACGTCGTTGTTGCCCACGCCCGAGCTGTCGTCGAGCGTTCCGTAATCGCCGCCCTGGTCCGTGCGCGAGTCGGTCGCGGCGATCACGATGTTCATACCGCCCTGCAGCGCGCCGATGTCCGGGATGGGTCCGGCGGTCTGGCCGACCAGATGTACGGGCGGCGGCGCGTCGCTCACGAGGTTCGCCGCCGCAACGCCCACGATGCCGAGAGTGCTGACCAGGGCGACTGCCGCGACCGAGGCGACGACCTTGGCGGCAGTGGACAACGGATGCCGCCGCAAGCGTCCGTGTCGCGCGATGCTGTGCCGGCGTCGGGGGTGTTCGTCGCCGGAGGCAGGGTGCGCCGGCGCGGGCGTGCCATCGTGCGGCATCCAGTCGTCATCCGTCATCGGCGACTCCTCTCCCCGGTGAAGCCTGACACGCGGGATTCGCTGTGCTCAAGCGCAGCCCATTGCGTCCGCAGGTAGTTGACAGGAATCAACCGTCCAGCCGCGGGTGCGATAATCGCCCGGTCGGCGGGGATGCCGGCGTCCTGCAGATCGCGTCATCTCACTCTTCTAAGGATTCGCACGTGCACTCCCTTGCCGTTCTGAGCATGAAGAACCGTGCTCTCATAGCGCTCGTCACGATCGTGGTCGCCGTCTTCGGCGGCATCGCGCTCACCAACCTCAAGCAGGAGTTGACGCCGTCGATCGACTTCCCGGAGCTGGTCATCGTGACCACGTACCCTGGCGCTTCGCCGCAGGTGGTCGAGAACGACGTGAGCACGCCGATCGAGTCGGCGATCCAGAACGTGCCGAACCTCGACAGCACGTCCGCGGTGAGCAGCACGAACCAGTCGCTGATCACGGCGAAGTTCAACTACGGATCCGACCTCGACACGGCCGAGCAGAAGATCAACCAGGCCATCGGCAACATCTCGGGCCGGTTGCCGTCGAACGTGAAGCCGCAGGTCTTCGCCGGATCCATTTCCGACCTGCCGATCATCGAGCTCGCCGTCACGAGCGACGAGAGCGAGAAGCAGCTCGCTGCCGACCTCAACCGCCTCGTGCTGCCCGACATCACGAAGATGGACGGCGTCGCATCCGCTCAGCTGATCGGTGCCGTCGGGCAGCGCGTCACCATCACGCCGGATCCCGCGAAGATGGCAGCGGATGGCGTGACCACGCAGTCCATCACGACCGCGCTGCAGCAGAACGGCGTGCTGGTCGGGGCCGGATCCATCACCGCCGACGGCAAGACGCTCAACGTGCAGGCCGGGTCCACGATCACGGCGGTGGACCAGATCGCCTCGCTCCCGCTCGTGTCGTCGGGCTCGGCCTCGGCATCCGGATCCGCATCGAGCTCGGGCTCGGCCGCCTCGGAATCGAGCGCGACGGAATCGTCGGGGGGATCGGCATCCGCTTCGGAGAGCGCCGCGGCAGCGGCCGCCGCACAGGCAGCGCAGACACCCGACGTGCACACCATCGGGGATGTCGCGACGGTGGGCATCACGGACGACCCCACCTCCTCGATCTCGCGCGTCAACGGCAAGCCCGCGCTCACCATCGCTGTCACGAAGACACCGACGGCCAACACGGTGCAGGTGTCCAACGAGGTGAAGAAGCAGACGTCGAGCTTCGAGAAGTCCCTTGGGCACAACGCGACGTTCACCTCGGTGTTCGATCAGGCGCCGTTCATCGAGCAGTCGATCAACTCGCTGGCGGAGGAAGGGCTTCTCGGCCTGTTGTTCGCCGTGATCATCATCCTGATCTTCCTGTTGTCGATCAGGTCGACGCTCGTCACGGCCATCTCCATCCCGACGTCCGTGCTCATCACGTTCATCGGCATGTGGGCCAGCGGCTACACGCTGAACATCATCACGCTCGGCGGTCTGACCATCGCGATCGGACGCGTGGTGGACGACTCCATCGTCGTGATCGAGAACATCAAGCGGCACATGGTCGCGGGAGTCGATCGCGCCAAGAGCATCGTCTCCGCGGTGCGCGAGGTGGCGGGCGCGGTCACGGCGTCGACCATCACCACCGTTGCGGTGTTCCTGCCGATCGCGTTCGTCGGCGACGTGACCGGCGAGCTCTTCCGGCCGTTCGCCGTCACCGTGACCATCGCTCTTCTCTCATCGCTGCTCGTGGCGCTCACCATCGTTCCGGTGCTCGCGTACTGGTTCATCCGTCCGCCGAAGCCGGAGAAGCTCGCCAAGCGTGCCGCCAAGCAGGCCGCGAAGGACGAGCGCAGAGCCGCCACGCGGGCCGCCAAGGCGGCGTCGAAGAGCGGAGTCGTCGCATCAGAGGCGGAGGCGGCCAGGCAGGCGGAGTTCGCGGCGGACGACGCGGCGAGTCACATGTCGATCGCGGATGCCGTGGCCAGCGGACACGACGAGCTCGAGCATCCGTCCCGCCTGCAGCGCGGCTACCTGCCGATCATCAACTTCACGCTGAAGCACTCGGCGGTGACGATCATCGTCGCCGTGCTCGTGCTGGGCGGGACGCTGGCGCTCGCGCCGCTCATGAAGACCAACTTCCTGGGATCCAGCGGCCAGAACACCCTCTCGGTGACCCAGACCTTCGACCCAGGCACGAGCCTGCAGGCGGAGGATGACGCGGCCACCGTCGTCGAGAAGAAGCTTCTGACCATCGACGGCATCGACACCGTGCAGCTCTCCATCGGCACGTCAGGCAGCGCGTTGGCGGATGCCTTCGGCGGCGGGGGCGCGAACAGCGCCACCTTCTCCATCACGACGGATCCGGACGCCGACCAGGATGCGCTGCAGACCACCGTGCAGAACACGCTGAAGAGCCTGGATGTGCCCGGCGACCTCGCGGTGTCGTCGAACGCGGGATTCGGCGGATCCAGCAGCATCGAGGTGGACATCACCGCCTCGAACCAGGAGGACCTGAAGACGGCGACGGACTCCGTGGTCGGCCAGCTCGACAAGCTGAGCTCGGTGAACCAGGTGTCGAGCAACCTCGCCTCGACGCTGCCGTACATCGCGGTGAGCGTCGACCGCACGACGGCCGCCCAGTACGGCCTCAGCGAGGTCGCCGTCGGATCGCAGGTGTCGGCGGCCATGCAGCCGACGCAGGTGGGAACCGTGTCGATCGACAACACGTCGCTCACGATCTACATCGCCGACAAGAACCAGCCGATGACGGTGGACGAGCTGAAGAACCTGCAGATCCAGACGCTGCGCGGTCCGCAGCCGCTGTCGACCCTGGCCGACGTGCACGACGCGAAGGGACCGGCGACGGTCACGACGCAGAAGGGCCTGCAGAGCGCGACGGTGACGGCGAATCCGGTCGGCGACGACCTCAGCGCCGCGAACACGCAGGTGTCGGAGGCGCTCACGAAGGCGGACCTGCCGAGCGGGGCATCCGCGACGATCGGCGGCGTCACGTCGAACCAGGGCACGGCGTTCGCTCAGCTGGGGCTCGCGATGCTGGCGGCCATCCTGATCGTCTATGTGGTGATGGTGGCGACCTTCAAGTCCCTGCGTCAGCCGTTGCTGCTGCTCGTCTCGATCCCGTTCGCCGCCACCGGCGCCATCGGCCTGCAGCTCATCTCCGGTGTGCCGCTGGGAGTCGCATCCCTCATCGGAATGCTCATGCTGATCGGCATCGTGGTGACGAACGCCATCGTGCTCATCGACCTGGTGAACCAGTACCGCACGAAGGGGCTGTCGGTGCCGGATGCCGTGCGGCACGGCGCATCTCGCAGGCTGCGGCCGATCCTCATGACGGCTCTCGCGACGATCTTCGCGCTGCTGCCGATGGCGCTCGGCGTCACCGGTCACGGCGGATTCATCTCGCAGCCGCTGGCGATCATCGTGATCGGAGGGCTCATCTCGTCCACGCTGCTCACGCTCATCGTGCTGCCCACGCTGTACAACCTCGTGGAGGGCGCCCGCGACCGGCGTCGTGCCCGCCGGGAGGCCAGGCGCGGCGGTGGATCGGCGACGGGCGACACGGGAGGGGATGGATCAGGTTCCGGTGGCTCGGGTCCGGGCGGAACCGGTTCGGGCGATAGTGAGCCGACGCCGTCGGACGGCGCTCCGCAGGCGCCGACCGAGCCGGAGCCTGCTCCGGTCTGACGAGCGGTGGCGGCGTGTCGGGCTCGCCCAGCCACGAATTGTCCGATGCGCCCTAGCCGAGGTCGGGCAATGCGGCGCGGAGGTCGTCGAGAGCGGTGCCGACGAGGTCCGTGAACTCACGGCGGTTGTCCGGCACGATCCAGGCGGCGTAAGCGATTCCGAAGGCGAGCATGCCGATGTCCGCCGCCAGAGCCGCCGTGGTGGCAGCGACTCCTCGCGCGCGAAGCGCATCCGCGACGTTCTCGGCGAGGCCCTGCTGCTTGAGGCGATCCCGAGCCTGCAGCTCTGTGCTGGAAGCGATGACGGCACGCAACTGCGGTCCGAACCGGCGTTGCACCGAGGTCATCATGCCGGCGGCGCTTTCCAGACCGGAGCGCACGACGTCGAGGGGTGAGGCGTCCGCGGGCGCCGCAGAGATCCCATCGACCAGAAGGCGGGAGAGAGTCTCCTGGCCGGCCGCGAAGACATCCTTCTTGTCCGGAAAGTAGCGGAAGAAGGTGCTCTTGGTCAGCCCGGCCCGCTCTGCGATGTCGACCACCGTTGTGCCGTCGTATCCGCGTTCGGTGAAGAGCTCAAGGGCGGCGGCGATAAGACGTTCTCGGCCGTCGGGCTCCCATCGTGGCATGTCCTCATTCTACTGATGGGACTTTTGTCCCATCAGTGCTATTGTGATGGGACAAGGGTCGCATCACTTCTCGGAGGAGTTCATCATGCGTGTGTTCGTCACCGGTGCCACCGGCGGAATCGGTTCCGCCGTCGTTCCCGAGCTGCTCACTGCCGGCCATGAGGTGATCGGTCTCGCCCGCTCCGACGTCTCCGAGCAGCGGCTCGTCGGGCTCGGGGCATCTGCTGTACGTGGGGACCTGACGGCCGTCGACGTGCTTCGCGCGACCGCCGAGAACGCGGACGGCGTCATCCACCTCGCCTTCAGCAACGACTTCGCGAACTTCGCACAGGGTGCGGAGGAAGAGCGCATCGCCGTCGAGGCGATCGGCGCAGCCCTCGTCGGCACCGGCAGGCCGCTCGTCGTCGCCTCCGGCACGCCTGCCGTCGCAGGTCGCACTGCGACGGAGGCCGATCCGACGCTGCTGGACGGACCGGTGGCTGGTCGCGGGGGAACCGCCCGGTATGTCGCCGACCTGGTCGATTCCGACGTGCGAAGCGTGTTCGTCCGACTCCCGCGCTCGGTGCACCAGGCTGGAATCGCATATGGATTCGCCTCCATGCTCATCGACGCAGCGCAGCGCACGGGCGTCTCCGGCTACGTCGGCGACGGCAGCCAACGCTGGCCGGCCGTGCACCGCCTCGATGCAGCACGCCTCTTCCGAGTCGGGCTCGAGGATGCCGTGCCCGGCGCCGTGCTGCACGCCGTCGCGGACGAGGGCGACACGATGCGCTCGATCGCGGAGGTCATCGGAGGCAGACTCGACGCGCCCGTCGAGCAGGTTCCGACGGAGAGCTTCGGGTTCCTCGGCACGATCTTCGGAGTCGACCAGCCAGCGAGCAGCGCGCTCACCCGCGAGCGCTACGGATGGCGTCCCAGCCATCCGAGTCTGCTCGAGGATCTGGCGACAGGTGCGTATCCGGAGCCCCGACACCCAGCCGCCTGAGCGTCGGCCGATGCGAGGCTTGTGCCTTGCTCCGTGCTTGCGGGCCTACGCTCGAAGCATGCCGATTCCCGAATTCATCGTCGCTCTGCGCGACAAGGTCGGCACGATGCCGCTGTGGTTGAGCGGCACGACCGCGGTCATCCTGCGAGGGGATGAGGGAGCGGAAGAGGTGCTGCTCGTGCGTCGAGCGGACACCGGCGCGTGGACGCCGGTCACCGGGATCGTCGATCCCGGTGAGAACCCGGCGGCTGCCGCTTGCCGCGAAGCGCTGGAAGAGGCGAGCGTGGTCGTTGACCCTGAACGACTGGTGTGGGTCGCCGTCACCGACCCGATCGAGTACGCGAACGGGGATCGGGCGCAGTACCTCGACACCGTATTCCGCTGCCGGTATGTGTCGGGAGAAGCGGCCGTCGGAGACGACGAGAACACGGACGTGCGCTGGTATGCGCTGGATGCGCTGCCGGAGATGGCGCCGCGGTTCGTGCGGTCGATCGAACTCGCCGTCGCGAACGCACCGGAGGCTGTGTTCCAGAGCTGAGGTCGGCCCGGGCGGATGGGACAGTTCCGCACCCCGCTCAGTAGCTGCGGCCCACGATCGCGAAGAGCTCCTCTGCGGTGTCGGCGTTCGGCAGCCCGCCGTCGGCGGTCTGCAGGCAGCGGACGGTGATGGCGTTCGCCGCGAGCTCGTCTTCGCCGCTCTCTCCGAGCGTCGCGTAGGGAATCCGCGCGAAGCCCGTGGCCGCAGCAGCGATCGCATCCGTCACCGTTTCCACATCGGCGGTGTTGTCCTCGAGTCGCTGGGCGGCTTGAGCGAACAGCTCGGCCTGCATGGCGTCGAGGAGCGCCGGAACGGATGTGTTCAGTCGATCGAGTGGCAGCGTCGTCTTCCCCGGTGTGTCGCGGCGCGCGATCGTGGCCTGCTGTGCGTCCAGGTCGCGGGGACCGACTTCGATACGCACGGGAACGCCCTTGAGCTCCCACTCGACGATGCGACGGCCGAAACCGGGGGTGCTGCGTGCGTCGAGACGCACCCGAACGCCGGCATCCGTGAGCTCATCGGCGATGGCGGATGCCGCAGCCACGGTGCGCTCGTCGTCCTTCACGGCGACGACGACCGCCTGGATCGGCGCGATGCGCGGAGGCACCCGCAGTCCGGCCTGGTCGCCGTGCGACATGATCAGGCCGCCCATCATGCGTGTGCTCGACCCCCATGAGGTCGTCCAGCACGTCTGCACCGTGCCTGCGGCATCCGTGTATCCGATGTCGAAGGCGCGGGCGAAGTTCTGGCCCAGCTCGTGGCTGGTTGCCATCTGCAGGGCTTTGCCGTCGCCCATCATCGCCTCGCAGGTCATGGTGTTGATCGCCCCTGCGAAGCGCTCGCGCGGACTCTTCACCCCGACGAGCACGGGAATCGCGAGTGTGTCCTGCAGGAAGTCGCGGTACACCTCGAGATGGATGCGGCGCGCGTACGCAGCAGCATCCTCGGCGGTCGCGTGGGCGGTGTGCCCCTCCTGCCAGAGGAACTCGGTGGTGCGCAGGAACAGGCGAGGGCGCAACTCCCAGCGCACGACGTTCGACCACTGGTTCAGCAGCATCGGCAGATCACGGTGGGACTGCACCCACTTGGCCATCAGCTCGCCGAACACCGTCTCGCTCGTCGGCCGCACGACGACCGGCTCGGTCAGTTCCTTGCCGCCGGCGTGCGTGACGACGGCGAGTTCCGGACTGAAGCCTTCGACGTGCTCGGCCTCGCGCTCGAGATACGACTGCGGGATGAACAGCGGCAGGTACACGTTCTCGGCGCCCGTGCGCTTGATGCGCGCGTCGACATCGGCCTGCATCCGCTCCCAGATCGAGTAGGCATACGGTCGGATGACCATGGTGCCGCGCACCGGTCCGTTGTCGGCGAGCTGTGCCTTCTCCAGCACATCCTGATACCAACGAGGGAAGTCATCACGCACCGACGCCAGAACGCCGGGATTGCCGTTGTGAGCCACGCCTCCACGATAGGGGGAACCCAGCGGCTCCCGCGTTGTGCACCTTCGGGAGCGGAGCCGTGCACCTTCGGCTCCGGGGTTGTGCACTTTCGGGTTCGGGTTTGTGCACCCTGGGGTCTGGGGTGCGCACTTTGGGGTCTCGGGTTGTGCACGTCCGGGAGATGAACACGCATTCCGCTCGTCGCGTCAGTCGCTCGCGAGGTCCTTCGCGAAGCAGACGCTCGAGGGGGATCCGACGTAGTGGCCGAACTGCGGGATCGGAACGTATCCGTGCCGACGGTACAGGGCGAGGGCCGCGTCGTGCCGGGGCCCGGTCTCGAGCACCAGCCGGGAGAGCCCCAGCGCCCGTGCGTCGTCTTCGATGCGAGACAGGATGCGTGAGGCGAGCCCGAGGCGGCGGGCATCCGGATGCACGAACATCCGCTTCAGCTCTCCCTCGTCGTGCCGTGCGACGAGGGCGCCCATCGCCAGCGCAGCACCGGCTTCGCCGCGTGCGACGTACACGTGCACCCCAGGCTCGTCGAGCTCGGCGGGCGTGAGCAGGAAGCACTCTTCGGGCGGATACAGCGAGAGCGAGTACTCGGTGCCGAGCCGCAGCAGCTCCCCGATGCCGTCGGCGTAGGGCGACTCGAGGCCGATGGTGATGGGCGAGGCGCTAGCGGACATGGCGTTCATGCTAGGTCGGGCATGTGTCGTGCGCGTTTCGCGTCGGGGTGGGTGATGCGCACGGCCCGGCGCTCGGGCGCTTCGAGCACCCGGGCGCGACGAATGTGCTGGTCACCCGAGGTATCGGTGCAGGAACGCGGCGATTGCGGCACGGCTGGAGGCGTCCAGCTCGGCGATCGAGTGCCGGTTGCCCGGAACGACCCGCACCGTCGCCGGTACGCCGGCACGCTGGAGGGCTGCCGCGAACGCCTGACCCTGCTCGTGCGGCACGAAGTCGTTCTCCGAGCCCTGGATGAATGCCGGCGGATCGCTCGAGTCGACGTGTGTGATCGCGGACGCGGCGGATGCCTGCTGGCAGTTCACGAACGATGCGCAGCCGAGATAGGCGAGCTCGAGCGACTGCAGGCCGGCTCCAGGATGTCCGAGGGACTGGCCGCGAGCGGTGAGGTCGACCGGACCGGAGAGGTCGACGAGGGCGGCGACGCGCGTGCCGCGATCCGTCGGGCCCGATCCCTCCGTGGCGAGCAGCGACGCCAGGCTGCCGCCGGCCGAACCGCCGACGAGGCCGATGCGGGCCGGGTCGAAACCGTACGTGACCGCTGTCACCGGAACCCGCATCCAGGCGATCGCCTTGCGCAGTTCGTCGGGCGCCACTGGGAAGCGACCCTGTTCGCCGAGCGTGTAGTCCGCCGAGAACGTGACGAATCCTTCTGCGGCGAGCCACTCGCACACCGCGTGGTATGCGGTCGTGCCCTTGTCACCGCGAGCCCATCCGCCGCCGTGGATGAGGAGGATGGCCGGACGATCCGTTCCCCTGGTCACGGGCGAGCAGACGTCCAGGTCGAGCGCCGTGCCGTCGGGTGCCGACGCGTACCGCACGTTGCGGGTCGTGCGGATGCCGCCGGGCGCGACGAACGAGCCGATGCCCGAAGTGCGTGACGCCACGGCGTCCCGCGCGGTTCCGGCGTCCGCCTGAGCCGCCGTCGTGGCGCGCACGGATGAGCTGTGGGCACGCGGCGCGGAGAGCGCGACACCCGCGACGACCAGTGCAGCGGAGGCAGCGACGGCGATCGGGATGATCCAGCGGCGTCGACGCGGATTCAGGCGGCGATCAGCACGTGGTGCTCGGGGCACGGGTGACTCGGTTCTCGGCGGGCGGCTGCGTTCGCGTTGCGCGGGAAGAGCGAGTGGTGCGGACGGTGAGGCTGCGGTAGACGGGTAGGACTGCACGGCGTCAATCACTGCAGTGCGTGATTACTGCACTGAGGGTAAGCCACGTTCGCCGTGAGGAAGCACTGCATCCGAGAATGGGACGGTGACGGCAGCCTCGCAGGGACCACGAGCCTTCGTTCGGGCCGGGAGCATCGCATCGCGGGTGTCGACGCTCGAGCTGCTGTTCGACCTGGTCTTCGTCTACACGGTGAGCCAGGTGGCGGAGGCCATCGTGGAGCATCCGACGGTCGTCGTCGCCGTGCAGGCCGCGATCACGGTCGGGGTCGTGTGGTGGATGTACGACGCCTACTCCTGGCTGACGAACCAGGCGGCAGAGCAGACTCTGCTGAGTCGATTGCTCCTCATCGCGGCGATGGCGGCGTTCCTCGTGATGTCGCTGGCGATCGGGGATGCCTGGGGCGAGCTCGGAGTGGTCTTCGGGGTCTGCTACGCGGTGGTCGTCGTGATCCACGCCGGGCTCTTCATCGGGCGGGGCGGGGCGAGCGCGGTGCGCACGATGCTCCGGATCGGGCCGCTGAATCTGCTGGCCGCGCTGAGCCTCATCGCGTCGGGTTTCGTCGATGGCCCGCTCGACTGGGTGTTCTTCCTCGTGCCGTTCGCGCTCTTCGCCGTGTCCGCCGTCATCGCGCGACACTTCGGATTCGCACTGGGCGCCGAGCACTTCGTCGAGCGGCACGGCGCCGTGATGATCATCGTGTTCGGCGAATCGATCGTCTCGGTCGGAGCGGGCCTGGTGCGGCATGAACTCGGTGCCGCCATCGTGGGCGCGATCACGACGGTCGCCGTCGTGGCATCCCTGTGGTGGTGCTACTTCACGGGTGACGACGAGAGGGCAGTGAGCGTGATGGCGGATGCCTCGCCACAGCGTCGAGCCGCCATCGGGGTCATCGCCTACTACGTCGACCACCTGGTGATGATCGTGGGGCTCATCTACCTGGCATCCGGTCTGCACGGTGCGCTCGTGGATGCCTTCGCCGTCGCACCGGTTCCGTTCACGTGGTTCATCGCAGCAGGCGTCGCGTTGTTCTTCGCTGGCGATGTCGCGTACCGGCTCACGCTCGGACTCGGACACGTCGCATGGCGTGTCGGCGCGGCCGTGCTCGTGCTCGCGACCGGATTCCTCGGACTCGCGGCGCCGGTCATCGTGCAGCTGGGAGCGGTCGTGCTGATCGTTGTGTTGGCGCTCGTGGCGGAGCGGATGCCCAGGCACGCGTGACGCGGTCCCGCTGGGTCGCACTGCCAGCGGGCTGCCAGGCGTGGGTCCTGTAGACTTGTGCGGTCGGCTCTGGACACCGCGCGAAAAGCGCGGATGGGTTTGTAAGTCTGTTGGGCCGGTTCCGCCGGGTGCGATCTGCACCCCTTGCGTCGATGTACGCCGTGGCGGATGGCCCTGTATGGTAACGGTCCTCAAGAAGGCGGCGTTCGTCGCTGCCTGCCCGAGGTTCTGCAAGGACGCGACGACTTGTCGCGGGTTCTGCCCCTGCACACTCGAGATCAACCCAGAAGAATCCTCATGCCCACGAACAAGAAACCTGCGGGTCGACCGAACTTCGACCCCAGCTACGCCAAGAAGTCCGGCGGTAGCAAGCCGTACGGCGCGAAGTCCGGATCCAAGCCAGGCAGCCGCAGCGCCGGCCACCGCGGATACCGTCCGGAAGACGCGGATGCCACCAAGAAGCGCCGCTGGACCGCCGACGACCGCGCCGCCCGCGGCCACGCTCCCGAGCGTCCGCGCGGTGCACGCGATGACGCCCGGGGCCGCGACGAGTCCCGCGACCGCGACGACGCGCGGTACTCGCGCTCGAACCGCGGCGCAGAGGGCGGATACCGTGGTGCACGCGACGAGCGGCCGTCGCGCGATGACCGCAGCGCGCGTTTCGACCGCGGAGGTCGTGACGACCGCCGTTCCTCTGGCGATGACCGCCCCCGCCGTGGCAATGACGAGCGTCCCACACGCCGCTTCGACAACGATCGTCCGCGCCGCCTCGACAACGATCGTCCGCGTTTCGGTGATGAGCGTGCGACTCGTCGTTTCGGTGACGATCGTCCGCGTCGTCAGAACGACGACGGTCCTGTACGCCGATTCGACGGGGATCGTCCGCGTCGTTCCAACGACGAGCAGCCGCGTCGTCGGTTCGATACCTCGACAGGCTCGGCACAGCGTAGCGATCGCCCGGCTCGCAGCTTCGACGACCGCCCGCGTCGCAATGATGACGACCGGCCCCGTCGCCGGTTCGAGGACGACCGTCCTGCCCGTCGTTTCGACGACGACCGTCCGCGTCGCTCCTTCGATGGTGACCGTCCGCGTCGTTCGTACGACGACCGACCCGCGCGTCGTTTCGACGACGACCGTCCGCGTCGCTCCTTCGACGACCGTCGCTCCGACGCCCCGCGCGAGCGCCGCGACTCCGACTTCTATCCGAAGCGCGACGAGCAGCATGCGTTCACACCGAACGACGACGTCGTGCTCGAGCGGCTCCAGGCAGAGGCGATCGAGGCATCCGATGTCGACGGCGTGACCTTCGGCGACCTCGGACTCGGCGGCAACATCGTGCGCGCGCTCGAGGAGCTCGGTGCATCGAGCCCGTTCCCGATCCAGGCCGCGACGATCCCCGACGTGCTCTCCGGACGCGACGTGCTCGGCCGCGGCCGCACCGGATCCGGCAAGACCATCGCGTTCGGCGCACCGCTCGTCGAGCGCCTCATGCAACTCTGGGCCGAGTCCGGCCGTGCGAACGGCAAGCGCACCATGGGACGTGCACCCCGTGCGCTGATCATGGCCCCGACGCGTGAACTCGCCCTGCAGATCGACCGCACCGTGCAGCCGATCGCCCGCAGCGTCGGTCTCTTCACCACGCAGATCTACGGCGGCGTGCCCCAGGCCCGTCAGGTCGGTGCCCTGCGTCGCGGCGTCGACATCGTGATCGGCACGCCCGGCCGCATCGAGGATCTGATCAACCAGGGCCACCTCGACCTCAGCGAGGTCGCGATCACGGTGCTGGACGAGGCCGACCACATGTGCGACCTGGGCTTCCTCGAGCCGGTGCAGCGCATCCTGCGCCAGACCGCCGACGGCGGCCAGAAGCTGCTGTTCTCGGCCACGCTCGACACGGGCGTCGCCAACCTCGTCGACGAGTTCCTCGTCGAGCCGGCCGTGCACGAGGTCGCCGGTGAGGACCAGGCGTCCGGCACGATCGACCACCGCGTGTTCGTCATCGAGCACCGCGAGAAGGGCGCGATCGTCGAGCAGCTCGCGGATCGCGACGGCAAGACGCTCATCTTCGCCCGCACGCGTGCGTTCGCCGAACAGCTCGCTGAGCAGCTCGACGACGCGGGCATCCCTGCCGTGTCGCTGCACGGCGACCTGAGCCAGTCCCGCCGCCAGCGCAACCTCGACAAGCTGTCGAACGGTCGCGTGTCGGTGCTCGTGGCGACGGATGTCGCGGCGCGCGGCATCCACGTCGACGACATCGACCTCGTGATCCAGGCCGACGCGCCCGACGAGTACAAGACGTACCTGCACCGCTCCGGCCGCACCGGTCGCGCCGGCAAGAAGGGGACCGTTGTGACGCTCATCCCGCGTCAGCGCCGCCGCCGGATGACGGAGCTCCTCGGCCGCGCCGAGATCCAGGCGGAGTTCGACGAGGTCGCGGCGGGCGACGTGCGCATCAGCGACGTCATCGCGGCGGTCGAGGAGACGGTCGCCTAGGCGGTCTCGACACTCACTGCGTCAGCGCCCCGTCTCCCGGACCGAGGAGGCGGGGCGCTTCGTCGTCTCGTGCGCCCGGCAGAGGCATCCGCTGATCGTCGTCTCGGCGCTCGCCGCCAAGTTGTCGCCCGGCCCGCACCGTTTACGGGTGCGACGAATGATCGGAACTGCAGAAGTGGCTCCATGGGCTGTGCTGTGGAGCCATTTCTGCAGTCCGTACGGGGTGGGCGGGAGACGGATGCCCGCCGCCCCGTGAGCGTGGCGCCGTGAGGGAGTGCATCACGGGGCGTTTGGAGGCGCCCGGATGCACGCTCAACCCAGCAGCCGGTAGACCCGACCCCACTCGATCTCGTACTCGACGGGATCGACCGTTCCCTCCTCTGCACGGCGATCGAGGTCGTCGAGCACTCCGATGGCGCGGCGGATGAGGTTCGTGCGCCCGTCCGCGCACCACGGTCGCGCGTCCCGCACCTCCGTCACCACGACACGGTGGACGAGCATGCGGATGCGACGGCTGGGAACCAGCGCGGCGGCGAGGCCGATCCCGTACAGGGTGAAGACGACGGGCGTCAGAATCGTGGACGGGACGAGGTCGCCGAGGCACATGAACGCGCTGATGCCGGCGACGGCACCCGCCGACGGCCAGGTGCGAGCGAACCACAGCAGCATCCGCTCTCGGTCGTTCGTGCCGGGCGGGTAGACGACGAGCACGTGCTGCACCACGGTGCCGCTGCGGTCGAGCACACGGGTCTCGAATCGACCCCACGGATGCCGGCCGGCCACGATCCTTCGCAGCCGCGTTGCAGCGGTGCGGTGCACAACATCATGGCCGGTGGTAGTCATGGATCCACTGTGGGTCGACAGAACGGCCGTCGGTGCTCTCCTCACGAGATCGAGACGGTCCGGATGCCGACCCTGACGTCTTGCTAACGGCTTTCGGGCGCCTTGCTAAGTGCCGACCGTGAGCATCCTCGTCAGCTCGTCGACGAGGGCGTCGTCCGGATCGTCTCCCGTGGCCAGCACGCGATACCAGATGACACCGAAGACCACGTCGGCGAGGGTTCCGGGGCGGATGCCATCGGGGAAGTCACCGCGCGCCTCGGCTCGGTCGACGATCACCGCGAGCGCGTCGCGCCTGCGGAGCAGGAACTGCTCCCGGAAATCGGTCCCGAAGGCCGGATCCACCTGCGCCTGCCCCATCAGCGCGGCGAGCAGCTCGCGCACTCCCGACGTGCGGCCGATCTCGAAGGACTGCGTGAGGAAGGCGCGCAGGTCGAGCTCGAAGCTGCCCCGATCCTGGGTGGAGACGAGGAGTTCCGCGTTCACGGCGACAGCCTCCATCAGCACATGCGCCTTCGACGGCCACCAACGGTAGATCGTCTGCTTGCCGACCCCGGCCTCCGCCGCGATCCCCTCGATGGTGAGCGACTGCAGCCCCGACCTCTCGAACTGCGAGAACGCAGCCCGCAGGATGGCGCTCCTGCTCTGCTCGCTGCGCTTGCGTCCGGCCTTCGATGGCGTTCCGTCTCCGGCCGGACCGGACGTCTCCTCGGAAGCCTTCACGTGATCCACGATGCCATGCTAGTCTGCATTTCGAGACGCAACGGTTCGAAATAGGAGAAGTCATGACATCCACATCCCTCGTCATCGGCGGCACGTCCGGTATCGGGCTTGCGACGGCGATCCGCCTCGCCGCGGCCGGAGACAACGTGCACATCGCCGGACGACGCGCAGATCGGTTGGCCGCGGTCGCTGCGGAGCATCCGGAACTCATCGGCCACTCCGTCGACGCGGGCGACCGTGGAGCCCTCGACGCGCTCTTCGCCGAGATCGGCACCCTCGATCGGCTGGTCGTGACGGTGGCGAGCAGTGCGGGAATGGGCCCGATCGCCGGCCTGGAACTGAAGGCCCTTCGTGAGGCCTTCGACGCGAAGTACTGGCCGACGGTCACGAGCATCCAGGCGGCCATACCGCACCTGAAGGCCGACGGATCCATCACGCTCATCGGCGCCATCACCGGCCGCATGGGCATGAGTGAGACCGCGGGCATCGGATCGCTGAACGCGGCCGTCGAGGGGCTCGTGCAGCCGCTTGCCACCGAGCTCGCGCCGATCCGCGTCAACGCCGTGAGCCCCGGCGGTGTGGACACGCCGTGGTGGGACTTCGTCCCAGCGGATGTGCGTCAGCAGCTCTTCGCGCAGACGGCCGCGACACTTCCCGTGCGTCATGTGGCCACGGCCGACGAGATCGCTGAGGCTGTCGTGTTCGCCGCCACCAGCCGCAATGTGACCGGCACCGTGATCGAGACGGATGGCGGCGCGCACCTCGGATCCGTCGCCGCCTGACCGACGCATCCCGCCCTGGCCGGATCCCGGCTCCGTGCGGCACGGACGACCGTTCGGCGCCCAGCTCTCGCGGCGCGCTGAACGGCCGTCCGGGCGGGAGCCGGGCGGCGGCCGGGCGGCCAGGGCCGGCTCAGTTCCCCCAGAATGGTCCGACGAGCCCCACGCTCCTGAAGTACTCAGCCGCTTGGACGGGCTCGCGCCGTCGGTATCCGCGAGTCAGCCGTCCCGTGTACCAGTCGGAGGCGAGCCTCCACAGCGTCTCGAGGCTGAACACGGCGCCCATCTGGTGGTGCGTGCGTTCCAGCCAGGCGTCGACGCAGTCCGTGCTGCAGAAGATGCTCTGGTTCTCGCAGGCGTGGATCACGTCGTCCCACACGTGTGCCATCGGCACGAGGAAGTGCGCCACCTGGTCGTCCGCCGGCGGCCGGTCGACATCCACGCTCCAGGCGTGCGCGGTGCCGCAGGCCGGACACGTCGTCGCCACCAGCGCCGGCGAGGCGCCCGGCACCAGATGCGGGATGGCGAAGGAATCCCACGCGCATCCGCCCCACCACAGGGTGTGCTCCGACTTCACCGAGAATCCGAAATCGCGGGTGCCGAAAGGGTGCGCGAGTTCGATGTCTCCCCGCTCGTCGAGAACGAGGTGCCGATCATCCGCGAGCGCACGGAATGCGGCGGCCGCCTCGGCATCGTCGATTCCGAGCTCCAGGGCCACCTGCGTGCTGCTCGCGACCCTGCCTTCGTCGACGAGCTGCCCGTAAAGACGAAGCCGGAGCGTTTCGAGATCGACCATCACCCCAGCA
Organism: Rathayibacter sp. CAU 1779; assembly: GCF_054551755.1. Lineage (NCBI taxonomy): Bacteria > Bacillati > Actinomycetota > Actinomycetes > Micrococcales > Microbacteriaceae > Rathayibacter > Rathayibacter sp. CAU 1779. The sequence continues at coordinate 1,149,425 of NZ_JBTOLK010000001.1, forward strand.
TCGCAGCCGCCGACCGACCGTGCAGCGGTGTGCCGAGAGGCGTCCTACGCCGACGGGGTCGCATCCGGTCGGGTGCCGAGCAGTTCCGCAACCCGCACGCGCACATCGGGCGCTGGGACACCTGACGCCAGTCGGTCGATGATCTCGTCCATGATCATCGCCACCGTGCCTGGCATGTCGACCGCGTCGGGGTCGAGCAGCCACTGCACCTGCAGACCGTCCATCACGGCGATGAGAGCGCTCGCCGCATCCATGACGGCCTTGTCCGTCGGTCCGTCGCCCACCACGTCGCGGATGACGCCGGCGAGCTTCTCGCGCAGCCCCGTCATGCGTCCGCGGAAGTAGCCCTGGGCTGGATGCCCGTCGGTCACGGATTCCGCTGACAGCACGGCGTACGTCTGCACCACGCCGCGCCGATGGGTGTTCTCCTCGACGGTGCCGAGCAGATGGGGGAGGAACGCCGGCCCCGTCACCTGCGGTCGCCCGGCGACCCCGTCGACGGCCTCGCCGTCGCGGTAGCGGAGCACGGCGACCAGGAGGCCCTCCTTGCTGCCGAAGTGATGCAGCACGCCCGCGTGGGTCATGCCCGCCTGCTGGGCAACCTCGACGAGCGCGCCCTTGTTGTAGCCGTGCGCCCCGAACACGCTCATCGCCGCCTTCAGGACGGCTTCGCGGCGCTCCAGGGTGCGTGCCTGCTGTTTCGAGAGCGGTTTCTCGGGGGAGTCCGCGGAATCACGGCCCTCGGCGGGCCGCTCGTCGGTGCTCGGCTGTGCTTCGCCCGCGTCTGTGGGGGCTGCTTGGTCGGGCACGGGCGTCTCCTCGGGGAATGGACTCATCGGCAGTTCGATTAGTAGTCGGATTGAACTTAACACCCGACCCTGTGGCGCGTTATTCAAACGTTATCGCCTCAACTTACTTACAAGTCAGTAACTGTGTCACGATGTCCTGCGTCCCCTCAACGACGAGCCATGTTTTGGAGCACAGGCGTGAGTTTCAACCCAGCCCTCCCGACCGAAGTCGACGCAGCAACGCTGCGATCGGTCGTCGCACGGCTGAGCCTTTCCGACAAGGTTCGCCTGCTCACCGGATCCGGTACCTGGACCCTGTACGGCCTCGGCCAGATCGGTCTGCGCGCCATCACCGTCTCCGACGGCCCCATCGGCGTGCGCGGAACGGATGAGGACGACACGCCCTCCGCACAGCTGCCGGCCCCGAGCGCAACGGCCGCCACGTGGGATCGCGACCTGCTCGGCCGGCTCGGCGCATTGATGGCCGACGAGGCCAAGCGCAAGGGTGTCGACGTCGTGCTGGCGCCGATCGTGAACCTGCAGCGCAGCCCGGTCGGCGGCCGCCACTTCGAGTGCCTCGCCGAGGACCCCCTGCTCGCCGGCAGCATGGCCGCGCCGTTCATCGACGCTCTGCAGCAGGCCGGCATCGGCGCGTGCGTCAAGCACTACGTCGGCAACGAGACCGAGACCGACCGCACCGAGTACCACTCCGTGATCGACGAGCGGACGCTGCGCGAGGTGTATCTCGCCCCGTTCGAGGCAGTCATCCGCGAGGTGAAGCCGTGGTCGATCATGGCTGCGTACAACACGGTCGACGTGCTCGGCGAGGATGCACCCGCCACCGCCCACCGCACTCTGCTCACCGACATCCTCAAGGACGAGTGGGGCTACGACGGCGTCGTCGTCAGCGACTGGCTGGCCACGAAGTCCGCGGTGGAGCCCGCGCTCGCCGGGCTCGACCTCGTGATGCCCGGCCCCGGCGGCCCCTGGGACGACGACCTGCTCTCGGCCGTCGAGCGCGGCGAGGTCGCGGAATCCGTCATCGACGACAAGGTGGAGCGCATCCTGCGGCTCGCCCGGCGCGTCGGCGCCCTCGACGAGCCGTTCGAGGTGGCGGAGAACGCAGGCGACCCGGTGCGCCCGCACGACACGAGCATCCCGGAGCCCGATTCGGATGCGGTGCGCACCCTGCTCCGCGAGGCGGCGGCCCGCTCCACCGTTGTTCTCCGCAACGACGGTGAGCTGCTGCCGCTGGATGCCGCATCCGTCGGCAGCATCGCCCTCATCGGCGCGAACGCCGTGACGCCGTTCGTGCAGGGCGGCGGAAGCGCGCACGTGGATGCCGCCGTGCTGGCGGATCCGCTGGAGGCTCTCGTCGAGGCGTTCCCGAACGCATCCGTCACCCGCCATCGCGGTGGGAGCACGCTCGTCGGCGCGCCCGTCGTCGCGGATGCCGCGCTCACTGCACCCGACGGTGTGCGTGGCATCCGCGTCGAGGCCCTGGACGCGCGCGGAGCCGTGATCGAGACCCGCACGCTCGCGTCGGCGCAGGGCTCCGTGTGGCTCACCGACCTGCCGGATGCCGCCGAGACGGTCCGGCTCACCACGGCGATCGCGCTGAGCGCACCGGGTGAGCACCTCATCGAGATCGCGCCGGTCGGCGCGCACACCGTCGTCGTCGACGGCGAGCGGGTGTCGCAGTCCGACGCGATCGTCGGCCCCGAGGTGGTGCTGAACTCCTCGTACGCGAACCCGGACGCCGTCTCGCTGCATCTGCCAGGCGGACCGGATGCCGCGGCCCACCTGGTGATCACGGCCCAGGTCGTCGACGCTCACGCCTTCGGCCGCTTCGCGCGGGTGCACCTGCGGCGCCTCGCCCCCGAGGCGGGGACGGATGCCGAGATCGCGGACGCCGTCGCCGCCGCCGCGAAGGCCGACGTGGCCGTCGTCATCGTCGGCACGAATCCGGAGACGGAGTCCGAGGGTTGGGATCGTCCGACGCTCGACCTTCCGGGTCGTCAGAACGAGCTCGTGCGTCGCGTGGCCGAGGCGAATCCGCGCACCGTGGTCGTCGTGAACGCCGGGGCCCCCGTGCTGCTGCCGTGGCTCGACGACGTCGCAGCCGTCTTGTGGTGGTGGCTGCCCGGCCAGGAGGCGGGCACGTCGCTCGCCGACGTGCTCACCGGCACCACGGAGCCGTCCGGTCGACTGCCGTGGACGCTGCCGGCGCGGGCATCCGACGTTCCGGTGCCGAACGGCATCCCTGTCGACGGACGGATCGTCTACACCGAAGGCGTCGACGTCGGCCACCGCGGCTGGGACCGGCTCGGACGCACCCCAGCCCGCGAGTTCGGATTCGGACTCGGCTACGCCGCGTGGCGGTACGACGCCGTGGCCGTGGCATCCGCTTCCGACGGCGGCCTCGACGTCGACGTCACCCTCACGAACACGAGCGACCGCACCGGTCGCGAGGTCGTGCAGGTCTATCTCGAGCCGATCGGAGCGGATGCAACGCGTCCGCTGCGCTGGCTCGCCGGCTTCGCGACGCTCGACGTCGCGCCTGGTGCGCAGAGCACGGTGCGGATCACCGTGCCGCAGCGCTCCTTCCAGATCTGGGACACCGAGGCTCACGCCTGGAGCACGCCGGAGGGCACCTGCCTGGTGCACGCCGGACGCTCCAGCCGTGACCTGCGGATCTCAGCGACCACCGCACGCCCCGGCACAGGTGCCGACACCGGCGGCGGTGCATAACCCCAACCACCAACCCCTGAACCCCCACCATGCAAGGAGGCATAAGGAAATGAAGATCAAGAAAGGGCTGATCGTCGCCGCTGTGGCGTTCGCTGCCGTCGGGCTCACGCTCTCCGGCTGCTCGAGCAGCTCCGGAACGTCCGGAGGCAGCGGTCACGCACTGACCATCGGCATGCCGAACGGTCCGCAGACGAACAACTCCAACCCGTTCCTCAACACGTCGGCCGCATCGTCGCTCGGCTACCGCTTCGCGATCTACGAGCCGCTCGCCGAGGTCAACGACACCCGTCCGGCGCAGAAGGCGACCCCGTGGCTCGCCAAGTCGTGGAAGTGGAACGAGGACTACACGAAGCTGACACTCACCGCGCGTGACGGCGTGAAGTGGTCGGACGGCAAGCCGTTCACCGCAGCCGACATCGCGTTCTCGCTGAACCTGCGCAAGAAGTACTCGGCGCTGAACACCGAGGGCCTCCCGTACGGCGACATCACCACGAGCGGCGACACCGTCACCGTGACGTTCACGAGCGGCCAGTTCGTCAACCAGATCAAGGCGCTGCAGCTGTTCATCGTGCCGGAGCACATCTGGAAGAACGTCGCCGACCCGACCAAGTTCGCGAACAAGACGCCGGTGGGAACCGGTCCGTACGTGATGAAGAGCTGGACCACCCAGGCCGTCACGCTCGACGCGAACCCGGACTACTGGGGCGGCAAGCTCGCGGCACCTGAGCTGCGCTACACCTCGTACAGCGGCAACGACACCCTCACGACGGCTCTCTCGACGAGCGCCGCCCAGTGGGGCTGGACGTTCATCGCGGACTACGAGAACGTGTACGTCAACAAGGACAAGGCCCACAACCAGGCGTTCTTCCCCGCCGGTCTCGGCATCGACTACCTGGCCCTGAACACCGAGAAGGCCCCGTTCAACGACGTCGCCGTGCGACAGGCGCTGAACACGGTCGTCGACCGTGCCAAGGAGAGCAAGGTCGCCGAGTCGGGCATCTTCCCCGAGCTGACGAACGTGACGGGCATTCCGACCCCGGCCGGCACCTCGTTCATCGCCGACGACTACAAGGACAAGAACTTCAAGGTCGACGTCACGGCCGCGAAGAAGATCCTCACCGACGCCGGCTACACGTACAACGGATCCACGCTGATCGGCAAGGACGGCCAGCCCGTCACGTTCACGCTCACCGACCCGGCGGGCTGGAACGACTACGACTCCGGTCTGACGCTGATCGCGGCATCCGCGAAGTCGATCGGCATCGACGCCAAGGTGGACACCCCCACCGCGGATTCCTGGACCACCGCCCTCAACACGGGCGACTTCCAGGCCGCGCTGCACTGGACCAACGGCGGCGTCACACCGTGGGAGATGTACTCCGACATGTTCGACCCGGCGTACTACGTGCCGGCCGGACAGGCGGCAGTGTGGAACTACGGTCGCTTCCAGAGCGATGAGGCCAAGGCTCAGTTCAAGGCCTACACGGACGCGACGGACGACGCCGGTCGCAAGGCGGCTCTCGACGCCCTGCAGAAGATCTACGTCGAGCAGGTTCCGACCCTGGCGATGGACGCCCGCCCGGCAGGCGCCGAGTTCTCGTCGAAGTACTACTCGGGCTGGCCGTCGGAGAGCAACGCGTACGCCAACCCGCAGCCGACAGCACCGAACGCGGCGCTGATCCTGACAAAGCTCAAGGCCGTCGGCTGACATCGAGCTCCCTGACAGTGCCCCACCGATGGTGAGGCAGGTCCAGGGGTCTCGCGCGGTGGCGAACCCGTCGGCCATGCCCCGACGGGTTCGC
>NZ_JBTOLK010000001.1:1154775-1339968 GCF_054551755.1 Rathayibacter sp. CAU 1779
CCGAGGGTTCCCCCCACCCACGATCTCTCCACTTCGCACTACAGCGCGCATCCGCTCCGAGCTCCAAGCGAGCTCCGAACGGCGTGCGCGCAGAACCAGGTAATCGATGAGCAACGACGCCGCCGGCGTGAGCGAGCCCGACCGGGCCGCCGCCGAGCATTCAGTCCCCGCCCCCGACACCGCTGTTCCCGAGACGCACGCCATGGATCCCCGCGATCCGGCCGTGCTCGAGGCGGTGCATCTCACCAAACACTTCCCGCTGCGCGGCATCCGCAACAAGGGCGTCGTGCACGCGGTCGATGACTTCAACGTCGCGCTGCGCCCCGGCCACGTCGTCGCTCTCGTCGGCGAATCCGGATCAGGCAAGTCCACCGTGGCCCGCCTGCTGGCCCGCCTCTACACGCAGACCAGCGGCGAGGTGCTGCTGCACGGCAAGCCCGTGACAGCCAAGCGCGGCCGCGCGTTCCGGCAGTACACCCGAAACGCGCAGATGATCTTCCAGGATCCGTTCGCGTCGCTCAACCCCGTGCACACCGTGCGGTACGTTCTCACGCGCGCGGTGCGGATCCAGACGCCAGGACTGCGCGGCGACAAGCTCGAGGAGCAGCTGCACACTCTGCTGGAGCGCGTGCAGCTGAACCCTGACCGGTTCCTGGACAAGTTCCCGCACGAGCTCTCCGGAGGACAGCGGCAGCGCGTCGTCATCGCCCGCGCGCTCGCCGCGGATCCCGAGGTGCTACTCGCCGACGAGCCCATCTCGATGCTCGACGTCTCCATCCGCGTCGGCATCCTCAACCTGCTGCAGGATCTGCGCGACCGCTTCGGGATCGCCATTCTCTACATCACGCACGACATCGCATCCGCCCGCTACTTCGCCGACGAGACCTTCGTGATGTACGCGGGGCGCGTCGTGGAGAAGGGCGACAGCGAGTCGACGACGCAGCAGCCCGCGCATCCGTACACGCAGCTGCTCGTGCGCTCGGCACCCGACCCCGAGAACCTCGCGAACCTCGACAAGACGGGCGCCAAGGGCGAGCCGCCGAACATGGTGAAGCCGCCGAGCGGATGCCGCTTCCGCACCCGCTGCCCGTTCGCCACCGAGCTCTGCGAGACGACGCCCCCGTCGTTCGAGATCGGACCGAAGCGCGAGGTGGCGTGCTGGGGATACGCCGACAAGGTCGCGGGCGGCACGGATGCCGTTCCCTCCGGTGCGCAGCTCCCCGACCTCGGCGACGCGGCGGCTCCCGTGCAGCCCGTGAAGGCGGTGGCAGCATGAGGTACCTCGTTCGCCGCATCATCTTCTACGTGATCACCGCCTGGGCGGCCATCACGCTGAACTTCCTCATTCCCCGGTTCATGCCGGGCAACCCGGTGCAGTCGCTGATCAACAAGTTCCAGGGTCAGCTGTCGACCAGCGCGATCCACTCGCTGTACGTGCTGTTCGGACTCGACAAGAAGCAGAGCCTCTGGGACCAGTACTGGACCTACTGGGGCGAGCTGCTGCACGGCAACCTCGGCATCTCGTTCGCCTACTTCCCCACCCCGGTGAGCGAGGTGATCGGGCAGGCGCTGCCGTGGACGATCGGACTCGTCGGCGTCTCGACGATCGTCTCCGTCGTCATCGGCACGCTGATCGGCACGTACATCGGATGGCGGCGCGGAACCTGGGCCGACGGCATCCTGCCGGTCACCACGTTCTTCTCCTCCGTGCCGTACTTCTGGCTGGGGCTCATCTTCATCGCGGTCTTCGCCGTGATCCTGCCGGTGTTCCCGGCCGGCGGCGGATTCGACGGCGGACTGATCCCGGCGTTCAACCTCGAGTTCATCGGCTCGGTGCTGCAGCACGCCGCACTGCCGGCGATCACGATCATCCTGTCCTCGGTGGCGGGCTGGATCCTGTCGCAGCGCAACATGATGGTCACCGTCACGTCGGAGGACTACGTCACCGTTGCCCAGGCGAAAGGCCTCAAGGAGCGCACCGTGATGTTCGCCTACGCGGCGCGCAACGCGATCCTTCCGCAGGTCTCCGGATTCGCGCTGTCGCTCGGCTTCGTGGTGTCGGGAACCCTGGTCATGGAGCTCGTCTTCTCGTACCCGGGCATCGGCTACTCGCTGTTCCAGGCGATCAACGCCCACGACTATCCGCTGATGCAGGGCATCTTCCTCGTCATCACCATCTCGGTGCTGGTCGCGAACATCATCGCCGACATGGTCTACGTGTTCCTCGATCCGCGCACCCGTCAGGAGGGCTGAGACATGTCGAACGCACCCGTCGTGAACGACGCGGCCATCACCGGAGCGGATGCCGCGGCGCAGCCGACCGCGACCGCCACCTCGCACAGCGGCAAGCGCCACCGCAAGCGCTTCGCGTCGTTGCGCAACCCGAAGTCGATCACCGGCCTGGTGATCTTCGCGGTGTTCCTGATCCTCGCGATCATCGGACCGCTCATCGCGCCGTACGATCCGAGCGCCATCACGAACACCCTGTTGTCGCCGCCCACCGCGCAGCACTGGATGGGCACGGACCACCTGGGGCGCGACATCCTCTCGCAGCTCCTTGTGGGAACGCAGGGCGTCATGATCGTCGGCGTCATCGCCGGAGCGCTCGCCACGGCACTCTCCGTGCTGATCGGAGTGAGCGCCGGATTCCTGGGCGGAGTCGCGGACGAGATCCTCTCCGCGCTGTCGAACATCTTCCTGGTCATCCCGGCGCTGCCGCTCATCGTGATCGTGGCAGGGGCTGTGCCGAACGCCGGCAACCTGCTCATCGCGTTCGTGCTCGCGATCACCGGATGGGCGTGGGGTGCTCGCATCCTGCGCGCCCAGACGCTCTCGCTTCGCGGGCGGGACTTCATCGAGGCCGCGCGGGCGGGCGGCGAGTCGACCTGGCGCATCGTCTGGTTCGAGACGCTGCCGAACCTGACAGCGATCATCGCGTCGAGCTTCATCAGCACGATGACGTTCGCCGTGCTCACGCAGACCACGCTCGCCTTCATCGGCGTCACCTCGGTGACCGACTGGAGCTGGGGCACGGTGCTCTACTGGGCGCAGGCGAACGGCGCCCTCGCCCGCGGCGCCTGGTGGTGGTTCGTTCCTGCCGGCCTGCTCATCGCCATCCTCGGCATGTCGCTCACGCTCATCAACTTCGGAATCGACGAGTTCGTCAACCCGCGCCTGCGGCTCGCGGGGCTGAGCGCACGCAAGATGCGCAAGACAGGCATCCGTCCCCGTATCGGCTTCACCGCCATGGTGCGCGACGCACCGCGCGGCCCTGCCGTCGGCACGGCCGCGCACGCCGCCCGCGCCGCTTCCCAGGAGGTCACCCGATGACGACCGACGTCACCACCGCATCCCAGAACACCCTCGACGCGGCAGCGGACAGCGCGCCGGCCGGCGGGTCCGCCTCCGCAACGAGCACCGCACCGGATGCCATGGGCCGCGTCCGCAACGCCGGCGGCGGTCGTCCCGTGCTCGAGATCAAGAACCTCTCCGTCGACTACGGATACGGCGAGGATCGCGTGCACGCGCTTCGCAACGTGAGCCTCACGCTGCGCGAGGGGGAGGTGCTCGGACTGGCGGGCGAATCCGGATGCGGCAAGTCCACCCTCGTGTACGGCGCGACCCGTCTGCTTCCGCCGCCCGGACTCATCTCCAGCGGCGAGGTGCTCTACCACCCGGAGGACGGCGGCGAACCGGTCGACATCCTGCGCCAGTCGGAGCAGGATCTGCGCGCCGGTCGCTGGCAGGACACCGCGATCGTGTTCCAGGGCGCGATGAACTCGCTCAATCCGGTGCACCGCATCGGCCGCCAGATCACGGATGCCATCGCCGCCCACCGCCCGGAGACCACGAAGCAGGAGCGCCAGGAGAGGGCGCGCGAACTGCTCGAGATGGTCGGCATCGACCCCGGTCGCATCACCGCGTTCCCGCACCAGCTTTCCGGCGGGATGCGGCAGCGCGTGATGATCGCGATGGCGCTCGCCCTCGAGCCCCGCGTGCTCATCATGGACGAGCCGACCACCGCCCTCGACGTGGTGATGCAGCGTCAGATCATCGAGCAGATCGTCGACCTGCGCGAGCGACTCGGCTTCTCCGTCATCTTCATCACGCACGACGTGTCGCTGCTGATCGAGATCGCGGACCGCATCGCCATCATGTACGCGGGCGACATCGTTGAGCAGGGTCCGGCGGCGAAGCTGTACCGGCAGCCGCGGCATCCGTACACGAAGGGGCTGCTCAGCTCGTTCCCGCCGCTGCGTGGGCCGCGGCGCGAGATGACCGGCATCCCAGGGTCGCCGCCCGACCTGGTGGCGCTGCCGACCGGATGCCCGTACCACCCGCGCTGCCCCCACGCGATGCCGGTCTGCAGTGAGAAGCTTCCGCAGCTCCTGGAGCCGACGGCGATCGGCCCGGAACCCGATCGCCTTGTCGCGTGCTGGCTCGACGAGGACCCGACGGCCACGGTTCCCGAGGAGCTGGCCCTCCGCCCCTGATCCCCGCCCCGAGGGTGCCCGTTCCTCCTCGCGAGGGTGCGCGTTCCTCCTCCCGAGGGTGCCTGTTCCTCCTCGCGAGGGTGCCAGTTCTTCCTCGCGAGGGTGCGTGTTCCTCCTCGCGAGGGTGCGTGTTCCTCCTCGCGAGAGTGCAGTCCCCGCGCACTGCGGGCCCAGACCCGTTGGACCATCCGCAGCCCCCGACGCGGATGGTCCAACGCCCGGTGGTGAGCGGTCGACGACACGCCCCACCCGGTCTCCGACCCCTCCTCCACAGTCCTCGCGGGCCGCATCTCTTTCCCACTGCTTCCTCCACAAGTTCCGGAACCCGCCCGAGCCCGGTACGCTGACTGGCCAGATCCACGATTCCCGAATGTCGTGCCCCCGGACGCAGAGCGCGCCCCCCTCGCGCTGTCTCTGCGTTGCTTCCGCCCGGAAACTCCGGAGCCCGCCAAGCGGTGAACCGACGCATTCTCGGCGTCGGGCTCGCCCTGGGATCGCGTGCAAGGAGGCAACGGGAATGAAGATCACCAAGGGCCTGGCCGTCGTGGCGGCAGCCCTCGTGGCCGTGGGCTTGTCGCTCTCCGGATGTTCGGGCGGCGGATCCGCATCGGAGGCCGGCCAGCGCGCGCTGACGATCGGCATGCCGAACGGCCCCCAGACCAACAACTCGAACCCGTTCCTGAACACGTCCGCGGCGACCTCGCTCGGCTACCGGTACGCCATTTACGAACCGCTCGCCCAGGTCAACGACACGCGTCCGGCGAACAAGGCGATCCCGTGGCTGGCGAAAGCGTGGAAATGGAACAAGGACTACACGCAGCTGACGCTCACCGCGCGCAGCGGCGTGAAATGGTCGGATGGCACGGCCTTCTCCGCTGATGACATCGCATTCTCGCTGAACCTGCGAAAGAAGTTCGATGCGCTGAACACGGAGGGCCTGCCCTACGGCGACATCACGACGAGCGGAGACACCGTCACGGTGTCCTTCACGACCGGTCAGTTCGTCAATCAACTCAAGGTGCTGCAGCTGTTCATCGTGCCGGAGCACCTGTGGCGGAAGGTCGCCGATCCCACGAAGTTCGCCAACAAGACGCCGGTGGGAACCGGTCCGTACATCCTGAAGAGGTGGACCAGCCAGACCGTCACGCTTGACGCCAACCCGAAGTACTGGGGCGGCAAGCTCGCGGCGCCCGAGCTGCGGTACACGTCCTACAGCGGCAACGACACCCTGACCACCGCGCTGGCCGTCGGTGCGTCCCAGTGGGCGTGGACGTTCATCGCGGACTATCAGAACGTCTTCATCAACAAAGACAAGGCGCACAACCGGGCGTTCTATCCGGCCGGCCTCGCGGTCGACTTTCTGGCGCTCAACACCCAGACGGCCCCGTTCAACGACGTCGCGATCCGCATGGCGCTGAACACCGTCGTCGATCGGGCGAAAGAGAGCAAGATCGCCGAGTCCGGCATCTTCCCGGAGCTCACGAGCGTGACGGGCATCCCCACCCCAGCCGGTGACTCGTTCATCGCAGACGACTACAAGGGCAAGAACTACAAGGTCGATGTCGCAGCGGCGAAGAAGATCCTCACCGACGCAGGGTACACGTACAACAAATCGACGCTGATCGGCAAGGACGGTCAGCCCGTCACGTTCACGCTCACGGATCCCGCAGGCTGGAGCGATTACGACACGGGACTCACGCTCATCGCATCGGCGGCGGCCTCCATCGGCATCGACGCCAAGGTATCGACCCCCACTGCGGATGCCTGGACCGACTCATTGAACAGCGGCGACTTCCAGGCCGCCCTGCACTGGACCAACATCAGCGTCTCTCCGTGGGAGACGTACGCCGACATGTTCGACCCGAACTACTACGTGCCGATCGGCCAGAAGGCGTCGTGGAACTACGGCCGCTATCAGGACGATGACGCCAAGACGCTCTTCACGGCGTACACCGACGCCGTCGACGACGCCAGCCGCAAGAAGGCGCTCGACGGGCTGCAGAAGATCTACGTGGAGAAGGTGCCGACTCTGGCGATGGATGCGCGACCATCCGGCGCCGAGTTCGCAACCATGTATTACACGGGCTGGCCGTCCGACCATGACGCTTATGCCAATCCCCAGCCGACCATGCCCAACGTGGCGCTCATCCTGACGCGTCTCAAGGCCGCGACCGACTGACGCGCTGCGCAGCTCTACCGGGCATCGTCTCCACCCGACCTCCACCCGCGTTCCGCCACTTCGCGCGCACTCTCCACCCACGGTCCGAGGCGCTCACTCGCCGTGCCGAAGAGCATCGAAGGGGCGGCGGATGCCGCTCCCTGGCGATCCGGAAGGTGCGTGGCGCGATGGCTCGATGGTGGCAGGCGGTCGGAGCGTTCAGCGCCCGGCGCCGGTGGTGGGTGATCGCGGCGTGGATCGTGCTGCTGGTCACGGCCGTCGGCAGCACGATGGCGTTCGCGAAACCGTTGGACTCGAACATCACCGTCAGGGGACTGCACTCCATCACCACCCTGCACACGGTCGACCGGATGTTCGGCACCGGCAACGCCTCCGGTCAGATCGTCTTCGCTTCCCCGAAGGGGCAGAGGCTCACGGCGGCGGACGCCGCCTCCGTCGGACGGCTCGCGAAGCAGCTCGCCGCCGTCCCCGGCGTGTCCTCCGTGGCCGATCCGTTCGCTGCGCCGCGCGCGGGCGGACTCGCCGCCGACGGCCGGATCGGATACATCACTGTGCAACTCGACTCGCCGAAGCTGTCCTCGACGACGGCGACGGGCATCCTCGCGGTCGTCGATCGCGCGGATTCACCGCGGCTGGAACTGGCGGCCACCTCGGGGGCCGTCGGCGCGCCCGCCTCCTCGTCGTCTCAGCTGCCCGGCATCATCGTCGCGATCATCGTGCTGCTCATCACGTTCGGCAGCATCGTGGCGGCGGGGATGCCGCTGGTGTCCGCCCTGGTCGGACTCGGCACCGGCGTGACGGCCATCTATGCCGCGACCTCGTTCGTCTCGCTCACCTCGGTGGCGCCGACGCTCGCCATCCTGCTCGGGCTCGCGGTCGGCATCGACTACTCGCTCTTCATCGTGAGCCGCCACAGACGCCAGCTGCTGGAGGGTATGTCGCCGACCGAATCGCTGCCACTGGCCGTCGGCACAGCAGGCACCGCCGTGTTCTTCGCAGCAGCGACGGTCATCATCGCGCTCGCCGGGCTGGCCGTCGAGGGTCTCGGCTTCCTGACCCAGATGGGTCTCGCAGCGGCCTTCGCCGTTTTCGTCGCGATGCTCGCCGCGTTGACACTGACACCTGCACTGCTGTCGCTCGCCGGATCCCGCCTGCTCGGCCGCCGCACCCGGCGCCGGCTCGCATCCGGTGAGGCGAAGCGGAGCCGACGGATCGCCGCCGGGTGGGTGGCCGCCATCCAGAAGCGGCCGGTGCTGTTCCTCATCGCCGGATTCGTGCTGGTGGGCGTGCTCGCCGTGCCGGTCTCACAGCTGCGACTGGGACTCGGCAACGACGGAACGCTGCCATCGTCGACGACGCAGCGACGGGCATCCGATCTGCTCGCGGAAGGATTCGGCGCCGGCGCCAATGGTCCGCTGGAGGTGCTCGCCACCTATGCGACGACACCGACGCCCGCCGAGGCCGGAGCGCTCGTGCGCACGGTGGGTGCGACATCCGGTGTCGCGCACGCGCTGGCGGCGGGGGCGAAGGGCGACGCGGTGCTCGTGGCCGTGATCCCGAAGAGCGGACCGTCGGATGACGCGACGGTCGCGCTCGTCGGCGCCCTGCGCGACCCCTCGCTCCACCGCGCTCTGCCGGGCGCCCCGCGGATCGAGGTCACAGGCCAGACCGCCGTGGACATCGACATCTCCGCGCGGCTCGCATCCTCGCTTCCGCTGTACCTCGGGCTCGTCGCGGTGTTCGCGTTCCTGCTGATGATCGTCGTGTTCCGGTCGATCCTGGTGCCGCTGAAGGCGGCGATCAGCTTCCTGCTCAGCCTCGCGGCATCCCTCGGCATCACGGTCGCCGTCTTCCAGTGGGGATGGCTGGGCGGGCTCTTCGGGGTCGACCCGCCCGCTCCGCTGCTCGCTTTCCTTCCGACCATCGTGATCGGCGTGCTCTTCGGACTCTCGATGGACTACGAGATGTTCCTCGTCACCGGAATGCGCGAGCACTACGTGCACCACCAGAGCGCTCGGGGCGCCGTCTCCACCGGATTCCAGCAGGGCGCCAAGGTCGTCGCGGCTGCCGCGCTCATCATGATCGGAGTCTTCGGCAACGGTGTCGTCGAGGGGGATGCGACGATCCGGCCGATCGCGTTCGCGCTGGCCGTCGGGATCCTGGTCGACGCGTTCGTCGTGCGGATGACGATCGTCCCGGCCGTCATGACGCTGTTCGACCGGGCGGCGTGGTGGTTGCCGAGCTGGCTGCAGCGGATCGTTCCGCGTGTGGATGTCGAGGGTGCGTCGCTGAGCCGGCCGACGACATCCGCTGCGGCGGGCGTGGAAGCAGGTGCGGAAGCAGGTGCGGACGTTGATGCGGAGGCGCCGGCCGGCAGTATCGTGTCCACATGAGCTTGGGAATGGGCCCGGGCAACCCCGGCCCGGTCACGATGAAACCCGGTGAGGGCGCGACCTCCGGATTGCCGCGGCCGCCGGAACGGTCGCACGGTCCTCTGCGCTGGTTCGGTCTCGGTCTCACCACCGGGGTGGTCGGCACCCTTGTCGTGGTTGCGGTGGTGATCGCGGTCTCGCACTAGGTCGTGTCGACAAACTCGCGCTGGGCTTGGCCCCCATCGCCGGTTCCGGCGCGCCGTACGCGGAGTGACGGCCGTGCGATAGGAACGGTGTGCTCGGATGGCCCTTCGTTCCCAGCTCCACCGCGCACGCTTCCCGCGCTTCACACCCGTGCCGCAGCCGCGTTGCACGTCTCTCGGCGACCCGTGTCGAAAACGCGAGACCTCGTTCGACGTCTACGTGACCGACCTTCCAGGAGGAACAACCATGAAATACATGATGATCGTGGCCACCGATCCCAACGCCGAGCCGTACTCGGCCGAGGAGGACAACATCCAGGAGTGGGGCGACTTCGTCTCGAAGAAGGGCGCGTGGATCGACGGCAGCCGACTGCGTCCGTCCGAGGACGCCAAGACGGTGCGCCTCCGCCAGGGCGAACTCTCGGTGACCGACGGCCCGTTCCTCGAGACGAAGGAGATGATCGCCGGCTACGACGTTCTCGAGTGCGAGAGCGTCGAGGATGCCGTCGAGATCGCGTCCAAGCACCCCATGGCGCGCTTCGGTCAGATCGAGGTGCGCCCGTTCTGGCCGTTCGAGTAGCGCTGCCCCTTCGAGCGATCCGCGTCCTTTCATGGAGCTGGCCCGTGGAATGACCAGCAGCGGTCACGGTCGCTCGACAGAGCACGAAGGCCTCGGCCAGGACGCACCCGTCGTCCGCCGGGGTCTTCGTCGCGTCAGACGGAGCGGATGCCGTCCCCTCAGCGCCTGCGTCCGGCCAGGAAGTAGACCACCGGCCCGACCCAGTTGACCAGGATCACCGGGATCCACACGGCCTTGGGCCCGCGCACCTCGTCCCGATCGCGCCGCGCGAGATCCACGAACGCGGCGACGGCGAGGGATACCTGCACGAGGGCGGCGACCGCCACCCCGATCTTGGATGGGGTTGGCAGGTCGGCGAAGTTGCTGCGTGCAAGGGACATGCATCCATCCTGCCTCGGACGGCGCCTTCGGGGTGGCGAGACTTCAGGCCGACCGGACATCGGGCGGCGTCATCCTGTGGTGTCTTTCGGGCGGAGACGCTCGTTCGGCGTCGTGGAATCCTTACGTCCGCCGGGCTCGGATCCGTGTGCTTTCCTTGATCCATGAGGCACACGCCGCACTATCTGATGACGGATCCCGACGAGGTCAAACGCCTGATCCGCAACAACCCGTGGGCCACCATCGTGTCGAACACGGCGAACGGGCTCGTCGCCTCGCACTACCCTGTGCTGCTCGACGAGGACGCCGATGGCATCGTGATCCTCAGCCACTTCGGCCGGCCCGACGAGGAGCTGCACGAGCTGGGGCAGCACGAGGTGCTGGTCATCATCCAGGGGCCGCACGACTACGTGTCGTCGAGCTGGTACGAGCCGGGAGACATCGTGCCGACCTGGAACCACGTGACCGCGCACCTGTACGGCACGCCGGAGCTCCTCTCCGAGGAGGAGAACTTCCGCGTGCTGTCGCGGCTCACCGACCATTTCGAGCAGCACTATCCGCATGGCAGGAGCCTGTCGGAGGACGAGGCCGGCGCTCGCCGCATCGCGAAAGGCACCGTCGGGCTGCGGATGCTCGTGACCCGCTTCGACGCGCGGTCGAAGCTCAGTCAGAACAAGAAGCCAGAGGTCGCCGACCGCATCATCGAGAACCTCGAGCCGGGGAACCCCGGCCTCGCGGAGGAGATGCGTCGCATCCGCCACTGAGGTCGGCCGTCGCGCCATTCGCAGCCCCCGCCGGCGTGCGCGCGCAAGGGAATTGCTGGCGCGTGTTGTCGCTATCGGAACGGCTAGCGACAAGAAGCGTCAGGTAATCAGCGGACGTGCGCGCGCTCAAGGGAGTTGCTGGCGCGTGTTGTCGCTAGCCGGTTCCGATAGCGACCACAAGCGTCAGGAATTCGGTGAGGGAGCCTCGAGGCCGGCGAACGCGGGCGGCCGGGCGGAACGGTGCGGGGCGGGCGTCAGGACTCCTTGGGCTTCGGCATCGCCGACGCCACGCGCTCCAGCGTGTCCAGGATGTCCGTGATCGCGACCAGCTCGTCATCGTCCAGTTCGGCCATGAGCTTGCCGATCCGCTCCGCGCGCTCGGCCCGCGCCTGCAGCACGGCCTCGGCGCCGGCATCCGTGGCGGTCACGAGCGACGAGCGGCCGTCGTCGGGATCCGGATGCCGTTCCACGAGCCCGCGCGCCTCGAGGTCCGCCACGAGCCGGGTGATCCCTGGCGCCCCGATGGATTCGATCCTGGCGAGATCGCCGGGACGGAGCGGACCCTTGCGCGCGATGCTCGACAGCGCAGACAGCTGCGCCTGGGTGAGGTGCGAGCCGACGGCGCGGATCCTGCGATTGATCCGCCCAACCACGACCGCGAGTCGCGCCGCCGTCTCGGCCCGGTCGCCGGTGGACCGTGCGCCGGCCGCGTGGACCCCGGCGGCGCCGGCCGCGTCGACGTCGGCCGAGTCGGCGTCGGCGGCGCGAGTGTCAGGGCGTGGCATCCGTCGATCCTAGGGTGCGCCGGTGCTGCCCGCCTGTGCCCGCTGAGAACCTGCCGCAGCAGAACCCGTGACGGCGGCAGCGGGGGCGTCGGCCGTCGTCACGGCGACGGAAGCAGGCGCCTGGTCGGCGGCATCCTCGCTCCCGTCGTGCTCGAGGCGCAGTCGCACCGGGGCGGTGTCGACGTGCACGTACTTCTTGCCGCGGCTGAAGGAGGCGATCGCTCCGATCAGCGACATGATCGCCGCCGCGATGAACACCACGGCGAGTCCGTCGTGGAACGCGTTCTGGATGAGCTGCGGGAAGAACTCCTTGCCGGTGAGCGTGGCCGCATCCGATGCGGGAAGCTTGTCGAGCACGCCGGTCGGCCCGAGCAGACTCTCGATCGGGTTGTAGCCGAGGAACGTCGCGAACACACTGCTCACCGGCGGCAGCTCGGCGATCTTGTGCGCGGCGGCGGAGGGCACGCCGTGCGAGGTGAGCCCGTTGTACAGCGCGCTCGGCAGCGACGCGGCGAGACCGGAGATGAGCAGCGAGAAGAACAGCCCCATCGAGAGCGACGTGCCCGCGTTCTGCACGGTGCCCGCCATGCCGGATGCCGCGCCTCGCTGATTCGCGGGAACGCTGTTCATGATCGCGGTGCGGTTCGGTGCCCCGAACATGCCGGATCCGATGCCGGAGAGCCCCGTGATGATCGCGAACTGCCAGTACTCGAAGTTCACCGGAATGAGCAGCAGCAGCACGAAGGTGATGGCCACGACGAAGAGGCCGAGCGTGGCGAACAGGCGAGCGCCGAAACGGTCGGAGAGCACGCCGGAGAGTGGTCCTGCGATGAGGAATCCGATCGTGATCGGCAGCATGTAGATGCCGGCCCAGAGCGGGGTGTCCGCGTAGTCGTATCCGTGCAACGGCAGCCAGATGCCCTGCAGCCAGATGATCAGCATGAACTGCAGGCCGCCTCGGCCGACGGAGGCGAGCAGCCCCGCGAGGTTCGCCATGGCGAACGCGCGGATCCGGAACAGGCGCATGTTGAACATCGGCGACTTGGCGCGCAGCTCGATGAACGTGAAGACGACGAGCAGCAGGGCGCCGCCGATGATGCCGGTGAGCACCCACGGGTTGGTCCATCCGGTGGAGTTGCCGCCGTAGGGCTGGATGCCGTACGTGATCGCCGTGAGCAGCGCGGTCAGACCCACCGCGAACGTGATGTTGCCCGGCCAGTCCAGCTTGCCGGGATTCTTGGTGCCGACCTCCTTGAGGGAGATGTACGACCAGATGGTGCCGATCACGCCGATCGGCACGCTCACGAAGAACACGGCACGCCAGTCGACGACAGCGAGCAGACCGCCGACGATGAGGCCGATGAAGCTTCCGGCGATGGCCGCGACCTGGTTGATGCCGAGCGCCATTCCTCTGCGGTTGGAGGGGAAGGCATCCGTCAGGATGGCCGTCGAGTTGGCGAACAGCATGGCGCCGCCGATGCCCTGAACGAACCGCCACACGATGAGCCACATGGCTCCCGCGCCGTTGGTGAACGGATCGAAGGCGAGGGCGATCGATCCGATCGTGAACACCACGAAGCCGAGGTTGTAGATGCGCACGCGACCGAACATGTCGCCGAGACGCCCGAACGTCACGACCAGCACGGCTGTGACGAGCATGTAGCCCATGAGCATCCAGAGCAGGTAGCTCACATTGCCCGCCTCGAGCGGGTTGAGCTTGATGCCCTTGAAGATGGCGGGCAGCGAGATGATGACGATCGACGAGTTGATCGTCGCCATGAGCATGCCGAGGGTGGTGTTGCTCAGGGCGACCCACTTGTAGTGGGGGTGCTCCTTGGTGAACAGGGCGCGGGAGGGCGGCGGTGTGGTGGCGGTGGTCACAGAACTCCAGAACGGCGTAACGACTGAACTACTTGCTTGATGTGAAACAAATATAGTCCGTTCGTTCGAACATCGAACTACGGATGTTCTACCGTGCGGAGACGGGCACGTAACGTTCCCGCGGGACGGGCGTCGGCGAGGGGACCGGACGCTAGAGCCCCGGTCGCACCCGCAGCTCGGTCAGATCCGCGTCGCGAGGCAGGTCGAGCGCGGTCAGCACGGCGGTGACGACCGACTCGGGACGGATCCAGTCCGCGTCTTCGTACTCGGCACCCTCTTGCTCGTGCACGCGCTGCTGCATCGGGGTCGCCGTGCGTCCCGGGTACACGCTCGTCACGCGCACGCCGGCCGCGCGCTCCTCGGCACGCAGGGAATCCGCCAGCGCCCGCAGACCGAACTTGCTCGCGGCGTACGCACTCCACTGTGGCGACGCGTTGAGCCCTGCACCCGAATTCACGAACACCACCCGACCGGATGACTCGCGCAGCGCGGGCAGCGCGAGTCGCGTCAGCTCGGCCGGGGACTCGAGGTTCACGGCGAGCGTGCGGCGCCACACCGCGGGCGGCAGCGTCGCCACCGGGCCGAGGTCGACCACCCCTGCGACGTGCAGCAGCGAGTCCAGACGGGACGGCATCCGTTCCCCGACGGATCCCGCCAGCGACTCCGGATGCTCCAGGTCGCCAACGACCGTGCTCGCGCCCGGGAACTCGGCCGCCAGCGCCGCAGCTCGTTCGGCGTTCCGGGCCAGCAGCAGGAGTCCGTCTCCGCGGTCGTGCAGAGCGCGGGCGAGGGCGGATCCGATACCGGAGGTTGCGCCGGTCAGGAAATGGGTGGACATGGACTCCAGTATGCGAAGTAGAGATGCGTGCTGGAAGTCGGAGTTTCCGCGCCACCGCCGGCGTGTCCTCGCCACGCGCGGCGAGTCACCACAGGATTCCGAATTCCAGCACGCGAGGACTCACCGGCGGCGGCGTCGGGTGAGAACCAGCACCAACACCGCGATCAGCGCGAGCACAACGATCGCCACGGCGATGACGACCACGACGACGATCGCACCCGAGTTGACGGTTCCCTGTGCCGTACCCGCACCCGCCCTCGCGGTGCTGGTCGCTCCCGCGCCCTTGCACGCGCTGTCTGCCGACCCCTTCGCCGCCTTCGTCCCGGCCGGCGGTGCGTACGTGAAGGTGATCGAATCCGACACGACGTGACCGTCAGCCGAGACGATCTGCCATGTGACCAGGTATTTTCCCGGGCCGCCGAGCGCTACAGGAGCCGTGACGTCGCGGTCCTGCACCTTCGGGCATCCGGTCTCGAAGTGGGTGGATGCGCCGTCGGGGCCTGTCACCTGCAGCAGGGCGCCGGGACCCGTTTGCGCCAAGTCGAGCACCACGTCGTCGAACGTGAGTCGGACGCTGTCGAGCGGGGTCGTCTGCGTCGATCCCGCCTTCGGCGAGCTGTCCACGAGATAGTCGTGCGCGCTCGCGGGGGCAGACGTCAGTACGCCGATCGCCGCGGCCGCCGCGAGGGCGACGACCGCGGCGGCGGCACTGAGACCTCGCCTCCCCGGAAGACGGATGCGGCGCCGCGCCACCGAGACGCGGTCGACTCCATCTCCCGAGCGTCGGGGTCCACCTGGCATCACGCCTCACCCCCGCCCGAGCCCGCTCCGTCCTCCGACGAGCCCGCCCGTGCGGATGCAGCGCGCGGGCGCCGGGTGAGCGCCAGCACCGACACGACGAGGGCGATGGCGCCGAGCGCCAGACCGCCGAGGCCCAGACCGATCCCCAGCGAGTCAGACGGCGACGACGCGGCGGCCAGCGCCGGCGGTGCCGCCGAACTGCTCACGATCGTGGGCGCCGAGTCGCCGGGCGGCGCGTCGTTGATGTAGAGCGTGGGAGCCGGATGCTCCGGCTCCTCGCCCGACGCCGGCGTCACCTGGTCCCACTTCACGACGCTGCCGTCCGAATAGGTCTGCGTGGCAGGGAGCACCACCTTGCCGGTGTCCGGCACGATGCCGGCGGACACACTGAACTGTTGGAACTGGCCTGGGCCGACCTGCGTGCCGGCGTCGGCCGTCCACACGATTTTCGTCGGCGCAGACGTGACAGTGGCCCCGGAGATCTTCACCGGCTCGGGCAGCTTCGTCGTGGTGACGACGGCCGACCATCCGGGCACCGGCTGGTACGAGATCGAGGTGAACGGGGTGTCGGTTGGGAAGTCGACCTCGAGCCCGACGGTGCCCGCCGTGGCCGACTCGGTCGGCACGCGGAACGTGAGCACCGTGTACGTGCCGGCGGACGCCTGGTCCGGGTCGATCCGCACGTGCGCTTCTGCGGCGAGAGGGGTGGCCACCGCGAGGACGACTGCGGCGGCTGCGATGGCTGCTGCCGTCGCGAAACTTCGTCTGATCATGGATTCTTTTCATATGCCTGCTCGTGCATACGATGCACGATGCGCTGGATGCTGACGTCGAAGCGGCGAGGCGCGACGACGCCGATCGCGGGCACGACCGCCGCCGTTCTCGAGGTCCGAGTGACGACGGACGGTGGTCCGGGATCGTCCGAGTGCGCTTACGCCGTGAGCGCGGCGGGCGGGCCTCTGTGCCGCAGCACTCCGAAGGCGGGGATCGAAACGGCGACGGGTGCAGGCGTCGCGCGCACGAGCATCCGTGCCGGCGACTCCACGGCGACGGTCGAGATGCGGTTCACTGCGGTGACCAGCAGCACGGTGAAGTTCGCGAGCGCGAACAGCGTCTTCTCACCGTGGCGCAGCGCCACAATCGTGGCGATCGCTGCTGCGGCGTGCGCGACGAGCATCAGGGAGTCGTCGTGGTGCATGACCTGTGCGGGCACGAGCTGACCGGGCACGATCGCGATGTGGCTTCCGGCGTGCACGTGGCCGGCCGGGGCGATGAGCGTCGTCCCGCTGCTGCCGGAGCCGAGGCCGAACAGCAGGTGCAGCAGCAGCTGGCTCACTCCGACGGATGCTGCCTGACGCCACAGCGCGATCCGCTTGCCGGCAAGCGCGACGCACAGCGGCACCGCGAAGGCGAGCGACAGCACGACGGCGAGCGCGGACGGCAGTCCGCCGCCCGCCGCATCGTGGAACAGGGCGGCGACGAAGACGGCGAAGGACGCGGCCGCGGTCCCGCGGACCGCGCGGATTCCGCGTGGCGTCATGACGTTCCCCGATGCGAGTGGATGCCTCCAGCGTAGTCAAGCGTCGGCGCACTTCTCGTCCTCCCCAGGAGAGGTTGTGTCGCATCCATCCCCGATCGTCCGATCCCGCGTCCGCCCGTCGGATGTCGTCGTTAGCCTGGTGGGGTGAGCATGCCCGAGCCCTTCGATCCCGCCGCGTCGGGCGACCGCGCCCCATCAGACGCCCGAACCTGGTCGGGCGACCCCGCTGTGCCGGGTGGTTCCGGCCATACTGACGCCTTGCTGGGCGAATCCGCCCCTACGGACTGGGACTGGGATCCGAACGAGCTGGTGCCGCCCGACGACGAGTACGGCCCGGAGGTGGTGCCTCCCGTGCAGACCGGTGCGCGTCCTCGCGTCGGCGCCGGTGCCGGTGGGAGCGGCACGCCGACCAGATTGGACGACGCGTTCGAAGCGGAGCTGGAGCGGGCATCCGTTCGACGCATGGTCGGCGCAGACCCGCTCGACGTGCTGCGCACGGTGTGGGGTTATGACGGGTTCCGCGGCGACCAGGCCGCCGCGATCGATCGGCTCATCGGCGGCGGCGATGCCGTGGTACTCATGCCCACCGGCGGCGGCAAGAGCCTCTGCTATCAGGTCCCGTCGATCGTGCGAGAGGGCACCGGCATAGTCGTCTCGCCGCTCATCGCGCTCATGCACGATCAGGTCGACGCGCTGAGCGCCGTCGGCGTGCGTGCGGCCTATCTGAATTCCACGCAGGATGCCGCCCAGCGATCCGCCGTCGAGCGCGCCTACCTGCGCGGCGAGCTCGACCTGCTCTACGTGGCGCCGGAGCGACTGTCGTCCGAGCCGACGAAGCAGTTGCTGTCGCGCGGAAAGATCGCCCTGTTCGCGATCGACGAAGCGCACTGCGTGTCGCAGTGGGGTCACGACTTCCGACCGGACTATCTCGGGCTGTCGGAACTCGCGCAACGCTGGCCTGATGTGCCACGGATCGCACTCACCGCCACCGCGACGGAGGCCACGCACAAGGAGATCACCGAGCGGCTGAGACTGCAGAACGCCGAGCACTTCGTCGCGAGCTTCGACCGACCGAACATCCAGTACCGCATCGTCGAGAAGAACGATCCGCGCAGGCAGCTCGTGTCGTTCATCAAGGGCGAGTTCGGCGGCGACCCGTCCGCCGGAGAGGGCCCGGCGTCCGGCATCGTGTACGGACTCAGCCGCAAAACGGTCGAGCAGACGGCCGAGCACCTGCGGCAGAGCGGCATCGACGCCATGCCGTACCACGCAGGACTCGACGCCGGCACGCGCGCGCGCACGCAGTCGCGTTTCCTGCGCGACGACGGTGTCGTCATCGTGGCCACCATCGCTTTCGGCATGGGGATCGACAAGCCGGACGTGCGCTTCGTCGCCCACATCGACCTGCCCAAGTCCGTCGAGGGCTACTACCAGGAGACCGGTCGCGCGGGCCGTGACGGCGAGCCCGCCGTCGCCTGGCTCGCGTACGGCCTGCAGGATGTCGTGCAGCAGCAGCGCATGATCGAGCAGTCGCCGGGAGATCTCGCACACCGTCGGCGCCAGTCTGCACACCTCGATGCCATGCTCGCGCTCTGCGAGACAGTCGGATGCCGACGCCAGAACCTCCTGCAGTACTTCGGGCAGTCGTCGGAGCCGTGCGGTAACTGCGACACGTGCCTCAATCCGCCCGAGACGTGGGACGGCACCGTCCCCGCACAGAAGCTCCTCTCCACGGTTGTGCGGCTCAAGCGCGAGCGCAATCAGCGTTTCGGCGCCGGTCACCTCATCGACATCCTGCGCGGCAAGCGCACGCCGCGCGTCGACCAGTACGGACACGATGCGATCAGCACCTGGGGCATCGGCGACGACCTCGGCGAGCAGCAGTGGCGCGGCGTCGTCCGGCAGCTGCTCGCACTCGGCCTGCTCGCGGTCAACGACGACGGATACGGCACCCTGGCCATCACGCCGGCGAGCACCGAGGTGCTGAACGGATCCCGCACGGTGCTGCTGCGGCAGCAGGCCGAGCGGCCGACGCGCTCCCGTGCGGCCAAGGCGAGCATCGACGCGCTGCCGGATGCCGCGCATCCGCTCTTCGAAGCGCTGCGAGCCTGGCGCGCCGAGCAGGCGCGGGAGCAGGGCGTTCCGGCCTACATCGTGTTCGGGGATGCGACACTTCGCGGCGTCGCAGCGAGCCGCCCGGGCAGCCTCGACGAACTCGCGCAGATCTCCGGCGTCGGTGCCAAGAAGCTCGAGACCTACGGGGAGGGCGTGCTCGCGGTCGTCGCGGCTGCGGGCGGCTGACCCGGCGGTCGGGACCCTCGGCGAGCGTTTTGCGGGACTCGTCCGGACCGGCCCGGATTCGTCCAGACTGACGCGGACCGGCTTGGAGGCTCCGGGTCAGGGCCGTGCCCTAAACCTCCGGATACCGCTCGTGCGGTGCGACCGGCCGGAGTCCGAACGTGTCCACGATGATCCGGGCGGACTCGCTCGGATCGAACCGCTCGGTGTCGATCACCAGATCCGTCGGCGGTTGTTCGACGGGATCGTCCGCATCACGTTCGGATTCGCGCAAACGCCGAAGGGTGTCGACATCGACGAGTTTGCGGAATTCGTGACGGCTCGGGCTCCCGAGTCGGCGCTCCTGCTCGGCTTCGCCGACGGTGAAGCCGACGAACCTCACCCTTCCGCCGGACTCCTCCGTCACACTGCGCACACGCTCGGGGAACCCTCGCTGCACTGTCCGCTCCGGCGCGAACGTGAAGATCAGCGACGTGTCGAAGGACGCAGCCTCGCTGAAGGTGGACAGCCAGAACTGTTCGCGGAGCTTCACGAACGGCGTAGAACCGAACGCGAAGACGCTCGTCACGGCATCCACGATCAGGTGATTGTGGAAGACCGCGAAGCCGGTCAGCTCACCGAGGGCGCGGGCCACCGTCAGTTTCCCCGCGGCAGCGGGGCCATGGAGGAACACCAGATCCATGGGCCGACCCTAGGGTGTGACCGCTTGGCGGCCGCGACGGCGCGCGACCATGCCCAGGACTGCGGACCCCATCGAGCCGCTCACGCCGCTCCCGATGGTGATCCGACCGGGAGCAGGGTGGGATGCCGCTCGAATCACGTCAGGTCGTCGTGGTCTCCGCGCACCCACTCGATGTAGAGATCCGCGGATGCCCGCACCACGGCGTGCGCATCCTCCGGAACGCCCCGTCCGAAGTTGTTGAACAGCCGATCGAACCGCAGCCCGAGCGCCCGCGTTGCCACCCGGTCGACCACGGCGGCCGACAGGGGCAGCAGATTCGGGTAGCTGCGCATGAACGACACCGATGTCCCGTTCGGATTGGGGAAGATCGCGTCCCCGGCCAGGAGCACGCCCTTGCCGTCGGCACCGGCGTCCCAGAGCGCGGCGGTGCTGCCGGGGAAGTGGCCGCCCAATGTGTGCAACGCGAGGCCCGGTGCCAGCTCGAAGGTGCCGCTGAACAACCGGATCACGGGATCCTCACGGCGCACCCACTCGGCATCCGCCCGATTCACGTAGACCGGCGCGTCGCCGAGCGCGTGCGACCACGACACCTGGGCCCCGTACATGTGCGGGTGGCTCGCCGCCACCGCGATCACCGGGCCGTACTCGAGAACGTGTGCTGCGGCATCCTCGTCGACGTAGCCGATCGGATCGAAGAGGAGATTTCCGGCCGGCGTGACCACGAGCATGGTCTGCTGGCCGATGCCAACGTGCGGTTCGCTCGTGATGCCGATGAGGTTCGGCTCCACCTCGAACAGCTGCACCCGGATGCCGCCGGCGCGCAGTTCCTCAGCGGTCGTCCACTGCTGTCCGGTTCGCGGCACCCACTGCCTGTCGTCACTGCAGATGACGCATTCGGCGGGCGGTTCCGGGGTGTCGGCATGTTCGACACCACAGGTCGCGCAGATCCACACAGTCATGAAACCGACCGTATCCCGCTGTCCTCGTCTCTCGCGCACGTCCGCGTGTCCTGCGTGTCCTTCGAACTGCAGAAAGGGCTCCATAACGAAAGCGTTGGAGCCATTTCTGCAGTTCCAACGTCGCGCGACGTGGTCGAGGCGTCGGTTGGGCGAGGGCGCGTGCTCGCTGCTTGCCTCACGTGCGGGTGATCGCGGCTGGCGCCGCTCGACCCACGCCATCGGCTCGGTGGTGCGAGCTCGCTCGCGTCACTCTCGCCTCGCTTGCGGGTAAATCGTCTCTCCGCGCGCGAGCATCGCGACGTACTCCGCGATCTTGCGCGCCCGCGTCTCCGCCCGCTTCACGTTGCCGATGCGGAACAGAATCGCGAAGCGGTTCTGGCTGGTCAGCGTCGCGAACATCGCGGTCGCCTCGGGGCTCGCGGCCAACGCCGCGGCGAGGTCGTCCGGCACCTCGATGGTGCTGGATCCGGCGTACGCGGCATCCCACCGACCGTCCGCCTTGGCGCGCTCGACCTCGACGCGTCCCGCATCCGTCATGCGACCCTCGGCCTCCAGGCGGTCGACGTGCTCGCGATTGCGCTGAGACCAGATGCTCCGCTTGCCGCGCGGCGTGAAGGTCTGCAGGAACTCGGTGTCGCTGAGACCCTTCTTGCGGCCGTCGATCCAGCCGAAGCACAGTGCCTCGTCGAGCGCTGCCGCGTACTTCAGGCCTGGCGTCGACCCCTTGGCCAACGCGAGTTGCACACCGTCATTCGTCGTGTGGTTCTCCTCGAGCCAGGCACGCCACTCCCCGGCGCTCCCGATGCGCAGGATCGGTCGTCCCGAGCTCGTTCCCTCGGACGATTCCGCGGCGCTCACAGCAACTTCCGCAGGGTGTTGAGGTTGCGGTTCGTGGTCAGTTCCTTGTCCTTCCCTCGTCCGAGACGCTTGCCGACGACGCTGTCGAGTGTGTGCCCGCGTTCGACCGTCCAGAAGACGACCGAACCGCCGTCGGCGACCTCCTCGAGCTTCGGATCGAGCTCCAACTCGAGCACGCTCTCGGCCACGGCATCCAGGTCGGAAGACCGACCGGTCGAACGCACGTCCCGGCCGGCAGCGCCTTCTGCACCGATCAGGAACACCACATACCGGTGCCAGCCCTCGCGCTCGGCAAAGGGGTAGGCGTCGATGACGGAGGTCAAGGCATCCGTCTCGAGAACGTGCACCTTCGCGTCATAGCCGAACCGTTCGGCGAGCGCCTTCTCGATGCGAGTGCGGGCAGCGGATGCCGTCCCGTCCGTCGTGAACACCACGTTGCCGCTCGCGAGCACGGTCTTCACCTCGTCGTACCCGAGTGCCCGGAACACGTCGGCCAGCTCCGCCGACTTGATGGTGCGCCCGCCCACGTTGACGCCGCGGAGCAGGGCGATGAAGCGCGTCATGGATCCCAGCATGGCAGCGACCACCGACTCCGCAACGGGATCAACGGAGCAGCGCCCTCCGAGTCGGCAACGGGACCGGCATGACCGCGACCATCGACTCCACCACGGGACCGACGGGGCAGCGCCCTCCGACTCGGCAACGGGGACAGCAGGGAACGCATCCGGCGACCCGGCCCGCGCGCGCCGTAGGCTCGACGCGTGGGGGACGAGGTGCCGGGGGACGGCTCGGCCGAGGAACGTGCGGGGACGGCCGACGCAAGCATGTCTTCGCGGCGGCGCACGGTCATCCGTGCAGTCGTCGTCGCTGCCGTGTTCATCGTGATCTATGCGGTCGTCGTGACGCTCTACGCGCTGAGCGGTGCGGTCTCGTCGCTCGGGCCGAAAGAGCCGGAGCCCGACAAGGGCGGCGTCACCGTCGTGCTCACGGTCGAGGGTGTGGATGCCGCGCATCAGCGGGTCGACCTCAGCGTGCGGGTCGACCCGTCCGAGACCCTGTACACGGGCGACCGTCTCGCGCTCGCCGAGGACATCACCGTGATCGTCACGCCGATCGACGGCAGCCAGACTCTGGTCTTCAAGGCGCAGACGAACGCCGCGACCAAGTCGGCGACGCTCCGTACGAACGGCGAGATCACCGACTGGCCGTTCGACGCGTATCGGGCGCAGAATCTCGTGGTCCTGGCGTCCGTCACGAGTGGCGGTGTCGCGCGCCCGATACCCACGAAGGTCTGGATGACGGGCGATGTCCCCGGCTGGAACGTGGACGCGAAGCAGGTCGGCGCGGCGCCGACCGCGCTGCCGGCGACGCTGTCGGAGGCCGTCGCGACGGCGCCGTCGATCGATCTGCACGCGGTGCGTTCCGGCAGCACCGTCGCGTTCGCCTTCGTGCTCCTCGGGCTGCTCGTCGTGATGCCGTGCCTCGTGCTCTTCGTCGCGATCACGGCCTACCGCGGTCGCCGCAAGCTCGAGCCGTCGTTCATGAGCTGGATGGGCGCGATGCTGTTCGCGACGATCCCGCTGCGCACGTTCCTGCCAGGATCCCCGCCGATCGGCTCGTGGATCGACTTCACCGTGGTGCTGTGGGTGGTGGTGGGGCTCATCGCAGGGCTCGCCGTGTACGTGGCCGCGTGGATGCGGTGGGGGCATCCGGCCGACTAAGCATCCGGCCGACTATGCGGGAGCGTCGCGGCGGAGGCCAGAAATGGCCTCCGCTTTTAGCTCCAGCACGCAGCGCGCAGCGGCCGAGAACAGTGAGGTTGCGCAATCCCACAGGCATCCGAGAAAGCGCTCAGCGGGGTTTGTGGCATCCGCACGGCGGACTGGCCGCTCTCAGAATGCCGACCTACCGTGAGAGTCGACGTCCTTTTCGGGCGCCGGATGCCGCGAGCGGGCTCCCAGCCCCACGGCCCGAACGCTTCCACTTCAGACCACCACGGAAGAAGGCATTGCGATGGTCGACACCGTTTCCAAGCCCACCACCGATCACGTGACGCGCCCCGATCGCACGCAGTACACCGCCCAGACGGGACCGATCGACGTGGACGCCCCGCCCGCAACGGTGGACGTCGCGGCGCTCGGCCGCACGCTCATGGGAACGTGGGCGGACATCCGCGTGGCTGCTCGCGAGTTCGCGAAGAACCCGGCGCTCCAGCGCATCGAGGGTCTGAGCCTCGACGACCACCGCACGCGCGTGTTCGAGCAGCTGAAGCTGCTCGTCGACAACGGTCAGGTGCACCGCGCGTTCCCGAAGTCCGTCGGCGGCGGTGACGACCACGGCGGCAACATCGCAGGCTTCGAGGAGCTCGTCACCGCCGATCCGTCGCTGCAGATCAAGAGCGGCGTGCAGTGGGGCCTCTTCGGTGCGGCCGTGCTGCACCTCGGCACGGAGCGCCACCACCAGAAGTACCTCCCGGGCATCATGAGCCTCGAGGTTCCCGGCGCGTTCGCCATGACAGAGACCGGACACGGATCGGATGTCGCAGCCATCGCCACGACCGCCACCTACGACCCCGAGACGCAGGAGTTCGTCATCAACACGCCGTTCCGTGGCGCGTGGAAGGACTACCTGGGCAACGCCGCGAAGGACGGGATCGCCTGCACCCTCTTCGCGCAGCTCATCACGAACGGCGTGAACCACGGCGTGCACTGCTTCTACGTGCCGATCCGGGATGCCGCAACCGGCGAGTTCCTGCCGGGCATCGGCGGCGAGGACGACGGCCTGAAGGGCGGCCTGAACGGCATCGACAACGGACGCCTGCACTTCACCGATGTGCGCATCCCGCGCGAGAACCTGCTGAACCGGTACGGCGACGTGGCGGAGGACGGCACGTACTCGAGCTCCATCGCGAGCCCCGGCCGCCGCTTCTTCACCATGCTCGGCACGCTCGTGCAGGGTCGTGTGTCGCTGGACGGCGCATCCACGCTGGGATCGGCGATGGGTCTCACCATCGCGATCACGTACGGCAACCAGCGCCGTCAGTTCACGGCGGGCAGCGACACCGACGAAGAGGTGCTGCTCGACTACCAGCGCCACCAGCGTCGTCTGATTCCCCGCCTCGCCACGACCTACGCGCAGGTGTTCGCGCACGACAAGCTGCTCGTCAAGTTCGACGAGGTGTTCAGCGGCAAGGCCGACAGCGACGACGACCGGCAGGATCTCGAGACCCTCGCCGCCGCGCTCAAGCCCCTGTCAACCTGGCACGCTCTCGACACGCTGCAGGAGACGCGGGAGGCATGCGGCGGTGCCGGCTTCCTCGTGGAGAACCGGATCACCAGTCTGCGCGCCGACCTCGATGTGTACGTCACGTTCGAGGGCGACAACAACGTGCTGCTGCAGCTCGTCGCCAAGCGTCTGCTGACCGATTACTCGAAGAAGTTCGCGAAGGCGGATGCCGGCGCACTCGCCCGCTACGTCGTCGCCCAGGCTGCCGACCGTGCGTACCACGGCTCGGGCCTGCGGCGCCTCGCCCAGACGGTCGCGGACTTCGGGTCCACCGCACGGTCGGTCGGGCAGCTGCGCGACCCGCAGACCCAGCGCGAGCTGCTCACCGATCGCGTCGAGACCATGATCGCCGAGGTCGCCACCCGCCTCCGCAACGCGAACAAGCTCTCGAAGCAGAAGGCAGCCGATCTCTTCAACTCGCAGCAGAACGAGCTGATCGAGGCGGCTCGTGCACACGGCGAGCTCCTGCAGTGGGAGGCGTTCACCGAAGCGTTGGAGACGATCCAGGATCCCGGCACCAAGCAGGTGCTGACCTGGCTGCGTGACCTCTTCGGCCTGGGTCTCATCGAGAAGCACGTCGCCTGGCACATCATCCACGGCCGGCTTTCGCCGCAGCGCGCGCAGGCCGTCAGCGCGTACATCGACCGGCTCGTCGCGCGTCTGCGCCCCCAGGCGCAGAGCCTCGTGGATGCCTTCGGCTTCGAGCAGGAGCACCTGCGCGCGAAGATCGCCAGCGGCGCTGAGGCCGAGCGCCAGACCGAGGCCCGCGAGTACTACCGCGAGCAGCGGGCATCCGGCACTGCTCCGATCGACGAGCGCGCTCGAGCTTGAAGCGGAGGTCATTTCTGACCTCCGCCGCGAGGCCAGCGCCGACCGCCGTCTCGGCGGTCGGGCCGACGCTGCAGAAGAAGCACAAGTAGCTCGACGTGATTCGCGGATGCCCCGCGCCGGCCCCGACCGCCGGCGCGGGGCATCCGCCTTTCGTGGGAGCATCGCCCCATGGTCCTTCCCGCCGACAGCCATGTGCACAGCGAATGGTCGTGGGACACCGGAGGTCCGGATTCGGATGCGCGCGGCCGGATGCGCGCCACGTGCCGGCACGCCGTGCGGATCGGTCTCCCCGCGATCTTCTTCACCGAACACCTCGACCTGCCCGGATCCTGGCGTGCGGAGCCGGACGACCTGATGCCCCACCAGCGGCACTATCTCGGTGAGGACTCGCGGGTGTGGTTCGCGCCCTTCGACGCCGACGGATACTTCGAAGCCATCGAGCGGATGCGCCACGAGTTCCCGCAGTTGCGCATCCATACCGGCGTCGAGTTCGGCCAGCCCCACCTCTGGGAAGCCGAGGCGCGGTCGCTCGTGGACTTCTCGCGCATCGAGCGCGTGCTCGGATCCCTGCACACGCTCGACCTGCACGCACTCGACCCGGGTGCGCCCGGTGCGGGCACGCCAGGCCTCGGTTCCCCGGGATCGGACTCGACCGACCCCGGTGTCGCGGATGCGGGCACGCGCGCCGAGCCGAACACGCTCTTTCGCGAGCATCCGGCGGAGGAGGTGATGAACGCGTACCTCGCTGAGATCCCGGTCATGGTCGCCGGCTCGCGTCTCTTCGACGTGTTCACGCACATCGACTACGCGATCCGGCTGTGGCCGACAGATCGGCTCGGGCCGTTCGACCCACGGCCGTTCGAAGAGGGATTCCGCACGGCGATGCGCGCGATCGCCGACAGCGGCCGGGCGCTCGAGATGAATACGAGGCGGCTGTGGCCGTGGATCCCGCAGTGGTGGGCCGAGGAGGGCGGTCGTGCCGTGACGTTCGGCAGCGACGCACACACGCCCGATGCCATCGCCGGCAACTTCCCGGAGGCGACGGCGATGCTCGAGCACGTCGGATTCCGCCCGGGCTCCGTGCCCG
Organism: Rathayibacter sp. CAU 1779; assembly: GCF_054551755.1. Classification (NCBI taxonomy): domain Bacteria; kingdom Bacillati; phylum Actinomycetota; class Actinomycetes; order Micrococcales; family Microbacteriaceae; genus Rathayibacter; species Rathayibacter sp. CAU 1779. The sequence goes on from NZ_JBTOLK010000001.1 coordinate 1,181,590, forward strand.
AGGACCCCTGGATCCGCTGACCCGGGCGAGCCGGGCGGATGAGGTGCGGATTCGTCAGGCGAGGCGGGCGGGTGGGGCGAGGCCGTCATCCGCCTTCACCTCGAACTCCGGCGCCTTGGTCACGATCAGCCAGGTGGGAAGGGTGATGACGCAGAGGATCGGGAGCACCGTGATGTCGCCGGTGAGGGCGACGCCGAGGAAGAGTCCGATCCAGCCGTCGCGCGTCTCCGAGATCACGAAGCCGAGAGCGCCGCACGCCACGGCCAGGCCGATCGGCATGCTCGGCACGAGCGCGTGGGCGAGCAGCCCGAACGCGACGCCGATGAAAACGATGGGGAACACGCGGCCGCCGCGGAATCCCGAGCTGGCCGCGATGAGCAGCGCAACGAGCTTCACGACGACGAACAGCGTGAGCGTGCCTGCGGAGTAGTCCTGCGGATGCTCGAGCAGCTCGCCCATCTGCTCCAGCCCTTTGAACAGGGTGGTGGGTCCGCCGATGATGCCCAGCACGCCGAGCAGTACGCCGCCGACGGCGCTGATGGCCAGCGGATTCCGCAGCAGGCGGAACGCTCCGTGCAGGTACGGGAACACCCACGCCGCCGCGACGCCGAGCAGTGCAGCGACCCCGGCGACGACGACGCCGCTCACGAAGTCGATGAGGCGAGGCGATCCGTACGCGGGCAGGTGGAATCCGAGAGTCTGACCGCCGAGCAGATGCATCGTGACCGATCCGGCGGCCGCGGCAGCGACGGGCAGGAAGAGCTTGTCCCAGAGCGAACCGCCGCCCTTCACGGCGGCGACCGCGCCGGTGAGCACGAGAGCGGCGGCGACGGGGGTGCCGAACAGTGCTCCGATCGTGGCTGCGGAGGCGAGCATGCCGATGAGTGCCGGCGGAACCTTGGTCATGATCCGGCCGACGACGTAGACCGCCAGCGCGCAGTTGATGGCGATGATCGGGTTCTCCGGTCCGAGGCTGACACCGCCGGCGAGTCCGATGATCACGACGATGGCGATGCTGGGCAGCGTGCCCGCCGCGGGGGGAGGCGACGACAGACCCGTGGTGGCGGTGTCCGGACCGCCGTGGCCCGGCACCAGCCACACCACGAGCCCGACCGCGATGCCGGTGACCGTGAGCACGGAGAGGATCCACAACGGGTTGTCGCCTCCGATGCCGAACGCGTGCGGCAGGTCGTCCCAGAGCGCGGTCTCGAGCCATCCGGAGAGCAGGTCGAGCAGCCACAGCATGATGGCCGATCCGATGCCGATCAGCAGTGCGGGAATCGCGAGGAGGAGCAGCATCCGGATGCTCGGCCCGGCCTCCTCCGTCGCCCCCGCCTGTCCTGCGCCCGCCTCTGACACGGTTCCTCCTCCGTCGGCCGGGACGGTCGCGAAGGGTGGCCGCCGTGCCGTCACCGCTCGTGGATCCGTCGGAACACGCTATTCGTGCCCGTCGCACGAGGATCCGGGACGGCCGCGGAAATCACGTGACTCGGGTGAGCGGCGGGCGAGTCGCGAGAGGGGTGGCGGAGGCGGCTCGGGCGAGCCACGGACGAACCACGGGAGAGCGGCCTGGGCGGGCGGTACGGGCGGGCGACTCCGCGAACGGCAAGCGGTGCATCCGGTCGGCACAATGTCGTCCGATCGGACGACGACGGTGGGGGAGGTGGACAATATGGTGGTCTCGTCCCCCTTGCTCTGAGGACGCCATACGCTGCGCGGATCCTCAGCAGTCTTCGTGCCAGCCGCCGGAAGGATGCCATGACCGACGCCGTGACCCCACCTCCACTCCCCGAGGGCGGTGCGCCGCAGCCGGCTCCCGTCGGGCAGACCGACCAGGCCTCCACGCCCGATCCGTCGTGGCCGGCGCCCCAGCAGCCGGCCCAGGCAGCTCCGCGCGCCCCGCTCGCTGCCGTGTCGCCGGATCCGGATCCGGCCGCCGCGCTCTCCATCCGCCTCCTGCACAAGTCGTTCGGGCAGAAACACGCGGTCGACGGCATCAGCCTCGACGTCCCGGTCGGCAGCTTCTACGGACTCGTCGGCCCCAACGGCGCAGGCAAGACGACCACGCTCAGCATGGCGACGGGTCTGCTCAAGCCGGACGCCGGGGTGGTGACCGTGCACGGGATCGACGTGTGGCAGCATCCGCTGACGGCCAAGGCTCAGATCGGGGTGCTCTCCGACGGCAACCGGCTGTTCGACCGTCTCACCGGCGAGCAGCTCGTCGTCTACGCGGGACTGCTCAGCGGGATGGATCGCGCCACGGCCGTCTCCCGCACCCGCGATCTCCTGCAGCTTCTCGATCTGCAGTCGGCAGGAGGCACGCTCGTCGTCGACTACTCGGCAGGCATGACGAAGAAGATCGCGCTCGCCTGCGCCATGGTGCACGCGCCGAAGCTGCTCGTGCTGGATGAGCCGTTCGAGTCGGTCGATCCGGTGTCGGCGGCGAACATCCGCGACATCCTCGGCGGGTTCGTGCGCGGCGGCGGCACCGTCATCGTGTCGTCGCACGTCATGGATCTGGTGCAGCGCATGTGCGACCACGTCGCGGTCATCACGAACGGGCGGGTCGTGGCATCCGGAACCGTCGACGAGGTGCGCGCCGGCGCCGACCTCGAGGATCGTTTCGTCGCGCTCGTCGGCGGACGTCGTGTGCAGGAGGGGCCGGAGTGGTTGCAGCACTCGTAAGGCTCCGGCTGCTCGTTCTGCGCAACAGCCTCAAGCGCAGCGTCGGACAGCTGATCGCCGTCATCATCGGTGGCCTCTACGGCCTGTTCGTGCTCGCCATGGTCGTGGTCGGGCTCTTCGCGCTGAGCTTCGCTCCGATCGAGCTGACCCGCACGATCGTGGTCCTCGCGGGGTCGGTGTTGACGCTCGGCTGGGCGATCCTGCCGCTGTTCTTCTCGGTGGAGCAGACGTTGGACGCCCCGCACCTTGCCGTGTATCCCATCCCGTTGAACACGCTCCTGGTGGGTCTTCTCGTCTCGGGAGTCGTGGCGATCCCGGGCGCGATCACGATGGTGGCGTCCGTGTTCACGTTCGGATCGTGGCTGCGGATGCCCGGCGTCGCCGTTCTCGCACTGCTGTGCGGCATCGCCGGTGCGCTGCTCTGCATCATGCTGTCCCGCGCCGTCACCACCGCGGCAGCCGGCCTCGCCTCTGGACGACGGTTTCGGGAGGCGGCCGGCATCCTCATCTTCATTCCGCTCGTGCTGCTCGGACCGATCATCGCCGGGACCGCCTCGTCGCTGCGGCACTCGCAGGATGCTCTGCCTGCGCTCGCCGACGCCATGTCGTGGACGCCGCTCGGCGCCATCTGGGCCATTCCCGCGCAGGTCGCGATTGGTGATCCGCTCGGAGCTCTGCTGCGCGCGCTGATCGGTATCGCGACGATCGCCGTCGTGTTCCTGGTGTGGCGCTGGGGCCTGGCGCGCGCGCTCGTCACTCCCGTGCACTCGACTTCCAAGGTGCGCGCGGAGGGCAAGCTGGGGCTGTTCGCCCGCCTGCCGGGTACGCAGGCGGGCGCCATCGCGGCGCGCTGCCTCATCTACTGGTTCCGTGATCCGCGCTACCTGCGGCAGCTCGTGCTCATTCCGGTGATGCCGATCCTGTTCTGGTTCTATTCGTCGCTGAGCCACTTCCCGCAGCTGCTGCTCTGGTCGGGTCCGCTGGTCGCATTCCTCCTCGGCGTCACGCTCATCGCCGACGTTTCCTACGACTCCACGGCGTTCGTGCTGCACGTGAGTAAGGCGGTGCCAGGGCGCGCGGATCGGTGGGGGCGGGCATCCGCCGTGCTCACCTTCGGGCTGCCTGCCGCGGTCGCGGTCACGCTCGTGACCTCGGCCGTCGTGCAGCAGTGGTGGACCGTTCCCGGCCTGCTCGGGCTCGTGGTCGGGCTGCTGCTCGGCGGCCTGGCCGTGTGCTCTGTGACGTCCGCGGTGCTCGTCTTCCCCGCGCCGGCGCCCGGCGACAATCCGTTCAAGACGCGACCCGGTGCCAACACGGCGCTCTTGGGATCCACGTTCCTCAGCTGGGGAATCCTCGCCGTGCTGACATCGCCGGAGATCGTGCTCTTCCTGGTGAGCGTCTTCACCGGTCAGGTCATCTGGGGATGGATCGGCCTCGTCGTCGGCGTCGTGCTCGGACCGGTCGCTCTCGCGATCGGTGTGCGCGTCGGCGGCAACGTGCTCGACCGCCGTGCGCCGCAGCTGCTCATGCAGCTGCAGAAGGAGGGCTGAGCGCCGCCGGTGTGTGCGGCGCGCAACGCCGGACGTGCTCAGGCGGTGCTGGCCGCGAGCGAGAGCAGCACCATCGCCTCGTGGTCCGGCGTTCCCGGCATGGCCTGGTACACACCGAGTCGGGTGCCGTCCGGACCGACGTCGAGGCTCTCGTACATCAGGGTCAGCGTGCCGACGACGGGGTGGTTCAGCGTCTTGCGCTCCGTGCGACGGTGTCGCACGTCGTGGTGCTCCCACAGTTCGGCGAACTCGGGGCTGGCGGCGGTGAGCTCGTCGACGAGAGCCGTGAGCGCGGTGTCGTCGCTGTCGCCTCGGGATGCGGCGCGAAGCTGTGCCACCGACATCCGTGCCGCATGCGTCCAGTCCGGGTACAGGGCGCGGGCTGTCGGATGGAGGAACAGATACCGCGTCGTGTTGCGCCGCTCCGGCGGCCATTCGGCGATGCCGGCCACAAGCGCCAGTCCCTCGGGATTCGCCGCGAGGATGTCGTTGGTGCGGTTGCGCACATAGGCAGGGCACGGTCGCACGGTCTCCAGCAACTGCCGGATGCCGGGCCGCACGGTGTTGTCGATGCGCCGCCTTGGTGCCCGGCCGGCGAGCTGGTCGGCGAGGCCGAAGAGATGGTCGCGGGCGTCGTCGTCGAGCCGGAGCGCACGGGCGAGGGCGGTCAGGACGGGCCCGCTGGGGTGCAGCTCCTTGCCCTGCTCGAGCCGGATGTAGTAGTCGACGCTCACCCCGGAGAGCGCCGCCAGCTCCTCCCGACGCAGGCCGGGAGTGCGCCGGTTGCCCGTGCCCTGCGGAAGCCCGAGGTCGGTGGGCTGAAGCCGCCCCCGACGGGCGCGGAGGAACTCGCCGAGCACGTTGGGTCGAGATGCCGGATCCGAGGTCACGCACTCAGCTTGCCATCGGCGGACCACACGGCGACCGGTCGTTCGACATCCGGGCCGACTCAGGTCCTGCCTCCGGCCCCACCCGTGCCGTCCGCGGTCCCACCCGTGCCGTGCACGGTCCCACCCGTGCCGTCCGCGATCCCACCCGTGCCGTCCACGCCCCACCCGTGCCGTGCACGGTCCCACCCGTGCCGTCCGCGATCCCACCCGTGCCGTCCACGCCCCACCCGTGCCGTGCACGGCCTCACCCGTGCCGTCCACGCCCCACCCGTGCCGTCTTCAGGAGGAGCGGCACTCGGGCCGCCATATGCGATCGAACTCGCCCTCCTCCTGAACACGGAACGCTTCGGAGTTGAACCCGAACCCTTCGGAGTTGAACACCGAACGCTTCGGCGTCGATCCCCGAACGCTTCGGCGTTGAACCCGAACGCTTCGGGCCTGAACCCGGAACGCTTTGGGCCCCAACCCGCAAGGCTTCGGACGCCGTTCCTGGCCGTGTCACTACCAGGAACGGCGCGGCCTTCTCTCCGCCGCCGTGCGGGCGGAGACTCGTCGCAGACCCCGGCACCGCACGGCGTCCGCGACCGGAGCGCAGCCACGGCGACCCCCGACCGAAGGAATGACGATGACCACGACCCTGCACGATCTTTCCGCCCATCCGGCTCGGCAAGCGGCTCAGGATGCTTCGCCGCGCCCGCCAGCATCCCGCCCGCCCCGCAGATGGAAGCTCTGGCTCCTCACCTGCGCCGCGATCTACCCGGTGATCACGGGACTCGGATACCTGCTCGCCGCGACAGCCGGCGCGCTCCCGATCTGGGCGCACTTCGTGGTCATGGTGCCGATCGCGGTTGCGCTGCTGGTGTTCATCGTGATGCCGCTGCTGACGAAGGCGTTCTTCGGATGGCTGGCCCGATGAGCGACGATAGGAAGCGCACCGCGCTCGAGGTCGTCGAGGGCATCGACCTGTCGGGCAAGGAGGCGATCGTGACCGGCGGCTCCTCCGGCCTCGGGTTCGAGACCGCGCGTGCGCTCGCCGCTGCCGGTGCGCGAGTGGTGATCGCCGGCCGCGACGTCGCTGCCGGTGAGAAGGCGGCGGCCACGTTGCGCGACGAGACGGGGAACGAGCAGGTCGTGCATCGCCGGCTCGACCTGGCATCCCTCGAGTCGGTGTCGACGTTCGCCGCTCGCCACGTGGCGACGGGCCGGCCGCTGCACATCCTCGTGCTGAACGCCGGCGTGATGGCGACCCCCTTCGGGCGCACCGAGGACGGATTCGAGACGCAGTTCGGCATCAACCATCTCGGCCACTTCGTGCTCGCGACAGGGCTTCTGCCGTCGTTGCGATCCGCCGGTGGCGCACGTGTGGTGTCGGTGTCATCGCGGGCGCATCGCCGATCCGACGTGGACTTCGACGACCCGAACTTCGTGCACACCCCGTACGATCCGTGGCTCGCGTACGGACGCTCCAAGTCGGCGAACGCGCTGTTCTCGGTCGGATTCTCCACCCGGTTCGCGGCAGAAGGCATCCTCAGCAATGCGGTGAGCCCCGGCGCGGTGCTGACCGGACTGCAGCGACACATGTCGGCCGAGCAGATCGCGGCCAGAGGCTGGAACGATCCAGAGAACCCGTCCATGTCCACGCCGGCCGAGGGTGCCGCGACGTTCGTCTGGGCCGCCGTCGCGCCGGAGCTCGACGGGATCGGTGGCCGCTATCTCGAGAACTGCACGTTCGCGGAGCCCTTCGATTCAGGGGTGACCGGCGAGCTCCCTGACGGCTGCTATCTGCCCCGCGCGCTCGATCCAGCGCGCGCCGACCGCCTCTGGGACCTTTCGGAGGGACTTCTGGCCACGGCTGTCGCTGGCTGATCTCGTCGAAACCTGCACCGGATTGCCCGTGACCGCTGGTTGAGCGTACCGAAACTCGCGCCGGTCGCCCGTGACCGCGGTTGAGCTCGTCGCAACCAGCACCGGCGGCCCGGTTTCCACGAGCTCGACCGGCGGGATGCGCGACACCCGGCCCTCGCTCAACTGGCGGGATGCACGGCGGCCGGCCCACTCTCAACCGGCGGGATGCGCGACAGCCGGCCCTCGCTCGACCAGCGGTGATCCGAGCCGGAGGTCTCAGCCGGGCAGCAGGCCCAGAGCGCGCACGGCCTCGCGCTCCTCGACGAGTTCCGCGACGGATGCCTCGATGTGCGCCCGCGCGATCGGACCCTCGTCGAATCCGGGAACGACGCGCCACTGCCCATCGGACGATCGGACCGGCAGCGAGCACACCAGTCCCTCCGGGACGCCGTAGCCGGCTGCGGCTTCGGCGTTCGCGCCGCTCGAGGTGACGCCGGCTGACGTCCATTCGTAGCCGGTGCCGTTGACCCAGTCGTAGACGTGGTCGATGGCGGCGTTCGCGGCGGATGCCGCGCTCGATGCTCCACGAACCTCGATGATCTCGGCGCCGCGACGGGCGACCTTCGGCACGAAGACGCCCTCCAGCCACTCCTCGTCCACGAGCTCGACCGCACTGCGCCCGTCCACGGTGGCGTGCGAGACATCCGGATACTGCGTCGCCGAGTGATTGCCCCACACGATCACCCCGTGTACGGAGGCGACAGGGACCTCGAGTTTGAGCGCCAGCTGCGCGACCGCCCGGTTATGGTCGAGCCGGGTCATCGCGGTGAAGCGCTCGCGCGGCACATCCGGAGCATGCGACGAGGCGATCAGCGCGTTCGTGTTCGCCGGGTTGCCCACCACGAGCACCCGCACATCGGATGCCGCGCCCTCGTTGATCGCACGCCCCTGCGGTCCGAAGATGGCCGCGTTCGCCTCGAGCAGGTCGGCCCGCTCCATGCCGGCGGTGCGCGGACGCGCACCCACCAGCAGTGCGACATTCGTGCCGTCGAAGGCGTCGGATGCGGAGTCCGTCACGTCGATGGACGTGAGAAGCGGGAACGCGCCGTCGATGAGTTCGAGCGCCGTTCCCTCTGCCGAGCGCAGCCCCTGGGGGATCTCCAGCAACTGCAGCCGCACGGGGGTGTCCGGTCCGAGAAGCTGTCCGGATGCGATGCGGAAGAGCAGTGCGTAGCCGATCTGCCCTCCCGCTCCGGTGACGGTCACGGTGACGGGTTCGCGGGTGGAGGCTGCCATGCGGCCAGCCTACGATGCGGTCCACGGCGGGCTGAGCCGACCCAGAGCTCCCTGCGCGACAGTCGCAGGAACGAGCCCAGTCGCAGAAACAGAGGATCCCCGGCTACGCGAAACGGCGCTTCCGGGGATCCAGCACGCGACTACGGGTGAGTCGCATGCTCGCAGCCGGGAGTTTTGGGGGGATATCCCCGACCGCGCTCTCGACGATATGAGAGATATTCGAATGAATGCTGGATTCGGCCTGATCTAAAGCTGGGAGGTATTCGGATGGTTCCTAGGTGCGCGGGAGTGCCTCAAGCGCACCGCATCGAGCGCCCGGCAGCGCACCGTGCTGGGTCATCGCCTCGGTGCGCCTCGCCTCGGTGCGCCTCGGTTCAGCGTCGTCGTGCCCTGCGCGCGGCGCGGTTGCGCGCGAATGCCCAGCCGGCGATCCCCCCGACGATGAAGATGACGAGCACGAGGACCCACGTTGGCCATTCGACCTGCCAGAACAACAGGAAAATGGTCGACTTGTCGTCGGCCACCCCGTTCTGGATGGCGACGATGGCCAGAAGCACGACGAGCACGATGGCGAGCCATCGGCGCTTCATGAAACCGACGACTGCGTTGTCCTTCTTCGTGGTGTCGCTCACCGGGATCCTCCTGTCGGACGTGCCGTCTTCGCGGCCGCCTTCACCGCTTTCTTCGTCTCTCGCACCTTGGCGAGCGATGTCTCGTCGACGATGTCCGCCACGGAACGAAGCGAGCCGGGCTCGCCGTACTCGCCGGCCGCCTCACGCCATCCGGCACCGTCGTATCCGTACTGCTTGCCGAGCAGGGCGATGAAGATCTTCGCCTTCTGATCGCCGAATCCGGGCAGCGCCTTCAGCCTGCGGAACACCTCCTCGCCGTCCGGGACGGATGCGGCCGATGGTGCGGGTCGCGTCCAGATGCCGGCGGCATCCGCGTCCCAGTCGACCACGATGGCACGGCACACCGTCTGGATGCGCGCGGCCATGGAACCGGGAAAGCGGTGCACGGCGGGAGGCGTCGCGCAGAGGCGGGCGAAGGCATCCGGATCCGCGTCGGCGATCGCCTGGGCGCTCAAAGCCGTCCCGCCGCCCATGCGGTCGCGGATCTTCGCCGGGCCGCTGAACGCGGTCTCCATGGCCACCTGCTGGTCGAGGAGCATGCCGAGGAGCAGAGCGAGCGGATCGGTCGACAGCAACTCGTCGGCCGCGGCATCGCCGGTGATGTGCAGAGTGCCGGTCATGGGTGTCATCCTCCCACCGGCACCGCGCGCGACAGCCTCACTCGGTGCCCGCGTCGCCGGTTCGTTCACGCTCGCTGTTGCGCAGCGCCAGCGCCGACTCGCGTATCGTCCGAAGCGCTTTCAGCAGTCGGGCTTTCTCATCGTCGTCGAGCCCGGCCGTCAGTGTGTTCTCCAACTCGCGGCGTTCGGCTTCGACCGGGGCTCGAAGAGCTGAGCCCTTCTCGGTCAGCCACAACCGAACGAGGCGATTGTCGTGTTGGTCGCGCCTGCGCTGGATGAGTCCGGCAGCGCTCATGCGGTCGGCCATTTTGACGACGGCGGGGGTGCTCACGTCCGCAGCCGCAGCGAGCTCGCCGGGTGTCTGCCCGTCCTGTTCCCACAGGGCCGCCAGCAGATGGTCCTGGCCGAGGTGCAGACCGTGGCGGCGCAGCGCGGCATCCGCCAGCGCACGGACGACCTTGTTCGTCTGACCGTGCAGGTCGAGGAACTCCGGCACTGTCGCATCCCTTCTTCGCAGGTGTTGACCATCAATTCATTAACCGGTTATTGTTCCAGTCGTTAACCAGTTACCGATTGGACTCTCATGTTACTCATCACAGGGGCGACCGGACACATCGGAACGGCCTTGGTGCGGGCTTTGTCGCAGTGCGAAGCGCCGACGCGGATCCTCGTTCGCGACCTCGAGCGAGCCGCATCCTTCCCTGCGGACGTGCAGCGATACAGCGGCGATCTGGAGGATCCGGAGTCGCTGAGCGCCGCGTTCGAGGGAGTGGATCGGATGTTCCTGCTCACCCAGGGCACCGGCACCTCCATGGCGCAGAACGCGTTGCGCCAGGCCGTGCGAAGCGGGATACGCCAGATCGTGCTGCTCTCGTCCACCAACGTCTTCGGCGATCCCGTCCCGGCGATGGGGCGCTGGCACCACGACCGCGAACTCCTCGTGAAGAGGTCGGGGATACCGTGGACGATCCTGCGGCCCACCGGTTTCATGAGCAACGCGCTCCAGTGGAGGCCCAGCCTGACCGAGGGCGGATACGTGCTGGATGCCACAGGACCGGGGCGTCACGCCGTCATCGACCCCGCGGACATCGCCGCGGTCGCGTCCGCCGTGCTCACCGCGGACGCCGCCGTGCACGAGGACGCTGAATACACGCTCACCGGACCGGAATCGCTCACCACCGGCGAGCAGGTTGCGACGCTGGCCGACGTCCTCGGCAGGCGGATCGCGCTCCGCGAGGTCGACACCGCGGAGGCGGTGCGCTCGCGCTATCCGGGCGGCGCTACCCCCGAGCTGTCGTCAGCCGTCGTCGAGGCGTGGTCGCTGATGCGTGCAGACACCGTCGGCGTCCGCACCGACACCGTGGAAATGCTCACGGGTCGGCCCCCAGGAACCTTCCGAGAGTGGTGCAGTCGCCATGTCCGCGATTTCGGGCCCAGTCCCGAAGCGGCCTGAACCCGCGGCGAGGGTTGACCGCATGAGCGAGGGGCGTTTGCATGGGACCGTTCGCATCCGGTCGTCGAGGAGGGTGCCATGGTCGAAGCCATCACCACCAAGCGGTTCCACGAGCTCGTTCCAGGGGATACCTGGCATCGCGTCTACGGCGGCGCGACCGCCCACTTCGCCACCGGCTCCTTCGACAAGGGCGTCGAGTTCGTTCGTGCGATCGCCGAGCTGGCGGATGCCGCGAACCATCATCCGGACATCGACCTGCGGTTTGCCGGTGTCACCGTTCGGCTCGTGACCCACGAGATCGCCGCCGTGAGCGAACGCGACGCCGCTCTCGCAGCGCAGATCTCGGACGCGGCAAGCCGTCTCGGCATCGAACCGGACCCCACGCTGATCGGGACCGTGCAGCTCGCGATCGATGCCATGGACATCCCGCTCGTGCTGCCGTTCTGGGAGGCCGTGCTCGGCTATCAGCGTCGGGGCGAGGGCTCCCTGCGCGACCCGCGCGGAATCGGCCCGTCGGTGTGGTTCCAGCAGATGGATGAGCCGCGACCGCAACGTAACCGCATCCATGTGGATCTGGCTCTTCCGCGTGCTTTGGCCCAGCAGCGGATAGACGCTGCGGTCGCGGCCGGCGGTCACGTCGTGTCCGACGCCTTCGCCCCGCACTGGTGGACGCTCGCCGACGCGGAGGGCAACGAGATCGACATCGCACCCTGGGTGGACGACACCGACTGGGACGACGACGAGTAGCAGCCGGATCGTCGCCGACAATCGAGGATCGGCGAGGATGTATAGGCGGAACGGTCGCGTCCGCCGGGGCTCAGCCGGGCAGCTCGATCGGTGCACCGCCCATCAGCCTGTTGAGCGCATCCAGTGTGCGCACCGTGGCGGCGAGATCGTCGGCGTCGAGCCCGCCCATACTCTCCCGAACGGACGCGTCGAGCAGTGCGTCTCCCTTGCGCACCAGGTCGGTGCCGGATGGTGTGAGGGTCACGACGTGCTCTCGGCGTGACCGCGGCGAGACGACCACGTTCATCAGCCCGGCGGCCACGGCAGCGTCGATCTGTCGGCTCACCGTGCCCTTGGTGAGGCTCAGGCGGTCGGCTACAGCTTGCTGGTTGATCTCGCCGGGGTAGGCGTCCACCACGCTGAGCACCAGGTATTGCGCGAGGGAGATGCCGATCCCATCGCGGTAAAGGGCTTCGGCCGTGCGATCCATCAGGGTATTGACCCGTCGCACGAGAAACCACATCGCGGCGAGGTCACCCTCCGCGGCCGCATTCACCGCCGTGTCGTTCATGGAGGCCATCGTAACATTCCGTTTGACATGCAACGGTTGTTAATGCAACGGTTGCGTAAGCAACCAAATTGATCAACGGAGGCAACCGTGCGCATTCTCGTCGTCCTCGACCATCCCTATTCGCTGGCTTCGGCCGAGAACATTCCGCACCGCCGCAGTTTCACCGCCGCTGTCGCGGCTGCAGCGATCCGCGGCGCCCAGTCCGCCGGGCACGAGACCGACGTCATCGATCTCGCCGCCGACGAGTTCGACCCCCGCATGTCAGCCGAAGACCTCGTCGAATGGCGTCTGCGCGTCCCCAGCGATCCGCAGATCCTCGACTATCAGCAGCGGCTCCTCCAGGCGGACCACCTCGTCTTCGCGTTCCCGATCTGGTGGGAAGCGATGCCGGCGGCGACCAAGGGCTTCCTCGATCGCGTGCTGGGCAAAGGCATCCTGTATGAGGAACTCGAGGGAGCCAAGGGCAACCCGTTCCGTTCGTTGATGCCGCGGCTCGGGGGCGTGACAGCCCTCACCGTGATGACCACGCCCCACGCCGCCTACAAGTGGTGGTACCGCGACCCGGTCACCAAGATCCTGTTCAAGGGCACGTTCGCGAAGATCGGCGTGAAGAACCTGGTGTGGCGTAACTATGACAGCGTCGACCAGCGCACGCCGGAGCAGAGGCGACGGATGCTCGACGCCACCGAGACCTATTTCTCGCGTCTGAGCGCGCCACGGTCGGCCACCGCGGCGTCCGCGATCCCGGTTCGCTGAGGGGCTTGGGATTCGGATCCTCCTGGTGCATGCGACCTGACCGCCCGATCGGTGATGGATCCGCCGGCGATCCGGGCTCGCCGTCTCACCCACCTCGGTGGTGGCGCTGCGCGGATGCTCGGCGCATGCTGGAGAAATGAGCGAGACAACCGAGACCACCCCCGAGACCACTGACGACACGCCCCGGATCGTCGTGGGCGTTGACGGTTCCGAGCAGTCCATCGTCGCGTTGCGCCAGGCGGACCGGCTTTCGCGTCTGCTCGGCGCACGGATCGAGGCGGTGTCCACGTGGAGCTATCCGGTCGCGATGTCGCCGTACGCGCTGTCGATGGAGCCGTCGTTCGAGGAGATCGCCGTGCAGGCGCTGGACGAGGCGCTGACGGAGGCGTACGGATCCGATCGTCCGGCGCTTCTGACGACCGTTGTGCAGTACGGACATCCGGCGCAGGTGCTCATCGAACGCAGCACGGGAGCGGAGATGCTCGTGCTCGGATCCCGCGGCCGCGGCGGATTCGCCGGCCTGCTGCTCGGATCCGTGAGCTCGGAGTGCGCGGCGCACGCCAACTGCCCGGTGCTCATCGTCCGGTGACCTGGGGTCCCCCAGCCCTGGGACCGACGCGGGCTGGCGCATAGGCTCGACCCCATGGCCACGGTGATCCTCGTACGACACGGACGTACCGCGGCGAACGCGCAGGGTGTGCTCGTTGGAAGGACGCCGGGCGTCTCGCTCGACGAGGTCGGGCGTACGCAGGCGTCTCGACTGGCCGAGCGCCTCGCGGCGGTGCCGCTCGCCGGGGTGGTTTCGAGCCCGCTCGATCGGTGTCTCGAGACGGCGGATGCCATCGTCTCGCGGCAGGCGGACGCGCCGGCCGTGTCCGTTGATCCGCAGCTCACCGAGTGCGACTACGGGGCGTGGCAGGGCAGGTCGTTGGCCGAGCTCGCGCGCGAGGAGCTGTGGCGGCACGTGCAGGCGAGTCCGGCATCCGTCGTGTTCCCCGGCGGAGAGCCGATGGCGGGGATGCAGGCGCGGGCGGTTGCGGCCATCCGTGGACACGATGCCGAGGTGACCGGGGCGCACGGCGCGAAGGCCGTGTGGGCTGCCGTGAGCCACGGCGACGTCATCAAGGCGATCCTGGCGGATGCGCTCGGCATGCACCTCGACCTCTTCCAGCGGATCAGCGTCGGGCCGGCATCCGTCTCGATCGTGAACTACGGCGCGAACGGCTCGCGGGTGATCGCCACCAACACGGACGCCGGCGATCTGTCCTGGCTGCACGACGGGATCGCGGATGCCGATGTGGCGGTAGGCGGAGGCTCGACGCCCTGAGTCGGGGCCTGCCGGCAGCGGGGCAGCGCTCATAAGCTTGTGCGCATGCCCACCGTCGTCCACGACTTCGATTGGCCCGACCGTGTTCTCATCGGAACGATCGGCGAGCCGGGCTCGCGGTCCTTCTATCTGCAGGTGAAAGACGGCCGGCGTGTCGTCAGCGTGCTGCTGGAGAAGGAGCAGTCGGCGCTGCTGGCGATGCACGTTGAGCAGATCCTCGACGAACTGATGGGCGCCGGGAACCCGTTCGGGATCCCGGCGGATCCGTCGGCCGAGCTGATCGACCACGGTCCGCTCGATCCGGTCGACGAGCAGTTCCGCACCGGCACCATCGGCCTCGGCTGGGACCCGACCACGGCTCAGGTCGTGGTGCAGCTCCTCTCGGAAGAGGGGCTCGACGAGCCGTCGGATTCCGACGACGAGGTGCCGGAGGAGGCCGTCGTCATCCGGATGCCCGTCGGTGCGGCCCGCGCGTTCGCCCGCGGCACCAGGGCGATCGTCGCGGCGGGCCGTCCGCTCTGCCCGCTCTGCGGACTGCCGATGGATCCGGGCGGGCACACGTGTCCGGATCCCGCCGCATTCGGCGACGCCCCGTGACGGGTGGCGGTGTGGTCACCGGGAACGACGGCATGTGCGGAGAACGTGGAAGGACCGGGAGACGCGGATGACCGCATCCGGTGCGATCGACGGCGAGCTGCAGGTGGTGGCGCGTATTCCGGCGGCGTCGAACGAGACGTTCCTCGCCGCGATCGGCGATGTTCCGGTGATCTACAAGCCGTCGTCGGGCGAGAAGGAACTCTGGGATTTTCCGGACGGCGACCTGGCACAGCGCGAGGTGGCCGCGTATCTCGTCTCGGAGTGCCTCGGCTGGAACGTGGTCCCGCGCACGTGGCTCAGGGACGGCCCGTACGGCCCCGGCATGGTTCAACTGTGGCAGCACGTGGACGAGGAACAGGATGCCGTCGACGTGGTCGCGGCCGACAACCTTCCGCTGCACGGCTGGCGGCTCGTGCTGCGTGGCGCCGACGAGGAAGAACGTCCGGTGGCGCTCGTGCACGAGGATTCGGACGCACTTCGGGCGATGGCCGTGTTCGACATGATCGTCAACAACGCCGACCGCAAGGGCGGACACGTCCTCGCCATGCCCGACGGACACCGGTACGGCGTGGACCACGGCCTCACATTCCATGTGGAGCACAAGCTGCGCACGGTGCTCTGGGGCTGGGTCGGAGAGCCGCTCAACGAACGCGAGGTCGACGGCATCGCGCGGGTGCGAGCATCCGTCGATCACGAACTGGGGCTGAGCCTCCGCGAGCTGCTGGCGGACGACGAGTTGGAGGCCCTCGCCGCTCGCTGCGACAGGATGCTCGACGACCGGCGGTTCCCCGCGCCGAGCGGCTGGATGCCCGCCACGCCCTGGCCGTTGTTCTGAGCGCTGCCCCTTGTTCTGGGCGCGGCGCAGACCGCCTGCCTCGGATCGGGAACTGCCTGGACGGGTGCGGATCAGGTGCGGTCGGAGCCGTCGCGACGCCGACGCACCTCGAGCGGAACGACGATGAACAGCAGGATCGCGATGAGCGCGATCGGGATCAGCAGCGCGATCAGCTTGGCGATCAGCACGGCCAGGATGAGCAGCACGCCGAGCGCAGCGAGCACCCACAGAACGGGCCGCCAGTTCGTACGCATGGCCGTATCGTACGTCGCGGCGCCGCAGGCCGGCTGAGCCCGGCAGCGGCGGATCGTCAGGATCCGTCGATGAGCTCGAGCAGTTCTTTCGTCGCCTTCGCGATGTCGTCGTGGTCGTTCTGGGCTGCCCTGGATTCGAGCGAGATCACCGCGCAGCGGTGCACCTTCTCGAAGTCGCCGTAGGGGAAGCTGTAGCGCCCCTTGGTCTGCTCGGAGGCATCCGAATCCACACCGAGGTGCCACTGGCTGTAGTCACCCCAGCCGTGCTTCTCGATGAACTCGTTCTGGGCGTTCGTGCTGGGCGCGTGCTCGCTCCAGTCATCCCGCTCATCGCGCACCACCTTGCCCTGTCGCACGAGTTCGCGGGCGTGACCGAGTGCGCGGTCGTTGAGCTTGACAGTCATGTCGACGCTCCTTCCGTCAGGCGGGAGTGGCTTTTTTCCTGGCAGCGGCCAGCTTTCGTCGCGGGGGCGGGCGCGTCAACCCCTTGCGGGGGTGCGGGCGGGCGCGCGACGGTCACGACATGTCTGACGAAACGAACTTCCAGAATTCGCAGCCCGGCGGAGGCGGACGCCATGTGGGCGGGCCGACCGATCCCGAGGTGCCCAGTCCTGATCAGCCGCTCCAGCCGGGTGGGCCGGGGGTTCCTGCTCCCGATCCGGAGGAGCCGAACCCGCCGTCGCCGGCCGAGCCGACAGTGCCGACGCCTGAGGAGCCGACGATCCCAACCCCGACCGAGCCGAGCTTCCCGACCGCGCCGACACCTCCCGAGACGCCGGCCGGGCCGGGTGCGCCCGGTGCTCCCGGCGCACCGGACGGACCGCAGCCGGTCGCATCCGCCGACCGTACTGCCACCGACGACTCCGCGGGCGACGAGCGTTTTGTGCGCGGCGCGGGCTCCGACGCGGATCTCAGCGTGCTCGCGGCGGATGTCGCGCATCCGTTCGACCAGACCAACGGGATCATCGATGGGCTCGAGGGCGACGCCGACGATCCGGAGCGCGTTGAGGAGCGCCTCGGCGACGGCGACATCGCGGCGGCCCCTGGTGTTCCCCCGCTCGGTGTGCCGACCGATCAGATCGACGCTGACGCTGATGCCGGTCGGGACGGCGACGCGTCGACACGGTGACAGCGCCGGCACGATGCCGGTGTGGCAGGGCAACTGTCGGCCGACCGAGACGTGTCAACCCCTGCACAGCCTGGGCCTGCCACGCACACCCTCGAAGAGTCGAACGACAAGGACAGACCGGACGAACGACAGCGACCGACGGCAGCGACGGACCACAGCAAGACCGGGCCGCGGCGATCCGGAGGTGAGGGGGAGCAGCGATGCAACCGAAACAGCAGCAGGAACCGCCAGGGACGGAGCGGCGCCTTCGTCCGCGAGCCGATCACGGTGAGGAGACGTATCGCGGCAGTGCGCGGCTCTCCGGCAAGGTGGCGGTGATCACCGGGGCGGACAGCGGAATCGGCAAGGCCGTGGCCATCGCGTTCGCGCGGGAGGGCGCCGACGTCGTGTTCGGCTACCTCGACGAGACGGAGGATGCACGGGACACCGAGTACTGGGTGACCGAAACCGGGCGGAAGTGCATCGCGCTGCAGGGCGACATCGCGGATCCCGCCGAATGCCGGCGGCTCGTCGAGGCGGCGGTCGAGAGGTTCGGCCGCATCGACGTGCTCGTGTCGAACGCGGCGATGCAGCGGACGCACACCCGGGTTGAGGACATCTCCGACGAGGAGTGGGACGCGACCATCGCCACCAACCTGAGTGCGTTCTTCCACCTGGTGAAGGCGGCGCTACCGCACATGCGGCCTGGCGGATCGATCATCGGCACGTCGTCCGTCAACTCCGATGCGCCATCGCCGACGCTCATGCCGTACGCCGCAACCAAGGCAGCGATCGCGAACATGACGGCATCCCTGTCGCAGCTCTTGGGCGAGCGCGGCATTCGCGCGAACAGCGTCGCCCCTGGCCCGGTGTGGACACCCCTGATCCCGTCGACGATGCCGGAGGAGCACGTCGAATCGTTCGGTGACAACACGCCGCTTCGCCGAGCCGCTCAGCCGGCAGAGCTCGCGCCCGTGTATGTACTGCTGGCCAGCGACGAGGCGTCGTACATCTCGGGCGCGCGTGTCGCCGTGACGGGCGGACGTCCGATCCTGTAGGAGGTCGAAGCTCCTCCGGACGGTGCCTGAGACCATCAGCCGCGGCTCGGTCGAGGACGTGGAATCCGTGCGGAGGCGGATGGCGGCATCCGCTCGCATGTGCCACGGCAGCGACTCAGGGCCATTGCAGATCTGAGAGGCTCTGTCAAGGGTGCCTCCCAATCGATGGCTTGCGGTTGTGATCTGAGCCGATTCGCGCTTGCCTGGGGGAAAGAGAAGGTGATCTTTTCCATGGGTGTATTGATTTACGGACCGCAAGACATCGAGTTCGACGACCGATTGCTGACGCATCTCGAGATCGTGATCGTCAACAAGTTCAGACGGCAGGAGTCGTTCCTGCTGTCGTGGCTGGACGACCTCTCCGTCGGCAGCGGACGCGCATCGATGTGGATGGCGTGCGAGGTGCCCGTCTACTTCAAGTACTGGGGATCTCGCGTTCCCTCCATCAACAAGGAATGGCTGCGTTCGCTCGAGCTCGGCGCCGAGAGTTCGCGAGGGCTCATCGTGCTTGACGAGGAGGGCAGGCCGGCACACGCGGGACGCGACGGCCAGCAGCGCACAGATCGACCCGTGAAGCGCATCCACGGTGCGGCCTAGGATGAGGCCGGACGCCGAGCGCGGAGGGGTGTGATCGTCGCCAATGGGTGCGTTGTTCTACGGTGGCACCGAGTATCAGTTCGACGATCGGACGCTCGCCCACCTCAAGATTGCGATCGCCGCGAAGCTCCGCCTCAAAGAGGGCTTCCTCGTGAGCTGGCGGGCGGAGCCTGAGGACGGCGGAGGGCGTGTCAGCATTTGGCTGAGTCCGGCCATCGCCCTACAGTTCGTGTTCGCCGAGGAAGACCCGCCGCAGCTCAACCGTCGCTGGCTGGAAGCTCTGGCTCGCTCCTCTCACGGTCCCCGTGGCCTGGTGGTGCTGACGGAGGAAGAGGCCGAGAGGGTCGTGGCCTCGGACATCACGGACGCCGAGACGCAGAAGCGCATCCAGAAGGCGCTGGACGAGGTCGGCTAGCGCTGCGCTGGCGTGCGTGCGACCCTGACGTTCGTTGCCGCATCTCGGCGGTTCTCAAAACGGAAACCTCGAGGGACGGATGACGGGGGCCGAGACCCGCGGCACGCGCTGGTCGGATCGCTCGATCACAGGGCTCCGTGTGCGGGATCTGCGCCGGCCCGCGGCGTCTCGAGGTCGCGGAGCACGGAGTTCAGATCCGGCTCCTCATAGGCGGACACGGGACCGTCGAGCCGGAGAGCGTGGTAGCCGCGGCCAACGCGTTCCACGTATCCCACCAGGGATCGTGCGTCGTTCGTGGGAAAGCGCGCGTCAACGGCGCACCAACGGGTCTCGTCGATGCGCCGCAACGTCACGTGCATGTCAAACGCTTCTTCTCAGCAGCCGGACCAGGCCGAGAACGACGGCGACGATCAGGATGATGATGCCGATCCAGAGCAGCCATTGTGCGGCACCCACGAAGATGCCGAGGAACAGCAGGATCAGGCCGACCACGAGCAGGACTATCGCTAGAGAAACCATGCCGTCACTCTTCCCACCCGGCCGGCCGGTGGGAACCCCTTGCCAGATCGGCCCGGAGTGTGATTCACGTACGCGAGACGATCGCGGACGTCCGCCGGACCGCGCGTGTGGCGTCGCCTTGCGACGTTTCGCCGCCGATTGCAACCGGTCGTGTTCCGCACGCGCAGCGGCTAGACATCGGACAAGGAACGCGTGATGCCTGCGCCTGGACGATGGAGTGCGGTGACCACACGCGGTTCCAGGAAGGAGACTGCCGTGGAACCGTCGCAAGGAGTCGCCGTCGTCACGGGAGGAAGCGCCGGACTCGGACGCGCCATCGTGCGCGAACTGGCGTCCCGAGGGTGGAACGTGGCCGTGCTGGCGCGCGGCGAGGAGGGCGTGAACGAGGCGCAGCGCGAGGTGCTGGCGCTGGGTAGACGCGCGATCGGGATCGAGGTGGACGTCAGCGATCGGGCGGCGCTCGAGTCGGCAGCCGAGCGTGTCGAGCGGGAGCTGGGACCCATCGCGGTGTGGGTGAACAATGCGATGGTGAGTGTCTTCGCGGAGTTCACCCAGATGGATCCCGACGACTTTCAGCGGGTCGTCGACGTCGACTTCGGAGGATTCGTGAACGGCACCCGCGCCGCGCTGCACCGCATGTCGCCCCGTGACCGCGGTGCGATCCTCCAGGTGGGATCCGCGCTGGCACACCGCGGCATCCCGCTGCAGTCGGCCTATTGTTCCGCCAAGCACGCGATCACCGGATTCACCGAGTCGGTGGCGGCCGAGCTCGAGCACGACGGCAGCGCCGTGACGCTGTCTCAGGTGGACATGCCGGCGATGAACACCCTGCAGTTCAGCTGGGTGAAGTCGACGCTGCCGAAGCATCCGCAGCCCGTGCCGCCGATCTATCAGCCCGAGATCGCTGCGAAGGTTGTCGCGGATGTCGTCCAGCGCCCCAGACGACGCGTGCACGTCGGGGAGAGCACAGTGCTGACGATCTGGCTCAACCGGCTTGCGCCGCGCCTCGCCGACCGCAATGCCGCGCGCGGCGGATTCGACGGCCAGCAGACGGACTCCGTGCACGATCCGATGCTCGGGCCCAACCTGTACGACCCGGTTCCGGGCGATCACGGGGCGCACGGAGTCTTCGACGACAGGTCGATGGTGATCACGCCGCAGACCTGGGCGATCCGGCACCGCAGGATAACGGCGGGTCTCGCCGCGGCCGCGTTCGCAGGGGCCATGACGGCAGCCGTCGCGGTCGCGCGACGGCACTAGAGCGCCGATCCGGGCTCGGACGTCGCACGCCTCGACGTGACGGAAGGCACGCGCCACGGGCCGCACAGTATGGGCTCAGGCGACGACGAGCGCAACCTCTGCTCGTGCCGATCGATCAGAGGTCAGCTGGTCGTTCGCGACAGGAAGGACCACGACGATGACGGACACAGGCGGACAACCGGACCCCGACATCCGCACCGAGCCGCTGGAAGCGACCGGCCGGACGGACGAGGCGGACGGGAACGAGAATGCGGAGGACGTCGAGGCGGCTCGACCACGACCCGACAAGGATCCCGAGACACAGGAGGACACGGCCTCTGGCGGCCCCGCCGACTGACGGTCGCCCTGGCCTCTACAACGCTCTCGGTGGTGACGCAACCACTCGACAGGCATCCCGGGAGCGTCGACGCTGGCGAGTATGACTAGCTCGGCGAATCGTCCGCTCGCCGGTGTCCAGAGGTTCGGCGGCCGGATGCCATCGCATCGCACGTCGCTCGACACCCGGCGACGGGGTGCGAAGGGGCATCCGGTCGCCGGCGCTGCCTTCGGCATCGATCGGTTCGTACGCGATGTGCGACACGGCCGGTTCGAACGGACCTTGTCGGCACTGACCGCCGTCGGCGCCGCCGTGACGACCGCGGAGATCTTCTTCGAGCACGACAAGGCCAGCTTCGGCAACCGCTGGATGTGGGCTCCTATCGTGACCGGTCCGATCGGTGTGGCGGCCGGGATCGCCGGCTATGCGAATCACCGGCTCGCGAAGACGGCTCTGCCGCTCGCCGCCGGCGTCATGCTCGCGAACGGTGTGCAGGGCATCTGGCTGCATGCCAAGGGCATCAAGCAGAAACCGGGCGGATGGCGCAACTTTCGTTACAACATGGAGATGGGCCCTCCGCTGCTGGCACCGCTCCTCGTCACGCTCGTCGGCGGCATGGGGCTGCTCGCGGCCGTGCTGCGGAGGGAAGAATGAGCCGACGGTCCACGGCCACTCGTCCGCTGCCGCTGCCGGCGGCTGACGGGGGAGGACGTTTCCCGGGCTTCGACGTCATGGAGCAGGAGCCGCATTGGGACGGCGCCACCCGGGCCGCGCTGCACGCCCGGCTGCACGGTCAGCCAGCCGTGCGCTTCTTCGATCGCGTGCAGGAGTCCACGGCGAAATGCCTGCTGGATCGGCTCATGGGTCAGCGTTCGCAGCCCGGCGACGAGACCGTCGATCTCGTGCGGATGGTGGATGCCCGGCTCGCGGAGAACCAGACAGACGGCTGGCACTACGACACCATGCCTCCCGACTGGAAGGCATGGCGGGCGACACTCGCCGCGCTGAACGAGGATGCCCACGCCCGGTTCGGACGCGACTTCGCCGCGTGCCGTCACGAGGACCAGTGCGACCTCCTCGAAGCCGTGCGCACATGCACCGACGACCGCTGGCATGGGCTGCCGCCCGGACAGGTGTGGGGCATGTGGACCAGGTACGCGGCGACCGCGTTCTACTCGCATCCCGCGGCCTGGAACGAGATCGGATTCGGCGGTCCAGCGTATCCGCGCGGCTACAAGGCGCTGGGCGTGGGCAAGCGGGAACCGTTCGAGGTGCAGGATGCGCGTCCGCGCGACGATCCGCTGCGTCGCCCTGGCGCACCGCTTGAGCCGGGAGCGGAGACCGCTTCCGGCTCGACGCTCCCTCTTCCTCGGCCGGATGGCGGAACGACGCCGCCCGGAACCGGCTCGTGGGGCCCGGTGCCGACCGCCGTCACGGCGGTCGGGCACCGACAAGTGGCGACATGACGGGTGGGCCAGGTCGGTCGATGAGCGTCAGGGAACGCAACGAGTCGGCTTGGCTGCTCACTCCCGACGGTGCGGTCGACAACCGGCTGCGTCGGAACATGCGACGGTTCGAGGACGGCGACGAGCTCGACGCCGTGATCGTGGGCTGTGGCGCAGGCGGCTCGACCATGCTGCAGCGGCTCGCCCGATTCGGCTGGCGTGTCGCGGCACTGGATGCCGGACCGTTCTGGGATCCGGAGGAGGACTGGGTCAGCGACGAGGCGGCGTCGCACCAGCTGTACTGGACGGAGCCGAGGGAGATCGGCGGATCCGATCCGGTGCCGCTGGGCTCGAACAACTCCGGCCGCGGCGTCGGCGGATCCATGGTGCACTACGCCGGCTACACGCCGCGTTTCCACCCCAGCGACTTCCACACGCTCGCGGCGGATGGGGTTGGGGCCGACTGGCCGTTCCGATACGAGCAGCTGCGCGGATACTACGAACAGCTCGAACAGGAACTCCCGGTCGCCGGCGAGGACTGGCCGTGGGGCGATCCCCACGGGTACCCGCACCGGCCGCATCCGGTGGGAGGCAACGGCGAGGTCTTCCTACGCGGCGCTGGGCGGGCTGGCATCCGGGCGAAGGTCGGACCCGTCGCCATCCCCAACGGACGGTTCGGGCACCGCCCGCACTGCATCTACCGCGGCTTCTGCCTGCAAGGCTGCAAGGTGAACGCGAAGGCGTCACCGCTCATCACGCACATCCCGGATGCCATCGCGCACGGCGCAGAGGTGCGTCCTGACTGCATGGTGACGGGCATCGGCGTCGACGACCTCACCGGCCGGGCGACGGGAGTGCGATACGTGCGCGACGGGCTCGAGCGGTTTCAACGGGCATCCGTCGTGATCGTCGCCGGATACGCCATCGAGACACCCCGGCTGCTGCTCAACTCAGCGTCGGCGCGGTTCCCCGACGGACTCTGCAACGACCACGACCAGGTCGGCAGGTACGTGATGGTGCAGGGGGCGCCGCAGACGGCCGGGCGGTTCGACGAGGAGATCCGCATGTACAAGGCGCCTCCGCCCGAGGTGAGCACCGAGGAGTTCTACGAAACGGACCCGCGCAAACCGTACAAGCGCGGCTTCTCGGTGCAGACCATCTCTCCGCTTCCCATCACCTGGGCGGAGCATGTGATGGCGCAGGGCTACTGGGGCAGGGAGTTCCGCAACTACATGAGCGACTACGTGCACTGGGCGTGCTTCGGCGCGCTGTGCGAGTTCCTGCCTCAGCCGGACAACAGGGTCACCCTCGCCGACGAGAAGGATCGCAACGGCATGCCGATCGCCCACTTCGCGTACAGCCAGTGCGACAACGACCGCGCGCTGATGGATGCCGCGACGGCGGTCATGGAGCGGATGCTGAAGGCGGCCGGCGCCGACGACGTGATCACCATCAAGCGCTATGCGCACCTGGTGGGCGGCGCGCGCATGGCGAAGGACGAGGAACACGGCGTGGTGGATGCCGACTGCCGCACGTTCGCCATCCCGAATCTGTACATCACCGACGGCAGCGTGCTGCCCACACAGGGCAGCGCGAACCCGGCGCTCACGATCATGGCGGTCGCGGCGCGCGCGGCGGACCGGATGGCACAACGATGACGCCTGGAAACCGCTGGTTGAGGCTTTTTAAGCCAACAGCACCCCGGGTTGGGTTTTACAAACTCCACCCGCGGCGGGCGTTCGACCAGCGCGCGCACGCGAACGAACGCGAACACGAAGGAGGAACGACATGGCTGAGACGGTCAGCGACGTCATCATCCAACGGCTGAAGGACTGGGGCGTGCATCGCGTCTTCGGATTCCCCGGCGACGGCATCGGCGCCTTCGACGGCGCATTGGGCAAGGCGCAGCACGACGCCGACGGCGGCGACGGGATCGAGTACATCCGTCCGACCCACGAGGAGATCTGCGCACTGATGGCCACGGCACACGCCAAGTGGACCGGCGAGGTGGGTGTGTGCATCGCCACGTCGAGCCCCGGAGGATTCCATCTGCTCAACGGCCTGTACGACGCCCAAATGGACAACCAGGCCGTCGTGGCGATCGTCGGTCAGCAGGGACTCGACGCCCTCGGCACGTTCACCCAGCAGGAGAGCAACCTCGAGCGGGTCTTCCAGGATGTCGCGTGCTACGTGCACACCATCGTCAGCCCTGCGCAGGCCGAGGTCGTGATCGACACCGCGTTCCGCACGGCGAAGGCCAGGCTGCAGCCGGCCGTCGTGATCATCCCGCACGACGTGCAGGCGATGAAGGCCGTGACTCCGCCGGTCGCCCACTGGGTGTCGCGCGCCAGCCGGGTTCCGGCATCCACGGCGATCACTCCGCCGGCTGAGCAGCTGCAGAAGGCAGCCGACATCATCAATGCCGGCGAGAAGGTCACCTTCCTGGTCGGCGCGGGCGCGCGCGGTGCGACGAACGAGGTGCTGCGGGCCGCGGAACTGGCGGGCGCGGGCATCATCACCGCGCTGCGCGGCAAGGACGTGATTCCCGGCGATGTTCCGCACCACACCCAGCAGCTGGGCCTGCTCGGCACGCTGCCCAGCCTGCATCAGGTGCACGGCTGCGACACGCTCGTCATGCTCGGCACGAACTATCCGTACGGCGAGTTCCTGCCACCGACGGGGTCGGCGCGGGCGATCCAGGTGGACCTGAAGCCCGAGCAGCTCGGCGTGCGGTATCCGACGGAGGTGAATCTCTGGGGCGACGTGAAGGCCACACTGGAGGCGCTCATCCCGCTGCTCACCCCGAAGGACGACCTGTCGTGGCAGCTCCAGGCAGCCGAGCAGATGCGCGGCTGGGAGCGCGAGGAAGAGGCGGAGGCGATGGTCGCGTACGACGACGGCGCGAATCCCCGTCGCTTCTTCCACGAACTCGGCCGGCGTCTGCCCGACGGGGTGATCGTGACGGCGGATGCCGGCACAACGGCCGACTGGTACGCCCACCACATCAGGTTCCGCCGTGGCATGCGCGGCGATCTCTCCGGACGCCTGGCGACAATGCTCGCCGCGATGCCGTACGCGGTGGCAGCCAAGTTCGCGTATCCCGAGCGCCCCGTCGTCTGCACCATCGGCGACGGAGCCTTCCAGATGCTCGGCATGAACGAGCTGATCACGGTGAAGAAGCACCTCGGAAGGTTCGCCAACAAGACGTTCGTCGTTCTGGTCATGCACAACGACGACCTGGGCCAGGTGTCGTGGGAGATGCGCACCGAGGATGCGAACCCCGTGTGGCGAACGGCGCAAGACGTCGAGTCGGTCGACTACGCGGGCTTCGCCCGCCTGCTCGGATTCCAGGGCATCAGGGTGGAGAAGGACGAGGATGCCGCATCGGCGATCGAAACGGCACTGGCGTTCGACGGCGTGACGGTCATCGACGCGATCGTGAGCCGCAGCATCCCGCCGCTTCCGCCGCACATCACCAAGGAGTATGCGAAGAACACCGGGCTCGCGCTGCTGAAGGGCGATCCGTTCGAGTTCGACGTGATCAAGGGATCGGCCGCAGCGCTCGCCGCCGAGGGAATCGAACGTGTCAAAGGCGCTTTGCACCTCGGACGTGACGACAAGGACGAGTGATGTCTGTCGCAGGCCGCATCGCGCCCGCGATCGCAATCGCGCCACCTGCGCACTATTGCGCCATGACGGGTGGCGCAATAGTGCGCAAATGGCGCAGTCACCGGGTGGTGGGTGATCATGCCTGACGGCGCCGTGCGCTCCGTGCGGGTGTCCGCGTACGTCGTGCCCACGACGTTCGACGGCGAGGCGATGCCCGAGTCGGACGGCACCGCCCTGTGGGACTCGACCGGTGTGCTGGTCGTGGAGGTGGAGGCCGACGGATGCTCCGGCCTCGGCTACGCGTACACCTCACCCGCTGCCCTCGGCGTGGTGCGCGACGTGCTCGCTCCCATCGTCATCGGCGGCGACCTGTTCCACACGCCGGAGCTGTTCTGGACCATGGCCCGAGCGGTACGCAATCTCGGCTGGCGCGGAATCGCCGCGAGCGCGATCTCGGCCGTGGACGTCGCGCTGCACGACGCCAAGGCCCGACTGCTCGAGGTCTCCCTCCTCGACCTCCTCGGGGTATCCCGCGATCGCATCCCGGTGTACGGCAGCGGCGGCTTCACGAACTACACGGACGCGCAGCTCGAACAGCAGCTGGCCGGGTGGGCCGAGCGCGGCATCCGCGCCGTGAAGATGAAGGTGGGAACGGACGCCTCGGCCGACCCAGCCCGAGTCCGCAGCGCCCGCGCAGCGATCGGCGACGACATCGGGCTCTTCGTCGACGCCAACGGCGCCTACGACCGCAAACAGGCGCTCGGGCTCGCCGAGCGGTTCGCCGGGGAAGCCGGCGTCACCTGGTTCGAGGAGCCCGTCTCGAGCGACGATCTGAGCGGGCTGCGTCTCCTCCGCTACCGTGTTCCGGCCGGCATGCAGATCGCGGCGGGTGAGTACGCGTACGTTCCCGCCGACTTCCGCCTGCTGCTCGAGGCCGGCGCGGTCGACGTGCTGCAGGCGGACGCCACGCGCTGCGGCGGCGTCACCGGTTTCTGCGCTGCAGCGCAGCTGTGCGCGGCCTCGGGCATCCCGCTCAGCGCGCACACAGCTCCCGCGCTGCATGCATGGCTGGGGGCGTCCGCACAGCCTGCGGTGCACGTCGAGTATTTCCACGACCACGCGCTGATCGAGCCGCTTCTGTTCGACGGCGTTCCGGAGCTCGTCGACGGATTCCTCGTGCCCGACCCCTCAGCGCAGGGCCACGGCCTGCGCCTCAGCGAACGTGCCCGCGAGCACCGTACGGCGGCATGGAGGTCGTGATCCACATGGACAAGGGCAGGGCTGACCACACGGATCCGACGCTCGTGCGCAACCAACCGGCGCTGCGCAGTTCCTCCGGCCGCATCTGGCTGGTGGTTGGCGGCATCCTCGCCGTCATCTGCGCGGCGGTGCTCCTGCTCCAGGTGGGCAACAGCGTGCCGCTGGCAGTCGTCGGGGCGATCGTCGTCGCCCTGTTGTACGCGGCGATGGTCGTCGTGCGGCTCCGGCTGCCGCAACCACCGCGGCTCATCGCACTCGCGTGCATCTTCGCGGCGATCCCGGTGTGGACCATCGTCTGGCTCTTCGTGATCGTCGCCCAAGTGACCTGACGTGTATGCCGGTACGCCCGGCTATGTATCCGACGCGGGGAAGTCAACCCGTTCGGGTCGGAGCGTTCGGCGCGTACGGTCGGTCACTTGGAGTCGTTGGTCGGCCAACGCATTCGAAGAAATTGGAGGACTCATGCCACGGCAACCCAGCCTCAAAGACCCGGAGCTGTACGAGGAACTGCGCGACGATGGAGCGTCCAAGCAGAAGGCGGCCCGCATCTCGAACGCCGCGGCGAAGCGCGGGCGCAGCAGCGTCGGACGCAAGGGCGGCAAGTCCGAACCGTACGAGGAATGGACGGTGGCGGATCTGCGTCACAGGGCCAAGGACCTCGGACTTCACGGATACTCGCACAAGACGAAGGGTGAGGTCATCCACATGCTGCGCGACCACTGAGGTCGCGCGGTCCTCTGCATGACGGTCACGCCTCCGTCTTGGAAAGCGGCTCCGCGATGTCTTCCAAGGACTCGTTCTCCGCATCCACTCCGAGGAAGACCTCGACGAGACCCGCAGCGATCATGAGGCCGGCGCCGATGAAGTACCCGATGGCGACGGCGCCGATGCCGATCGAGACGAACTGGCCGAACAGCAGCGGTCCGATGATCCCGCCGATACCCGTTCCGACCGCGTAGAAGAACGCGATGGCCATGGCCCTGGTCTCCATCGGGAAGATCTCACTCACGGTCAGGTAGGCGGAGCTGGCGCCGGCCGACGCGAAGAAGAACACGATCACCCAGCAGACGGTGAGCCAGGTCGCATCGAGGATCCGCAGATCGAAGAGGATGCCCGTGCCCACCAGCAGCACGCCGCTGCCGATGTACGACACCGAGATCATCACCCGGCGTCCGACGGTGTCGAACAGCCTGCCGAGCAGCAGCGGACCGAGGAAGTTGCCGACGGCGATGGGGACGAGAGCCCAGGGCGCGAGGTCGTCCGGCACGTGCAGGAGCTTCGTGAGCACGAGGGCGTAGGTGAAGAAGACGGCGTTGTAGAGGAAGGCCTGTCCGATGAAGAGGGACAGTCCGAGCACGAACCTCTTCGGATACTTCGTCACCGCGACGCGCACGATCTCGCCGAATCCGGTGGACCTGCGTTGCTTGATCTCGATCGCGCGATCGTCGCCGATGTCTTCGAGAGGTTCGTCGGTGTCCTCCTCCACCGTGTGCTCGATCTCTGCGACTTCCTTCTCGGCGTCCTCGTCGCGGCCGTGGATGAACATCCAGCGCGGGGATTCGGGCACGTTGCGGCGCACCAGCAGGATGACCAGCCCGAGCACCGCGCCGAGGCCGAAGGCGAGGCGCCATCCGACGTCAGCGGGGAAGATGCTCGTGTTCAGCAGCACGACGGTGAGCATGGCGCCGAACGCGGTGCCCAGCCAGTACGACCCGTTGATCGCGAGATCCACCACTCCGCGGCGTTTGGCGGGGATGAGCTCGTCGATCGCCGAGTTGATCGCTGAGTACTCGCCGCCGATCCCCGCGCCGGTGAAGAAGCGGCAGGCGAAGAAGAACAGGGGCGTGAACGAGAACGCCGTCGCGACGGTCGCCAACAGATAGAGACCGAGCGTGATCATGAACAGCTTCTTGCGGCCGAAGCGATCCGTCAGATAGCCGAAGAAGAGTGCTCCCAGGCACGCGCCGGCCACGTAGATCGCGGCGGCCAGCCCCACCTCGCCGGGGCTGAGGCCCAGGCCGCTGGACTTCTCGGTGAGGCGGCTGCCGATGGCGCCGACGATCGTCACCTCGAGGCCGTCGAGAATCCAGACCGTGCCGAGTCCGACGACCACCATCCAGTGCCAGCGCGACCACGGCAGCCTGTCCAGCCGGGCGGGAATGGTGGTGCGGATGGTCTTCAACTCGTGATGTGCCATGTCGACCCCCTCGACAACGTCGGCAGCGACGGATGTCTGCACCGTACGCATCCGCAGAGCTCACCGACAACCCGTTGCCGTCGCAGGCGCAGGGCGCTAAGCCTGCAGGCCCGCCGCCGGTGCCGACCCGTGGCCAGGAGGCACGGTGTTCCGGGGACACAGCGTCCGGGGATTCCGTGGCGGCGAGGATGGGATCCGGGCAAGGAGGCGCGGGGTGGGATCCCCGATGTCCTCACCCCGCGCAGCGCGCCGTCCGCCTTCCTCGAGCCCATCGTCACCCGATAACGACTACTGCTACTGAAGTACGGAGGGGGCGCCTTCCTGACCACCACCATAGGGGTGCGCCGGGTGCGAGCGATGCCCCTTGACACGGGGCATCACGATGTGGCATCGCTCCGCGCACTTCGACGCATGACGCGTCAGATCGTGGCCACCGAGCCGCCGTCGACGCGGTAGTTCGACCCGTTCACGAACGATGCGGCATCGGAGCACAGGAAAGCCACGACGGATGCCACTTCCTCCGGCAGCCCGCGCCGCTTCAGCTCCAGGAAGGGCCGTTCGGTCTCGAGGAACGACCGCACCGCTTCGTCGAAGGATGTGCCGTTCTGCTCGGCCCGCTCCTCCATCATGGCGTCCGTCATGGGTGTGGCGATGAACGCAGGGGAGACGGTGTTCACCAGGAGACCGTCTTCCGCGTAGGCACGCGAGAGTCCTTTCGCCAGCGCGAGGACGCCGGCCTTGGCCGCGCAGTAGGGGAGTTCGTCCGCGTAGGGCTGCACGGCGTCCTCCGACGAGATGAAGACCAGCCGGCCCCAGCCCCTGCGGAGGTCCGGCAGGAACTCCCTGGCGACGCGGACCGGACCGAGCAGGTCCGTCTCGATCGTGTGCAGCCAGCCGGCGTCGTCGATGTCCGAGAAGTCGCCTTGAGCGCCGGTGATTCCCGCTGCGTTCACGACGATGTCGATGCGTCCGACCGCGGCGAGCGATCGTCGGTGTAGTTCAGCGACGTCGGCGGTGTCCGTGACATCGGCGGCGAACACGTGCACGGATCCGGTTGGGTCCTCCTGGGTCACATCTTCCGCGAGTCGCTCAACGGCCTCGTCGAGCTTCCCCTGATCGCGATCCGTCATGATGACGGTTGCGCCTTCCTGCAGCAGTGCTCGCGCGGTGTGCCATCCGATGCCGGAGTCGGCCCCGGTGACGAGTGCCTTCTTGCCTTCGAGTCCGAGATCCATTCCTCGAGTCAACCGGGCACGATCCGTCATCACGAGGCGTTGCGTCTGCGTCGCGCCCGTGCATAATGGCGGGTCCGGCACCCGCGGCTCCTCGGATCAGGGGCGGGGACCAGAAGTGCCGAGGTGGGCGATGATCCTGCTCCAGTGCTCGGCGATCGGCACGGCGGCCGTCGAGACTGCGACCCGGGCGTCACGCAGCCGCCTCGCGTACGCATGCGCTGACCGCTTCTGCTCCTTCGTATCCCGAGCGACGATGAGGGTGGATGCCGTCACGGAGTCCAAGCTCTGATGCAGCACTTTCTGCGTGAAGGCGGCACGGTCGGCATCCAGTCCGGCTTCGCCCTGCTCGGCGGCCGTGCTCAGCATGTGCTCCAGTCGCGAGGCGAGTCCGGGGTCGCGAACGTCGGCGCCACCGATGTGCGGCGCGAGACGCTCGCCCGACCATGCGTCCGGCGACCGCGTCCCGGACGATGCCGCGCGCAGCGTCATCGGCTCCACCAGTGCGAGGGTGGCCACTTCATCTCGGAAGCAGGCAGCGAGTGCGGCGGCGAAGATGCATCCCTCTCGCCAGCCGAGCATGCCGAGGTCGCGGTAGGCGACGCGTCCGAGGGATTCGGCGTCGCGGCGACACTGCGCAAGGAACGCGTCCACGTCATCCGCCCAGCGCAGCGGTGAGGGCTGGGGCGGGACGATCCAGGGATCCGATGCGCCGTATCCGGGGCGATCGAGGGAGATGAACGACAGACCGCTGCCCTCCGTGAGGTGCGGATCAGGATCGAAGCCGCCGGCACCGGGTGTCGGATGGCACACGAGAACCCACCGCTCGGCCGCGACCGCGCCGTGCACGGTGATGCCGAGCCGTCGTCCGTCCGCGCGGGTGAACGTCCGTTGCGTCATGACACCCTCTCCGGTTTACTCACCCCTCGCCGCCGCGCGCACGCCTACGTGCCGCAGAGACACCTGCCTCCGTGCCGCGGAGACGCACCAAGGCCATCGCCGCTTGTCGCCCGACGACAGGGCTTGTCTTCGCCGAGGCTATGCCTTATCGAGGCTGGCGGCTCGGCGCGAAGCGGTGCAGCGCCGTCAGCTCCGCTGTGCGCCAGACCCGGCGAGGACGGCGTATGCCAGCGGCACCACCGACACGCTCATCAGCACGATGCCGAGCGCGGTCACCTGCGGCAGCAGAAGCACGCCGCCCACGAGGAATCCGGCGAACAGCACGGCGCCGACCGCCCTGCGCACGAGCCGTTCGAGACGGCTCAGCCTGCGGTCGATGGCCGGCGTCGCGACGGTCACGGTCCCTTCGTTGATACGCGAGATGAGCGCATCCGCTCGCTGAGGCAGCCGCAGCACGATGCCGGCGACCGAGAGCACCTCCTTCGCCACCGAGAGCACCACGTTGCCGCTCTCCTCGCGCAGCAGCCGCGACGCGTACGGCTCGATGGCGTCCCAGACGTTGAAGTCCGGGTCGAGCGAGCTGCACACTCCCGACGTCAGCGACATCGAGCGGATGACGAGCAGAAAGTTCTCGGGAAGCTGGAGCGGCAGCGACCGAACGACCGTGCCGAACTCTCGCCCGAAGTCGCGGAACTCCCGCTGATCGACCGTGCGCAGCTGCGCGAACCCCATGCCGCCGAAGCGATCGAACAGCTGCGACATCGCCCGTTCGAGCTCCGCCGTGTCCGTGGTGGGCAGCAGGATGCCGACCTCCTGGATGCTCGCCACCAGGCTTCGTCCGTCACGGGCGGCCACGGCGACGAGCAGGCGCCGCAGTCCGTCGCGCAGCTCAGGCGTGACCTCGCCCATCATCCCGAAGTCGAGGAACGTGAGACGCCAGGCCGGACCGTCGCCCTTCGTCGCGTTCCCGCCGCCGCCCTTGCTCCCGCCGGCCGTTCCGGTCGCGGATGGATCGCACGGCGTCACGAAGATGTTCCCCGGATGCGGATCCGCGTGGAAGTATCCGTTCCCGAAGAGCTGCTCGAACATCACCTCGGCGAACACCGCGGCGACTTCGGACGGATCGATGCCCGCTTCTCGCAACCCGTCGACGTCGTTGATCTTGATGGCCGTGACGTCCGAGAGGGTCAGCACCCGGCGGGACGTGCGCTCCCACACGACGTCGGGCACGTCGACCCGCGGATCGTCGGCGAACATCTCGCGGAACCGCTCAGCACCCGCCGCCTCGTGGAGGTAGTCGATCTCCTCGAGGCTGGTCTTCGCGAACTCCGTCACCAGAGAGTGCGGGTCGACGTGATCCGTCACGATCCGCAAATGGGTGAGCCAGCCCGCCACGCGACGCAGAGCAGCGAGGTCCACGTCCACGATCTCCTGGATCCCGGGCCGCTGCACCTTCACGACGACCTGCTCGAATCCGGTGTCGGCGGCATCCGGCGCGACGAGCCGTGCCCGATGGGCCTGGCCGAGGGATGCCGCAGCCACCGGCGCCTCGTCGAACGACGCGAAGGCCTCGGCGAGCGGCATCCCCAGGTCGGACTCGGCGAGCCGCCTGATGGATTCGAACGACGCCGGCGGCACCTCGTCCTGCAGCCCGGCGAGCTCCTGGGTGATCTCCGGCGGCAGCACGTCGAGCCGTGACGACAGGAACTGTCCGACCTTGATCATCAGGCCGCCGAGCTCGACGGCCAGCGCGTGGAAGCGCTGCGCGACGCGGGTCAGACGCGTCGCGCGTCCGCGGTCCGACAGGCGTGCCAGCCCGATCCGCGGCAGCACGATCTCGAACCACCACGTCTGCGCCAGGTAGCGAAGCGCGAACCTGAGGATGCGACGGTAGCGGGCACGAGTGTCTCCCGCCTCGTTCGGTTGGGATTCCCCTGAGACGGGGGCCTTCGGCATCCCTCAGTCCTGCGCGAGGATCGTGTAGAGCTTGCGACGCGCATCGTCGAGCACCCTCAC
Organism: Rathayibacter sp. CAU 1779; assembly: GCF_054551755.1. Taxonomy (NCBI): domain Bacteria; kingdom Bacillati; phylum Actinomycetota; class Actinomycetes; order Micrococcales; family Microbacteriaceae; genus Rathayibacter; species Rathayibacter sp. CAU 1779. The sequence goes on from NZ_JBTOLK010000001.1 coordinate 1,215,559, forward strand.
CGCCTGGTCGACCTGTTCCGGTGTCCCGGTGCTGCGCACCTGGGCGGCGGCCTGAGCCAGCGCGACGCCCGCCTTGGGCAGGGCTCCGATGTTGCGGGCGCCGCCGGGACCGGATGCCTCCCACGGCGCTGCACGATCGGCCGCGGCATCCGCTTCTGCACGTCCCGACTCCGTGAGCGAGTACGTCTTTCGTCCGTCGGCGACCTCCGCGCTGATCAGGCCTTCGTCCGCCAGGAGCTGCAGGGTCGGATACACGGATCCCGCGCTCGGCTTCCACGCGCCGCCGCTGCGCTGCTCGATCTCCGCGATGATCTGGTACCCGTGCATCGGCCTCTCCCTCAGGAGCGCGAGGATGGCCTGACGCACGTCGCCGCGAGCCACCCGTGGCCCGACGCGCTGCTCGAACATCGCGTGCAACTGGTCGGCGAGCTCCGACAGTCGTGGCCCGCCCCCGAATCCTCCGTCGAATCCACGGGATCCGAATCCCCCGCCCGCCGAACCGCTGAATGAACCGCTCATGACGACCTCCCTGGTCCCCGGTATCTGGTCAGGTCGTGCTACCCCGACGACATGTCACGATATATCGTTCGAGCGGGTTTGTCCGGGGGATTTCGCTGGGAATCCGGGCTCCGGTGTGAGACAGCCCAACCGGTCGTCTTCGCCTGGATGCGCCGATCGAGATCGTCGAGCTCCGCGAGCCGTTCGGCGGCCGCCCAGACCGGTCGCGGTGGCGCCCGGTGCGCCCGCGGATGAATCCCTAAAGTGGGCTGGTGACTCTCCCCGACGGCCTCCTCCGGATCCTGCGTGCGCCCAGCGCCTGCCACCTTGCCACCCTGATGCCGGACGGATCCCCGCAGTTGACCCAGGTCTGGGTGGACACCGACGGTGAGCACGTCGTCATCAACAGCGTGGACACGCATCACAAGGTGCGGAACATTCGCCGGGATCCGCGGGTGGCCGTGAACGTGACGGATCCGGACAGCCCCACCCACTACTTCCAGATCCGTGGCACCGCCGCGGTGAGCTATGAGGGTGCGGCCGAGCACATCGAGGCGCTGTCGCAGAAGTACACGGGACGTCCGTACGCCTGGTATGGCGGGCGAGATCAGGTGCGCGTCCTCCTCACCATCGACGCGACGAGCGTGAGCGAGTTCGGTCGCTGACGCCGACGCGCCCGCACCGCACAGACGAGTTACCCCGGTTGATCGTGACGCCGACCAGCGAATTCACTGTCCGGAGCCGCGAGGACGAGCGGCGCGCATCGGCCATTGTCGCCGAATTATTGGCGGCGCTCGATAGCGCCGTCACCGAGCTCGGCACGCCGAAGGACCTCTCAACGGGGCTGGTCGACGGATTGCGCTGGAACCTCGGCCGACTGCTCGCAGGCCAGGAGATCAGCGAGCCGAAGCGCTGACTTGTGGTCGCGCAGTGTCTCGCTTGCGTTCGACGAAGGACCATTGCGAGTCCATGCCTCGCTCGGCACCAGATGGCCCCAAATGGCGGGGCTTCGCAGAGGGGAAGCGGCTCCGAGCAGGAAACACCCGATGGAATTGCGTCTTACGTGGTGGCTCCGACCGGCATCGATCCGGTGACCTTTCGATTTTCAGTCGAACGCTCTACCAACTGAGCTACAGAGCCATGGCATCCAATGGACGCCTACTGGAAAAGAAGCCCTCCATAAGGGAGGGCTTCTCCAGAGCGACCCTGACGGGACTTGAACCCGCGACCTCCGCCGTGACAGGGCGGCACGCTAACCAACTGCGCTACAGGGCCATGTGTGTATTCAGTTATTCGGTATGTCAGTCATCAAGTGTAGTCGTGACCCCAACGGGATTCGAACCCGTGCTACCGCCGTGAAAGGGCGGCGTCCTAGGCCACTAAACGATGGGGCCGTCCACGCCCACGGCGCTTGACTTCCGAGGGATTAGCTTAGATGACCCCAGGGCGATTGCCAAACCGAGCGGATGTCGCCGCGCAGCTCGGGCGCGTCGCCTGCTCAGCATCGATTCCCGCCACCCCCGGGAATGTGCCGAACCCGCGGCAGCGCCCGGGTACAGTCGCTCACGCACACCGCCCGACGGACACTCCGCGACCCACCCGAGGACGAGAGCCATGACGCCAGACGAAAGCACGCGACGACGCGCGCTCTTTCGGGGAGCGTCGCGTGCATCCGCGATCCGTGGTCTCGGCCAGGTGCTCGTCGGCGTTCTCGCCGTCGTACTGGTGGGTGGCGTCGCCGCACCGGCACATGCCGACGACTACCCGAGCTGGGCGGACGTGCAGGCGGCCAAGGCCAACGAGGCGGCGGCGCAGGCCGAGGTGACGAAGATCCAGGGCCTGATCGCGAGTCTGCAGACGCAGGTCGAGCAGACGCAGGCAGCCTCTGTCGCCGCCGGCAACGAGTTCAACCTGGCGCAGCAGAGGTTCGACGCGGCCGACGTGAAGGCGCAGACGTTGCAGGCGCAGGCATCCGCTCTGACGAAGAAGGCGGATGCCGCGACCACACAGGCGGGACGCCTCGTCGCCGAGCTCTACCGCACAGGCGGCGGCGACCTCTCGACCAACATCTTCCTGACCGGATCGAAGGATCCGAAGGATGCCGCCAAGCTGCTCGACCACCTCGGATCTGCCTCCAAACTCGTGGAGAACACGAGCGGCGTCTACGAGCAGGCGGCGCAGGCGCGGAACACCGCCAAGTCGATGAGCGATCAGGCGACCGCGGCGCTGCACGAGCGCGAGCAGCTGCGTACCGAAGCGGATGCCGCCCTCAAGAAGGCGATCGCGGCCGCGCAGGCAGCTCAGGCCGCGCTGGCGACGCAGCAGGCACAGTCCGTCATCCTCGAAGCGCAGCTGTCGGCGCTGAAGGACACGACGACCGCGACGGTCGCCGGATACCAGGCAGGCGTCGAGGAGCGCCGCAAGGCTGCGGAGGCGGCGGCGGTCGCAGCGCGCCAGGGCGGACACGTCGGTCCGCAGGGCTGGGCGGTGCCCGCGAGCGGCCCGATCACGGACTATTTCGGCACCCGCGTCGCGCCATGCTCCGGATGCACGACCTACCACGAGGGTGTCGACATCGGGGCCGGCTGCAACAACACGATCTACGCCGCGCACGACGGAGTCGTGACGTGGGCGGGCCCGAACGGGGGCTACGGCAACTTCATCCTGCTGGACAACGGGGGTGGCATTTCCACGGGATACGGACATATCGTGTCCGGAGGCATCATGGTGAGCATCGGCGAGAGCGTCGGTGCGGGGGAACCGATCGCCAGGATCGGCTCAACCGGCAACTCGACAGGGTGCCACCTGCACTTCGAGGTGCGGAACAACGGGAGCGCAATCAATCCGATCCCGTTCATGGCCGAGCGGGGAGCCCCGCTCGACTGAGAAATATCGCGGGGGGCGATATGGCAAGCGAATCGCCGAACGAGAGCGCGCGCACGGACGAACGTCTGCGCCGCGAGAACGACATCCTGCAGGCGGAGCGCCGGCAGCGGGAACGGACCTCGGTGTGGGGCCCAACCGGGCACCCGGTCGCGGATCCGGCGATCACGGATGACCGGGGCGAGCATCCGCAGAGCCGCACCTCCGGATTCGGGCTCGGCTCGCTGTCGCTGGGCGCAGCAGCGGTGGGCGTGATGACCGGCGCCATCGGCATCGTGGTGCCGCCGGCACACGCCGACGACTACCCGAACTGGAACGACGTGCAGCAGGCGAAGCAGAACGTCGCCGATCAGCAGGCACTCGTCGACACGATCACGGGGCTCATCGGCGACCTGCAGAAGCAGGCGGATGCCGCCAGCATGCAGGCGGACCTCGCCGCGGAGGGGTACCTCGTCGCCAAGGGCAAGCTCGACGACGCGACAGCCACATCGGACGACCTGCAGAAGAAGGCCAAGGCCGCCGAGAAGACGGCGAAGGCATCCGCCCTGCGGGCGGGGCTGCTGGCGTCTCACCTGGCCAAGACGGGCGGCGACTCGTCCGTGAACCTGTTCCTCTCCGGCGGCGACCCGGACGCGTCGCACCAGCTGCTCGATCAGCTCAGTGCGATGAGCCAGCTGACCGAGCAGTCGGCCACGATCTACCGTCAGGCGGTGAGCGACAAGAACGCCGCTGCCTCGCTCGCGGACCAGGCGACGGTCGCCGAGAAGGCCCGCAAACAGCTCGCGGATGCCGCATCCACCGCGCTGCAGAAAGCGAAGGATGCCGCCACCGCGGCTCGCACAGCACTGGCGACCCAGCAGTCGAAGCAGGCCGAGCTCGTCACCCAGCTGGCGTCGCTGCAGAACACGTCGGAGCAGGTGGCGCAGCAGTACGCGGATGGCGTCGCCGCGAAGGCAGCGAAGGTTGCGACCCAATCAGCGACCGTTCCGCCTGCCGTCACGTCGCAGCCGAGTGGCAGTTCGTCGGGGGGTGGCTCGTCGTCCGGCGGGTCCTCTTCAGGCGGCGGCGCTCCGGCGGCACCATCCGGGGGCGGCTCGGCGGGCGCACCGAACGCGAGTGCTGTCGAGACAGCCATCGGATACGCGACGGCGCGCCAGGGCGCCCCGTACGAGTTGAACGGCGCCGGCCCCGTGTACTACGACTGCTCGGGCCTGACGATGATGGCCTACCAGGCGGCGGGCATCTACATCGGCGGGCACAGCGTGGGGCTGCAGTACAGCTACGCGGCGAACCACGGGCAACTCGTACCCTTAAGCCAGCGCCAGCGGGGCGACCTGATCTTCTGGGCGGACAGCGGCGGCAACCTCTACCACGTGGCGATCTACCTGGGGAACAACCAGATCATCGCCGCCCGCGACTACGGAGAGCCGCTGGCCATCCAGAGCCTGTGGGGCTCGCCCGTGGGATACGTCGCGCGTCCGTCGGCCTGAGTCCGCACGGCATCCGATGCGCTTCGGCACGCAGTCCGGACTCCCTGTCGTGCCGGTCAGTCACGCGGATGGGCATCGACGACGGTGCGCGTGACGGTGGCGATCAGGTCGTCGTCGGATGAGGCATCCGCCGTGCTTCTGGTGGTGTAGATCGCCAGCACGATCGGCTCCGCGCCAGGAGGGTAGAGCACGGCGATGTCGTTGCGCGACCCGTAACCCCCGTTGCCCGTCTTGTCTGCGACCCGCCAGCCGGACGGGACACCCGCGCGGATGAATGTGTCCCCTGTCGTGTTCGCCAGCATGGTGTCGACGAGGGTCTGCCGCCGAGGGGTCGAGAGCCGATCACCGAGGAGCAGCGACTTCAGGTTCGTCGCCATCTGCGTCGGCGTCGAGGTGTCGCGAGGATCCCCGGGGACGGCGGAGTTGAGATCGGGCTCTATCCGGTCGAGGTTCGTGACCGCATCGCCCCAGGCGCGCAACCGATCCTGCGCGGCGGCAGGTCCGCCGAGCTGGTCGTACAGCAGATTCGCCGCCGTGTTGTCGCTGTACTGCAGAGCGGCAGCGATGAGGGCGGACAGCGTCATCCCGGTCTGCACGTGCTGCGACGTGATGGGCGAGTAGGACTGCAGATCGGACTGGCCGTATCGGATGACGGTGCCAAGGCGCGCGTCGTCGGCCTCCTTCAGCAGCATGCCCGACGTGAGCAGCTTGGCGGTGGAGTCGAGCGCGAAGCGTTCGTCAGCTCGGTAGCCGAACGAGACTCGGCTGCCGGTGTCGATCAGTCGGAGGCCGACCCGTGCGCCGTAGCGTGTCTCGATGCCTGCAAGCTCGGCATCCAGCGCCGCCGCGTCGATGGAGGGTGCGGGCGCCGCGCTGGGCGTGCCGGGTGAGTTCGTGCCAGGGTGAGGCCGCGTGCTCGAGGATGCGGAGCATCCGGAGAGCAGAGCGAGAACAGCGCTCGCCGCGATGACGGCGAGCGCTGTTCTGCTCGGCTTCTGCACCAGAGATGTTGGCCGGACTCAGTGACCCTGCTCGGCGAGGCGCGCGATGGCCTCCTGCACGAGGCGGTCGGCGTCGGCGGCGGAGCCCCAGGCATCCACCTTGACCCACTTGCCGGGCTCGAGGTCTTTGTAGTGCTCGAAGAAGTGCTGGATCTCCTTCTTCGTGTACTCGGCGATGTCGTCGACGTCCTGGATGTGCGACCAGCGCGGATCCTTGTACTGCACCGCGATGATCTTGTCGTCGCCACCCGCCTCGTCGCTCATGTGCAGCACGCCCACCGGACGCACCTTCACGCCGACGCCCGGGAACAGCGGGTAGTCGAGCAGCACGAGCACGTCGAGCGGATCGCCGTCCTCACCGAGCGTGTTCTCGAAGAATCCGTAGTCGGTGGGGTAGCTGAAGTTCGTGTACAGCACGCGGTCCAGGTACACCCGACCCGTCTCGTGGTCGACCTCGTACTTGTTGCGGCTGCCGCGCGGAATCTCGATGATCGCGTCGTAGTCGGCCATGGGTGCTCCAGTTCAATCGGTGGATGTGTGGGATGTCTGATGGGATGTCCGCCGCGGCCGCACACACACGCGTCGCCGCCGCAGACACGCTCACTCAATCTACCCGGGACAAAAGGGACGCGCGCTGGCACCCGGTCTGCTCGTGCCAGGTCGCCGGCGCCCTGTGCGCCGGCGCCCGGTCGGCTCTCCCGTCTGCCGATCTCCGTACTCCTTCCGGCTTTTGTGCGGTCGACTCGGCCTCCGCCACGTTCACAATTCAGGACCCGTGCCGTTTGACCTCTGGCCACCGGCGCTGAACGGCGCGGTTTTCGCCCGTTCAGCCCGCCGTGTTCCTGAATTGCGAACATGTCGGCGCTGCCTCCCGGCGACGACAACGCCTAGCGTGGAGGCGTGACCGAAGCCGAACGCCGCCCGCGACTCACACCGCCGATCGCGGACATCCGGCGCGCTGTGCGGGAGGGTCTGGCATCCGCGGGAGTCGCCGAGGGCGACCTCGTGCTCGTGGGGCTCTCGGGCGGGCCGGACTCGTTGGCGCTGGCGGCCGGAGCGGCTTTCGAGGGGCCGCGGGCCGGCATCCGGGTGGGCGCCGTCATCGTGGACCACGGGCTGCAGGATGCCTCGGCCGAGACCGCAGACCGCGCACGCGCGCAGGCGGTCGCGCTCGGCCTCGACCCCGTCGTCGTCAAGCGGGTGCACGTCTCCCAAGCGTCCGACGGCGGCGGTCCGGAGAACGCTGCCAGGGATGCGCGGCACGCCGCTTTCACCGAGGCGCTGACGGAGGCCGGCGCGACGCGGGTGCTGCTCGCCCACACGCTCGACGACCAGGCGGAGACGGTGCTGCTCGGTCTCGCCCGTGGATCCGGTGCTGCCAGCCTGCAGGGAATGGCGAGCGAGGGTGGATTCGTGGTGCGGCCGCTGCTGGGCATCCGGCGGGCGACGACGCGACAGGCGTGTCTGGACGCCGACCTCGAACCGTGGGACGACCCGCACAATCTCGACCCCTCTTATACGCGCGTGCGCGTGAGGCGGAACGTACTGCCCGTGCTGGAGCGAGAGCTCGGTCCGGGCGTCGCCGAAGCGCTCGCACGCACGGCGGATCAACTCCGCGAAGACGCCGAGGCGTTCGACGAGATGATCGAGGAGGTCATCGAGGACATCTGCGCGCCGGCCGAGGCGGGCATCGCCGTGTCGGTGGGGGCGCTCGAGGCGAACCCGCCCGCGTTGCGCAACCGCATCATCCGGTTCGTCGTGTCGAGCGAGTTCGGCGTCGCGCTGGAACGCGTGCACGTTCTCGCCGTCGCACGCCTTGTGACCGACTGGCACGGACAGAAGGCGCTCGATCTGCCAGGCGGGATCAGCGCATCCCGCTCCGGCGGACACCTCGTGTTCTCGACGACAGGCTCGACGACGGTGCTGCCGCACGACCACTGAGCGGATACCGCGGGGCGAGGAACGACCGCTGGTCGACCTTGTCGAAACCAGCCGGAGGGTGCCTGTTCGCAAGCTGGTTTCGCTGCGCGACGCGCCGGAACCGGCGGCCGGGACCCCAAGCTCCGCCGACCGGGTCGCCGTAGGATTGCACGCATGCTGCCAGAAGACATCGAGGGCGACCTCACGAAGGTTCTCGTCACGGAGGAGCAGATCCGGACTCGGCTCGCCGAGATGGCGGCGGAGATCGACGCGGATTACGCGGGTAAGGACGTGCTCCTGGTCGGTGTGCTCAAGGGTGCCGTCATGGTGATGGCGGATCTGGCGCGAGCGCTCAGCATCCCGATCAACATGGACTGGATGGCAGTGAGCTCGTACGGCGCGAGCACGAAGTCCAGCGGTGTTGTGCGGATCCTGAAGGACCTCGACGCGGCACTCGAGGGGCGACACGTGCTCATCGTCGAGGACATCATCGATTCCGGAATCACCCTCTCGTGGCTGCGAGAGAACCTCGTGTCGCGCGGTCCGGCATCCGTCGAGATCTGCGCCCTGCTGCGCAAGCCGGACGCCGCCAAGGTGGAGGTCGATGTGAAGTACGTCGGCTTCGACATCCCGAACGACTTCGTGGTCGGCTACGGTCTGGACTTCGCCGAGCGTTACCGCAATCTGCGGTCCGTCGGGATCCTCGCTCCGCACGTCTACGAGGACTGACGTGGGCCGCTCCTGGAGGTCGCGGCGTGTACGCCGCCGGACTGGTTTCGTCGCGGGGTCGACAGCGGTGCGCCGGGCGGTTCTCCGGCGCACAGGAAGCACAGTGCACGCCGAGGGCGAACACGCAGACGCCCTCCAGGAGCGTGGCGGTACCCTGACTTCACCATGAACCTGAAAAAGATCTTCCGTGGCCCCATTCTGTGGATCGTGCTCGCGGTCATCATCGTGTGGATCGGCTCGAGCCTGATCACGATGTCGGGCTTCAAGCAGATCAAGACGGAACAGGGTCTTGAGCTTCTGAAGGACGGCAAGGTCTCGTCGGCTGTCATCGTGGACACCGACCAGCGCGTCGACCTCACGCTCAAGGAGGCCGACGGCAACAACGGCACGCAGGTGCAGTTCTATTACGTGGCTCCGCGCGGTACCGAGGTCGTCAAGGCCGTCACCGACGCCAACCTGTCCAAGGGCTACGACGACCAGGTTCCGCAGCCCAGCTGGTGGCTCTCCGCGTTGAGCATCCTGCTCCCTGTCGTGCTGATCGGCGCCTTCTTCTGGCTCATGCTCTCCGGCATGCAGGGCGGCGGCAACAAGGTCATGCAGTTCGGCAAGTCGCGGGCCAAGCTCGTCTCCAAGGAGAGCCCGAAGGTCACGTTCGACGACGTCGCCGGCAGCGACGAGGCCATCGAGGAGCTTCAGGAGATCAAGGACTTCCTGAAGGAGCCCGCCAAGTTCCAGGCGGTCGGTGCACGCATCCCCAAGGGCGTGCTGCTGTACGGCCCTCCCGGTACAGGTAAGACGCTGCTCGCGCGCGCCGTCGCCGGCGAAGCGGGCGTGCCGTTCTACTCCATCTCGGGTTCCGACTTCGTGGAGATGTTCGTCGGCGTCGGCGCGAGCCGCGTTCGCGACCTGTTCGACCAGGCCAAGCAGAACGCGCCCGCCATCATCTTCGTCGACGAGATCGACGCCGTCGGCCGTCACCGTGGCGCCGGCCTCGGCGGTGGACACGACGAGCGCGAGCAGACGCTGAACCAGCTGCTCGTGGAGATGGACGGATTCGACGTCAAGACCAACGTCATCCTCATTGCGGCGACCAACCGCCCCGACATCCTCGACCCGGCGCTGCTGCGTCCCGGTCGTTTCGACCGCCAGATCGGTGTGGACGCACCCGACCTGCTGGGTCGCAAGAAGATCCTCGAGGTGCACGGCCGCGGCAAGCCGCTGGCAGCCGGTGTCGACCTCGAGGTCGTCGCCCGCAAGACTCCGGGATTCACCGGTGCCGACCTGGCCAACGTGCTCAACGAGGCCGCTCTGCTCACCGCGCGTTCCAACGCGCAGCTGATCGACAACCGCGCACTGGACGAGGCCATCGACCGCGTGATCGCCGGTCCGCAGCGCCGCACGCGTGTGATGAAGGACCAGGAGAAGCTCATCACCGCCTACCACGAGGGCGGTCACGCCCTTGCTGCGGCCGCGATGCGCCACACCGACCCGGTGACGAAGATCACGATCCTGCCGCGCGGTCGCGCCCTCGGTTACACGATGGTGCTCCCGCTCGAAGACAAGTACTCCGTCACGCGCAACGAGCTGCTCGATCAGCTCGCCTACGCGATGGGCGGACGCGTCGCCGAAGAGGTCGTCTTCAAGGACCCGACCACCGGGGCATCGAACGACATCGAGAAGGCCACCGGCATCGCCCGCAAGATGGTCACCGAGTACGGCATGAGCTCGGACATCGGATCCGTCAAGCTCGGCCAGTCGTCCGGCGAGATGTTCCTCGGTCGCGACATGGGCCACCAGCGCGACTACTCCGAGAACATCGCGGAGAAGGTCGACGCCGAGGTGCGCGCCCTCATCGAGAAAGCGCACGACGAGGCGTGGCAGGTCATCAACGACAACCGCGACATCCTGGACAGCCTGGCGCGCGAGTTGCTCGAGAAGGAGACGCTCGACCACCACCAGATCGCCGAGATCTTCAAGAACGTGAAGAAGCTGCCGGAGCGTCCGGAATGGGTGTCTGCCGACAACCGGGTGTCGCCCGGGATCCCGCCGATCGCCTTCCCGGAGCCGGCGACCGCGCCGATCGACGAGGGCGTCGTCGACGGAGACGTCGACTCAACGCCCACCCCGAAGCGCTCGCGCCAGATCAACCCGCGCCCGGCCACCGCGTAGCCCGGCAGAATAGCTGCATGGCTATCGACCGCGCACGTGTAGAAGCGGCCGTCGCCGACATCCTCGCCGCCATCGGCGAGGATGTCGCGCGTCCGGGGCTTGCGCAGACGCCGTCGCGCGTCGCCGACTCCTACGAGGAGTTCTTCGGCGGGCTCGGGCTGGATCCGGTGGAACCGCTGCGTGACACCGTCCCGCTCGGAGACAGCGACGCCGAGACGGTGCTGTTGCGCGACATCCACTTCCGCTCGATGTGCGAGCATCACCTGCTGCCGTTCACCGGCGTGGCGCACCTGGCGTATCTGCCGCGCGAACGTGTTGTCGGCCTCGGCAGGCTGCCGAAGGTGGTCGAGATCCTCGCGGCTCGGCCGCAGGTGCAGGAGCGGCTGACCGAGGAGATCGCGGACACGTTCGTCGAGGGACTCGATCCGCGCGGGGTCCTCGTGGTGCTCGACGCGAAGCACGCGTGTGTGACGACACGCGGTGCTCGTCAGACGGATGCCTCGACGGTCACGATCGCGAGCCGCGGCGAGCTCGGCGATCCGGTCGTGCGAGCCGAGCTCATCACCCTCATCGGCAGGGGCGTGCAGTGACGGCCGAACGCCAGACGACCCTCATCATGGGCGTGCTCAACGTGACGCCGGACTCGTTCAGCGACGGCGGACGGTGGGCATCAACGGATGCCGCCATCGCGCACGGTCTCGAGCTGGCCGCGCAGGGCGCGCACATCGTCGATGTCGGCGGCGAGTCCACGCGTCCCGGCGCGGAACGCGTACCCGTGCCGGCGGAGCTGGGGCGCGTGCTGCCGGTCGTGCGAGAGCTGGCGGGGCGTGGCATCCGCGTGAGCATCGACACGATGAACAGCGAGACTGCCGGGGCCGCCGTTGACGCGGGAGCGCAGATCGTCAACGACGTCTCGGGCGGGCTGGCGGACCCCGCGATGGGTCCCCTTGTCGCCGAGCGCGGCGTGGACTACGTGGTGATGCACTGGCGAGGGCACAGCCGCACGATGAACGACCTGGCCCACTACACGGATGCCGCGCGCGAGATCCGCGAGGAGCTCTTCCGTCGCGTTGACGCGCTGGAGGCCCAGGGGGTGGCACCTGAACGCATCATCGTTGACCCCGGGCTCGGGTTCGCGAAGGCGTCGGATCACAACTGGGACGTGCTGCGCCACCTGCGCGACTTCGAGGCCGCCGGACTGCCGGTGCTGGTCGGGGCGTCGCGCAAGCGTTTCCTGTCCGACCTGATGTGGGACGGCGCGACACCGCAGGATCGCGACCTGCCCAGCGCCGTCGTGGCCGCCCTCGCCGCCAGGGAAGGCGTGTGGGGTGTGCGCGTGCACGATGTGGTGTCCACGCGGATCGCGCTGGACGTCGTTCGGCACTGGGACGGTGGATCCGTGGGCACGGAGAGCGGAAAGGACACCCGATGAACGCCGATCGCATCACGCTCACCGGGCTGCGGGTGCACGCGCATCACGGCGTGTTCGACTTCGAACGCGAGCAGGGTCAGGACTTCGTGGTCGATGTCGTCGCCTGGCTCGACCTCGGGCCCGCCGCTCGCGGCGACGAGCTCGCGGCGACCGTGCACTACGGGGAGCTGGCGGAGGCGGTGGCGGATGCCGTGGCCTCCGATCCGGTGGACCTCATCGAGACCGTGGCGGAGCGGGTGGCGCGCGTCGCGCTGTCGTTCCCGGTCAAGCACGTGGAGGTGACGGTGCACAAGCCGAACGCACCCATCTCCGTGCCGTTCGGCGATGTGGCCGTGACCGTTGTGCGAGATCGCGCGTGGGCCGACGGCGGTGCGCCGACCGGCGAGCTCGGGCGGTCCGATGCGATGACCCGGTCGGACGAGACTCAAGGCGAGAGCCCGACCGGTCAGGAACGAGCACTGTGAGCCCCCTGGCACCGAAACCGCAGCGGATGCTGCCCCTCGAGCCCGCCGTTGTGGCGTTCGGCAGCAACCTCGGCGACCGTGAGGCCACGATCCGGGCGGCCATCGACGACCTCGCCTCCACCCCAGGAGTCCGGCTGGATGCCGTCTCGCCCTTCCACGAGACAGCTGCCCTTCGGCTCGACGGCGTCGACGAGGACGCCCCGCGCTATCTCAACGGCGTCGCGCTCATCTCGACGGCGCTGGATCCGCACGCGCTCCTCGACGAGCTGCACCGCATCGAGGATGCCAACGGCCGGGTTCGTGTCGAACGCTGGGGCAACCGCACGCTCGACCTCGACCTCATCGCGATGGGCGGTCGGTACATCGACGACGACACGCTCGTGCTGCCGCATCCGCGCGCAGCAGAGCGCGAGTTCGTGCTCGCACCGTGGCTGGACGTCGACCCTGATGCCGAGCTGCCGGGGCTGGGACGGGTGGACGAGCTGCTGCGGCGAGTGCGGGCATCCGCAGCTGCTGACGCCGGCGCCGGTGCTGACGCCGGTGTCGGTGCCGGTGCCGACAGTGCGATCGGAGCTCGGGCCGCAACGGAGGCCGAAGGCGCCGAGTCGGACGGATCGAGCGAGGGAGCACGGTCGTGAGACGCACCGGACCCGCCGCTCTGATCGCGCTCGGCATCGTGGGCGTGGCAATCGGATACCTGCTCGAGGTGCTCCTGGTGGCTGCTGGGACGTCGATGCTGATCCCGCCGGTGTCGCTGTCGGTCACGCTGGTAGCGATCGGCGTCATCGTGGTGTTGCTGGCGATCCCGATCCGGCGTGCTGTGCGCAGCAAGGTGAAGGTGCACGTTGACCCGTTCCGGGCCATGCGTATCGCCGTGCTCGCGAAGGCGTGCAGTCTCGTCGGCGCGCTGCTCACCGGCACGGGCATCGGCGTCGTCGTGTACGTGCTGACTCGACCGGTGCTGGCAGGCGTGGACGCGATCTGGCTCAGCGTGGTCGCGGCGGTGAGTGCGATCATCCTGCTCGTCGGCGGCCTCGTCGCCGAATTCTTCTGCACGCTGCCGCCTCCCGGGGACGACGAGAACGAGCAGACCGGTCACGTCCACGCGCGGTAGGCCCGTGCGATAGTCGTCACGTCCACGCGCGGTAGGCCTGTGCGGTAGTCGCCGAGACATGACATCCGGTTCGAAACAGGGCGATGTGGCATGTTCTCGGCCGAATCGAGCGCGATGTCATGTCAACGCGAGCGGGAGGGGGCGGTGGCGTGCCCGTAGGGCCTCGCAGGCCAGCGGGGATCCGCGCACGTGAGTCGAGATGGGTCGACTGGTTCCTGCAACCATGCGGCGACCAGGGTGCAGACTGGTGCGATGGGGGTCGACCTGAACGAACTGCGCCGACTGCGCCGGGCGCGCGACCGCATGGATCGCGACTATGCGCAGCCGCTCGACGTGCCGGCGCTGGCCGCGACGGCGCTGATGTCGCCCGCGCATTTCAGCAGACGGTTCCGCGACGTCTACTCGGAGACGCCGTACTCGTACCTCATGACGCGCCGCATCGAACGGGCGATGGCGTTGCTGCGCCGAGGCGATCTCAGCGTGACGGATGTCTGTGCCGCCGTCGGCTGTACGAGCCTCGGCTCATTCTCCTCGCGGTTCACCGAGCTGGTCGGGGAGTCCCCGTCGGCGTATCGGGATCGCGACCACGAGGCGCTGGACTCGTTCGCATCCTGTCAGGCCATGGTGCTGACGCGGCACCGCAAGGTCGAGGGACGGGCGCACCTCGACGAACGCGGCTTGGCGCTGAGTGGTGGGACGGCATCCGTGTCACAAGCGGGTTCGGTGTCGGAGCCGGTTTCGGCACAGGAGGGGATGGCCGCGTCGGCATCCGCCTGAAGCATCCCGAAGCGAGCAGTTTCCGAGAAGCGACGGGTCCGTGGCCGCCCTAGCGTGGGAGCCATGACAGTAGCTATCAGTGGCGTGCACGTTCTGGTCGACGACCCGAAGGCAGCCCTTTCCTTCTATCGCGACATCCTCGGGCTCACCGTGAAGAACGAGGTCAACCAGGGCGACTTCACGTGGATCACGCTGACCACGGCATCCCAGCCGGAGATCGAGATCGTGCTGGAGCAGCCCCACGCCGGACGCTCGCAGGAGGACGGCGACGCCGTCGCGGCACTGCTGGCCAAGGGCGAGCTGCAGATGCTCCAGCTGCGCACCGACGACCTGGCGTCGACGTTCGACCGGCTGGCCGCGGAGCCGGGCGTCGAGGTGCTGCAGGAGCCGACCGACCAGTTCTGGGGCGTGCGGGATGCCGCGGTGCGGGACCCAAGCGGCAACATGATCCGGATCGCGCAGGCCTGAGGCCCGGCTCGGGCCGACGCCGAGTCGGCCCGAGAGTCCGAAGCGGCGCCGACGCGCACGACGGCCGCCGACATGACGGAGGATTCTTTGACCGGGAACACGCGAGATCGGCATGTTCCCGGGCGATGTCATGTCGGCGGCCGTTGCTGTGCGCGGCCCACGGCGGGACCGCGCTGAAGCTCAGTCGCGGTTGCGGCGGTCCGCCCAGCGCACGAGCGCCCACGCGGACGGGAGCAGGGCTGCGGCGATCGCCCACTTGACGATTCCGCCGACGATGAACGGGGTGAATCCTGCGGCCATCACCGAGGCGAAGTCGTTGGGCAAGCCGAGGTGGCCGAGCACGATGGCCAGGTAGGGGAGGCCGAAGAGGAACGGGACGAGGCTGGCCCCGAGGAAACCGAGGGCGGAGAGCACGGGGCGACGGTCCCAGGCGCGTTCGGACAGCCATCCGATGAGCGCAGCGGCAGGGATGAACCCGATGATGAAGCCGAAACTGGGCAGGAGCACCGACGCGGGACCGCCCGTGAACTCGGCGAAGATGGGCAGCCCTGCCAGGCCGAGGACCATGTAGAGCGCGAGGGACGCCGCGCCGCGCCAGGCGCCGAGGCTCGCTCCGACGAGCAGCACGGCGAGCGTCTGGCCGGTGACGGGGACCGGCCACATCGGCACGGAGACCTGCGCCGAGATGGCGACCAGGGCGGTGCCGGCGACGATGAGGATCGAGTTGCTCAGCGCAGAGCGCGAGACGAGACGGTCGGCGATGGTGGGACGCGACAGGGTCGCGGTGGATGTGGTCGTGGTCAAGACGGGCTCCGTTCGGCGGGGCGTGCGGTGGACAACGGTCCCACCCTAGACCGGGCGATGCGGGCGACAAGATGTGCGGTTCAGACATTCGATTCGCCAGTTGTTTGCACGAATCGGCCAACCTGCTCTCAGGGCACCGGTCCTCAGGGATCCCGGCCCCCAGGGATCCCGGCACCCAGGGATCAGACCGAGTCGGAGGCGCCGGAGACGAAGGAGCGGCGGTCGCCATGCAGGCGACCGCCGCTCCCCACCTTCCTCACAGCGATGGTGAGGAACCGCTTGGATCAGGCCACTTCGTCGGAGACAGCCTCGGCCGTCGGCTCCTCGGCCGTTGTGTTGTGGAACTTGCGCGTCTTGTGCAGCACCGTGAATACCAGCATGAGCACGCCGAAGATGACCAGCGCCCAGTACGTGTTCTCGTAGGAGGTGACGGTCGGGATCTGCGTCGGCGTCGTCCCGCCCTTGCCGTCGGGGATCGGCACCGTGACGGCGAACGCGTACAGGATGGCGGTGAAGATCGGTGCGGCGAGGGATCCGATCGTCGCGACGACCGTCGAGGAGGCAGCGGAGAAGTGTGCACCCTCCGTGTTCTCCGCCGCGTGCAGCACTGCGGCGTTGGCGGCTGTGCTGCCGAGCGCGTACGCGATGCCCCAGATGCCCATGCCGACCGCGTTCGCCCAGATCTGGTCGTGCAGGATGGCCATGAGTGAGAAGGCGACGATGGTGCAGACGCTGGCGATCGCGAACGTGGTCTTCACGCCGATCTTCGTGATGATGCGGCCGACGGTGAAGCCGCCGATCAGGATGAAGAACGCGGTCGGCATGAGGAACAGCGACGTCTGCAGAACGATGAGCCCCCAGCCGTAGCCGAGCGGGCCGGCGAGTGCCGGGACCTTCGAGAACGGCTCCGGATTGAACTCGCCGTACATCGTGACGGCCAGGTTGGAGATGACCGCCACCAAGCCGAACAGGCCGCCCAGGATGAAGGCAGGAACCGTGTACCGGCGGAAGGTGCGCCGCAGGTTGATCATCGGATCCTTGACGTTCAGCTCGACGACGACCCAGAGGATCATCACCACGAAGCCGCCGATGAGCACGAGCAGGCCGGTCCCGCCCCAGCTCTCGGCGAAGCCGATGCCGATGGCGATCAGCGTGAGACCGACGACCAGGGTGATGGCGCCCAGCAGGTCGACCCGTTGGCGCGTCGTGGTGCGGTAGTCGGGGACGATGACCAGGCCGACCAGGAAGGTCAGCAGACCGACGGCCGCCATGACCCAGAACACCGTGCTGACGTGGCCGCCGATCTGGAGGATGAATCCGCCGAGCAGGAACGAGAACACCACGCTGATGCCGACTGCAGCGGTCACGACGGCAAGAGCTCGGTTGGTGCTGTGCTCCGAGTCCGCCTTCTCGCGCACCAGGGCGAGGGCGATCGGCATCGCGGCGCTGAAGCCGATGATGCCGCGTCCGATCAGCAGGAGCGTGAATCCGGGTGCCAGCGCGCAGATGGCGTTGCCCACCGCGACCAGCGCGACCCCGAGCAGCAGGAAGAGGCGGAGGCTGATGCGTTCCGCCAGTCGGGTGAGAACGGGGAGGAAACCTGCACCGACCAGACCGAGGATCGCCAGCACCAGGCTGGCCTGCGACGGACTGAGCGAGTACTCCTTCTCCATGGTGCTGTTCAAAGGGATGAGTGCGAGCGCCTGCGCGTCGCCGACGAACACGATCATCGCGGCGACGATGGCGACGGCGTTGACGGGCTTGATGCGGAGTGCCGCCAGGCGCCGGTCGACACCGGTCGCTGGGGCGAATGTGGTTGTAGACATTCCTATCCTCGGCTTATGGGATTGCAAAGGCAGGCGTTCGGCTGGGCGCCATTGCCCTGAATCGGTCGGTATTCTTCATGAACCCCCGGACGACTTTGTCTCGGGTCCCACTTCATTTCGAATGCAGTCGGGTTCGGTTTATCGGTACCTTACAGACGGACATACCGTTTGTATAGAGCATTTTGTGTTATTCGTTGAAGCGAGATCGGGGCTGCGACATTGCACGCCGAATTGCACAGAATTAGCCGGAAATGGGCATTTCCAGCCGAATTGCGAAGTGCTCGCAATTCGGAATCACAACGCGAGTCCCGCCGGCTTCACGCTCACGCGGAGCGTGAAGCCGACGGGGACATCCGGGTGGCGGCCTGCGCTCACTGCCGGCACCGTCGGACGCCCCCGCCAACGCGTGAACGCGGCGGTGCGCTATGGCCTGCGGTTGGACAGCACGAGGCTCCCTCCCGCGCCGAACATCATGCCGACGCCTTGCACGAAACTGGTCTGCACATCAGGAACCTGCACCACGGCCTCGCCGCGGAGCTGCCGAACGGCCTCCTGGATGGCGAACATGCCGTACATGCCGCTGTGCGTGTACGAGAGGCCGCCGCCCTGGGTGTTGATCGGCAGCTTTCCGCCCGGTCGAGTGTTGCCCTCGCGGTAGAAGTCGGCGGATTCGCCCTTGCCGACGAAGCCGGTGTCTTCCAGCATGTACAGCGGCAGGTGGGCGAACGCGTCGTAGAACATCACGTGATCGATGTCCGCGTGGCTGACGCCGGCGGTCTCGAACGCCTCCTTGGCCCCGCGGCGGAACGGCCCGAACGACTCGAGGTCGTCCATCTGCGAGACGATCACGCTCTCCGTGCCCTCGCCGGATCCGAGCACGTACACGGCACGATCAGCCGAAGGCAGGTCGCGAGCCCGCTCGGCGCTCATCAGTACGAGTGCACCGCCGGCATCCGTCACCACGCAGCACATGTCGCGGGTGAACGGGTAGGCGATGGGCGGTGCGCACAGCACGCCTTCGACGTCGATCGGCGAGCGGCGCTGGGCGCGCTCGTTGGGCATGGCCCACAGCCGCTGCGACACGACGACCTCGGCGAGGTCTTCGCGCGTGAAACCGCGCGATTCCATGAACGCGAGCACCGGCGTGGTGAACGACGAGTAGGGCGCGAGAGCACCGAACGGCGCCTCGAACTGCCCGCCCATCGAGCTCGGTGCCGGTCGGTAGTCGGGCACGCCGACGCGGGAGCGGCCGGACTCGCCGTGCGTGACCAGCACGACGTTCGCGGCGCCGGAGGCGATGGCGGCGGATGCGTGGCGCACGAGCGCCATGAAGCTGCAGCCTCCGAGCATGGTGCCGTCTGCCCATCGCGGGCGGATGCCGAGCATGTCGGCGACCTCGATCGCGGTGGGGCCGGCAGTGGCGACGCCGTCGATCTCGGAGATGTCGATTCCCGAATCCGCGATGGCGCGCCGCGCCGCGTTCGTGTGCAGGTGGATCATCGACACGTCGGGGACGACGCCGATCCGCTCCGTCTCCGCCGCGCCGACAATGGCGATGTTGCCCTGATGCATGCTGGTGGTCGTCACGGTCAGTTCCTCGTCTCTGCGGCGTCGGCCGTCCGGGCGGATGCTGTGTCGGAGAGCGGGCGGAAAACCGGCAGGAACTGGTCACCGCGCGGCTCGAATTCGACCTTCAGGCGCAATCCGAGCGGAAGGTTCTCCGGCAGCGGCTCCACGCCCACGATGGTGGACATCAGGCGCACGCCTTCGTCCAGCTGCACCAGGGCGATCACCTGCGGCTTATCCGTCTTGAACATGGGGAAGGGCCGGTAGTTGATGTTGTACGAGGCCAGCGTTCCCTTTCCGGAGACGACCCGCCATTCGACGTCGCCGGAATTGCACAGAGGACAATAGGGGCGCGGATAGAAGTAGTACTTCTCGCAGGAAGTGCACTGCTGAATGCGCAACTCCCCGACCGCGGTGCCCTCCCAGAACTGCTTGGTCTCGGGAGTGGGTACGGGCACGGGTCCTTCTGACACGTTCGCCCCTTTCTTCTTGGTGGATGCTGTGGTCTTCTGATTACCGATGTCGACCAACCGCTGGTGGTGCTTGGCGTGCCCCGAGCTCGTCGAAGGATCGAGATCGGTTCTCGGATCCGTTTCTGGTTTCGACAAGCTCAACCAGCGGGGTGCGGAGTCGTTTGTTCAGTGCGCCCCTTCGGATGCCGCCGCACGCTCCTTGGCGTGGGCGGCCATCTGCCGGTTGTACTTCTCGATGTCGGCGAGGATCTGCTCGCGCTGATCGGGATCCGCGATGCCGTGCTCCCCGTCGAGGCTCGCCAGGTACTCCACGGTGGAGATCACCGTGGAAGCGCCGAACATGGCCCGGGATCCGGTGAGGTCCGGGTAGAGGCGCTTGATGAGGGCCATCAGCGTCGTGTCGCCATCGGCGATGTATCCGCGCAGCTCGTTGATGCGCCGGGTGCGCACGTCGATGACCTTGGTGGTGGATGCGACGAGGTCGGTGAACGCGGGACCGTGGCCGGGCAGCGCGAGCACGTCCCGATCCGCTGCGAGGTTCCGCAGCAGCTCGAGCGAGGAGAGGAGGTCTCCCAGCTTGCCCATCACGCCCGATGACCGCGCGCCGAGCACGGTGTCACCGGTGAGCAGGGTGCCGCTGTCTGGCATCCAGAGGCACACGGAGTCGTCGCTGTGTCCTGGCGTGTGGATGACGTGCACCGCGAGGCCGTCGAGGTCGAGCACCTGGCCGTCGGTGAGGTACTCGTCGGCGAACCGGGACGACATGCACACGATCGGCACGCCGAGCGAGTCGGCCAGCGCGCGGGCTCCGTCACTGTGGTCCGGATGGTCGTGTGTGAGCAGCACGGAGGCGACCTCACGGCCGTTCGCGCGCCCCGTGCTCCGCAGCGCCTCCAGGTGCGTCTCGTCGAGGATGCCCGGGTCGATGAGCACCGACGCGCCGCCGTTCGCGATGACGTACGAGTTCGTTCCCTCGTAGGTCCACGAACTCGCGTTGGGCGCGAGCAAGTGCTCGACGGCGGGTGCCACAGCTCGGGCGGAGTCGGGCTCGGGCGGCCACGGCTGCGTCACGGCGATTGTCATCTTCGACCTCTCCATGCCGGATTCGCGCGCTTCTCCGCCCCGCCGTCACTCGCTCGGGGCGACGATGACGGCCGATGACGGAACGCTTTCGCGAATCCAAACTTGATTCTAGAATGATGTTCTAACACGGCCTCGGATGAGGTCGCAAGGTGAGAATCGCGGGGCGTCGCCCCGTACGATGACAACGCCGAGTGAGCCCAGGGGGCGCGCACACCCACACGAGAGGCACCACGTGAGCACCGAATCAGTCGCCGCAGAAGAACGGCCGGCTCGCCAGTGGGGACGCACCCAGCAGACGCGACGCACCATCCTGGATGCCGCGCGAGACGTCTTCGTCGACGAGGGCTATGCGGACGCGAACATCGCGCACATCGTCGAGCGATCCGGCCTGAGCGTTGGCAGTGTGTACCACCACTTCAACGGCAAGGCGGATCTCTTCCTCGCTCTCTGGGAGGAGTTCGAGGCCGTCTACAGCGAGGCGGCGACGACCGCGGTGGCCGACGCGCGACACGCGGGCGTGACGGATGCCGTCGACCTGTTCGTCGCCGGATCCCGCGGCTACCTCGACGTCGCCCGCGACAACTCCAGGCTCACGCTGCTCTTCCGAGGCGGTGACGGCCCTCCCGGATACGACGTGCTCGGCAGCCACGTGGGCGCCGAGTGGATGAAGAACAACATGACCCTGCTGGAGCTTGAGGACACGCCTGCCAACCGGCTGCGGGTGCGCATCCTCACCTCCGTCGTCGTCGAAGGCGAGCGTTCCATCGCCGCTGTCGAGGACAAGAGCACCATCGATGAGCTCATCGACGAAGTGCTCGCCATCGTGCGACGGATCGCCGCCGCCTGATTTCGTTCCCGACGTCGCCTGATCCGACTCGGACCGTCGGTCCGACCTGATTCCTCCGTCGGTCCGACCTGATTCCTGCCATCGGCCCGTGAGCCGTGGGGCTGCCGATGCCGCGCGCCGCCGATCCGTTGTATCGAACTGCGGCATTTCGTCGCGACACGCCGGCGGCCGGTGCCCAGCGTCGGCGCGTCGCGACGAAGTGCCGCGTTTCGGTACGCGGGGACGGCGCCGAACGGATCGACTTGACGGATGCGCGGCACGCTCCTATTCTCTGAATCGTGTTCTAGAACGGGGTTCTGTTCTCCGCGGGACACACATCCGAAAGCACATGGTTCCAAAGGAGGCACCCGTGCCGGCATCGCCGACCCTCATGCACGCCCGCCTTCACGGGGCGTGGAGAGAAGAGGGCACGTGGCTCAGCTAGAAGGAAAGATCGCGGTCGTCACGGGCGCGGGCCGGGGTATCGGAGGCCGCACCGCGGTGCGCCTGGCATCCGATGGCGCGGCCGTCGCCGTCGTCGACATCAACGAGGAGGCCACCCGCGCCACCGTCGCCGAGATCGAGGCGGCAGGCGGACGGGCCATCGGCGTCGCGTGCGATGTCAGCGACGAGGATTCGGTCACGGCCGCCGCCGAGCGCGTCGCCGCCGAGCTCGGCGGCATCGGGGTGCTGGTCAACAACGCGGGAGTCCTGCGCGACAACCTGCTGTTCAAGATGAGCGCGAACGACTGGGACACCGTGCTCGGCGTTCACCTGCGCGGCGCCTTCCTCTGGTCGCGTGCCGCTCAGGCTCAGATGGTCCCGGGCAAGTGGGGCAAGATCGTCAACCTCTCCAGCACCTCGGCCCTCGGCAACCGCGGACAGGCGAACTACTCGGCTGCCAAGGCCGGCATGCAGGGCTTCACCAAGTCGCTGGCCATCGAGCTCGGTCCGTTCGGCATCAACGTCAACGCTGTCGCCCCCGGTTTCATCGCCACCGACATGACCCGTGCAACGGCCGAACGCACCGGCGTCGACTTCGAGCAGATGCAGAAGGCGGCATCCGAGCGGATTCCGGTGCGTCGCGTCGGGCGCCCGGAAGACATCGCGAACGTCGTCTCGTTCCTCGTGAGCGAGGACGCCTCGTACGTCTCCGGTCAGACCATCTACGTCGCAGGCGGACCCGTCGGCTGACTCATCAGCTCGCGAGCCATCAACCACAAACCCCCACGCAAGAAAATCTGGAGACAGAAGAAATGATTGATTTCTCACTTTCCGACGAGCAGCGGATGGTGCGCGACAGCGTCCGCGACTTCATCGAGAAGGAGGTCGTGCCGCTCGAGCCGCAGGTGCTGCGCAACGAGCGCGAGGGCCGCCCCGGCCTGGAAGACGGCCAGTACAAGGATCTGCAGCGCAAGGCGAAGGAAGCCGGCTTCTGGGGCATCGGCACGCCGGAGGAGTACGGCGGGATTAACCTCGGCCCGATCATGAGCTCGATCATCGCCATGGAGACCGGCCGCACGTTCGTGCGATTCGGCTTCGGTGGCACGGCGGACAACATCCTGTACGGCGCGAACGAGAAGCAGAAGCAGGAGTACCTGATCCCGACCATCAACGGTGACCGTCGAAGCTGCTTCGCGATCACCGAGCCGGGTGCCGGGTCGGATGCCACGAACATCCGCACGCGCGCCACCCGCGACGGCGACGACTGGATCATCAACGGCGAGAAGATCTTCATCACCAACGGCAACGAAGCCGACTTCGTGATGGTCTTCGCCGTGACCGACCCGGAGAAGGGCGCCAACGGCGGCATCACCTGCTTCCTGGTCGACCGCGAGATGGGCTGGACCTCCCGCCCGATCCAGACCATGGGCGAGTGGGGACCCGCTCAGCTCTACTTCGACAACGTGCGCGTTCCCGGCGACCACGTGCTCGGCGAGGTCGGCTGGGGCTTCAAGCTGGCCATGCAGTGGATCGGCAACGGCCGCTACCTCATCCCTTCGGGTGCGATCGGCGCCGCAGAGCGTCTGCTGGAGATGGCGATCGAGCACGCGAAGAACCGCGTCTCCATGGGACACCCGATCGCCGACTACCAGGCGATCCAGTGGCACATCGCCGACTCGCACGTGGAGATCGAGCAGGCGCGCTGGCTCACGCTGTACGCCGCCTGGCTGCTGGAGAACCAGAAGGACAACCGCCACGCGGCATCCGTCGCGAAGCTGAACGGCACCCAGATGGCCAACAAGGTCGTGGACCGCGTGCTGCAGATCCACGGCGGCATGGGCTACACGAAGGAGCTCCCGATCGAGCGCTGGTACCGCGAGCTGCGCCTCCTGCGCATCTTCGAGGGCACCGACGAGATCCAGAAGCGCACCATCGCCCGCAACCTCCTCAAGGGTCACGCGAAGGTGAGCGAAATCGGCGCCTGACCTCGTACTTCGCCCCCACCTCGCGGCCTCATCTGATCAAGGAGGATTCATGACGGCCACCGAAATCCTGCTCCCCGGCACCGACGCCGAACCCGGCACCGTCGGCGGTCTTTCCGTCGACCGAGTGAAGCAGCTGTTCAACCCCAAGTCGATCGCACTGATCGGGGCCACCGACAAGTCGTTCTGGTCCCTGTCGATCTACAAGAACCTGCTCGAGGGCGGATTCGATGGCGCGATCTACCTGGTCAACCCGCGCGGCATCGTCGTGCACGGCCAGCAGTCCTACGCCACGCTTGACGACCTTCCGGAGACCCCGGACCTGGCGTTCGTCATGGTGTCGACGGCCGTGGTGCTCGAGGTGATGGGCAAGGTGGCGGATGCCGGCATCCCCACCGCAGTCGTGCTCACCTCTGGCTTCGGCGAGGTCGGCGAGGAGGGGGCGAAGCTCGAGGCGCAACTCGTGCAGCTCGCCCAGGATCGCGGCATCACGGTCCTTGGCCCCAACGGCAACGGATACGTCAACAACGCGGCGTCCATCACGCCGTACGGTCTGCCGATCACGACGCCGCTGCGCAAGGGCAACATCGGCGTGGTGCTGCAGAGCGGTGCGCTCGCAAGCGCCGTCATCCAGCTGGCCCAGACGCGCAACGCCGGCGTCAGCCTCCTGGTGTCGATGGGCAACGAGTCGATGGTGTCGATGACGGATGTCATGCGGTACCTCGTCGAGGACGACGCCACGAAGGTGATCGTGCTCTTCATCGAGTCGATCCGGCATCCGGAGGACTTCCTCGAGGTGGCACGCAAGGCGCTGCTGGCGGGCAAGCCGGTCGTGGCGCTCAAGGTGGGGCGCAGCGAGGGCGGCGCCCGTGTCGCCAAGGCGCACACCGGATCCCTGGTGGGCGACGACGGCATCGTCGACGCGGTGTTCCGGCAGAACGCCGTGATCCGCGTCGACTCGCTCGAGGACCTCATGGTGACGGCAGAGCTGCTGTCGCACACGGATCCGTTCGCCGGCCGCCGCATCGGATTCGTCACCCCGTCGGGCGGCGCGTGCGAGGTCATCTCCGACCGCGCGGAGGACGAGGGGATCGAGATCCCGTCGTTCGCCGAGGCGACGGAGGACAAGCTCCGCGAGGTGCTGCCCGACTTCGCGAGCGTGCACAATCCGATCGACGTGACCGGGTACATCCTGATCGACCCCGACCTGGCAGTGAAGGCACTGAAGGCGGTCGAGGACGACCCGAACATCGACCAGATCGTGTATGTGGCAGACCTGCCGCACGACGAGTCGGACCTGGACGTCGCGGTGGCCCGCGCCCAGCACCAGGCCGAAGCGATCGCGAGCGTGTCGAAGCCGGTCATCGTGGTCTCCAACACGATCACCGACATCACGCCGTTCGGCCGCAAGGTCGCAGACGCCAGCGGGTTCCCGGGCGTCGTGGGCGGCATCCATCACGGCATGACGGCGCTCGGCCGCGCTGCCGCGTGGGGCGAGCGGTACCGCGCGGCAATCACCGCCGAGGTCGAGACCGCCGAACTCGGCGAGCCGATCGTGGTGGACGCGAAGCCGGGCGACGTGTTCGCCGAGCGACAGGCATCCGCACTGCTCTCCGAGAACGGCGTGCCCGTCGTGCCGAACGTGCTGGTGCGCACCGCAGACGACGCCGTCGCCGTTGCCGAGGAAGTCGGCTACCCGGTGGTCGTGAAGCTGGCAGCCGACGAGATCGAGCACAAGAGCGACATCGGCGGCGTGAAGCTGAATCTCCGCGACGCGGAGGCCGTGCGTCAGGCGTTCGTCGACGTCACGGAGGCCGGACACGGCGCAGGTGCTGCGGACCCCGCAGCGCTCGTGCAGCCGCAGCGCTCGGGTGGCATCGAACTCATCGTCGGCGCCGTGCGCGACCCGAAGTGGGGCATGGTGCTCGCCGTCGGACTCGGCGGTGTGTGGGTCGAGGTGCTCAAGGACAGCACCCTGCACCTCTTGCCCGTGAGTCGCGAACAGGTCAAGGCTGGCCTGACGTCACTGCGCGGCGCCGCGCTCCTCGCCGGCGCCCGCGGAACGCAGACCGCCGACCTAGATGCCGTCCCCGACGCAGTCCTGCACATCGCGCAGGTCGTGCAGCGGCTCGGCGATGGCCTCGAGTCGCTCGAGGTGAACCCCCTGCTGGTGCGCGGATCCGAGGTCGAAGCGCTCGACGCCCTGATCACCTGGAGGTAGAGGATGACGCTCAACCTTGACGCCGTCGGCATCGCCGGCGAACCCCACATCGTCAGCTGGACGCCTGACGAGGCGATGCTCTACGCGGTCGGCGTCGGCGCCGGCCAGGACGATCCGCTGGCCGAACTGGCGTTCACGACGGAGAACAGCCATGGCGTTCAGCAGCGTGTGCTGCCGACGTTCGGCGTGATCCTCAACCAGTTCCGCGGCGGATCCCGCCTGAGCATCGGCGAGTTCAACCCGGCCATGCTGGTGCACGCCGAGCAGAGCGTCGAGCTCAGCGGCGCGCTGCCGGCGAGCGGATCCCTCGAAGTGACATCCACCGTCACCGGGATCTACGACAAGGGCAGCGGTGCTCTCGTGGTCAGCGAGGCCACGGGGCGCGTGCCTGGATCGGATGAGGCGCTCGTGGTGACCCGCTCGTCGGTGTTCATCCGCGGTGAGGGCGGGTTCGGCATCCCAGGACCGAAGGATGCCTGGACGCGGCCCGATCGCGATCCGGAGGTCGTGCTCACGGCATCCACCCGCCCGGATCAGGCGCTGCTCTACCGGCTCTCCGGCGACCACAACCCGCTGCACACGGATCCGGCGTTCGCGGCGCGAGCGGGATTCCCACGGCCGATCCTGCACGGCATGTGCACGTACGGCGTTGTCGGCCGCGTGCTGCTCGGCGCGCTCGCCGAGGGAGATCCGGAGCGGTTCGCCGGCATGAGCGGACGCTTCAGCAAGCCGGTGTTCCCGGGAGAGGCGCTGAGCATCAGGGTGTGGCAGTCCGAAGGACCGGCGCAGTTCCAGGTCGTGAACGACAGAGACGAGATCGTGCTCGATCGCGGCACATTCGCGCTGAGGTAGCGTGACCCGCGGCAGCATGAGAGTTTCCATGGAGGGGCGACGCTGCGGCCGCATGCGACAGCAGACCGGCGTGGGCGTCGCCCGTCCGTGGAGACACCGAGAGAGGCAAGTGAGAGGCACAGCATGAGAATCGTCGTGTTGGTCAAGGAGGTGCCAGACACCTACGGCGACCGCAAGCTCGACCTGGAGACGGGTCTGGCCGACCGGGACGCGAACGACCGCGTTCTCGACGAGGTGGGCGAGCGCGCGACGGAGGTCGCGATCTCCTACGCCGAGTCGGCACCCGGCACCGAGGTGGTCGTGCTGACCGCCGGCCCCGAGTCGGCGGTGAACTCGCTGCGCAAGGCCCTTGCCATGGGGGCGGATCGCGCGGTGCACGTCGTCGACGCCGGCCTCGCGGGCGCCGACCTCACGCTCACCTCCGAGGCTCTGGCGAAGGCCATCCAGACGCTGTCGCCGGATCTCGTCATCACCGGCAACGTCTCCACCGACGGCGCCGGCGGCGTGATGCCGGCCCTGGTCGCCGAACGGCTGGGACTGCCGGCCGTGACGGCGCTCGACAGCGTGGAGATCGCGGACGGCGTCGTGCGCGGCGATCGTGCAGCCGACGGCGGACGCATGAAGGTCGAAGCGCAGCTCCCCGCTGTCATCTCGATCACCGAGCAGCTGCCCGATCCGCGTTTCGCGAGTCTCAAGGGCATCATGGCCGCGAAGAAGAAGCCGTTCGACACGCTCACGCTGTCCTCGCTCGGGGTGGACCCCGACGCGCTGAACCCCCGCTCGATCATGATCGCGGTCGCGGAACGTCCGCCCCGCGGCGCTGGCGTGAAG
This sequence comes from Rathayibacter sp. CAU 1779, assembly GCF_054551755.1. NCBI lineage: Bacteria > Bacillati > Actinomycetota > Actinomycetes > Micrococcales > Microbacteriaceae > Rathayibacter > Rathayibacter sp. CAU 1779. Next base: position 1,243,412 of record NZ_JBTOLK010000001.1, read on the forward strand.
GTCATCGACGACGGCACCGCCGCGCAGCAGCTGGCGGACTTCCTCGCCCAGAAGGGACTGGTGTGACCATGGCCGACTACCCCGAGAACTCCATCCTGATCCTGGCCGAGGTGTCGACCGACGGCGTGCCAGCGAAGTCCGCGGCGCAACTCGTCGCGACGGCGGCCGGAGTGGGCACCCCGGTCGTCGTCGCGGTGGTCCCCTCTGCTGCAGCGGATGCGGCGGCCACGGCACTCGGCGGCCTCGGCGCCGCACACGTGCTCATCGCTGAGGGGACGGGTGAGACATCCGTTCCGAGCGCCGCGTATGCGGATGCCCTCTCGGCGGCTGCGGCCCTCGTGCAGCCGGAGGCGGTGCTGGTCTCCAACACCATCGACTCGCGCGATGCGGCCGCACGGTTCGCCGTGCGCAGCGGCAACGCGCTCGCCGCCGATGCCATCGCCGTCTCGCGCGACGAGGAGGGAGTGGTCGCGCACCACTCCGTGTACGGCGGCGCGTACAACGTGGACTCGGCCGTCACGTTCGGCACGGCCGTCATCACGCTGCGCGCGGGATCCGTGGATGTCGCACCCGCCGCCGTCACTCCGTCCGTGGAGCGTATTCAGCTGGAGGCGACGACCCCCGTCGTGACCGTGCTCTCGCGTGAGCAGACGGAGAGCGCGTCCGAGCGCCCGGAGCTCCGCGGTGCCTCCCGTGTCGTCTCCGGCGGACGCGGACTCGGATCCAAGGAGCAGTTCGAACTGGTCGGCCGGCTCGCCGACGTGCTCGGTGCAGCGGTCGGCGCCTCGCGCGCCGCCGTCGACGCCGGTTACGTGCCGTATGCCCATCAGGTCGGCCAGACCGGCGTCTCCGTCTCGCCGCAGCTGTACGTCGCGCTCGGAATCTCCGGCGCCATCCAGCACCTGGCGGGCATGCAGACGGCGAAGACGATCGTCGTCATCAACAAGGACGGCGACGCGCCCATCTTCGACATCGCGGACTTCGGTGTCGTGGGAGACGTGTTCGAGGTGGTTCCGCAGCTGATCTCGGCCCTCGAGTCGAAGCGGAGCTGAGGTCCATGGCACTTCAGGTGGGCTCGCGCCCTATCCGCCGCGGACTTCCGCGGGTGCACGGCGGTACGCCGTGGCCGGACGCCGCCGAGGTACCTGTCGTGCGCCGTGCCTCAACGGCGTCCGCAGACGCCGCGCCGGCCGCGGCTGCGGCGGCGTCGGAGGCCGTCAGAGCTGCCGCGGCGCCGGCCGCCGGGGTCGACAACACCGGCCCGGCCAACACAGGGGTGGACAACGCCGGCGGGGACAGCGCAGCAGCGGTCAGCATAGCGGCGGTCAACACAGACGCGGTCGCTTCGGTGGAGGCGCCAGCGCCCGCCGGGGCGGCTGCCGCATCCGGCGCGGCGACGGGTGGCGCTGCAGCGGGCAGCGGTGCCCGTCAAGGACGAGCGACCTCTCGCGTTCGGCGCGGTCTGCCGCGGGTGAGCGGCGGTGAATCCTGGCCGCCCGAAGCCTTCGCCGCGGCCGTCCTCGCGTCGTCGGCCTCCGGCACGCCTGCTGCGGCCGTCGGAGCGACATCCGCTGCTGCACCGCTCGCCGGTGCCGCCTCTGCGCCCGAGCCCCGCGCTGCGGATGCCACCAGTGCGGAATCCGCACCGGTCGCGATGTCGCAGGCCGCCGCTCCGGCGGTCGTCGCGGCGAGTCCGTCCGTCGCTGCTGAACCGGCCGCGATGCCGGTCCGTTTCCGTCGCGGCCTGCCGCGCGCCCGCGGCGGGGAACCGTGGCCCCCGGTGCCCGACGCCGCAGCACTCGCCGCGGCGGGTGCCGTCGCCGCGGCCAGTGCGGCCGAGCCCACTGAGCCTGCCGGGGCCGAAACGGTCACGACGCCGGCCGTGACATCGGCGCCCGCCGCGTCGGCCACGCCCGCGATATCGGCCACGCCTGAGTCCGCGACGCAGCCGCCGGCCGTACCCCCGGCTGCGACAGCCGCTCCTGCGGAGCCGTCCGTTGCAGCGAACGCGCCGAGCAGGTCAGCTCCTGCCGTCGCATCCGCGGTGACACCGTCACCTGCTCCTGCTCCTGCTCCTGCTCCTGCTCCTGCTCGTGCGCCTGCTCCTGCTCGTGCGCCTGCTCCTGCTCGTGCGCCGGTCGTCGCGGCGGCCGCATCGGCGGCCCCGGCAAAGCCTGCCGCCGGGCCGACGGCTCCGGCCAGGACCACCGCCCAGCCGGCCGCCGAGCCGAAGCTCTATCGAGGGTTCACGCTGAAGCAGTGGGTCTGGCGCTCGATCGGCGCGGTCGTCGGGGCGGTGATCGTGGTGGGAATCCTCATCCTCGCCGCTCGCGGTCTGTTCACATTCCAGTTCGTGCGGGACTTCGTGAAGACGTATCCGGGTGACTATCCGTTGCCGAAGAACGCTCCCGTCGGGTTCCCCGGCTGGCTGAATTGGCAGCACTTCCTCAACGCGTTCTTCATCCTGCTGATCATCCGGTCCGGCATCCAGGTGCGCCGGGAGCAGCGGCCCAAGGCGAACTGGACGCCGCGCTGGAACCCGAGCCGCAAGATCAGCCTCACGCTGTGGCTGCACCAGTCGCTCGACCTGTTGTGGGTCGTCAACGGCGTGGTCTTCCTCGTGATGCTGTTCTCGAGCGGGCAGTGGATGCGCGTCATCCCGACCAGCTGGTCCGTGTTCCCGAACGCCATCACGGCGGCACTGAACTACGCGTCGCTGCAGTGGCCGACGGACGACGGCTGGGTCAACTACAACAGCCTGCAGCAGCTCGCCTACTTCGCGACGATCTTCCTCGCGGCGCCGCTGGCGGCGGCGACGGGCATCCGGATGTCTGGCCTGTGGCCCAAGAAGGCCGAGCGCCTGAGCAAGCTGTACCCGGTGGAGGTGGCCAGGGCCATCCACTTCCCCGTGATGATCTACTTCGTGGCGTTCATCGTGGTGCACGTCGCGCTGGTGTTCGCCACCGGCGCCCTGCGCAACCTCAACCACATGTACGGCGGATCCGACCAGGTGAACTGGGTCGGCTTCTGGATCTTCGTCGCCTCGCTCGTGGTCATGGCCGCCGGATGGGTTGCCGCGCGCCCGCTGGTGATCGCACCGATCGCATCCCTCTTCGGCAGAGTCGGCCGATGACCGCCGCGGAGGAGCCGGCGAGCGAGAGGGGATTCGTCACGCCGGCTGCCTCCGCGTACCGGGGTGCGACGGTCAAGCTGCTTCTGCTCGCCTCCGCCCTGTTCATGGTCGGCACGAACGCGTCGATCATCGCCGGTCTGCTGCCGGAGATCGCGCACGGCCTGAAGGCGACGCAGTCGACGGTGAGCTATTCGATCACCGTGTACTCGGTGGTGGTCGCGATCGCGGCACCGGTCGCATCCATCGTGCTCGTGCGGATGCCGAGGGCGATGCTCATGGCGATCGGCGCCGTGTTCTTCTCGGCGGGAACGCTCGTGGCATCGCTGAGCACGAGCGCTGTCGGTTTCATGGGCGGCCGCGCCATCGCGGCGCTGGGCGGTGCGGCGCTTGTGCCGACGGCCAGCGCCGTCGCCGCCACGCTCGTGCCGCCGGAACGGCGAGGACGGGCACTCGCGCTGGTGAGCCTGGGCTTCACGCTGTCCAGCGTGCTCGGCGCGCCGATCGGAACGGCGCTCGGCAGCCTGGCGAGCTGGCGCCTGCCGATGCTCTGCCTGGCGGGGCTGGGCATCGTCGTCGGGGTCGGCATCGGCGTCTTCCTTCGCGGAGTGCCGACGCCGCCGGTCACGCCGCTGCGGCATCGGCTGGCGCCGCTCGCCGATCGCCGGGTGCTCGGCGGCATCGGCACGACACTCTTCATCGTCGTTGCCTTCAACGTGGTCTTCATCTTCAGCGCGAGCCTCACCGCTGACGCCACGGGCGGCAGCGGCGTCTTGCTCGCCGCGCTGCTCATGACGAACGGGCTCGCGGGCATCGTCGGCAACTTCTTCGCAGGCAGGTTCACCGATCGCTTCGGCAGCCGGCCCGTGGCGGTCGTCGCGCTCTCGGTGATCATCGTGCTGCTGGCGGTGATGCCGCTGACGCTCGAATCGCTTGTCGCGTGCCTTGTCGTCTTCATGATCTGGGGGCTCGTCTCCGCAGGCACGAGCGTGCCCGTGCAGTACCGGCTGATCGCGATCGATCCGGATGACGCCGTCGTGACGCTGTCCTGGAACTCCACGGCCATGTATGTCGGCATCGCACTGTCGCCGCCGCTGGGCAATCTCGCCATCGGGATCGGCGGCGTGCACCTCACGCCCGTCACCGGTGCGATCTGTGCGGCACTTGCGCTGTGCTCGTTCCTGATCGGCATGCTTCCGGCGCGCGAGCACAACCGTCATCGTCGGCTCGAGGGTGGTCAGGAGATCACGAAGGCAGCACACCCCGTCCAGGCGGCCGAACCGCTGCCGGCCGAGCAGCAGTCCGCCCATCAGCGACCGGCCCATCAGCAACCCGCCGCGCCGCCGCCGACCGCGCCGCTTGCGGCCGCACCCAGCTGCGAGCGCTGAGCGTCCGCGCACTCGTGATCAGGAGCGAGAAGTCGCGTCTGGGTGGCTAGGCGTCGCGACCCAGGTCTGCCGATGTGACGAATGTCATGCGAATCCGGTGACGGACGTGTGCGGTCGATCGGCGCCATGTCCCGGAGAGTTGATGCATGAACACGAAACCCCTCCTCAACGAGCGCGCTGCGGATGCCTCGCAGCGCGTTCTCGCCGTCGATGCGCGTGGCATCACCAAGCGCTTCGGTCAGGTGCTCGCCGTCGACGGCATCGACCTGCGGATCGCGCCGGGCGAGATCGTCGCCTTCCTCGGCCCCAACGGCGCCGGAAAGTCGACCACGATCGACATGCTCCTCGGTCTCAGCCAGCCCGATGAGGGCGAGGTGAGCATCTTCGGCGGCAGCCCCCGCGCAGCGATCGGCCGCGGCCTCGTCTCGGCCGTGCTCCAGAGCGGCGGACTCTTGAACGACCTGACCGTGCGCGAGACCGTCACGCTGACCGCGAGCTTCTTCACCGCGCCGAGCCCGGTCGAGACGGTTCTCGAGCGTGCCGGAATCCTCGACATCGCCGAACGACGGGTGGGCAAGTGCTCAGGGGGACAGCAGCAGCGGTTGCGCTTCGCGCTCGCCCTGCTCTCGGACCCCGGACTGCTCATCCTCGACGAGCCGACGACCGGCATGGACGTCGACGGGCGCCGCAGCTTCTGGCAGGCCATCCGAGCGGATGCCGCGCGCGGCCGCACCGTCGTGTTCGCCACGCACTACCTCGAGGAGGCCGACCTCTACGCAGACCGCATCGTGCTCGTGCGCAAGGGCCGCATCGTCGCCGACGGGACGTCTGCGGAGATCAAGAACCTGGCATCCGGCCGCGTCGTACGCGCGACGCTCCCCGACGCCGACGTGGTCGCGTTGGGCGCGTTGCCCGGTGTCACGTCCGCCGAGACCAGGGGAGATGCCGTGATCCTGACGACGACGGACTCGGACGCCGCCGCCCGCTACCTACTCACCCAGACCTCAGCAGTCGACCTCGAGGTGACCTCGCACAACCTCGAGGACGCGTTCGTCGCACTCACCGGCGACGACGATGCCGACCGCCCCGCGACTGCGTCCACCATCAACCGGAAGGCCTGAACTCCGATGACCGTCATGACCTCCGTCGCCGAGACGCGCACGGTGCGCCCGTTCGGCGCCTTCAACCTCACCTACCTGTGGATCGAGCTCAAGCGCAAGCTGCGCAACAGGCGCACGCTCCTGCTCACGCTCGTGTTCCCCGTCGCTCTGTACCTGCTGGTCGGGTATCCGCAGCGTGACGTGGCGCTCGGCCACACGCCTGTCGCCCAGGGCGGCATCTCGGTCGCCGCGTACATCATGGTCTCCATGGCGCTGTACGGCGCGATGATGTCGGCCACCGCGGCGGGCGGATCCGTCGCCATCGAACGCACCCAGGGCTGGAGCCGGCAGCTGCGCCTCACGCCGGTGAGCGCGGTGGCCAACGTGGCGACCAAGATCATCGCCGGTCTCGTCGTCGGGCTCATCGCCGTCGTCGCCACCTTCGTGGTCGGCGCCCTCACCGGTGTGACCATGCCCGTCGGCGACTGGCTGCTCTCGGGGCTCGCCGTGTGGCTGCTCGGCACTCTCGTGTTCACCGCGCTCGGCCTCATGATCGGCTATCTCGTGCCGAGCGAGAACGCGATGCAGTTCGTGAGCCTGGCCATCGTGCTGCTCTCCTTCCTCGGCGGCCTCTTCATCCCGGTGACGCAGATGCCCGACGTGATGCGCGACATCGCCGTGTGGACTCCCGTGTACGGCATCGGCGAGCTGGGACGAGCGCCCCTCACCGGCGATGCCTTCGACGTTCTGGCCCTGCTCAACGCACTCGCATGGCTGGTCGTCTTCACGATCGGAACCGCGCTGCTGTTCCGTCGCGACACCAAGCGCGGTTGAGCGGGTGCCCAGTAGAGGCGAAGCGGTCGGGTCCGGCTCCACGCCGGGCCCGACTACTGTGGGCACGGTGGCCGCCAACCTCATCGCGCTGAACGTGCCGGTGCCGGAGCCGCCGGCCGACCTCGACCTTCGCAGCGGGCCGAGGATCCCCGTGCTGGGCAACGTCACGCCGGAGGGCACGATCGTGTTCGGCGGCGGGCGTCGCTCATTCGTCAGGTTCGCCGCCGTGCTCGCCTCCATGTCCCTCATCGTGGCTGCCGACTCCCACACCGACGAGCCGTGGCTCATCGCCTACGCAGCGGTCATGGTGGTCGTGATCTCCGTCGCAGGATCCCTCGCAACCGCGCTCACCTGGCTCGCTCACCGACGGCTTCGCATCCTGATCTGCATCGGCTACTTCGCGCTCTCGTTCGTGATGTGGCCGGTGCTGCACTGGACCATCTGCATTCTGTGGATCTTCGCTTCGATCGTCATCGGCGTGAGCATGTTCACGTCGGGGGTGACAGGGGTTCTCACCCTGCTTCTCGCTCTGCTCGCCGTCGCGTTCCAGTACGCAGGAGGAGAGCGTGGCCTTGCGGTTGTCTGGATTCCGGCGATCCTGGCATCCGTCTCGCTCATGATGTCGGCGTTCTCGCGCCAAGCCGCCTCCATCGTTCAGCTCCAGCAGACCCGACACGAGCTGGCGCAGCTCGCGGTCGCAGAAGAGCGCGGAAGGGTCGCTCGGGACATGCACGACATCCTCGGGCACTCGCTCACGGCGATCGCGGTCAAGGCCGAGCTCGCCGGCATGCTGATCGACGGGGATGACACCGCGAAGGCACGCGACGAGACCGCCGCCGTCGAGCAGCTGGCACGCGCTGCGCTGGCCGACGTGCGCACCACCGTCGCCGGCTACCGAGGCATCAGCGTCGCCGCCGAGCTCGCGAATGCGCGGTCCGTGCTCACCAGCGCGGGCATCGAGGCGGAGTTCCCCGCCACCGTGGAGGCGCTGCCCGCCGACGATCGGGAGCTCGCCGGATGGCTGGTGCGCGAGGGCGTGACGAATGTGCTGCGGCACTCGAACGCTCGCATCTGTCGCATCGTCGTCGAGGCCGATCGGGTCGAGGTGGTCGACGACGGGCGAGGTCCGGCAACGGGATCGACGCCGGAGCTCTCGAGCGGAAACGGGCTGCGCGGCTTGCGCGAACGCGCGGAGGCGGCCGGCTGGCACGTGGAGACCGGGCGAAGCGACCTTGGCGGGTTCCGTCTCAGCATGATCCGCGAAGCGACGAGCCCGGCCGCGGGGGCGGGGCCGCAGGGACGAGACGGCGCGAACGGCGATCAGGAGAAGCGGGCATGACGCGAACACTGCGACTGCTGCTCGCCGACGATCAGGCGCTCGTGCGCGGCGCGCTCGCCACGATGCTGTCGCTCGAGCCGGACATCGAGGTGGTGGCCGAGGTGGGGCGGGGCGACGAGGTCTTGCCCGCCGCGCTCGAGACGCACCCCGACGTGGCGCTCCTCGACGTGGAGATGCCAGGCAGGGACGGCATCACGGCGGCGGCCGAACTGCGGGAGCGGATGCCGGGCATCCGCGTGCTCATGGTGACGACGTTCGGCAGGCCCGGGTACCTCCGAAGGGCGATGCAGGCGGGCGTCGCAGGCTTCGTGGTCAAGGACACCCCGGCCAAGCGGCTCGCCGCCATGGTGCGCGACGTGGCCGACGGCATCCGGGTGATCGACCCTGAGCTCGCGGCGGAGTCCCTCGTCGCCGGCGACTCTCCGCTCAGCGAGCGGGAGGGCGACGTGCTGCGAGCCGCCCAGGCGGGAGGGACGATCGCCGATCTCGCCCGTCAGCTGCACCTGTCGGAGGGCACGGTGCGCAATTACCTCTCGAGCGCGATCGGCAAGACGGGTGCCCGCACCCGAGCCGAGGCGGTGCGCATCGCGCTCGACAACGGCTGGCTCTGACCCGCCGGCGCGGAACGCGCGCCTCACGCTCCGGTGAACCGCCGTACGTCGCGACGCGTCGGATCAGCGGCGGGCGGCGACCGCCAGCTGCGTGCTGTGCGCGACCGGCGCCCCCGTCGAGTCCCAGGCGTAGCAGGTCTCGTCCACCAGACCGTCGGCCAGCAGGTGCGCACGATGCAGCAGGTGGATGGGTCCGGGCGCCGGGAGTGCGCGCACGTACGTCGTGAACTGCAGCGTCGGCACCCAGCCCGTCATGGGGCCGATGTCGAAGGTCGCCGGCGGCATGGCATCCAGCGCGAACTGCAGTGAGATCGGATCGAAGGCCTCGTCACCGGGAAGAGCGAGCCACCCCCGCAGTTCCCCGTCACCCGTCGGCGCTCCCGTGAGGGAGCGCACGGATTCGGGTGACAGGGTGAGGCGGAGCTGATCCGAGAGCCCCGGCGGATTCGCTCCGCGCGGCAGACGGAACCGCACGTAGTCGTCGGCGTCGCGCACGTCTCGCTCCGGAACCCCGCGTGCCCACCACGACGCTTCGGGCGTCCCTTGTGCCGCGGAGGCGGCACCCGATCCGGTCGATCCACCCGATCCCGTCCATTCGCCGGACTCACCGGATCCGGTCGATCCGGGCGTCGGGTTCAGACGTCCGAGCGTCGCCACCACGTCGACGCACACCCGGCCGCCCTGGCGGAGGGATGCCCGCACGCGTGTCACCGTGCGCCCTGACTGCAGCAACTCGGTCTCGATTTCGGCGCCACCGGCATCCGGCGAACTGCAGAAGTGCGCTGACACCGCCAGCGGATGCGGATGGTCGGCGACCTCCGCCGCCGTCTCCACGGCGGCTCGGGCGAGCACGGCCGTGAGGTATCCGCCGTTGGGCTTGCCGCCGACACCCCAGCTGCCGTCGATCTCGGTGGTGAAATGCGTCGCGTCCAGCCTGGTCACGGCGCTGACCTCGGAGAAGCGGCGGCGGTCGATCGAATCCTGCACCCTCGCCACGCTACCGGGCGCGCTGCGCCCCTGCCGACGCCTGCGAAGACCCGGACGAAGACTCTGATGAAGACCCGGACGCGGCGGCGAACAGACGCGGTGACGGAGCAGGCGCATCCGCACTCCCGCTCGCACCCGGCAGAGCGCTGGGAGACCGCGTCGGCGCCGCTCAGTACCATGGACTGCGCAGGCGAAGAGCGATGCCGACACGGCCGATCGCCCGCGCTGCACGACGACGGGAGCGCAGTGTCACAACGACTGGACGTCGCTGCGCAGGGCGGCACGACGCAGTGGCGACGGGTCTCGCCCAAGTACGTGTGGGTCGTCATCGTCGGGTCGCTGATCAGCGGGGTGATCGCGGCGGCAGTCGCCGTGTTCGCCTGGCTCGTGCTGCACTGGTGGTGGGCCTGGATCGCGCTCGTCGTCATCGTGGTCATCGCCATCGTGCAGCTCATCATCGCGCCCCGCCGCGCACGGGCCATCGGCTACATCCTTCGTGACGACGACCTGCTGATCCGCCGCGGCATCATGTTCCAGCGGTTCGTCGCAGTGCCATACGGCCGCATGCAGCTGCTCGACATCGAGCGCGGACCCGTCGACCGCGTGCTAGGCCTGGCCGAACTGCGATTCGTGACGGCAGCCGCATCCAGCCGGGTCTCCATTCCCGGCCTCGTCGAAGCGGATGCCGCGTGGTTGCGAGATCGCCTCGTCGAGCTCGCCGAGGCGCGCAGGACGGGTCTGTGACCCAGACGTACACCGAAGCGACCGGCCTCGCCGACGGCGAGTGGCACCGGATGCACAAGGCGACGCCGCTCCTGCGAGGCGGCATCGCCATCGTCGCGATCGTGGGCGTGATCGTTGCGAACCTGCGGGAGCGCATCATCGCGTTCTTCGTTGGCACCCCCGACTACCCATCGGGCGACCCCGTCGACCTGATCATCCGGCACAACTTCGTGTGGCCGGCGATCGGCATCGCCGCCGTCGTCATCGCGGCCTGCGTCGGGGTCTTCGCACTGTCGTGGCGCGTGCAGACGTTCCGCGTGACACACCAGGCCGTCGAGCTGCGCAGTGGGATCCTCCGTCGCCAGGAGCGCAAGGCGCGGCTGGATCGCATCCAGGGCATCAACGTGCACCGGCCGTTGTTCGCGCGGATCTTCGGCGCGGCGAAGCTCGAGATCGTCGTCGCAGGACACGACGCCAACCTCGACCTCTCCTATCTGCCGTCGAAGGTCACGGAGACGTTGCGGCGCGAGATCCTGCGCCTGGCGTCGGGAGTGCGTGCCGAGGAGGCGGCGCAGGCGGTGGGTGCCGTCGAGCCGGCAGATGCGGCCTCTGAGGAATCCGGATCCGTTCCGGCCGATCCGCCGGCCCGTGGCGAGGCGACGCGCAACGTCCTCGCCGACCGTGTCGACGAGTTCCTGCTCTCGCCCGCCGATCTCGATCCGGATGCCGCACCCCGGGCATCCGTCGTGCGCATGCACCCGCTGCGGCTGGCCGGGTCCCTGTTGCTCAGCGGCCCCACGATGGTGCTCTTCGTCATCGTGATCGCGATGATCGTCGGGGCGTCGACCGGACGTCCGTGGCTGATCATCATCATCTTCCCGGCCGTCCTGAGCCTCGGCGGTCTCTACGCACGTCGCTTCACCAAGGCGCTGCGCTACTCCATCGCCGGCAGCGACCAGGGCGTCCGCATCGGATTCGGACTCCTCACCACCAGCAGCGAGACGATCCCGCCGCAGCGCATCCACGCCGTCGAGCTGCTGCAGCCGCTGGCGTGGCGGCCGTTCGGATGGTGGCAGATCCGCATGAACACCGCCGGCCACACACGCGGCAAGAACTCTGCCGGCGAGTCGCGCACGACCACGCTGCCGGTGGGCGGCATCCGCGATGTGCAGCGCGTGCTGCCGCTTCTGCTGCCGGGCATGGACGGCACGCTCCGCGATGGCATCGCCCACGCGGCCATGCGCGCTCGCGCCGACCAGTCCGCGTTCTCGTCCGCACCGCGCAGGGCCGCGTGGCTGCGTCCGTTCTCCTGGCGCAAGACCGGATACACCATCGCCGATGGCGTGGTCGTGTTCCGGCACGGCGCCGTGTGGCGGCGCATCGTGTTCGTGCCGCTCGCGCGCCTGCAGAGCGTCGAGGTGGAGCAGGGGCCGGCGCGGCGCATCCTGAACCTGGCATCGGCCGACGTGCACCTCGTCGACGGTCCCGTGCACGCCAGACTGCCCGTGATCGACGTGCGCGCCGCAGAGGAGTTGTTCGGCCTGGTCAGCGCAGGGGCGATCACCTGGGCTGACGTCGAGGCGTCGCCGAGCGCCCGCCCGGCTTCCCTGAGCGAGCACAGCGTGGGCCGCCCCGAGCACGTCGAAGGGCCGGGGGGCGACGTTCCGGCCCTTCGACTCCCGCCGTTCGCTCAGGCAGCCGAAGACCACGAACCCCACACGAAAGGTGACGACTGATGGCCGGACGTTCCGGACGCCTCGGGGTCGGCATCGTGGGCGCAGGACGCGTCGGGCCCGTGCTCGGCGCCGCGCTCGCCGGAGCCGGGCACGCGATAGTGGGCATCGCGACCTCGAGCGAGCGAAATCGCGAGCGTGCGGAGGCGCTGCTGCCCGGTGTTCCGGTGCTCGCCGTGCCGGACCTCATCGAGCGATCAGAGCTCGTCGTTCTCGCCATTCCCGGCGCTGAGCTGCCCGAGTTCGTGAACGGCCTGGCCACCGCCGGCACCTGGCAGGCGGGGCAGCTCGTCGTGCACACGGCGCCGGAACACGGCGTCGACGTGCTGCTGCCCGCGCTGCAGCGCGGTGCCATCCCGCTCGCCATCCACCCGGCGATGACCTTCAGCGGCACGAGCCTCGACCTCGCCCGCCTCGCAGAGAGCTACTTCGCGGTGACCGCGCCGGCTCCTGTGCTGCCCATCGGTCAGGCGCTCGTCGTCGAGATGGGCGGAGAGCCGGTGATCATCGAGGAAGCGGATCGCCGGGCATACGCGGAGGCCGTCTCCACGGCGACGACGTTCTCGCGGTCGATCGTGGAGCAGGCGTCCGGGATCCTCGCCGGCCTGGGCATCGAGAATCCGGGCGGATACCTCTCGTCGCTGGTGCGATCATCCGTCGACGAGGCGCTGCGTCGCGCCGGTGCGCCGACGGAGCTCGACGCCCTCGACATTCCAGGGCTGCTGGATGCGCAGCACGGTCATCCTGAGCGGCCACCGACCGCAGACGGCCCCGGTCGGTGGCCGGACGCGAGCGGATGGCCCGGCTCGAGCGACTCGATGGGCAGCGGATCGCCCGGCACAGAGGGAACGACGGGCAACGGATGGCCCGACGTGGACGGCGACGGGCAGGAACGATGACCACGCATCTCTGCTGCTGAACACGACGACCGCACGAGCACGATGACCACGGCACGAGCACGATGACCACGGAGGAACGATGACAGACACGACCGCGCCGGCACCCGGAACACCGGCGGTGTCGACGACGATCGCCGAGATCCGATCGATCGTGCGGGATGCGCGTGCCCGCGGGGAACGCGTCGCCCTCGTGCCAACGATGGGCGCCCTGCACGACGGCCATCTGTCCCTGGCGCGCGCCGCTCGCGGCCTGGCGGACGTGGTCATCGTCTCGATCTTCGTCAATCCGCTGCAGTTCGGTCCGAACGAGGACTTCGACCGCTACCCGCGCACGCTCGACGCGGATCTGGCAGCCCTCGGCGACCTCGCCGACCACGTGTTCGCGCCGACGGTCGGCGAGATGTATCCGAACGGTCCGTCGCAGACCCGGATCGCCGGGGGCGAGATCGCGGGCGAGTTCGAGGGCGCATCGCGCCCAGGCCACTTCGACGGCATGCTCACCGTCGTGAACAAGCTGCTGAACATCGTGCAGCCGGATGCGGCGATGTTCGGCCAGAAGGATGCGCAACAGGTCTTTCTCGTACGGCAGATGGTCGCGGATCTCGACATCCCCGTCTCCATCGAGGCCGTGCCGATCGTTCGGGAGACCGACGGACTCGCGCGCTCCAGCCGCAACCGCTACCTGGATCCCGACGCGCGGGAGGCCGCCGTGACCCTGTCGCGCGCTCTGCACGATGCCGTGGCCGCTGCGCCGGCAGGGGTGCAGGCGGCGCTGGATGCTGGGCTGAAGCGCGTGCGGGCATCCGCGCCGGTTAAGCTGGACTATCTGGCCATCGTCGACCCGCAGACCTTCCGTTCCGTCGCCGACGGATACCGCGGAGCCGCAACCGTGCTGATCGCGGCACGGGTCGGCACAACGCGGCTCATCGACAACGCGAGCGCGGTCATCGGGTAGGCGCACCACCTGCACCGCCGGTTGAACCCGTCGAAACCAGCCCAGCACCACCCAGACCCACACCACCGGTTGAGCCTGTCGAAACCAGCCACCGTGACCGCGAGAGCTGGTTTCGACACGCTCAACCGGCGAGAGCGCTCAACCAGCGAGAGCGCTCGACCAGCGGCACCGCACCACCGACCGAACGAGAACGAAGAGGAACCATGGCGACCGACGAGCGTCGTGCAGACGAGAACCGCGCCGACGAACTGAGCGCTGACGAGGTCGGCGAGCAGAAGGCCGTGCGGCTCGCCAAGCGCGAGCGCCTGAACGCCGAGGCGGACGCCGCCGGCGGCGCCTACCCGGTCACTCTCCCGATCACCTCCACCATCCCCGAGGTGCGTGCTGAGCACGGCCACCTCGAAGCGGATGCCACCACCGGCGTCTTCGTCGGCGTCGCCGGCCGCGTCGTGCACCTCCGGAACACCGGCAAGCTGTGCTTCGCCGCGCTGCAGTCGGGCGACGGATCCCGCATCCAGGCCATGGTGTCGCTCGCCTCGGTGGGCGAGGAGTCCCTCGCGCGCTGGAAGGATCTCGTCGACCTCGGCGACCACGTCTTCGTGCACGGCGAGGTCATCTCCTCGCGTCGCGGCGAGCTGTCCATCATGGTGGACGACTGGGCGATCGCGGCCAAGGCGATCCTTCCGCTGCCGAACCTGCACAACGAGCTCTCGGAAGAGACGCGCGTCCGCAGCCGCTACCTCGACCTCATCGCCCGCGAGCAGGCCCGCACCAACGTGCTGAACCGCGCCAAGGCGGTCGCGTCACTGCGCACCACCTTTGCCACACGCGACTTCGTCGAGGTGGAGACGCCGATGCTGCAGACGATGCACGGCGGGGCATCCGCTCGCCCCTTCGTCACGCACTCGAACGCGTTCGACACCGAGCTCTATCTCCGCATCGCGCCCGAGCTGTTCCTGAAGCGTGCCGTCGTCGGCGGCATCGACCGCGTGTTCGAGATCAACCGCAACTTCCGCAACGAGGGTGCGGATTCCACGCACTCGCCCGAGTTCGCGATGCTCGAGGCCTACCAGGCGTACGGCGACTACAACACCATGGCGGAGCTGACGCAGACGCTCATCCAGGATGCCGCCTGGGCCACCAGCGGCGGGCACGTCGTGACCTGGGCGGACGGCACCGAGTACGACCTCGGTGGCGAGTGGGATTCGATCTCGATGTACGAGAGCCTGACGGATGCCCTCACCGCGGCCGTCACCGCAGGCCGCGTCCCGTGGACCGGCGGCACCGACATCACTCCCGAGACCCCGCTGAACGAGCTCGCCGCGCTTGCGGAACTGCTGGAGGTCGAGGTGAAGCATCCGATCCACGGCAAGTACGTGGAGGAGCTCTGGGAGCACTTCGTGAAGGGCGGCCTCGAGCGTCCGACGTTCGTGCGGGACTTCCCCGTCGACACGTCGCCGTTGGTGCGGGCGCACCGCTCCAAGGCGGGCGTCGTGGAGAAGTGGGACCTGTACATCCGCGGCTTCGAGCTGGCGACCGGATACTCCGAGCTGGTCGATCCCGTCGTGCAGCGCGAACGGTTCGTGGAGCAGGCGCGGCTGGCAGCCCAGGGCGACGACGAGGCGATGCGCCTCGACGAGGAGTTCCTGCGCGCACTGGAGTTCGGCATGCCGCCCACCGGCGGCATGGGCATGGGCATCGACCGCCTGCTGATGGCGCTGACGGGCCTCGGCATCCGCGAGACGATCCTCTTCCCCCTGGTCAAGTAGCAGGCCCGACTGCCGCTGCAGCCTGCAGCCTGCGGCCTGCGGCCTGCGGCCTGCGGCCTGCAGCCTGCGGCCTGCAGCCTGTCGCCGCTTGTCGCAGTCAGCCCTGTTGCGAAAACAGGAGTGATCGCGCTCTCGCAACGGATACCGGCGGAAACCTCCGGTATCCGTTGCGACCTCCGGTGTTCGTGACGCCTCCGGACCGAGCGAGTCGCGTCGGTGCTGGCCTCCACAGGGCGACGCGGCAAGGAGGTTTCCACACTTGACCATTACGGCCGGGGCGGCCCGGATGCCGTGCGCAACCATCGAGGATGCCCTCGGTACCCGCGGAATTGGCACGTTTCGGTGGACTCGCGACGCGCACCCAGCTCCGCGCCGCGGGATGCTCGGCACGATCTCTGCAGGCGTTCGCCGCGCAGGGACACGTGCGGGTCATCCGGCGGTCGTGGCTTGCGGCCACAGCCGACCCCGCCGCGATGCGCGCGGTCGAACTGGGCGGCATCCTCGGCGGGGAGAGCGCACTCCGCTCCCTGGGAGTGTGGGTTTCGCACGACACCGGCCTTTGCGTCGCGACACCGCCTGGAGCCAGTCACCTTCCGCCAGTCCGTGACGGCGAATATCGCATCTACCCGAACGACTTCGCATGGCCGACGGGCAAGCGCTGGAGGACGGATGTCGTCAGCGCCCTTGTACACCTGGCGAGACGCGTGGAGCCGATTCACCTCATCGCATCCATCGACAGCGCGCTGTACACGGACACGATGTCCGGACCTCAGCTGTCCCAACTCTTCAGACGACTACCTCGAAGATTCAGACGACTTCGCCGTTTGGTGGAACCGCGTGCGCAATCGGGCCTCGAGTCGATCCTCCGTGTTGCGTCGGTGATGGAGGGGTGGAACGTGGATGTACAGATCTCGATTCCCCGTGTCGGAGCCGTCGATCTTGTGATCAACGGCTGGCTCGTGATTGAGACGGACGGAGACGCATGGCATTCCTCGCCGCAGCAGCGCGCCAAGGACCGGGCACGGGACGCGGAGCTCGTGCGGCGTGGCATGCGGTCGCACAGATTCGGTTACGCACAAGTCATGGGCGACCTCGCGGGCTGTCTCGAGGTGATCCGCGTGCTTCTTGCTGCGGGACGACCACTCAGCCAGTGAGGGTGACAGGCACCGGAGGCCGCAACGAGCGCCGAGGGGCCCGACGGGCACCTGAGGCAGCACCGAGCGCCGGGGGCGTTACGAACACCGGGGGCCGCAACGGATACCGGAGGTTTCCGCCGGTATCCGTTGCGAGAGCGCGATCACTCCGGTTTCCAGAACGCTCTGCGCCGGACAGGACATGCCGTGCAGCTCTGCGCCGGACAGGACAGGACAGGGCCGTGCAGGACGGTGCCGGACAGAAGAGGCGGGTGCACTCAGTGTTGCTGGTACCGCTTCAGGTGCTCCTGCGTGAGCTGCTCCATCTGCTCGTCCGTGAGGTCGTCCATCGTCTTGGCCTCGCGGCGGTCGGTGTGCATCCACCGGAAGAAAAGGATGATCAGCACCGGCACATCCGCGATCTCAGCGATGAACCACAGGAAGTCGCCCGAAAGGTGCTGGTCGTGAAGCGGGGTGGGGAACCACGGCGGTAGCGCCCCCGCCACACGCGACGCGTGGTCCAGCACGGACTCGTTGAGGCGCAGCAGGATGCCGGGCACGGCATCCAGGACCAACTCGACGAACGCGAGCATGAACTCCGCCGTGATGAACAGGCTTGTGCGCAGGAGGCCGCTGTCGGTGACCGGCAACACCATGAGCAGACCGACCAGCGGAACGCCGATGGTGATGGCGGCCTCCCACCCTGGATCCAGGCGCAGGGCCGCCGCGAACGGCGTGAGGAAGAGGCTGAAACCGATGAGGGCGACGACGGGCGCGAAGATCGCGTTGCCCATCAGCCGTACCGGCCACGACTTCAGGATGCGATCCAAGACCTGCGCCGGCAGCCCCGACATCGCAGCGCGCGCGAGCGACACGGGACGCCCGAGGGCGAGGAGCCCCGGAACCACGAAGAGGAGGAACGCCACGCGAGTGGTGAACGCCCACCGCAGCTCGGTGCTCCAGGTGCCGAGGAATCCGAACTCGATCCACGCGTACGAACCGAGTCCGAACAGGTAGAACGCGATGGTCGGCCACGCGGGCCACCGAACCTCGTTGCGGCGCGCGTAGAACAGGCCGAGACCGTAGAGTCCGCCGGCCACGATGATGACCCCGAGCGCATACGGGTTGAACGAGAACGTCGTGAGGAACGTCAGTACATCAGGCGTGGGGGACTCCGATTCGTGCGGGAGGATCACGGCGGGCGATGTCGTCGGCGATCCGGCGATCGCCATCCGAGCGGATGCTGCGGCCGCCCCGCCATTATCCGCCGACTTCCTCAGCGCCCGCCAGGACGGGGACGGCATCGTGGCCCGCAGGATGGACGCCGCGGGACCTCATGTCCGGAGTGGGCACCGCAGGACGTGGCCAGCAGGGTTGGGCATCGCGGAGCCTGATGCCCGGAGTGGACGCCGCGGCACGCGGCCTCGCAGGGTGAACGTCGCGGGCACTGGGCCAGATGGGCAGACGCCGCCGGAGGGTCCGGGGCCAGGGGAACCGATCCGTCGTCGCGAGACCGACGCCGCAGAGATCAGGCCCTCCGCCGATCCGCCTCCGCAGGGAGAGGGCCCGCCCTCGGCGTACCATTCAGCACGAGCGGCCCGCGACGTCCGATGTCGTGCGGCAACAGAGGGGAGCGGCAGTGGTGCAGCATCGAGCAGGGGATCGGGACACCCCGGCGGAGGGCACGGCCGACCCCGTCGGTGTGCCGGCGGCTTCGGGCGGACCGGCAGCGAAGCTCGGCGATGGATCATCGGCGCCCGAAGGGCGACCCGCGTCGGCTGGCAGTGCCGTTCGCGACCGCGAGCCGGCGGTGCGCGAGTTCCTGTCAGGACTCGAAGTCCGCGATCGCGCGATTGACCGTTACGCGGCAGCCCACGACGCGTCCCACTACCTGCTCGTGCCCGAAGCGGTCGTCGCGCCGCGGAGCGTCGAGGAGGTGCGGTCCGTGTTCGGCGCGGCCAGGGCATCCCGTCGAACGCTGACGTTCCGTTCGGGCGGCACCAGCCTGTCTGGACAGGGCGTGACGAGCTCTGTGCTGGTGGACACGCGGCGTGCATTCCGCGGAATCCGCATCGAGGATGACGGCAGACGGGTCACCGTGCAGCCCGGCGCCACGGTCCGCGCGGTGAACACGCGTCTCGCACGGCACGGATACCGACTCGGACCGGATCCGGCGAGCGAGATCGCCTGCACGATCGGCGGCGTCATCGCCAACAACTCCTCCGGCATGGCCTGCGGCATCACCGAGAACAGCTACCGCACCGTCGAGTCGCTGCTCTTCGTGCTGCCCAGCGGCACGGTCGTGGACACGGCGCTCCCGGATGCCGACGCCCGCCTCCGCGAGCGTGAGCCTTCACTGCACGCCGGCCTGCTCGAGCTGCGCAGCAGGTTGCTCGCGTCCCCGCATGCCGTGGCCGAGATCCGTCGGCAGTTCTCGATGAAGAACACCATGGGGTACGGCCTCAACGCCCTGCTCGACTTCGAGGATGCCGCGGACATCCTGGCGCACCTCGTGATCGGCAGCGAGGGGACGCTGGCCTGGGTGGCAGAGGCGCGGTTCGCGACGGTGCCGTTGCGTCCGTCGATCGCGACGGGTCTGTTGGTCTTCGCGAACCTCGCGGACGCGACGGCCGCGCTCCCCGACCTGGTGAGCACCGGCCCTGCGACGATCGAGCTGATGGATGCCGCATCCCTCCGAGTGGCGCAGGCGGCGTCCGACTCGCCGGAGGCGATCCGCAGGCTGGAGGTCGTCGACCACACCGCGCTCCTGGTCGAGTTCCAGGCGGCGGGTGCCGATCAGCTGGCCGACGTGGTCGCGGACGCCCGACCGGTCCTGGATGCGCTCAACGTGGCATCCCCGCTCGAGCTCTCGTCGGATCCCGCCGAGCGCGCAGCACTCTGGCATGTCCGCAAAGGTCTTTACGCCACCGTCGCCGGCGCCCGACGGTCGGGAACCACGGCCCTGCTCGAGGACATCGTGGTGCCCGTCGAACGACTGCTCGACACGTGTACGGCACTCACCGCGCTGTTCGACAAGCACGGCTACGACGAGGCGGTCGTCTTCGGCCACGCCAAGGACGGCAACCTGCACTTCATGCTGACCGAAGACTTCGGCGATGCGGAGTCCCTGGTCCGATATCGAGCCTTCACCGACGACCTCGTCGACCTGGTGCTCGATCAGGGCGGGTCGCTCAAGGCCGAGCACGGAACGGGGCGCGTGATGGCGCCGTTCGTGCGGCGTCAGTATGGCGACGAGCTGTACGGGATGATGCTCGAGATCAAACGCCTCGCCGATCCGAAGGGCATGCTCAATCCCGGCGTGCTGCTCGCGGACGATCCCGATCTCTACCTCCACGATCTCAAGACCGCGCCGCAGGTGGAGGCCGAGGTGGATCGCTGCGTCGAGTGCGGATACTGCGAGCCGGTCTGCCCGAGCAAGAACCTCACGCTGACACCGAGGCAGCGCATCGTGCTGCGCCGTGAGCTCGAGCGGGCCAGGGCGGCCGGCGACGACGAGCTCGCGGCTGAGCTCGAGCAGGATTACGAATACGACGGCATCGACACCTGCGCGGTCGACGGGATGTGTGCCGTCGCGTGCCCCGTCGACATCAACACGGGGGATCTCGTTCGCCGGCTGCGCGCCGAGGAGCCGACTCCGCTGCTGGATCGGGCGTGGCGCACGGCCGCGCACCACTGGGAGGCGTCCACCCGTGTCGCGTCTGCGGCGCTGACGGTCGCGCACACGCTCCCTGCCCCGCTGGTCGGCGCCACGACCACGGCGGCGCGCGCCTTCTTCGGCACGGAGACCGTTCCGCACTATGACGCCGGCCTGCCGGCAGGGGGGCGGATGCGCGGTTCTGACCGAGCCGGAGCCCACGGCACAGGGCCTTCGCCGTCCGTCCACGCGAAGCGTGCGAGCAGCGCACGTGAACCGGTGGAGCCCGGCACCGGCCCTTCCGCCGGATTCGGCAGCGCGGACGTGCCCGCGCCCGACGAAGCCGTCAGCGAGGTCGTCTTCTTCTCGGCGTGCGTCGGAACGATGTTCGGTCCCGAACCGGGCGGGATCGGATCCGCCGAGGCGCTCCGCAGGCTGGCCGAGCGCGCCGGCGTGCGGCTGGTCGTGCCCGACGGCATCGACGGGCTCTGCTGCGGCACTCCGTGGAAGTCCAAGGGACACCTGCACGGCTACCACGACATGTCCGACCGCGTGCTCCCTGCTCTGCGAAAGGCGAGCGACGGCGGCCGTCTCGACATCGTGTGTGATGCGGCATCCTGCACCGAGGGGCTGGAGACCATGCAGCACCTGGCGGCGGAGTCGGGGGCCGGACTGCGGTTCGTCGACGCGACGGAACTCGCGGGCCGGATGCTGCTGCCGCGCCTGACCGCAACCCGTCGCCTCGCGTCCGTTGCCGTGCACCGCACGTGTTCCACCACCGCACTGCATGCCGACGCCGCGCTCGACGCGGTCTGCGCGTTCGTCGCCGACGAGGTGTACGAGCCGGACGCCTGGGGTTGCTGCGCCTTCGCGGGGGATCGCGGGATGCTGCATCCGGAGCTCACTGCATCCGCCACCTCCGCCGAAGCGCTGGAGGTCGCGGATTGGACGTTCGACGCGTACGTCTCTGCGAACCGCACGTGCGAGATCGGCATGACCAGGGCGACCGGGCGCCCGTACCGTCACGTGCTCGAGGTTCTCGAGGAGGCGACGCGCCCCGCGTCGTGACGCCCAGTCAGCGACACGCGTCAGGCGCCGCTGTCGACCTCGCCGAATGCGGGCGCTCCGATGCTGCGCGGCGCAAGCTCCTGCTGCAGCACGACCGTGGCCACGCCGACGGCTGCGGCATCCACCACGTGGTGGGAGAGCGTGACGTCGAGGGGATGCAGCTTCGCCGAGCTGAAATCGGAGGCGATCCGGTTTCGCACGGCGCGCAGGTAGATAGGCCCGGCGACCGCGAACGCGGGACCGGCCAGGGCGATCGAGTCGAGGTCGAGGATCTCGGCGAGGGTGAGCACCGCCTCGGCGAGGAGGTCCGCCGACGCCTCGATCAGCCGGATCGCGAGCTCGTCGCCGTGCGCGGCGGCGGCCGCCACCCGCGTGAAGTCCTCGAACCAGTCGCTGTCGTCCACGGTCAGCGTGACACCGGTGCGCTCGTGCTTCGCGAGCGCCGCTCTGGCCGCTGCGGCGACGGCATGAGGCGCCGCCATGTCTTCGAGCGTGCGGCGCGGCAGACCGTCCTGCACGGCGGATGCGCGCATCCGCCCGATCTCGCCCGTATTGGAGCTCGTTCCGCGATAGACGGATCCGCCGACGATGATGCCGGCACCGATGCCGGCACCCATGTACACGGTGCAGTGCGCGACGGATTCGGTCTTGCGCCTGCCCCAGAACTCGCCGACGCCCGCGGAGGTCGCGTCGTTGTCGAGCACCGTCGGAAGCCCGGTCGCCTCCTGGACGGCCGCTCGCACGGCGAATCCGTGCCAGGCGGTGAACGCGTCGCTCTCGATGCTGCCGTGCGTAAGGTCGAGTGGGCCGGGTGCGGCGAGCCCGATGCCGACGACGCGAGAGCGCTCGATGTTGAGCGTGTCCAGCAGCCCGAGGGTGCGGGAGACGACCAGCGGAACCACGTCGTCGGGTGAGGATCCGCGCACGCCGGGCGCTCTGACGCGCCCGATCACGGCGCCCATCATGTCGATGACGACGTAGGTCGTGGCATCCTGCCCGAGCTGGATGCCGATCGCGAACCTGGCTCGGGGGTTGATGGTCAGCATGACGCGCGGCTTGCCGCCGGTGTACTGCCGCTCGCCCGACTCGATGACCAGACCTTCGTCGCTGAGCTGGCGCACCAGGTTGGAGATGGTGGCTTGGGTATAGCCGGAGACCAGCGCCAACTGCACGCGGCTGATCGGACCGCGTGAGCGGATGAGGTCGAGCACGACGCTCCTGCTCGTCATCCCGCCGAGGTCGGGTTTGGGCTGGGTCACTCTGAACGCCTCCCCCGCAGCCGTTCGGGTCGATCGATGGGTCATACTACAAGTCGTGCAACGCTCAGGTCCTTTCGTACCGACCCTGTCGGACGATTCGCACACGCCGACGCTCTCGGTCGCGGTGCATCGTCAGCCGGATGTCTTCGGCATCGACCCGTTCTACAACGACTTCGTGAACGGGGTGGAGGACCGGCTGCGAAGCGTGCGAGGATCCGCCGTGCTGCGCATGGTCGACAGCGTCGACGAGGAGCTCGAGGACTACCGGCGGTGGGCATCCGATCACCGCATCGACGGCGTCGTGATCGTGGACTTCGTGCCGGATGACCCCAGGGTCGCGCTGGTGAAGGAGCTGGGGCTCCCCGCGGTGCTGCTGGGCGGCGATCCATCCGTCGGGCTGACGACCATCGACGTCGACAACGCGCGGGCCATGAACGACGCCATCGCCTACCTGACCGGGCTCGGCCATCACCGCATCGGTCGCGTGGCGGGCCCGGAGGATCTGCTGCACACGCTCGCCCGAACGGAGGCGTTCGCCGGCGCGCTGGCATCGCACGACGCGGTCGGGCAGACCGTGTACGGCGATTACAGCGCACACAGCGGGGCCGTCGCCACCCGCACGCTGCTGTCGAGCGCGGAACCGCCGACGGCGATCGTGTACGACAACGCGCAGACCGCCGTCGCCGGCCTGGCCGAAGCCGCAGCGCTCGGCGTCTCGGTGCCCGGCGATCTCTCGATCCTGGCCTGGGACGACAACGCGGACTGCCAGCTCTGCGATCCGCCGCTGTCGGTGATGGACCGTGACGTGCGCGCGCTCGGCCACGCCGCGGCATCCGCCCTGCTGGACGTGATCGCGGATCGTGCCAGGCGGGTCGTGAAGACGCCCGCCGCCGTCGTCGTCGAACGTGGGTCTACCGCCTCGCCACCCCGGTGACCGTGCTCGTCGCGGGCTGGGCGAACTCGCCGCGTGAGGCGACGAGGCTCCGAAGTACCACGACGGCGCCTCCGATGGCGGCCGCTTCAGACACCCGTTCCGAGAGCTCGGCCGACACCGGATGCGCCGATCGCATGAACGCCGCCCGCTCCAGCTCGCGCTGCGCGTGCTCGCGGTAGATCTCGCCGACCTCGGTGAACGCGGCGCCCGCGAACACGACATGCGCCACATCGAACAGGTTGACCAGGGTGACGGATGCCACGGCCACGAGTGCCGCGGAGCGCTCGATCAGCTTCCGAGCGTCGCCGTCGCCGCCGAGGGCCGCAGCCCCCAGGCGCCGGAAGTCGCCGAGGGTGTCGCCTTTCCCGCGGATCCCCGCCCGCTTCGCCAGTCCGGGCACGGCGAGCGACTGCTCGACGACGGCCGTCGGCCCAGCGGAGTTCTCGACGCATCCAACATTCCCGCACGTGCAGCGCTCGCCGGATGCGTCGATCGAGATGTGTCCGAGCTCGACCCCGTTGGAGGTGGCCCCGCGGTACGGCTGTCCGCTCAGCACGACCCCGGATCCGATGCCGCCCGACATGTAGACCGTGGCGAAGCTCGACCCTGAACTGCCGAGCCCGGCGATGCCGATCGCGGCGGCGGTCGCGTCGTTCTCCAGCACGACAGGCAGACCGCTGAGCTCGGACAGCGTCGCCGTCAGCGGATAGCCGCGCCACGGCGGCGACGGGAAGTCGATCAGCACGACGCCGGCATCCCTGTCCTGCGGTCCGTGCGTCGTCACCCCGATGCCGAGCACCTGGGACGTGGACACCGCCGATGACGACAACAGCGCGCGGACCTGTTCGTCGACGGACCGAAGCACCTCGCCGGGGGCACGCGTTCCCGCTCCAGGGGCCGTGGAGCGACCGACGACCTCTCCGCTGAGGTCCACGACGACGGCGGTGGTCGTGAACCTGTCGAACTGCACGCCGACCGTGTAGCAGGCGGACGGTTCGAGCTGGATGAGACGCCGCGGACTGCCGCCTCTGGACCGGGCCGTGCCCACCTCCCTGACGTAGCCGACATCCATCAGGCGGCGCACGGTGTGGGTCACCGTTGCCGCGTTGAGCCCGGTGGTCTCCGCCAGCTCGACTCGGCTGACGGTGACGCGATCACGGATCGTGTCGAGGACCGCCGCCATCGCCGGTGCTGGAGCCGTCGCTCCGTTCCTCATGGTGACCTCGCTGTCTGCGTGTGCGTACCGCTCGCCGGTAACGGTACAGAAACAATAACTTGACCGACTTTATTTATTCGAATAAGAATAGGCGCACGGCGTGACAGCGCCGCCACAAGGTCATGCACCGGCGCACGAGGGTGTGCGGTGCTGGAAAGGATCAACGATGTTCCTCATGCCAGGACGACGTCGCGGCGCACGTCGTGCGGCGGCTGTCGGCGGGCTCGCGCTCGCCACGGTCATCGCGCTGACGGCCTGCTCGTCGACGGGCGGCACGACCGCCTCCTCCTCCGACGCCACCCTGGTCGCCTACACCGGCCAGTCGGGCGACTACCAGATCAACTTCAACCCGTTCTCCCCGTCGCAGATCGGTGGCATCGGCACGATCTACGAGGGCCTGTTCTTCATCACCAACGTGAACAACAAGGACCCGAAGCCGCTGCTCGGAACGAAGTACAGCTGGAACTCCGACGGCACCGAACTCGATGTCACGCTGCGCACCGGTGTGAAGTGGTCGGACGGCAAGCCGTTCTCCGCCGACGACGTCGTCTTCACGTTCGGACTGAATGAGAAGTATCCGTCGCTCAACACGAGCGGATTCGACGGCAAGGTCGCCAAGGTCGACGACAGCCACGTGAAGTTCACCTTCACGCACCCGGCGTTCGTCGAGGGTCCGACCATCCTCGGCCGGTCGATGATCGTCCCCGAGCACCTGTGGAAGGACATCGACCCGACAAAGGACGTCATGTCCAAGCCCGTCGGAACGGGTCCGTACGAGCTCTCGAACTTCAAGCCGCAGGCGTACACGCTCTCGGCCAACCCGAACTACTGGGCGGGCGCTCCGGCCGTGAAGGCCATCCGGTACCTGTCGTTGTCCGGCAACACGGCGGGCGCCGACGCGCTGCAGGCCGGCAGCATCGACTGGCAGACCGGACCGGTTCCGCACATGGACAAGGTCTCCCAGTACTACCCGGGCTACAAGTCGATCACGGTCAACCAGAACCAGGCCGTCCTCATCACGTGCTCGTCCGCCGCGCTCGGCTGCACCGGTCCTCAGACCGACCCGGCCGTCCGCCAGGCGATCTACTACGCCATGAACCGCAAGCAGCTCAACTCGCTCGCGTTCACCGACACGGCAAGCGACATCTCGCCGACCTTCGCGCTGCTGCCCGGCCAGAAGAGCCTGATCGACCCGTCGATCAAGAACCCCGTGGCATCCGACAGCCCGAACGCCTCCAAGGCGGACGAGCTGCTGCAGGGCGCCGGATGGACCAAGGGTTCCGACGGCTATTACCAGAAGGACGGCCAGGACCTCTCGCTCACGGTCGAGACCGTGACCGGCTGGACCGACTACATCACCGCGATGAACACGCTCGGCCAGCAGCTGAAGAAGGTCGGCATCAAGCTATCCGTGTCGCAGTCGTCGTGGAACGAGTGGACAGACAAGAAGTCGAAAGGCAACTTCCAGCTCGCGATCGACTCGCTCGGCCAGGGCCCGTCGTCTGACCCGTACTACCTGTACAACAACTACTACTCGACGGCGAACACGGCCAAGGTCGGTGAGGCAGCGCCGATGAACATCGCCCGGTTCAGCGACGCGGATGTCGACAAGGCGCTCGGGACGCTCGCCGCGACGAACCCGTCCGACACCGCGACCCGCCAGGCGCAGTTCAACGTGATCCAGCAGAAGATCGTCGACGACATGCCCTACATCCCGGTCCTGACCGGTGGAACCACCAGCGAGTTCAACGCGAAGAAGTTCTCCGGATGGCCGACGCTCGACAACCTGTTCGCCTTCCCGGCCGTCTGGGCATCGCCCGACAACGCCGAGGTCTACAAGGCGCTCAAGCCGACGGGGAAGTAGGCGATCCATGACCGAGGAGGAGCTCTCCGCTGAAACGGGCGGGACACGATGAGATATTTCGCACGGAAGATCGGGTTCTACGTCGTCGCACTCTGGGCGGCGCTGACCCTCAACTTCGTGATCCCGCGGCTGCTGCCGGGCAATCCGGTCGACATTCTGTTGGCCAAACTGCAGCAGCACGGCGGCATCGTGACACCCGCCACGCGCAAGGCGTACGAGCTCCTCCTCGGGGGAAACAGCAGCGATCCGCTGATCGTGCAGTACTGGAACTATCTGGTGCACGTCGCGCAGGGCGACCTGGGCATCTCCGTGAGCTACTACCCTGCGAAGGTCAGCGACGTGATCGCCACGTCGCTGCCGTGGACCATCGCTCTCGTCGGCATAGCGACGGTCATCGCCGCGATCCTCGGCGTGGCCCTCGGCGCCTTCGTCGGGTGGAAGCCCGGAACCTGGCTCGACTCGTTCGTGCCGGCGACCACGCTGCTCGCCGCCGTTCCCTACTTCTGGCTCGCGCTCATCCTGGTGTACCTGTTCGCGACCACCATGCACCTCTTCCCCGTGCAGGGCGGATACGACGTGAGCCTCGATCCCGCCTGGACACCCGAGTTCATCGGGTCGACCATTCGCTACGGGTTCCTTCCCGCGCTCACCATCGTGATCGCCTCCATCGGCGGGTGGCTGCTCGGGATGCGCAACATGATGGTGTCCACGCTGTCTGAGGACTACATCCTCACGGCGCGGGCGAAGGGTCTCACCGAGGGCCGCATCATGCGCAACTATGCGGCACGCAACGCCGTGCTCCCCTCGGTGGCCGGCTTCGCGATCTCGCTCGGGTTCGTGGTCGCCGGCTCCATCGTCACGGAGCAGGTGTTCTCGTATCCGGGCATCGGCTCGAAGCTGCTCTCCGCTGTGACGAACAACGACTACGCGCTGATGCAGGGCATCTTCCTCTACATCACACTGGCGGTCCTCGGCGCGAACCTCGTCGTCGACCTCCTGTACGGCATCATCGATCCGCGTACGCGGGCGCACGGGTAAGGGTGTGAGACGCAATGGCCTCTGAACTGAATGACGTGCAGACCCCCGGACTCGAGCAATCGGATGAGGTGCCCGAATTCG
This sequence comes from Rathayibacter sp. CAU 1779, assembly GCF_054551755.1. Classification (NCBI taxonomy): domain Bacteria; kingdom Bacillati; phylum Actinomycetota; class Actinomycetes; order Micrococcales; family Microbacteriaceae; genus Rathayibacter; species Rathayibacter sp. CAU 1779. The sequence goes on from NZ_JBTOLK010000001.1 coordinate 1,271,128, forward strand.
ACCCGCAGCTCACGACCTCTGTGAGCCCGGCGCTCGAAACCGTGCCGGCGACAGAGGCGGCGCCAGAGACCCTCGCGGTGGTGACCGCGGCATCCGCTCCGCGCACGACGCAGTCCCGCTGGCGCAGCATGCTGCCGACGATGACGCCGTGGCTGGCGGTCGGCCTGATCCTCGTGGTCGGGTTCATCCTGTTCGGCATCCTCGGGCCCTTCTTCGTCGGCGACCCGAACGTGGTGCGCGACGAGGGCATGACTCCGCCGTCGGCCGACCACTGGCTCGGCACGACGCAGACCGGTCAGGATGTCCTGGCCCAGCTCGCGTACGCCACCCGCGGCTCCCTGATCATCGGCTTCCTGGTGGGCATCCTCGCCACGGCGCTGTCGGCGCTGTTCGGGATCCTCGGCACCTACCTCGGCGGCATCGCGGACGAGGCGTTCTCGCTGTTCTCGAACGTGTTCCTCGTCATCCCCGGCCTTCCCCTGGTGATCGTCATCTCCGGATTCGTCCCTCGCGAATCGCGTGGGCTGTGGACCATCGCCGTCGTGCTCGCGATCACGAGCTGGGCGGCATCCGCTCGCGTGCTGCGTGCGCAGACCCTGTCGCTGCGGAATCGCGACTACGTCGCCGCGTCGAAGGTGGCCGGCGAACGGGCGTGGCGCGTCATCACCGTGGAGATCCTGCCCAACCTGCTGCCTGTGCTGGCGTCGCAGTTCGTGTTCGCGGTGATCGCGGCCATCCTCGGGGAAGCAGGTCTGTCGTTCCTCGGACTCGGCGCATCCAACTCCTCGACGTTGGGCACCATGCTCTTCTACGCGCAGAACGGATTCGCGCTGCAGATGGGTGCCTGGTGGTGGTTCATCCCGCCAGGACTCGTCATCGCCCTATTCGGCATGGGGCTCTCACTCATCAACTTCTCGATCGACGAGATCATCAACCCGAAGCTCAAGACCTCGCGCCTGTACCGCAGGCGCGCGAAGTCCGCGAGCCGACTCGAACAGCGAAAGGCGTCAGCATGACCCCCGTCAAGGCTGCGGCCGCGCGGCAGCGGGATGCGACGGCCGAGCGTTCGGCCGTGCTCACCGTGCAGGACCTCTCCGTCGTGTACGAGGTGGAGCCGCCGGTGCCTGCCGTGCGGAACGCCAGCTTCACGCTCGCTCCCGGCGAGATCCTCGGGCTTGCGGGGGAGTCGGGCTGCGGCAAGACGACTCTCGCCTACGCGATCAACCGGCTGCACCGGCCCCCGGCGAGGATCTCCTCCGGCGCCGTCACGTTCCATGACCGCAACGGGAACGACATCGACGTGCTGGCCCTGGACGACGAGCCGCTGCGCGCGTTCCGCTGGGACAAGCTGTCCATGGTGTTCCAGGGCGCGATGAACGCGCTCAACCCGGTGACCACGATCAGGGCGCAGCTGGACGACACGCTGCGGGCGCACCGTCCGCAGATGTCCAAGGCGGAGCGACTCGAACGGTCGGCGGATGTGCTCCGCAGGGTGGGAGTGGATCCGAACCGGCTGTCGTCGTATCCGCACGAGCTCTCCGGCGGCATGCGCCAGCGCGTCATGATCGCCATGGCGATGCTGCTCGAACCGCAGCTGATGATCATGGACGAGCCGACCACCGCACTCGACGTCGTCGTGCAGCGCGACATCCTCCGCGAGATCGTGCGGCTCCGCGACGAGCTGTCGTTCGCCGTCATCTTCATCACGCACGACCTGCCGCTTCTTCTGGAGATCAGCGACCGGATCGCCATCATGCTGCAGGGCGAGATCGTCGAGCTGGCACCGGCCAACGAGATCTACACCGCGCCGCGGCATCCGTACACGAAGAAGCTGCTCGGCTCGTTCCCGAGCCTGAGCGGCGACCGGGGTGCGTTCATCCGCACCGGCATCGACGAGCCCACCGCCACCCACGAACGGAGGACCCAGGCGTGACCACGGCACGGATCACCAACCTCACCAAGGACTTCTTCATCAGGAAGGGCCTGCGCCGCGAGCCGTTCCGGGCCGTCGACCGGGTCTCGTTCGACCTCATCCCGGGCCGCACCGTCGCCCTGGTCGGCGAGTCGGGTTCCGGCAAGTCGACCATCGCGCGCATGCTCTCCCGTCTCGAGAAGCCGACATCCGGAAACATCGATGTCACGCTCGACGACGGCACGCCCGTTCAGGGCTCGCTCTACCGGCGGCACGTGCAGATGGTGTTCCAGGATCCGTTCGCCTCGCTCAATCCGTTCCACTCGATCGAGCATCACATCGCCCGACCGCTGCTTCTGCACAACCGCACCAGGGGCGTCGAGGCGACGCACGAGGGCGTCTTGCGGATGCTGGAGCGCGTCAATCTCCTTCCCGCCGAGTCGTACGCGTCTCGGCGTCCGCACGAGCTGTCAGGCGGCCAGCGTCAGCGCGTGGCCATCGCTCGTGCGCTGGCGCCGGGTGCGCAGATCCTGGTGGCGGACGAGCCCGTGTCGATGCTGGACGTCTCCATCCGGCTGGGGGTGCTCAACCTCATCGGACGGCTGCAGCGCGAAGACAACCTGGCGGTGCTGTACATCACGCACGACCTCGCGACCGCGCGTCACTTCTCGGACGACATCCTCGTGCTCTACAAGGGACGCGTCGTGGAGCGCGGTCCGGCGGATGCCGTCATCCTCGATCCGCACCACGACTACACGCGACTGCTCGCGGCCGCGGCACCGGATCCGGAACGTCTCGGCAAGGTTGTCTCATCCGAGGCGGTGATCGACCGCTCCACCCTCGACAACAGCGTCTGCTACGACCACCACGTCGGCGACTGGGTGTCGATCGACGACGCGGCGAAGGCGGCCGTGGCGGCGTGAGCCGGCCGGCGTGCGGGAGCGCTGCTCGACGAGTTGTCCCCACCAGCATCCGGCAATGATGAGGGCTGCGCCGAGCGCCATCGTCACGCTCAGCCGTTCTCCCTCCAGCGCGATCGCCGCTGCGACCGCCCACAGCGGCTCGGTGCCGAGAAGCAGGCTCGCCCGGTTCGCGGAGGTGCGCCGCACCGCCCAGGTCTGGGCGAGGAAGGCGAACACGCTGCAGAACAGCGCGAGGTACAGGATCGCGACCACCAGTTCAGGAGTGACGAGGACGCCGGGGTTCGCGGCGAGCTGCGGCAGTGCCGGCGGCGCGGTGAGCGCGGTCCCGACGACGAGCTGCACGGTCGTCAGCTGCAGCGGCCGCACGCGTCCTCGGCCGGTCTCATCCGCTCGAGTGAGCCGACCGAGGAGTGTGACGTGTCCGGCACGGATGACGGCTGCCGCCAGCACCAGCAGGCTTCCGTCCCAGCCGCCAGGGCCGGACTGTGTGTCCAGCATCACGCCCACGCCGACGATGCACACGCCGGCTGCCGCGTAGAACCGGCCGGGAACGCGCGTTCCGATGACCACGCCGGCCAGCGGCGTGAGGATGATCGTCAGACTCATCAGCACGCCGGCCGCCGCGGCGCTTGTGTGGGCCACACCGTGAGTCTCGAGATACAGGACGGCAGCCTGCGTGATCCCGAGCACACCGCCGAGACGCACCTCGCGCAGCGTGGGACGATTCGCGCGACCGCGCGCGGCGAGCACGCCCACGATCGCCAGGCAGGCGACGGCCGAGACGGCATACCGCAGGAAGACCACCGCATCTGCGGCCACCAGTCCGGTGGCGACCTTCGCCGCCAGATAGCTCGACCCCCACGTGATAGCGACCGCAAGGAGGCACAGATCGGTCGAGCGAGCACGTAAGAACCGGGGCATGCGATCAGGTTCGATTCATTCCGAATGAAGAACAAGACCGGATGTCTTCATTGATAGTTGAGCATCTCTAAACTGATCGGATGGACGAGCGCCAGTTGCAGATCCTCCGGGAACTGGGCGAGCACGGCAGCGTGCAAGCCGTTGCCGACGCACTCAGGATCACGCCGTCCGCCGTCTCGCAGCAGCTGAGCCTGGCCCAGCGCGAAGTGCGAGTTCCGTTGACCAGGCGAGTCGGGCGCGTGCTGCGCCTGACGCCGGAGGGAGAACGTCTCGCGGCGGCTGCCGTCGAGGTCCAGACCGCGATGAGCCGCGCTCGTGAGCTCGCGCGGGGTCTCGGCACGTCGCCATCCGGGACGGTCGGCGTCTGCGCGTTCAACAGCGCAGCGCTGGCGTTCTTCACGCGGCTGACGTCCCGTTTCCCTGCCGACGGCGTCGACATCACGCTCAGCGACGAGGATGTCGCCCAAGACGAGTTCCCCGCCCTGACCTCCCGCTACGACATCGTGATCGCCCACCGCCTCCAGCACGCGCCGTCCTGGCCGAGCCGCGTCGTCGTCGAACCACTGTTGAAAGAGCGACTCGACATCGCGCTGCCGGCAGAGCACCCGCTGGCCGCCCGGAAGTCGCTCAGGGCGAAGGACGTCATCGGCGAGCCGTGGATCACCACCCACCACGGCTTCCCGATAGGTCCCACCCTCGACGCCATCGCCGTGACGGGCGGACGACCGATCGAGATCCGCCACCGGGTCAATGAGTTCACGATCGTCGCCGAGTTGGTCCGCGCCGGTCAGGGTCTCGCGTTCCTTCCACGCTGGACCCAGCCGCGGCCCGCAGGTGTCGTGCTCCGACCCCTGGCGGACCTCCCGGTGTCGCGCGTCGTCGATGCGCTGATCCGCCCCGAGAACGCGGCGCGTCCTGCCGTGGGGAGTGTCCTCGCGGAACTCAAGACCGTCACCGCCTCCCTGATGCGGTGAATGACCCTGGCTCCCTTGCCGCGTTCTCTGTGCTGCCCTCCTTGGCTCTCGCCGGCGCCGATCTCCGGCGCTTCCGCGGCCCCGGAATGTCGCCCCCGATCGGTCTGTTGCCACTTGGTGACCGAGGCGATGGGAGACGCAGGGTGAAGCAGTTCGGTGTCGGTGTCGTCGGTGCGAACCCGGACCGCGGATGGGCGTCCCGTTCGCACATTCCTGCGATCCTCGCGTCCGACGGCTTTCGTCTCGCCGCCGTCGCGACGACGTCTCCGCAGAGCGCGACCGCCGCACAGGAACGATTCGGAGCGGGTGCCGCCTACACCGACGTGGCGTCGCTCGTGAACGATCCGGCGGTGGACCTGGTCCTGGTCTCGGTCAGGGCATCCGGCCACGCGGGTCCGATTCTCCGGGCGATCGAGGCGGGCAAGGACGTGGTCTCCGACTGGCCGCTCGCCGAATCGGTGGTCCAAGCGAGGGAGCTCACCCGGCGGGCGCAGAGCGCGACGGTTCGCCACTTCGTCGCGCTGCAGGGACGCTTCGCGCCGGCCGTCGAACGGGCGCGACAGTCGATCGCCGCCGGGGCGATCGGTGATCCGTCGTCGGTCACCGTCTACAGTTCACGCGCCAAGGGGAGCGGTGCCCCGGTGCCGGCGTGGACCGCGTACACGTATGACAGCGCGGAGGGTGCCGGCCTGGTCGAGGTGCTCGGCGGGCACACGCTCGACATCCTGCAGCACGTACTCGGGCCGATCGTCGCGCTTCGAGGCTCCAGCCACATCCGTCGTCGGCAGCAGACCATCGCCGAGACCGACGAGACGGTGGATGTCACGTCCCCTGACCTGCTCGTCGCCGTCGCGGAGTTCGCCGGCGGCGCGGTGGCGACGATCCAGCTCCACGACGGCGAAGCATCGACGCCTCGGAGCCGGATCGAGATCATGGGCAGCAGCGGGGACCTGGCGATCGTGTCATCGACGGACTCGGATCCGCGGGCGGCGCAACTGCAGATCACTGGCCTGGAGCTCGACCTGGCCGGAGACTGGCCTGACGTGTGGCATCGGGTGGACACGTCGAGCGGCTCGCACCTGTCCGTCGAGGTCCGCAACACGAGCCGGCTGTACGAGGCGATCTACGCCGACCTGACAACGGGCAGCAGCAGCGCACCGACGTTCGACACCGCGCTGCAGGTACACGAACTCCTGGCGGCGATCGAGAGCCCTGCTCGCCGCGACCGTCGCTGACCGGTCGTACACGCCTCGGGGCGGCGGCGTCATCCGGCGAAGCTCGTGGACTGCCGCGCCGTTACGGGAGCCAGTACAGCTCGATGATGTGGCGGTTGTCGTCGACGAACACCACGTGCTGCGTGTTGTCCGGCATGACGTAGGCGGACGGATAGCTGCGGCTGGGCAGGACCCCGGTCGCCGCTGTCAGGTCGTTCGGATGCCAGCCCGAGTCATCCTCCCAGTATTCGTGGATGTGGCTGTCGATCCCCACGTAGTTGACGTGCAACGTTCCTTCGCTGGGATACAGGTAGCCGGTCGGGGTGGTTCCGGATGACGGCGCGACACCGCCCGCGCTGACTGTCAGGTCGTGTTCGTGCCAGGCGCCGTCCCACACCAGCTGATGCAGATGGCCGTCGGTGCCGGCGTAGGACACCACCTGCTGGTTGCCGGGATCATTCGCGAAGCCCACCGGTCTGCCTTCGGCTCGAGAGGAAGCGCCGGATGCGACGGTGAGGTCGTTGTGGTGGAACCCGCCCTGCTGACCCTTCCACAGCTCGTGCACGTGCTGATCCGACCCCGTGTAGAGCAGGTGATGGGTCCTCTGCGACGTGAAGCCGTACCCGGTAGGAGGCAGACGCGGAATCGTCCCGGCCATGTACGGGGTGAGATCACTGTCGAGCCAGCCGAAGTCCTCTTCCATGTCGAGGAAGCGCAGCGTGTTGTTCGCACGGTAGACGATGTGCTGACCAGCCTCGAAGCTGTAGCCGAAGGGCTGATCGATCACCCGCGGCGTGCCGTCGGTGAGCTGATGGTGATGCTTGCCGTCTTCATCCCACCAGATCTCCTGAACACGTCCGTCTGCACCAACACCGGGTTGGAGTCCCTGGAAGACCGCGTGCTGCGTCCAGCCGCCCGGCTGGTCCGCGTACACGTAGCCGGACACCTCGCCCGAGATCAGGGGTGCTCCGGCCTGTGCGGTCAGGTCGTTGAGATGCCACTGGCCGTCCCACCACAACTCGTGCACATGACCGTCACCCGCCCCATCGCCGAACCCCTGATAGAGAACATGCTGAGTCTTCTGTTGTTCGAACGCGTAAGCCGACGGGCTGAAGATGGCGACGGGACCACCGCTGCGCACGGTCAGATCGTTGCTGAACCAGGACATCTGAGGCCTCCTAGACAGGTGCAACCAGAACGGTCCCCAACGGCATCAGTGTGAACCCGTACGCCGCCGCTGTCCAGGGCGATCGGCAGGGTGAGCGGGTGGATGCGCGCGGCCTTCACGCTCCCTGTCCGGCCGCCGCACGCCTGGTCGGCCGCCAGGACTGAGCCTCAGCGCATGACCTCACACGTCGATGCGCAGCACTCGTGCAGCTGGCGCGTCCGGCGGAGTGGTCACGCGAAGAACCCCGGCCGCCTCATCCCACTCGTGCTCCCACGCCGCGAGGCTCTGCGGGAAGGTCGTCTTGACGTGGATCCGCCGCCCCCGGAGCTCCGGAAGCGGAACCTCGAGCGAGCGGGACGAATGCGCGGTCCGGCGCCACACCGAGAGGTAGAGGCCGCCGTCGCTCGTGGCGAGGCCTGCGCAGACCCAGGCATCCGTCCAGCCGGGAAGCCCGAGCGGCCACCTCGGATGCGCGTCGAGCGTCACCGAGAGCACCTCCCGGTGCGCGGCGATGGCGTCGTGCACCAGCGCCAGCTGCCCGGGCGACATGCGGTTCAGGTACCCGGAGAGGTACATGCGGCCGATGACGCCGTTCACGAGCGACAGCGCGAAGAGCTCGTCGTCCATGTCCGGATTCGGGTACGCCCAGTGCCCAGCCTGTTCCGGCAGGATGCTCGCGCTCGCCGCGGCCGCGATCGTCGCGTACCGCACGGGGTCCTGCTGATCAGAGGTGGACTGCAGGTGCAGCCGGGACAGCATGGCGTAGTCGGCCCGCATCGCACCGGATGCGCAACTCTCGATGAGCAGCTGCGGATGCCGCGCCTGCACCCCGTCGATCCACTCCAGCAGTGCGTCCGCGTGCCTCCGCAGGCCGTCGCCTGGGGACTGTGCGTCCCTGTCCGTCCCGGGGCCGGGCATCGTGTTGTAGTCCATCTTGAGGAACGCGACGCCGTATTCGCCGACGATCCGGTCGACGACCGCATCCAGGTGCGCCCTCGTCGCTGGATGCCTGAAGTCCAGGAGATAGCGGCCGTGCTCCGCCACGCGGACGCCGCCCCGCGAGAAGAACGCAGCATCCGGAAGCGTCGCTGCGAGCGGCGACCGCAACCCGATCACCTCGGGCTCGATCCAGAGTCCGGCCGTCATCCCGTGCTCGCGGATGCGCCCGATCACCTCCCCGATGCCGCCGGGGAAGCGCTCTGCGGACGGCATCCACTCGCCGACGTTGTCCCACCAATGTCCGTCGGCGTACCAGCCGGCGTCGATGCAGAAGCAGTCCGCCCCGGCAGCGGCCGCCGCATCGATGAGCGGCAGGAGCTTCTGCGTGGTCGGGTCGCCCATGAGGGTGTTCATGTAGTCGTTGAAGACCAGTGGGAGGGCGGCATCCGCATCCCGAAGCAGGCGCAGTGCGCGACGTTGATCGGTCAGCGCGGCGATCGCCGTGTCGAACGCGCCGCCCGGCGTGCCCAGGGCGACCGAGGCGGGCACCGAGCGCACCGACTCGCCGTTCCGCAGGAGTGCCGACCACTGGTGCTCTTCGTCGCTCGGTCCGGACAGCAGCAGATAGGCGGTTGCCCGAGTCTCGCCGAGCTCGTACAGCCACGGCCCGTTGTGCTCGAGTTGCCATGCGACGGGAGTCGAGGTGTCGTCGGGATCCTGGGCCACGAGCATCCCGGTCGGCAGCGCCTCGCCTGTGGACCACGACCCGCGGCCCGTCACCACGCAGCGGCTTCTCGGCGGATGGTGCTGCAGCTCGCGGTCGATCTCGGCCAGTCCGGCCTCGCGCAGCGGAACGGTGCGCCACCTGCTCTCCGCAACCCAGTCGCTGGATGCCGTCATCAGCGCGAGCCTGTCCACGTCGCGTCCGGTCACGGCGTACGGCGCGGCAGACACGAACGTCGACACGAACGTGACGACGAGGTCGTCGTTAGCGTCGTCGCCGGCGCCGCGGCTCACCTCGGTCCATGTGCGGAACGCGGCGATCCCGTCTCGCTCCTCGAACACGCTGACGACCTCGAGCCCGGTCTCCGGATCCCGCTGGCGGAGCCGGAGCGTCCTGACGCCTCCGGGTGGGGAAGGAGCCGAAGCGAGCGCCGGATCGGCGTCGAATCCCGAGTACCGCAGCCGTGCGCCGATCACGGTGTCCACGTGCCGGTATCCACCGGGGAAGCGGCCATGGCCGTGCGCAGACAGCTCCACCAGCGGCCGGTCACGGTGCGGATCACGGCGGCGTTCGGCGTCCCGCAACTCGACCGCGCCGGCATCGCGGCGCTCCATCCCGACGAGCGAGACCGGAGCGTCGGGATCCAGCAGGAACGTCAGCGCAACGGCCGAACCGCCCCACACCAGAAGGCGGGGGCGGTTCGACAGGGCTGCGGCGTCGCGGATCACGCGGCCGGTGTGGTCGGCAGCACTGCGGCGTTCGCCACGAGCTGGTTGGACGTGCGCAGCACGGTTGGCGCCAGCACGGCGGCAGCCCCGAGCGGACCGTCGGCACTCAGGGTGAGCACCACGGTCTCGCCTGCCAGCAGTGAGACGACGGAATCGTCGACTGACGCAGACCGGCCGGCGCGGTCGGCGAGGACGGTGAGGTCGCGCACATAGGAGCGCGCCGTCACCGTGACCCGTGCGCCGTGATCGGTGGTCTCCACCTCCGCCGTGAAGGCGTCGGCGTCGAGTTCCTGGTCGACCGGCTCCGCGAAGTTCCAGATCGCACGCACCGGGTGCTCTCCATCCAGTGACACCACGAGCAGCTCGCTGCCGGGAGCGGATGCCACGGCCGACTCGGCCGGGATCGCGCGCCGCTGAACCGACCGCGGTGCGACCTCGAGGTCCAGGGTGCTGGTGGCGAGGACGGTGCCGTCGAACGACATCCGCTCGATCCGCACGGGACCCGACCACGTCGTGGCGTCGTCGTTCACGGCGACCAACTCCAGCCCGTCATCCGTCGGCTGCACCGTGAGCAGCCGCGGACGGTAGGCCTGGCGCAGCGCGTACCAGAGCGGCTTGCGGCGCTCGGCGAAGTCGACGGCGGCCCAGGAGATGACCGGCCAGTCGTCGTTCAGCTGCCACACGATGGACCCGGTGTTGTACGGCGTCAATGAGCGGAAGTACTCGATCCCGAACCGCACGGCGTTCGCCTGGTTCAGCTGGGTCGTGAAGTGCCAGTCGTCGATCGATGTCGGAACCGGAAGATGTCCGGCGAATCCGCGCTCGAGCTTGAGGTTGCCCTGGTCGGCCTTCTGGTGCACGAGCATCTGCGCGCCGTAGGGGTCGAGCGGGGCGTCGTGCACGACATCCGTGAGCGTCGTCCATGCCGGCGGCCCCTGGAAGCCGAACTCGGCGACGAATCGCGGACGCCACGAACCGCGGTACTCCGTGTAGTCCTTCTGGTTCCAGACATCCCAGATGTGCACGGTTCCGTTGCGGTCGTCGTTCGGGTGCAGATAGTCGTCGAACGAGAACGGGCTGCCAGGGGTGTACGGACGCGTCGGGTCGAGCTCGGCCAGCACCGAGGGGAACAGCCTCCGGTAGTACCCGTTGCCCCACGTGCGGCCGCCGAGCACCGCGCGCCAGCCCCATTCCGCGTAGCCGACGATGTTCTCGTTGTTGCCGTTCCAGACGATGAGCGACGGATGCGTCGACAGGCGCGTGACGGCCTCCCTCGCCTCCGCCTCGATCTCGACGGCCAGCCACTCCTCCTCGGCATAGGCCGCGCAGGCCAGCAGGAAGTCCTGCCACACGAGCACGCCACGCTCGTCGCAGATTCGGTAGAAGTCATCCGACTCGTACATGCCGCCGCCCCAGACGCGCAGCAGGTTCATGTTCGCCTCGAGGGCGTCGTCGATCCGGCGCGACAAGCGCTCAGGCGTGATCTCGGTGGCGAAGGCGTGGTCGGGGATCCAGTTCGCACCGCGGATCCACACCGCCTCGCCGTTCACGAGGATGACGAACCGGCCGCCGTCCGCATCCGGCCGGGTGTCGATCGACACCGTGCGGAACCCTACGCGGGATGCCCACTCCCGCTCTCCTGCGGTGACCTTCACCTCGTACAGCGGCTGGGATCCGTGCCCGACCGGCCACCACAGCTCGACGTTCGGCACAAGGACGCGCACGGATCCGCCCTCGCCGATCACCGCATCCCCACGCCCCACCTCGATGCCGTCCTTGACGACGGAGACGGACACCGGACCCGAGTCGCCGAGCGGCCCGCCGATCCGCTCCAGCGCCACGCGCGCGGTGAGCACACCGTGGTCGCCGACCACATCGACGAGCGGGCGCACGGAGTCGATGCGCACGTCGCTCCAGCCCTCGATGCCGATCGACTTCCAGATGCCGCTGGTCGCGACGTCGATTCCCCAGTCCCAGCCGAAGTTCGATGCCGTCTTTCGCAGCGAATTGTAGGGGTGGTGGTTGACGTGCGGCAGCTCGCCGTGCTCGGCGGCCACGCGCTCTGCGGCGTCGACGGGCGCGTCGAACTGCACGGTGATCCGGTTGGTGCCGAGCACCAGCAGGTGGCTGATGTCGAAGCGGTAGGAGCGGTGCTGGTTGGCGGTGGTCCCGACGACACGGTCGTTCACCGAGACGACGGCGAGCGTGTCGAGGCCTGCTGCGACGAGGTCGAAGCGTGCCGAGTCATCCGGAGTCCACTCGAACTCGCGCTCGAAGCGCCACACGGTGCTGCCGATCCACTGCTGCGCGCTCTCGTTGTCGCCGTCGAAGGGATCGGCGATCAGCCCCGCACGGTGCAGATCGGTGTGCACGCAGCCAGGAACGCGGGCGTCGATCGTCGCGTTGACGAACTCGTCGGGGAGCGGGCCGGCGACGGCGCGCAGCGTCCATTCGCCATCGAGGGACAGATAGGTCATGAGGCCTCCAGCCAAACCGGAATTCCCGGACGACCGGGCCTGCTCCATTTTCGTAAGTGACTTAAGTAATGTCAACCGCCAGCGATGGCGCGCGGACAGGAGCGAGACCGCGCGAGCGTATCCTTTAACGCATCATGAACGGCGTATGGGCAGGCATCATCTGGGCTCTGGCGCCGACCGTGCTGGTCGGCCTGGTGTTCTGGATCGTGATGAGAGCGGTGGTGCGTGCCGATCGCAGCGAGCGCAAGGCGTACGCCAAGGTCGAGGCCCAGGAGCGGGCGCGCCGCGGCCTCCCGCACAAGTCCTGACGGGCATCCGTCGCTGACGAACGGCCGGGCGAAGCGCGCTCGTCACGGCCGCGCACCCCGGCTCGAGTTCACCCATTCTCGGTGGGGCGGATGCCGCACCTGCGGTGTTAGCGTCGGCAGCAGTTCCGCCGTGCCCCGCCGCACGAATGTCGGCACGGACGTCGGCACGGACGCCGATGTGACCGGCCGGTATCCGTTCGGGGTGCGGAGTCACGAGCGGTCTCCATCGCTGCACGAGGGGACGGCATGGACAGCAGCACACTGACGACGATCATCATCGTCGCGCTTCTGGTCATCGACTTCGTGCTGCGCATCGTGGCGATCATCGTCATTCCGCGCAACCGGCGCCCTACCTCGGCCACCGCGTGGCTGCTCGCGATCTACTTCATCCCCTACGTCGGATGGCTGTTCTTCCTGCTCATCGGCAGCTTCGCGCTGCCCAAGGTGCGCAGGGAGCGGCAGCAGCAGATCAACGACTTCATCCTGGAGTCCACAGAAGGCATCGAACGGGTGCGCCGCGATCATCCGTGGCCGCCGTGGCTGGAATCCGTCGTCACGCTGAACCGCAATCTCGGCGCCATGCCGCTGGTGGGCGGCAACACGGCGTCCCTGATCGGCGACTACGGCGGGTCACTGGATGCCATGACCCGCGAGATCCGCTCCGCCAGCCGCTATGTGCATGTCGAGTTCTACATCCTGTCCTGGGATCAGACAACCGGACCGTTCTTCGACGCGCTCGAGGATGCAGTGAAGCGCGGCGTGAACGTGCGTGTGCTCCTCGATCACATCGCCTCGCTGCGCACGAAGAACTACAAGCGCACCATCAAGCGGCTGACGGCGATGGGCGCTTCGTGGCAGCTGATGCTGCCCGTGCAGCCGTTCAAAGGCAAGTACCAGCGACCGGATCTGCGCAACCACCGCAAGCTGCTCGTGGTGGACGGCCGGGTCGGATACATGGGCTCGCAGAACGTGATCGACCGCAGCTATGACAAGAGATCGAACCTGAGGCGCGGCCTCAAATGGAAGGAGCTGGTCACCCGGCTCGAAGGACCCATCGTGCAGGGCCTCGATGCCATCTTCATCACGGATTGGTACTCGGAGACCGGCGAACTGCTCGCGCGCGAGCGAGAGTCGGTCGAGGTCGTGCGCAGCGACGACGAGATCGATTGTCAGCTCGTGCCGAGCGGACCGGGGTTCGCGGGCCAGAACAATCTCAAGCTGTTCCTCGCACTCCTTTATTACGCGAGCGATCGCATCATCATCACGTCGCCCTATTTCGTTCCGGACGAGGCGATGCTCGCCGCGCTCACGACGGCCGTGCAGCGCGGAGTCCGCGTCGAGCTGTTCGTCTCCGAGATCGGCGATCAGGGCCTGGTCTACCACGCGCAGCGCTCGTACTACGAGCAGCTCCTGCGTGCGGGCGTCATCATCTGGATGTACAAGGCGCCCTACATCCTGCACGCGAAGCACTTCACGATCGACGACGAGGTGGCGGTCATCGGATCGAGCAACATGGACATGCGTTCGTTCCAGCTCAACGCCGAGATCTCGTTGATGGTGCGCGGCGCCTCGTTCGTGTCGGCGATGCGCGACGTGGAAGAGGGCTACCGCGAGGCGAGCCGCCAGCTCACGCTCGACGAGTGGCTGAAGCAGGGACTCTGGCCGACCGTGCTCGACAACCTGGCGCGTCTGACCTCCGCCCTGCAGTGATCCACACCCCCTCCCCAGGCACGCGGCACCGCAAAGTCTGTGGAGAGCGCCCCATCGCCACCCGTGCTCCGATACGCTGGCCGCGCGATCACGAGGAGGCCACACCCGATGAGCCACGAGAACCCCCAAGTCCAGCCGCAGCGGCCCGAGCCGCAGCAGTTCCAGCAGCAGGCGCCCGCCGCTCAGCCCGCTGCAGCACCCCAGCCGCCGCATTCGGCAGCGGCCCCTCAGCCCGGCGCAGCGCCGTTCGCGCCGGGTCAGCAGCACGCGGGACGGCGTACGAGCGTGCTCGGCGCGTGGGGCGCTCGCATCGTGCTCATCGTCGTCGCGGCGTGCGCGCTCGTGTCCGTGGTGTTCATCCTGTTCGGCACCGGAGGCGACACGCTCGGCCGTGTCATCACGACGGATGTCGCACTCATCCTGTTCGCGCTGCTGGTGTGGCTCGACACGGTGATCGGCGCCTACCGCCCCGAATGGTTCGAGTTCGCCTCTCTCGCGACGGATGCCTACATCCTGCTGCTTTGGATCGTCATCATCTGGACCGCGACCGGCAGCTCTACCGACTACTCGTATTACAACCGTGGCGCCGCCCTCGCCTTGGGCATCTGGCTCGGCCTCCTCTCGCTGCTGTTCATCCGTGGGATGCTCGCGCTCGTCGACCTCGTTCGCTTCCTGTTCTCCCGCTGGGTCACTCAGGTCACGCGTGCGCTCGCCTGGGTCGCCGCCTGCTCCTTCGGCGTCATCGCCGTCATGGTGACCATCCCGGCACCCACCCCGTTCAACCACCTCTGGGACTACGACGCCTACGGACGCATCGTCGCCTCGATCGCCGTGATCGGCGGCGTCGCCCTGGTGCTGATCCCTCTGTGGGGGCTCCTCATCAATCGGAACAATGGTGAACGGCGTGTGCCGGCGCCCTACGGCTACGCGTCGGGCGCAGCCGTCCCCGGCGCCTCCGGATATCCGGCCGACGGCTACCCGGCCGCGGCGACGCACGGGTTCGCGGCGGCGCCGGTCCCGACTCAGCCCGTGTCTCCCCAGCCCATCCCCGCTGCGGCCGGTGCACACCCGCCGCTCGCCTGGCCGCGTCTGGCGGACGGACGCCCCGTGCCGGTCGGATCAGGCGGCGCTCCGGACTTCGCCGCGGTCGCGGGCGCATCGCTCGCATGGCCCACGCACGTCGACGGATCCCCGGTGCCCGCAGCAGCGGACGGCACCCCGCTGTACCGCTGACCCACACGGCCAACCGCCGGGGCGGCATCCGCCCTACTGCCGCGGCTTGAGCCGCACCGTCGGCAGCTCGGGCGCGGGAAGCGGGCGACCCGGATAGTCCGCGACGGTGCCGAAGCGACCGGCGGCATCCGCCCCCTCGATGACGTCGTGCTGCCACTGCTCTCGCGAGGCGACGACCTCGTCGTGCGTACGGCCGATGAAGTTCCACCACATCACGATCTGTTCGCCGAGTGGTTCCCCGCCGAGCAGCAGGATGCGCGCCCCGCCCACCGACGACAGCCGCAGTCGGGTGCGTCCGGGCGGCACGTACGCGAGGTGCCGGTGCGGCACGTCGACGCCCGCCACACTCACATCGCCGAGGTCGAGCAGGATGCCGTGCTCGAAGTCGGCCCGCACGTCGAGAACGACGGAGGCGCCGGCATCCAGGTCGAGTTGCGCACCGACGAGCGGCGAGAAGACCGTCGCGTCAGCGGATGCCCCGGCCAGCTCGCCGATGAAGACCCGCAGCACGGCGCCGTCGATGTGGATGGGATCCGGCACGGTGTTCTCGAAGAACGGATCCTGGTCCCGCGACGCGTCGGGAAGCGCGAGCCACAGCTGTGCGCCGTGCAGCACCGTCGTCTCCGGCGTGGAGTCCTCCGAGTGGCTGATCCCGTGCCCTGCCGTCATCAGGTTCAGCTCGCCCGGCCGCACCATCGCGTGCGATCCGACGCTGTCCCTGTGCTCGATCTCGCCCTGGAACAGCCAGCTCACGGTCTGCAGTCCGGTGTGCGGATGCGGCGGAACGCGCATCCCGCCGGTCACCGACACGTCGTCCGGACCGTAGTGGTCGAGGAAGCACCAGCCGCCGATCGTCGACTTCACGCGCTGCGGGAGCGTGCGATGCACGGGCATGGCGCGGGGCCCGCCGAGTGGAACGTCCCTCGGTTCGATGAGGAAGATGCCCTCGGCATCGAGGACGTCGCACTCCGCGACGAGCTCGGCCGGATGCCGCTCCAGGTTGCTCATGCGAGGAGCATACGTCGTCCTCGACCGTGCCCGTTTCTCCCCTCGAGGGTGCCCGTTTCTCTCCTCGAGGGTGCCCGTTTCTCCCCTCGAGGGTGCCCGTTTCTCCCCTCGACCGTGCCCGTTTCTCTCCCCGAGAGTGCCCGATTTTCCACTCCAGAGTGCCCGATTTCGCTCTCCCCCCGAGGGTGCCCGCTTCTTCATCTGAGGGTGCCCGTTTCTCGGGCCGCGGGCGCGAACGATCCCGCACGCAATTGGTCGCCGTTCGATCCCGTCCCGCACTCCGTGCTGGCCCTACGATTGAGGCATGCCGCACCGCTTCGTCCGTCTTGCCGTCGCATCCGTCGTTGCGGGTCTCACCGTGATCGCCCTCGCCGGATGCTCGCAGAACTCGACGAAGCCGATCACCGACTACCACGGCGAGCCGAAGGGCGTCGAGGCACCGGCCAGCAGCGCAGGCGGCGCACCGTTCTCGGTGTGGCTCAAGGACGGCGACCAGTTCACCGTCACGCTCTACGGCAGCTCGACCTGCCCGCCCGTTGCGACGCGCTTCAACCTCACCGGGCACAACACGATGAAGCTCACCGTCTCCACCGGCAGCGACAAGAAAAAGGTGTGCACGATGGACTACGTGCCGCACACCACGGTCTTCGCCACGCCCAACACCATCGATCGCAACACCGACGTCTCGATCACCGGCCAGGGCATGACCTGGACGCTTGCGGGCATCCCCGCGAAGTAGCCAACCCTTCGGCCTGTCTCCAGGTCTTGTGTTTTCCTGTCCGGCCGGTCCGGCACGCTCCGTACCGCTGCACATTCTCCGTTCCGCTGTCCCTTCGTGCCGCCGTGGCGCTCGACGAGCGACACGAAGGGACAGCGGAACGGTGCGAGGGGATTTGTCGCGCGGCGTCTGCCGGGCGTCGCAGGACGGAGGGAGTATGCGCGCGCTGACGCGCGCCGGCGCACGTTAACGCCGACGGCGAACAGCCGCCACGGGGGCCGAGCCGCTGGCTACCCTCGAAGTATCGGAGCCGACGTGCAGGCATCCGGATGCTCGTGAGCAGTGACCGCAGGCATCCAGCCTGCATCCCGCCAGCGGCCCCGCGAGGAGTGACCACATGTTTGAGAGATTCACCGACCGAGCTCGCCGAGTCGTCGTCCTGGCCCAAGAAGAGGCCAAGATGCTCAACCACAACTACATCGGGACCGAGCACATCCTGCTCGGCCTGATCCACGAGGGTGAAGGCGTCGCGGCGAAGGCCCTGGAGTCGCTGGGGATCTCCCTCGATGCCGTCCGCGAGCAGGTGCAGGACATCATCGGTCAGGGCCAGCAGCAGCCGACCGGGCACATCCCGTTCACCCCGCGCGCCAAGAAGGTGCTCGAGCTGTCGCTGCGCGAGGCGCTGCAGCTCGGCCACAACTACATCGGGACCGAGCACATCCTGCTCGGCCTGATCCGCGAGGGCGAGGGCGTCGCAGCCCAGGTTCTCGTGAAGCTCGGCGCCGACCTCAACCGCGTGCGCCAGCAGGTCATTCAGCTGCTCTCCGGATACCAGGGCAAGGAGCAGGTGCAGGTCGGGGCGAACGAGCAGCAGAGTGCTCAGGGCGGCAGCCAGATCCTCGACCAGTTCGGACGCAACCTCACGCAGGCTGCGCGCGAGAACAAACTCGACCCCGTGATCGGGCGCGAGAAAGAGATCGAGCGCGTCATGCAGATCCTTTCGCGCCGGTCCAAGAACAACCCGGTGCTGATCGGTGAGCCCGGCGTGGGCAAGACCGCCGTCGTGGAGGGGCTTGCCCAGGCGATCGTGCGCGGTGACGTGCCGGAGACGCTGAAGGACAAGCAGCTCTACACGCTCGACCTCGGATCGTTGATCGCCGGATCCCGCTACCGCGGCGACTTCGAGGAGCGCCTCAAGAAGGTGACCAAGGAGATCCGCACGCGCGGCGACATCATCACGTTCATCGACGAGATCCACACCCTGGTGGGTGCGGGTGCCGCAGAGGGCGCGATCGACGCGGCGAGCATCCTGAAGCCGCTTCTCGCCCGAGGCGAGCTGCAGACCATCGGTGCGACGACGCTCGACGAGTACCGCAAGCACTTCGAGAAGGATGCCGCGCTCGAGCGCCGCTTCCAGCCCATCCAGGTGGCTGAGCCGTCGCTGCCCCACGCGATCAACATCCTGAAGGGGCTGCGCGACCGTTACGAGGCGCACCACAAGGTGTCGATCACGGATGGCGCCATCGTCGCGGCCGCGAACCTCTCCGACCGCTACATCAGCGACCGTTTCCTGCCCGACAAGGCGATCGACCTGATCGACGAGGCCGGCGCACGCCTGCGCCTGTCGATCCTGTCCGCCCCGCCGGAGCTGCGCGAGTTCGACGACAAGATCGCCAAGGTGCGCGAGCGCAAGGAAGCCGCGATCGAGGAGCAGGACTTCGAGAAGGCCGCGAGCCTGCGCGACGAGGAGAAGAACCTCCTCGGCGAGCGTCTCCGTCTTGAGAAGCAGTGGCGTTCCGGTGACGTGAAGACCACGGCCGAGGTGGATGAGGGACTCATCGCCGAAGTTCTGGCACAGGCGACGGGCATCCCGGTGTTCAAGCTCACCGAGGAGGAGTCCAGCAGGCTCGTCTTCATGGAGAAGGCACTGCACCAGCGGGTCATCGGTCAGGAGGAGGCCATCTCGGCGCTCTCCCGCACCATCCGCCGTCAGCGTGCGGGCCTGAAGGACCCGCACCGCCCATCCGGCTCGTTCATCTTCGCCGGCCCGACCGGTGTCGGTAAGACGGAGCTGGCCAAGGCTCTCGCCGAGTTCCTGTTCGACGACGAGTCGGCCATGATCTCGCTCGACATGTCCGAGTACGGCGAGAAGCACACGGTCTCGCGACTGTTCGGTGCCCCTCCCGGGTTCGTCGGCTTCGAAGAGGGCGGCCAGCTCACCGAGAAGGTGCGCCGCAAGCCGTTCAGCGTCGTGCTGTTCGACGAGATCGAGAAGGCGCACCCCGACATCTTCAACTCGCTGCTCCAGATTCTGGAGGAGGGACGTCTGACGGATGGCCAGGGCCGCGTCGTCGACTTCAAGAACACGGTCATCATCATGACGACCAACCTCGGAACGGCCGCCATCTCCGGCGGACCCGTCGGCTTCCAGGCCGAGGGCGACGCAGGCAGCCAGTCCGGCTACGACCGCATGAGCGGCAAGGTGAAGGAGGAGCTGAAGAAGAACTTCAAGCCCGAGTTCCTGAACCGCGTCGACGAGATCATCGTGTTCCCGCAGCTCGACAAGAACGAGCTGCTGCAGATCGTGGATCTCTTCGTCAAGCGCCTTGGCGAGCGGATGCTCGACCGCGACATGACGATCGAGCTCACGCAGGCCGCGAAAGAGAAGCTCATCGAGGTCGGATTCGACCCGGCACTCGGTGCTCGTCCGTTGCGCCGCGCGGTGCAGCACGAGGTGGAGGATCGCCTCAGCGAGAAGATCCTGCACGGCGAGCTCAACGCGGGCGACCACGTGACGGTCGACTTCCAGAACAACGAGTTCGTGTTCACGACCGCGGCCCGCAAGGATCCGGTCGGCGCGATCTCCGCGGGAACCGTCGGAACCGGGTCGGCCACGCCGGACCTCGCCGCAGGCATGTAGCATCCACCGTTCTCACGGCATGAAGGGGTCGGACCATGGGGTCCGGCCCCTTCGTCGTCCTCCGCAGGCAGAGCTCAACCGGCGGCTGGTTCCGACAAGCTCGATCAGCGGTACGCCGTCCGTAGACTGAATCGCGTGGCAGACCTCCTCACCGAGCCGATCTCGACGACCGAACTTCGCGGATTCCGCGTGCGACGCGCGCGGACCAGTGACGTTCCTGGCATCCAGCGTCTCGTGCAGCCGCTGGTCGACAGCCGCATCCTGCTCGGCAAGGAGCGGGTCACTCTCTACGAGGCGCTGCAGGAGTTCCGCGTGGCGGAGGATCTCGAGGGCGAGCTCATCGGATGCGGCGCGGTCCACGTGCTGTGGGAAGACCTCGGTGAGGTGCGAACGCTCGCCGTCGCCGACACGTGGCGAGGTCGCGGGGTGGGCCACGCCATGCTGGAACGGCTCGAGTACGACGCCGTCGGGCTCGGTTTGAGTCGCCTGTTCTGCCTCACGTTCGAGGTCAGGTTCTTCTCTCGTCACGGGTTCGAAGACATGGGGCACGAGACGGTGGATCCCGAGGTCTACAACGAACTGCTCCGCAGCCGCGACGAAGGTGTGGCCGAGTTCCTGGATCTCGCCAGGGTGAAGCCGAACACGCTCGGCAACACCCGCATGATCAAGCACCTGTAGGAACGATTGCGATCCGTTCGGCGCGGCCCGCTACCATGACGCCAGCCCGGAATTGCCGCACGCGCCCGGCGAGTTGCCACAGCTGCCGCAGGGGTGCCGCTTAATCTGTTGGCATGTCGAGCCTGAAGCATCCGATCGGCCCGCAGTCGAGCAGGGTGTACTGGCGTCGTCGGCTCGTGGTGGGGTTGGCGTTGCTGGCGATCATCGTCGTGATCCTCCTCATCGTCTTCGCGCCGCGTGGCAAATCGGATGCCTCGGCCACAGCCCCCACCAACACCTCGACCTCGACCCCCAAGGCCACGACCGACCCGACAACGGTGCCGACCACGGCGGCGACGACGGCGGGCAAGACGTGTGCGGCATCCGCGATCGATGTGGAGTCGGCGACGGATTCGAACACGTACAGCGCCGGCGTCCAGCCTCAGTTGTCGTTCTCGATCACGAACAGGGGCTCGAAGGCGTGCGCCTTCGATGTCGGCACCGCCAAGCAGACCTTCACGATCACGAGCGGCACCGAGGTGTATTGGAAGTCGACCGACTGCCAGACGGATCCGAAGAGCACCGTCGTGCTCCTGGAGCCGGGCAAGACGCTCACCTCGACGCCGATCGCCTGGGACCGCACCCGTTCGGCGCCATCGACCTGCGGTGACAAGCAGCGCGAGGCCGTGCCCGCCGCCGGAGCGTCGTATCACCTGAAGGTTCAGGTCAACGGCGTCACGTCGAAGACGACGAAGCAGTTCCTGCTGTACTGAGCGCGTTCGCTGATCAGAACGCCGCGTCCAACTCCCGTTCGCGCTCGGTGAGACCGGTTGCGAAGGCCAGCCGGAGCGCGGCGGCCACGCCGCCGGCTTCAGCGTCGATCCGTTCTCGAAAGCCCATGCGCGCGCCCTCTGCGGCGCGCTGACGGGAAGCGGTGACCGCACGCACCTCGCCGGCGAGGCTGATCTCACCGAAAGCGACGGTGTCGTGCCCGATCGCCTTGTCACGCACGGCGGATGCGACGGCGATCGCGATGGCGAGATCCGCGGCGGGCTCGGTGAGGCGCACGCCGCCAACGGTGGAGACGTACACGTCCTTGTCGGACACCCGGATGTTCGCCCGCTTCTCGAGCACCGCGAGCAGCATCGCGAGGCGGGCCGCATCCACTCCGCTGGTCACTCGTCGTGGGTTGGGCGCGGAGCTGTCGATCACCAGCGCCTGGACCTCGACAGGGATGGCGCGCTTACCCTCCATCGCCACGGTGACGCACGTGCCGGACACCGGGGTGGATGATCGGCTGAGGAACAGCCCGCTCGGATCCGGGACCTCCACGATCCCGTCGCCGGACATCTCGAAGCATCCGACCTCGTCGGTCGGCCCGAACCGGTTCTTCAGAGCCCGAACGAAGCGAAGTGCGGTCTGTCGGTCGCCCTCGAACTGGCAGACGACGTCGACGAGGTGCTCGAGCACGCGGGGTCCGGCGACCTGTCCGTCCTTGGTGACATGGCCGACGAGCAGGACAGGAAGGTTGCGCTCCTTCGCCACGCGGATGAGCGTGGTCGCCACCTCGCGCACCTGGCTCGGGCCGCCGGCCATGCCGTCGAGGCCCGCACTGGCGATGGTCTGTACGGAGTCGACGATGACGAGTTGTGGATCGACCTTGTCGATCTGTCCGACAACCGTGGCGAGGTCCGTCTCGGCCGCCAGATACAGGTTCGGATGAAGCGCGCCGGTCCGCTCGGCGCGAAGCCGCACCTGGCCCGCGGATTCCTCAGCGGACACGTACAGCACCCGCGACTTCGCGGCTGCGGTTCGCGACGCCACCTCCAGCAGCAGTGTCGATTTTCCGACGCCCGGCTCGCCGGACAGCAGGATGGCCGCACCGGGCACGACGCCGCCCCCGAGCACGCGATCGAACTCACCGATGCCGCTGGGCCAGTGGCAGGCGGCATCCGTCGAGATCTCGGTGATCGGGGTGGCCGCGCGATCGTCCGCGATCCGTGCCGGGGTGAGCCGGGCGGATGTCTGCACCACCTCCGTCATGGTGTCCCACGCCTGGCAGTCACCGCAGCGCCCCACCCACTTGGCTGTCGTCCAGCCGCACACGGTGCAGCGGTATCCGCTCTGCGTTTTCGCCATGAACCCTCCGATGCGCGATTGCGATCACGACTCAGGCTAGGGGTGCCCTCCGACGTGGGCGCATGCCGCGGCGCGAGTTGTGGAGGATGCGCGGCTGGGGAGGGAGAGACATCCGCACGCGCACCGCATCGGCGGGCCCCGGAAACACCCGCCCGGGGCACACGCCCCGATGACCTGCGCCCGGCCGCCGAGCTCAGCGTGCACGCTCAAGCATGAGGGCTCAGGGCTCAGGGCTCAGGCGTCAGGGCTCGGACGGCGCCTCGGCGGCGCGCTCGGCGACGACCTGGTCGACGCGGGCATCCACGAGCGGTGCGAAGGCCGATGCCCACACGCGGTATCCGCGGTCGTTCGGATGGAAGCGGTCCCCGGCGAACATGGTGAGCACGCCGAACAGACCGGGCCGTCGCGTGGTCTCGTGCAGCGGGGCCACGACGAGCCCGCGCGTGGCGGCGAGCCGGCGTACGGTGCGGTTCGCCTCGGCGACGAGACGCTCGTTGTGCGGCAGGTAGAAGCAGGGCAGGTCGGCGACGATCGCGTGCGGCGGGAGGGCGTCGAAGACGGTGGCGAGCGAGGTCTCGAAGGCGACGGCATCCCAGGAAGAAATGTCGTTCGCGCCGATGGACACGGTAACGACATCGGGCCGTTGCGCCTTGAGCCGCGGCACTTGGTAGTCGACCGCCTGCGAGACCGTTGCGCCGGACACGGCGAGGTTCACGGTGCGCACGGAGCATCCGGAACGCTGCGCGATGCGCTCCGCGAGGATGCCCACGTACCCGAACTCGGGACGACTGGCGCCGATGCCCTGTGCTGCGCTGTCGCCGAGCGCGACGTAGAGCAGCTCGCCGTCGAGCTTCGCCCTGGCGCGCCACCACGCCGAGTTGACCGGCAGCGTGTCGTTCAGCTCCGCGGCGGCCGACCGCGTGCGACGCACCGCCGATCGTGTGAACGCGATGCTCGTGGCCACGACGGACAGCCCGACGGATGCCGCCACCAGCCAGGTAGCGGCGCCTCGCGACATCCGTCCGCTCTTCGTCACGCGATCACCCTATGTCCGCCGGGTGAAGGGGCGGCGTCGGGCGCGGCTCGAGGGTGTCATGGACGAGCGAATGCATGGTCCGACCATGGCTGAGGGACGCTGACGATGTGCCGTCCGCCGGGTCGCCTCGAATTGGTGCGGGGCCAGGGCGTCGCGTACAGTAGACCGCGGTACCGTGTCCGAGCGGCCGAAGGAGCATGTCTCGAAAACATGTGATGGTGCAAGCCATCCGTGGGTTCAAATCCCACCGGTACCGCCGCAGAGAACCCCCGCGATCCCCGTGTTTACAAGGGATCCGGGGGTTTTCGCTTGCCTCGGAACTGAGGTTTCACGATTGCCGGGATTATCGGCCAGCTCCGGCGCCACCACGGGGGCGCTCCTCCTCCGCCTCGTGATCGGTCCTCCCCGTCGCGCGGCCGGCACGCCGCATGTGGCGCGCCGGAACCAGCGACGTGGACCCAGCGCACATCCTCGCCGACCACGACTGCGGAAAGACGCTCCCAGTGTGCCCGCACGTCAAATATGAGGTGGACTCACATTCTGGCGCCTGCTAGTTTGCGTCCATGGTCGACCGGGCATCGCGTCTCCAGGCTGTCGTTCTCGTTGTCGCGGGTGCGTTGCTGATCGGCGGGTTGGCGGGCTGCACGTCACAGCCCTCCTCGCAGACGACCGCGACTGTGACAGTTGCAGTGACGCCCCCGCCGTCCACCCCAGCATCGGGCTCCGCGCCCGGAGCAGACGGGACTCCCGCTCCGACGTCGCTTGTCCTGGCAACAGCCAACGCGTTCGGAGGCACGACCGAGGGCGTCAGAGGTTTTGGATCGACAGAGCCGTCCATCATCGACAACGGTGGCGATCCGACTGGTGTCGTGACAAGCATCACGTGGATCAATTGGGGCAGCCCGACTGCGATCGGCTACGGAACTTCCTGCTATGTGCCGCCCGGACAGGCCGTCGTCAACTGCACTCCGCAAGCGGCTGAAGTCATCGCCAGCAACGTCGGAGAATGCGACGGCCATTCCGCATACGAGAATGTCGGGTGGTTCTTCCCGGGCGTCGCCGACGAAGACGTGCAGAACGCTGATGGCTCCGATGTTCGAGGCTGCGTCTACTCGGCAGGCGACTAGCCGAGCTGAGCTCGGGAGCGGACGTCCGAGGAACGGAGTGCGGATCTGTGCGCTGCCGCGTCGGAACCCGGCGCGCCGGACCGGCCGAGAGCCCCTTCACATGCTCGATGACGCAGCGTCGTGGGGTCGGTTGTCGGGCACAAGGGACGGTTCGTCCCTGGACGTCGAGATACTCGAGCCGGGGGTGCCGAGATTGGCGGTCAGCACGTCCACGAGATTCGGGACGTTCTCCTCGATCGCGTAGGGGCACCCTCGCCGCCGAGGTCTGTTCTGATCCAGCCAGGCGCCATCCGACGGCGAACCATCGACTTGTTCCTCGACCAGGCCATGCGGCTCACCCCGTTCACCGAAAACCTGCTCTACTCCGCTGCTGCAGGGCGGCTGCCACGGCGACGGCGCGATCGTTTGGGCTGCGCAGGCGGAGCGCGACATCCGGAGTTCGCCAAGTCGGCGTGACCGCTGCTCGTGACGAGGGAGATGATGCACGCTGGATATTCCCGGAGATTCGGGGCATGCGTAACGCACCCCCCATTCGCTGGTAGACACCCCAGGGTTGATCTCCCGTTCACGCCCTTGTCGCCTGCCGGGCGTTTCCGTTCGGCACCCTCGGTGCCATGCACACTCAGGATGACACCGCAACACCCGCCCCCGGTCGTGGCCTCTCGCGGCGCGCTCTGCTTGCCGCCCTGGGCACCGGCACGGGCATCGCGCTCGCCCCGATGGTGTTCGCTGACGCAGCCCACGCCGCGACGCCGAGCAGATCCCAGTCCAAGACGATCAGCGGACACCTGGATGCGGGCGCCCCCGACTTCGTCTACCTTCCCGTCGTCGTTCCGGCCGGCATCACGCAGATCGCCGTCTCGTACAGCTACTCGAAGCCGTCGGCTCCAGCGGGGACACCGGGCAACTCGTGTGACATCGGCATGTTCGATGCGCGCGGCATCGATGTGGGTGGGGCGGGATTCCGCGGGTGGTCAGGTGGTTTCCGCACCGAGTTCGCGATCAGCAGGTCCGAGGCCACGCCCGGATATCTTCCCGGCGACGTGATGCCGGGAACCTGGCACGTCGTCCTCGGTCCGTATCAAGTGGTCCCGCAGGGCATGGACTACGAGGTGCAGGTCACGCTGACCGCTGGCGCTCCCGGCAAGGCGTTCGCTCCCGCCTACCCGGCCACCTCTGCCAAGGGTCGCGGCCGCGCCTGGTACCGCGGCGACTGCCACCTGCACACCGTGTACTCGGACGGACGCAACACCCCGGAGAACGTTGCCGCGGGTGCCAGGGCGCGCGGCCTGGACTTCATGGTGTCCACCGACCACAACACGACGGCCTCGCACGGCGTGTGGGGACCGCTGGCCGGCGATGATCTGCTCGTCATCACCGGTGAGGAGGTCACCACGCGCAATGGACACTGGCTGGCTCTCGGCACGAAGCCCGGCGACTTCATCGACTGGCGGTACCGTTCGCGGGACAACGTCTTCCCCGCGTTCCAAAGACGCGTCGGTGCCGACGGCGGCCTCAACGTCTCCGCGCACATGTACTGCCCGTGGATCGGCGCCGAGTGGAAGTTCGGCTGGGACGGCCTCGATGGCACCGAGGTCTGGACCGGACCGTGGGGATGGGATGACGATGCCGCCGTCTCCACCTGGGCCAACCTTCTCGCGGAATCCGCCCGTACCGGCAAGAAGTGGTTGCCGGCGTTCGGCAACAGCGACGCGCACAATCCGACCGACGTGATCGGCCTGCCCCACAACGTCGTGCTCGCCGACGAGCTGTCTCGTCAGGCGATCCTCGCCGGGCTCAAGGCCGGACGATCCTGGATCGCTGAGTCCGCCGATGTGCAGCTGACGTTCACGGCGACCAGCACGAAGGGGCACGCGGTCGGGATCGGCGACATCCTGCAGGCCGACCGCAGCGACGACGTCACCGTCACCGTTGGCGTCGCGGGTGTTCCGAACGGCACCGTCCGGCTCTTCACGGATGAAGGGCAGATGCTTCAGACGCAACTACCGGCATCCGGTGCGGGAACGGTCACGTGGATCACGCGTCCCGAGATCGCCGCGTTCGTGCGGGCGGAGGTGCGGCATCCGATGGCGGACGGCTCTGCCGGCGGCACGTCGATGGGGCCGTCGCTGAGTTTCGGCTCGATGGCTGCGCTCACGAACCCGATCTGGCTTCGCGGACACTGAGGAACTGTTGAGCCCTGGCCCACCCGAAAGGCCAGGGCTCAACGACGATCCCAACCCCCATCGGGATCGCAGCCGAGCGCGTCTTCCGCCGCCCGGCGCTCTGAAGCGTAACCGCGCACGTGGAGCGGATCGGGACGCAAGGGTGAAGTGCAGGTGAACGCTACACGGATCCACGGCGTGTTGAACCCGAGATCACCGAAGAGCTGCGGGACTCCCTGGCATCCGGCACGACACCGAAGGGTGTGTCACGACGACTCCGAGGCGACGCTACAGCTCCGCCGTCAGCCCGCCGTCGATCACGTAGTCCGCTCCCGTCGTGTTGCCCGCGACGACGTCGCTCGCGAGGAACGCCACGAGCGCGGCGACTTCCTCGGGCTTCGTGAAGCGTCCGGTGACCATCGACGCCTCGGCGCCGGCGACGACCTGCGCGCGATCGGCGCCGGCCGCGGCGATCGTGTCGGCGACGCCGTCGTGGCCGAGCCAGAGGTCGGTGGCGACCGGCCCGGGGCTCACGGTGTTGATGCGGATGCCGTCCGCTCCGACTTCCTTCGACAGAGACTTCGAGAAGTTCACGAGCGCCGCCTTCGCTGCGCTGTAGTCGATGACGGCCGGATCCGGCAGCTTCGCGTTCACGGATGCGACGGTCACCACGGCGCCGCGCCTGGCGCTCCGCATCGTCGGGAGCACGGCCCGTGTCATCCGGATGGCGCTCAGCGCGTCGAGCTGGAACGTGCCCATCCACTCGTCGTCGGTGACGGATGCGAATCCTCCCGTGCGCGGCCGCACCCCGCCGACGTTGTTCACCAGGATGCGGAGCGGACCGAGGGCCGACGCCCGTGCGACGAGTTGGTCAGGGACGGCGGGATCCGTGAGGTCCGCAGCGACGGCCTCGACGGCGCCGCCGTCGGCAAGCTCGGCGAGCGCCGGCGTGATGCTGCGCGACGCGGCGACGACCCGAGCGCCCTCGGCGAGGAGGGCACGCGTGACCGCCAGGCCGATGCCTCGACCGGCGCCCGTGACGATGGCGATGGCGCCGTCGAGGCCGAGCTCCATGTCAGAGTCCCTGCGCCGAAAGCCACTCGAGGACGGCGTCTGCGACCTCGCCCCAGCCGTGGTCGATCGTCAGCGAATGGCCCCTGCCTTCGAACTGCTTGAGCTCCGTGACGGCCATCGAGTCGCGATACTGCTTCAATGTCGACTTCGTGACCACATCCGGGACCGTGTGGTCAGCCGTACCGGAGATCAGGAGGAGTGGTCCGCGCGGGTCGCGTTTCGTGTCGACCGCCGCCGCCGAGTGCATGACGAAGTTCGCGGCGGCCGCCTGGAAGAGCGGGCGAGCAGGGGATGGGATGGTCCAGCGCTCGTAGAGCGCATCCGACTCCTCTTCGGTGAGGGCGTTGCCGAACCCGTACCGGAACTGGGGAGCCGTCAGCGACACCGCGCGGTGCAGGTTCGCCGGATTGCCGAGCCCAGGGAATCCGGACCGCAGCTGCGCGAGCGGAAGGGGCAGGACGCCCTTGATCTGCGCCGGATCGATCGCCACCGCGCCCGCTCCGATGCCTTCACCGAGCAGCTTCTCGGCGAGAAGCCCGCCGAACGAGTGCCCGATGAGGATGGTGTCCGGGCTCAGTCCCGACACGACCTCCGCGTAGCGCGCGGCGGCCTCGTCGATGCCGATGTTCGCCACGGCCTCGGGATTCGCCCGCGCCTCGGCAACCGTTGCCGGCTCGTTCGGCCAGCCGGGGGCGACCGGTGCGTATCCGCGGGCTTGGAAGCGTTCGATCCAGGGCTGCCAGCTGGTGGCATGAAGCCACAGTCCGTGGATGAAAACGACGGGACGTGCTTGCTCGGCCATGATCGCGCTCCTCTGATCGTCGCGTCGGCATCGCCGACGTGCTGGGATCGGCCTCGTCCACGATCCTGCGGCCGCCGGTCGATAACTGAGGTTGCATCAGATAGTGGTCGGACGTCAACCGTTGATCGTGTCGATCGTCGAAACAACGGCCGAACACACCGAGACCCGCGGGTGACCCGCGAAACCGGACTCTGGCCCACGCGATGGTGGGTGAGGCGCCGAGCACCCCACCCACCATCCGCGTACGGTCCCGCTTCTACGTGCGCGGCGGGTTCGCGGGCAGCCAGTCCTCGAGACGGGTCTCGAAGAGGGTGGCTCCGTCGAGTGGGACGAGCGTGCGCTCCTCGATCACGGCGCCGTAGTACGGTGCGGTGTCGTCGCGAACGACGGTGCGCGGATCCTTGCGGAAGGCGAGGCCGCGGCGGATGAACTCGTCCAGCCCGAACTGCTCGGGTCCTGCGACCTCGATCTCGCCCATCGGGTCTCCGGCTGCCGCGCGCGCGACGGCGGTGGCGACATCCTCGGCGGCCATGGGCTGGATGAGTGCTCCGGGAAGCCGCACCGTGTCGCCTTCCGTGGAGATGTCGGCGATGCTGCCGAGGAACTCGAAGAACTGCGTCGCGTGCACGAGAGAGTACGGGATTCCCGACTCGCGGATGAGCTTCTCCTGTGCGGTCTTCGCTGCGAAGTACGGGATGTGCTGCGGACGGTTCGTTCCCACGATCGTCAGGGCGACGTGGTGTCGCACTCCGGCTCCGCGCTCCGCGGCGAGCAGGTTGCCCGTTGAGGTCTCGAAGAACTCCAAGACGGCCTTCTCCTCGAACGAGGGGGAGTTCGCGACGTCCACCACGACGTCCGCCCCGGCCAAGGCATCCGACACGCCTTCGTTCGTGATGGTGTTCACGCCCGTGCTGGGAGCAGCCGCGACGGCCTCGTGACCGTGCTCGCGCAGCTTCGCGACCACCTTGGACCCGATGAGACCCGTGCCGCCGACGACGATGATCCTTGCCATTTCCGTACCTCTCTTCACGTTGTGGGGCGCCGATCGACGCCCTGCAGTGTTGACAGGAACGGGGCCGGTGTTGTGACGGCCGTGAGGCTCAGCCGCGATTCCAGTGCGTCAGCTTCGCCTGGTTGAGAACGGCCCACAGCGACTTCACCCTCGCGCCGTGTGCCGACACGGCGACGATTCCGACCACGCGATCGTGCGAGCGGATGACGATCCCCGGCGTGCCATTGACCTCGCCGATCGCAAGCGTGCAGCCCGGCAGCTCGTCGCGTACGGCGATCAGGGCGGATGCCGCGGCCAGCGCCCCTGTCGTCGGCAGCACCTCCGGGATCGTGCCGCCGCCATCGATGGTCAGCGTCGCTCGCGGATGCATCACCTCGATGAGCCCGGCGAGGTCGCCGCTCTCCCACGCAGCGAGCAGTTCCGCGACGGGACTCCGCCGCGGTTTCCACGCGGTCATGCTCAGGCCATCGAGACGTGGCGCAGCTTGTCAGGGCTCATCACCCAGAGCAGGCGGGTGATCCCCTCGGGGGACACCGTCAGCGTGAGAGCGGTCGTGACGATGCCGTCCTCGGACAGCGTGACGCCCGGACGTCCGTTGATCTCGACCCAGTCGATGGACTTGCCCGTCCAGAAATGCGAGGAGAAGGCCGCGACGAATTTGGCCACGCGCAGGGCCCCTGCGACCGGGATGCGCGCCGCGAGCTTCGCCCCGTTCCCGTCCGTGAGGCTGACGATGTCGGAGACGAACAGCTGCTCGAGCTCGTCCACGTTCCCCTGTTGCGCGGCGGCGAGGAACGCGGTGAGCAGCCGTCGCTGATCGGCCGAGGCCACCTCGGCCTTCCGTTCGGACTGCAGGTGCTTCTTCGCCCGGCTGACGAGCTGACGGGCCGCTGCTTCCGTGCACTGCAGGATGTCGGCGATCCGCTCGTACGGGTAGTCAAGCGCCTCCCGCAGCACGTACGCGGCGCGTTCGGTCGGCGTCAGCTTCTCGAGAAGAAGGAGAACGGCGTACTCCAGAGCCTCGCCGCGTTCGGCACCGAGAGCCGGGTCGTTCTCCGTGTTCACAGGTTCCGGGAGCCAGGGTCCGATGTACGTCTCTCGACGGGTGTGCGCGGACTGGAGCGAGTTGATGGAGAGACGCGTGGTGATCGTGGTGAGGAACGCGGCCGGCTCCGTGACGTCGTCGCGGTCCGTGGTCTGCCAGCGGATCCAGACCTCCTGCAGGATGTCCTCCGCATCCGCCACGCTGCCCAGCATTCGGTAGGCGATCCCGAACAGCCGTCGCCGCGACCGCTCGAACTCCGCCGCAGCTTCGTCGACCCCGAAGTGCTCCGTCGCATCCATCCGTCGTGCCGCTCTCATCCGTCCCGATCGAGATCCGCTGGGGCGCGTCCGCGCTTCGAACACTGCGCACACCCCCTGGGTCTGTGTATCAGACACCGCTGGTCTGAGCCGGGAGAGCGGATGCGTGAAGCCACTCGTCGAACGTGGTCGGCGCGAGTGCGGCATCCGGTCCGGGGAGAAGGTCCCGCGTGCCCAGCCGCACGTCGCGGTAGGTCCCGAGCACGTCGGGCGCGGCCTCTCGGGGATCCCGACCCACGTGGCGTTCCCTTCGTGCGAGCTCTGCGAAGCTGAACACCTCCGGCCCGGCGAACTCCACGGTTCCCTCCACCGGCAGTCCGCACGCGACGGATGCCAGCGCGGCAGCGACGTCATCCGCGGCCATGGGCTGGATCAGGATGTTCTCCAACGCCACACCGTCGACGTCGATCGCGGAGGCGCTGATGCCGCGCACGAACTCGAAGAACTGCGTCACCTGCACGATCGAGTGCGAGTGACCCGAGTTCTGGATCATGAGCTCCTGTTCCGCTTTCGCGGTGAAGTATCCGCCCAGGTGCCGGGCGAGCCGATCGGACCCGACGACGGACAGCGCCACGTGATGCCTCACGCCGGCCTCGTCGCCGTACGTCAGCAGGTTCTCGGTCGAGGTGGCGAAGAACTCCCTGGCGCCCTCTTCGTCGGAGTACGACGCGTTGGAGACATCGACGACGACCTCCGCGCCCTCCAGGGCCGCCTCGAGCCCGTCACCGGTGAACGAGTTCACCCCGGTCGACCGCGCAGCGGCGACGACCTCGTGACCCTGTTCGCGCAGCAGGCGCACGAGCTTCGCGCCGATCAGTCCCGTGCCGCCGACCACCGTGATCTTCATTGCCCACTCCTTCTTCTCTTGCTGAGAGCCGAGCTCTTCTCTGGCCGACAGCCGGGCTCGGCCGTCCGGCCGAATGCTCCCTCGACAGGTCTGACAGGACGAGTCCTCGATCTGTGACAGCGAAGGTGCAGATCGCCGGATGTCGTTCCCGGCCGTCACAAGCGGCGCGCCTGCGCTGTCTCACCTGATGTCGCCGGCGTCCTCTCGATCCGGCGCACGAATCCATGTTCAGCCCATCGGCAATGGGCCACAACGAATCGAGGAGAGACCATGAACGACCAGAAGCCCACCATCGTCCTGGTGCACGGCGCCTTCGCGGAATCCGCATCCTGGAACGGCGTCATCCGCAGCCTGAGCGAGCACGGCCTGCACGCCGTGGCGATCGGGAACCCGCTGCGCAGCCTGGCGGGCGATGCCGCGTATGTGCGAGATGTCATCGCATCTGTCGGCGGTCCCGTCGTGCTCGTCGGCCACTCCTACGCAGGACTCGTCATCACAGAGGCTGCGGCGCGGAACGAGTCCGTCATCGCGCTCGTCTACGTCAACGCCTTCGTCCCGGAGACCGGTCAGAACGCGTTCGACCTCTCCACCAGCGAGCCGGGCAGCACACTCGGCGACGCGCTCGACGCGCGGCAGCTGTCGACAGGTGGCGTGGAGCTCGTCATCCGGACTGACCTGTACCGCAGCCAGTTCGCCGCGGACGTTCCGGAGGATCAGACCGCGCTCATGGCGGCGACCCAGCGCGCCGTGACCCAGGCTGCCCTGACCGAGCCGCTCCCGACAGCTCGACCGGCATGGAAGGACATCCCCTCGTGGCACGTCTTCGGCGACGAGGATCGCAACATCCCCGTCGCCGTCCACCGCGCAGGCGCTGCACGTGCGTCGTCGCGTGGAACGACGGAGATCGAGGGCGGATCCCACGCGCTGTCGGTGTCGCAACCGGATGCCGTCGCGAGGGTGATCGCGGAAGCAGTGAAGGCATCCGTCGACCGACTGGCGTCCGCGCGCGTCGCGGGATCGGCCACGGTCGCCTGACGACCAGCCACAGGCCGGCGTCGGCCGGCGCGGAGGGACCGCTCACCCGGCGGTCGTGCGGAATCGCCTCATGGCCGCGGTGAGCGATTCTCTGCGCTCACCATCCAGGACAGCTGCTCGAGCCGTTCGATGATGGCGTGCAGAACGTCAGCGCTCGTCGGGTCCTCTGCGTCGACGTCGTCGTGGACACGACGCATCGTGCCGACCGTCGCGTCGATCCGTGCCGTGATCAGGTCGACGACCTCCGCCGTGTCCCGTTCCCCGTTCGGGAACGCCGGCAGCGTCGTCGTGGCAGCGACGGTGTCGGATCGTCCGTCCGGCACGGCGTGAAGCGCGCGCAGGCGCTCGGCGATCGTGTCGCTGAAGCGGCGGACATCCGCCACGATCTCGTCCAGCTGAAGGTGGAGGTCTCGGAAGTTCTTGCCGACCACTGCCCAATGCGCCTGCTTGCCTTGCAGCGACAGCTCGAGAAGGTCGACGAGCACCTCCTGCAGACAGTTCGTCAGTTGCTTGGATGCGCTGAAACCCTTCTCCGCGTTCTCTCTTCTGCTGTTGTGCGGGCCGCCTCCACGGGGAAGCGTCGCCGTGTGTCCTGCAGCACCCGAGTCGCTCATGCTGGTCCTCTCTTCCATGTCGCGTCCATATCGCGGGCGACGATCGCGATGGACCGTCGAGTCAACCGAACCCGATCGAGGAGCGCACCGGTAGCAGTTGCCACCGTGCGAATTCGTGTGGACAATGACCCCGACCAAGAAGGAGGCACGCATGCAGGGATCGTGGCTGTGGATCCCGTTCTCCCTGGTGGCCGTCATCGTCGCGATCGTCCTGCTTGCGTGGGCGGCGCGGCGCAACGCCCGCCGTCATGGCCGAACCCTCGGCGCCGTCGGCACTCCGGTCAGGTACACGGCGCACGCCAGGGAGCGGATGCTCCAGCGCGGCGTCGACCCGCGGCAACTCGAATCCGTTCTGGTGAAGCCCGCTCGCGTGCTGCGTGATCGCGGCGAGGACAGCGTGCGGCTGGAGGGCGACTTCGACGGACGCTTGCTCAAGGTGTGGGTGGCCGAGCCGTGGCCCAGCACCAGCGAAGTGGTGGTCAAGTCCACGGCGTGGACGTATGTCGCCGAGTTCCCGATCGTCCCCGGTGCGGTCGGGCGCGTGAAGGGAAGAGGCGGCCAGACCATCCAGGCGATCTGCCGTGAATCCGGCGCCCAGATCACGGTCGAGCGCAGCGGCGCCGTGCGGATCACGGCGGGGGATCAGGCATCCGTGGAGTCCGCGCGGCGGAGCATCCTCGCTGCCGCGGATCCCGCACGCAAGCTGTCTGCCCGTACTCGGGGTGCACGGTAATCTCGACCTAGCACTCTTGTGTGACGCATTGTGGCCCCCAGCGCGGCCCGGCGGACGGCGAGGCCTTGCCGCTCATCCGGTTCGCGCACCGCATGCGTCGTCGCGATCGGCTGCTCACGCGCTCGGTGCTGATGGCTCTGGGCATTCGATCAACCCACGGATGAGAGACTGTGGGAGCTCATGCAACGACCGATAGGAAGATCATGACCGACAACGGACCCGACCTGAGCGGCGACTGGGACCTCGACCCCGCCCACACGCGCATCGGCTTCTCCGCCAAGCACGCCATGGTGGCGAACGTCCGCGGCGCGTTCAACGAGGTGACGGGAACTTTGCACGCCGACTTCGACGACCCGGAGAAGTCGACGGCCGAGGTCGTGCTCAAGGTGGCGAGTGTCGACACCCGCAACGACCAGCGCGACGAGCACCTGCGCAGCGGGGACTTCTTCGATGTGGAGCAGTGGCCCGACATCGTCTTCCGCAGCACCCGCATCGAAGAGGTGGGTGAGAACGCGCTCGTGGTCTCCGGCGACCTCACGATCCGCGACATCACCAAGCCGCTCACGATCCCGATCGAGTTCACCGGCGTGCAGACGGATGCCTTCGGCGCAGTCCGTGCCGGTTTCGAGGGGACCCGACGCATCGACCGCCGCGAGTTCGGCCTCGAGTGGAACATGGCGCTCGACCAGGGCGGATGGCTGGTCTCCGAGAAGATCACCCTCGAGTTCGAGATCTCCGCGATCAAGCGCACGGCGGACCAGCAGGCCGCCTGAGTCCGTCGCGTCCGGTCGCCGCGTCTCGACGCCTCGCCGTCTCCCGTCGCGTCGCCACGTTGTGCGGGGTCAGCGCGGCGGATGCCGCAGCACGTGGCGTCGACGTCGCTCGGTCGTCGGAGCGTTGGGGTGCCGCCCGGTAGATTTCTGGGGTGAGCGACTCGCATCCGGACATCGACATCCTTTCCGCCCTCTCGGATGACGACGCGCGCGACATCGCCGCGCTCCTCGGCCAGCTTTCGACCACCACGACGTTCGATCCGGACCGTCTCGCCGCGATCGTCGACCACGATGCGACGGAGCTGCTCGTCGTGCGGGTCGAGGGCAGGATCGTCGGCATGGCCACCCTCGTCACGTTCCCGCTTCCGTCCGGTCTCCGCGGGCACGTCGAGGACGTCGTCGTCGACGCATCCCTGCGGGGCAGAGGCATCGCGCGCGCGTTGCTCGAGCGGATGACGCACCTCGCGACCCAGCGCGGCGTCCGCACCCTGGACCTCACCTCGAGGCCGTCGCGGGAGTCGGCGCTGAGGCTGTACGAATCCGTCGGATTCGTGCGCCGCGACACGAACGTGCTGCGCTTCACACCGCCAGCAGGCTGACCGTCGGTTGCGTCGGTTGCGGGGGCGGGACCTGGCGGTCCGCTCCGCATTCCCAGATGACGGACTGTTGCTCTCGATTCCCGTCTGTTACCGGTGACGTGTGGGTCGGGCGGCGGCCTCAATAGTGTGGCGCTACCCGAGGGCGAGCGCTTGTCGCCCCCATCGTGCACGCACCGTCGCGTGGGCGTCCGATCATCCGCATCAGCATGGCCACAGCGACTTCGCCGTGTCGAGTGGAGGCCACACATTCGTGGCGGATACCCCGCGCACCATCGTCGCCGACGCGATCGATGAGGCGGCCGGCACCACCGACACGAAGAGGAAGTCACCATGAAGAAGCTCATTCAACGCACAGCCGTCGTCTCCATCGCCGGTCTCATGGCGATGGGCCTCGCGGCGTGCAGCGGTACGGCGACGGCGTCGTCCACCAGCGGATCCTCGTCGAAGAGCACGGTGTACTTCGGTGTGTCCGCCGCCGAGACCGGTCAGTATGCGCAGTACGGCCAGCAGTTCAAGGAGGCGTTCGACCTCGCCGCCGAGCAGGTGAATGCGAACGGCGGCATCAACGGGCATCCGGTGGCGCTGAAGTACGAGGATTCCCAGTCCGACCCGAAGCAGTCAGTGCCGGTGGCCCAGAAGTTCGTGGGCGACTCGAGCGTCGTGCTCGTGTTCGGCGACTACTCGTCTGCGGCATCGATCCCGGCGTCGCCCATCTACACGGCGGGCAAGCTGCTGCAGTACGGCTTCAACAACTCCAACCCCGACTTCACGGCGAAGGGCACGCAGTACCAGTGGTCGACGTCCATCACGACGAGCGACTCGTACAAGTGGACGGCCGACTACATCAAGAAGCAGGGCGTCAAGTCGGTCGGCGTGACGTACCTGAACACCGCTGACTGGGGCATCCCGGCCTATCAGGCGTTCCAGGCGGAGGCCAAGAAGATCGGCCTGAAGATCACGGATGCCGAGGGCGTTCTCGACACGTCCGACGACTACAAGCCCTCGCTCATCAAGGCGGTGGCAGACAAGCCGCAGGCGTTCGTGCACATCGGATACGGCCCCGACTCCGCGAAGATCGTCACCCAGCTTCGCGCCATCGGCTACGACGGAACCTTCTACGGCGGTCAGGACGAAGAGTCCTTCGACGGCACGTCGGCGGCGGAGGGATCCGTGATCGGAAGCGAGTTCGTCGAGACGAGCTCCGATCCGAATGTGAAGGCGTTCGTGAAGGCGTTCACGAAGAAGTACCCGAACGAGTCGGATGTCACGAGCTTCGAGGCCGGCGCCTACGACGCGCTGAACGTGGCGGTCGCCGCGGCCAAGAAGGGCGGCATCACGCGCGAGGGAATCCTCAAGGGCTTCGGGGAGATCAAGGACGTTCCGAGCGTCGTGTACGGAAAGATCACGTTCGACCCGTCCACGCGTCGCGTCGCCTCTCCTCACCTGACCCCGACCATCCTGAAGGGCGGCAAGTGGGTCGTCTACAACGGCTGATCGCCGAAGCAGACACACGCATCCATGCTTGACACGCTGATCGCCGGCGTGCTCCGAGGGAACGTCTACGCCCTCGGAGCCGTCGGTATCTCCCTCGTCTTCGGCGTCATGAACGTCGTGAACTTCGCCCAGTTCTCGTTCTTCGGGCTGGGCGCCATGCTCACCTGGTTCTTCGTCGCGAAGCTGGGCCTGTCCTTCTGGCTCGCCCTTCCGCTCGTCCTCCTCATCTGTGCAGCGCTCGGACTCGCGATCAACGTCGCGGTCGTGCGGCCGCTCGCCAAGTTCCTGCCGCTGGCGGCGATGCTCTCCACCTATGCGGTGTCGCTGATCCTCGACAACACCTCGCAGACGCTGTTCGGTGCCAACTCGCGGGTGTTCCCGCAGGTGCTGCCGACCTCGAACCTGCACATCGGCAACATGCGCTTCGGCACGGCGGACATCGTCATGCTCGGCATCACCGCCGTCGTCATGGTGGTCATGTCGCTCTTCTTGAAGTACGGCAAGGTGGGGCGCGGCATCCGCGCGACGGCGCAGGACCAGGAAGCCGCGCTGCAGATGGGCATCCCCGTCGGCGCGGTGCAGAACCTGTCCTTCGTGATCGCCTCGGCGCTCGGCGGACTCGCCGGCATCTTCATCGCGCTGTACGTCGGCGTCGCGGATCCCACCTCCGGCATCAACACCGGGATGACGGCTTTCGTGGCTGCCACGCTCGGCGGGCTGGGCTCGCTGGTCGGTGCCGTCATCGGCGGATTCGCGCTGGGCATCCTCGAGTCGTTCGGCATCTACCTCTTCGGCGGCAGCGCCGACCAGATCATCGTGTTCGTCATCCTGATCGTCGTGCTGATCGTGCGGCCGGGCGGACTGTTAGGCAAGGTTCCGCTCATCTCCAGCGAGCCGCTCACCGGGACGTTCCTCGGCAAGGGGCGACCCATCCGGATTCCGAAGTGGGTGTGGCCCATCGCGTTCGTGGTCGGCGGGATCGTCATCCCTCTGGTCTCCAACGACTACATCCTGAGCACCGGAACCCAGGTGCTGGTCTACGCCATCATCGCGGCCGGCTTCACGGTGACGGCGGGACAGGCGGGCGTGATGGCGCTCGGTCAGGCTGGACCGATCGCGATCGGCGCCTACACCTCGGCGCTGATCACGTTGTACCTGCACGTGTCGTTCTGGCTCGCGCTGCCGATCGCAGGGCTCGTGGCCGCGATCATCGCCTCGATCCTGGCGTCTCCGATCTGGGGTGTGAAGGGTCACTACATCTCCATCGCCACGCTCGGCCTTGGCATCGCGATCGTTGCCGTGATCCAGCTGGTGATCCCGACGGGGATCCAGGGGATCCCGTGGCCGCAGATCGGCGGCACCGTGCTGTTCTCGGCCCAGGACTTCTACTTCATCGACTTCGGCGTGCTCGTGCTCACGCTGCTGGTGATGTGGCGGATCCGGCGATCGCACCTCGGCCGGGTGATCTCCTCCGTCGGGGCGGACGAGGTGGCGGCACTGGCATCCGGTGTCCGGGTGCGGGACTACAAGGCGCTCGCCTTCGCCATTTCGGCGTTCTTCGCCGGCATCGGCGGATCCCTCTTGGCGCACCAGTACACCTACATCGACACGACGATCTTCTCGATGCTCATGTCTCTGGTTGTGGTGACGATCGTCATCCTCGGAGGGGTGAACCTGCCGTACGGCGCGGTCGTCGGCGCGATCATCCTGATCGGCGGGCTGGAGGCGCTGCGCTTCACCGACGAACTGCGGATCATCGTCTACGGGCTGGTGCTCATCCTCGCGCTGAGGTTCCGGCCCGGTGGGATCCTGGTGAGGAACTCATGAGCGACGACGAGCGCACCAACGGCCGAGCCTCCGGCGGCCCGGATGCATCT
The DNA here is from genome assembly GCF_054551755.1 of Rathayibacter sp. CAU 1779. Taxonomy (NCBI): domain Bacteria; kingdom Bacillati; phylum Actinomycetota; class Actinomycetes; order Micrococcales; family Microbacteriaceae; genus Rathayibacter; species Rathayibacter sp. CAU 1779. The sequence continues at coordinate 1,310,351 of NZ_JBTOLK010000001.1, forward strand.
GGCCGGGATGTCAGTGTGCCCGCGGGCGCAACCGTGGCGGAGACGCTTCTCGAGGTGACGGCTCTGGAGCGTCACTTCGAGGGCCTCAAGGCGGTCGACGGGATCACGTTCAGCGTGGCGCCGCACGAGGTGGTGTCGATCATCGGACCCAACGGATCCGGCAAGACGACGACCCTCAACCTGGTGACCGGAACCATCAAGGCCAACGGCGGCACCATCGTGCTGGACGGCCGGGACATCGGACACGCGGACACCGCGCGCATCGCAGAGGACGGCGTCGCGCGCACGTTCCAGAACGGACGCGTGTTCGCGACGCTGTCGGTCGCCGACAACATCGAGGTCGGCATCCACTCGACCCTGCGGGCGAGCCGGCCCTTCCGCAGCCTCTCCCACCTGTTCCTGCTGCGCTGGATCCCGCTCCTCGCCGAACTGTTCGTCGCGATCTTCGGAACGCCGGGCGCGCGCAGGGAACGCACGGCGATCGACGCGACGGTCGCGGAGGAGATCCAGCGGTTCGAGGCCCGCCTCGGCCCGCGTCGAGACGATCCCGCCTACACGCTGAGCTACGCCAACCGGCGACGCACCGAGATCGCACGTGCCCTCGCGTTGAAGCCGAAGCTGCTCGTCCTCGACGAGCCGACCGCCGGCATGAACCAGTCGGAGACGGCGGAGGTGCTCGAGCAGCTGTTGCAGCTCAAGGCGGACGGCCAGGCCATCCTCCTCGTCGAGCACAAGCTCGACCTGGTGATGACGGTCTCCGATCGCATCATCGTGATGGACGGCGGGCGCATCATCGCACAGGGCAAGCCGGATGCCGTCCGTCGCGACCCCGCCGTCATCGAGGCGTACCTCGGACGACGGCGCGGGCTCGGCGGGGAGGACCTGACGTGACGGACGACCTGCTGCGCCTCGACGACGTCAACGTCTACTACGGGCCGTTCCATGCGCTGCGCGGCAACACGCTCACCGTCGGCGACGGCGAGATCGTGTCGCTGCTCGGCGGCAACGCGAGCGGCAAGTCCACGACGATGAAGACCATCCTCGGACTCACCAGTGTGAAATCGGGCTCCGTGCACTTCGCCGGCCGTGACATCACGAAGGCGTCGACGAGACACCGGGTGAAGGCGGGCATCGCCTCGGTGCCGGAGGCGCGGCGTGTCTTCCCGCAGCTGACGGTGGATGAGAACCTGCTCGCCGGTGCGTACACGCGCTCGGATCGGGCGGGGGTGGCAGAAGACCTCGAGCGGATGCGCGACCACTTTCCCCGCCTCGCCGAACGTCGCAGGCAGGAGGCCGGCACACTCTCCGGCGGCGAGCAGCAGATGCTCGCCTTCGCCCGCGCGCTGATGAGCCGTCCCAAGCTCATCTGCATGGACGAGCCCACCATGGGACTCTCGCCCAAGCTGGTCGACCAGGTGCTCGACGAGATCGTGCGCATCAACACGGAGCTCGGCGTTGCCGTGCTCTTCGTGGAGCAACAGGCGGAGCTGGCGCTGTCCATCGCATCCAGGGGCTATGTGCTGGCGACCGGCGCCATCGTGCTGCAGGGCAGTGCGCGTGAGCTGCTGGACAACCCGGAGATCCAAGAGGCCTACCTCGGAAAGGGAAACACGCAATGACCACACCACGGCTCGGCTTCTTCACCCGACTGCTCGACGACGTGAGCCCCGTCGAGCGCTACCGCAACGCGCTCGCGCAGTTCGTGCGTGCAGAGGAGCTCGGGTTCGACACGGTGTGGGTCGCGCAGCACCACTTCCACCGAGATGAGGGCGGCCTGCCGTCCCCGTTCGTGCTGCTTGCGCAGGCGGCGGCGCAGACCTCCCGCATTGTGCTCGCCACGGGCATCGTCACGCTGCCGCTGGAGGCTCCGCTCCGCGTCGCCGAGGATGCCGCTGTGCTGTCGCTGCTCTCCGACGGACGGCTCGAGATCGGCATCGGATCCGGTGGCACGTCGTCCTCGTTCCCGCCCTTCGGCCACGACCCGGCCGACCGGCCGGCCATCTACGCCGCGCACAAGGAGACACTGTTGCGTGCGTTGAACGGCGACGTCCTCACGAGCGACGGCGGTGCACTCTACCCGCCGGCACCGGGGTTGGCCGACACGCTCTGGGAGGCGACGTTCTCCGTGTCGGGCGCCGAGCGCATCGGGCGTGAAGGTCACGGCCTCATGCTCTCCCGCACGCAGCCGCGCAAGGAGTACACGGGTCACGGTTCGGCAGCGGATCAGGTCGCCATCGTCGACGCCTACACCGCGGCACTCCCGGACGGAGTCGAACCTCGAGTGATGGCATCCCGATCCGTGCTCGTGGTCGACACCGAAGAAGACGCCGCCCGCTGGCGCGCGCACGGCATCGCACGTTCGCTGCCCACCCTGCGGGCGCAGGACGTCGTCGTTCCCGATGACGTCGACGAGCTCGACCTCGCCGCCTACCTGGACCTGCACATCGGCACGCCAGAGCAGGTGCTGTCCACCCTGCGGGACGACCCGATCCTGCCGATCGCGACCGACATCGTCTTCCAGCCGCACCCGGTCGACCCGCCGCACGCGGTGGTGCTGCGCTCGCTGGAGCTCACGGCCGAGCGTGTCGCGCCCGAGCTCGGCTGGGTGCCCGCCTCCGCAACCGCCGGTTGAGCTTGTCGCAACCGGCCCTTTGTCCAACCAGCGGTGGTTCAGCTCGGCGGCGGCAGATCAGTGAACACGAAAGGAAGCTCATGACCATCGATGTCATCGACCAACTCGTGGGGGTGCAGGAGGGCGATCCCGTCTTCGAGCTGCGCGTCCAGCGTCCCGACGCGAAACGGAACGCGCAGGCCAGCTACGACGCACTGTTCCACTCCGACGAGCTGCAGCACGTCAGCCGGCTGGAGCGTCTGGCCGTCGCGTACTGGGCCATCGCCCTCGCGCAGAGCGACACCGTGGCGCACTACCGCGACCTCCTCGCGGCCGCCTCGCCCGTGACGCTCGCGGCTCTGGAGGGTGCCCTCCCCGGTGCCGTGACCACGGGACCGTACGGCGATTACCCCGAGGGTCCGCTCTCGGTCGAGAACACGCCTGGGCCGCACTGGAGCGCGTCACCCGAACTGGTCGCTGCCGTCGGCACGCGCCTGACGGCCGCCCTCGAACACACCCACCTGCTCACGTACCGCCCGCGCGACGCGTCAGCCGACGCGCTGCAGGCCCTGCTGGATGCCGGCTGGGACACGACCGGGATCGTCACGCTCTCACAGCTCGTGTCGTTCCTGAACTTCCAGCTCCGGGTGGTCGCCGGGCTCGCCGTCTTGAAGGGAGAACTGCGATGAGCGACACCGTTGCATCGAACGGCCCCGTTGCGCCGAACGACACCGTTGCGCCGAACGACACGACGGGATCGGACGCGCAGAAGCTGTCCGACCAGGCGACGTCGTCGGGAGAGCAGGTCATCCGGCACACGTTCCAGGCACCGAACGTCTTCACGCAGGCACAGCTCGGCTGGGAGGCCTGGCTCGAGCCGTTGCCGCTTGAGGAGCTCACCGAGCGGCACTACGTCGGTCTCGTCGACAAGGGCCGCGCGAACAGCCCGTACTTCCGGCTGCTGGTGCGCGATCCCGACATCCTCGGTGCCCGCACGCGGACCGACAACGACATCTTCTACAACGAGAAAGGCGGGCTCACGCGCGCCCAGCGCGAGCTGTCGGCGGCCGCGGCATCGCGCACGAACGGATGCCTGTTCTGCGCCTCCGTGCACTCCCGGTTCGCATCGCAGAAGTCGAAGCGTCCCGACGACGTGCAGCGGCTCCTGGATGATGGCACCTCCGCACCGCAGGACGACCCGCAGTGGCGCGCAACGATCGACGCCTCGGTGGCCCTGACGAAAACGCCCGGCGAGTTCGATGCCGAGAACATCCGACAGCTGCGCGAGGCGGGTCTCGACGACCTCGCGATCGCCGACGTCATCCACGGCGCGGCCTTCTTCAACTGGGCGAACCGGCTGATGCTCTCCCTGGGCGAGCCGACGCCGCCGCAGGAGGGCTGAGCGCGGGCGCCAACGGCACATCCGCGTGTTACCGTCGGACCGGCCGAGCCGCGGATGTGCCCCGACGGCCGTGAGGAGAGTGAGCCGAGTGTCCGTTCCCCGGGGCGTCGCGTTCTTCGATGTCGACGAGACGTTGGTGTCCGTTCGCACCCTCGAGTCGTTCCTGATGTACTACCTGAAGCTCGTGCCGACGATGATCTCGCTGGAGCGGCTCCGCGAGCTGCGGGATCAGGTGCTCGAGCTGGATCGCACCGAGTTCAACCGCCGGTACTTCGCGATCTGGGCCGGTCAGCCGGAGGAACAGGTGCTCGAAGCCGGACGCACCTGGTACGCGGAGGTCTCCGCTGCGCCCGGCTTCTTCCGGGACAACGTGCTGCAGTTGCTCCGCGACCATCAAGCGGCTGGCGAGCACGTCGTGCTCGTGTCCGGGTCCTTCGACGGTCCGCTGCGCGCGCTGGGCGATGCGCTCGGCGTCGATCGCCTGTACTGCACGGAGCTCGAGGTCGAGGACGGCCGCTACACCGGCCGCATCAGCCAGGCGATGATCGGCGACGACAAGCGGCAGGCCGTCGAGGACTACCTGCGTGCCCTCGGAGACGGTGCGCGCAGCTGGGGATACGGCGACCATCCGAGCGACCTGCCGCTGCTCGAGCGGGTGACGGACCCCGTCGTCGTCGGATCCGATCCGGCCATGTTGACCGTCGCCGCCGATCGGCACTGGACGGTGCTCCCGATCGAGGTCCCGCTCGCCCCTCGGAGCTGATCGACCCGCCTTCGACGGGGCCCTGGCCGGGGGCGAAACTGGCCCCCTGGCGGGGGTCAGGCGAGATCCGGCGAACGCGGTACGGTGATCGAAGCCACGCAGTATCGCTCCCGAAGGACCTTCAATGCCCTCGATCTCTGCGGCGCTGCACGAGTTGCTCGGTGAGGGCGACCTCTCCGTCGAATCCGTGCTGCAGCGCCACTTCACCGACGACTACCGCCAGAGCACGGGAGGCGAGTGGATCGACCGCGCGGCCTTCGCCGAGCAGATGACGCAGCTGCGTGCGTTCGTGGATCGCGTCGAGATCGAGGTCGTCGTCGAGCTGGTGCAGGGGTCCGCGTATGCCGAGCGGCACGTCATCCGGGTGACGCAGCGAGACGGATCCGTTCTCGCCCAAGAGGTGTTCGTCTTCGCCTCTCTCGCCGCCGACGGCCGGTTCGAGGGTCTCGAGGAACTCGTGCGCCCCCTTCCGGCGTCCTGACGGCGGGCTCGGGCGCCGTCGGCAGCCGCCCGATTGCTACGCTTCGAACATGGCATCGATCGGGGGCGGACACGCGGTCGTCATCGAGGACGACGACGGGATCCGCGGGCTGATCGGCCTCGTGCTGGAGCAGATGGGCCTTGAGGTCATCACCGTGTCCAACGGCACCGACGGGGTGGAGCAGGTCGCCGAGTGCGATCCGATCCTGGTGACTCTCGACGTCAGCATGCCGGGGATGGACGGCTTCGAGACCGCGAAACGCATCCGTGCTATCAGCAGCGCGTACATCATCATGCTCACTGCGCGCGACGAGGAGATCGACGCCCTGCAGGGGCTCGGGGCCGGCGCCGACGACTACGTGCTCAAGCCGTTTCGTCCCCGTGAGCTGCGCGCCCGGGCCGAGGCCATGCTCCGTCGGCCGCGCGTCGTCGAGGGTGCGCCGGGCGGGTCGACGGATGTCGCACCCGTCGTGCCAGAGACGGACGGGGCCTCAGAGGCTGCGGTCCCGTCGCCGGCCGCCGTGCTGGAGCACAACGGCGTGATCCTGGATCCGGCCACGCACATCGTCCGCAGAGAGGGTCGCGAGCTGGACCTCACCCGGAGTGAGTTCGAACTGCTGCAGGCACTGCTCCAGTCCGGACGGACGGTGCGCCGCAAGGACGATCTGGCGCGCATCCTGCGCGGTGACGCCTACGTCGCCAACCCCTACGTCAGCGATGCGGACCGGCGCGGTGTCGAGGTGCACATCGGGAATCTGCGCAAGAAGCTCGAGGACAACGCAGCAGCCCCCTACCTCATCGAGACGGTGCGCGGCGTGGGATACCGCCTCGCGGCGCCGCGCGAATAGCCCGGGAGACCCGCCGCTCGCGGTACCGCAAGCGGCGGAGAACGACGCGTTGCGTGTCATCCGAGCGGACGATATCGGTGGAAAGACTCGATAACTGGCAGGAATTCCCGTAGCCTGAAGGCTCCACACAGGCGCCGCGCGCCGTGATGACGGGCCACATTCGGGTTGAGGCACGTCTTTGGACAAGGGGGGAGGGGGCGCCTTCATTCGGGTTGAGGGCGCCCCCACATCCTTGCCGCATCGCTGCGATCACTCCAGTGTCTCCTCTCAGCTGACAGGATGACCGCGGGGACGCCTCAAGAGTCCCTCAGGAGAATGGAAAGCACGGCGCAGGCTGGCTCAGCTGCCATGCCGCATCCGCGATCGTTGAGTCGGTTCTCCATGACGGGGCGGTGTGCTGCGATCCTGAACGGAGGTCACACGACGCCCAGAGAGAGGAACCCGATGGCCGAGCCGTTGCACCGGCACCGTGCGTCCGCGGTGCCCGTCGAGGACGACGGGCCCGTCGTGTCCATCTGCGCTCTCACCGCACGCGCTGCGGAGGCGGTCGATCGGGCTGCGGCCGCCGCCGGATTCGGGTCGGCGGCCGTCGTCATTCGGGACCCGTCCGAGGCTCCGACCAGGAGCCCGGTGATCGTCGTCGCCGAATCGCTGGACGACCTCGACCCGGAGATCCTCGTGTCGTCTGTGCACCGCGACTACATCCTGGTAGCGGATGTGCAGCAGCAGCTCGACATCCGGGTGAGCCTTCTGCGCGAGCGTGCACGCCGCAGGCGGGACGAGCTGGCGCAGGCGGAGGACCTGCGCAACCGGGCCATGGCTCTCGCGTCCCAGGTGCATGCCGCCGGGACCGCGACGGACCTTGCGCGGATCGCGAGCGATGGCATCCGCTCGGTGTTCAAGGCGCAGGCCGCCGTCGTGCTTCTTCCAGCTGACCCGGACGCCGATGGCGGGGCGCACCCCGTGATCTGGGTGTCTCCGGGCGGAGCGTCGGATCCGGATGCGGCAGTCGCGGATCGGCTGCGCTCGCGGAGTGCACAGATCTCGGACGCCGCGACCTCGCACGCCGGCAGGACCGCCGACGGTCCCGCCGTCGAGTTCTCCGTCGAGGACGGTTCAGCGCTCGTGGGCGGACTGTTCGGGCCGGACGCGCTGCGTGGCATCCTCGCGCCCGTTCAGCCGAACGGAGGGGCGAAGGGCGCCCTCGTCCTGGCGGACGGCGCAGGGGCGCCGCGGCGCACGTCGTTCGAGCGCTCGCTCGTCGCGTTCGTCGCGACCCAGACCGCCCGAGCGGTCTCCGAGCTCTGGTTGAGCGAGCGGCAGCAGCGCACCGAGACAGAGCTGCGCACGACGTCGGCCGAGCTTCAGCGTCTCGTCGACGAGATGGGCGATCTTGGCGTCGTGGTGCGGTCGGTGGCCGACGCGGTGAACGTCGGCGTGCTGTTCTACGACACCGAGAACCGGCCGGTTCTGCACAACCGGATGCTCGCGCGACTGCTCACGCTCACCGGATTCGACCCGCAGACCGGCCGCAGCAACCACGTGTACGCGTCCGACAGGCACACGCAGGTGAAGCAGGGCAAGAACATCCTCGCCGAGACTCTCGAGGGCGACGAACGGGGACTCATCTACTGGATCGGCGACCCGCGAGGCGAGCAGCGCGCGGTCGTCACAGAGGCGCACACGATCACCCGGCCGGACGGCGAAAGACTCGGATCGGCCGTCGTGACCTACGACGTGACCGACCTGGCGAACGCGATCGAGATCCGCGAGGAGTACCTCGCGACCGTGTCGCACGAGCTGCGCACCCCGCTCACCTCGATCGTCGGCTATCTCGACCTCATCGACGACGGCTTCGACGTCGAGGCGCTCGGATTCGGCAAGGAGTTCCGCACCATCCAGCACAGCGCCGAGCAGATGCTGGGGCTCATCCGAGACCTGCTCAGCACGAGCACGAGCGACCTCGCTCTGCGCATCGAGCCCATCGACCTGGCCGCTCTGCTGACGCAGTCCGCCACCACGTTCCGCCCTGTCGTCGAGGCCGTACACCAGACGCTCGAGCTGCACATCCCGAACAGCACGGTGCTCGTGCACCTCGATCGCGGCCGGATCAAGCAGGTCGTGGACAACCTCATCTCGAACGCGTCCAAGTACACCGCGGAAGGCGGACGGATCCTGGTGCGGCTCGAGTTCGACGGCGAGTCCGTCGTGATCTCGGTCGCCGACAACGGCCGCGGCATCAGCAAGTCGGATCAGGCTCGGCTCTTCGACCGCTTCTTCAGGGCGCGAGACGCCCGCGACGCCGCGATCCAGGGCGTGGGAATCGGGCTGACCATCGTCAAGACGATCGTCGATGCACACGGTGGCACGGTGAGCGTGGACAGCGAGCTGGGGCGCGGCACCGTCTTCACGGTGCGGCTGCCGATCCGTGCGCAATCCACCCCGCTCGGCACGCTCCCGCTGAGGCCGTGATCGTGACGAGCGGGGCGGAAAGCAGGCCGCGCACGCGGCGATCGGCCGACCAGTACTGTTGAATCACCTCGCCCCGGCCGCGGTCGAAGAGGCCCGAGACGATTCGCGGCCGCCATCGTTCGCCCGCGCCACCATCGACGCGAGCGGGACACGTTAAGGTGCGTTCACGTGGCACTCATCGATAACAGCGCTGCCCACCGTTCGACCCGGTCGGAACTGCTGGTCTGGGGCATCGAGCACGTCTCCGGCCAGACCTGGTGGGCGGACGTCGAGATTCCGCGGAGCCACTGGCTGTGTCATCCGGCGCCGTCGCAGGTTCCGGTCTCCCTGCTGGCCGAGGCATTCCGTCAGGCCGGCCTCGCGATCTGCGTGGTGGGCCTCGATCTGGGACAGTCGGTGCAGTTCGTGGTCTCGAGCATCACCGTGAACGTGGAGGTCGAAACCCTCGAGTTCCCCCGCTTCGGTGCCGTGACCGGACGCCTCGAGGTGGACTTCGCCGAGATCCAGCTGCGCAAAGGCCTGCCGCACATCCTCGAGGTCGACTACCGGTTGCCTGGACTCGCCTCTGGACACGTGAGTGCCCGTGTGCTCTCCGACTCCGACTACCGGGCGATCCGTCGCAATGCGCAGCGGCTCGGCGACGACATCCGTGGAATGTCCTCGCCGCTCATCGAGATAACGGAACGAGCGGATGACACGCTGCTGGCGCGTCTGTCCGTCGACGAGTCCGACCCGTTCTTCTTCGATCATGCAGTGGACCATCTCCCAGGCATGCTGCTCCTGCACGCGGCGGCGCTGCTGCACGAGGATGTGCACGGCGCGCCACCGCGCTCCCTCACGGTGGCCTTTCCCACGTTCGGCGAGCTGCGTGCTGAGACGACGATCCGCGCGACGCTGGCCTCCAACAGCCTGGATGTCGCCTTCGTGCAGGGTGCGCGCACGATCGCCACGGCGACGACGGAGGTCGATGCGAGCATCGGTCGGACCCGGCAGGCAAGCGTCTGAAGGTCGTCTGCCCGAAGGCCGTGTGCGCGAGGGCCGCGGTTTCTGAGACAGGCTCGCCGCGGTACGGGCACGCCGGGCGCTCGAGCCGGAGCCCCCGGGCGCTGGGTCCGTCCCGCCTTTCGGGTTGCGGAAGACGGGCCCAGCACCTCACCGTGACGCTTGAACCAGCGATCAACGGGCGTGACGGCACCTTCGGTGCGCGCCATTGTGGGTTGAGGGCTTCGCCGCGCGAGGCGCGACCCGACCAATCTTGCCAATGCCGCGAAGAGGGTTCCGCGGGATCACCTCAAGATTTGCTCAAGCCTGTTCACGGCGGTGAACCGATCCCCATCCCACGCCGTGTGGATGGCCCGGAGCTCACGTCGGACGCGGCTCAGATCTCGGTGACGCGTCCGTCCTTGATGCGCAGTCGACGCTCGGCGCGGCGCGCGACGGCCGAGTCGTGCGTGACGATGACGACGGTCAGCAGTCGCTCGCGCCACACCCTCTCGAGCAGCACCATGATCTCGTCGCGTGTCGCCTCGTCGAGGCTTCCCGTCGGCTCGTCGGCCAGCAGCACGTCGGGCTCCTTGACCAGGGCGCGGGCGATCGCCACGCGCTGCTGCTGACCGCCGGACAGCTCGCTCGGTCGGTGGTCCGCTCGGTCGGCGAGACCGACGGATGCCAGCGCCTCCGCACTGCGTCGCCGGCGTTCGGCCCGCGGTACGTCGTCCGTGGCGAACGCCGTCTCCACGTTCTCGGCCGCCGTGAGCGTCGGGATCAGGTTGAAGCCCTGGAAGACGAATCCGATCTCCGTTCCGCGCACTGTCGCGAGCGACTTGTCGGATGCCCGCGACAGATCGTGCGCGCCGAGCATGACGGTTCCGGACGTGGGACGGTCGAGCGCGCCGAGCATCTGCAGCAACGTCGACTTTCCGCCGCCGGTCGGACCCTGCACAGCCACGAGCTGTCCGCGCGGGATCTCCAGGTCGATGCCGCGCAGCGCCTGCACGGTTCGTCCCTTCTGCTTGTACGTCTTGACGACGCCACGCAGGGAGTACGCAACGCCAAGGGTGTCACGTGTGGATTCGGTCGGAATCTGCAGGGTGTTGCTCTCGGTCATGGTGTCCTCCTGAAGGGAATGCGTGTGTCGGGAACGGGGCCGTCCGCGCAGACGGGATCGTCTGACCGGGTAAGGGGTGCGGCGGGATGGCCCCTTCCGATCGGCCTGTGGCCGCCCGAGGGCCGATCGGAAAGTGCGGAGTCGCGAGCGCCGCTAGGCGACGCTCCGCAGGGCCTCGGCCGGACGGAGCCGCGATGCCCGCCACCCGCCGAACGCTCCGGCGATGAGCCCGCCGAGCACGGACAAGCCGACCGCGATGAGGATGATGCCCGCCGTCAGCGGAATGTGCAGTGTGATCTCGCTGGCGTTCTGCATGGCAGCCGATCCGCCGCCGGGTATTCCGCCGCTCGGGGCGCCGGAGGCTGGGCCCGCGCCCGCACCGGAGGGCGCGCCGCCGCCGGATCCCACGGACAGCGTCGGCGAGATCCCGTTGACGATGAGGATGCTCGCGATGCCGACCACGGCGCCGATCGCGCCGCCGACGAGGCCGTTCACGAGGGATTCGCCGGTGACCTGCCGAACGACACGTCCGTTGCTCCAGCCGATGGCCTTGAGGGTGCCGAACTCACGGGTACGTCGGCTGACGCCGGAGATCGTGAACAGCACGGCGATGAGGAAGGCCGCTGCCAGCACGAGCAGCGAGAGCCAGGTGCCCAGGTTGGTCACCAGGGTGGAGACCGTCGAGAGCGATCCGGAGACGCTGGCCGCGAGATCCGCCTGCGTGTTCACCGTCGCGTTCGGGAGCACCTTCTCGAGAGCGGTCTTGAGCGAGGAGACGTCGCCTGCGGAGGTCGCGGTCACGTACACGTCGGTGATCTTGCCGTCGAGGTCGGCGAGCTTCTGCGCCGTGTCGAGCGGGATGTACGCGTTCGACGCGGTCGTCGATGACGACGACGTGGACTTCACGATGCCGACGACTTTGAAACTGGTGTCGCCGATCTTCACGGTGCTGCCCACCTTCTTGCCCGCGCTCTTCGCGTAGCTTCTGTCGAGCACGACGTCGTGTTCACCGGAGTCGGCGGAGGTCAGGTAGCGGCCGCTGGTGAGCGTCGTCGAGCTCATCGGGCCCACACTGCGGGTGTCGAGCGAGATGCCGGTCACGGTGAACTGATCGATTCCGAACGAGCTCGGTCCCATGCCGCCTCCGTTGCTGCCGCCGGAGGGCGGGGTCGCCTGCGCCTGCGAGCTGTCGCCGCCCGTGCCGTCCTGCTGCGCGATCTGGCCCGAGAACGTGCTGTTCTGCAGCGACAGGGTCGCGGTCGCGGCCTTGACGCCGTCGACGGCTTTCACCGTGGTCAGCGCGGACGAGCTGTAAGTGGCCGACCCCATCGCGGTGGAGAGCCGGCTCTGCGACAGGTCGGTGCTGCCATCGTTGCCGTTGCCGTTGCTGCCGGATCCGAAGTCGAAACGCTGGTTGCCCGATCCCGGCTTGGCGGTCTGCGAGATCGTGATGTCGGTTCCCACCCCGTTCACCGACTCCAGCGCCGTCGCCTCGGCGTCCTTCACGCCGGTCGAGACGCCGTTGACGAGGATGACGAGCGCGATCGCGAGCGCCATCCCTATGGCGATGATCACGCTCTGCTTCTTGCGATTGCTCAGCTCGCGTCTGAGATAGGTGAGGAACATCGGGTTCTCCTTCGGATACGTCTGCAGTCCGCGGCAGCGACGGGTGAGCCGACCGGGACATCAGAACCGTAGGAGCGCGACTTTTCCGAGCCCGATCCGGAGCCTGTGCGGTGTCACAGAAAGCGCTCGAAAAACATCCTGTTGTCATTCGGAAAACACATAGCGAACCAAAGCCTTCGGTGGGCCGCCGCGACCGATCGGCCTCACGAGCCCACGCCGTACACGGGTCCGCGGGCCCACCCCATCGCGACGGGAGTCCCGCAACGAAAAATGGCAGCCCCTTCGGGACTGCCATCGGCGGGCACAGAGATGCGGATGCCAGGCGCGCCGCTCCGAGTCCGCGCGCTACTTCGGCGACGTCAGCTTCGCCGCGCGCACGGCGACCAGCTTGTCGACCGCTTCCTGCAGGCGTTCGGATGCCGGGGCATCCTGATCCGAGTGGTCGTGGACGATGAGTCCGAACGCGGCCATCACCAGGGTGACGGCCGTCATCGCCTCCTCGTGGGAGGGCGAGCGCTCTTCGGCGAGCTGAACGAACTGTTCCCGCACGCTCGTCATCCACTGCGTGAAGGCGGGCATCAACTCAGGACGCCGATGGATCATGTCCTTCATGCGGATGCGGTCGAGCCGGGCATCGGCCGGCTCGCCCACCAGATGGCACAGCGCCGGAACGAGGTCGCCGGTCGCCACCTTGAACTGGTCGATGGTCTCCGGTGAGATCGCGGTCTCCGGCAGACCGAGCGCGGCGGCCGCCTTCGACGGGAAGTAGTTGAAGAACGTGCGGGGCGACACGTCGGCGTGCTGGCAGATCTGCTCGATCGTCGTGCCATCGAGACCGTTCAGGTCCACGAGCTCGAGGGCAGCTTCGTGGATCGCCTGCCACGTGTGCTGCTTCTTGCGCTCTCGCAGTGTGTCGCCGGCTGCCTGCTGAGCGGGGGTCTGCTGAGCGGTGATCATGATGTTCCCATTCTGGCGTGTGGCGGCCCGGGACGGCCTGTCAACAGGCCGTCCCGGGCGGGCGATCATGCGCCTTGGAGCTGGATCGAGCCGGTCTCGCTCAGTCCCGCTGCGTCAGCCTGCTCCTGCAGGGCCGACGTCTTGCGCAGCGGCGGCACCTTGAAGAACCAGGTGAGGATGAACGCGAGCAGGATCACACCGAACCCGACCCAGTAGACCGTCACGACGGACTGCGTGAATCCGACCATGAACGGCTTGCTCAGCCGGCTGTCCGCGCCGTTCAGGAACGACGTGTCGCTGGTGGAATTGCTCGCGGCCGTCGACTTCGCGTCGTTCTTCTTCATCTGCTTCTCGAGCGTGGGCGTGAGCTGGTCGACCCAGTGCGAACGCTGGTTCGTGTTGGACCAGTCCACCGCGACGTGGCCGTCGGTCACCGTGGCGTACGCCTTCTTGGCGACGACGCCGAGCGCGGCCTCCTCGGCGGCGGGGGTTGCCGCTGCGACCTGCTGCTGGATGACGGTGGAAGCCGCAGCCTCGGGGATCACTCCCGCTGCGACCTGGGCATTCACGGCCTCCGTGACCTTCTCGGTCACGGCCTTGCCTGCTGCAGCCTTCGCCTGGTCGGATGCCGAGTCGAGCTGCTTCTGCACGTTCGTCTCGATCGGGGTGACGATCGGGTTCCAGAGCTGCTTCATGATCGGCTTGTTCTCGGCCTTGGTGGCCACGGCCGGGTTCAGTGCGGCATCGAGCGCGGAGCTCAGCGTCGACGTGTCCGCCGTGGCGTGCACGATGTTCGCTGGCAGCACCGAGAACAGCACGGAGAGCATGATCGCCGTGCCGAGCGTTCCACCGATCTGACGGAAGAAGGTGGCGGCACTGCTCGCGACACCCATGTCCTGCGGCTTCACCGAGTTCTGGCTGGCGAGCACAAGGGACTGCATCAGCTGGCCGAGGCCGAGGCCGATCACGAAGGTGCCGACCATCAGGAACCACAACGGGCTGTCGTACTTCAGGAACGTCATGATCAGGAAGCCCACAGCGGTGAACAGCGTGCCCGTGACCGGGAAGATGCGGTACTTGCCGGTGCGTGCGACGAGCTGGCCAGAGCCGAGCGACGCGATCATCAGTCCGATGACCATCGGGATCATGGCGAAGCCGGACGCGGTCGGCGACAGGCCGGTGACGATCTGCAGGTACAGGGGGATGGTCATCATGGCGCCGAACATGCCGAATCCGACGAGCACACCGATGACGGTCGCCATCGAGAACGTGCCGGAGCGGAACAGCTTCATCGGGATGATCGCGTCTTCCTTCATGAGGACCTCGACGACGATGAACGCGACGGCACCGACGACACCGATCACGTAGCACGCGATGGAACCGGCCGAGGTCCAACCCCATTCACGGCCCTGCTCCGCCACGAGGAGCAGCGGAACCAGCGCGACGATGACGGACGTAGCCCCCCACCAGTCGATGCGCGGCTTCTTCTTCGCACTCACCTTGGGCAGGTGCAGGAACGCGACGACCATGAGCAGCGCGACGATGCCGATCGGCACGTTGATGAGGAAGACCCAGCGCCATCCGGTGACCCACAGGATCGAGTTCGCCCCGGCGAAGATGCCGCCGACGAGCGGACCGATCACGGAGGAGATGCCGAACACGGCGAAGAAGTACCCCTGGTACTTCGCTCGCTCGCGAGGAGCGAGGATGTCGCCCATGATGGCCAGCGGCAGGGCCATCATGGCGCCGGCGCCGATGCCCTGGAACGCACGGAAGGCGGCCAGCATGAGCATCGACGTCGAGAACGACGACAGCAGCGAGCCGATGACGAACACGACGATGCCGAAGATGAACAGCGGGCGCCGGCCGAAGATGTCGGAGAGCTTGCCGTAGATCGGCACCGAGATGGTGGAGGTGATCAGGTAGGCCGTGGTGACCCACGCCTGCTGGTCGAGACCGTGGAGGTCGTCGCCGATGGTGCGGATGGCCGTGCCGACGATGGTCTGGTCGAGCGACGACAAGAACATGCCGGCCATGAGGCCGTAGATGACGAAGAGGATCTGCCGATGGGTCATGATCGGCTTCGATCCTGGTGCAGACCCTACGGTCTGCACGGGAGCGGTTGCGGTGGACATGCCAGCCCTTCGAGTGACGGTGGTTCGGGATGGGCGCGGCACCCGTCACCGTTCGTCGGCACCGGGCGCCGACTTTGGCGGGCAATTTCTTGCAGGCGGTGCAACATTACGCCGATCATGCACGTTGTGCAAGATTGCCATCGCGCAAGTTTGCGCAGACTGCACATATGAGCGAAACGAAGGGAACGCCAGGCTACGCGCTCGCGCCTTTGCGTTCGCTGGGGTCGGGGGCCGAGCATCCTGTCGTCGCTTCTCGAGCGGGCGGCTCGGCGGGGACGGCGCGCGTCCTGTGCCGCAGCGGCACGCTTCGCCCCCGAGGAGGCGTGCTCCTCGGGGGGCGAAGCCGACTCGCATGCATCCGAATGGACAGTGGCGTCCACCCCGACGCGGTGCCACACTGTGCGCGTGGTCGCCCCCGACGCATCCTCAGCTCTTGCCGTTCGGACGAGTCCGCATCGCGGCTACGTCACGGTGATCCTGCTCGTCGCGGTGCCGAGCATGCTGGTCGCGCTCGCCATGAGCTCGCTCTACTTCGTCGTGATGCCGGCGATGCCGTTCCTGCGCGACTACTACTTCAACCAGCAGGAGCAGACCTTCGCGACCTACGCAGTGCCCTTGTTCGGCCACATTGCGGGGGGCACAGTCGCGCTCATCGCCGGTCCGATCAACCTGGTGAACGCGCTCCGCAACGGCTACACCAGGACACACCGCGTGTTCGGCACGATCTACGCGGTGGCCGTCGCCTTCTCCGCGACGTGCGCGATCTTCATGTCGTTCCACGCGTATCCGGGAATCATCGCCGGTGGACGGTTCATCGTGACGAGCGGATTCTGCACGCTCGGGATCGTGTGGCTGTTCACGCTGGCGATGGCGCTGCGCGGCATTCTGATCCGCGGAGACATCGTGGCGCACCGCTTCTGGATCATCACCAACTTCAGCCTCACGTTCGCCGCGGTCGTGATCCGTGCGGAGAACGGCGCCATCATCGCCGCCGACATGTTCTCGCGGCTCTATCCCTGGCTCGCATGGGCGTCGTGGGTGCCCTGCGTGATCGTCGGGATGCTGCTGGCACGCCATGTGAACCGCTCGCGAGCCCGCCGCGCGGCTCTGCCCGGCTGACCCGGGTGCCGGAGCGATCCGGTTCGTGCCGCCGTTCTCGCTCTCATGCCGACGCGGATGCAGGATGACGCCCCCGCACGCAGAACGGCGGCGCCCCGAGGCCGGGACGCCGCCGTATCAGGCGATGGGCCTCCGATCGCTACCTCTTGCCGGCGATCGGACGGCTCACGATGTCGCGCATGATCTCGTTCGTGCCGCCGTAGATGCGGTGCACGCGGGCATCCGCCCACGCGCGTGCGATCGGATACTCGACCATGTAGCCGTAGCCGCCGTGCAGCTGCAGGCACGTGTCGAGCACCTCCCACTCGCGCTCGGTCGCCCAGAATTTGACCTTCGCCGCTTCATCGGCCGACAGCTTGCCGTTCGCGTAGGCGCGCAGCGCGGCGTCGACGTAGGCCCAGGTCGCGTCGACCGCGGTGGCGACGTCGGCAATGCGGAAGCGGGTGTTCTGGAAGTCGATGATCCGCTCGCCGAACGCCTCGCGGTTCTTCGTGTGGTCCAGCGTCCAGGCGAGCCCGGCCTGCGCGGCGGCCGCCGCGGCGACACCGATCGAGAGCCTCTCGAGCGGGAGGTTCATCATGAGCTGGATGAATCCGCGGCCCTCTTCGCCGCCCAGCAGGTTCTCCTCGGGCACGAACACATCGTTGAACGAGAGCTCGGCGGTGTCGTGGCCGTGGAAACCGATCTTGTTCAGCTTGTTGCCGTGCTCGAAGCCCTCCATGCCGTCCTCGATGAGCACGATGCTGAAGGCGTCTGGGCGATTGCCTTCGCCGGTCTTCACGAAGGTGACGACGACATCCGCCGTCTTGCCGCTGGAGATGAACGTCTTGGCGCCGTTCACCAGGTAGCCGCCCTCCACCTTCTTCGCGGTGGTCTTGATGCCGCGCAGGTCGGACCCTGCACCCGGCTCGGTCATCGCGAGGGCGCCGATCACCTCGGCGGTCGCCATGCGAGGAAGCCACTTGGCCTTCTGCTCCTGCGTGCCCATGTGCACGAAGTACGGAACGGCGAGGTCGTCCTGGATGCCGAATGCGCCGGCAAGCGATCCGGCGCCCGCACCGATGATCTCCTCGTTCACGACCGCGCGGAAGCGGTAGTCGCCGAGCATCCCGGCGCCGCCGAACTCCTCGGGCACCGACAGGCCGAGCAGGCCGGCCTCGGCGGCAGCCTTCATCGTCTCGCGGTCGATCTCACCCTCGGCGTCCCAGCGCTGGATCGCCTCGTTCGTGACGTGTCGCTTCACGAACGCCTTCACCAGATCGCGGAATGCCTCGTGGTCCTCGTCGTAAATGTCGCGCTCCATCGCGAAACCTTCCTCCTTCGGCGGGCGGCCGCACCCTTGTGCGGAGCCGGTTGACGTCCCGGACGCACTGGTCCGGGGAATCCACAGATCATAGGCAGGGTCCACCGCGGTTCCGGGGCCGACTGTGGGAATGCCTCCCGCCGTCGGGTCTGCGCGCGACGTCTTTTGTGGGATGCCGCCAGAGGCGCGCTCAGCCGCCGATGTACGACATCTCCACGCGCTCGGTCGATGCCGTGCGGGAGTCGGATCCTGCCGCGGAGCGCAGCTCGGAGTAGCGGTCGCCGCGCGCCGACCAGCTGCCGGCGAGGGATGCCTCGAGTGCCGCATCCGAGCATCCGTCGCGCAGCAGCGCCCTCAGGTCGTGCCCGCTCGAGGCGAACAGGCAGGTGAAAAGCTTGCCGTCGGCGGAGATGCGGGCGCGACCGCAGGATCCGCAGAACGGGGCGCTCACGCTGGAGATGACCCCGATCTCGCCCGCGCCGTCGCGGTAGCGCCACCGCGTTGCCGTCTCGCCCGGATACGTCGCGGGCAGCGGTGCGAGCGGATGCTCCGCATCGATGCGTGCGATCACCTCGGCGGACGGCGTGACCTGGTCGAGGTTCCAGCGGTTGGTGGTGCCGACATCCATGAACTCGATGAAGCGCACCGTGATGCCCGTGCCGCGGAAGTGCTCGGCGATCGCCACGACGTCGCGGTCGTTGACGCCGCGCTTGACGACGGTGTTGACCTTGATCGAGGCGAACCCGGCATCCTGAGCGGCGCTGATGCCGTCGAGCACGCGCGCGACGGGGAAGTCGACGTCGTTCATGCGTCGGAACACCTCGTCGTCGAGGGAGTCCAGCGAGACCGTGACGCGGCTCAGCCCCGCCGTCTTCAGGGCGGTCGCCTTGTGCGCGAGCGCCGCGCCGTTCGTCGTCATCGCGATGTCGAGCGGATGGCCATCCGTCGTGCGCAACGGGGACAGCATGCCCACCAGCTGGTCGATGTCGCGTCGCAGCAGCGGCTCGCCGCCGGTGATCCGCAGCTTGCGCACGCCGTTCGCGATGCCGGCGCGCGTGATGCGCACGATCTCCTCGAACGTGAGGAGGTGCTCCTGTGGGAGGAACACGTGATCCCGGCCGAAGATCTCCTTCGGCATGCAGTACACGCAGCGGAAGTTGCAGCGGTCGGTGACCGAGATGCGCAGGTCGTGAAGGCCGCGACCACGGGCATCCGTCGTCGCTTGCATCCGCTCGGCCGCCATCGTCCCACCGTAGACCGCGAGTGTGTCGGCGGGATGTCGGCGCGGCCGAGGAGACGGGGGGTCGTGGCGGCCGCTGGGCCGAGCCGCGACGCTCGCTCAGCCGCGCCATGTGCGTACTGTTGCGCCGTGCCGGGCGGCGCAACAGTGCGCAGGTGGCGCGATTGCACTCCCTGCCGTGAGGTTTCGGCTCACGGCTGCGGATGCTGGACCTGCCGCCGAGATGGGAGCAATGTTGCAGATGACGCGGCTGCGTCGACTGCGAGTACACGGATCCGCCGACCTGGGGGAGTCAGCAATGGCCGTCGTCACGGGCTCAGAGCTCAAGCCAGATCTGTCCAACTGGAACCCTGAGAACCCGGCGACCTGGGATCCGAAGCGCGCGTGGTGGACGCTCACCATCACCACGTACACGATGTTCATCAGCTTCGCGACGTGGTACGTGGTGAGCGCCGTCGCGCCGCGGCTCAACGAGGTCGGCTTCGCGCTGGATCCCGGACAGCTCTACTGGATCGTGGCGATCCCCGGTGTCTCCGCCGGCGTGCTGCGGTTCGTGTTCATGTTCCTTCCGCCGGTGCTCGGGTCGCGCACGCTGGTCGTCCTTTCCGCCCTTCTGCTGCTCATCCCGCTGCTCGGCTGGACCTTCGCGGTGCGCGACACGCACACCCCGTTCTGGATGCTGATGCTGCTCGCCTTCGCGGCAGGAGTCGGCGGCGGCACGTTCTCGGGCTTCATGCCCTCCACCAGCTACTTCTTCCCCAAACGGCTGAGCGGCACGGCACTCGGTCTGCAGGCCGGACTCGGCAACTTCGGCATCTCGTTCGTGCAACTGCTCACGCCGTGGGTGGTGGGCTTCGGCCTGTTCGGCACGGCCGCGCTCACGCCGCAGACGGATGAGACCGGCAAGCTGATCTGGCTGCACAACGGCGGACTCGTGCTCGTGCCGTGGGTGCTGCTGGCCGCGATCGTGGCCTTCCTCTACATCCGCAGGGTGCCGGTGAAGGCGAACTTCCGCGACCAGCTCGACATCTTCCGGCTCAAGCACACGTGGATCCAGACCGTGCTCTACGTGATGGGATTCGGGCTGTTCTCGGGGCTGTCGGCGCAGACCGCCCTGCTGATCAAGAACCTGTGGGGCGGACCGGATGCCGGCGGCCCGAACGGGGTGGCCTTCGCATTCATCGGACCGGCGATCGGTGCGCTGGTGCGTGCCGCCGTCGGACCGCTGTGCGACAGGTTCGGCGGCGGCATCTTCACATTCATCGGATCCATCGGCATGTTCGCCGGATGCTTCGTGACGGTCTTCTTCCTCAACCCCGATGACAAGGGCGATTTCGCAGGCTTCGCCACCGGCATCCTGATCATCTTCTTCTTCTCCGGACTGGTGAACGCTGGCACCTTCAAACAGATGCCGACGATCTTCGCGAAGCGGCAGGCGGGCGGTGCGATCGGATTCACGGCATCCGTCGCGGCATTCGGGCCGTTCTTCGTCGGCGTGCTGCTGTCGCTGGTCGGTCCGGTTCCCTTCTTCATCTGGTCGGTCATTCTGTGCGCGATCTGCATCTGGCTGGCCTGGTGGTACTACGTGCGGCCCGGTGCCGAGGCGAAGAGCTGACGGCCGGCGCGACACACGGATTGAAGACGCAGGAATCGAAGACGCAGGAATCGAAGACACAGGGCATCGAAAGAGACGAGGACACATGACTCCGCGCACCCGCACCGATCCGGCCACCGACGGCCCGCTGGCCGATGCCCTCGTCGAACTCGGCAAGTACCTGAGGCCGGGCGAGGTGTCGCCCGATCTGCGGACGCTGTTCCTCAAGGGCGGTCGTGACGGTGACGTGTTCTATCGCGACAGATGGTCGCACGACAAGGTGGTGCGGTCGACGCACGGTGTGAACTGCACGGGCTCGTGCTCGTGGAAGGTGTACGTCAAGGACGGCATCATCACGTGGGAGACACAGCAGACGGACTATCCGTCCGTAGGTCCGGACTCGCCGGAATACGAGCCACGCGGATGCCCGCGCGGCGCCGCCTTCAGCTGGTACACGTATTCGCCGACACGGGTGCGCTATCCCTATGTGCGCGACACCCTGCTGCAGCTCTACCGCGCAGCCAAGCAGCAGCACTCGGATCCGGTGGATGCCTGGGCGTCGATCGTGGAGGATGCGGGGGCCTCCGCCGCATACAAGCGCGTGCGCGGCAAGGGCGGTCTGGTGCGCGTCGTGTGGGACGAGGCCGTCGAGATCGCCGCGGCCGCCCACGTGTACACGGTGAAGAAGTACGGGCCGGATCGCGTCGCCGGCTTCTCGCCCATCCCTGCGATGTCGATGGTGTCGCACGGTGCAGGATCCCGGTTCCTCAACCTGGTGGGCGGCACCATGCTGTCGTTCTACGACTGGTATGCGGATCTGCCCGTGGCGAGCCCCCAGGTCTTCGGCGACCAGACGGATGTTCCTGAGTCCGCCGACTGGTGGAACTCCAGCTACCTGATCATGTGGGGATCCAACGTGCCGGTCACCCGCACACCAGACGCCCACTTCATGACGGAGGCCCGCTACCGCGGCACGAAGGTCGTCGTGGTGTCGCCCGACTACACCGACAACACGAAGTTCGCCGACGAGTGGGCCGCGCCGCACCCGGGAACCGACGCGGCGCTCGGGATCGCGATGGGCCACGTCATCCTCACCGAGCACTTCGTGCAGAAGCGCACGCCGCGCTTCGAGGACTACATGCGCAGGTACACGGATGCCCCGTACCTCGTGTCGGTGGAGCAGAACGGCGACCGGCTCGTGCCAGGCAAGTTCCTCACGGCATCCGATCTCGGAGGAGATGCGGCAGCCGCGGCCCGGGCCGAGTTCAAACCCGTCGTGCTCGACCAGCACGGGTCGGCATTCGTGCCGGGCGGATCCCTCGGGCACCGCTTCGCCCCCGAGGACGAAGGAAAGTGGAACCTCGACCTCGGCGATGTCGTGCCGCCGCTGTCGATCGCAGACCTGGCCGACTGGGACGGCGGGGCGGCCGAGGTCGCGCTGCCGCGCTTCGACGTGGCGCCGGAGCCGGGCCAGGAGCACACAGGCGGATCCGGTGTCGTCGTCCGCGGGGTGCCCGTGCGGCGCGTGGCGGGCAAGCTCGTCACCACGGTCTTCGATCTCATGCTCGCCCGCTACGGCGTCGGCCGCGACGGGCTGCCGGGCGAGTGGCCGTCCGACTACGAGGACGCCTCAACGCCGGGAACGCCCAGTTGGCAGGAGGAGATCACGTCGGTGCCTGCGGCGCAGGCGATCCGCATCGGCCGCGAGTTCGCGGAGAACGCGGAGCGCAGCGGCGGGCGCTCGATGATCCTGATGGGTGCTGGCACGAACCACTGGTTCCACTCCGACACCATCTACCGCACGTTCCTCGCGCTCACGATGATGTGCGGCTGCCAGGGCGTCAACGGCGGCGGATGGGCGCACTACGTCGGGCAGGAGAAGGTGCGGCCGCTGACCGGCTACAACCAGTACGCAGGGGCGGCGGACTGGAGCCGCCCACCGCGGCAGGCGATCGGGACGGCCTTCTTCTACCTGGCCACCGACCAGTGGCGGTACGACGGGCTGCCGGCGAACCAGCTCGCATCGCCGCTCGCGCGCGGCGCGTTCGACGGTCGGACGACGGCGGACTGCCTGGTGGAATCCGTGAAGCGCGGCTGGATGCCGAGCTATCCGACCTTCGACCGCAACCCTCTCGACCTGTGCGACGAGGCAGAGGCGGCGGGTAAAGAGGTCGCCGACTACATCGTGGAGAGCCTGAACGACGGATCCCTGCACTACGCCTGCGAGGATCCCGACGCTCCAGAGAACTGGCCGCGCGTCATGACGATGTGGCGGGCGAACGTGCTCGGCTCCTCCGGCAAAGGAAACGAGTACTTCCTGAAGCATCTGCTCGGAACGGATGCCGCCATCCGCGTCGACGAGGCTGCGTCGGGTTTCCGGCCGCGCGACATCCACTGGCGGGAGGATGCCCCGATCGGCAAGCTCGACCTGCTGGTCACCAGCGACTTCCGGATGACGTCCACCACGCTGTTCAGCGACATCGTGCTGCCCACAGCCACCTGGTACGAGAAGTACGACCTGTCGTCGACGGACATGCATCCGTTCGTGCACTCGTTCACACCGGCGATCGACCCGCCGTGGCAGACGCGCACGGACTTCGACACGTTCAAGGTGCTGACCGAGCGCTTCAGCCAGCTGGCGCGCACGCACCTCGGTGTTCGCCGCGACGTGGTCGCGGCTCCGCTGCAGCACGACACCCCCGATGCCATGGCCACGCCGCACGGCGCGATCGAGGACCTTCCGCTGAAGCCCGGCGTCACGATGGCGAAGCTCGTCGTCGTGGAGCGGGACTACCCGGCGATCGCGGAGAAGTGGGGATCGCTGGGGCCGCTGACGGAGAGCGTCGGCATGGTCACGAAGGGCATCACGTACCATCCGGGTCCCGAGGTGGCGGCACTGAAGCGGCTGAACGGCGTCGTCGAGGCCGGGCCGATGAGTGGACGCGCGCGGCTCGACACCGACAAGCGGGCGTGCGAGATGATCCTCGCGCTCTCCGGAACGACGAACGGCCGGCTCGCGGTCGAGGGATTCGAGCAGCTGGAGGCGAAGACCGGCCAGAAGCTGGCGTTCCTCGCCGAGGAGCACGAGGGAACGCACATCACGTTCTCGGACGTGCAGGTGCAGCCGCGCAGTGTCATCACGTCGCCGGAGTGGTCGGGATCCGAACACGGCGGACGCCGCTACACCGCGTTCGCGGTCAATGTGGAGCAGCTGAAGCCCTGGCACACGCTCACCGGACGCCAGCACTTCTACCTGGACCACGACTGGATGGAGGAGCTCGGCGAGAATCTGCCGGTCTACCGTCCGCCGCTGGACATGCACCGACTGTTCGGCGACGCGAAGCTCGGCGTCGTGGGCAACGCATCCGGTCCGGGCGCTGACGGTCAGGCCGAGGTCTCCGTGCGCTACCTGACCCCGCACTCCAAATGGTCGATCCACTCGGAGTACCAGGACAACCTCTTCATGCTCTCGCTCTCGCGCGGTGGCCCGGAGATCTGGATGAGCGTCCAGGATGCGGCCAAGATCGGCGTGCGCGACAACGAGTGGATCGAGGCGTACAACCGCAACGGCGTCGTGGTCGCGCGCGCGATCGTGTCCCACCGCATGCCGGAAGGAACCGTGTACATGTACCACGCGAAGGACCGCACCGTCGACGTGCCGATCACGGAGACCAGCGGCCTGCGCGGCGGCATCCACAACTCGCTCACGCGCATCCTGCTGAAACCGAGCCACCTGATCGGCGGCTACGCGCAGCTGTCGTGGGCGTTCAACTATCTGGGGCCGACGGGGAACCAGCGCGACGAGGTGACGACGATCCGGCGACGGAGCCAGGAGGTGCAGTACCGATGAAGGTCATGGCGCAGATGTCGATGGTGATGAACCTCGACAAGTGCATCGGATGCCACACCTGCTCCGTCACGTGCAAGCAGGCCTGGACCAACCGCACAGGTGTCGAGTACGTGTGGTTCAACAACGTGGAGACCCGGCCAGGGCTCGGCTACCCGCGGCGGTACGAGGATCAGGACAAGTGGCAAGGCGGATGGACGCGTACCAAGCGCGGTCGTCTCAAGCTGCGCAGTGGCGGACGCCTGGCCAAGCTCGGACACATCTTCTCGAACCCCAACCTGCCGGAGATCCACGACTACTACGAGCCGTGGACGTACGACTACGACATGCTGCTGAACTCGCCACGAGGCCAGCAGACGCCCGTCGCGCGACCGAAGAGCCTGCTCACCGGCCAGGACATGAAGATCTCGTGGTCGGCGAACTGGGACGACGACCTCGGCGGATCCGTGGAGACCATGCAGGACGATCCGATCCTGCAGAAGATGAGCGAGCAGGTGAACGCCGAGTTCGAGCAGGCGTTCATGTTCTACCTGCCGCGCATCTGCGAGCACTGCCTCAATCCGTCGTGCGTGGCATCCTGTCCGTCCGGCGCCATGTACAAGCGGGTCGAAGACGGCATCGTGCTCGTCGACCAGGACAAGTGCCGCGGCTGGCGCATGTGCGTCTCCGGATGCCCGTACAAGAAGGTGTACTTCAACCACAAGACGGGCAAGGCCGAGAAGTGCACGCTCTGCTACCCGCGCATCGAGGTCGGCCTGCCGACGGTGTGCTCCGAGACGTGTGTCGGACGGCTGCGCTACCTCGGGCTCATCCTCTACGACGTCGACAGGGTGGCGGATGCCGCCAAGACCGAGAACGAGCACGACCTGCTGGATGCGCAGCGCGACGTCATCCTCGACCCGCACGATCCTGCGGTGATCGAGGCGGCGCTGCGTGACGGCATCCCGCAGGACTGGATCGAGGCGGCGCAGAACAGTCCGATCCACAAGCTCATCAAGGAGTACCGGGTCGCGCTGCCGCTGCACCCCGAGTACCGCACGATGCCGATGGTCTGGTACATCCCGCCGCTGTCACCCGTGGTCGACGTGATCACCGGATCCGGCAACGACGGCGAGGATGCGCGCACGCTGTTCGCCGCGATCGACAAGCTGCGCATACCGATCGAGTACCTCGCCGAGCTGTTCACGGCGGGCGACACGCGCCCGGTGGACGAATCGCTGCGCAAGCTCGCCGCCATGCGGTCGTACATGCGCGGCATCAACCTCGACGACGAGCGCGACGAGCGGATCGCGAACGCCGTCGGCATGACCGGCACCGAGGTCGAGGAGATGTACCGGCTGCTCGCCATCGCGAAGTACAACGACCGATACGTCATCCCCGCCGCGCATGCCGAGCAGGCGCGTGAGCTCGATGAGCTCGCCTGCTCGCTGGACTACGACGGCGGTCCGGGCATGGGCGGTGCTGGCCCGTTCGGATCCTCCAGCGGACATCCGACGCCGGTCGCTGTTGAGAACTTCCATGCTCTGGCCAACAGGCAGACCGCCGACCGGCCGTCGACACCCGGACGCGTCAACCTGCTGAACTGGGACGGCAACGGAGCCCCTGAAGGGCTGTTCCCGCCGGACGAACGGCACCAGCCAGCGCACGACGAGTCCGCGCACGACGAGGACTCCCGATGAGCGGGGCGGTCCGATGACCGAGACCCGCCGATCCGGTGCGACCCGCGAACGCACGCGGGTGACGCCCCGCAGACGAATGCCCGCACGACTCGATCCGCTCCCGCTCACCCGCGAGCAGCGGAAGCGGGTCCACCTCGCCGGTGCGGTGCTGCTGGACTATCCGGATGCCGCGTGGTTCGGCAAGCTCGCCACGGTGCGTTCCCTCGTGGCGGGGTTGCCGGCCGAGCTGCGCGATCCGCTGGACCGCTTCATGGATGCCGCGCTGAAGGCATCCGCTCCGGATCGGGGTGGCGATGCCTTCGCCTGGGAGCAGCAGTATGTCGCCACGTTCGACTTGAAGCGCAAGTGCAGCCTGTACCTCACGTACTTCGCCACCGGGGACACGCGCAAGCGCGGCACGGCCCTCGTGACGATTCTCGAGGCATACCGGGCGGCCGGCTGGGAGTTCGACGCCGACGAGTTGCCGGACTACCTGCCGGCCGTGCTGGAGTTCTCCGCCGTCAGCGACTCGGAGATCGCCGGCGCCCTGCTCAGCAGCCATCGCGAGGGCATCGAGGTGCTACGCGCCGCGCTGGAGCAGATGTCCAGTCCGTGGGCGGATGTGGTGCGCGTCGTGACCCTGTCTCTCCCGCCGATCGACGACGCGACGCGCGAGCACTACCTGGACCTGATCAGCGAGGGGCCGCCCACCGAGACGGTTGGCCTGAGCTTCCTGGGCAGCCTGCCGCCGTACGCGCCGCACGATCGGTGAGTGCGCGCCCGGATGACGACACACGAGTGAAGAGGAAGAGCGAATGAACGCCTGGTCCATGCTGCTGTGGGTCGCGCTGCCGTACATCGCGATCGCGGTCTTCGTCGTCGGGCATATCTGGCGCTACCGCTACGACAAGTTCGGCTGGACCACGAGGTCGAGCCAGACGTATGAGAACCGGCTGCTGCGCTGGGGATCCCCGATGTTCCACTTCGGCATCCTGTGCGTGCTCGTGGGCCATGCGGTGGGGCTGCTCATCCCCGAGGAGTGGCTCTTCGCGATCGGGATCAACGAGCTCATGTACCACATCGGGGCCACCGTGCTGGGGACGGCCGCGGCCATCCTCACGCTCGCGGGGCTCGCCATCCTCATCTACCGTCGCCGCACGGTCGGTCCCGTGTTTCTTGCGACGACGCGCATGGACAAGGTCATGTACGTGTTCCTCGGTGCGACGTTGCTCTTCGGGACGCTCGCGACGTTCGGTTACCAGCTGTTCGGCGAGGGATACAACTACCGCGAGACCATCAGCCCGTGGGTGCGCAGCATCATCATCTTCCAGCCGCAGCCGCAGCTCATGGCCGAGGCGCCCCTGATGTTCCAGCTGCATGCGCTCTGCGCGACGGCGCTGTTCATCATCTGGCCGTTCACCCGCCTGGTGCACGTGTTCTCTGCGCCGGTGCAGTACCTTTTCCGGCCGTACATCGTGTACCGCTCGCGCGACGATCGCAGCGGCAGCCGTCCCGTGCGCCGGGGCTGGGATCCGGTCACGACGCCCGACGCGGAGCGTCTGCACCGTCCGTAGGCGGCGGAACCTCCTCCGGTACGGCTCCGCGCGTCCGCCCACGCTCGTACGCCGGCCCCTGGAGTTCCTGGCGCATGTCGTCGCTTCCGACAGGTGAAGCGACAACACGCGTCAGGGATCCGGAACGATCGTGCGAATCGGTCTGCGGCTCTCGGAGTCAGCCCGCGAGCCTCGACGAAATCCTGGCGCGTGTTGCCGCTTCCGGCAGGTGAAGCGACAATACGTGCCAGGAATCCGGTGATGGCAGGTCAGGAATGCCGTGACGGCACGCCTGGAATCTCTTGACGGCGGGTTTCAGTCGACGGTGATGATCGAGCCGACGGCGACGCGCGCGCCCGAGGGGAAGTGCAGCACGACCTCGTCGCCGTTCGCCGTGCGTGCCAGCACGCGCAGTCCGGTCTCGTCGGATGCCACGTGCACGACTCGCGCACTCCAGTCAGCGCCGTTCGTGGCGTCGCTCTCCGTCCCGTGGTCCCGATCGCGCGGCAGCGTCGCGGAGACCGCTGAGACGAACGGGGTGGCCGGTGCGCGGAAGACGTCGTGGACAGCACCGGACTGCGTGACGTGCCCGTTCTCGAGCACGACGATCCGGTCGGCGAAGGATGCCGCGTCGCTCGCGTCGTGCGTCGCAACCAGCGTCGTGGTCCGGGTCGTTGTCAAGACCTCGCGCAGCAGGCGGCGGATATCCGCCGCGGTCTCCGGATCCAGCGCGCGCAGCGGCTCGTCCAGCAGCAGGAGGCGCGGGCCGGTGGCCAGCGCCCTGGCGAGCGCGACCCTCTGCTGCTGACCGCCTGACAGCTGTGCCGGGCGTCGGTCGCCGAGATCGGGGAGGCCGACGTTGGCGAGCCAGGCGTCGGCATCCGCTCGTGCCAGCGCCTTCGATGTGCCCCTGGCACGGGGACCGAACGCCACGTTCTCGCGGGCCGAGAGGTGCGGGAAGAGCCGGGCGTCCTGGCCCATGAGCACGACTCCGCGTTCGTGCGGAGCCACATGCGGTCCGGATGCGGCGTCCAGGGTGCGTCCGTCGAGGCGCACCTCACCGTCGTCGAGCGACACGAATCCGGCGATCGCCTCGAACATCGTGGACTTGCCCGCTCCGGACGGTCCCATCACGGCGACCACTTCGCCGGCGTCGGCGTGCAGCTCGATGTCGAGGCGATAGGTGCCGCGGACCACGCGGAGGCGCGCGTCCAGCACCGATCCGGACGCTGCGTCAGCCTCACCGGACCATCCGACGCCGTCCGCCGCATTGCGGGGCGCTGCCGCGGATCCGCTCACTGCACGACCTCTCTGGTCATGCCTTCCTTCGCGGCGGCATCCGGACGCCAGGCACGTACGAGCAGGAGCACCGCGATGGCCGTCACGAGCAGGAGGAGGGAGAGGGCGACCGCGGCATCCTGGCTGACGCCGCCGCCGTTGAACGCGGTGTAGATCGCGAGCGGCATGGTCTGGGTGACGCCCGGCGCGTTGCCCGCGAACAGGGCTGTCGCTCCGAACTCGCCGACCGCTCTGGCGAAGCAGAGGATGACGCCGGAGAGCAGCCCAGGACCGGCCAGCGGCAGCGTGACCCGCCACAGCGTCGTCCACCGTCCGGCGCCGAGGCCTGCCGCCGTCCGCTCGTAGTCCAGTCCGGATGTGCGCAGTGCGCCCTCCAGCGCCAGCACGAGGAACGGCATGGCGACGAACGTCTGGGCGAGCACCACGGCGGTCGTCGTGAACGGGAGCTGCCAGCCGGTGAAGCCCAGCCATCCGGTGCGGCCGAACAGGAACAGCAGGGCGAGGCCGCCGACCATCGGCGGCAGTACGAGCGGAACGGTGACGACGGCGCGAAGCACGGCGGCGGGGGGGGGGGGGGGGGGGGGGGGGGGGAGGGGGAGGGGGG